>NZ_QEQJ01000446.1:0-255 GCF_003383195.1 Haloferax sp. Atlit-6N | reverse complement strand
GGGGGGGGGGGGGGGGGGGGGGGGGGGGGGGGGGGGGGGGGGGGGGGGGGGGGGGGGGGGGGGGGGGGGGGGGGGGGGGGGGGGGGGGGGGGGGGGGGGGGGGGGGGGGGGGGGGGGGGGGGGGGGGGGGGGGGGGGGGGGGGGGGGGGGGGGGGGGGGGGGGGGGGGGGGGGGGGGGGGGGGGGGGGGGGGGGGGGGGGGGGGGGGGGGGGGGGGGGGGGGGGGGGGGGGGGGGGGGGGGGGGGGGGGGGGGGG
>NZ_QEQJ01000445.1:0-267 GCF_003383195.1 Haloferax sp. Atlit-6N | reverse complement strand
CATCGGTGACCGCGAGGTGACGAACCTCCCGCCGAAGGACCGCGGCGTCGCGATGGTGTTCCAGAACATCGCGCT
This sequence comes from Haloferax sp. Atlit-6N, assembly GCF_003383195.1. Lineage (NCBI taxonomy): Archaea > Methanobacteriati > Methanobacteriota > Halobacteria > Halobacteriales > Haloferacaceae > Haloferax > Haloferax sp. Atlit-6N. The sequence goes on along the minus strand of NZ_QEQJ01000445.1, from coordinate 192 downwards.
GTTCCCCCACATGGACGTCTACGACAACATCTCCTTCGGGCTCCGCCTCCGCAACTACGACAAAGAGGAAATCGAGCGCCGCGTCGAGCGCGCCGCCGAAATCGTCCAGCTGCAGGGCATGCTCGAACGCATGCCCGACGAGATGTCCGGCGGCCAGCGACAACGCGTCGCCATCGCCCGCGCCATCGTCCG
>NZ_QEQJ01000444.1:0-429 GCF_003383195.1 Haloferax sp. Atlit-6N | reverse complement strand
CGTGCCTAACTATCAGCGAGTAATGAAGAGTGGCATATAATTGTTTCTCTACGAATGAAACTGTGGTTAAGAGCGTCCTAATTGGCGGTCGGACAATAATTACGATTTGGTTTGATTCCAGTAGTAGAACTGTATTTGCTCCTATTAAGGGGTCCTTAACCCGGAGGAATCGACGACCCGTAGTCAATGCAAATCCAGTGGGTGCCCTCAATCGATAAACATATACCAGATGCGTAGTAACTCACATACAGAGTAACCAATGACGATCATCGTTACTGGCGGAGACGGGTATCTGGGGTGGCCGACGTCACTTCGGATCGCGTCCCGAACGGATGAGCGAGTCCTGATTGTCGATAACTTCGGTCGCCGTGAGTGGGTCAGTGAGGTTGGCTCAGTGTCGGCCACTCCCATCGCAAACATTGAAACACG
>NZ_QEQJ01000443.1:0-429 GCF_003383195.1 Haloferax sp. Atlit-6N | reverse complement strand
TGCTCCGGCCCCCATAAAAGCGCTTTCAAAATCTCGACGGCGTGCCACGAGTCCGCACGGGACGCGAAAAACGCCGATTTTCACGACTTCGAGTCCGCACACGACTGCCGAACGAAGCGACCGAAGAACGTGAATAGGCGCGCCAGCATAACGGTGATATGACCCGTTCCGGCGACGCTTCTCGCCGACCTGACGCACCCGATATCGAATCGCTCGCGGCCGCCCGCCGCGACTAGGCGATGGCGGCTAACCAGCGACGACTCCTCGTCTTCACCGGCGACAGGGACGCCGGCATCGACGCCGCCTTTGATGTGGTTCGCGGAACCGACGTCCCCGAGGACGAGGTAACCTTTGTCACGTCCCGTGAGGGCTTTAGATTCGACCGTGTCGAACCCCGGCAGGCCTCGTCGCTTCTTGGGACGACACGAA
>NZ_QEQJ01000442.1:0-429 GCF_003383195.1 Haloferax sp. Atlit-6N | reverse complement strand
GGCGTGAGGAGGATAAATAGGCCGCCGCCGTCGACAGTGCCGACGAGTCGCCCGAGGACGTTCGGCGAGAACGACTCGTGGGCGTCACAGACGACGGCCGTCCGCGTCGTCCCGAGGAGTTCACGCGCCTGCTGCGGGTCAACGCGGTCGAATTTGAACCCCTCCCGCGCCGTGACGATGGTCGTCTCCGACGGAGGGATCTCGGCCCCCTCGACGGCGTCGTAGGCGGCGTCGATGCCGGCGTCCCGATCGCCCGCGAGGACGAGCAGGCGTCGATGGTCGGTCCGACGCGCTGCCGCGCGGAGGTCCGCGGCGAGGGCGGCAACGTTCATACGCCGGGATTGGGACGCGAGAGTAAGGGAATTGCGCTCGGTCGCGGCGGAGCGAGCCGCATCGAGTCGAACGGGCTCTCGCCAATCGGGGGACCGC
>NZ_QEQJ01000441.1:0-429 GCF_003383195.1 Haloferax sp. Atlit-6N | reverse complement strand
GGATCGCCCGCACTGCTTCGCCCGTCCCGGGGAGTTCGAGTCGGTGCTGCACCTCGCCGGTGAATTCGTCGAAGTTCATACCGATCGCCCGCTCCAGAGTACGGGAGTCCGACGCATAATTGCTCGCGTCGTTACCATTCGCTTGTGAATGCTGTGGGTGTCGACCGCTCTCGGTGGCGTCGACAGCGAGGGTCGAACCGGACGTCGCACTGTCCGAGACGGCAGTCAGGGGACTTTCAGATACGCGTAGCCGTCGCTCTGGAGGCGCGTGAGTTCACCGACCCCCGACGGCACGAGCTGGACGTTCGAGAGGAGATCGGACTTGGCGATGTCGTGGCCACGGACGGAGTTCCGACAGCCGACACACCGGACGCCCGTGCTTCCCAGTCCGCGAATCTTCTCCGAGAGCGGCGCACCGGCCTCGAACAG
>NZ_QEQJ01000440.1:0-429 GCF_003383195.1 Haloferax sp. Atlit-6N | reverse complement strand
AGCGTCACGTCGAGGTCCGCTGCGGCGCGAATAAGTTCGTCGAGATGCTTCTCGTAGCCGTGTCGCCCGGTGTAACCGATAATCGGACCGTCGCCGAGGTCGTGTCGCCGACGGAACTCGTCGCCATCGGCCGGCGCGAACTGCTCGATGTCGATGCCGTTCGAGAGGACAGCGATGTCGGCGTCGACACCGACTTCCTCCAACAGGCGTCGTTTGGCGTCCTCGCTCGGGACGATAACCGCGTCGGCGCGGTCGAAAAACCAGCGTTCGTAGCGCTCGGCGGTTCGCTCGACGCCGCGCTCGATGGCCCCGACAGAACTGAGATATTCGGCGTACTCGGCGGTGGGCGTGTGGTACGTCGCAACGAGCGGGAGGTCATGGCGGCGAGCGAGTCGAAGCCCCGCCAAGCCGAGACCGAACGGTGTGTGT
>NZ_QEQJ01000439.1:0-429 GCF_003383195.1 Haloferax sp. Atlit-6N | reverse complement strand
TACTATCTTGGTACTGCCCCGTGATGTAGGAGTCGTATGTCGGGGAAGTGTCCCTACTGTGAAGAAGAGATTGCGCCCGTGAGCGGCGGCGAGCCGCAGGATCACTCCGGAATTGCCACTGTCTGGATCTGCCCGATCTGTGAGAAGATCCTCGGGATCACGGAGTGGATGGATTGATATGGGCTCGTGTTTACTGAGTAATATGTTTGGTCACGTCCAGACACGTGATCGAATGGACCGTCGAGCCCAAACACCACGCACCGCTGATTCGAAGCACCAGAACCCCCCACGGAGCGAAGACAAATGTCACGAGAGAGCCCGTCAGTAACGTTCGATCGAGTGAGCGAAATCAACGGCGACGCGCCGACGCTCATCGAAGGATTACCCGGTCACGGATTGGTTGCCGCCATCACAGTCGACGTCACCACG
>NZ_QEQJ01000438.1:0-429 GCF_003383195.1 Haloferax sp. Atlit-6N | reverse complement strand
ATTAATAATCTGTCGGTCCAAACGATGCTGCGTGACCGTTCTAACTCAGATTCCTTTTCCCATCAAATGGCTCCGGAGCACGTCTGCGGTCTTGGTTCCGGATTCCGTGTTGACGACGACGACGTGGTCGTCGGGGCCGAACACGCCATCGGCAGCGAGTTCGCCGGCCGCCGCGACCGCGACTCCGCCGGCGGCACCGACCTCTAATCCTGCCTTCTGAGCGGCCACGACAGCGCTTTCGAGGCTGTTCTCGTCGTCGACGGCCACGAATCCGCCGCCGGTCTCCGCGACGGCGTCGAGCGCCGGCTCCGCACAGTTCGGCTCGGGAATCTCCAGTTCGCCGACGATGGTGTCCGGCGACTCCCAGGGTTCGATCGTGTCGGCACCGCGATCGTGCGCGGCGACGAGCGGCGCACAGCCGGCGGGCTG
>NZ_QEQJ01000437.1:0-430 GCF_003383195.1 Haloferax sp. Atlit-6N | reverse complement strand
AGTCCGACAGCGATCCGCAATAATGAGTCAGCGAACTAGCAAAATTACGGCTGCGATTCGGACTTCGTGCTCCGGTTGTGAGCGTTGGGGCCTACGCTGGCCCCGACTCGCTACACGCCGCCAGCCAGCTTACTCCTGAGAAATCTTCCGCCAGACGTCGTCGAGTTTGTTCTTCACTTCGGGGCGCTCAGTCACTTGCACGTTGAGTTCGTTCTCGTCGCAACTGATGACGATCTCGTCGACGTCGCGTCGATAGACGTTGGTCCGGCGGTGTTCGTCCGAAAGGACGCTGTCGTGTAGTTCGAGCAGCCCGGCACCCGTGAGTTCCTCGATGCGGCGATAACACGTCGCGATCGGGATGTCGAGCATTTCACTGAATTCCTGTGCGGAGTGAGCTTCGTCGGCAGCACGTAAGATGTCCGGGTTGTAC
>NZ_QEQJ01000436.1:0-430 GCF_003383195.1 Haloferax sp. Atlit-6N | reverse complement strand
AGCGTCACCGTCGAAACGTCGCGGAGAACTCGTTTTTCGGACTCTCACCGGAGACTGGACGGTCGGTCGGCGCGGTCGCGTCGGCCGTGTCGGCCGCGTCGGTCGCATCCTCTTCTCGGTCGCGCGTTTGGGCGGCCAGTTCCGTGTGGAACGCGGCCGCGAGCGCGGGAAACACGAGCGGGAGTGCGACCGTCAAGACCAGACATACGACGAACAGCGTCGCGGTCACGACGCCGACCAGCACCGTCGCCACCGGCCGCTCGACGGACCACCGGTAGCCGTCGGTGACGGCGTCGAACGCGTCGTCGCCCTGCGCGAGCGCGACGAAGCCCAGCGCGAAGACGACCCACGCGTGATACGCGAGATAGAACCCGACCATCCCGAGGACGCCCGCGAACGCCGACCCGGAGGCGGAGAACCGGCCGAGATA
>NZ_QEQJ01000435.1:0-430 GCF_003383195.1 Haloferax sp. Atlit-6N | reverse complement strand
GAGCGATCCCGTGCCGACCTCCCAGGTCCGGACCCACTCGCCGTCTTCCTTCGCGTACTCGACGACCCGGTTGTTACCGCTGTCGGCGACGAGGATCGTCGGCGTGCCGTTCTCGCTCAGGAGCCAGTCGGGGTTGTGCTGCTCGCGCATCACGTCGTAGTCGTCGTCGGAGCCGAGTCGCTCGACGATCTCTTTGGATTCGATGTCGACGACGAGTGCCTGATCGAAGTTCCGCGGCGAGAGCAGCAGGCGGTCCTCACCGACGGGGTCGACGTCGTTGACGTGCGACCAGTCGTCGTTGTAACCGCCGTCGGTGCTCTCGGGGACGTGGTTCTTGAAGTACCACTCCCAGGTGAACTCGCCGGTCGACCGGTTGTAGATGACGATGCGGTCGTCGCTGACCTCGGCGGACGCGTTCCACTCGCGCATA
>NZ_QEQJ01000434.1:0-430 GCF_003383195.1 Haloferax sp. Atlit-6N | reverse complement strand
GTCTGGGTGTCCATCTCCTCAAGCAACTCTTCTGGAGTGAATGAACTTCTGAAGAACCGGCTGGCCCGGACCACATCAATTACTAACGAATCGTCTTCAGAGATTTTGGCTGCGATATCTTGGTTGCGTGACCCCAGAGCATCGTTAATCCGGTTAATTTCCTCGACAACGAGTTGTCGGTGATTTGACCCACTCGAATAGTCATTTCCGTATTCATCGATCTTGTCTAGAAAGGTGACCAGCGTCGTAATTGTCCATTCGGCCTCATCTGTTATCGACACCTCGTCTGCTACAGCCACAATCTGTTTTGACTTCGCGTCCTCCGTTGCGAATTGTTCACCAATCAATCCTAATGATAAAATACTTCGTTTGGGATTTCCACTCGGTATGCGGAGTCGGGCTTCTACAATCGACCGCAATCCGTGCGTTA
>NZ_QEQJ01000433.1:0-430 GCF_003383195.1 Haloferax sp. Atlit-6N | reverse complement strand
AGTCTTCTTGACTCTGTCCAACCTTTCTCGTGATCCCACTGACGCTGGTTTGTTTGTAAGCTTCGGTGACAAAGAACGGATAGAATAGCTTCTGAAAATCACCGCCAACCAACTGCAACTCGTTTCTCAGGTTGACAGTAAGTGCTACCTCCAGGAGCATCGCCAGCGCATCGACGTACCACACGACCATATTTTCATTCGAGTTGTAGGAATCTGCCATCTTATCGAAGAAGGCGATCTCCTGCTGCCCATCGATTTCGTTCACAACAAAGATGTGGGAGAGATATTCCGTATCGAGGTGCCTCCGCGCCCGGCTGAGATACTCAGTGTGCTTTCCCTCTGTTTCTTCGTCTCCAAAGTTCGCCTCGTCTCCGGATTTTGTATCAACGATGCCACCCACTGTAGAGTATTTATTATCCGGATCTGGTGC
>NZ_QEQJ01000432.1:0-431 GCF_003383195.1 Haloferax sp. Atlit-6N | reverse complement strand
GGATGCGATTCCGACTCGGTAGAGGTCGCGGTCGAGGGCGGCTCCGCTTCCCGCTGCTCCGGCGGCGATGCCCCCAGCAACCAGTACAGCGATGAGTCCGAGAACGACTGTTTTGCGGTCGAGTGTACCGGCCGAACGCGACACCTCCCACCGGGCGATTCGGAAGATAGCGCGTGCGTGCGCGACGAGCCGCGTCTTGCGGTCAGTCACGACCGCCCGCGACCCCCTTCCGCGGTACTCTTCGTCGGTGCTTCTCCGGCGAGTCGGAGGAAGATATCCTCCAGTGATGGCTCGTCGGTTCGGATGTCGGCGACGCGACCGCCCGCCGACTCGGCCGCCTCGCGGAGTGCTTCCACCTCGGCCATGTCGTCGACGACGGCGACGTGGCGGGTACCGTCAGGACCGGCTTCCGTCTCAGTCTCGGGAAGTGA
>NZ_QEQJ01000431.1:0-431 GCF_003383195.1 Haloferax sp. Atlit-6N | reverse complement strand
CCACGAGAGAGGTCGGTCTCCTGTGCGATGTACTCCACGAACGCGGACCGGAAATCGTCGAGCGACCGGACACCGCGCGACTGGATAGTTTCGAGCACGTCGAACGAGCCAGATTCGAGGTCTTTCGCCGTTTCGAGGCGGTCGCGCATGCGGTCGAGGCGGTCGTCCGCACCGGGGGCGACCGACCCGTCGTTGTCGACGTAGCCGAGCGCACCGAGCGCATCGCGGAGGGCGTCGGGGTCGGCCTCGTCGAGCGCGTCGAACGTCTCGCCTCGGAGACCGGCCTCCCGGAGTTCGAGTGCGGCGTGGACGGCAGCGCGCTCGGTCTCGCCCGCCTCGTCGTAGGCCCGGAAGGCTTCCTCGACGGACGCGCGAGCGTCATCGTCGAGGGCAGCCCACGCGTCCTTGGCGGCGAGGACGCGGTCGAGTCG
>NZ_QEQJ01000430.1:0-431 GCF_003383195.1 Haloferax sp. Atlit-6N | reverse complement strand
CCCGAGGACGAGGCGAGCGGTGCGATCATAACCGCCGACATTCTTTTCCATATTGATCACGTCATATTGGCGCTCTGAGGAGATAAGCGTATCTGGCCGTCCCGAACCCTGCAGGGAGTCCGTAAGCGCAACCAAAATCAGTAGGTCATCAAATCGAAGAGCAGCGCCTTCGCGCGCGATTCGAGACTTCGGTCGACAGGCCCAATCGGCCGGCGAGCGGTTGCAACTCCGTATTGATCGAATTCGGTCTCGATGCGATACGTCAGCGACTTCTCGACCGCACCCTCCCAGAGGTCGACGACGAGGGCTCGGTTGTCGACGATACGCCGGAGCCGCCCCGTCTCCCTGTTCAGCGTCACTTCGATCCAGCAGTCACCGAATTCTGAAATGGGCGCGAACGGGAGCGGAACGACCTGTGCGTACGCGTCCGG
>NZ_QEQJ01000429.1:0-431 GCF_003383195.1 Haloferax sp. Atlit-6N | reverse complement strand
TACCTCGATCTCGACATCGAGGGCGTAGAATCTTCCCGTGGGGCCGCGGAGATGAACGTCCGGATCGCGACGATTAGCAGCCAGCAGGACGTCGTCGCCATCAAAGACGCTGTCTACGACGGTGATCTCGTCATCGCGGACATCACGCGACACACGACCACCGACAGCACGATGGAGCACATCATCGACGACCTCCGACAGGTCGCAGACGAGGTCGACGGCGACATCGCACAGAAGGGCGACGACCAGATCATCATCGCACCCACGGGCGTCGCCGTCGCGCGCGAAAAGCTGAACTGACGACAACCACGGGGCAACCGTCGGGTCGTATCACCGCTGCTGTACGCTGACTGCTGCCTTTTGACTGGCCGTCGATCGCTGTTGCATCCGCTTGGGCGGACGCTGTTCTGATAGGGATTATCGTAAGTCCA
>NZ_QEQJ01000428.1:0-431 GCF_003383195.1 Haloferax sp. Atlit-6N | reverse complement strand
CGGGGATTGGCGCGATGATGGCGACGACGTTATCGCATATCTCGAAGCCCAGGGCGTAACCCGTATTGATCACCTCGTGACCTCCCACCCGGATGCGGACCACATCGGCGGGCACGCGGCCGTGATCGAGCATTTCGAGACCAACGCCGACGGTGTCGGGGCCGTCTACGATCCCGGTATTGCGTCGAGTTCAGCAACCTACGACGCCTACCTTGATGCGGTTGAAACACACGACGTGACGCTGTACCGGACCCAAGCCGGTGATTCGATTCAAATGTCGGGTGTCGAGGTGCGAGTTCTCGCGCCACCGGAGGGGTATCTCGCGAACAAAGATAGCAACGAGAACAGTATCGTGTTGTACCTGCAGTTCGGCGCGTCGAGCTTCCTCCTTCCCGGTGATGGGGAGGCTACGAGCGAAGAGTATCTCATCG
>NZ_QEQJ01000427.1:0-431 GCF_003383195.1 Haloferax sp. Atlit-6N | reverse complement strand
GGTCTCGACGCCGTCGACGTCGACGTCGAACGACGCGTCTCCCGAAACCGTGTATGTCAGTTCGACCGACTCGCCCGCCGGCACCGACGGCCCCCACGAGACGAACCCCTCGCCGTCGAGGTCGACGACGCTTGCGTCCTCGGGGAGGTCCGACGGCTCGGCGGAAACGATGTCGGTGATCTCCGGCGCCTCGGTCCGGTCGGAGTGATTCTCGACGACGAGCGTGACGGCGTCGCCGTCGACCTCGCGCTCGACGCTCACGTTGTTCATAATCCGGGCGAGCGCGCCGTCGATGTTCGGCCGCGGCCGGCCCGTGACCTCCGAGAGCTTGTCGGCCATCTCGGGCAGAATCCGTCCGAGAACGTCCTGTTTCTTCCGGCGCTTCTGCATCGAGCGCCGCTTGTTGAGGTAGGATTTGAGGTCGCGGGCGA
>NZ_QEQJ01000426.1:0-432 GCF_003383195.1 Haloferax sp. Atlit-6N | reverse complement strand
AAGAGACATGGGAGAACGAACGGATAGCGTGCCAGTACAATCGAACCGCGAGCTGAGACATACTGGCCTCCTTCTGGTTCACCATACGACGGGAGAGGTAATTGAAAGTCGAACAGTCAAGGGGCCTGTAGCCACAGCGTCAAAAGGCGAATTAGTCTCGTTCGGAGCGCTGGTTATGAACGAAGATATCTGCAGAACTGCCCCGTTTACAGAGGGTAGCGGCGACTTGTTTCGAATCGTCGACAAGCGTGTAACCTACTTCGAGACCTACGATTCAGAAGGTAAATTGCTGAACTATCCTGCTCAAGACATTATCTACTATGTCGTTCCGACCGATGGGTATGATTGTGACTATGAGGGGGATTCAAAGATTAGTTTCTTCCCATCTCCTCCGTATCAGTAGGACCCGATTTCACGGGTGACTGTTGCACG
>NZ_QEQJ01000425.1:0-432 GCF_003383195.1 Haloferax sp. Atlit-6N | reverse complement strand
CCATCGACCACGCCAGCGGCGTCGCCGCGCCGGTCCCTTCGCCGAACGCCCAGTTGTACTGCGTGCTGTGCTCGCGGTCCCAGACCTGCTCTGCGAGCATCCGGCCGGAGTTGGCGAAGCCCGCCATCGTTTCGAGGAGGTTTCGGGGATCGAGCGCGTCTTCGTCCGGGCCGTAGAGCAGTTCGTACTCTCCACGCTCGCCGGTGAAGATTGGCCAGAGTCGGCCTTTGCCCTTCGATTCGATCGACCACGGCGCGCCCTCCTCGTCGACTGCGCGCTCGCCGTAGCCGTCGCCGTTGTACCGATAGAACGCCGGACCGTGCGGCGTATCCACGCGGATCGTCTCGTCGACCTCCGTCACCGAATTCCGAATTATCTCGTCGTCTGCGGGCTTGATTCCCAATCGGGTGAGTTCGAGGAAGCCGGCGTCGA
>NZ_QEQJ01000424.1:0-432 GCF_003383195.1 Haloferax sp. Atlit-6N | reverse complement strand
TTCGTCCTCCCGGAGTCGCTGGCGTTCGTCTGGGACGCCGCGGTCCTCAACGAGATCTTCGTCGCCCCCGACTACCGCGGAACGGGCGTCGCCGACGCGCTGATGAACGCCGCCGTCGAGAGCGCGCGTGCCCAGGACCTCCCGCTCGATCGGATGGTGCTCGACGTGGACCGCGAGAACGACAGAGCACAGGCGTTCTACGAGCGATACGGCTTCGACCACTGGGGCGAGATGGTCGCCCGCGATCTGTAACGCGGAGCGATCCGGAACGCAGATTCGGCGCTTCACGCACGCTCGGGCGTGGCGAGCGCACCGAGCGCCCCGCCGAACGTGCCGAAGACGAGCGGGTAAACGAGCCCTGCGAGCAGAATCGCCGTGACTAGCGTCGGTCCGGCCGTGGCGTCGCCGACGTCGACGGCGAAGAGGAACGCG
>NZ_QEQJ01000423.1:0-433 GCF_003383195.1 Haloferax sp. Atlit-6N | reverse complement strand
GCTTCCGCTGCAGAGGCCAACGACCTGTCGACGAGACAATTCAAGATAATCTTTTGAATCATCAGGGACCATCAAATTAGACAATCAATCCCATCTGCAAGTCGTTTCTGGTTGTCAGGTATGAAGTCAAAATGTGATTCTGATACCTTCATGGGTAACCCCAACGCGTTCGCGATCTTGGCACGTTGAACACCCCTAACCGACTCACGTTCTGTATGCAGCACAGCCTCAACAAATTACCCGCGACTGAGAACTTCAACAGACCACTTGTCTGGCAAAGTCGAGGTCAAAGTAGGGTATTGCAGGTAACTTCGACACCGACGAGTTCGTTGAGGCTCATCTGGGACCACTTGAACCGACGCTCTCTCGCCTCCTCGTCTGAAGCCTCATCTTCAGCGTTCAAATCTGGGGGTCAGACTGCTGATTCACGCCT
>NZ_QEQJ01000422.1:0-433 GCF_003383195.1 Haloferax sp. Atlit-6N | reverse complement strand
TTACAACAGCTCTATCTATGCCGGCAAGAAGCTCTCTAAATGAAGATGCCGAGGATGACACCACGAAAAAATACCGATATAATATTCACAACATAATCCAAATTGAGTCTGACTTTGTGTTAGAGATACCAAGTCAATTCCTTCGTTGGAATCAAGCACAGGACAAACGGAATGATATTCATATTTATGTAAGGGAGATAGACACGAGAGAGGAGGATTATAGTAGAGTAGGGGACATATATTTCTGGAGCGACTGCAATCAGTCGATTTGTGTCGACTGGAGCGAGAAGGGGTTTGGATGGCCAGAGGCAAGGGCCAAGATATCAAATCTATCTGGCAGTACTGACTTGGTAGTAAATAAATCATTTTTACAAAAAGGAGATGTGACTGAACTAGTGATGTCTATCATTAGGTACAAGTTGTGGGTTGAAAA
>NZ_QEQJ01000421.1:0-433 GCF_003383195.1 Haloferax sp. Atlit-6N | reverse complement strand
GACGACGCCCTCGATGAGGTAGCCGCTCACCACCGCAGCACCGACCGCGTAGGCGACGAGAAGCGACGTCGACGTGGTAAGCGATAGACTCGCTTCTTTGTCGCCGGTTCTTTCCGAGTCGTCCGTCTCAAGGAGACCCGTTTCCGTTCCGAAGTTGTCTGCCTCGGAGTCGTCCGCCTCGGAATCATCATCAGAATCTTCCCTCCCGAAATCGCCGTGCGCCACGCTTCGTTCGACGATACCACGACCCCCGAGGAGCACCGCCTGCACGACCACCAGCACCCCGCCGATTGCGAGGAGAGTGTCGCTCCCAATGGCCACCGCAACGCCGCCGAGGAGACTCGTCAGTGTGAACGTCCGCATTCCGGCGCTCTTTCTCGACCGCTCGCGTTCCAACCCGAGGAACATTCCGAGCGCCGCTGCGAGGAACAAC
>NZ_QEQJ01000420.1:0-434 GCF_003383195.1 Haloferax sp. Atlit-6N | reverse complement strand
TGTCATGTATGCGTTCCCGCCGACTGGGACCTTACAGTTGTAACCGAACTTCTGGTAGCGTGCCTTCAATGACTCCCCATCGGGTGAATCGTGAGCAAAATACCCTGATTCGGCCATATCTTTGCTGTGATAGCGGGCAATCGCTTGGAGTTCCAAGTCGTATTCGACGGGACTGAGCCCCCGTTTTTGGCGCTCTTCGTTGAGCCGTTCGAAGATGAGTAGCGCGATTCGATGCGTATCCAGGTCATCCGACGAGACGTACGATTTCCCCTTTGACTCCGGAATCGCGGTACTCTCGTCTGGTATCGGCGTTGTTTCGGTTGCGTTCGACCCCGAAAGCACGGGTATCGAACCGCCATCGAGTAGCCCGGCCGAAAAGGATGCGACTGCGATAATCACGAATATCGCGACAGCGACCTTTGCCAATGAGAGAC
>NZ_QEQJ01000419.1:0-434 GCF_003383195.1 Haloferax sp. Atlit-6N | reverse complement strand
CTCGATGACGCGGCCGTCTTCCAGGGCCAGATAGGCGTCCGACATTACGAGAAACGCACGTGATTCTGGGGTATAAGTGTTACTTTCGTAGCTCAGTTACGAATTTCGTAATCGGTAAGCCCCCCGAGCGCGTCTGGGGGGTATGGACGATCTCGATCGCCAGCTCCTCGATATTCTCCGCCGGGACGCCCGAACGCCCTACACGGAGATCGCAGCGCAGGTCGGGACCTCCGAGGGGACGGTGCGCAACCGAGTCGAGCGCCTGACAGAGGACGGCGTCATCGAGCGGTTCACTATCTCGACGCGGACGGGAAACATCAAAGCGATGATCGAGGTCTCGGTGAAAGTCGACGTCGACACGACCGAGATCACAGAGCAGATGACAGAGTGGGATCAGGTCGACTTCGTCTGGCAGGTCTCCGGCGAGGAGGACG
>NZ_QEQJ01000418.1:0-434 GCF_003383195.1 Haloferax sp. Atlit-6N | reverse complement strand
ATCGCGTGGGCCTTCCCGGTCGTCGCGGTGTTCGGGAGCGTCTTCACGTTCCTCTACTCCATCAAATTCGCCTCGCTGTTCTTCGGCGACGAACCCGATGGACGGGGACACGTCCACCGCCCGCCGGTGGCGATGCTCGTTCCGCCGGCCATTCTCGGCGCGCTCGTGCTCGCCTTCTCCGCCGACCCGAACCTCTTCATCGAGGGCTTGGTCGGACAGGTCTACGGGAGCGTCGTCCCCGGGGAAGCGCACTCCTTTTCGGTGCACTTCCCGACGAAACTGACGCCGTACGTCATCATGAGTATCATCACTATCGTCGTCGGTGCGGCGGCCTTCCCGTTCTACGACCGAATCCACGACGCTATCAATGCGGCCCTGCGCGGCCCGGTCCGCGCGAACTGGTGGTACGACAACTTCGTCGAAGGACTGACGAC
>NZ_QEQJ01000417.1:0-434 GCF_003383195.1 Haloferax sp. Atlit-6N | reverse complement strand
ATCATGAACCTTATTCCACTCACCCAACTGGATGTGAAAGGAGACTCAATAGGTCTCAATCGGATTGAAACGCCGAAGGGGGAGCGTCTCGAAATCGAAACGCCGACGTCCTCGATTCGATTGGACGCAGTTGCACTAGAGGCACTCGCTTGGCAGAACCACGACACGCTTGCCAATCTATCAGGAGCGGATGCCACTCATCGGTCACCTATCAGAGAAGATGATTCAGCTGAACGAACCCAGCTGACAACCGTTTCGAATGAGTTTGGCTTTGTTACCGTCTACGAGATGAATACTGAATCTGGTGCCCGTATAGTCCTCAACGCTGAAAAACAGGGCGAGGTGATTCGGCTCTTCCCTACCGAACTCGAAACTCTCGCCCAGCAGGACCATAATCTCATCACACGGTGGCTTAGAAGCGATTTAAATGATTG
>NZ_QEQJ01000416.1:0-434 GCF_003383195.1 Haloferax sp. Atlit-6N | reverse complement strand
GCTCGCTCTGAGTGAGAACCCCGACGCCGAGGAGCTGCGCCAAGAGGTTGAGGAACTCGAACAGCGTATCGAGGAGTTGACTGAGTTCAAACCCGGCACAGAGATTGGTTCGCGCTCATGATGTGCGTACAAGCACGGATCGTCGGGCGAGTGTCGTTACTGATCCGTATTCGCTGGGGCGTGTCCTGTCGCATACTGGTCAGCCATTTCGACCATATCGTAGACGTGAATCCCGGTTTTGAACCAAAGTACACGATCGGCGACACTCCCGAAGTCTTCGCTGGCACACTCCAGTCGCTCCGAGACCGCTAACACGAAGTTCTCAGCCTCCACCTGCCGGATCTTCTCCAGCTTCGACTCCAAATACTCCGGGGTCCAGAATCCGACGATCTCGAGGATCGCCCGCCGACCATCGGGATGTTCGATTGCGAAGT
>NZ_QEQJ01000415.1:0-435 GCF_003383195.1 Haloferax sp. Atlit-6N | reverse complement strand
CTCGGTCAACACCACGAAGACCGGCGCAGCGGTGACCTTCTCGCCGAACGTCGCCGGAAACTACACGGTGTCGCTGACAGCGCGGGACGTCGTCGGAGTCGAGAACACGACCACGACGACGCTGCACGTGGCCGATTCGACGCCACCGGTCGCGACCCTCACGACGAACGCGACCGTCGGAACGTCGGTCGCCAAGCAGTACGCCCAGCCCGGATCGGCGACACGGACGTGGAGCGGAGCCTCCTCGACAGACAACTTCAACATCACGCGGTATCGGTGGCACCTGAACGCGACGAGCCTCGACGATCCGGCCGCGCAGCTCTCGGCCGCGAACACGTCTGCGACGGGAGAGACGGCCTCGTTCACGCCGACCGAACCGGGCAACTACACCGTCTCGCTGACCGTTGTCGACGGCGATGGCAACGCAAACAGCAC
>NZ_QEQJ01000414.1:0-435 GCF_003383195.1 Haloferax sp. Atlit-6N | reverse complement strand
GTTGCGGGCCGATGGCGGCGATGCGACGGTCACGGTCGAACAGCCCGGCGAGGCCGACGTCCGCGCGGTCGTCGACGCCGTCACCGACGCGCATCCCTCGGTGTCGCTGGCGGCGAAACACCAGGCCGATCGCTCTGTCGACACCGACCAGGGATTCCGCGAACGCCTGGCTGATCGGCTCTCTGATCGCCAGGCGACGGTTCTCCGGGCGGCGTACCACAGCGGCTACTTCGAGTGGCGTCGCGGCTCGACCGCCGAGGAACTGGCTGATTCGCTCGACGTCTCCTCACCGACGCTTCACAACCACCTCAGAAAGGCCCAGCAGAAGCTTTTGACGGCCTTCTTCGACGAGACGCCAGCCTCGCCGTCGACCGCCGATCGTCGCCGCTGAGTGACGTGTATTCGTGGCAGCAGACTGACTCTAACAGTAATAAT
>NZ_QEQJ01000413.1:0-435 GCF_003383195.1 Haloferax sp. Atlit-6N | reverse complement strand
CGAAGCAACTCCGCGGCCGCGTCAATCACCGGCCGGCCGAGGCGATCCAGTCGATGAGCGGCGGCAACGACGCCGCGATGATCGGCCTCGTCAACGACATCCGATCGACGAAGAGCGGCCACTGGCTCGTGGAACTGGAAGACACGACCGGGACGTTCCCCTGTCTCGTGATGAAAGACCGCGAGTTCGCCAGCCTGGTCGACGAACTGCTGCTCGACGAGTGCATCGCCGTCGAGGGGACGCTCTCGGACGACGCGGGGATTATGTTCGTCGACGCGATGTACTTCCCGGACGTGCCGCGGACGTACTCGCCGAACACCGCCGACAGACACGTCCAGGCGGCCCTCATTTCGGACGTCCACGTCGGCAGTCAGGAGTTCGAGGCCGACGCCTGGGGTCGCTTCGCCGACTGGCTTCACACCGAGGCGGCAGAAC
>NZ_QEQJ01000412.1:0-435 GCF_003383195.1 Haloferax sp. Atlit-6N | reverse complement strand
CGAGCACGCCGAGCACCGCCGTTCGGCGGTCGACGATCCCCGCCGAGCGTTCGACCTCCCAGCGGGCGATCCGGACGACCGCCGCGACGCGTTCGCGCAGCGAGCGCGTCACTGCCGGCGACCCCCGTCGGGGTCGGTCTGGGTGGCGTCGGCGTCGTCGCCAGTGGACGGTCTCCCGTCGCTCTCTGTCCGCGCTCCCGGGCCGCTCGCTTTCGGCTCTCGGCCCTGTCCCCGAGCCGCGGCCGGCGGAGTCTCGCGAGCCAGGTCGAGGAAGATGTCTTCGAGGCTCTGCTCTCGCGTGCGGATGTCGACGACTTCGCCTCCGGCCGCGGTGGCTAGCTCCCGGACCGCCTCGACGGCGTCCATATCGGGGACGACGGTGCGGTAGCGCTCCGTCCCCGACTCCGATCGGCGATCGGGCGTTGCGCCGTCGAC
>NZ_QEQJ01000411.1:0-436 GCF_003383195.1 Haloferax sp. Atlit-6N | reverse complement strand
TAGCGAACTCACCGAGTGAGAACTAGCAAGGCGACCACAAAGATACGCTATGTATCTTGTCGCGGGCTATGCTTTGCATCGAATTCTGTTACCGCTCGCTTGATTACGACTGGTCGACGGCTGACGCGACCTGAAGCAACCCGCATTAATCCCTGGGGATAGTACTCATCGTCATACCCAAAGATTCGATTGACAGCAGCCCGCGGAACAGCGACCTCGTCAAACTCAGTAATCGTGTAGATGAGATTCGACGGTGCGTTCCGCCAGAACGTTGTGCTTGCCCAATCGGAAGAATCCTCAAATGTTAGCCCAACGAACCCAACACCTACGTATTGACCATCCTGATAAAACAATACAAGATCGTCTGACTCCATTTTCTCGAAGTAGTTTCGGTTACTCTCACCATCACGGGCACCCCAGAACCGGACAGACTCAA
>NZ_QEQJ01000410.1:0-436 GCF_003383195.1 Haloferax sp. Atlit-6N | reverse complement strand
CGCACGGGAGCGACCTCCGTGGCTACCTCCGCTTCGATACCTGGGGCGTCCCGGTCGAGGACGGGCGTATCCTCTCCGAGGAGGTCGTCGAACTCTCGCTCGGTCCGACCGTCCACGACCGCGTCCGGTTCGCGCACGACGAGGACGCGTTGCGATGAGCCGCCCGGAGGATCTGCGCCGATGAGCGACGACGAGAACGGGGGCGAGCGTGCCGACGCGGCCGCCAGCGATACCACTGCCGACGCGGCCGCCAACGACGTCACCGACGTGGCGAACGTCCGCGTCCGCGGCATCTACACCACCGCCGTCACGCATCTGCTCCTCGACGCGGGCCACGCGGTCGTCCAGGCCTCCGAGCCGATCCGCGAGCGGTTCGACGCCGACTTCGGCGACGCGACCCACGAGGTGACGGTCGCGACGACGAGCGACCGGCAAG
>NZ_QEQJ01000409.1:0-436 GCF_003383195.1 Haloferax sp. Atlit-6N | reverse complement strand
AACAGCAATCATATACACGGATAATCTTTCGTAAACTAAGTTAGCCGAGTGGGGAACATTCAGCGGCGGACAAATTAGAATTTCAGTAAGAAGAACTCGATGAAACGGTTCGCGAATCACCTGTGGAGGCCAGCATCGGCGCGCCGGTGTGTCCCCTGTGCTCATCCAAGAGTATCTTGAAGAGACGCAACACCCAGAATTTATCGCCGAGCTATCGGCGGTTCCTGGAAAAAGTGGGATAGACTACTGTAAACTGTACCGTCCAGCCGCCAAAGTCAACGAAGACAAGTGGAAAATATCCTACCACATAGAAAGTTCTGGCGAGGACAGACGCTACCGTAGTCTGTTTCGATCAAAACTAAGAGATCCGTGCAAGTTGAGCCCCGTGTCGTGGGTGTCCGGACAGCATACGACATTAGTTGAACACTCTGGCAAC
>NZ_QEQJ01000408.1:0-437 GCF_003383195.1 Haloferax sp. Atlit-6N | reverse complement strand
CGGGTGAGGGACAGACCGCGAAGGTCGCCGCCCGGATCGAAGACACGCTGCTAGGGCGTGGACACGACGTGACGACGGTCGACGTCGAATCACTCCCGGCCGATTTGGATACCGAGACGTTCGATGCAATCCTCGTCGGGTCCTCGATCCACATCGGGAAACATCACGAAGCTGTCCGCGAGTTCGTCGATTCGAACAACGAGATTCTGAACGTGCGACCCACAGGATTCTTTCAACTATCGTTATCTTCTGCAGTCGACGAACCAGAACAGCAAGCCGAAGCCGCACAGTACGTGGATGAACTGTTTGAGCGCTCTGACTGGCATCCCGATAAGATTGGCTTGTTCGGAGGGGCACTGCGCTACTCCAAGTACGGGTTCCTCAAGCGGTTGTTGCTGAAGCGTATTGCCAAGGGTGCGACCGGTGATGTTGACACC
>NZ_QEQJ01000407.1:0-437 GCF_003383195.1 Haloferax sp. Atlit-6N | reverse complement strand
CGAAGTTGACCAGTGAGACGAGAAGTCGGTATTCGTAATGTGTGGCAGAAGATACTGGCCGGATTAAGCGATTTAAACAGCACGTTCCCCCACTAGTTGTCTGTCATCCCAGCTACTCGTCTCGTAGCAGCAGTCAGGTGGTCAGTTCGCTGGTATACTGTTGTTCCCAGTCGTCACGGGCTTCGATTTCTCGACGACCGCGAGCTGTAATCGCGTAGACGTTCGTTCGGCGGTCCTTTTCGCCTTTGTCGAGCAGTCCCTTCTCAACGAGCGTATCGAGATTGGGGTACAGCCGGCCGTGGTGGATCTCGGTTTCGTAGTAGTCTTCGAGTTGGTCTTTGATTGCGAGTCCGTGTGGTTCATCCAAGCCGGCGGTGACGTACAGCAGGTCGCGTTGGAACCCGGTCAAGTCGTACATTTTGCTGTCCGCAGCTAGT
>NZ_QEQJ01000406.1:0-437 GCF_003383195.1 Haloferax sp. Atlit-6N | reverse complement strand
ACGGGAACGTCGGTCGGGGCAACCGCGTCAACGGACTCATCACGCCGCATCGACCGATGAGCCTCGAGGCGTCGGCCGGAAAGAACCCCGTCAGTCACGTGGGAAAACTGTACAACCTCGTCGCCACCAACGCTGCAGAGCGTATTCACCAGACGCTCGGGACTGAATACGCTGCCGTGAAACTCCTCTCCCAAATCCGGCGCCCGGTAACTGAACCGGTAGCCGTCGACGTCGACACGACGGCGCGTGCCGACGACGCGGTTCGAGGGCTGGTACGAGAGGAACTCGACGCCATCGACTCTCTGACTGATGATCTCGTGGCTGGGGACGTGCAGCTATTCTGATCGGGGGGTGCTGACCGCCGACTTACGCGTGTCTGGTCCGCGCGCGGTTGCTTCTCACACACCTGCTCCTCGCGCCTGCCCCGGCCGTTCCCG
>NZ_QEQJ01000405.1:0-437 GCF_003383195.1 Haloferax sp. Atlit-6N | reverse complement strand
TCGTCGACGAGGACGGCGAGTTCGTCGACGGCGACACCTCCTTCGCGACGCTGGCCGACGCCTGTCTCGAACCCGGCGACGCGGTCGTCAGCGCGGTCAACGTCTCCCAGCGGCTCGTCGACGTCTGCGCCGCCAACGACGCCGACCTCGAGCTGACCCCCATCGGCGCGACGAACATCATCACCCGCACCCGCGATCTCCACGAGGAGGGGGTCAACGTCCCCATCGCGGGCGAGGGCAACGGCGGGGTCTTCTTCCCGCCGTACCGGCTCTCGCGGGACGGGGCGTACATCGGCGCGCGGTTCCTCGAACTGCTCGCGGCCGCGGACGGCGCCCCCGTCAGCGAGGTCGTCGCGCCGTACGCCGACTACCACTTCGTGCGGGAGAACGTCGAGTACGCGGACGACGACGAGCGCGACGAGATGCTCTCGGCCGCG
>NZ_QEQJ01000404.1:0-437 GCF_003383195.1 Haloferax sp. Atlit-6N | reverse complement strand
ACCTGTCGGCACACAGGACTGCAGTATAAGAGTGTCGCGAAGGAGAGGCACAGCGAGAACAGAAAGCGGCGAAACGCAGAGCGGCGAAAGGGAGAGAGACAGAATCGACGGGCGTTACCCGAACTTGCCCGTGATGTAGTCTTCGACCCGCTGGCTCTCGGGATTCTCGAAGATCTTCTGGGTGTCGTCGAACTCGACGAGTTCACCGCCAGTCAGGAAGACGGCGGTCTGATCCGAGATGCGAGCGGCCTGCTGCATATTGTGCGTCACGATGACGACCGTGTAGTCCTGCGCGAGTTCCTCGATCAGATCCTCGATCTGGGAGGTCGCGACCGGGTCGAGCGCGGACGCGGGTTCGTCCATCAGGAGGACTTCCGGGTCGGGCGCGATGGCGCGAGCGATGCAGAGACGCTGCTGTTGGCCGCCCGAGAGATCCA
>NZ_QEQJ01000403.1:0-438 GCF_003383195.1 Haloferax sp. Atlit-6N | reverse complement strand
AACCTGTCCGTGGCGGGATGCTTGTACCGCCCTGACGGCGCTGCTGCCAGCATATAGAAGGATCCCTTACGCACCTGTCCAATCTACTATCAGCCACAGATCCGCATACCGTAACGTGTGATGCTTTTACTCTCGTCTGGCAAGCACGGTGAAGACACGGTCTCCACGCCGACGGGCGGCGACCACCTCCTCGTCTCGTGCTCGATCGTGAAGTCGCACCGTTAACACCCGCCCATCGAAATAGCCGATCGCATCGAAGTAGCGTTCCTCGTCTGATTCGGCACGGGTGATGTCTTCTGTAGGGATGTATTTGTCCGGGGGCGGAGTTGATGAAGCAGGTGTTGGCGGGGTCATCACAGATCGGTAGTAGCAATTAGATTCGCTTAGGCATAAATAATTTTGAGTGGCACAACCCGCGTTTCGAGACCAAAGTCCTCC
>NZ_QEQJ01000402.1:0-438 GCF_003383195.1 Haloferax sp. Atlit-6N | reverse complement strand
CGACATCACCTGAAAGAGCGTCCGCCCCTCCTCGCCGCGGATCTCGCCCATCCCGATGTAGTCGGGGCGCTGTCGCAGCGCGGCCTCCAGTAAGTCGAACTCGTCGACGTCGCCGCGGTCGTCGTCGCTGAACGACGGGCGCGTGACGGAGGCGACCCAGTTCCGCTGGGGCAGTTCGACCTCGCGAGTGTCCTCGATCGAGACGATCTTGGAGTTCGAGGGGATGAAAAGCGACACCGCGTTCAGTGACGTGGTCTTCCCCGAGGCAGTCCCGCCCGCGAAGATCAGGCTCTTGTCGTTCTCGATGCAGAGCCAGAGGAACGCCATCTCCTCTAAGGAGAAGGTCTTCCAGTTCACGAGGTCGATCGGCGTGAACGGGACGTCTTTGAACTGGCGGATGGTGTAGTTGGTCCCGTGGTCGGATACCTCCCGACCCAA
>NZ_QEQJ01000401.1:0-438 GCF_003383195.1 Haloferax sp. Atlit-6N | reverse complement strand
CGAAGGGCTTCTCAGCCGCTTCAGACTCCGTGTAAAACGGGCCGACGGGCTTCGTCGGCTCTGCGAATGCGGGATCGTCGCTATCGACGACCACCTGCGTCACGATCGTCATCGAGTCCGTCTGTGCCTCGCGCTCGTTGTCGAGCGCCTGCTGCAGGAGGTAGCCGATCTGCGCCTGCGTCTCGGCAACGAGTACGTCCAGCGGGAGCTGTGGCGTCTCGGTCGCGTGCTCCTGCTGGAGGAGCAGATTGCCGACCTGCGGGCCGTTGCCGTGCGTGAGCACGACGTCGTAGCCGGCGTCGACGGCCGCCGCGATTCGCGCGGCCGTCTGCTCTACGACCGCCAACTGCTGATCGAGCGTCCACGGGCCGTGCTCGCCGAGCAGGGTGTTCCCGCCCAGTGCGACGACGACGGGGGCGTCGCTCGCAGAAGATTCGA
>NZ_QEQJ01000400.1:0-438 GCF_003383195.1 Haloferax sp. Atlit-6N | reverse complement strand
CGCCCCGCTCTCGCTGCTCTGTCAGCGCGCCGGCGTCTGGCCCGACGAGGCGCTCGCGACCGACTACTACGTCCTGACCGTCGGCGACACCCGCGAGGTGGCCTCGCGGATCGCCCGCGACCTCCGCGCGGCGGTCAACGTCGTCGAAGTCGACGTCTCGGATCGGAGCTTCGGCGCGCAGATGGGCTACGCCGACGGCATCAACGCCGAGACCGTCGTCATCGTCGGCGAACAGGACCTCGCGAACGGCGAGGTGACGGTGAAAGATATGGGCTCCGGCGAGCAGACGACCGCTCCAGTCGACTCTTTCCCCGGCGACCGCGCGTCGCCGACCTACGACGACCTCGTCTGATACCCACTTCGCGTTTTTTCTCGACTACGCGATCCGCTCACGCGGTGGAATTTTATCTCTCCTGGCGCGTCTATGTGGTATGTACG
>NZ_QEQJ01000399.1:0-438 GCF_003383195.1 Haloferax sp. Atlit-6N | reverse complement strand
CGGTCACGGGGTCACCGTTGTGGAACGCCGCGTCCTCGCGAAGCGAGAACGTGTACGTCTTCTTGTCTTCTGAGACGGTGTAGTCGGTGGCGAGCCAGTTCTGGAGGGTTGGCGGCGTCTCGTCGGTGTAATAGAGGAGTGGGTCGTAGAGGTTGTGAAGGAGGATGGCCTCGATGTTGTCCGACCCCTTCATCGGATCGAGTGAGGTCGGTGTGATGGTTGTCACATATTCGAAGTCAGTCGACGATTTGTTAGCTGATGTCGCCTGATTATTGCCGGACGACGTTGACCCACCTGAATTAACAGATGTAGTTTCTTCCGACTGATTCCCAGTACATCCTGCAACCGTGATACCAGTACCAGCCAATCCACTGTATTTTAGGAACGATCTCCGGTCGATACGGCCCTTGTCACGCTTGACCATACCATCACCATGTG
>NZ_QEQJ01000398.1:0-438 GCF_003383195.1 Haloferax sp. Atlit-6N | reverse complement strand
CCGGGGTTCTCCGCGACGTGGTCGACCATCCCCTCGACGTAGCCGGCCGTGTGTTCGAAGACGACCATGTTCAGTTTCACCGGATCGAGTCCGGCTTCGAGCGCGGCTTCGACGCCTTCGATGACCTTCTCGTACGCGCCGGACTGCGTGATTTCGGCGAACGCCTCGGGGTCGAGCGCGTCCTGTGAGACGTTGACGCGTTCGAGGCCGGCCTCCCGGAGGTCCTCGGCACGACCCGGGAGGAAGGTACCGTTCGTCGTCAACGAGACTTCCATCGAGTCGGGCGTGCGTTCGATGATCTCTTCGAGGTCTCCTCTGAGCATCGGCTCTCCGCCGGTGAACTTTACCTTCCGGACGCCGAACTCCGAGACGACTTCCAGAAAACGCACGACGTCGTCGGCGCTCATCTCGTCGTCCTGTGGGTCCATTGGGCCACGG
>NZ_QEQJ01000397.1:0-439 GCF_003383195.1 Haloferax sp. Atlit-6N | reverse complement strand
CTGCCCGATACCTGCTGCCCGCGTGCAACCGCGCCGTCCGTGAACTCGCCGTGAACGCTGGTGAAGCAACCGACCAGAACTCCTCGGAGATCTATGTCCCGTCAGGGTGATCGCCGAGTGTCAGAACGCCCACCCACACCGCCTCGTGATCACGGATCCTGGCTCCGGATAGCTCTCTATCGAATCCGGAGCCGTCCTCGATCCGCTCGAATCTCCGATCGAGGCGCTGGCGTTCGACGAACTCCAGGACGTGCCGGGTGGCAAAGAGCTCACGATGACCGGAGAAGCCGGCCAGATCACCGTGGCGCGTATCCCTGTCGACGGGGAGACGCCCAGCTCGGCCAGCGACATTCGGGGGGTGGGTGCTGATGATTGAACGACTCGATCAACGAGATCGCGCTCTGCTTCGCTCACTTCGGGTCTTTAAGTACAGGGCCCA
>NZ_QEQJ01000396.1:0-439 GCF_003383195.1 Haloferax sp. Atlit-6N | reverse complement strand
GCGTACCGACGTCGGTTCGTCGTATCCAGCGAAGTCGAACGTCACTGTCGCCGTCGCTGTCGCCCCACTATCTGCGACTTCGATCTCGCGTTGTGCCTGCACCGGTCGATGGGTCTCGCTGTCGAGCCAGAGGGTCACCGTCGCGTTCTCGATATTTGTGTCCTGGATCTCGGTTGCACTCGCTCCCCGAACGTCGGGCACTGCCCGCAGGGCCTGTTTCGAGGGATACCCGACGACGACGACAGTCTCGGTTCCGTCGATGACCTCCGTTCCGCGCCAGTAGACGTTCGTTTCGTTCAATACCGCCAGTTGCTGACCGACGGGCGTATACGTCAGCCAGGACCGCGACTCCGAAAGGTTCTGGCGCTCCCACCCCATCCGAGCGCATTCGGTGTACGCCGTATATCCGGAGATATAGGCCCGTTTGGGCGCTGTTTGT
>NZ_QEQJ01000395.1:0-439 GCF_003383195.1 Haloferax sp. Atlit-6N | reverse complement strand
TGGAACGAGGCCGCGGCGTCGAAGCTTGTGAGCTCGTCGATCCGCTGTTCTAACTCCTCGATTTCTGCCTGGAGGTCTGCCGTGTCCTCGTCGGTAGCGGCCAGTTGATCTTGCAGCCCTTGCAGCCGCGTTGCTTTGCGTTCTTCGTCGACGTCCGCCTTCCGTACGTACTCGCTTTCTTCGATCTCGTAGACGTCCGACTCCGAGAGCTCCGTCACTTCGAGCGCGTCGTCGACCTTGCTGGCGTCCACACTGGTCACGCGCTCACGGTCGATCCCGGCCGCTGTCAGTGTCTCCAGCACTTCGTCGTCATCGTTCAGCGTCCGGTTGCGCCGGGACGTCCGCTGGACCGACCCGTACTGCCCGGAGACGGGCTGGTCGTGATGGAGACGGGCGAGCAGCACGCTCCGTACGTCCTGCCGGAGGTCGTTGGCGTTTC
>NZ_QEQJ01000394.1:0-440 GCF_003383195.1 Haloferax sp. Atlit-6N | reverse complement strand
CGTACAACCGGAAGACGATACCCGAGCTGCAAGCCGTCCAGACCGACATCGACCGCACGGCAGAACAGTTCCTATCGGTTCTCGGCGAACACCCATCGCCCGAGGGAGAACGAACCGGACCGACTGACGGCGACGATGAGTAACCCTTAAGTCCAACAGCGGCGCTACGTTGAGGTGCCCGCCCTTAGCTCAGCCTGGTAGAGCAGCCGACTGTAGATCGGCTTGTCCCCCGTTCAATTCGGGGAGGGCGGACTTCCTTTCCTGCCGAATCGTAGCAGACATCTGAATTCGGTTGTCACCCGATCTGCACTGATCGTCGAAATCGCTCGGTTGCTGGATGGTGAGGACACATACCTGAGACGCCTACTCCTCACCGATGCGTTCGGTCGGCCCCTCCTCGTCCGGCGCCTGAAGCTCGACTGTATGACCGGTATGGCGGG
>NZ_QEQJ01000393.1:0-440 GCF_003383195.1 Haloferax sp. Atlit-6N | reverse complement strand
ACTCCAAGCAGAGGTGCACGAGTAGCGCGAAGAGGTCATCGCTACCTCACCGACGAGGACGTCGACGTAAGCAGTTGAGACGCTCCAACCGTCGCTGACGTCGATGGCCGGCTGCTATGATCTGAACCACAGTAGCCAGCTGGAATTCACTCGGAACGAGGGGTGCTACGACAGCCATCCTAACAGCGGACACGGTGGAGCCGATTTCGGCCGCGAAACGCTAGCTTCCGCCACAGATCTCTGGATATGATGAAAAGATAAGTTTCAAATAGGAGTCATTATTTTGCCGAACTGGGGCCAGAGGCACGTGAACCCCCATCCGCTACCAAATCCCTCTCAGTATCGGCATTCCGGTGCCCCCTCACCGGGATGTTTTGACGTACTACTATCACCTCTCTGCGCGACTGGACCTAGAGTATGCCCGCTGACGACTCCGCTGA
>NZ_QEQJ01000392.1:0-440 GCF_003383195.1 Haloferax sp. Atlit-6N | reverse complement strand
TTCCCCCGTGTTGACCGACTGACTACCAATGGCTGATTCCACGAGCGGCGTCGCGGAGGCGAAAGCCGACACACTGCGGGAACAACACCTCCAGCTCCTGCTGGAAATCGAGCCTGCAAAGCGCTGTTCGTGCCCGTTAGCCGGCCCCGACTCGGCGGTCGAAGACGTCCACACGCAGCTCGACGGCGACGTCTGCCACGCCGAGGTGACCGTCGGCGACGGGGACGCCTCGAAAGTGGTCCACGCGACGACGAGCGTCGGCGACGACTGTCTCTGCCGGGCGTTCGCCGAGTTCGAATGCGTACCGCGAATCCGCCGCGCCGACGGCGAGTGTATCGTCGTCGAGACGTATCTCTCGGACCGCGCGGTCATCACCGACCTCGTGGAGCGGCTCGACGAACTGACCGAGCGGGTCTGTCTCAGGCGACTCACCTCCGACG
>NZ_QEQJ01000391.1:0-440 GCF_003383195.1 Haloferax sp. Atlit-6N | reverse complement strand
GCTGTCTGTCGTCTGCCACACGTCTGGTCGTGTCTCCGTAATCGACGGACTGCACGACCGTCCGAAGCACGTCGCCGGCTGTCGTGGACGATTGGAAATATTAGTTTTCCGCCCGCTGGCGCTCGCTCACCGCTCGCGCCCGCGCTCTCCCACGCTACTGCGACGA
The DNA here is from genome assembly GCF_003383195.1 of Haloferax sp. Atlit-6N. Classification (NCBI taxonomy): domain Archaea; kingdom Methanobacteriati; phylum Methanobacteriota; class Halobacteria; order Halobacteriales; family Haloferacaceae; genus Haloferax; species Haloferax sp. Atlit-6N. The sequence goes on along the minus strand of NZ_QEQJ01000391.1, from coordinate 274 downwards.
GAGCCCGTTCCCGACTGTACAGTTCTCGGTCGTTCGAGACGGATTATTATAAGAAAGCAATGATATTTTGAAATATGACAAATTTATCTGGGGCCTCGTAGGGGGCCTATCATAAATTCACAAAGTGGATTCTAAAACGCCTATTTATGGCTATAACATCTGGTTTATCTCCTTATTACTGGATATTTATTAGTCATTGTGACTCGACAACTGATTGCCTATCTATACTGAATCCTATATTTTAAGAAAAATATATGCTTACTTACTTTTTATG
>NZ_QEQJ01000390.1:0-440 GCF_003383195.1 Haloferax sp. Atlit-6N | reverse complement strand
TTCACTAGCATCGTCAGCCACGACCTCAGGAACCCACTCTCCGTCGCCGAGGGCCGAATCGAACTGGCCCGGCAAGAGGACAGCAGCGAACACCTCGACAGCGCCAGCGACGCGCTCGCGCGGATGCGGACACTCATTGACGACCTGCTCGCGGCCGCACGCGACGAGCAGTCGGTTGATGCCGGCGTCGTGGCGCTTGCGGACACGGCCGAGCAGTGCTGGCACAACGTCGAAACCGGCGACGCTGAACTTACTGTCGAGGCCGACGCTGTCATTCGTGCCGACGGGAGCCGACTGGAACAACTGCTCGAAAACCTGTTTAGCAACAGTGTCGAACACGGCGGCGATGACGTGACAGTCACCATCGGAGGGCTTGAGAACGGCTTCTACGTCGAGGACGACGGCGATGGTATCGACGAGGAAAACCGATCGCGCGTGTT
>NZ_QEQJ01000389.1:0-440 GCF_003383195.1 Haloferax sp. Atlit-6N | reverse complement strand
CGAGTGGCCTCCACACAGGTGTGCACCACTCGTTTCGTGTGTATTGGACAACACTACTTGAAAGTACCGCTAGCATACACTATCAGTATATAGTGTTTATATGGCCGCTAAAACGCCGGAAACGGAAGAATAGGATTCAGAGAGTGTCGGTGGCTTCCGCAGCCAACAGCGTCCGCGTCGCCGCACCCCCCGGGACATCGAGCATCCCACAGCTATCTGCGTACACCTGTATGGAGACCAACATCACTTGAACATATTGATGATAGGTACCGATAGTATATCGCGACCGCTGATTCGTCAGGAGGCGACACGACGCGGTGGCGTGCCGGTATCGAACACGGCGAGAGAGTGCGGGTGAGGTGAGGTAACACCGTGACCGGCCGTGGCGAGGACCGACGAGAGTAGCGTTTGCAGCAGATTACGCAGCCGATCGCACGACG
>NZ_QEQJ01000388.1:0-441 GCF_003383195.1 Haloferax sp. Atlit-6N | reverse complement strand
GGTCTTAGTGCAATGGAAGATGATGACGACTCGAAGCTCGCTGTAGTCCACAAGCGAGACATTCCTTGGGAAGAACCAGCTGAGGACAGCTGATACAGTTCGCTCCTTCTCAAAGAGACCGATTAATTGTATCCAGTATCAAACCCAGTTATGGTAGAAATCTCAGACTCCCTGTGTTCGCTGTTCACTGCGAAAATTACGGAGGAGGATGGCACATTCGTCATCGAGATTCCTCCGAGTGAGATCAGGCATGGGGCGCTGACTGTTGATGAAACGTATCGCATCGCTCTTCTTGATTCATCCTCCGAAGCTGAATCAACATCTCCACAGAGCCCACGGCATCCCGCCTCTCAGGAAAGCACGAGCCATGATTCATCTGGTCCTCCTGTTGAGGAGGGAGAAGTGCGCGACGTGACAATCGAAACCGTCGGTGCTCAAGGA
>NZ_QEQJ01000387.1:0-441 GCF_003383195.1 Haloferax sp. Atlit-6N | reverse complement strand
TGTCGATGGCGTCGAAAGTGACCCCGTCGCTCACCCCCGCTCTCACTCGACGCCGAGGTTCGGGATGAGGAAGTCGGCGACGGCGGCCGCGACCTTCGCCTCCTGTCCGACGAAGAAGTGGTCGGCGGCGAACTCGACGACCGGTTGGTGGTACTCGCGGGCGCGCTCGACGACGGGTTCCCAGTCAGCGACGTCGTCGCGGGTGCCGTAGACGACCTGCACGGGCACGGGGATGCGGTCGAAGGCCGCGACGGCGTCGAGGTCGTCGGCGAGTCGCCCGGCGGGTCCGAGCGCGGAGACGGCGTCCACGGCCGCGCCCTCGGCGGCCGCGAGGAGCGCCATCGCGCCGCCGAACGAGAAGCCGAACAGGCCCACGCGGTCGTAGCGCCCCGCGGCCCACTCGACCGCCCGGTGGGTGTCGGCGCGCGCGCCGTAGCCCTC
>NZ_QEQJ01000386.1:0-441 GCF_003383195.1 Haloferax sp. Atlit-6N | reverse complement strand
CACCGTACATCTCCTCGAAGTCGGTATGGATCGCGTCCAAGAGCCCCGTGTCGTATGTGCTCGTCGTCGTCGTCAACGTGAGCGTTTCACCGGATAAGTCTGCTTGTGCCTGCTGGCTCTGCTCACCGCCGGTGACCTGTGAGCACCCTGCGAGCCCCGTGGCACCCACGACGGCACCCATCTTGAGGAACGATCGTCGAGAGGTCGCCCCACTGAGCCGAGATCGTCTTCCATCGTCCGCGGTCGAACGTTGTTCCGACATAGATACAACCATCGTTCTCTCAGGGGAGACATAACGCTTTTGCTCGCTAACACGTACCGAACGGTATGGACGTCCGTCCTTCGTTCGACACGTACATCGGCAGCGACGGGGTGACGCTCGACTCACGCCACGTCGCCCTGTTGCGGGCGATCGATCGGGAAGGGTCGCTCAACAACGCT
>NZ_QEQJ01000385.1:0-441 GCF_003383195.1 Haloferax sp. Atlit-6N | reverse complement strand
CCGCTTCGACCTCGAATAAGCTGCGCGTATCTGGACTGGTGCTCGTGTGCGACCGCTCGATTGAGTGGGGCCACGGTTTCCAGTCCGGTCTCGTAAACGAGTCGTGAAGCGGTGCCGAACGTAGTGGTGTGTGACGTTTTCCGCTGATCTTTTCAACAGAGTCGAAGCGATGGGAACGAACGAGTAGGTGGGAAGGCATCCACAATTACGATTGTGTCGAGTGTGGGACGGACAGAAGGTGGATATATTTGCTTGACGCATCCTCGGGAACGCCTGGATAAAAACGGATGGCCCCTGTTGAAACCCTCAGACGGTGACAGTTTGTCGAAGCCGTACTGAATGCAGGGCGCATATTCAGCACTGAGCGGTAGATTATAGCTATCGATTGACTTAGAGGGACAGAACTTGAGCTCCCTCAGAGGTTCCATGTACCGTGTATCT
>NZ_QEQJ01000384.1:0-441 GCF_003383195.1 Haloferax sp. Atlit-6N | reverse complement strand
TTCGCTTCCGAGTACGTTTTATTCGGCGTCTCACGCTTCGGAAAGTACTTTAGTGATATCTGCGGACTTGCACACGCTAATGGCTGTAGCTTGGCTGGACGACGTGCGATCCGCCGACATCGAGAGCGTCGGCGGAAAGGCGGCTTCGCTGGGCGAACTCACCGGGGCAGGGCTGCCTGTTCCCTCGGGGTTCGTCGTGACCGCCGGGACATACCGTGAATTCATCGAGGACGCAGGCATCGACGAGGAGCTGTTTTCGGCTGTCGACGTCGATCACGAAGACACCGAGGCGCTTCGTGAGGCGCACGAACGCGCTCACGAACTTATTATGAACACCCCCGTCCCCGACGACGTTCGGGAGGGAATCCTCGCTGCGTACCAAGACCTCGGCGACGGCGAACGCTTCGTCGCCGTCCGCTCGTCTGCAACCGCCGAGGACCT
>NZ_QEQJ01000383.1:0-441 GCF_003383195.1 Haloferax sp. Atlit-6N | reverse complement strand
GCGCAACTGCAGTAACAAAGATTTTATGGCTTTTGTAACCGCATACTGAACTACCGATTCCGCTGTCCCCGGAATGAGTGATCCGATGGCTACGAGAGACAATCCTGCGCCGACCGAACCCGAATCGACCAGCGCCACCATCGACGCCGTCCTCGACGTCGTCGCGCGCTCTGCACCGGACGTCCGCAGCGGCCTCCCCGGCCGCCGCGTCGCCATCGAGGGCGAGAATCCCTCCGGAGAGTCCCAAAAGGCGGCCGACGTGTACGCCGACGAACTCTTCCTCGATCGGATCGGATCGATCTCTAACGTCGGCGTGTACGCCAGCGAGGAGCGCGCCGAGGGCATCGACGTCGGCAGCGGCCTCTCCGTCTGCGTCGACCCGCTCGACGGCTCGTCGAACCTCGAACCCAACGCCGCGATGGGGACGATCGTCGCGATCTA
>NZ_QEQJ01000382.1:0-442 GCF_003383195.1 Haloferax sp. Atlit-6N | reverse complement strand
AGCGCCCGACACTCGGGCGCTCTTACTCGTCGGCGGCGATTGGGGTACGAACGACCTTCGTATCGCTATCAACGTCGTCACGACGCTTTTGAGAGTCTAATTCGGCTTTGCGGTTGCCCAGTTCCTGCGACTCAGATATATCCTCACGTGCGACTGCCCGGACGTTTCCGCTATCAAATGCTACGATAGGGCGGTAGTCGTCGTAGCCGCTGATTGCGTGGGCGGTGACGGTCCCGGTTAACGCGCCATCTAGCGGGGTATCGACTTCGACACGTGTTCCGTTTGGGAAGTCGACCGTCACGGCGTCCTCGACGGCGTTGATGGGTGCAAGTTCGGATTCCGGTCGGCCTGCCCGCTCGCGCGTTGCACCGCCAACTCCAACGGAGTAGGTGAACTCAAAGGGCACGTCAACACCGGCATCGGTAACAAACCGAACCTTGCC
>NZ_QEQJ01000381.1:0-443 GCF_003383195.1 Haloferax sp. Atlit-6N | reverse complement strand
GAACAGTTACGATGATCGCTATGAATCCCTGTCGGGTCCGTCCTGTGGAATTTACGTGTGAACGGGGCGTATCGAGCCATCGTCGAGTCCGCGATTGCCCGCTCGACGTTCTCCATCATACTTCAGCCGAGCGTGACCGGCAGCCACACCCGTTGTCGCCACTAACGTCCCGTTTGCGCTCAGTATCTCCGCCGTCGACGGAACACGGTCGTTTATGCGACGGTAAACTGCCTGCCGACGCGTGAGTCGGCGAAGAGAAGACCTTGACGCGCAAACGTTCCTGCGTGGGTCCAATAAAACACTGACAGAGTTTAAATTAGTGAAGTGTGGAGTCTGTCGGAGTCAGACGAGTCACTCGACGTAACCCAACTCTCGAAGCCGCTCTTCGAGGTCGTCGTCGAGGTCGACATCGGACAAGGTCTCGCTGATTCGCTCGTTCCGTA
>NZ_QEQJ01000380.1:0-443 GCF_003383195.1 Haloferax sp. Atlit-6N | reverse complement strand
AACATATTTCCGTGGGTCCGACCGTGACCGAATTGGGCCAGTCCGATGGGCGATGGGCTACTGCTCGCGCCGCTCTGCGGTTGTCACACCGATTGCACCGCGAGGCGAGCGACTGCGAGCCGAGCGGCCTTTTTCCCTCCAGGTTTTTGCGCGGTGGGTTCCCGCAGCGGCGCGACGCGCTGCGACGCGCCGCGAGGAAACCCACCGTGGAAAAAGGTGGATTAGTAGTGCCAGGGATACTGACTGAAGTCCGGATCGCGCTTCTCCAAGAAGGCGTCGCGGCCCTCCTGCGCCTCCTCGGTCATATACGCGAGCCGCGTCGCTTCGCCGGCGAACACCTGCTGGCCGACGAGCCCGTCGTCGGTCATGTTGAACGCGTATTTGAGCATTCGTATCGCAGTAGGCGATTTATCGGTCATCTCTGCGGCCCACTCGAGGGCGAC
>NZ_QEQJ01000379.1:0-443 GCF_003383195.1 Haloferax sp. Atlit-6N | reverse complement strand
GGGGCAGTTAGTATCACGAAGCCGACGAGTCGAATGCAAGGAGAGGAGTTCAACAGAACGATCCCAGAGGTAGTCAAGAACGCAGCAAACGTCATCGAAGTCAACATCCAGACGATCAGAAATCAGGATATCAACCATCACCGGTGAGGATACATTTGCTCCCCCAACGGTATTCGAGGGAAACCCATCTCCAGTCGATTCTGCCTCGGTGGGCAACACAGTAGTTCGTCAATTCTCTTGGTTACCAACAACAGGCGTGACTCAACTGGCAATCGGTGTCTGCTGAAGTACAGCCGCAGAGGAAAGTCGACCGCATTCTCGCTCCGCTAGTAGTCTTTGCGCGTGCACTAGCTCCCCAAGATGTCTTTTTGCAGGTCGACACCGTCGACGACGCTGGTCTTTTCGAGAAGAATTGTGTGCTCGGGTCGCCAACGTATCTCTAC
>NZ_QEQJ01000378.1:0-443 GCF_003383195.1 Haloferax sp. Atlit-6N | reverse complement strand
CCGCCTGAACTGCCTGTTCTACAACGTCTCGGTCGTCGACGAGGCGGGCAGCGACGTCGACTCGCTGAACAGTCCCTCGGCGCTCATCGACGCGTTCGAGACGGTCCAAAGCGAGACCGACGCGGTTCCGATGACCCACGCGATGTCCGGGACGTGGACGACGACGCAGCTGTGGGGCGCCGTGATGCTCGCCGTGAACGGCTACCAGCCGTACATGGACTTCCTCAACGGAGAGGGCTCCGAGAGCGCGGTTCGCTCGGCCTTCGAGACGACTGCGGAGATGCTCGAAAACTACATCTCCGACGACGTGGCGTCGCTCAACCTCACCGCGTCGAACCAGAACATCATCAACGGCAACGCCGCCTTCATCCATCAGGGTAACTGGGCGGCTGGTGCGATCCGGAACGCCGAGAACTTCGCGTACGACGAAGACTGGGGCTTCA
>NZ_QEQJ01000377.1:0-444 GCF_003383195.1 Haloferax sp. Atlit-6N | reverse complement strand
GTTGTTGATGTTCCAAGATTAGTTTCCTCTGCCCCAGACCGTGGTCAATAAACTGCTTGTAGTCCTCTGTAGTACCGTTCTTATTGAACCACTCAAGAGTGATTTGAGTTTCAGCCATCGATCGCAAGATCATTCCACAGATGTCCATAGACCACGTTTGAGGAGATATTGCGACAGTACAGGCCAGGTTCACTTGCCGCATTAAGAGTCCATCCAAGACCTCAGTCTTCCCCGTGAATTCAGGATCATGAGGTGCTTTGTACCAAAGTTCAGCAAGAGTCTGTTTCAGCTCACGCTCAAAATCGAAACCCATTGCCGCAATGGTTTCAAAGAATTCCGAATCCGATTCCTCAACTGAATCGTATTCACCTGAATCTTCATCTTCCAGTTCAAACGGGAAGATGCATTCACTAACTTCAAATCCTCTTTCCCAGAGCGCTGTTG
>NZ_QEQJ01000376.1:0-444 GCF_003383195.1 Haloferax sp. Atlit-6N | reverse complement strand
CGCCATCGGACTGCCTCGGTTCGCCGACCGCCTCGATGGGCATCGCGTTGTTGAGTTCGTAATAGAGGTCGGTCGCGTCAGCGAACTCACTGGGCAAACAGTTCCGAACCATCTCACCGAGGTCGGCGTTCCCGTCGGCCATGAGGACCGTCACGCCGTCGAGCGCCGCCGCAGCATCGTGGCGTGTGAGTGGATACGAGAGGTCTTCGAGAACGGACTCGACGCGGCTCAATTTGATGGTTTTCTCCATGATTATTAATTGCCTTTAGAGCACTTAGCAGTAGCAGGACGCGTGCTAACACAGGAATTGCAGCTCTCGGTTCGGCTCGCCCGGCGCGAGAAACGACCGCGAAGAAGGAAGTCTAGACTGTATACTACGTGCAGTCTCGGACTGCGTTACTCGAAGTCTGGGTCGCGATCTTCGACGAAGGCGTTCATCCCCTC
>NZ_QEQJ01000375.1:0-444 GCF_003383195.1 Haloferax sp. Atlit-6N | reverse complement strand
GTCTTGATTCCGCTGTCCGGTGTCGCGGCCGTTGTGGCGTTGACCGGGGCGCTCGCGACGGTGTACTTTCGAGGCTACCTCGTTCCGCGCACGCCGGCACTGACGAAGCGCTACCTGCCGTCACGGCTCCTCGCGTGGTTCGGCAAGCAGCCGCTGACGGTGTCACGCGAGGAGAGCACCGACGCATGGCTTCTCTCGCAGGGGCTTTTACGCGAGTCCTCGGATGGAGACTTCGCTCTCGACCCGGAGTTCAAAGCGTCGCTGGCCGCGGTTGACCCGCCGCAGTCGCCATCGGCTTCGCTCGCACGCGACATCCTCGAACTCCCTCCGACCGACGGCTCGTTCACCAGCCAGCAGGGTCGCTACACGCTTTCGGACGACGGCGACCCTATCGCAGCGTGGCCGTCCTCGCTTGCGCTTGACGCGGACCTTCGGGCGAAAGCG
>NZ_QEQJ01000374.1:0-444 GCF_003383195.1 Haloferax sp. Atlit-6N | reverse complement strand
AGACGTCCTCGTCCTCGGCTTCGACTGGCGCGTGCTCGTCGAGTGACGTCATCCCGGCCATTGGGACGCCGCCGAGCGCCTGCACGCGCTCTGCGAGTTCGTCGGCGAACTCCTCGGCATCTTCGGCGGCCTCGCCCAGGAACAGGTGGAGATCGCGGAACTCCGCACCCTCGACGTTCCAGTGGTGCTTTTTCAACTGGTGGTAGAGGACGTACGTCGACGCGAGGTCCGTATTCAGCGCGTCGACGAGCTGTGATGCTTTCTCGGCGTCGATGCGGAGCGCCTCGCTTCCCTCGACTTCGTCGGCGTGCTGTCGGACCGTCTCTTGGGTGCTCATCGCAGCCAACGGTTGGTTCGCGACGGACTTAATACTTCGACCGACGGAAACATCTTTTTGGTAAATACAAATATATTCTATGCCTGGATGGACCAGCGACGGCAGAC
>NZ_QEQJ01000373.1:0-444 GCF_003383195.1 Haloferax sp. Atlit-6N | reverse complement strand
TCCGACGAGGTCGTCTCGTTGCCGACCCACGACACCGCAGAACTGTTGGTTGCACTCGCGAACGACGCCCGCCGGCGAGTCGAGAAGCACGAGGCCGTCCGGGTCGGCCTCGAAGAGGGAGTGATAAGCTGACGCTGAGAGAGGCATAGCGAGGGTAATCCCACCGTACTCATAATCAGTTCGGAGCGACGGCGCCGAGTCACAACGCTCATACCGTGAACCTCAAAGTAGGAGACATCTACCGTCGCACCGATGTTCAAGCCACATAGCGTAATTATCTTTTTCCTGGTAGTATTCGCCGGCTGTGCCGGATCTCCACAGACGGCCGAGACGCCGGCGCCGGAGCCAACGCGGACCGCGACAGCCACGACCACCCAACCGTCGCACCCGCCGAACCTCGATCAGCGATTGTACGGGCTCGTGACTGCCGATAACCGATCCGAG
>NZ_QEQJ01000372.1:0-445 GCF_003383195.1 Haloferax sp. Atlit-6N | reverse complement strand
ACCTCGGGAACTTCTACACACGGCTGGAACAGCGGAAGAACCACCAGATCGCAATCGTCGCAACGGCTCGGAAGATGTTGGTCTCGATTTTCCATATGCTCACGCGGAAGGAACCATACGATCCACCGGGGGTGAGTGCCTGAGCGATCTATCGGATCGCTCAGGCACGGGTTCGCCTTCCGTCCGCACAGCAACCGCTACCGCATTCACGAGTCCCCAGCCTATCGGATAACGAACCGGTCGGAGATCACTGCTGTCTGGTGATTCGATGGCCTACATTCGGGTGAGCTGAAGCTCACCCCAATAATTATCATCAATCACCTGCTATTTTTCGTTGCAGGATTTTCATAGGAGTTCTCATGGTTTGTTGAATCAACTCTAACAGATTGAAAGCGCCGTACACTTGGTGCACGCTGTTCTTAGCTTGTCGTAGCTATGGCGAAAG
>NZ_QEQJ01000371.1:0-445 GCF_003383195.1 Haloferax sp. Atlit-6N | reverse complement strand
GTTTCGGACAATAAGTATAACAGATCTCGGTCCGTCTATCGCGATGGATTATGGGCAAGAAGATCCTGATGATCGTCGGCGACTTCGGCGAAGACTACGAGACGATGGTTCCGTACCAGGCGCTGGAGATGGTCGGCCACGACGTAGACACGGTCTGCCCGGAGAAAGAAGCGGGCGAGACGGTCAAGACGGCGATCCACGACTTCCGCGGGGACCAGACGTACCTCGAAGAGCGCGGGCACGACTTCGAGGTGAACACGACGTTCGCAGAGATCGACCCCAGCGACTACGACGCGCTCGTCGTCCCCGGCGGGCGGGCACCCGAATATCTCCGCACGTACGACGCGGTCCTCGACGCAGTCAGGCACTTCTTCGAGGAGGACAAACCGGTGGCGGCAGTCTGCCACGGGCCGCAGATCCTCGCGGCCGCGGGCGTCCTCGACGG
>NZ_QEQJ01000370.1:0-446 GCF_003383195.1 Haloferax sp. Atlit-6N | reverse complement strand
TTTCGGAGTATTTGGGGCGTATGCTCTAAGATATCATTTGTCAATAAGATTAGGGCATCTGTTGTCATGTAGTGGACGATGTTTCCTAATAGGCCAACATCAAGGTTGGTCCAATACTCCAAAGAAAAGAAGTAGTCTGTCAGCTCAGACATGATGTGTGGATCGAGCTTTTTGTCTTGATATTCTGCATTAGTGATGGTTAGGATCAGTGAGATGATGTGGTAAATGTACTGTCCCTTTGTCTTAGATAGACTTTGAAAGTCCTGCTGTAGCTGAGATAGAGTAGGAATATGTTTAGATTTTATTGCCAGTTCGATTTGCTTGATGGCTTCAATCAATTCTTTTTCGTGAAAATCCTCCCATTCGAATAGCTCGTTTATTTCAACAATCATAAAGCCTAAAAGCTGCAATAAAACATCGTTAGAAAGGTTCGTTTTTCCATTTTC
>NZ_QEQJ01000369.1:0-446 GCF_003383195.1 Haloferax sp. Atlit-6N | reverse complement strand
ACCGACTGCTCTCTCGTCGCTTTCGAAAATATTAATGATTCAGTTTCGCTAGAGCCGCGTATCAATGATATAGCTGGGTAACTCGCAAACGCAGAAGCGACTGATACTGTTCGCGGTCGCGATTCTCGGCACGGCCGTGATTGCGGCCGCGCCCTCGCCGGCGGGGCTCTCGATACGGGGGCAGTACGCGGTGGCGACGATGTTCTTCGCCGGCTTCCTGTGGGTTACCGGAACGCTCCCGCTGGCGGTGTCGGCGGTGTCGATTCCGTTCGTCCTGACGGCGCTTGGCGTGTACGACGACCTCGACACCGCGCTCGTCGGGTTCGCCGATCACCTCATCTTCCTGTTCATCGCGGGATTCATGCTGGCGAACGCGCTGCAGAAGTACGACATCGACCGCCGCATCGCGCTGTGGATGATGTCGAAGATGGGCTCGTCGCCGCGGC
>NZ_QEQJ01000368.1:0-446 GCF_003383195.1 Haloferax sp. Atlit-6N | reverse complement strand
TGTTGCGGTCGTGCTGTTCGACAATACTCGTTTCCTCTCGTCCACGACTTGATTTTTTGTCTCAACTCTGTCGAAAGTCCGCACTTATTTGTGGTCGCCGTCCGGAGTAGCAGTAAGAATGAGTGCTCCCGAAGAGGTCTACTCAGCCATCCTCGACGAGACATCACAGCTCCTCGTCGGGAACGAAGACGCGATTGAGGCGCTTACAATCGCGTTACTAACCAACGGACACGTACTCCTCGAAGGGGTCCCGGGCGTCGCCAAGACGACGATTGCGAACCTCTTTGCGCACGCCGCGAACCTCGACTACCAGCGGATTCAGATGACACCCGACGTGCTTCCGGCGGACATCACCGGCACGCACATCTACCGCGAGAATCTCGGTGAATTCGACCTGCAGCGGGGTCCCGTCTTCTCCAACGTCGTCCTCGCCGACGAGATTAATC
>NZ_QEQJ01000367.1:0-447 GCF_003383195.1 Haloferax sp. Atlit-6N | reverse complement strand
ACGAGCGCAAGAACGGCGAACAGTACGTCGTCGTGCAAACGGTCGCGCCCATTCGCGGACTGAACGGAGAGATCGAACGCTTCGTCGCAATCAATCACGAAATTACCGAACTCAAGGAGATGGAGCAAGCGTTTCGAGAGCAGAGCGAAGAGCTGGAGTTACTGAATCGGATCCTCCGTCACGACGTCCGAAACGACCTGAACATCATCCTCGGGTGGGCCGAATCGTTGGAGGAGACGGCCACCGGCGAAGAGGAAGAGAAACTGGAGCGGATTCGCTCTGCTGGCCAGCGGGCGGTCGAACTCACCAGAGTCGCGCGCGACATCGCAGAAGCGATTTCGGGCGAAGAAGAACCGGAACTGCATCCGGTCCCACTCGACGACGTCCTCACTACCGAGGTCAAGAACCGGACGGCCGCATTCGACGATGCAGCTATCGAACTACACA
>NZ_QEQJ01000366.1:0-447 GCF_003383195.1 Haloferax sp. Atlit-6N | reverse complement strand
ACCCGGTGGATTCCCTGCTCAACGTCGATCCAGCCGGCTGCGTGCAGCTTTCGGATGATCGTGTCGCGAACCGTCGGCTTCCGCAGTTGGACGCGCTGGGCGATGATGCCTTCTGCCGCGTCCAGCGCCAGCCGTTCGCCGGGATTGACGTGCTCGCGGAGCGCTTCGTAGCCTTCCCGAGCCGCCTTTGGCAGTCCACTCGTGCTGACGTCGTTGTCAGCGTCCTCTTCGTCGGCGTAGGTCGTTCGCAGCGCGTGCCGGAGCGCTTCAGCCATCGACCCGTGTTCGTCTTCGGCTGCTTCGAGCGCTTCCAGCAGATCGTTGTCTTCGATCGATGCTTTCGCGACCCGTCCGCTCATCGTGCCACCTCCGTCTCGCCGCCCTTCGCGTGCGTGGGCGTGCCCGCCCCCATCGCGCGCCGATTCCGATGGGCGCGCAGACACGCCG
>NZ_QEQJ01000365.1:0-448 GCF_003383195.1 Haloferax sp. Atlit-6N | reverse complement strand
GGACGTCGATGCGGTAGTAATCGACATCGCGCGGTTCCTCGGAGAACCACTCGGCCGCTGCTTCGAGCATCTTCGCGGCCGCACCTTGTCGGCGGTAGTCCTCGCGAACGAACAGGCCGTTGACGTATCCGTGGTTGTCCAGTTGGAAGATGGGGTGATCACCCATCACGCGGGCTTCGAGAACGCCGATCGGTTCGTCGGCGTCGTCGCTTTCGGCCAGCAGGACGATGCCGTACTTCGAGTCGACGAGCTGATTTTCGAAGTACTGGAGCCAGCGTTCGTTGGCCTCTCCGCTGTGGCTGTATCGCTCGTCGTACTCCGAGAGATGACTGGTGAAGCCGTGCCAGAGGTCCAAGATTTCCTCGCCATCCGCTTCAGTGGCATATCGTGTTTGGATTCCCATACTCTCCGTACCGAACCGGTCCTCCTAAAAGATTCGCGTCGAGGT
>NZ_QEQJ01000364.1:0-448 GCF_003383195.1 Haloferax sp. Atlit-6N | reverse complement strand
GTCGTCGCTGTTGAGACAGGCAGCCACATGCGGGAGTGCCTGCTCCAACTGAGCTCCCTCAGCACCGTTGAGCGTGGGGAATACGGTCCGCGCCGCGTGGTTCGTATCCCGGATGTGGTTGTCCGCGTCGAGTGCGATGATGGGTTCGTCCCGTTCGCCGGCCAGTTGGACGGCATCAAACTGGTCGATATAGGCAAACGCAACACCGACGGCGAACACAGCGACTCCCAGAGGCTCGTAGGTGATGTCGATGAGGTAGGACGTGGTGTACCCAATAATATCTAGCACGACTGGGAGGCCCGTGATTCCGACGAGTGCGAAGAGTGGGCGTGTGTCATAGTCGATTTGGGTAAACAGTTCTAGGAGCATGAAGTAGCCGACGAAGGCGAGTGCGTACGAGAAAGCCATCGCGGTCCAGTGGAGTGGCCCGGTAGCCACGGAGAGATGG
>NZ_QEQJ01000363.1:0-448 GCF_003383195.1 Haloferax sp. Atlit-6N | reverse complement strand
ACGCCGTTCGGCTGGCGAGTCCCGGCGGCGACGAAGACGCTCTCGGTGAGCCACTCCAGATCGGGGGCGGCCGTCTCGAACTCCGGGACGGACGCGAAGTAGACGTCGTCGGGTTCGACCGGGAGTCCGTCGCGCAATCGCTGGCTCGTCTCCGGATCGGCGAGTCGCATCCCGCGGTTCTCGACGTACACTCGCTCGCCGTCGGTCGTCTCGAACGCGTACTTTGCGACGAGTTCCGTCGGTCGCCGCTCCCGGTAGAGTTGGTAGTCCGCCCCCGCTTCGAGAACAGTCCCTGCGACACGCCCCGACACAGTCCCGCCCAGGATGGGGATGATCCGTCGCTGTCCGTCGCCGGTTTGACCGATCTCGATCGGCGACTCGACGTCGATCTCCAGTTCCATCACGCGTTCGAGGCCCAGTTCCAGGTTCGGATCGTCGGTCTGCCAGG
>NZ_QEQJ01000362.1:0-448 GCF_003383195.1 Haloferax sp. Atlit-6N | reverse complement strand
AACCATCGGAGCGATCGAAGATCCCGCCGCGACTGTGGTTGCATCGATCGACGGCGACAGAGCCGCAGCACTCCTCGAGTCGATCGCGGATCACGAACTACCGCCGGCGCTCGGCGACCTCGTGTCGGAGTATCAGTCCTTCGAGGCGGCCCGGCCCGCGTTCATCTGGAAGTGGGTCCACCACCTCGCACCGGCGAACACGATGCCCTTCGTCGACGAGATCCACCACGAGCGCGTCGCCACGAACAAGACGATGCTCGTGTTGTTCGTCACCATCCTGGACGACCTCCTGGAGCAGTACCGCGACTACGAGACGTTCGACGCGATCGCCAGTCTGGCTCGGGCGGGGGATCGCCTCGACGGCGAGGACGTAGTCGCTGTCGGAGCCCGCTCGGACGCAGTCGACGACGGGTACGTCGCGTTCGCAGCACGCGTGTGGGAGACGCTC
>NZ_QEQJ01000361.1:0-449 GCF_003383195.1 Haloferax sp. Atlit-6N | reverse complement strand
TGATCAGTTCCCAGACCGCCTCCGTACAGACATCTTCGAATGTCGTCGAGACGTGTGTTGGTAGGTCGGGTTCGATAGTGCCCTCGAAGACCATCGCAGGCGCTTCTTCGATGCTAGACCGGTTCGGTTCGACATAGCGAAAACAGAACCGAAGGAACTCGTCGTCGACGCGGTAGTGAGATCGTTTGGACTTCTGCCCGGAAACCGTAATCGGTACCTCACGGTTGAGCAGCCGAAGTTGGCGCAGTGTCTGAAGGTATTTCGAGAGCGGCCCTGAATCAATTCCAGTCGCACCAGAGATCTCGTTGGGCGTCGTGTGTCCGACCGCGACGGCCTCAAGAATACTCAGATAGCGAGCCGGGTTGCGCAGTTCCGTCTGAAGCAGGAACTCTGGCTCATTGTAGAGAAGTGCGGTCGGTGAGAGAATCTGTGTCTGAATGTTCTCGGCT
>NZ_QEQJ01000360.1:0-449 GCF_003383195.1 Haloferax sp. Atlit-6N | reverse complement strand
TCGATCTGGGGGCGATTTCGCGCGCCTTAAACGCCCGATCCTCGTTGGCGGCGAGAAATCCGAGGACCTGATCGGGGACGGAGAGTTCCTCAAGTTCGTCCTCGCTCGTGTTCTCGAAGGTATCTCGGTCGATGGACATTGTTGAATGAGGGTACGTCATCCGCTGTAAAGAGAGTTCGGCGTGAAAGCTATGAAAATCTCGAAGGGAGATGGCTGTTAACCGCGAAACGGTTCGGAACCGCATACATTGGAACGGTTGGTCCCAACTACTGTGGGATATCAGTTCTCCTGAATAATCGTTGGGCCGTCAATTTCGATATCGGCTGCTAACTCACGGATGGCCGCATCAAATTGGCCATGATCCTGATCGTAAAGCGCCTGTTTTTGGACTGCAGCCACGCCTAAAGGCGTTATTTGATACAGTCCCGAACTTTCGTGCGGGCCGATTT
>NZ_QEQJ01000359.1:0-449 GCF_003383195.1 Haloferax sp. Atlit-6N | reverse complement strand
TGAGCGCTTCTTTCACGGCTGATTTGACGATCAGGTCTGCCATACGCAGCGATTGTTCTCCCGTCCTCTGTATAAACATATAGGTATCTGATTCGGTGTCTGTGGCGTTGTACTGCCCTCTGAGGGGCAACAGACGGATGCGATAGCGCTTCGTATCAGTGAGCAGGACGATGCACGACCTGACCGGCTTCCAGCGCGACCTCCTGTACGTGATCGCCGGCCTCCAAGAGCCCCACGGTCTCGCCATCAAGGAGGAACTCGAGGAGTACTACGAGAAAGAAATCCATCACGGGCGACTCTACCCGAACCTCGATACACTCGTCGAGAAGGGCCTCGTCGAGAAAGACCGGCGGACGAATGTCTATACCCTCACGCGTCGCGGCCGCCGTGAAATCGAAGCCCGCCGTGAGTGGGAACGTCAGTACATCGAGATTGGTGAGTCTGCGCCT
>NZ_QEQJ01000358.1:0-449 GCF_003383195.1 Haloferax sp. Atlit-6N | reverse complement strand
TCCGCGATGATACCGAGGCTGAGCACCGAGAAGGGGAGGAACACGAGCGCGGAGAGGATAGTCGAGGCGGCCGGAGAGAGCATGGAACCGATGGAGAACAGCACTCCCAGGACCCCACCGATAACGCCGATAACAACGAACAACAGGAACAATCGGAGCCAGTTACCGCGGGTCAGCGACCAACTGTCTCCGAGCGCCGCGACGAAGTTCTCGTCCTCGACGGCGATGTAGACCGTCATGAAGACGAACGCCAGGTACGCGATGATGCCGGGGATGACGAGTATCGAGCCGATGACAACGAGAGCGCTATAGACGATGCCACCGACGAACAGGTTGACGATTGCAAGCGGGATGTTCCGCGTCAACAGGTCGTTCGGAATCGTGCGTTCGTAGCCGCCGACGAGGATTCGGGTTGCGACCAGCGCCATATACTGGAGCACGAGGAATAG
>NZ_QEQJ01000357.1:0-449 GCF_003383195.1 Haloferax sp. Atlit-6N | reverse complement strand
TGTCGCGAAAATGTCGGCATACGCGTCGAAGGCGTCGCGTCGGTCAGCAACCGACGTATGGAAGTGCTCGACGTCGGCGGCGAATTCCTCACTGTATGCACGAAACGCATCGTTAGTGCTGTTCATCTCCGTCCGCAGGGTATCAATCCCATCGACGAGTTCGCTTACGTCTCGTTTATCGTCAACATCGGCAGCGAACTCGTCGGCATAGGCCGCGAACGCTTGCTGTACTTCCGCGAATTCCTCGCGGGTGGCGGTCATCTTTTCACGTTTGTCTTTGACACTCATAGTGGGTTCGAAAAATCGGTCGAGTAGCGTTACTTACAACCCCTGCGTCTCCGTTACGCACCGCAGAGGCGAGCTATCAGGCCTCAGGCGTAGGTGCCGCCTCGGCACCAGCGGTGAGTTCTGCTTGTTCGATCTTGGCGATTTCTTCGGCGTAGTGGAGG
>NZ_QEQJ01000356.1:0-450 GCF_003383195.1 Haloferax sp. Atlit-6N | reverse complement strand
GTCGCCCTGGAAGTCGGGGATGAGTACCTCGACGAGGATGCCCGGGTCGCGGTCTTTGATCTCGCGGATCGTCCGCGCGAAGTGGCTCGCACCCTGATCCGGCAGGTCGTCGCGGTCGACGGAGGTGAGCACGACGTAGTCCAGCCCGATTTCGGCGACGGCGTCGGCGACGTTCGCCGGCTCCTCGGGATCGAGCGCGTCCATCCCGCCGGTCTCGACGTCGCAGAAGTTACAGCCGCGCGAGCAGCGATCGCCCATCAGCATAAACGTCGCCGTCCCCGGGCCGTTGCGGCCGCTCCAGCACTCGCCGAGGTTCGGGCAGTTCGCCTCCTCACAGACCGTGTGGAGGTCCCGGTCCCGGAGGGTGTCCTTGATGTCCGTGAACTGCCGCCCCGACGGCGGACGCATCTTCAGCCAGTCGGGCTTCCGCCTGCCGCTCATACTCTCCCC
>NZ_QEQJ01000355.1:0-450 GCF_003383195.1 Haloferax sp. Atlit-6N | reverse complement strand
AAGGTGATTTTGAATCGATTTCAATGAGGTCAGATGGTCGTGTCCCCACGCATCTGCGACGGCTTCGTACCGCTTTTGGACACGTTTGGTCCGCACTGACTCGTCGTCGGCCAGCTGTTGGCGGGAAACGGCCTGAAGTACTAACTGTGCGTGCATGGTTTGGTCATCGATTTTGTCTCGAAGTTGACCGCGATTCACCTGTTGTCGAACTCTTTCAACGTGCTCTGCAGTAACCGTCGTAGACCCGTCTTTTTGTGCGGCGTCTGCGGCCTCACGGAGCAGGTCAATCGCTTGCCGAGCACTCCCGTCATCTTTCGCGGCGAAGGCAGCACACGCTGAAATAGCGCTGTCTACACATGCACCATCCACGAAAGCACGCTGTGCGCGGTCGGTGAGAATGGTGTTTAGCTCGCCTGCATCGTACGTTGAAAACGAGATTTCGTGCTCCAT
>NZ_QEQJ01000354.1:0-450 GCF_003383195.1 Haloferax sp. Atlit-6N | reverse complement strand
TCCAACGGCGGCGCGGCCATCTCCATCGCGTACGTCACGGGCAAGCCGATCCTGTTCCTCGGCGTCGGACAGGGCTACGACGACATCGAGCGGTTCGACCCCGAGCGGATGGTCGAACGCCTGGTGGGCGAGGAACCGTAGCCGTTCTTCGATAGCCGTAGCCGCTTTTCGGTAACTCCGCCGCCTACGCGTCGCCGTCGGACTGGAACGGTTCGCCGACTGCCGATCTGGGCAGAAGGTTTAGAAACTCCAGTTCGAGGTCGTCGCTCGAAGTGAAGCGATCGCTGTCAGACTGCTGGATCACCTCGCCCACGGTGACCGAACCGTCGGCCAGTCGGACCGTCAGATCTCCGTACTCGCTGGTCACACGGGACGGAGACACGGGGAACGAGAGCCCGGAAAAGACCGTACCGATTCTGTTGAGCCTTATCGATTCTGTCATAATCGCCT
>NZ_QEQJ01000353.1:0-450 GCF_003383195.1 Haloferax sp. Atlit-6N | reverse complement strand
GGTGCCGCGAGTGGAAGATCCGGCCCTCTTCGACGAGGTGGCGGTCGACAGAGAGCAGTTCGTTCGGGAAGAACGAGACCGCCGGCGTGCCGAGACTGGCGGCCTCGCGGGCCATCGTGCCGGAGCCGGTCAGCATACACCGAGCGTTCCAGGCCAGATCGAGGCCGTTGAGCGGATTCTCGGGGACGAACACCTCGCTTCGGTCGTAGGGGTCCGCGAATTCCTCGTCGCCGCGGCCGCGAGGGAGATAGACGACCGGGATGTCACGGTCTACGAACCCCTCTAGCAGGTCGGGAACGATCGACGCTTCGACGTCGACGTACGCGGCCGTGAGAGCCTCGGGCCTGATCACGACGAACGTCTCGAACGGGAATCTGTCAGTGAAATCCGGCTCTGGTTCGAAGTCGGCGACGTAGACGTCCTCTTTGATCCCGTCGTAGGTGTGTACGG
>NZ_QEQJ01000352.1:0-450 GCF_003383195.1 Haloferax sp. Atlit-6N | reverse complement strand
TGGTTCGAGTATCAGAGCTTACCGTCATCACGGAAATCAAAGATTTCTGTCCGCCCCCAGAGCACTCGCCTAGCTCATCCGTAGCAGAGCCGACTGTCTCAAGACGGCGAATATCGGACCCAGAGACCCATCAGCGTAGCGGCCAACACTGCAAGAGTAGTGAGCGGCCCAAACCCAGGTACCGATGAATCGGTCTGTGCTGGCGGTGAGCTTTGTCCAGTAGTTGCACCTGTTGTGTCGGAGTGTGAAGTAGCTGAATTGGTCGCATTGCCTGCGTCGGTCACAGCCGGTGTCACAGTGGCCGGCTGCTCCTCGTCGGACTGAGCGGTAGTAGAGGACGTGAGGGAGGTCCCAACCGTGGCCGTGCTGGTCTCTGCGGATGAGACTGTCGTAGTCGAATCAGGTGGGTCTGTTGACGCCGATCCATCCGACGACCCTGACGAACCAGAA
>NZ_QEQJ01000351.1:0-451 GCF_003383195.1 Haloferax sp. Atlit-6N | reverse complement strand
CGACGCGCTATTCGGTCGCAGCCCCGACAACATCTTCCTGTTCGGGAAAGCTGGTGTCGGAAAAACTGCAGTGACGAACTTCGTGCTCAGTGAACTCCAGCGTGAAGCACTTCGTCGCGATACAGCAGACGAAATCCACGTCACGAAGGTCAATTGCAACAACCAAAGTGTCTATTCGACTGTTCGCCACCTCGTTAACAGTCTCCGCCCCGAGGACACAGCTACGTTCCCGAAGAAAGGGCCATCAACGGCAGACGCATTCGAAGAATTATACACCCAGATGGAACGTCTCGGTGGAACCCATCTGTTCGTCCTCGACGAAATTGACCACCTCTCTAATCCAGATCCATTACTCTACGAATTCCCACGAGCACGTGCGAACGGGCATATCAAAGAAGCAAAAGTCGGCCTCATCGGAATTTCGAACAATTACACGTTCCGCAACACACTA
>NZ_QEQJ01000350.1:0-452 GCF_003383195.1 Haloferax sp. Atlit-6N | reverse complement strand
CCTGCGGGAAGACCTTGACGTCGACGTCGTCTCGCCCCTCGAACTGTTCGACGCGCGTCTCGGGGATGTCGGTGGCGGTGAGTTCGCCCGACCGGAGCGCGGAGAGGCGCGTGCTCTCCTCGGGGACGACCTCGTAGGTGTAAGCGTCGAAGTACGGCGCGTGCTGCCACTCGTCGGGGACGTCGTCGACCTCGCGGAGGTAGTACTCCTCGTTGCGGGTGGCGACGAACTCCGATTCGCGGTTCCACCGCTCGAAGCTGTAGGGGCCGAGGTTTCCGGCGTACGCGAGCGTCTGGACCTCCTCGTCCTGTGTGAGCCCGTCCTGGTCCTCGTCGGGGCGGTACCGGGCGATGATCTCTTTCGGCATACAGAACGCGCCCCACATAATCGGCCGGAGCGGGAACGCGGGGTCGACGGACTGAAGCCTGATCTCGAAGGAGCGGGGACCGGTC
>NZ_QEQJ01000349.1:0-452 GCF_003383195.1 Haloferax sp. Atlit-6N | reverse complement strand
CCGGAGAATGTCCGGTCAACTCTTCGATTGGCGGACTCACGTACTCGATTCGACCCTCCTCGTCGAGGACGGCAATGACATCCGACGCGTGTTCGATGGAGGATTGAAATCGCCGCTGAGCACGCTGTCGCTCAGTCGCGTCACGGATGGTGACGACCATCCCGCTTTCACCTTCGGCAAGCGGCGATGCCCTGACTTCGAGATACCGATGGGTCCCGTCCCCATCTACCTCGAAGACGACTGTCGTATCCTGTCTGCTGTCGCCCTGTACGTCTTCGAGAAGGTCGTCGATTGGCGGTGCCACCGTCGAGAGATGGCATCCAATAGAATCATCGGGCGACGAGAGCAGTTGCTGTGCTGCCGGATTCAAATCGATGATTCGACGGTCCTTGTCGAGGACAACGTAGGCGTCTCGCATCTCCTCGACGACGGTGTCCCGGGCGACTGGCACG
>NZ_QEQJ01000348.1:0-452 GCF_003383195.1 Haloferax sp. Atlit-6N | reverse complement strand
TAATAATATATTTTTTAGTCGAAAAAAACACAATAATTGGAAATAATTAATATTAAGTTAAGAATATAAGGATAATACAATAACCATTTCGTTATATGGGGTGAATATATTTAACTATCAAACGACAGTGAATTATTTATTACATCAAAAGTTAATATTGATTTTGTGAAATCTCAAATAGAATAATATTATTAGAATTAATTAGTTTGGTAATGTTAGCTTTTGAAAGAAAAATAACAAAAATAGAACTTTGCATTCCTACCTACTATGGTGTTATAATACATTTAACAAAAGCTTCGTGCATATATGCACCAAACCCCTCACTATTCCAAGTAGTGAGGGGTTTTTTTGTGTGGCTATTGTCGCCTATTTACTTATCGTTACGGTTACGTAGCCAATATGCAAATAAAGTAACGATACAACCACTGATGACTGTGGTCATGATGTGAACA
>NZ_QEQJ01000347.1:0-453 GCF_003383195.1 Haloferax sp. Atlit-6N | reverse complement strand
CAATTAAGTATAGACGATTCACTTAATTATATCCTATTGGATATAATCAAATGTCAAGGCATTTTCTAATCGTAAAAACCCATTTCCATACAAATTATTATTTTTATGCACTTTCTCACAAGAATTTATCAATATTCTACGAATATCAGAAGCAGACATACTCGGATTTTTCTCTTTCAGTAAAGCAGCAGCAGAAGCTACATGAGGAGTCGCCATTGAAGTCCCGCTCATTTTACGATAATTATTAGGGGGATATGTAGATATAATATCTGATCCAGGGGCTGTAATATCAATTTTAGGACCTGTTGAAGAAAACAAACTACGTTCTCCATTTATATCGTTAGATGCCACAGAAATTACTGAATCATATCTAGCTGGGAATGTTATATTATCCCCTTTTCCAATTATGTTCCCAAAGTTTCCAGCAGCAGCCACAATAATAATGTTTTTTTT
>NZ_QEQJ01000346.1:0-453 GCF_003383195.1 Haloferax sp. Atlit-6N | reverse complement strand
TGACACGTGATCGTGACGTCCTCGCCCCGGTGTGACGTCTGTACTGCCCACATCTGCCCGCACCCGAGAAGGGTTCGCCAGTCGTCACCGACCTGCTGGTCGACGGAGACGAGGATCTCGTCCGTTTCGGCGTCGCGACCGGCGTATTCGATCCGTAGCAACTCGCCGAAGACGTTCACTCCCGATGGGGTGTCGAGTCGGACCGGCGTGGTTCCGGTGCGTCCGTTCGGCCCTTCGACGACGACGTCCGCGACCGGAACGTCTTCGTCTGGCGTCTGAAACGTCACTTCGAGGGCGTTACCGTCCACTTCGACGCCCATGACGTCGATGAACGACGCCGAGCGGCCGGTGGCGTCTGCCACCTGTCGACGAAGCGGTTCGAGCGGAAGCCGGGCGGTGTCGGAGCCGCGTCCCATCTCTTCGAGGGCCTACATCGGGGAGACGTATGACTTC
>NZ_QEQJ01000345.1:0-453 GCF_003383195.1 Haloferax sp. Atlit-6N | reverse complement strand
CGGCGACGACAAGCGGTTCTACATCCTACAGAGTCGCCCCGAGACGACGTGGAACGAGGACGACGAGGCGAGCGCGAACGCGACGAGTACGTCGTCGTCGAGCACGGCCGAGCGGATTCTCGACCGACTGTAAGCGACTGCAACGGTCACAGTCCGTCGCTCTACTCGACGCGCTTTTGCTCTCTCAGAGCGCTCTCCTCTCTTCCCCGACAGCGTCGCCGCTACCGGGTCAGTCAACCGTAAGGTCGACCGGCCCGTCGGCGTGTCTCTGCACGCCCTCGACGTCCAGTACGCCTCGCGCTTCGAGGTGCGGAACGATCTCGAAGAAGTTCTGCTCGTCCGTGGCGATGTCGGGGACGTCGCGAACTGCTGCTCCCGGATCCATCGCGATCGAGAACCCGGCACGCTCGAACAGAGGGATGTCGTGCGGGCCGTCGCCGACGGCGATCACCC
>NZ_QEQJ01000344.1:0-453 GCF_003383195.1 Haloferax sp. Atlit-6N | reverse complement strand
GTTCGATCCCGAGGACGTTCATCAGCGCCAGTGGAATAACGATGTCCGAGAACGCGGAGATGACGACTGCGATAGAGGGCACGAACACGCGGAACATCGCGAAGACGAGCACGCTCATTCCGAGGAAAGCGACGCCGAGTCCGCCGAGCGCGAGGACCTGCGTATTAGAGCCGAAGCTCGCAGACACCGACGAGACGGACCGGACATCCAGCCCCGCATCTTGCGCTTGGCGCTCTAACTCGGCTGCGCCGACCGAGCCCGCCTCCGATTGGAAGGTGATGACGTAGACGTTCTGTGCCGGGACCGAACGGATGGTCTCGGGCTCGGCCGAGAACGCCTGTCTGATCTGTTCTTCGGCCGCCGAGTTGGCTGACCGCGTTGAGATTGGGGATCGAGATGGATCACCGAAGACGCGCGAAGCGATCACGGCGCTGCTCTTCGAGCGCAGCGTTC
>NZ_QEQJ01000343.1:0-454 GCF_003383195.1 Haloferax sp. Atlit-6N | reverse complement strand
TCGAGGAACTCAAACACACCATCACCCTCGATTACGGCGACGTCACCGACATCGCGCCCGACATCAAACTCACGTTCCACAACGCGGGCCACATTCTCGGCTCGGCAGTCTCGCACTTCCACATCGGAGACGGATTCCACAACGTCGTCTTCTCCGGCGACGTTCACTACACCGACACGCGCCTGTTCAACGGCGCCTCGAACGACTTCCCGCGCGTGGAGACACTCGTGATGGAGTCGACGTACGGCCGCCGCGACGACTACCAGACCGATCAGGAAGACTCCGAGCGGAACCTCCTCGAGATCATCAGAGAGACCCACGACCGCGGCGGGAAGGTCGTCATCCCGGCGTTCGCCGTCGGACGCTCCCAGGAGTTGATGCTCGTCCTCGAAGAGGCGATGCGCGAAGGGGACCTCCCAACGATGCCGATCTACCTCGACGGGATGATCCGCGA
>NZ_QEQJ01000342.1:0-454 GCF_003383195.1 Haloferax sp. Atlit-6N | reverse complement strand
GTTCGCCCGAATCAATCAGGTGGACCTCCTGGGCGACTTGATTTTGAAAGCGTTCAGCAACGCGATTCCGGAAAAGACCGCCGCCGGCTCCGGGCCCCACTGTTACTTCATCAGTTACTCTGGCGTGGACGAAAACGACGAGTACTGGGTGTACATCGAGGTCAACGAGAGTGCCTACGGTGGGCGTCCCGACTCGGACGGACTGGATGCCGTCGACGCACTGGTGCACAACACCCAGAATCGACCAGTCGAAGACATCGAACTCTCACATCCTCTCCGCATCGAACACTACCGGCTGCGTGAGGGGAGTCACGGAGCGGGCGAGCACCGTGGCGGCCACGGCCACGAGCGAATGGTGAAATTCCTCAGTGATTCGACGATCACTATCGAGGGCGACGGCAACAAATACGGCTCCTGGGGATACGACGGCGGTAAAGGAGCCCCATCCGGTGAA
>NZ_QEQJ01000341.1:0-454 GCF_003383195.1 Haloferax sp. Atlit-6N | reverse complement strand
TGTACCTGCTCGGCAGCGGGCGTCATTCCCGACTCCCCGATCTGGGTTACAGGCTGCTCGATGATGCCACGCACCTCCAGACAACGGAGTGCCGCGAGTCGATTGACGAGCGTATAGCCAACGCCACTCAGATACTGCTCGTAGGCCCACTCCCAGGATTTGTCGCCGGGATTCTCCTGCTCCACAGCATCAACCAAATCCTCGCGCACATCCTGCTCCTCATCGGAAAGCCCCTCACCGCCCTCTCGTTCAGACAGATCGTACTGCTGTTCGAGTTCGTACTCTACCTCACGCTCGACTAACGCGCGTAATTCCTCGACGACGTCCTCGAGATGCTCACGTTCGGCCTTGTCCAGTTGGGCTTTCCGGGGAGATGAATCGGACCCAGACACAATTATATCCAAACCTTTCCCCAAACAACATGAACCTTCGCATGGCAAGACAGCGGCCGACT
>NZ_QEQJ01000340.1:0-454 GCF_003383195.1 Haloferax sp. Atlit-6N | reverse complement strand
CCTGACGAAATTGCGGTCGTTCCAAGAAGGCGGCAAGTACGAGGCGCTGGTCGGGGAGGATGAGATAGACATTGTCAGCGATGATGTAGAAATGGCGTACCTTGACCTGCACTCGCTGTCAGGGTCCGACGACGCCGAACAGAGCGCGATGTTGATGCTGATGCTCTCACAGGTCCGCAAGAAAATCAAAACCGCACCCGGTGAGACGGTGCTGATGCTCGACGAGGCCCACGTCCTACTCGACAACCCACGCACGGCGAACTGGTTGCAGAAGGCCGCTCGCGAGTTCGCTCGCTACGATGCAAGTCTGTGGTTCCTCTCACAATCCCCGAAAGACTTTGTCTCGGCTGACTCGGAGACAGACGCTCGTGACACGATTCGCGGGCAATGCGGGATGGTTCACATCTTCCGAACACCTGCCGTCGACGACGATGTTCTCGCAGAGTTCGGTCTG
>NZ_QEQJ01000339.1:0-454 GCF_003383195.1 Haloferax sp. Atlit-6N | reverse complement strand
CCTAGGTAAAGAACAATCATACGGTTGCTAAGAGAATCCTACTGGTCGGTACGGTTAATTAGATATCTCCTACTGATCCCGACGAAGCAATGGACGACACTAGTGGTGAGAAGGCAGATCCTACTGTGGCATCTACGAGTGAATTTGCGGAGCAGGAAGAATCGGCCGGCTTAGATGACGAAACGCCGAGTATGCGGTCTGAAACCTCCAGTAAGGGACTCCTTAATCGGCGTAATTGCCTCAAAGCGGGGGCGGCGATGCTCGCCGCGGGGTCGTCGGCGTTCGTTGGCGGCGCGGCAGCGGCGACGGAACGGTACGGGATCCAATTCAGTACTGTCGTCGATGCAGTCGACGACCTCGGCCTGGATCCGAACGGCAACGATCCGATCGACTCGACGTTGGAAGACGCGCTGGCAAGCGGGGACACGCTCGTGGAGTTCCCGGCTGGGACCTA
>NZ_QEQJ01000338.1:0-454 GCF_003383195.1 Haloferax sp. Atlit-6N | reverse complement strand
GACGGCGTAATCGTCCTCTGATGTCGTCTACGCGGATGTATCTGGGCTACTAGCGACTCCTCAACCCGCTCCAATCCGCTCTGAGGAGAGAGCAGGTATTTCTTCGGTCAGTCGGCACTGCTGGAATCCACTTCGACTATTGAGACGACTACGGTCGCCGCCACGGTATAAGTATCTCACGGGTGAATCCGAAATATGGGTAGCCACGCGCCCGGCTCGCACGGAGGGACTCTCCGAGACGTCATTCGATTTTACCTCCTCGACCACAAGACGATTGTCGGCAAGGCAATCGACATCTCGCTGCTCGTGCTTAATCTCGTGTTCGTGGGAGTGTTCGTCGCCGAGACGTACTCAGTCGCTGCGTCACTCCAGTCGATGTTCTGTGTTATCGAAGCCGGTATCTCGGTTATCTTCCTCGTGGAGTATCTGCTTCGGGTGTACGGTGCCCGGAGCC
>NZ_QEQJ01000337.1:0-454 GCF_003383195.1 Haloferax sp. Atlit-6N | reverse complement strand
GGCCGTAGCGAGTCGGTATGGACGAACAGGAGTTGCGAAAGCAGGCACACGACCTCGACGTCACGGTCTGGGTCGGAAAGGGCGGTCTCGACCCCGTCGTCGAGGAAGTATCCGACCAACTCGCAGACCGGGACCTCATCAAAGTGAAGTTCCTCCGAGCCGCTCAGGGCGGCACGACGGTCGAGGAGTTAGCCGCGGAGTTGGCCGAGCGCACCGATGCCACGGTAATCGAAACACGAGGTAACACGGGAGTTCTCTACCGATGATCGGCGGGGCGACGCTCCAGTCGGGCGTCGACCTGAGCGACTCTATCGGTCGCTTCCTCGCTGGATTCGGACTGCCGGACACGGTCGCTGGCCTGCTCGGACAGGCGCTGGCGTTCCTCGGCGTGTTCGCCGTCGTCTATCTCGTCGGGCGCAGCGTCGTACTCCCGCTCGCGAACCGGATGATGGAA
>NZ_QEQJ01000336.1:0-455 GCF_003383195.1 Haloferax sp. Atlit-6N | reverse complement strand
ATTCTCGTACGTCGAAGAGACATCGCTCTCGAGCGCGCTCATTCCGGCGTCGATGAGGGCTTGCTCTAGGAGCCGTTCGTTGAAGTAATCCGCGAGGTCGCGCAGGCTCGTCCGCTCGACGCCGTCGCCCGTCCAGCGGGCTTCGAGCTCGTCTCCGAGGCCGTCGAGGCCGTATTCGGAGATCAGCCGCGCCACCTTGCTCGATGGTCGATTGTCGGTCGTGTTTGACATTGGGGTTCTTTCGCCGAAGGGTCTGAAAAATGTACTGGGCTGTCGGTCCTGATGGGGCTCAGATCGACGTCACGCGTGTGAACCGGTCGTCGAGGGCCTGTGCGTCTTCGGGCAGCAGCGCGACGACGAGGAAGTCCGCGTAGTCCGCGAAGTACTCGACGAGCGCGGCGATCCGGTCGGAGTCGATCGCTTCCAGCGAGTCGAGCACCATAAACGGCACCGAC
>NZ_QEQJ01000335.1:0-455 GCF_003383195.1 Haloferax sp. Atlit-6N | reverse complement strand
ACTCGATGTTCTTTCCCGAGATCGTCAGTAGTACGGACGCACATCGATCAGTCTGTTCGAGGATCTGTGCGACTTCACGACGCGATTCGAGTTCGTCAAGGCCTGCACGCTTCTGCGCGTCGTGGACGAGGTTGTTTCTGCGTTCTTTGACCTCGACAAGCGATCCATGGTCACCTCCGGTCAGTATTTGGATATCACAGAGTTTCTCTAATCGCTTCGCGTGCCCCATACTCCGAACGTGCTCTGTGATGCTGTCGAGACGAGCTTCCTCGCGAAAGAGTTCGTTGAGGACTGTTTCTGTTGTCAGCTCTTCGATGAGTGCCGAGGCCAGGAGGAGATACGAAAAGAATGACCGCTCAATGTCGCTGTCGATCTCGTCGGTGGACCGGAGTTTTTCAGCGATTTCAGCACGCTGTTCGAGATAATACTCGAGGACGTTGTCTGAATGCCCGACG
>NZ_QEQJ01000334.1:0-455 GCF_003383195.1 Haloferax sp. Atlit-6N | reverse complement strand
TCTCTGAACAGTCGCACATCGATGCGATCTCGGCTGGTCCCGCGTCCGGGTTTCGATCATACGTCTGAACTATTTCACGCTGCAGTTCGCTCATATCGTCGCCGAATGGGTCGTCAAATGACATACTCTATCCTCAGGAGCGGTACGCTTACCCACTCGGCTACTGTATTTCCGTGCGGGCACTGGCCTGCCCGCTCCTATCCTTCGAACAACACGATGGTGGCTTAAATCTAGGCTTCCCGTCGTGCGGTTCTGGTTTCACTTTCACTCCGCGCGTGGCTCAGTTTAAGTACGGTATCGGGAGTCGGTTGCAATATGTCGCGTCGCCGACTCCAGATTGATGACGAGGCGGACCGCTGGCGCTTCCGTTGCCCAGCGGGCCACCGCAACTGGGACGCCACGAACAACCACTTCTTCTGTCAGTCGTGCGCGCGGTCGCACGACTCCGAGCACGA
>NZ_QEQJ01000333.1:0-455 GCF_003383195.1 Haloferax sp. Atlit-6N | reverse complement strand
TGAAGACGCCGGAGAACACCAAGAGCACAGAGAACGGCAGACAGAGGGCGACGATGCGCCGTATCTCCCGCTGTCGCTCGGACGTCGGGGACACTACCGATCCGACGGCGGTCCGGACCGCACCCGTCGCCCGCGTGCCCATCGATACTTGATCGGCCGCCATCGCTTACAGGCCGGCTCCGCGCGTGATGTCCTGGATGATCGTCTCCTGGTTTTCGACCAGCGCCGACTGATCGACAGTGAACTGTGTCTTGTCGTATCGGCTCTGCGGCGGGAATTCGTCGGGCATTTCCATCTCCGAGGCCCGGATCGGCCGCGCGTACGCCTTGAGGAACTTCCGCTGGCCTTCCAGCGAGAGCACGTAGTCCATGAATTTCTTCACCGCCTCTGGATTCGGTGCGTTCGCCAGCATCGCGTAGCCGTACAGCGCGTTGAACGCGCCGGCCTCCCCGTTC
>NZ_QEQJ01000332.1:0-456 GCF_003383195.1 Haloferax sp. Atlit-6N | reverse complement strand
AGCGACCGCGCTGTCTGCTGTCGGGCCGAATCGGCCGTTCGACGCGGTGCGAGGCGACCACCTCACGGCAGGGAGTGCCGACGTGACCGACGCCGACGACCACCTGGAGGCGACGATCAGTCAACGAGGCGTCCTCTTCGCCGCCTCGGGTGACGTGCTCGTCGTCCGCCGGAGCACCGACGGCGGGTGGGAACTCCCCGGCGGCCGGCTCGAACCGTACGAGGACGCGCCCGACGGGATCCACCGCGAGATAGTCGAGGAGACGGCGCTCGACGTTCACGTCGGCCGGCCCATCCACACGGGGTCGTGGCGAAACGACACCGATCAGGGACGCTTCGCGGTCTACTACTGGTGTGCGGTCCCCGAGAGCCTGGACGTCGTCGCCGACGATCCAGTCCAGCTCAGCCACGAACACTCGACGCACGCGTGGCTGTCGCCGGAAGCGGCCGCCGACCA
>NZ_QEQJ01000331.1:0-456 GCF_003383195.1 Haloferax sp. Atlit-6N | reverse complement strand
CGAGCACCGCGGTCGCGACGGGCGTGATGACGCTCGCCAGCAACCCCACGGCCACGTAGAGCACGAACAGCACCGCCGCGTGCGGGAGCACGCCGCCGATGGCGACGAGGAGTTCTGCCAGCAGAGCCGCCCCGCCGGTCTCCGTGAGCGCGACCCCGAGCGGGATGACGCCGGCGAGCAGGAAGATCACGTTCCAGGAGACCGCGTCGTAGGCGTCCGACGTGGAGAGACACCCCGTCACGACCATCGCGACGACGCCGGCGAGCGCGGCGATCACGATCGGTAGCAGATCGAGAGCGGCGACCGCGACGACGCCGAGCAGGATCCCGACCGCGACCGGCGCGGTCGAGGAGACGGACGGGAGAGTCTCGTCCTCGTCGCCGAGCCGCTCTTCGAGTCCGCGCTCGTCGACGACGAGGAGTTCGTCGGTGTCGCTGAAGTAGCGCAGCGACGCTG
>NZ_QEQJ01000330.1:0-457 GCF_003383195.1 Haloferax sp. Atlit-6N | reverse complement strand
GGCCGGCGTGTCCTTTATATCGCCCCCTCGACTACGACGGAGTATATGCCCCAGTGCGAGATGTGCGGCAAGGAACGGCCGTCCCTGACGACGGTCAAGGTCGAAGGGGCCGAACTCGAACTGTGCGACGACTGCAAGGAGTTCGGCACCGAGGTCCGCACTGAGTCGAGTTCCTCTCAGTCGACGAAGTACTCGACGTCGAGTTCCTCAGGCGAGTCGTCGGGGTCCTCCAGCGCGTCGAGCACGTCCTCGTCTGCCGGCGGCGGGTCGTCCGGCGGCTCCAGCCGACGGCGACGCGATATGTTCGACGATATGGACGAGATCGCTTCGGACTACGACCGCCGGATCCGCGAGGCGCGCGAAGACCGCGGACTGAGTCAGGAAGACCTCGCGCAGTCGCTCAACGAGAAGGCGAGCCTCATCCGCAAACTCGAACGCGGCGACATTCTCCCCTCCG
>NZ_QEQJ01000329.1:0-457 GCF_003383195.1 Haloferax sp. Atlit-6N | reverse complement strand
GTTGATGCTAACCGCAGTACACTGGAGGCAATGACGCAGTACTCCTACGAACAAGGACTCACAAAACGAAAGCTCTCAGTCGAAGAGTTATTCGCACCAGAAACTGTAAGCGAATTCAAGGTTTAAGTACGGTATATATTCGCCGCTCGGCACACTCCCGCTATCTGTAGTCGATATCTTCTATACGCTTTGTCAGTATCTTGTACACGGCTGGCGTCACCTTATACAGCACAATTATTTTTTAGAGGTACACTTAGCGTGGATGTTCACCCGAATATTGATAACACATTCTGTATATCTTTTTGTTGTGCAGGACCTTGAGAAGTCAAGACAGCAACTCGTAACAGCAAATCGAATACTTGCAAATGAAGGCATCATTCAGGGCTTTGGTCTCGTTAGTGTTCGTCATCCAGACGGCGACAAGATGCTGATCTCTCGTTCACTCAGTCCCGGCCTC
>NZ_QEQJ01000328.1:0-457 GCF_003383195.1 Haloferax sp. Atlit-6N | reverse complement strand
GTTCGCGACCTCGACTTCGACGACGACCGGTTCGCGCACGTCCTGTTCTCTTACTGCGGGATCGACATGATCCAGCCGGAAGCCGGCCGGTTCGAGGCGCTCGACGAGATCGAGCGGGTGCTCGAGCCGGACGGGACGTTCGCGTTCAGCACGCACAACTGCCTGTACAACCTCCCGGCCCTCCTGCTCGACCGCGGCCACATCCGGAACCTGTACGTCGAGAACGGCAACTGGCGGCGGCTCCGCTCGCGGTACAAGGTTGACGGGCGCGAGTGGGGACTGCCGCTGTACGTCTCCAGTCCGTGGCGCACGAAGCGCCAGCTCGACCGGAGGGGATTCTCGTTCGTCGAGTACGTCGGCGAGCGCCGGCGGCCGTTCCGCTACTTCGAGCGGCGCCCGTACTACGTCGCGCGCAACGACGCCGAGGGCGCCGAGTAGTCGGACGGCGGAACGCGTT
>NZ_QEQJ01000327.1:0-458 GCF_003383195.1 Haloferax sp. Atlit-6N | reverse complement strand
GGGCGAGCATCACAAGAGCG
The DNA here is from genome assembly GCF_003383195.1 of Haloferax sp. Atlit-6N. NCBI lineage: Archaea > Methanobacteriati > Methanobacteriota > Halobacteria > Halobacteriales > Haloferacaceae > Haloferax > Haloferax sp. Atlit-6N. The sequence goes on along the minus strand of NZ_QEQJ01000327.1, from coordinate 438 downwards.
ACGATTTCGCGGTCGTTGCGATTCACGTGTTCGACGACGACTCCAACACAGATAATCATGTGGAGTCACGGCAGATGACGCACACGAGACCCTCCCATCGATCTCTGTTAATTGTTGGCATACAACAAAGAATACAACAATGAAAACAAAATGAGGTAACGTACCCCGACGCTAGGACGACGTCGTCTTGCGTTTATTTACTCATAAGTTATGAGAATGTGTTTGCAAAGTCACGGCAAGAATATCAGTCATCTATGGGAAAGAACTATACCGCTTACACACGTATATTAATCTATATTATGACCGGATACTACGACTACATTCTTGGGCTCATCCCGCTCGCACTCATCGGCATCACTGGTTCTCTCGTCGTGGTCGGCTTGCAACTGACCATGGCAGTGCCGATGGCTGCGGGTGTGGCCGCGCTCCTCACCGGCC
>NZ_QEQJ01000326.1:0-458 GCF_003383195.1 Haloferax sp. Atlit-6N | reverse complement strand
CCCGGCTTCGGGGTCGGGATTCCAGACGCTCCCGGGTGCTTTCAACTCGACGAGTTCGTACTCCCACTTGCCCGGTGCGAGGATCACCCAGAAGGCGTTTCCGAGGAACTCGTTGCGGTGGACTTCGACGGCGTCGATCCCAGGATTCGTCCGGATCCGCCCTCTGAGGTACTGGCCGACGGTGTCGTCGACGGCGGTGATCGACCAGCGCGTGGGCACGAGTCGCCGCTGGTCGGTCTGTCCGAGCGCGCCCGCAGAGAGAATCGTGTTGATGTCGTAGACGTCGAAGCCGCGGCGATAGAGGTAGTTCATCGCGCCCTCGGCGTTCCAGTCGTCGTCTTCGAGCGTCTTCTCGACGGGACGCGGCACGTGGGGGTTCTCCGCCAACTCCGCAGAGCGGGCCCGAGCGCGCGGTCCGACCGGCGTGGCGACGTCTTCGACGCCGACGTCTAAGTCGA
>NZ_QEQJ01000325.1:0-458 GCF_003383195.1 Haloferax sp. Atlit-6N | reverse complement strand
GTACCGGCCGGGCGGCGACGGCGGATCCGCGAGCCCGTCGCTGCGCGTCTTCTTCGAGGTGATGGGCTTTTGGACGCCCGAGTACGTCGAGAAGAAACTCGATCAGTTCGGGAGCGTCGCCGACGACGTCGAACTCCTCGTGGCGGTCGACGAGTCGCTGGGCGTCGGCGAGGAGATCGAAGCCCTCGACCACCGCGTGGTCACGTTCTCCGGACGCGTGCGCGTCAAAGACGTGGTCGACGCGCTCGGAGAGTACGAGTCCGACCTCGTCGCGGCTGCCGCGGCGGAGCTGCCCGACGAACTCGTTCCCGACGACGACGTGATCGACCTCGACGCGCTGGCAGCGGAGCGCGGTGTGAGCGTCGACGCGCTCGATTCGGTCTCGTTCCCGGAACACGAGCGCGTGGGTCGGACGTTGATCCGTCCCGACGTGTTGGAGGCGCTCGACGCGGAGATCA
>NZ_QEQJ01000324.1:0-459 GCF_003383195.1 Haloferax sp. Atlit-6N | reverse complement strand
CCCGGACGTCCGAGCGGACCAGTTCAGTCGAAACAGAACGAACCATCCCGAGGATCCCTGCTTTCGCCGCAGCGTAGTTGGCCTGCCCGAGGCTGCCGCGGGCCGCCCCGGCGCTGACCGCGAGATACGAGCGCTGTCGGTCGAAGCCGTCGTCGCCGGCGGCCTTGTTCGCCTCGCGCCAGTGGGCGGCGGCGGCGCGGAGCGGTGCAAACTGGCCGGTGAGGTTGTTCTCGATGACGGCCGTCCAGTCCTCCGGCGAGAGCTTGTAGCTGAGCCCGTCCCGGAGAATGCCCGCGAAGTTACAGACGAAGTCGACGCGGCCGTACTCCGCGACGGTGTCCGCGATGAGCGTCTCCGCGTATGCGAAGTCGCTCACGTCGCCGTGGTGCGCCATCGCGGTTCCGCCGCGCTCTCGGATCTCGGCGGCGACGTCCTCGGGGACGGACGGGTCGCTGCCCG
>NZ_QEQJ01000323.1:0-459 GCF_003383195.1 Haloferax sp. Atlit-6N | reverse complement strand
GACCAGTATGTATGCGTACGATACGCACAAGTTTGCGACAATTCGTCGACGAACTCGACACCGTTGTCTTCGGTGTCGGGTTCTCCGTTTCGTTGCTGGCGATTCTGGTCTTCTTCCTGAATCCAGACGTCTCAGCGGAGCGGATGGGACAGATCAACGAGTACCTCTGGACCGAGTTTATGTGGGTCTACATCGGGACGATGTTCCTGATGGTCGTCTTCAGCCTCTGGCTGATGTTCGGCCGCTGGGGCGACATCAAACTCGGCAAGCCCGAGGACGACCCCGAGTTCAGTCTCCTGTCGTTCTTCTCGATGATGTTCTCGGCGGGGATCGCGGCCGGTATCGTCTTCTGGGGACCGGCGGAGGCGCTGAACCACTACGCGAACGTTCCGCCGCTCGTCGGCGCTGAAGCCGGCACGTCCGCGGCGGCCGTCGGCGCGATCCAGTACACGCTGTTTC
>NZ_QEQJ01000322.1:0-459 GCF_003383195.1 Haloferax sp. Atlit-6N | reverse complement strand
CTCACAGCCGTAGACGGAACGGTAGAGCGCAGCCTACCATTTACGAATCGACCATTCGTCGCCGACGGTCGACTCCACGTGCTACAATCCGGTCGGTCTAACTCAGGGGAAAGCATTGAACGTCTGCAAACGTATTCAATCAACACTGGAAACCGATGTTGGACACAGAAAATTCAGGGACGGGTAGCTGATCGACCAGCCTATGACGGACAGACCGTCTACTACCCAGTAGTCGACTTTGGTGTCGTGGGGATAGATTCGCAGACGGGTGCAAAAATTTGGCGCGAAGAAGTTCAAAATACACACCCTGACAAAATCAGCGGTACAATCCGAGGGCACCCAATCGTCTCGTCCGGTCGCGTGTTCATCTCGACCTACGATGGACGTCTGATTGCACTCAATAGGCGTGATGGGACTCGGCTCTGGACACGCGCAATTAGACCAGTTATCGTTAACAAT
>NZ_QEQJ01000321.1:0-460 GCF_003383195.1 Haloferax sp. Atlit-6N | reverse complement strand
ACGCCGTCGGGCGATTCGGCGTAGGCTCCCGGCTGCCACGTGTGCAGCGGATAGAGCGCGGACTTCACTGCGAGGCCGACGACGAGGAGCGCGAAGCCGGTCAAGACCAGCGGCGAGTCGTAGCCGACTGCCTGCAGTTGCGTCGACAGGTCGGCCATATTCAGCGTCCCCGTCGCGATGTAGAGGTAGCCGACGCCGAGGAGATACAGCGAGGCGCCGATGGTCCCGACGAGGAGATACTTCAGGCTCGCGAGCGCCGCGGCGGGCGAGCGGCCGGTCGCGACCAGCGCGTAGGTCGCCAGCCCGGTGATCTCGATGAAGACGTACAGATTGAACACGTCGCCCGTGACGAACACGCCGGAGACGCCCGCGGTGAGCAACAGCAGCTCGCTGTAGAAGCTGTTCGAGTCCGGGCCGGCCCGCCGCGCGTAGAGGACGACGGCGACGGTCACGACGGACA
>NZ_QEQJ01000320.1:0-460 GCF_003383195.1 Haloferax sp. Atlit-6N | reverse complement strand
CGGCGTCCCCCTTCTCCTCTGGCGTCTGATAGATGTTCAGTGGGACTTTCGGCATCGCCTCGGCCCCGAACTGGTGGAAATCCTCTTCGGGGTCGGCATAGAGCGCGAGGGCTTCGAGCACTTCACGCGTCGACAGCGGATCGACGTCGGGATCGACGAAGACGAAGAAGTCGACGTGCAACATCCCCCAGGTAGTGAAGATGAAGTTCGCCAGTTCGTGGAGATAGCCCGGCCGCGGGACGTCCGTCGAGAAGACGTAGACCGTTCGGGGGGTGAAGCGCCACGGAACGCACCGCTCGACGTCGTAGCCAGCGGCCCGGAGACCGAGCGTCGCGTCCGGACCGACGCACGCGACTTCGGTCGTCGAACTCGTGTTCTGGGAGTATCCGACGCCCGATCCCTCGACGCAGAAGGGGATCAGCGGCTGCTCGCGGTGCGTCACGGCTTCGACTTCCAGGAC
>NZ_QEQJ01000319.1:0-461 GCF_003383195.1 Haloferax sp. Atlit-6N | reverse complement strand
TGGGCGGCGTCTACGCGCACACCGATATGGCGACGCAGGTGCAGCAGGACGCGACGCGGTTGGACACGTTGCCAAATACGTCCACGGAGAACGTGCGTGTGCTGCCCCGGAGCGTCTCCGACAACTACGCGCAATCGTCCATGCAGTATCCGCAGTACCGGCTCACGGGCTCGGACATCGCCTACCACAACGGTTCGTACGCGTGGTCGCACGGACTCGCGCCTGACAACTTTATGGTGGCGTGGTTCGGCACACAGAGAGGCGCGCTGTACGTCGATATGACGACGACACAGAAGCGGGTCCGGGTCGAAGAGCGGACGTTCACCCACGGCCGCGGCCAGCTCTTTTTCGACTCCTATCAGTACCAACAGGTGCTGCACTCCCCGCTGAAGCGCCACAACTGGGAGACGACGTTCAACGCCCGGGCGAACGGGACCTCCTACATCGCGCACTCGACGACC
>NZ_QEQJ01000318.1:0-461 GCF_003383195.1 Haloferax sp. Atlit-6N | reverse complement strand
AACAAATTTATATAATTTTGGATGGATCCCATCTGCGTAGCCGGGTAGCGTTCGTGCCCCGATTCCGACGATGTAGTACGGGCCTCGCTCTTCCCTCCCCGCTATCTTTTTTTGATCCGGTTGTGGAGTCTCTGCTTGTCCACCTAATGATAAAGAGAGGGTTATTTCGAGGGCACGCCGGCCGCCAGTTGGGACTGCACGCGGCTGGACTGCTGACCGCGCTCACCGGGATGCTTGCCATCTCGCCGCTCCTCCCGATCGTGATGAAGACGTTCGATGTTACCGCAAGCGTCACTGGTGCCCTCGTCTCGCTGATGTGGGTTTGCCACGCGGTCGTCCAGTACCCTGCTGGACGATTTGCCGACCAGTTCTCGTCACTGACGGCACTCGTTGCGTCCGAGGGAGTCCTCGTCGCTGGATTCACCGCGCTGGTGCTCGCCGACCAGTTTGGAGTCTTCGCG
>NZ_QEQJ01000317.1:0-461 GCF_003383195.1 Haloferax sp. Atlit-6N | reverse complement strand
CGCGGCGAATCGGATGTTCGCGATGAGGAGGCCGACGACCCCGCCAAGCACGGGGACGGCGGTGCGTTCGGGGATCGACTCGTTGCGGAGGAGTCGCGCCGTGCCGTAGGCGATCCCGCCGCCGACGAAAGGCGTGAGCACCCACAGCGAGACGATCTGCTGGTACTTCGCGATCGCGGGGCCACCGCCGTTCGCGAGCCCGACACCGACGACTGCTCCGGTGACGGTGAACGCAGTGGCGATCGGGTAGCCGGCGAACACACCGATGGCGACGAGCGCGGCCGCGACGAGCAGTGCGACCGTCGACGCCGTCGCCGTGAGGACGGAGCCGACGACGAGTTCGGTTCCGACGGCTTCGGTGACGTTCGCGCCCTGGAGAATCGCGCCCGAGAGCCCGAGGACGCCGACGATGAATCCGGCGCGCATCACGGAGATGGCATTCGCGCCGACGGCCGGAGCGA
>NZ_QEQJ01000316.1:0-461 GCF_003383195.1 Haloferax sp. Atlit-6N | reverse complement strand
GAGTACCGGCTTCCAGTGCTGTTGGACGCTGAGCCGGGTCACGTCCATCGCGTCGGCGATGCGAGATTGCGATCGTTCTTCGCCGGCGATCAGCGCGCCCGCATAGAGGCTCGCAGCCGCGATCGCACGCTTGGAGCGGTCTTCTTCGGGGGCCTCCGAGAGGAACAGATCCGCGGCGACCGAGCGCGCGTCGGATCCGAGCTCCAGTCGGTCTGCACCGCGCTCGATCCGATTCAGCCACTCCTCGTTGGCGACGCGGTCTCGGGCGCTGTACATACACTGGGGTGCGTCGCCACTGCATAAGAACCCTGCGCGCGGAGCGACAGGTTGATTTGGGCCTTCGGTGTAGATGTGGCTGCGCGCGGGTAGCCAAGTGGCCAACGGCGCAGCGCTTAGGACGCTGTCCCATAGGGGTCCGCAGGTTCGAATCCTGTCCCGCGCATATTCAGTTTCGAGGAGGA
>NZ_QEQJ01000315.1:0-461 GCF_003383195.1 Haloferax sp. Atlit-6N | reverse complement strand
AAGTCAATTCAGATACACGGCCCAGAATTCAGTCAGGGCAAAATCTTACCATTAGTATGTATGAATTTTATGACAGAGCAAGCGCAGGAGAAGGGAACCAGTATTGGCGAAATGAGAATATAGATATGAGCGGGGAACAAGTTACATTCACTTTCGTGTATGAATTTGATGATGGCACAACAAATTCGACAACATTTCAGATCACTCCATCGTAAACTCCCAGGTAACTCTTCTATGACCCCTGAAAATACAGTCTGAACGAGGGGTGGGCCCTCCCCGTTGAGTTAGACGAGGGCGTCAGAGATGCAAGGGGATTGGACATACGATCCAGCACGTTCGTGAGCCTGCCTCAAAACGGAAGGCCCTATGTGTACGTACACGAAGTCCACGACAGATGCTTCCGTGGGGACACGCGGCGCTCGGATATGTGTTGTATTCGTTGTATGCACGCCGCCGATACG
>NZ_QEQJ01000314.1:0-462 GCF_003383195.1 Haloferax sp. Atlit-6N | reverse complement strand
CGCGCCGTAGAGCTCCTGGGAAATCAGGCCGAAATCGGCGGTGCCGCGCGCCTCGAGCATGCGGATCACCATGCGGTATTCCTTGCACATGCGCCGCATGATCTGCCCGACCGGGTTGAACTGGCCAAGGCTGCGGGTGATGTCGCGCTCGATGTTCTGGAATTCCAGCTTCTTCGCCACCGGGTCGAACGCCAGTGGGCGGCCCTCGTAGAAGGCGCGGTCCACCGCCGGCATCTCGCGGCCCTTGGCGTTGAGGAAGCCCTGGCGGATGCCATCGTCCCACTTGATGGCGTCGAGCACACGGAGCGGCGTCTGCGCCTCGGCGATGCGCCCGGAGAGGGCGCGGATCGTTTCGTGGTAGTCGACCTGCGAGTTGCGGCGGCTCATGGGGCTCCTTTATTCGGCGCTGCGCTGGTAGCGCGCCACTTCGACGAACACGTCGGCGTTGGCCTGGTCGTCGAG
>NZ_QEQJ01000313.1:0-462 GCF_003383195.1 Haloferax sp. Atlit-6N | reverse complement strand
CACTACGGCTTCGAGTCGACGGCCGCGATGAGGCGCAGGTCGAAGCCGCCGTGAGGAGAGCCGGCGACGAAATGGGAAAGATCGACATCCTCGCCAACAACGCCGGGATCTGGAACGTCACCGACCTCGTCGAGATGGCCGAACGCCGGTGGGACGAACTGGTCGACTCGAACCTCAAGGGTGCGTGGCTCTGTGCGAAGCACGTCGGCCAGCACTTCATCAACCGCGGCGAGGGAGGGAGCATCGTCTCGACAGCGTCGACCGCCGGTCTCGTCGGGTCGAAGGGGTCAGGGCACTACGCGGCGGCGAAACACGGCGTCGTCGGATTGACGAAGGCGCTCGCGCTCGAACTCGCCGAGTACGACGTGACCGTCAACGCGGTTGCCCCGACCGGGGTCGCCACGCCGATGATCGACGGAATCCTCGAAACCGTCGGAGAAGGGGCGCTGAACGCCGTCTCAG
>NZ_QEQJ01000312.1:0-462 GCF_003383195.1 Haloferax sp. Atlit-6N | reverse complement strand
TTTCTTTTGTGCTCGTCGTTGGCGTCATCGTGACAGCCATCGCCGCTCCGCTGCTTGCCCCCTACGATCCAGCGCATCAAGATTACGCGGCCTCGCTGTCGCCGCCGTCCGTCGATCACCCGCTGGGAACCGATCTGACTGGCCGGGATATCCTCTCACGCCTCATTTTCGGTGCGCGGGCCTCGCTAGCAGTCGGAATCGTTGCTGTGGGTATGGCTATCGCCATCGGCGTTCCACTTGGGAGTTTCGCCGGCTACGTCGGAGGATGGACCGACGAAGTCATTATGCGGATGATGGATATGGTAATCTCTATTCCAGCTCTAGTCCTCGGGCTTGCGATCGTGGGGACGCTCGGGGCAGGGTTGATAAACGTAATCGGAGTCGTCGCAATCGTTTATTCACCACAATACGCCCGTCTGATACGGGGCAGTGTTCTCTCTGAAAAGGAAGAAGATTACGTCA
>NZ_QEQJ01000311.1:0-462 GCF_003383195.1 Haloferax sp. Atlit-6N | reverse complement strand
GCCGGTTCGCTGTCGCGTTCGGTCGCCGACCGTTCGATCGCGTTCTGCTCCGATTCTTCCGCCCGATAGCCGGGCCAGTACATTCAAACAGCCGTTGGTCTTCTTTCGAACGATCTATGCGAACGCGACTTCTCACCCTGATCGATCAACTCGGGTACGGATCGCCACCCGAGGCGGTCGCGCCGACCGGACCGTCGCCGGTGCGCGTTGCCGCCAGCGCTGTCGTCTCGCTCACTGGGGTCGGGTTGCTCGTGCCGAATCTGTTCCCGCTTTTGGACGGCGGCGGCCCGCTGGCGGTCGTGCTCGGCGTCGTCGGAACGCTCGTCTCGATCGGCCTGATCGCCATCGGCGGCCTCCTGTACGTCAGCGGATTCAGCGACCGCAACGCGGTCCGCATCGCGGTCTGGAACCTCCTCGGCGTCGTCGTCCTCGGGAGCGTGATGATCGCACACGCGTACGCGC
>NZ_QEQJ01000310.1:0-463 GCF_003383195.1 Haloferax sp. Atlit-6N | reverse complement strand
ACAGGACGAACATCATGATGTACAGCCCCCACGAGAACACGTTGCGCATCCCCGTGACGACGAGGCCGGTGGTGAGCTGGTAGGCCCACGCGGCGACGCCCACTAAGACGACGGCGGCGAGAAAGCCCACCCAGAGCTTCCCGGCGCTTCCGAACTCGGGGACGACGAACCGCGAGGTGGCGGTCTCTCTCGACATCAGTCGTCACCTCCCTCGAACGCGGGAACGTGCGGAAGCGCGTCGTTCGACAGCGAGCCGTGCGACCCGCCGCCGCCGCTTCCGCCGCTTTCCTCGACCGGACCGTTGTCCTTCGGCTCCGACCAGACCGACACGTCGTCGAGTTCGCTCTCCATCTTGTCCGAGGTCTGCGGTCGACCGGGACTCATCTCCCCGCGGATGTAGTACGTCTTCGGGTCGGTGCCGCGGTCTTCGAGCAGTCGGTGGGTTTCGTACTTCTTGATGTAC
>NZ_QEQJ01000309.1:0-464 GCF_003383195.1 Haloferax sp. Atlit-6N | reverse complement strand
CGCGCTGCTCGGCGCGACGGTCCTGCTCGCGGCCACGTACGCTGTCGCCAGCCGACTCGGCCGCTGGTACGTCGCGTTCGTAGCCGTCGCCGGGCAGGTGTACGGGCTCGTCGCCCTCGTCGCGACACTCCTGTATCCGATGATCGACCCGGTTACCGGACTCGCCGTCGGAGAGGCCATCGTCTCGACGCTGCCGCTCAATCTCACGTCGATCGGGGCCGCGTTCTTGCTGCCCCTCATTGCGACGTACTTCTACGTCCTCTACTCGGCGTTCAGCGGACCAGTCGAAGAAGCAGAATCCTACGCCTGAACGCCGCCAGCCGCTTTTTTACTCGCTCCAGCGCCGGTAGAACCCGACGCTGAACGCCAACAGGATCGCGCCGATCCCGAGGTTGCGGAACAGGTTCCCGGCGTCGCCAGTGAGCGTGTACTGGAGCACGCCCACGCCGATCAAGAACCCGATC
>NZ_QEQJ01000308.1:0-464 GCF_003383195.1 Haloferax sp. Atlit-6N | reverse complement strand
TTCGACGAGGAGTTCGACGGACTCCTAGGTCCCCACCGCAGCCGTCCAGAACTGGCTTTCGACCGGCTCTGCGGTCTCCAGTTCGTCTGTGAGGTTGTCGACGACGCTCTCGTACTGCTCGGCCTTCTCGCGAAGCTCTCGCCGTTTGTTCTCTAAGAGTCGAACGAGCGCCGTGTCGGGTTCGACGGCGACGTACTTCTTCGGTCGGCTCGCCGCCTGACTCCGAACCAGATTGTGCTGTTCGAGGCTGTTCAGAACGTCGTAGATCCGGCCCATCGGCACGTCGCTCGCTCGCGACAACTCTTTGGCGGTTGTCGCTCCCGTCCGGAGTAACGACCGGTACGCGCGCGCTTCGTATTCGGACAACCCGAGGTCCCTCAGACTCGCCATACCTCACTCTCCAAGCCCACGAATAAAAACGAATCGGAGGTTTACACGCCGCGAGCGTTCTCGGAACTACCCCT
>NZ_QEQJ01000307.1:0-464 GCF_003383195.1 Haloferax sp. Atlit-6N | reverse complement strand
CACGGGCACCTCGACGGCAACTCCAACGACAGTTGCATCTGGCTGGGGAACCGACATAAGGGAGAGCTCGTCATCCGGAACTCCCTCATCGAAAACACCGGCACGAACGCCATCTACGCCTCTCGAACCCCCGGACCAGTGAAGATACTCGACAGCAGGTTCCGCAACAACAACCAGACATCGCTCCGTATCGGCGGCAGCGGGGCACTCGTTCGCAACTGTCAGTTCGTCATCGATATCGAGAACGCCCACCCCGACAGCAACGACTTCATCAATCCCCACTCGATCGTCTGGGAGACTGGTGAACTCGGCCAGGCTGGCGGTCGAATCGAACAGTGCTCGTTCACCTGCCGGAGCGCGCCACAGCAGACGATGGCGGCCGTGTGGGTCGACGGGTCTGCCGGCGCGTTCGAGATTCGCGATTGCGAGTTCGACATTCAGGCCGACGGCGTTCAGGCGATCCG
>NZ_QEQJ01000306.1:0-465 GCF_003383195.1 Haloferax sp. Atlit-6N | reverse complement strand
GCGAGCGCCGCGTCGGTGGGCGGTCCGCGCGCGGACCTCCCCGGCCCGGTCCCGGACCGCGTCGCGCAGATCCATTCGCTGATCCGCCGGTCGCTGGACGGGACGCTCGGTGAGCCGCTCGGCCAGGCGATCGACGGCCTGAGCAGCGACGACACAGCCGCTGAACACCCCGCTGACGGACCTCGATACCGATGATCGCTCTCCAGTACACCGGACCCCCGCCGCTGGCCGGCGGATTCGATCCCCTCGAAGGGCTCGTCGTCTTCGCCGTGAGTCTCCTCATCGGCGGGGCGGCGATCCACGTCGCGGCCGAACACGTCGTCTCTCGGCGACGGACAGCCAGCCTGACGTTCGAACACGCCATTCTCACAGCGCTCCTAGGTGCGGTCGTCTGGGCGCTGCTCGCCTGGATCCCGCTTGTCGGCTCGCTGCTCGCACTCGTCGGCTGGGTCAGCGTCATCCGCT
>NZ_QEQJ01000305.1:0-465 GCF_003383195.1 Haloferax sp. Atlit-6N | reverse complement strand
CTGGATTAATATGTTTACCGATACTTTTTGTAGCTTCACCCACTGTATTTTCTACACTATCTATGGTAACTTCTGCGGATTCTTTTACAACGTCTATGCCATCGTCTATTTTGTGACCTACCCAATCTGTTTTATCCTGTAATCCAAGTTTATTTGTTTGATAAGCTCAATCTGCAAACATGTCAGCAAGAGAGGGAAAAGCTAATACACCAACAACCGCCCATCCAATTGGATTGCTAGCAAGCAATATTATGAGAGCTATCAGACAAAATAACACGCTCTAAATTGCTATTTTAAAATTGAACTAGTGCTTTTTTGAACCACCTTTTAAATATGCAATTCTAGCTAATTTAATCACTTCTCAACCTCTTTTGACCTTAGTATTGCGTATACATTTTTATCGATAATTGAAGACCTGATTGCTATAAAGAAAGCAGCAATCATACCAAACAAAGCTAAGAATCC
>NZ_QEQJ01000304.1:0-467 GCF_003383195.1 Haloferax sp. Atlit-6N | reverse complement strand
CGCGCACATTACTGGGAAGAAGGCGCTCGTCGCGACTGGAAGTTCACCGTGGGCACCGCCCATCGACGGCCTCAACGGCGTCGACTACTACACGAGCGAGACCATCCTCGAGGTGCGCGACCTCCCCGAGAGCATCGTGATGCTCGGCGGCGGGTACATCGCGCTCGAATGGGGCCAGATCCTCCACCGCGTCGGCGTCGACGTAACCATCCTCCAGCGCTCCGACCGCGTCCTCTCGAGTATGGAGGGGCAACTCGGCCGCGAGATGCAGCGTGCATTCGAGGAGGAGGGCATCGAAGTGATCACCGGCAACGACTTCCGCCGCGTCCGCACGCTAGCAGCCGATGGCGGCGCCGAAGCGATCCAGTCAGGCATCGCCGTCGAAACGACCGTCGACGGAGCCGAGCGAACGGTCACCGGCGACGCGCTGTTCGTTGCGACCGGTGTCCAGTCGAATAGCGAGGGCA
>NZ_QEQJ01000303.1:0-467 GCF_003383195.1 Haloferax sp. Atlit-6N | reverse complement strand
CGCCGGGAGATGGAAGTCGAGTTCGGGTCGGCGGGTCTGCGAATCGCGCCGAAGCGCCGGTCGCAACCGCCCGAGCTGAAAGATCACAGGCACCGCCCGATCGGCATCGGCGGCCTCGACGCACTCGCCGGCGGCGGCCTCGTCCGCGGGACCGGCGTCCTGCTCGAACACGACGGGCGTGCGAACCTGACGGCGCTCTTCAGCGTGCTCCTGAAGCACGGCCTCGAAACCGACGACCGAGTCGTTCTCGTACCGACGATCGAACTCCGGGAGAACCGGACCGCCCAGTTGCTCGACGGGCAGGGCTACGACATCGAGAACGTACTCGAGACGGGACGGCTCGCAGTCGTCGACCTCGTCGGCACGTGGAACGACGACCGGCCGAACGTCTTCACACCCGAGCACGACCACGAGACGGTGATGAACCTCCTCGCCCGACTCTACGACGACGTCGAGGGGACGATCTA
>NZ_QEQJ01000302.1:0-468 GCF_003383195.1 Haloferax sp. Atlit-6N | reverse complement strand
GGAGGTAATTGACTTTCGCAAGCCGGAACGGTTTTTGACACGTCTACGAAGTGTCACCTATGGCTCCCGTCACCTTCGCCGGCGCGCTCGTCGGCGTCTCCCTCCTCGGTGCCGGCTGGTCGCGCCTCAGCGCCGGCCGCCTCGAACGCCGAGACGTGTCCGTCCAGCGGTTCAGACAGCGAGTGCGAAGCAACTGGCTCTACGCCGCCGTCATGTTCGTCGGCGTCGTCTGGTGGACGAACGCGGACCGAGCGCTCCTCGCGGCCGTCGGCCTCCAGACCGACTGGCCGCGGGCGGCTCTCGGCTGGGCGCTCACCGGCGTCGGTGCCGCGGTCGTGGCGACCGTCTCGTACATGGGCGCGTTCCCGGTGGCGAGACGCGTGCGAGACGCCGATATGGGCGCGGGGACGGTCGCCGCGAAGATGTTCCGCTACCACCTCGTCGTCGCGGCGCTCGTCTTCTGCGTGG
>NZ_QEQJ01000301.1:0-468 GCF_003383195.1 Haloferax sp. Atlit-6N | reverse complement strand
CCCCACTTGGAGTGGTTCGTCGAACTCGGGGTCCTCGAAAAAGTCGCAGACAATCCTGCACTCTTTGTCCGAAACGAGGCCTACTTTGAGTTCCGTCGTGTCACGGAACTGACCCGGGAGTTCAAAACAGCTGAAGCAGCCGACGAAGCAATCGACGAGTACCGAATCCGCGAACGAGAACTCTCGAGCTACTTCGCTGAATCCTCACCCGAGGCGGTTGTTCTTTCCGAGACGACGTACGAAGATCTCGATGAGGCGTACGACAGGTTGAGTGAATGGCGAACAGTCACTCGCCGCCTTCGTGAACTCCGAGAAGCCAAATTCCGTCTCAAATCAAATACCGGTGGGAGTCCTGCCTCGTCGTTCCCCTGAGCTCGATGGGACGCACAGATGACCTCAACGAAGAACGGATGCGAATTCTCGGTGGTCGACTCGCAGATCTCTCGGTAATCGAGACCGTCCAGTACT
>NZ_QEQJ01000300.1:0-468 GCF_003383195.1 Haloferax sp. Atlit-6N | reverse complement strand
CGCGTCGTGGCAAACGCGTAGTGCGTGTGGACGCCTCCGCGCGGTCGTGCTGTGGGACGGCGGAGAACGAGGCTCGTGAGGTCGGCGTCGGCTCCCTCCACGGCCGCCCCGCTGGCAGACGCGCCCACGTCGTAGGCGACGTGCGACTCCGACGCGGATCCGGGCGCTGCCTGGAGACCCAGCCGGTCTTCGTAGAACGCACGCGTCGCGTCGAGATCCTTCACTTCGAGGCCGAGTCGACGGAGGCCGGTGAGCATATCTGTCTCTCGGGCGGCAACCGTGAAAGGGCTACTGTCGCCCCGGGAAAACGGACGTTCGAGTTCGCAGTCCGCACACGGCACGTAGCTTACACGCCTCGATGGCGTGCAAACATATTTGATCCTGGTGTCAGTACGCCAGTGTATGTCCGGGCCACCGAGCGAGTATCCGATCGGCGAGTCCCCGGAAGAAATCCGCATCCTCCACGTG
>NZ_QEQJ01000299.1:0-468 GCF_003383195.1 Haloferax sp. Atlit-6N | reverse complement strand
TTGAAATTGGAGCGTGGTAGTTATATACCTGTGGAATGCTGGCAGAGGCCCGCTCCACACCGACTGACTGGAAGATGTTGTGGACATATGCAATATCAAAGTTTTGCTGTTCATCAAGCTTATCAACCAATCGAGGCAGTAGCCCGATGCTGGCTAGTGGATATGCGTGATATAACGGAGAATCCTCATTTGGACTTCGATATCTATAGATCAGATACTCACCGCGGGATTCGCGCCGGGCTGAATTGGTACTGAGAGTCCGAGTAACAACGACGACTTTATGACCATTTTGCACTAATCCTTCAATTTCCGTCAACAGTGACTTAGTAATACCTCCCGTTTGTTCTGGCCAGTATGCGTCCGAAACAACCAATATACTCAATTTCTTGGACATTTTATGCTTCACTTCACATTACAATTATGTAGGTATAATACATTTGGAAAGCGATAGCTAGGATCGGATGTGCT
>NZ_QEQJ01000298.1:0-468 GCF_003383195.1 Haloferax sp. Atlit-6N | reverse complement strand
TAGCTCATCTGATTAGCTCATCTAATTGGCTCATTTAGTCAGCTTATCCAATCTCTTGGCCTAGTTTGGTACTCGCTTGCTCCGATCTAACGAGCAAATCGACATTTTGCGACACACTAGACGGAAAATGCCAGTGCGGAAGAATAGCTAAATAAGTTAGATGTATAACTCAGCTATTTAACTTAGTGCCTGAAATTAGCTAAAGCGGCATTTTCAGTCTTCTTGTATACTATTAGTATGCACAAAAATTGGTCAATATGGAGCCGGTCTTTGCATCTTCCCTTAGCGGCTGTACCGTAATGACGACCGATGGTGTCAAGATTGGAACTATAGAGAATGTCACAATGAATGTCAAGACAGGGAAACTTGAATACCTACGTGTTGAACCTAATGGCCAGACAACTGGGGGCTTCAATCGGATCGAAGATGGAATGTTACTTGTCCCTGCTAATAGGGTCGAAGCAAAAC
>NZ_QEQJ01000297.1:0-468 GCF_003383195.1 Haloferax sp. Atlit-6N | reverse complement strand
CGTACTGGGCGAAGTACGACGGTCCGTTGAGGCCGTTGACGCCGTCGAACTCCCGGTCGAGCACGTTCGTCATATTCGACTGGATCTCCGGCATATGCTCGCGGTCGATGTTCATCTTCTCGACGCCGAGCACGAGCGCGACGTCGAGTTGACCGGCGGCGATCGCCAGCCAGGCGTAGCGCAGCGCGGCCTGCCCGCTCGCGCACGCGAGTTCGGTGCGAGCTAACATTCCGTTCACGTCGATGCCGAGTAGTTCGGCGACCATCGGCGCGACGTGGCTCTGGAACGCGAACCGTTCGGGTTGCACCGCTCCGACGAACAGCCCCTCGACGTCTTCGGGCTCAATCCCGTCGACGTCGTCGAACGTCGCTTTGCCGGCTTCCTGTGCGAGATCCTTCCACGTGGCGTCGCGCTCGCCCCATTCGGTGAGCCCGCCGCCGACGATGGCTGCGTTGTGTGGCATTTCTC
>NZ_QEQJ01000296.1:0-469 GCF_003383195.1 Haloferax sp. Atlit-6N | reverse complement strand
AGCGCATACTCTGTCACCTCCGTTTCGAACCACGACGGCGGGATGCTGAGAATCGTTCCGTGGTCTCGTGTCGTATTGAACGGATTGAGCAACAGTCCGAGATCGGGGTCCCAGCTGATGAACACGTAGGCGTTCGTCGTCGGGATCGACGACACGTATTCACCGATCGGCGTCGACCGCTCGAACTGCGCGATCCGGTGCCAACGTCCGTACCCCGTGCGATCGGACGCAGCGAGTACTTCGACGGTCTTCGGATTCTGCCGTCGCGCGCCCGGCGGTGCGGTGCTATCGAGCCCAGTCGTGGCTGCTGTCGAGAGCACGACCCAGGTCTCTTTACCCCGCTCGACGGTTTCAGCGTAGAACACCGGCGCGTCAACGGTCGCCACGACGTCTGGCTCCGGTGTGCCGTCCGATTCTGTGGCCCGTATTGCGTCACGATCCAAGCGCAGGATTTCGACGCGATCGGTGT
>NZ_QEQJ01000295.1:0-469 GCF_003383195.1 Haloferax sp. Atlit-6N | reverse complement strand
CACTATTCATTTGAGCAGAACGCAATTATTTCCATCAGAAACGCCGGGAACAGAGCATGAGTCTCAACGAGGAAGCGGCCCATATGCAACACGCTCAGCGGCGATTCTGTGAGTCCGTCTGCGGTTTCCCTGCCACTGTGAGGGTTGGCCAGTCGATTCTTGCACGGCGATTGTGCATCCTGTGGGTGTTGGTGTCTTGTGAATGAGAAGAACCGCCACGCCCGGGTCGAACGAGCAAACAACTCGTCTCTCTGATGGGTTTGCTCACATCGATAAAGCTAGGTAACTACAATCTAAGCTCACTAGTAGTTCAACTATAACACAATATGGTTGGGTTGTGATTTGAGGTCTACGCTATTCTTGCGCGTCGACCACCGCAATCCCAGCGAGGTTGACGATATCTTTGACTTCGTCGCCGCGCTGGAGGACGTGGACGGGTTTGTCCATACCGACGAGCATCGGACCGATA
>NZ_QEQJ01000294.1:0-469 GCF_003383195.1 Haloferax sp. Atlit-6N | reverse complement strand
CCAGGATCCGGCGAGTAATCCCGCTCGGCGGTCGGCGCCGTCGCGGAACGCGCCGTCTGCCGCTGTCCGGCGACCGGTCGAAGCGCTCTTCGGAACGGCCGTCACAAGAGGGCGTATGCATCGCCGCGCACGCGAGTTCACCGAACGAGCACGGGAACGCTACGATCTCGGTCTCACCGTCGAATCGTTCCCGGAAGGCACCGAGACGGCCGCCGACGCCGCTGACGCGGTCGGCTGTGAAGTCGGGCAGATCGCGAGTAGCCTCGTCTTCGAGGTCGATGGCGATCTCGTCGTCGTCGTGACGAGCGGCGCGAACCGCGTCAGCGAACCACGGCTCGAATCGCACCTCGGCGCCGAGGACGTCGCGATGGCCGATCCCGACGAGATTCGGAGTGTCGTCGGCTGGAGCATCGGCGGCGTCCCCCCGTTCTGTCACGATGCCGACTTGCCGGTCTACATCGACGAGTCA
>NZ_QEQJ01000293.1:0-469 GCF_003383195.1 Haloferax sp. Atlit-6N | reverse complement strand
TTCGACTGGGACACCGGCGACAAGGAGGCGACCGAGGAGGCCTTCGCGGATGCCGACGTCACCGTCACAGAGCAGATGGAGTACCAGCGGCTCCACCCGGCCCCGATCGAGACCTGCGGGGCCGTCGCCGACTGGGACCCCGGCAACGACAAGATGACGGTGCATATGACGTCGCAGGCGCCGCACGCCCACCGAACCCTGTTCTCGCAGGTGTCGGGCATCCCCGAACACAAGGTCCGCATCGTGAGCCCGGACGTCGGCGGTGGCTTCGGGAACAAGGTGCCGATCTACCCGGGCTACGTCGTCGCGGCCGCCGCGTCCTACGTCCTCGAACAGCCCGTGAAGTGGATCGAAGAGCGTTCTGAGAACATTCAGACGACGGGATTCGCCCGCGACTACGATATGACGGGCGAGATCGCCGCCGCCGCGGACGGCGTGATCCAGGGCGTGAAGGTCGACGTGCTCGCGA
>NZ_QEQJ01000292.1:0-469 GCF_003383195.1 Haloferax sp. Atlit-6N | reverse complement strand
GTCGGCGATGCCCTGTTTGACCTGCTGTAGCTCGTCGCGCATCTTCTCGTAGGAGTAGTCGAGCGTCTCGGTCGGGTCCTCCGCACGGTTGAGGAGGGCGTTTATCTTCGACCGGATGACGTACGACGTGCGAGAGAGAATTCCCATACCCAATTACTACGCGACGTTCGGCTTAAAACCTCACCAGCGCAACCTGTCTCTATGACCGAGACGATTCTCGTTCCCGGGGGGCGCGACGTGCGGGCGACCCTCGACCGCGCCCGCGGAGACGGCGCGGACGACACTGACGACCGGGCGACCCGAAGCGACGCCGTCGTCGTCGCCTGTCCGCCCCATCCACAACACCAAGGCCACCGCGGCGACGGCCGCCTCGTCGCCGTCAGCGACGCGCTCACCGCCCGCGGCGTCGACTGCCTCCGCTTCGATTACGGCGCGTGGGACGAGGGCTACGGCGAGCGCGCCGACACCC
>NZ_QEQJ01000291.1:0-469 GCF_003383195.1 Haloferax sp. Atlit-6N | reverse complement strand
TGAGCACGTCCAGCAGACCACTGTGCGCTACTGATACGCCCGACCGGACCGCCGTCCGCTCACGATATGTCCGGCGGGGTGTCCGCCGCGTGACGCGAAGGCGACTTTATATACGCCCGGAGACCGACTGGAAGCATATGGAACTCCGGCGCCTCCTTCGCGGGCGTATCGAGTGGTCTCGACTGGAGGCCGTCGCCCGCGAAATCCGCGATCGCTACGATCGTGAGGAGGTCCACGTGCGGTTTCTCGACGCCGACAACTGGCTCTCGACGCCGATGGTCGTCGACGACCAGTGGTTCGTAAAGGTCATCTCGCGGCAGAACTCGATCGTCCATGCGCTCTTTACCACCGGGCGAAATCTGGGTGCCTTCTCGTCGGGTACCGAGGGGTTCTTCGAGCACTTCGCGACGCCGGTCGAGATGGCACAACACGAACTCGAAGCGACGCGGCGGATGCGTGACATCGGCCT
>NZ_QEQJ01000290.1:0-470 GCF_003383195.1 Haloferax sp. Atlit-6N | reverse complement strand
TACCTGCTCGGTCCGTACTCCAGTACGGTGACGCTCCCGGCGAGCGCAGTCGCCGCGCAGAATCAGAAGCCGATGGTCGAGGGTGGCGGTGCGAGCCCCGAGATCTTCGCGCAGGGCAACGAGTGGATCTTCGGCCTCCTGCCGACGGCCAACAAGTACGCGAAGAGCTACATCGATATGTGCCTCGCGCAGGACGAGACGCCGGAGTCAATCGCCATCCTCGCCGAGGACGGCACGTTCAGCCAGTCCACCGCCGAGGGCGCGCGAAACAAGATCGAACAGACCGACCTCGAACTGGTCGTCGACCAGACGTTCCCCTCGGGGACGTCGGACCTCTCGACGAACCTCGGTCGGGTGCGCGACGCCGGTGCGGACGTGCTGCTCCTCTGTGCGCACCAGAAGCACAACATCATCCTGGCGAACCAGATGGAGAGCCAGGGCGTCAACGTCGACGCCGCGATGGGGACGGT
>NZ_QEQJ01000289.1:0-470 GCF_003383195.1 Haloferax sp. Atlit-6N | reverse complement strand
TCGTTCTCGCGCCTGTTCGACAAGGTCGTCGTCCTCGACACCGAGACGGCGCCGATGGATCTCGGGCGGGCCTTCGACGACATCTGGGTGAAAGCCCACCCCGCGAACGACTGGGAGTTCTCCGACTCGGAGGCGCCTGCCGCGACCGCGACCCACTACCGACGCGACGGGTCGACGGGTGCGAACGTCTACGACAACGCCGCCTGGGACCCTCGCTGGGACGAAGAGTACATCGCCCCACGGGTCACGTTCGAGACGACGTACCCCGAGGATCTCCGTGAAGCCGTACGCACGGACTGGATGGACCTCGGATTCGACAACGGTCCCGAACACGAACCCGGCCACACAGAACGCGCGGACGAATCCGGTGAGAACTGACGATGTCTGAAGAACCCCTCGCTGTCGAACGTATCGCTCACACTGCGGCCAGTCCCGAAGGCGCAAACAGCACGTACGTCGTCCCCGAACGC
>NZ_QEQJ01000288.1:0-470 GCF_003383195.1 Haloferax sp. Atlit-6N | reverse complement strand
ATTGCATTTGTGGCGAACAAATAGCCAAGATACGCCCAAATGAGCAGCCCAAGACCGATACTGATCACACGGCTGTCGAGTAGCAGAGTCTTGTACGCCGCCTCCTGTCTGCGGTTCGGCATAGGTGACCCATCGACTACCTCAACACCGCCGTCGGGTGTGGGTTGTTGGACGCTACGGAGTTTGCTTGCGGGAACCGTTACCAAATTCTCTTTCTTTTCCGGAGCCATTAGCGGCATTATGATCATTGTCACATGGACAACGCCGGCGACGATGATCAAGTTTCCTGGGTCGAAGATTGTCTCAGAGACCGGCACAACCCCAATTTGATCTGCCAGGAAGTGATCTGGAGTAGCGACGAGCAACATAGACGCTGCGGAGAGTCCCTGATGCCAAGGCAGTAGCCCCGCGTAGCCCGTCGCAACCAGTAGAGGATAATGAACATCAACATCTTTCTCCTCCATCGCAAT
>NZ_QEQJ01000287.1:0-470 GCF_003383195.1 Haloferax sp. Atlit-6N | reverse complement strand
ATCACGGGGACGGTCACGGTACCGTCGCGACGGTTCGTGGCGCCGTGCGGAGCGTCGGGCGTGATAACGGCGGGCGCGTCCACGTCCGGCATCGAGCGGCGGACGACGCAGTCGATCGGCTGTTCGCGTTGCGGGCGGGCGCAGCCGGCCGTCGAGGCTACCGAGGCGATCCGGAGCGGACGTGAGCGGCCCTCGACCGCCGCACGGAGCGACGACGCGAGCGTCTCGTCGGCACAGACGAGAACGGTTCTGGTGCGTGACCCAGGGGTCATATATCACCGGTTCGACAGGATCGGCGCGCTGGTCGCCAACTGCGAGCCACACGGTCGTCGATTAGCCCCCGAATCACGCGTCTCACGCCGAGTAGTATCGGGGCCAGGATATATCTTCTTCTAATTATCAGTTGGGCTGCTGTCAAAATGGCTCCCGAGACTAAACGCTTATCACGACCCGTCAGTTACCCCTGGATG
>NZ_QEQJ01000286.1:0-470 GCF_003383195.1 Haloferax sp. Atlit-6N | reverse complement strand
CGAAGGACGGCGTGGCAGTACGGAAGGTGAGGCCAGCGAGCACTTTCTCGAAGCGGCTCATACGCGGCTCACCTCCTCGCTCGCGCGGTCGGAAATGTACTCACGACCGTAGCCGGTCCACGCCGCGAGCAGGAAGACGGCGACGAGGAACCAGCCGTGGAAGACGAACGGCCAGACCGAGGCGGGGTTGACCACCATCGCCTGCGTGAACCACTCGTACTGCTCGGGGAGTCGCTGCATCGCCGAGTAGCCCGCGAGCAGACCGCCACCCCACGGGAAGATGTAGCCGAGCGCCGAGGTGTTGGCGTCGAGGATGTTCGCGCGGCGGTAGCCGTTGATGTTGAAGCGACGCCCGAGCGTTTTGATGTACGGCGCGATCGCGATCTCGGCGGCGGTGTTGATCGTGATCATCGCGTTGACAAGCGCCGTGCCGAGCACCATCGTCGTCTCCGCGCGGCGGACCGTCGTCG
>NZ_QEQJ01000285.1:0-471 GCF_003383195.1 Haloferax sp. Atlit-6N | reverse complement strand
ATGCCTCCCAGCACTGGAAAGCCCGGTACGAAGAAGAGGAATTTGAGCGACAACGGTCATTCCTCGGTGTATCTAGCTCGGCGGCGATTGGGTGGGCTGGACAACCTAATTATGCGGCTGCGAAGGCAGGTGTTCTTGGCCTCACACGAAACTGCGCGCAAGAACTTGAACGATATAATGTCCGAGTGAACAGCCTTTGGCCAGAGGCCTACACACGAATGTACAAGTCTATTCCTGAAGAATATCAACCCGACGGGATGACTGATGAAACGCACGGACCACAGCTTGTCGCTCCGCTACCTGCTTTCTTAGCGAGTGAGGAAGCGACAGACATCACAGGGTGTACGGTCGGACTTGGGTCTGGTGAACTCTCGTTCATCTCTGACCCCGACCGCGAACGTAAAATTATCAAGGAAGTTCCAGCGGATACGAAAACAGGTGGGTGGACGCCAGAACAGATCGCCGACTCGT
>NZ_QEQJ01000284.1:0-471 GCF_003383195.1 Haloferax sp. Atlit-6N | reverse complement strand
CGGAACTCGCGTTCGTTCTCGGGACCAGACCTGAGATCATCAAACTCGCCCCGGTTCTCAAAGAGTGTGACCGGCGTGGGCTGTCGACGCACGTCGTCCACACGGGACAGCACTACTCCGACTCTCTAGACGAGATCTTCTTCGAACAATTGGACCTTGACCCCCCGGACGTGAATTTGGCCGTCGGCTCCGGCACGCACGGCGAACAGACCGGTGAGATGCTTGCAGCCGTCGAAGCGGAACTGCTCGAACACGAACCTTCGGTCGTCCTGGTGCAAGGGGACACGAACTCGACGCTGGCGGGCGCACTCGCGGGCGCGAAGCTGAATATCGAGGTCGGCCACATCGAGGCCGGTCTCCGGAGCTTCGATCGAGGGATGCCCGAGGAGACGAATCGGGTCGTCGTCGATCACGTCTCGGATCACCTCTTTCCCCCAACGACGGAAATGGCCGCGTTGCTGCGGAAGGAGG
>NZ_QEQJ01000283.1:0-472 GCF_003383195.1 Haloferax sp. Atlit-6N | reverse complement strand
AGTTCACGGCGACTGCGTCTGTTCAGACCGCGCCGCACCCCTCAGGGGCGTTCAAAAACCGCTCTGTCGGTCAGCGGAGCTCGTGGCGTTCGTCTGCAAAGCCGACCGTGACGAGGTACTCGAGGAACTCGTCGAACCGCTCGACGTCACTGGGCGTGTCGGTCGCAAGATGACGCGCCCACTCGATGGCCCACTGGAAGGCGGGATCCGTGCCGCCCTTGCCGTGAATGTACCACCACCGGGCCGCCTTGAGAACCACTATGGGATTCGTCGGCGGCTGCTCACCGGCGAGCCCACGGGTGATGGACTCGATTTCGTCGGGGACGTCGGCGGAATCGACCTCCGCTGATTGCGTGTTGTCGATATCGACCGGGATCTCGTCGATCGAGACGTTGTCAGGACGCTGTTGTTGACTCACTGGAAGTCACCTCTGAGGGCTCTCGAAGGAGCCCTCGTCCTCTCTGGGGGCACG
>NZ_QEQJ01000282.1:0-472 GCF_003383195.1 Haloferax sp. Atlit-6N | reverse complement strand
AAGCAGTGGTTATTTGCTGGTACTGTCGTAACAGCTGGCCTACTGTTCTCTGCACTGGCCTCAGCACTTTTGTTAGGCTCAGGTTTTGGGTCTCAGCGAGTTGGTCATCCAGATAATCATCAAGTAGGCTTAAGTGGAGATAATAGAGGTTCTCAACTTCCAGGCTTAAGTGGAAGCAATGAAGGTTCTCAACTTCCAGGCTTAAGTAGTTAATTTTCCTTAAGCCTTACACTACCTCTCCTTATTCCAATGCTAACGATCAAGTACAAAAAAGCTGGTATCCTTTTAGGCCTAGCTTTTTTGGCAGCTTCAAACGTCTTATCTTTTATTAGCTGCCATTATATTATAAAGTCTAAATATTAATAAACGATATCAATTGGATAACAAATTCTTTTTTCTGGTACATATCATCCTCTTTTTGCAAAGGGATACCAGATCTCTTACCTCTGATAGCTTTCTCTTTTTGTTTGTG
>NZ_QEQJ01000281.1:0-472 GCF_003383195.1 Haloferax sp. Atlit-6N | reverse complement strand
CCAGCTGCCCCAGCAGCCTGATTACCCTCGCGGTCGTGCGTTGTGGTATGAAGCTCAGATCGGTCGCCGGCGCACTCGTCGCCGGGACGGGAGCCGTCGCCCTCGCAAACGCCGCACTGAGACAGCGCGCCCCGCCGCTGGAGCCAGCACTCGGCGGTGACCACCGCACGTTCGAGTGGAACGGAATCGACGTCCGGTACGCCGAAGCGGGCGACACGGACGATCCGGACCTCGTCTTACTGCACGGCGTTAACGCCGCTGGTTCGAACGGCGAGTTCCGCGAGATATTCGACGAACTCGCGGCCGACTACCACGTGATCGCCCCCGACCTGCCCGGGTTCGGAACCTCCGAGCGCCCGCCGCTTCGATACTCCGCGACGCTCTACGAGGAGTTTGTCCGCGACTTCGTCGCCGCCTTCGAGAACCCGGCGGTCGTCGCCTCCTCGCTGACGGGGGCGTATCTCACGGCTGT
>NZ_QEQJ01000280.1:0-473 GCF_003383195.1 Haloferax sp. Atlit-6N | reverse complement strand
GTCGTCGCTGTTTGGATGGTTTTTCATAAGTTATGAGCCCCGATTCCGGCTCAGAGACACTCAGACCCGAAATAATTGGGTCGCCGAATTGTACAATTTGTACGTTTTTGCCCGCGTATTAGTGTGACAAAGTAGCATACCAACCGATGCAGCGTGTCTCACACCGGAGCGTTGAACTGACCGGTCGCCGGAACGTACGACGTGAACTCGAACGATCGGTCGATCGTGGCGTTGGTGATGCTCGCTCACGGGATGGTCCACACCTACGAGCTTTCGATCCCGATCTTCGTCTTGATCTGGCTCACGGAGTTCGACGTGCTCTCGCTCGGCGTCGCCGAGTTCGATCGTGCCGTCGCTGAGGAACTGGAGGTCCTCGTCGGATGAGCCCGCAGTATGTTGGGAGGTGAAAAGTACGGTCGCGTCGTCCCGTGTGAGATATTCGAGGAAGCCCATCGCCTGTTTTCGGAACCCGC
>NZ_QEQJ01000279.1:0-473 GCF_003383195.1 Haloferax sp. Atlit-6N | reverse complement strand
AGCGCGGTCACGGGTATCCAGTTCGGCGGCGACGGCGAGGCTGGAAGCGACGGCGGTGACGGCCGCGACGCGGACGGTCCGGGCGGAGACGACGGCGGAAGCGGCGACGGCAGCGACGACGACGGTGACGACGCGGACGGTGGTGACGGCGGCGAGGCCGACGCGGACGTGGAAGCGGAGGTTCCGGCGGATGACTGACGACATCCCCGAACTGAACCTCTCTCGCGGGCGCGGCGAGCGAGACGGAAGCGACGGCGACGACGATGACGACGGGGTCTTCTCGTTCGCCGGCGACGACGCCGCGCCCGACTCCGAGGCAGACGCCGCCCCCGCCGAACCCGACGCGATGGACGAGGTCCTCCCGGAGGACGTCTCCGAGTCGGACGACGACGAGGTCGAACCGGTCGAACTCCTCGTCCAACTCGCCAAGGAGGGAACCATCGACCCGTGGGACATCGACATCGTGGAGGTCA
>NZ_QEQJ01000278.1:0-473 GCF_003383195.1 Haloferax sp. Atlit-6N | reverse complement strand
TGGAACACACGCGAATGTCGGATTTCACGAGCGGAAGATGGGGGCGTGGTCGCAGTCGGTCAGTCGGGGTTATTCGTCTTCTTCGTGCCGTTCGCGGTGGTAGTTGGCAGTACCGCCGTCGGCCTCGATCGACTCGCTGGCGCGGCCGGCGGCCGCCTCGAGGGCGTCCTCGGCCGTCTTGTAGTCCGGCGCGCGGACGCGGATGCGGTACTCCGGCGAGCCGACGTAGGTGACTTCGAGTTCGATCTCCTCGGGGATCTCGTCCTCGTCGCCCTCGGCCGCCTTGAGCGCCTCCTTGATCCGATCGACGCCGTCGCCGGTCGGACACCGGAGATCGACGTAGCCCGTGACGTTCACGTACGGGACGGAGACGTTCTGGCGTGCGGTGTCGACGATCGCCTCGATCTCGTCGTCGTCGAGGTCGACGTCTTCGAGCGCGCTGGTGCCGTGGATCGCGGCCGACTCGAAACTGT
>NZ_QEQJ01000277.1:0-473 GCF_003383195.1 Haloferax sp. Atlit-6N | reverse complement strand
TTGCCAATTTCACTTTTTTTCCTGAAAGACCCAAATAACCAATTTTGTTTAATTGAATTTGTTTCATATTATATGGCAAAGGAAGATAATAATCTTCATTGTATACATTTTTAGATTCAGGGATTCTATTTACTTCTCTATTTTTAATAATATATTCCACTTTATCAGAATTTCTCATTTTTTTTTCGTCAGATTCATTCAATTTAACTACAGACATATGACCAAAAGAAAAATCATATGTTATATCACGATTAGGTATATTTAAATTTTTGGCTGCTTCTGTTGAAGTATCTTTGAATTTAACAATATATTGATCCTTTGCTTCTGATGCTAGAGCTGAATTTCCGAAATAACATGTAAGCAATATAAAAAATGCAAAAACAGCTTTTTTAATCATATAAACCTCCTTAAAATTCTCAATATTGTTTGTACAAAAGAACATGGTATAAAAAATAAAACCGGGGAATTGAAAA
>NZ_QEQJ01000276.1:0-474 GCF_003383195.1 Haloferax sp. Atlit-6N | reverse complement strand
ATACTGATCAAGGGTTTCTCGGTACCACACAGAAGAGTGCTGGTCTATCCGCTCCGAAACCAAGTGAAAACGCAAGCTGCCGAATACGAGACGTTCAGTTATTCAGTAGTTCAATATACCGTTCCATCCAAACACCATTTTCGGCCCAGGAGGGAGCAGAGACGAGGTTGTTGTCCACGACGACCGTTTCGTCTTGATACTCCGCACCCGCTTGTTCGAAGTCAGCGCGCATCGTGGGCCAACACGTGATCTCGCGTCCTTCTAGCACACCTGATTCAGACAGTACTTGTGGACCGTGGCACGTGACTGCTACCGGTTTTTCTTCGTCGAAAAAGTGCTGTACGATGTGCTGTAAGTCGCTATCATATCGAATCGACTCAGGTGCCCGTCCTCCGGGTATCACGAGTCCATCGTAGTCTGCAGGATCGATATCGGCGAAGGCAACCTCTGCCTCTGCGTTGTACCCTCGCCGGA
>NZ_QEQJ01000275.1:0-474 GCF_003383195.1 Haloferax sp. Atlit-6N | reverse complement strand
GACGTCAGTCTTCTTTTTCACCGCTCACTCGGCCGCGACGATTTCGATGTCGAATTCGAGCGTTTTCCCGGCGAGTTCGTGGTTGAAGTCAACTTCGACGGCGTCCTCTCGGACGGCGACGACGTCGCCGTGGAGTCCGTTTTCGGCGTGGACGTGCAAGCCGACTTCCGCTTTTTCTCCGACCATCCCTTCGAACGTCTCGGGGGCGTACGTCCGAACCCGGTCGGGGTCGAACTCGCCGTAGCCGTCTTCCGGTGGGACGGTTACAGTTGCTTCTTCGCCGACGCTCATTCCGACGACCGCCTCGTCGAGACCGGGAATTATCTCGCCGGCACCGACGACGAACGACCGTGGGGCGTAGTCGTCTCGGTCCCGCTCTTGGGCTTCGAACAGGCCGTGTTCGACTGCAACCTCGTAGCGAGACGTGTTGAAGACGGTCCCGTCCTCGAAACGCCCGACGTATGCGATAGCGAC
>NZ_QEQJ01000274.1:0-474 GCF_003383195.1 Haloferax sp. Atlit-6N | reverse complement strand
ATCGCGAGCGCCGACTGGAACTGGGCGTAGTTCTCACGCATATACTCGATCGTCTCGTCTCTCGGGATCACCGGGTACCCTTCGACGTGCTCGATATCGAGTGACGCGCGTGGCTCGAGGACGATCTGCAGCGGCCCGTCCAGCTCGTCTCGGGGCTGTCGTTCGAATGCGGTCGGGAGGTCGAACGACTCGAAAAATGTCTCCCAGGCGTCGACGTCCTGCTCACGAACAGCCAGGAACAGTGGATAGTCGTCGGGTTCGCGACCGACCTGGTAGCCGCCCTGAGTCCACACGTAGACGGCGTCGATCCGCGTGAACGCGAACGGCCAGTCACTGAACTGTGAGATGACGTACGTTTCCTCGATGGAGGGTGGACTGACGCCGGCGCTGGCAGCGACGAGCTCGAGTGCTGCGTCGCGTACGCGCTCGTCGACGACAGTGAGGCCGTCGTCATAGGAGACGTAGCCTGCGTCT
>NZ_QEQJ01000273.1:0-474 GCF_003383195.1 Haloferax sp. Atlit-6N | reverse complement strand
CGTCCGGCGAGAAATCTATGCGGACGTACGATAACCCCTATAACACCGAGCGACGCCTCTCGATGCAGGCGAACAGGTGGCACGGGACTGCCCGTCTCCGAATCACACGGCTCGGTGTACCACGCAACCGCGGAACGCGCCGTGGCGAGGGCTACATTACGCGCGGTCTGGCCGCGGCTCCGTATATAAAACCTCGCGGCAGACCGGGCCTTCGGCGGCACTGGGACTGTCCCTTCGTGAGACAGTAGTTTACTCGCTCGCGTGTTCTCGTGCCGTGGCGTACGCTTCTTGGAGTTGCTTGAACTCCGCCTGTGAGCCGCCGTGATCCGGATGGACGGACTTCACGCGGTCGCGGTAGGCGGTCCTGACGGCCTCGGGACTGGCACCTCGAGAGAGGTCCAGGTAGTCGAACGCCTCCGAGACCGGATCCGCTCTGGCGTTCGAGCGAGGGCCGTGGGTGAACGTGGGGACGTC
>NZ_QEQJ01000272.1:0-474 GCF_003383195.1 Haloferax sp. Atlit-6N | reverse complement strand
GAGGGGATGAGCGGCTTCATCGTCACGCGTCCCCGCGCGTACGAACTCTGGGAGCGCATCCAGGGCCACCTCGACGGCCTGTTCAAAGACACCGGCGTTCAGAACGCCTACTTCCCGCTTTTCATCCCCGAGAGCTACCTCGAACGGGAGAAAGACATCGTCGAAGGTTTCGACCCCGAGGTCGCGTGGGTCGAGCGCGCCGGCAATCAGGAACTCGAAGAGCCGCTCGCCGTCCGCCCGACCTCCGAATCGATCATCACGCCCTACATCTCCCAGTGGGTCCGCAGTCACCGCGACCTGCCGCTGCGCGTGAATCAGTGGGCGTCGGTCGTTCGCTGGGAAGCAACGGAGACGAAGCCGTTCTTCCGGACGAAAGAGTTCCTCTGGCAGGAGGGTCACACCGCGCACGCGACCCGCGAGGACGCCTGGGCGGAGACGACGCGCCGCCTCGATCAGTACGAGGAGACCTACGAG
>NZ_QEQJ01000271.1:0-475 GCF_003383195.1 Haloferax sp. Atlit-6N | reverse complement strand
CGCGGTACCACGGGAAGCCGGCCTTCGACCGGCTCCGCGTCGAGGTGCTGCCGTCGGACATCTCGGCCGTGGAGGCGGTCGCCGAGGGGCTCGCGGACGCGACCGCCGCGAACCTCGGCCCGGCGTCCGTCCCGCGAATCGGCCGCTCGGACGCCGCCAGGCTCGTGAGCGGTCGGTCGGCGGCGTTCTACCACGTCGGCTACAACACGCGGCGGAGCCCGCTGTCGAACCCCCGCTTCCGGGCGGTCGTCGCCCGGCTGATCGACAAGGCCGCGCTCGTCGACGAGGCGTTCGACGGGTACGCGAAGGCGGCCGCGTCGCCGCTGGCGGCGTCGCCCGACGCGGTTCCGTCGTCGCTCGCGTGGGACGACGGGCGCGACCCGGTCCACCCGTTCTTCGACGACGACGGGTCGCTGGACGTCTCGGCCGCCCGCGAGGCGTTCCGCGAGATCGGGTATCGCTTCGACGACGAGGG
>NZ_QEQJ01000270.1:0-475 GCF_003383195.1 Haloferax sp. Atlit-6N | reverse complement strand
TTGCTTGACCGCTCTGAGATGTGTATCGCCGTGTGGACTACCGTCCGCCCCGTGTCGGTACTGGAACCGGGTTGCACCCTGTGGTGTCCCACAGCCAACCATCCCCATGAAGGTCTGTAACTCGAAGAACTGCGTATCCTCATACGTAGCATTAGCAGCGCGGCCAGAGTCGAACCCGCCAAAGCCGTGGTCCCGAGCGAGTCGGGTAGTCCGGTAGATTTGCTCGTCAGTGAACTCTCGACCAGATGCCTCGTCGTCCTCGGTGGTCCGGTTTTCTTCGTCGACAACCTCAGATTTCGGTCGAACACTAGGAGCTGAGATATCACGGTCGTGGATCTCTTTGACAACGAAGTGGGCGGCAATCCGAACAAACTCGCGGACACCGTCGTCGAAGCGTTTGCGCCACGTTCGCGACAGTACGGACTCGCCGGGGACCCGATCTAAACCCAATGGCTCAGCGAGCTCCTGATACCGA
>NZ_QEQJ01000269.1:0-475 GCF_003383195.1 Haloferax sp. Atlit-6N | reverse complement strand
GCGGGTTCGTACACCCGTGCCGTGGCACGGTCGCTGAGGGGGGGTGACGGAGAGTTGAATCGAAGCAGATACTCGACTGTTCCCGGTCCGCGGACGGTTGCGGAGCGTTCGACGAGGGGGAACTCCTCTGTCGCTCTGGCCTCGGTGAACCCGTCGAGTCGCTCCGGTTCGGCGATTTCGTGGTGCCATCGAGTCCGAGCGTCGTCGGGATTCGGCATCTCGAACTGTACCGATGGAACGAGGTGTTCTTTCGCGAGGAATCCAAAGATGTCCGTCGGTTTCGCCCGCTTCTGCGATATCTTTCGGCGTTCGCGCTCGATAGCGACCCGCTCGTCCGGCAGCGACTCGTAGCCGTCCCAGAAGACGCTCTCCCAGCGCGCCATCGTCTCGTCGTACTCCTCGCGGAGTTGGGCGTACGCTGCGAGGGCACGCTCGATTCGGTCGTGGAGGTGGGGCGCGGGTGGTGCGCCAACTT
>NZ_QEQJ01000268.1:0-479 GCF_003383195.1 Haloferax sp. Atlit-6N | reverse complement strand
ACCCATGCGCGTCAGAGATTGGCAAGACATTCTCTCGGACGTTGTCGACGACGGCCGCGACCCGGATGCATGGCGTGCCGTCGCGGGTCAGCGACGGCAGCATATCGGCGAGGACCTCTTTCTCGGTCATCCCGACGTCGGTGTCTACCAACTCAAGACGTACGCGAAGAACCCGTACGACGTGCGCGGCGTCGGTGCTCGCGTTGCCCGCCGCATCGACGACGACCTCGACCCACTGTTCCCGAATCGCCACGAGGAAGACGACGCTGGCCTGTTCGGGGTGCAACGTCCGCCCGAAGACGAATCGCAGGCGGAGTCGATGGCGCGACGCCTCGAAGAGACGGTGAAGGTCCACGCGGAGGCCCCGACCTCACCTGACGACTTTTTCACCGACGTGATGGAGGCACTGGAGAGTCCCGCGTTCGGCCCGATGGACTACGAGTTCGACGCCCGACCCGACCGCCTCGACAGTCTGTCGG
>NZ_QEQJ01000267.1:0-480 GCF_003383195.1 Haloferax sp. Atlit-6N | reverse complement strand
TGTGCGCGTTCTCGACCAGCGAGGCGGGAATCGACATAAAGTGCTGTCTGAACAGGAAGACGGCCGTCGCACTCGCGATGTACGGGCCGGTGATGGCCATCAGCGTGTTCCCCCACCCCAGCCGTGCCATCAGGTCGAAAAGCGGCACGATGCGGACCGGGACCGGCAGCAAGAGCGTGAGCAGAATGAACATAAACACCGCGCGCTCGTAGGGGAACCGGTAGTAGACGAGCGCCAGCGCGGCGAACAGCGACAGCGTCACCTTGCCGACGACGATGATCACCGACATCACGACCGAGTTGATCATATACTCGCCGAAGCCGTACTGGTTCAGCGCGGTCTGGTAGTTCGAGAGCCCTTCGCTCCCCACTCCGATATTAGTGATCTGGTAGACCTCCGTCGTGTTTTGCGTGCTCATAACGAGCGCCAAGAGCAGCGGCAGTCCCATCAGGAAAATCGACAGGAGTAGTCCGCCGTGGA
>NZ_QEQJ01000266.1:0-481 GCF_003383195.1 Haloferax sp. Atlit-6N | reverse complement strand
GACTGGGCCCAGGTCATTCAATCCTGAACCGATCAGTTTGCCTCACGCTGGGTTTGCGTTCCGGCCGTACTCGATCATACTCGCCACCACCTCGATCGGGTCGCTGGCGTCGCGATTGGCGGCGATCAGCTCGTAGAACCCGTCGTGAAACCGCGTGACTACACTGAGATTCTGCAGGAGGACGACCCGTTAATACACAAATCAGGGTGCCACAGACGTTGCTACGGTGTTTATTTCACGATCCCACAGCCGAATCAGTCGTTGGATTCTGCCTGCACGTTGAGTATGAACGTATAACAACTATCCGAGCGTACAGCGTCGGGAATGCGCCCTCCAGAAAGTACGAGATACCGGTTACTAACACGTTTATCACCCGTATGAACCGGCGTACGTTCCTTGCGACGACTAGCATCGGTACCGCAGCACTGTCGGGGTGCCTATCGGCCCTTCCGTCGGGCAGGCCGGACACACCGTTGCCCGC
>NZ_QEQJ01000265.1:0-481 GCF_003383195.1 Haloferax sp. Atlit-6N | reverse complement strand
CCGCTCGCCGCGCGACTGGAGGTCACTCACGTCGTCCACATCCAGGCCATCGAGCGCCGATTCGATGTCCGAGCGGATGCCCGTCTCGTCGACGTAGTACTCGTAGGCCGCCGCAGTCGTCGTAAATCCCGGCAGAACGGGGACGTCGAGCCCTGCGAGTTCGCCGAGGTTCGCGGCCTTCCCGCCGACTGAGCCCACGTCGTCGCCGCCGACGTCCTCAAGTGACCGAACGAATGGTTGGCTAGTCATCACTTGAGGCTACGTGGTCATCCGTGTTAACGTTCGGCAGGAATCAACAGGAGCGTCGCCGAGGCCACAGCGGACGAGACACGGACTGTCGTTACTGATTTGTCACAACGGACGAAACACAGAACCAATATGTCCCCGCAAGACGACCTCGACGCCGACCTCAGCGCACTCCGTGACCTGCCGGTCTTTCTCGCGTACAACGCGAACGTCGACGCGGTCGTCGATGTCGGCC
>NZ_QEQJ01000264.1:0-482 GCF_003383195.1 Haloferax sp. Atlit-6N | reverse complement strand
CCTTCACCACCATATGCTTTTGGTAACGTTAATTTTCCATAACCTTCTTTAATTAACCATTCAATATTTTTATATGGAAATTGGCTATGTTGATCATTATATTCAGCTTTAGCCTTAAATGTATCTCTAATTACTTTGAATTTTTCAATCCATTTTCTTTGAATTTCCGTTGTTATTAAAAAGGAATTATCCATATCATTCATATTAGTCACCCCACACAACACACAATATAAATTATTTATTCCTAGTTTAACACTCGACTTTAAAAATAAAAAGGAACGTGCTGTGAACAATTACAAGACAGCTCATAATTCGATTAAGGATGCACTTAATTTTATCCATAACAATACACCCTAAACTATACAACTCACTGTATGGTTTAAGGTGATATTCAAACAATATTAAGTTTGATTTAACTATCAAGCATCTACTTTGTCATGTTTAATACCAGCAAATAATAAAATCCATGTCACGATAATAAA
>NZ_QEQJ01000263.1:0-482 GCF_003383195.1 Haloferax sp. Atlit-6N | reverse complement strand
GGTCACACCAGCGACGACGTGCGCGTCGGCGTCGACTCCGACGAGAGGTCGGACTCACGCGTCGCCAGCGGCGCCGACGAGTAAACGGCAGCCTGTAGGCGCTTGCTCGAGCCGCACTCACGTTCTTGCGCACCGCCAGCGGGAGCGTCGATCCCGCGCTTTGGCACCGCTCGCGTGAGAACCGGATCTCTATTGTCGGCACAGACCACTATTGAGTGTTCTTAGCAGCACTCATTCGGGAAACGCTCCGAGAGCGCGTATGGCTACAGACTCCGAGCGGGAGCCGGCAGCGACGTTGCGACGGTGCCGGGCTGCTGCGTGTGACATCGCCGCTGCAGAGTCGAAGGCGGACCTCTTCGAGCGAACTGCCGCGGCCACAGCGGAACTGTTCGGCGTCGCCGACGTTCGACTGTGCGCCGTCGACGCCGAGCGGGAGTCGGTCGCCATCGAGCGCGTCGCCGGTACCGACGTGGACGCTGAGG
>NZ_QEQJ01000262.1:0-483 GCF_003383195.1 Haloferax sp. Atlit-6N | reverse complement strand
GATATCGACGTCGCGGAGGTTCACGACGCATTCACCGTCTGCGAGGCACTGCTGGCCGAGGCCGCCGAGTTCGCCCCCAAGGGTCGCGGAATCGAGACCGTCGAGGATCCCGAGGACCGATCGGCGGGCTGGACCGACGTCCAGATCAACACCAGCGGCGGACTGAAGGCCCGAGGGCACCCGATTGGGGCGACCGGGCTGTTGCAGGCGGTCGAAGCCTACGAACAGCTCACCGGACGGGCCGGAGAGCGGCAAGTGGCCGACGCCGACACCGCGCTGCTCATCAACGAAGGTGGCGTCGCAGACGCCCATACTGTGGCCCACGTTCTGACTGCACAATGACCGAAGAGAGTACTTCACCGATGACAGACACCAACTCCACGACGACAGGACCGCTCGTACCGGAAGACATCACCGCCGACTCGCCGTTCACGCTCCCCGGCTTCTTCGCCGCGTTGGCTGAGGACCGGTTGGTGGCCGCCC
>NZ_QEQJ01000261.1:0-483 GCF_003383195.1 Haloferax sp. Atlit-6N | reverse complement strand
CCGGCTCGATGGGCTCGAAGGCGACGATGCTGTACCCCTCGACCGTGCTGAAGGGTCCGGGCGCCTCCGACAACCACATCACCATCGCCTTCGCGGGCGAAGGCCAAAACATCGACACCGGCGCGAAGGTCTACCACAACGCGCCGAACACGAAGTCGACGATCGAGTCCAAGTCGATCTCGAAGGACGGCGGCCGGACGAACTACCGCGGTCTCGTCCACATCGCCGACGGTGCGTCCGATTCCTCGACCTCCGTCGAGTGTGACGCGCTGATGTTCGACAACGAGTCGACGTCGGACACGATGCCGTATATGGAGATCAACGAGTCGAAAGTCGACGTCGCCCACGAGGCGACGGTCGGCAAGATCGGCGACGAGGACGTCTTCTACCTCCAGTCGCGCGGTCTCGACGACGACGACGCAAAGCAGATGATCGTCTCGGGATTCATCGAGCCGATCACCGAAGAACTGCCGATCGAGTACA
>NZ_QEQJ01000260.1:0-484 GCF_003383195.1 Haloferax sp. Atlit-6N | reverse complement strand
ATGCCGATCTCGTACGGTAATAGGTGACTGGAGTCGTAAGACGGCCCTCCAGTCGCGCGTGTTCGCGAGTGACACCAACCTTGTGCGGGATGTACTGTTTCGTCTTCGTACGATATATTCGGACGCTTTCAGGGCGCGTATTGGTAGTTGACCGAGACGATGTTCGCAGACTTCTGGACCTCCCTGACGAACTCGTCTCGTTGCTCGTCGTCGAGGAGCCGATCGCTCGGACAGACGATCCCGACCGAACCGAGAACGCGGTCCTCGACGCGGACGGGTGCCGCCACCGCGCCCATCCCGACGACCTGCTCGTCACGGTCGATGCTGTATCCCTGCTCGCGGACCGCTTCGAGTTCGGCGGTCAGTTCCTCGGGATCGGTGATCGAGTTCGCGGTCTGCGCCGGCAACCCGTGCGTCTCGACGATACGCTCTATGGCGTCCTCGCCGAGGTGGGCCAGAATGGCTTTGCCGCCCGCGTGCGTGT
>NZ_QEQJ01000259.1:0-484 GCF_003383195.1 Haloferax sp. Atlit-6N | reverse complement strand
GGTTCAGCGCCGGACGGCGCGGCGCCGGTTCGGAGGTGGAGTCAGTCATACCCAGGAATAGCTGTAGCCCATTGTCTGGGTGCAGCAGCACTGAATGAATCGGGCTGGGAACGCCTAAGTCCGGGTGATTGGTGGACTGTATATCATTTCTAGCAGTCGTGTTGTGACTTGTGCAGCAGACTCTCAGACCAAGATGGTCTGGCAGGTCACACACCAGAATCGGATTCGTTCGGTACAGAGGCTGAGCTAGCACTAGTCAGAGACCGGATCCACTCTGCACCGTCTGAAGCGTCTCATTACTACTGGGTAGGAACTTTGAGGGAGGCGATCGGAGAGGAGAGTTATGAGTCCAACCGTTCACGAAGTTCGGAACGCGATTCGAGTGGCGACGAATCGATTCGAACGCGAGTTCGGGGCATCGTTCACGAAGGAAGAGTTGCAGGCAATCTGTGAGGCACTCGAGGTCGATGTCGATGAGGAAGGG
>NZ_QEQJ01000258.1:0-485 GCF_003383195.1 Haloferax sp. Atlit-6N | reverse complement strand
TATGGAGGCGGCCTGTCCGCCACCTAACGAGGCAGTATCCGAAAGGGCAATCGGTGAACGCCACATCCTCGAAGGGTGTGGAAACGTGCCGACTGCCCAAAGCGAACCAGACGATACCCCTGACTCTGCTGACGCCTGCTGGCGTCCCCGTGGCAAAAACAACACCGGGACGCCGTACACGGTCGAGGATAGGGGTACCGGCGGCTTGGCACCGCCAGCAGTCCACCAGTCCGATACTGTGGGACTACCCGCGCCCGAAAGGGCTGGTAGTCCGGTGATTGGACTCCAAACCTGAAACTCCCACCGCTCGGGATTCCTCCGCGTTCACGCGGAGGAGGATGTCAACTCCGTCGCCGAAACCGAGAAGTGACTTTCACCCTCCGATGACGAATTGATCGATAATCTCTGTTAGCAACCTCAGACATTTAGCATCTCGCCCTCGCCGAACAAATATGTCGTTTCGGGTCACCTGACACAATCTTCTT
>NZ_QEQJ01000257.1:0-485 GCF_003383195.1 Haloferax sp. Atlit-6N | reverse complement strand
TCCGACGGCTCGAACGTCACGGTGACTTCTCGAGTCGTCTTTGCGGGAATCGTCACACTGGAGCGATCCAGCGAGAACTCATCGGGATTCGCACCAGCGAGTGCGAGACTGTTGACGTTGAGCTCTGCGTTTCCAGTGTTCCGGATCCGAAGTGTAGCGGTGTCAGTCTCTCCGATCCGCGTTTGATCGAAGGTGAGGCTTCCACGCTGGATCTGGATGTCTGGTTCAACGCCCGTCGCACCCAGCGTAGCTGTCAGCGTGCCCTGCTGTGCTGTCTCGACGACGAGTTGGGCAGAGACACTGCCAGTGACACTCGGTGAGGTCGTGACAGTGAAGCTCTCAGTCGTCTCGCCCGGAACCGTTCCGGTAGTAAGACCCGATACTGAGAATGCTGCTGGGTCAGCACCAGTGACCGAGACACTGGTGATGTCGAGTCCGGCAGCACCGGCGTTCTCGAGGGTAACTGTCGTCTCACTCGAGTTACC
>NZ_QEQJ01000256.1:0-485 GCF_003383195.1 Haloferax sp. Atlit-6N | reverse complement strand
GACAATAGCGCCGCTGGCAGGGTTCTGTGCCGGAAAGGAAGCGGGGCCGCATCGGGCGGACCCCTGACTGACCAAGCCACTGCGAAGAGCACCAGTCTCGCAGGTCCTTACGTGACGCGCCCGGTATCAACCACGCGCGTCGAGAGACTGTTGAACGCTTGCATTCAAAAATCACCCGGATGGTGCCAATATCCACCGCCCGAACACGGATGAGCAGACATACATATGGAAATATTCGAATTTGGTTCTGGAAAGCTTAAATATGTATTCTCGCGTGAGCCATCGCCGTATGATTCGAGACTATCCGGATAAATTATTGAAAATTCTAACAGACTTGGGATCCGGGATTCTGACGAGAGCAGCGTGATCTGGGATTCGAGACGGCTGTGTCGCGGTCGGCACCGACGTCAGCGGACCAGATACGGGTCGTTGCCCGCGCTGAACCGGCCGAGATCGGCCTCCCGACGGAAGTCCGTCGAGCGGAA
>NZ_QEQJ01000255.1:0-486 GCF_003383195.1 Haloferax sp. Atlit-6N | reverse complement strand
CTGCATACCTCACCTCTGTCGTCGAGTGGGATAATTCCCTCAGTGCTCCGTCGTGGGAGTGAGGTATCGATTGAGCCCCGCCTACCCGTCCCGACGATGCCCGACGCGAGCGAGTCGGAGCGGGAGCCCCGGTATCGGACAAAAGATTACGCGATTAGCTCTGTAATTCGCTCGCTCGCCATCGGTGCCGCTGGGCCGGTGCGTGTTTCTTCATACTGAAGCGCGTTGCTCTCGAACCGCTGGTTTTCGCCCGGTGGTTCCGAACCGCCGTGTCCGGGTTCGTCGCCGAGAGCCCCTACGTTGAGGTGTTTCGGCGGCCCCCACGGTCGATTCGGAAATAGTGAATGCTGTGCCGACACCGAGTACGACCGTGAGAAGACTAAACGCGGCGTCCGCCCGCCCACAATTCTACAGCAATCCAAACCTATATTAGAATGATAATGATAATGGTCTATTATGGCGCAAGTCATTATCGGCGTAGACGCC
>NZ_QEQJ01000254.1:0-486 GCF_003383195.1 Haloferax sp. Atlit-6N | reverse complement strand
CCACGGCTGCAGTACGGCGGAGTTCGGACGGTGACACTCCCGGTATCTGCGCCCGCTCACACAGCTGCGACCGCTCGTGAGACCCGTCGTTCCGACCGTTGTGAGCGGACGGGGGGCACGTTCTATCGGGGTCGTCGTAACCGTTCATAGACCCTCGCCGGAGGATGCGGCGAGAGATCTGCGCGGACTTACGAGAACCCCGACAACGTCCGCCGCGCTACTCGTCTCGTACGGATCCATACCGAACGATTGCGGCCGCATCACGTATTAAAGTCACCGAAAATCACCGTTTTTGTAAAATATCGTCCCCAGACCAAGACATTTTGTCACTTTCCGAGGCGACCCCGGCGTCAGTTATCGAGCCGACAGACGAATATAAATACAGTCTACGAAACCGACGAAGTCGACGCGGCGACGACCTGTCGACACTACAGGACAGGTCGCCGAGGGGAGCAGCCGCGCCTTCGGTCACCCCAACACCCGTTT
>NZ_QEQJ01000253.1:0-486 GCF_003383195.1 Haloferax sp. Atlit-6N | reverse complement strand
TTCGTCGACGAGAAGTGGCGTGCCGCACTCGACGGTGCAGCGTACGACATCGAACACCGAATCGTGACGGACTGCGGAGAGACGCGCTGGGTCCGCCAGCGGGCCGAGGTCGAGTACGACGACGGCGAGCCACTCGAAGCGCTCGGCATCGTCCAAGACATCACCGAGCGCAAGACCCGCGAACAGGAGATCAAGAAGGCGAAAACGCAACTGGAGGCCGCAATCGACACCGGAGCCGTCGGCACCTGGGAGTGGGACGTCGATGCCGACGAACTCGTCGTCGACGCTCGATTCGCGCGGCTGTTCGGCGTCCCGCCAGATGCCGCAGACGACGGCCTCCCACTCGAAGCCTACGTCTCCGCGGTCGCCGACGTTGACCGAGAGCGGATCGAGCGTGCGGCCGAGACAGCCTTGGATGCCTGCGGCGAGTTCCAGGAGGAATTCCGCGTTCACGACCCCGACGGGGAACGTCGGTGGGTGCTCGCG
>NZ_QEQJ01000252.1:0-487 GCF_003383195.1 Haloferax sp. Atlit-6N | reverse complement strand
GCTCCTTGTGGCGTTGCATCAAGTGGATCTGTATTGCCGGCACCGGTTCGCATCGTGTCGTCCCAAATCGGGCGAAGTGAATGGACAGTATCGAGATCGGAGTTGACAGTAGGTGCATCCTTTGCTTGGGTTCGGATGTAGTCTGCAGCTGTTTCAATCTCGGATTGAGTGGCTGAATCCGGAATATACATTCTATATTCGTGATTGCTTGTGAAGACTGATAGCCGGTTTTTCGTCAGTCCATTTTTGGTCTGGACGTCAGTAATTGAGCCATATACTAGCGCATTCCCACGATTCCCAGCAGCTGTGAGGATGATTCGTTGGTCAGTTACGAGAACTGTGCTCATGAAATCTTGCTGGTGGCCAGCTCCAACTGCATCTCCGTCACGAATCTGACCTTTTGAGTTATTGGCAAAGTAGTAGTGGGGCTGTTCGTTCTCGTTCAGTATATTGAGGAATGGACTGTCAGCAAGAATACTCTGAACTG
>NZ_QEQJ01000251.1:0-487 GCF_003383195.1 Haloferax sp. Atlit-6N | reverse complement strand
CTCGGTGACGAACAGCGCGAGCGCGACGAGGACGACGAGGAAAACAGCGAGGACGCCTGGCGGTATCGGTGCCACATTGTTCGGTCGACTCGCCAGTGCAAAATACTGTGGGATTTCTCTCACGTCCGGCGGTGGAGCCTATTTCAGTCACCCGATTCGGGCTCCGCCACCCGAGTGTGAGACGCCGAGTCGACAACCGCCGGCGACGTTCAGAACTCGTCTTGGAGTTCCATCTCGGCGACGAGGCCGTACGGCTCCGTACCCGAGCGGATGCAATCGAGGATGCGGAACGCGTCTTTCGGCGAGAGGAAGTGCCGACAGACCGCCCGTCCCAGCGGCGTCGGGTCGAAGCCGTCGATGAACTCCCACTGGAGCAGTTTCCCGATCGCGTGTTTGGTCGGGACGTCACCGACCATTCGGTCGTTCAGCCGTTTGGCACGCTTTCCGGCGACGACGACGTTCGCGAGCGTCTCCTCGGCGGCCGCGG
>NZ_QEQJ01000250.1:0-487 GCF_003383195.1 Haloferax sp. Atlit-6N | reverse complement strand
GTCTTGCCGTTCGAGTTCAAGCAGGCGGCCGAAATCTGGCTCACCGCCGCACAGAGCTTCTTCGCGCTCGCGGTCCTCGTGAATTTCCGTATCAGCGTCCGCGAGGCGGTGACGCTTCTCGTCCTGTTCGTCTCGCAGGTCGTCATCGAGTTCGCGCTCATCCGAGTCTATCCGGAAGCGCTCGCAGAGACGTACTCGATCTACCTGCTCTTGGCGTACTCGGTCGTCTACGTCGTGCTCGCCGCCGGACTCCTCGCCAGCCGTCGGCGTGACCTCCAACGGCTCGCCAAACTCACCGTCGCCAACATCCGCGGGACGCCGGTGCCGGAACCGGAGCGCGCGGACTGAGCGACGAAGCGTTCCCCTTCCCGCCGCTCCGAGAGTTTTTATACCGAGCGGCGACCACTCCCTGTCGTGATCGGACTGGTCGTCAGCCGCGCCGACTCCGCCTCGGTCGCGATCGGCGAGGCACTCCGCTCGCTCGTCG
>NZ_QEQJ01000249.1:0-487 GCF_003383195.1 Haloferax sp. Atlit-6N | reverse complement strand
ACGTCGCCAGCGACTCGACGAGCATCGAGCGGGCGTCGTCGTAGCCGGGCAGCCCGAGTTCGGTTCGTCCCCCGTTCGCCGCGCGGATTTTCTGATCGAGGGCGACGTACCGGGGAACGGGGCGCATATTGTCGGCGAGAAAGATCCCGTCGGTCTCCGTCCCCGCGCTGAGATACTGGCGCGTGCCCGACTCGGGCGGCACAGTCCACATCGCATCGAGGACGAAGCGGCGGTCCGACTCGCCGAGGTGGCGCTGGACGTCGTCGTAGATTCCTCGCAGTTCGTCGTACTGCCGGCGGAGTCCCGCGTCGGAGACGACGTCCGGCGCAGTGTGCATCTCGGCGTTGTGGACGCCGAGCTCCCGGCTACAGCCGTCGATCTCGAAGAGGCTCTCGGGGGCGGCCGCGAGTCGGCCGTCGGCGTCGACGACGTAGCCCTCGAGTTCGAGTCCGACGGCGAAGTCGGGCGCGTCGAAAGCGCCCGCGGC
>NZ_QEQJ01000248.1:0-488 GCF_003383195.1 Haloferax sp. Atlit-6N | reverse complement strand
AGTCGCTGTTCCCGTTCACGCTCGTTGTCGCGACCTCCGAGGACGTCGATCTCACCGTCGTCGGTCCCGGCGGGAGCCAGATCGGACGCGTCCGCGGCGTGTACACGGATCGAAGTCGCGGCGAGTACGGGCGGGTGCGGAGCCAGCACGGAGCGGAACCGGGTACCTACCGGATCAGCGTGTTCGGAACCGCCGACACCGAGTACGAACTGACGGCGATGGTGACCGACGCGGACGGGGCGTCCGTGGACGCGGCGCGGACCGAGACGATTCGGACGGGTGACGAACACGAGTACGACCTCGAGATCACACAGGAGGGGGCGGGGAGCCTCCGCAGGGTTCGGACCGACCGAGACCTGCCGGCACTCGTGGGGACGGGTGTCGCCGGAGTCGCCGCCGGAGCCGTCGGCTATCGGACAGTGAAGCGCCTGCGGGAGCGCGACCGCCACGAATCGTGAGTCGTGTCGGAGGCTGTTCGGAGCAGAGAC
>NZ_QEQJ01000247.1:0-489 GCF_003383195.1 Haloferax sp. Atlit-6N | reverse complement strand
CGGTGTCTCCAAGCATCCAAATCGGCTTGGCGACGGCGAGCGCGTCACGCGTGACGCGCATCGCCGTCTCTTGATCCGCTTGTTTGGTCTGTGTGAATTCAGCCGCTATCGGGATCTTTGCGCCGGTTGAGACAATCGTACAGCCGAAGCCGTAGTAGTACTCCTCGGCTGTTGGATCGTAGTTCCACGAGGCAGCGTCGTTGTATTGGATCGCTTCGACGTGGGTCGAGTCGATAGAATACGTGGAGTCGAGCAGGCCGCGGGCGGCGGCCTGCTCGACGAGCCTGTCGAAGATATCGTCAACAACGTGTTCGAGGTCGGTGAGAAAGCGGTCAACGGTGTCTCTGGATGGCGGTTTGTCGAGGCCACAGTAGTACCAGACAAGGCCGTTGTGAAGTTCTCGTGTAACCGGCCGCGTGCCGTAGACATCCTCGTAGTAACAGTGGAGAAAGCCGCCCAAGAGATCTGGAGGCTGGTGAACTCGTGTTC
>NZ_QEQJ01000246.1:0-489 GCF_003383195.1 Haloferax sp. Atlit-6N | reverse complement strand
TGCTCGCGCTCCCGGTCGCGCTCGTGCCGTTCAGCCCACGGGCGCGTCTCGTCGTCTCCCGGCTGGCGCTACCGATCTTCGGGCGGTACGTCGCCGAGTCGAGCCCGAAGCGACAGGAGCAGATCGAGCGGATGCGAGCCGCGTTCGTCGGCGAGAGCCACCGCGTGTTCGCCTCCCAGACGTTGTTAGTCGCGGCCGTCGCGGGCATCGCCGGAAGCGTCTACGGCGTCTATCTCGGGGCGCTGATACTGCGATCGCTCGCCGTCAGTCCCGAAGTGATCAGATCGACGCTCCCGGGGCCGCTGGGTTTTCTCGCGGCAATCGTCAACGTCCCGGACCTCTCGCTCCTCCAGTTGTTCGCGTTGCTGCTCGTTTCGAGTGCGACCGTCGGGACGGCACTCGCGGTCGGGACCTACTGGGGCCGCTGGACGTATCTCGATCAGCGTGCCCGCGCTCGCGGCATCGAGATCGACGCGAGCCTCCCGCGGA
>NZ_QEQJ01000245.1:0-489 GCF_003383195.1 Haloferax sp. Atlit-6N | reverse complement strand
CACGAGTTCGCCGAGTCCGAAAACCGGCTCACCTCGCCGCTGATCCGCGGCGACGACGGGGCGCTGCGGGAG
Organism: Haloferax sp. Atlit-6N; assembly: GCF_003383195.1. Classification (NCBI taxonomy): domain Archaea; kingdom Methanobacteriati; phylum Methanobacteriota; class Halobacteria; order Halobacteriales; family Haloferacaceae; genus Haloferax; species Haloferax sp. Atlit-6N. The sequence goes on along the minus strand of NZ_QEQJ01000245.1, from coordinate 417 downwards.
GCCTCTTGGGGAGAAGCACTCGATCTCGTCGCAGCGCAGTTCCGCGAGATCTGCGACGAGCACGGCCGCGACGCCGTATCCGCGCTGGCGTCCTCGAAGGGATCGAACGAGGAGGCGTATCTCGTCCAGAAGTTCGCCCGGCAGGTGCTCGGCACAAAGAACGTCGACAACTGCGCCCGACTCTGTCACTCCTCGACCGTCGCTGCCCTCCAGCAGACCGTTGGGTACGGTGCGATGACGAACCGCATTAACGAGGACATCGGCGAGGCAGACGCCTACCTCATCACGGGGTCGAACACGACCGAGTCGCATCCGGTGCTCGCAACCCGAATCAAGCGCAACGTCCGCGACGGGGCCTCGCTCACAGTCTTCGACCCGCGACGAATCGGCGTCGCCGAGCACGCCGACCACTACTGC
>NZ_QEQJ01000244.1:0-489 GCF_003383195.1 Haloferax sp. Atlit-6N | reverse complement strand
GTTCGACTTGTTGCCGGACTTACTCAGTGAGAATATTGCTGTCTCCACGGATGCATCAAAGGCATCCGGGTTCACCCGAGTCAGTTCGTCCAACTCGTCAAGTAGAGTGGATCGAACGTCAGTTTTGTTGATTTGGGTGAAGAAGGTATCCGACATTATGTATGTGAATACTCCATCGCTATTGGCGAGCTCGTATCCACGGTGGACGAAAAATTGGAAAAGATCTGTTTTAGAGTAGTACCTGAACCCTTCTTTTTCCGAGTAGAAATCTCCAAGTTCGCCCTTGTATTCTGCTCCTTCCTGACCCTCGTACGGTGGGTTTCCAATGACGATATCAAAGCCACCGTCCAGAATCACCTCCGGGATATTCGTAGTCCACGTAAAGGTAGAGTCCGCTGCTTCTGCCGCTTCAGTCATCCAGCCTCCCTTCTCTTTCACAGCTAACTGAGTTTCCAGTTCCGTTGTGAGCTTTTCCAACTGATCGCTAAG
>NZ_QEQJ01000243.1:0-489 GCF_003383195.1 Haloferax sp. Atlit-6N | reverse complement strand
TCGCCTCCCGCCAGCGTTCCTCGTCGGAGAAGACCCCGTCTGCGGCGGCACCTTTCTGCGTCGGTCCCGCGACGGTGGCATCGCCCGTGTCGCCCGCACCCGACGCCGTCTCCGAGGATGGCTCCGACGGCTGGCGATCGTCCGGCCGTGTGGCTCTAGAGCCGGTGTCAGTCGCGTGTTCGTCTGCGGCACTCGTCTCTCCTTCCGCCTCGGTGCTGTCCGCAGTCCGGCCCTCGGGAGCGGTAGCGCCGGGTGAATCAGTGCTCGCAGGGTCGCCACCCCGGGGAGCGTCCGATGGCTCGCTGGCTTCCGCGTCCGCCGTCGCCGGTCCCCCGCCGGAACCGTCGTCTGTCTGGGCGTCGTCCGCTGTCGGGGTGTCTGCTGTCGACGCCTCGCCCGCTGCTGTCGGGTCGTCTGCCGTCGCTTCGGCTGCAGAGCCGGGAGTTGCCGCCGCATCAGGATCCGCTGTCGCGGTCGGCTCCTCGTCGT
>NZ_QEQJ01000242.1:0-489 GCF_003383195.1 Haloferax sp. Atlit-6N | reverse complement strand
CAACGGATCCTCGGTCCGGTTGCTCCTCGCGGTCGCCGCGGCGGCGATGCTCGTCTGGCAGGGCGCCGCAAGCTTTCTCCCGACGTTCTTACACCATACGAAGGGTTACACGACAGTTCAGGCCGCGTATCTATTCGCTGCTCTGTTCGGCGTCGGGATCGTCACGACGCCCGCTGCGGGGTACCTAGGTGACCGATGGGGCCACCTTCGGACCGCTATCGTAAGCACCTCGTGTGGAACCGTGGGACTCGTCGCCCTCACACAGGTTCGTACTCACCCCGCCGTACTCGGAAGCATCGTTCTATTCGCGATCGGGCTTACCTCGTTTTGGCCGCTTCTCTATACGTATTTGACCGGACAGTTCGAGCAGCGTCACGTCGGCGCATCGCTCGGGATCCTCCGTACCGTCTTCTTCGCGGCTGGCAGCCTCGGACCGGTTCTGGTGGGTGTCGTCGCCGATGGATTCGGATATACAGTTTCGTTCTGGCT
>NZ_QEQJ01000241.1:0-490 GCF_003383195.1 Haloferax sp. Atlit-6N | reverse complement strand
CGCCGCTGTCCGCGCCGGGACTGCTCGACGAGCCCGCTCTCTCCGCAATTGCGGATGAAAACGACGTCTCGCCCGCAGCAGTCGCCGTCGCATACCACGTCGACCGCGGCGTCGTCCCGATCCCCGCCAGCAACGACCCCGACCACGTCGCCGCCAACCTCGCGGCCGCGCGGCTCCGGCTCACCGACGCCGACCGCGACCGCCTGGCGACGCTCGAAGATCCGGAGTTCGAACGGTGACTGACGCGCGGACGGTCCCGGCGGCGCTCCAGCGCGAGTGGGCTGCGGTCGCCGTGACGACCGTCGTCCTCACCGCCGGCGGCGCAGCGGCGCTCGCACTCGGTATCGAAGACGCGGCAGTGTTGTTGGCGGCGCCGCTCGCTGCGCTTCCGCCGGCCGCGATCCAGTGGATCGTCCCCGCGACGACCGTCGCGGGCTTCCAACTGTGGTTCACTTACCGGCACCTGGACGCGAATCGACCTGACGAAACC
>NZ_QEQJ01000240.1:0-491 GCF_003383195.1 Haloferax sp. Atlit-6N | reverse complement strand
TGGACGCTCCGAATCGCCATAATTCCGTGCTCGGCCAACAGCTGCTGGTAATGGCTGTTGATTCCCATCTGCGTAACCACGACGTTTGCGCCGGTCTCGGCTATTCGGTCCACTACGTCCCGCCGCTTTTGAGCTTCCTGTCGCTCGAATTCTCCGACGGTCTCCGGAGACTCGATGTCCACGGTAAAGGAATCAACGACGTCAGGGTCCTGTAGCCCGCCTCGCTCGTGACCACCCAACAGCAACACGCTCGCGTCCTCGATTCGACGCGGCATATCTTGGTGGACCACTATATTTCGATCTAAAACGACGCCGTCGATCAATCGACTGTCGCGTATGGATCCGTGCCGAATCGTAGTAACGTCGAACGTCCGTTCGTTTGGCATCCCGACCGTAGTAGCGGCCTCTGCGGCGAGATGTGCGACCTGCGTCCGTATGTTGCCGAAGTTGTTTCCCGTCAGGGCTGTGCGTGCAGCGTCGACTGCAGAAAC
>NZ_QEQJ01000239.1:0-491 GCF_003383195.1 Haloferax sp. Atlit-6N | reverse complement strand
CTCATCGCCTGGTTCGGCCTCAGGCACGATTACCACAAAGCCACGATCAACTTTGGCAATTCCGTCACCCTGATCGCCGACTGTTTCGATAGTAACCCGCCGAATCTCTCCCTGAGTGACTGGCGGGGTGACCGGTTGATCCTGCTTCTGTGTAGATTCTGTCTCCACAGGCGTAGTGACCGTGTCTAAGATTGCGACTCGATATGTCTCACCAGCTGAAAGAGTGTCGTGCGTGATTTGGTCAGAGGGGACCTCAAGAACGTACTCTCCATTTCTTTCTTCGAGAGTGACACTATGAACAGACCGAAGCGATTCTGAAATCTCAACCATAGACGACTAACTCTACCGTGCAGGGTTTAAAAACCACCTGTCCAGCACATTGGTAAATATAAATTTAACTGATACAAGACAATTAATACAAACTGATATACATTAATGTCAGGTAGATACTGATTAGGCCTGCCACCGTGACGTACCAACGTTATTCATTT
>NZ_QEQJ01000238.1:0-491 GCF_003383195.1 Haloferax sp. Atlit-6N | reverse complement strand
CGCAATTATGGGAACTGCAGATCGCATCATCGTACTGAAGAGCGGCCGGAAAATCGCCGAAGGAACGCCAGAAGAGATCCAAAACGACGAGGCCGTCGCCGAGGCGTACCTCGGGGAGGACCACTCGTGATCGAACTCGACGGCATCGACGTCTCCTACGGCAACATCCAGGTCATCTGGGACCTCGACTTCCAGGTCACCGAGGACGACGGCGTCGTCTCGATCGTCGGCCCCAACGGCGCGGGGAAGTCGACGCTGCTCCGCGTGATGTCGGGTCTGCACCCGGTCGATGACGGGACCGTCCACGTCTGGGGTGAGGACGCGGCGACGCTCAGCCCGTCCGACATCGTCCGCAGGGGCTTCGTCCACGTCTCCGAGGAGCGGAACCTCTTCGGCGATATGACGGTCCGCGAGAACCTGGAGATGGGGGCGTACACGAAACGCGACGACCTCGAAGCGACGATGCAGGAGGTGTTCGAGCTGTTCCCGAT
>NZ_QEQJ01000237.1:0-492 GCF_003383195.1 Haloferax sp. Atlit-6N | reverse complement strand
CGAGATGTTCAACAACTAGCTGCGACATAGCTCCGTTCTCCTTCTTTCTCTCACGGCCGAGTGGCGTCGCTCCCGGTGCCTTGTTCGTCGGACGAACAGGGAAAGACTTGCAAGCACCGCGCTCCCAGAGCGACGTGTTCGTGTCGATCGACCTACAGCCACGGGTCACGACGCCACGATACGCACTATGAATTGGTCCACATCCCTCCGCGTGCTCGTCGTACTGTCCCTCCTGCTCGGTAGCTCGGGCGCTGTCGCAACGACCGCCTCGGCCGCCGGTCCGGCCGTCCAGATGTCTGTTGTCACTATTAGTCCCGAGGACCCGAACACGGGCGAAACAGTAACTATCGAGACGACGATCTCGAACCTCGAAAACAGTCCGTCGACAGTCAACGTGCGGGACGTCTTCGTTCGCGTGCCCGGAACCGCCAGAGAGTACGCGCGAGTCGAAGAACTCGGGTCGATCGCCCCCGGCGGCTCGGTCACGGTACC
>NZ_QEQJ01000236.1:0-492 GCF_003383195.1 Haloferax sp. Atlit-6N | reverse complement strand
GTCGCCGTGCTCTTCGAGCCGGTCACGCCCGAGGCGGCCGAGAACCTCTGGGACGACCTCAACGAGGAGGGCGACGTCCACACCGTCGGCATCGACGCCGCACTCGACGCCCCGGCCGCGGCGTTCGACGAACCGACGGAACTGTTCGAGAAGATCCCCGAGGAGCGCGTCGAGGAACTGAACGAGAAGCTCGAAGCACGGGTCGACGCCGCAACCGAAGACAGCGAGGCCGACGCGGACGACGAGGCCGACGCAGGTACCGGCGACGGCGACAGCGACGAGCCGAGCGAGGAAGCGGCGGCCGACCTCGAACCGGTCGCCGACGAGCGGATCAGCTTCGAGGACTTCCAGGACCTCGACATCCGAATCGGCGAGATCGTCGCCGCCGAGGGCGTCGAGGGCGCAGACAAACTCGCGAAGCTGACGGTCGACATCGGCGTCGAAGAGCGCCAGATCGTCGCCGGGATCAAACAGCTCCACGACCTGGATTCG
>NZ_QEQJ01000235.1:0-492 GCF_003383195.1 Haloferax sp. Atlit-6N | reverse complement strand
GGGCTTTTACCAAGATATACTGCAGGTTCTGTTTCGGCAAGACTTGTAAATTGGGATCATCAAACAAATAAATTTGGATTAAGAGATAAAACTGAATGGATATGTTATAAAACGGACGACAATATAGATGTAATAGAAAAATTCGCAGATGAAATTGTAGAAGGTATTGAAAGTACCATTGGTGAAGCTACAAACAACATTAGTAATCATATAACTCCAATGAAATGGGCGTGGTGAGTTTTGCTTTGCGAATTTAAAATTATCAACAAAAATCCAAAATATAGAATTATTAAGTATAATGATGAATATTTGATAGTTGATTTAGTAAGTAGTTGGATAGTATTTTTTCTTCCAATGATCAATTGGTTTATCCCTAAAAATTACGTCAAAATTAGCAAGGAAGAATTTGATGTCTTAAACATTTTCAAACCAGTTAGAAATAATGCTTTTTGGCCTGTTACAGGCGCTTTAGTTTTACTTGTAACCTTGTCG
>NZ_QEQJ01000234.1:0-492 GCF_003383195.1 Haloferax sp. Atlit-6N | reverse complement strand
AAATCCCTCCACCGGCTTCTTTCTGCCGCACGTCACTCACACTGTGAGCGGCTCGTATGTCGCTCCTAGAACGAGGTGTTAGTCTTCCGAACTGGTCGCTCTCGGCAATTCGACGACAGCGACCGTTCCCTCCGGTTCGTTGTCTTTCAGGGAGACGCTGCCGTCGTACTGTGAGACGAGTGTATCCACGAGATAGAGGCCGACGCCAGCCGCCGGATCGTCCAGACCAGCCTCGGTCCGCCCGAAGACGGCGTCTTTCTGCCCATCCGGAATCCCGGGTCCGTTGTCGGCGACCCGGACGACGACCGTCTCCGATCGAACGTCGCCGTCGATGCTCACGCGCGCCGTCTCCTTGTCGTTGTGTTGGACGGCGTTGTTCAACAGATTTCGGAAGACGGACGTGAGCAGTTCGTTGGCTCTCACTTCGGCCTCGGGTATCTCGGCGGCGTCGAGTTCGGCGTCCACGTACGCCGTCGTCCAGCTTTCGAGGAC
>NZ_QEQJ01000233.1:0-493 GCF_003383195.1 Haloferax sp. Atlit-6N | reverse complement strand
GGGTTCGTGTCTTCGTGGCTTCGAACGCGACCACACGGAACTAAATAGCAGGTGGAAGACACGTTTCGACTACCGTGTCACTACTCCCCCGCTGGTTCACGTCGAAGAACTTCGCAGTACAGCTCGTCATCCTCGCGTTGGTGCTCGACCCGGTCGGGTTCGTCGGCGGCTACCTCCTCGGTCCGTCGCTGGGCGTCGACCCGCTCGTCGGCGGCGCGTTCGGTCTCGTCGCCGCCAGCGTCCCGATGTCGCTGCTCGTGATGCAACGGAGCGTGTGAGTCGGCGGTTTGGTTGCTCGGGCGGATTCGAACCTCGGTCGCTCACTCCGTTCGCTCCCTGATTCGAATCGCCCTCGATCCACGAGTTCGTGCCCGCTGTCGCTCGCACAGAATTAGTGGGCTCGGGCGGATTCGAACCACTCCGTCAACCTCGCTTCGCTCGGTTGCCGCAAGGTTCTCCCGCCCTCTCGACAGAAAATCACGCTCGCTGCGCT
>NZ_QEQJ01000232.1:0-494 GCF_003383195.1 Haloferax sp. Atlit-6N | reverse complement strand
GTTCGCTTCCTCCGCGACGAAGTACCAGTTGTGGATCGGGTTCGTCATCTTCACCGCGACGAACGCGAGAAAGACCACGAGCAGCCCCTTCCGCGCGGCCGAGTTATGGTGGACCTGTCGACCGGTGTACGCCGCACAGAAGTACAGCCACGGCCCGACGGAGGCTAAGCCGACGACGAGACCGATCACGTAGAACACGTACTGGAGGTCGGGAGTCGGCATCGTGAGATACCCGACGTGGGCGGCCGCCCAGCCCCCGCTGGTGACGAGAAGCCAGAAGACCCCCCGGCGCGTATCTTCGTGTTCGATACGCCGCGTCCGACGGAGCATCCCGAAACAGAGCACGGCGGCAGCGGCAAATGCGAACACGTACGCGCCGTATAACGCGCTCGGAGAGAGTGGCGGCAACATCTGGATCGGTTGTAATCCGGGATTAACGGGGAGCATCATCAACCCACCGACCACAGGGTGTGACGGTATCGGCCAGAAAGGGG
>NZ_QEQJ01000231.1:0-494 GCF_003383195.1 Haloferax sp. Atlit-6N | reverse complement strand
AATATCAACGACCTTGGAGAAGGGACCTACAAGTTCCGCGTGACAGCTAGTGACGTTGGCTTCGAGGCAGACAACACCGACGAGTTGACCACCGTCGGTGTTGAGGGGAAGAAACTCAGCCTCGACGCGTTCGATATTAGCGCGGACGGAGATACCCTGACGGTCAGCGTTACGACTGACGTTGAGCTCGACCGTCTGAATGTCAGCGTCGCAACGAGCGATGAGTTCCGGATGCAGAGTTCGGATCTCCTCGAACTCGACGATGGTGACTTCACGCAGACAGAGTCAGAGAGTGGGTTCACGTATGTCGCAACGAGCGACCAGGTGAGTGACCTAGACTCGATCGTGCGTGACGGTCAGTTCACGGCGACGTTCCAGAATGCGAGTGTCGGTGAGCAGTACCTCGAGACGGCTGCCACGGACTCTGCAACCATCGATACCGAAGATGTCTCTGTCACGGACGCTGACGTCGTCAGCGCTGACAAAGATCAGCT
>NZ_QEQJ01000230.1:0-495 GCF_003383195.1 Haloferax sp. Atlit-6N | reverse complement strand
CGAGCGAACGCGCCGACATCTGACGCGACTCGGCCGCGGGGACGCCTACCGGGAACTGAGCGCCGACGCCGACGCGACGTACGACGACCGTCTGGAGGTCGACCTCTCAGAGATCGAGCCGCTGATCGCGATGCCGTCGATGCCGGACAACGTCGTCCCCGTCTCGGAGGCGGCCGGCACGCCCGTCGATCAGTGTCTGGTCGGCACCTGCACGAACGGCTCGTACTTCGACATCGCGACCGCGGCCGCAGTCGTGAAAGGCGAGACCGTCGCACCGGAGACGGAGTTCGTGATCGCGCGTGCATCGAAGCGGTCCGCCGAGGTGCTCGCCCGCGAAGGTCGCACCGAGGACCTGTACGCCGCCGGCGTGAACCTCTCGGAGTCGACGTGTGGGGCCTGCATCGGCCAGGGGCACGTGCCCGCACCGGACTCGGTCAGCCTCCGCGCGTTCAACCGGAATTTCAAGGGCCGTTCGGGCCTTCCCGACGACAGCGT
>NZ_QEQJ01000229.1:0-495 GCF_003383195.1 Haloferax sp. Atlit-6N | reverse complement strand
TAGTTCATCAGCTTCAGCAGTCTGAATCGACCTGCGGGACCTCCTCGGGGATCGCGTTGGCATCGCCTTCGAGGAGTCGGAGTACAGCGTACCGGAGATACTCGTGTGTAGGGGAGTTCGTGGTTTGGGCGATCTGGTCGTACTGCTCTGCGACTCGCTCCGCTTCTGCCAGAACGGCTCTGAGATGTCGTTCTGTCATGATTCGGTGAGGCTGGAATGCGCCTCCGCCCCTCGGCGGGCGCTCAAAACTCGCTCTTGTGTAGAGCTGCGGAAAGACCCTGTAGTTACACTGAACCAGCCATAATCTAGGAATATGTCTTCTGCTCAGCCGGCGTTCGGAGCGATGTTTCGGGAGCTGATTGAGCTGGGCGTCGTTGAGATCGACACGGAGCCGCTCGATGCCCGCATCGAGCGGCGACTCAAGGACTTCTGGGAGAACACATCTTGTCCACGATGTGGGCACACTGCCGTTCAAACGTGGCCGCGTCTCGACCT
>NZ_QEQJ01000228.1:0-495 GCF_003383195.1 Haloferax sp. Atlit-6N | reverse complement strand
GTCGAGGTCCTCTCGGGGACGCTGAAGAACAACCAGAACGTCGTGAAGTGGGAGGGTAACGAACCCACCCGCGTCGGCCAGCTCTCGGGGATTCAAGAGCAGGGCGAAGACGTCTCGGAGGCCCGCTCGGGCACGCGCGTCTCCGTCGCAATCGACGGGCCGACCGTGGGTCGGCAGATCGACGAGGGTGACGAACTGTGGATCGAACTGCCCGAAAAGCACGCGAAGATCCTCGAACAAGAGCTCTCCGACGACATCCCGGCCGACGAACTGGAGGCACTGACGAGCTACCTCGACAAGCACCGCAAGCGCGACCCCTTCTGGGGGAAATAGCGACGCTGGCGGCGCCGCGTTCTTTTCCAGTACGCAGGCCGAACGAAACGAGTCGCGACTATCGCGCCGTCGGCGTGAGGCCGTCGCCGACGGTGTTCATCACCTGGAGCGCGGCGGAGGCGGCGAGGCCGCGGGCGACCTCGTCGCCGTCCTCGTCGGTGA
>NZ_QEQJ01000227.1:0-495 GCF_003383195.1 Haloferax sp. Atlit-6N | reverse complement strand
CGAAGCTCCGGCGTGAGCTCCATCGCGAGGTCGTGGGTCGCATCGAGCAGATCGAGCATCTCGATCAGCGTGTCCGCGTTCTCACCCAGTTGTTCGAGCAGGACGATAGTCTCTTCTTTCTCCAGGGAGAGCCGGAGCCGTTCGAGGACTTCCCGGTTTTCTTGGACGACGATACGAAGCTCCGGAATGAGGTCGTCGGCGAGCCCCTTCGACGCCGCGAGGACGTCGAGGAGTTCCAAGAGCGTGTCCGATTCCTCGCCGACCTTCGTCAGCAGCGTGAGGGTCTCCTCACGCTCGAACGCCACACGCAGCTCGCGGATCGGTTCGCGGTTCTCGCGAACCGTCTCGCGGAGTTCGGGGAGGAGGTCCTCTGCGAGGTCCTCCGTCTGTGCGAGCATCCGGAGGAGCTCTGCGAGTTCGTCCGCGTTCTCGTCGATCGTCCGGAGTAGTTCTTCCCGGTTCTCGATCTCCATCTCGCTGTCGGCGTCGAGGGAA
>NZ_QEQJ01000226.1:0-495 GCF_003383195.1 Haloferax sp. Atlit-6N | reverse complement strand
GCGTACATATATTCTTGAAGTCTGCTTGTTCCTGTTGTCGTTAAGGAGCATTCTCGCAGAATCTCTTACCGTAAAGTGACTATCAATCAATAAATACTACCGTAACAGTCGTACATCTGTTATTTACTCCTTTACTCACTCTAATGTAATCGAAGAGTATTCGCATATGCGCATAGACGGAGGATTGCGAGTGGGTCGAATTTCCTCGTATGCCTCCGATTGTTTGTCCAATTTATTGTGGCCAAGAGCTGCTGTACCCGAAGACAGGTTGTTTGTTTATGCCGACAGTCTACTGGTAGGACGGCAAGTTTTGATGAGATTAAGCCAAGGTATTCTCTGAATCCCAAATAAATGTCTAATATCTGTGCAGATCTTGCTTCATAATTATATGTTCTGTGTTCACTCGCTTTGGCTGTTTTCCTTCATCAACACTATAATTAAAAACAGGAGTGTTCCTCAATAGCGCTATTTGATCTAACCTCTACAATTAGCGTT
>NZ_QEQJ01000225.1:0-495 GCF_003383195.1 Haloferax sp. Atlit-6N | reverse complement strand
ACCGTCCTCGTCGACGGCCTGCGCTCGGAGGTCGAACTCGATCGCTTCCGCGAGGCGTTCGGCGAGGAGTTCCTGCTCGTGAGCATCGAAGCACCGTTCGAGACCCGCGCCGAGCGACTGCTCGACCGCGCTCGCGACGACTCCGACATCGACAGAGAGGCGCTCCGCGACCGCGAGGAGCGCGAACTCGGATTCGGGATGGGCGAGGTGATGGACCGCGCCGACGTCGTCGTCGAGAATACCGATACCCTCGACGCGTTCCGCGAGCGCATCCGCGCGATCCTCGACCGCGACCTCGCGAGCGTCGACGACGACGAGTCCGTCCAGGTCGCGTCCGACGTCCTCGACCCGTCGGCATCGGACCCGACACCTGAAGCGAACGCGGGTGATCACCGATGATCTACCGCGTGAAGGCCCGGATCGTCGCGCCGGTCCGCGATACGGAAGTGACCGCCCGCGTCGAAGACGCTGTCCGGAATCTCTTCCCGAACGTCG
>NZ_QEQJ01000224.1:0-496 GCF_003383195.1 Haloferax sp. Atlit-6N | reverse complement strand
CCCAAGAATATCTGCAGGGAGAATATCTGGAGTCATCTGGATCCGGTTGTAGGACAACCCAGTAGCACGGGCAAACAGATTTGCCATCGTCGTTTTTGCGACACCGGGGACTCCCTCTAGAAGGATATGTCCGCGGGTCAGCACTGCGATTGTAAGATTCTCTATAACATCCTCATTACCGATAAGTACTTTCCCAACCTCATCTCGGATTGAGTCGTAGACATCCCCCGGATCACTCATTATCGTCATTGTGTGAATCCCGCGATAAAATCCCTGCTGTTATGCGAGTAACACGGTCGGCATCCCAATCCGGATGCTGATTAAAAAGCCATACACGGAGTGCGTCATTATCTACCGGTGTGGGGTCTTCGGTTGCTTCCGAACCAGATACGCACTGATCAATTAAGTGACGGCGGTTTCTAGCCTCGGAAACCGCAAAGACCGCTACAATGCCACCAATACCAACCAGTGCCTGGAGCAGTGGTGTATCCTGCAG
>NZ_QEQJ01000223.1:0-496 GCF_003383195.1 Haloferax sp. Atlit-6N | reverse complement strand
TTTTCAGAACGAAACTACGCCGGTGACGCCGGTCGCGCCGTCTACGAGCGACTCCGCGACCGAGGCCACGTGGTGTCTTCCAGCGAGTTACTTTCCACCGTCGGTGAACTCGCCTGCGAGTCGTTCCGCGAGCGTTCACGCGAGATGAAAGACGATACCGATACCAGCGATGTGGAAGGTGACGCCGACGAGACGGACAGCGGTTTTGACGACTCACCATACCACTCAAATCAGTCCTAACGGGCCGTCGACGACTCACGGTCTCCCACAACTGTTAGCCAGTGACTGATACGTGTCTACGCAGCGCATACTCAAACATAGTGCGTCCGTCTTGACATTCAGAATTTCGAGAGGAACCGGACTATGAAACTCGCACTCATCGGGGTCGGTCAGGCTGGCGGAACGGTCGCCGACGCCCTCATTGACTACGACCGACGAACCGGAACTGGCTTCGTCGCCGACGCAATTGCCGTCAATTCGGCTCGTTCGGACTTAC
>NZ_QEQJ01000222.1:0-497 GCF_003383195.1 Haloferax sp. Atlit-6N | reverse complement strand
GACGCTGGATCCGACTGAGTACGCATTCACTGGCCAATCTGCCAGCCTGCTCATTACAGCCGTTGACACTGATGGTAACGCAGGCTACGGGTCTGATACTGTTACCGTTAACAACGACAACCAGATTGACAACACGAATATCGTCAGTCCGACATCCAAGACGCCTATGACGGTTGGGACGTCTGAGACGCTGACGGTTACCTACGACGCCGAGGACACGAACTTCAAGGACGCGACGGTCCGCCTCCTTGCTGATAACGGTGACCGTCTTGCTTCGACGACAGTCGAGGCTGGCGGTACTGACCTGACCGCTGACTTCGACCTGAGCAGCAGTGCTCTTGACATCGGCGCTGGCACGTACGACGTCCAGCTCGTCGTCAACGACACGAACACGAACAGTAACTCTGTCACTGAAGCCGACTCGGTGGATGTTGACGCCGGAATTGACAACACGAATATCGTCAGTCCGACGTCCAAAACGCCTATGACGGTTGGGA
>NZ_QEQJ01000221.1:0-498 GCF_003383195.1 Haloferax sp. Atlit-6N | reverse complement strand
ATCAACACCCTCTCCAGCCAGGCGATCGAGAGCGTCTCGCTCCGTCCCGGCGACGGCAAGGCCGTCCTCGTCGAGATCGAGATGGTCAACGCTGCCGGCGTCTATCAGGTCGACAACCTCCTGAAAGCGAAACTCAGGGACTCGGGCCTCGAATCGCACATCCGCATCGTCGCGGTCAACACGAAAGCCGACGATGAGCTCGTCGAGCGGATCGAGCTGTAAGGCGACCGAATAGCGAGAGAGTACAGACGACCGACGACGCGCTCAGTCGTCTGCGGGTGTGACTTCTTCGAGGCCGGCGACGGCGAGTTCGCCACCGAGCGTCCGGTTCGGGTACGGGATGTTGATGCCCTCCTCGTCGAAGCGCCGTTTCACGGTCTGGACGTACTCCGCGCGAGTCTTGACGAAGTCGGCCCGACTCGGGTCGTCGATCCAGATTCGAGAGGTAAGCGTCACCGAGGAGTCGCCGAGTTCCGTCAGCCGCACCGTCGGCGCGGG
>NZ_QEQJ01000220.1:0-498 GCF_003383195.1 Haloferax sp. Atlit-6N | reverse complement strand
GTATGTGGAGGCGAAAGACATCATCACCGACATCGTGCCGTACGTCGTGGTCGGTGTCGGAATCGGGGCCGTCATTCACGGCTTCGTGCCGCAGACGATCGTTACCGAATACCTGTCTGGGCCTCTTGGTGTCTTCGGCGCCGTCGCTGTCGGCGTGCCGATCTACACCAATATTCTTGGTGTGATCCCGGTCGTCGAATCGCTCATCGGAAAGGGGCTGCCGGTCGGGACTGGACTCGCGTTTATGATGTCCGTCGCCGCACTCTCGCTCCCGCAGTTTATGATTCTCAAGAAAGTGATGAAGAAAGAGCTCATCGCGTCGTTCGCGGTGACAGTCGCATCGGGGATCGTGGTGATTGGGTTGCTGTTCAACCTCCTGCTGTAGTACAGCGTCGCCACCACCTCCCGACTCGAAGATCGCCTACTACCTGACCGTCAGTATCATACCGAGGACGACCGATCTATAAAGTACACACGGCCGTTGGCGTTTCGATCTCA
>NZ_QEQJ01000219.1:0-499 GCF_003383195.1 Haloferax sp. Atlit-6N | reverse complement strand
CTTCCTGAGTTGCTCCTACCGACGTGATGTTATGTGCCTTGAAATAGTGTTAATCAATAGTAACGCTTCAGTCTATCTCAGCGCAAAAAAGTTAGTTGTCTGCCTCTGGTGATTTGACCAATATACTGCAATCGCACCCGAACCCATCATTGCGCTCCGTTCGCCAAGTGTCACAGCAGCTGCAGTACAGCACATCAGCCAGATCGTCTAGAATACTAAGGTTCTCTCGAAGTTCTACCTCAGAGTAACTTGCGAACTCCGGCTCAGAGTAATGAACGTTTTTATTCATGCCCCAGTGGTTCTGATCTATGAAGGTCTGAATGCTAGCAAACCTGTCAACCATATCTTCCTGTGTCTCATCGTCGTAAACAGTGTCATCGTCGACCGTTCCGTCTTTTAGAATATCGACCAACTCAGGCATTAACGCATGGAGATAATCACTCAATGAAAGTTTCTCGATCTTTCGATACGGCACATCGACTGCTAGCTTCTCACAACC
>NZ_QEQJ01000218.1:0-499 GCF_003383195.1 Haloferax sp. Atlit-6N | reverse complement strand
CCCCTACGAGCACGCGGGCGTCTGCGATCACCTCACCAGCGACGGCCGGTGCCGCTTCGCGCTGGACCGCGCCGGTGACGACCCGGAATTCGCCGCCGCGCGCCGTGCGGTCGACTACGACTGCGTCGCCGCCGACGAAGACTGCGAGTTCCGCGACTGTCCGCACTACCGCTCGACGACCGACGGCCGCGAGTGCGTCCGCTGCGGCCTCGAATCGGTGCGGATGGCGCACGACGGCTCTCGGCCGCTCTTGGAAGAACATCACCTCTCTTACGGTGAGAGCGCGAGCACGCGTGGCCGGAGCGTCGGTACCGCGGGCGACGATGGCGGCAACTCCGACGGGTCACCATCACACGAGATCACGGTCGCGCTCTGTCGGTGGTGTCACGCCAAGATCCACAACTCATTCGCCCGGATCGACGACGACGTCGAACCCGACGCCGAGGCGTTCGCCGCCCGGGAGGAGCGGCGCTCGAATTAGCAGACGGAGTTCGGGTTC
>NZ_QEQJ01000217.1:0-500 GCF_003383195.1 Haloferax sp. Atlit-6N | reverse complement strand
CTCTGTGTGGACGAAAAACTGGACACGCATCCGAACGTTCGCGGAGCCGAGGTATGCGTCGAGTAGCGAGGTGTGCGTCGGCCAGCAAGTGCGTGTCGAGCAGCCCGGAAGGCGCAGATCAGGCGTCCGCCCGGTCGACGGCAGCCGCGACGACGTCGGTCACCTCGCCGACGAGCGCGTTCACGTCGTCGGCTTCCGCGTACACACGGACGTACGGCTCCGTCCCCGAGGGTCGCACGAGCGTCCACGAGGCGTCGGGAAACTCCAGTCGGACGCCGTATTCGGTGTCGACACCGGCGTCGGGGAACGCCTCCGGAAGCGCCGTCTCGAGTCGCTCCATCACAGTCGATTTCAGGTCGTCGGGACAGTCGACGCTCACTTTCCGGTAGGGCCGTTCCGTCACGGGCTCTCGGAGGCCGTCGAGGCCTTCGCCCGCGACGAGACGCGTCAGGACGGCCGCGGAGGCGACGCCGTCGATCCAGCCGCCGTGTCGCGGGTGG
>NZ_QEQJ01000216.1:0-500 GCF_003383195.1 Haloferax sp. Atlit-6N | reverse complement strand
GGAGACGAAGGCGCTGTCTGCGACATCGGGTTCGGACCCCTCGAACGCTCGTTGCATACGTCTGCTACCCAGATCCGTGAGTATAAACCCAGGTGGCGTCCGGTGACGTACGGTGTCCGCTCTGCCGTCCCGTTATCCGGAACAAATTTCGATCACGTCGAACAGCGTTCGGGAGAGTGCGGTACGGTCGTCGGATCCGAAGCGGGGAATCACCGAACTCACCGCCGAAATATAAGTAGGTGGCCGATGCAGAGAGGGTATGGTTCGAGTACTACTCGCACTCGACGACGACATCCCGCAGGCGCACGTACAGACGAACGCGATCGAAGATATGGTCGAGACGGCCAGCGGCGCGGAAGTGTTCATCCTGCACGTCTTCAGCGACAATCCAGAAGGCGCGTCAGTCCAGCAGGTCGAAGCGGTCCGCGAAGCCCAAGACCGACTCGAAGCCCTCGGCGTCGACGTCGAACTGCTCGAAGCGAGAGGGTCGCCCTCCGAAG
>NZ_QEQJ01000215.1:0-500 GCF_003383195.1 Haloferax sp. Atlit-6N | reverse complement strand
GACCGCGTGGGGACCGCGGTGCCGACCTGGCCGGCCTTCGACTCCTGGTCGAGGCGTCCCGAGACGACCATACAGGTGTCGCGCTCGAAGCAGTACTCGCACTTCGCGTCGGCCTCGTAGCCGGTCGGGATGTCGGCGTCGTACTCCATCGCGGCGATCTCGTTTCGCGTCCGGACGACGAACTGCAGGAGGCCGGTGCCGATCGAGAAGTCCTTGGCCGGCGAGAGGTCACCCGTCTCCTCGTTGCGCTCTAAGGCGGTGTTTTTGGTGTAGAGCAGTGTCCCCGTATCGGCGGGCACGCCGCGCTCGGAGAGGACGAGCGCGTAGGCGGCCGCCTGAATCTTGTCGTGGAAGCGCGGCTCTCGCTTCGTGTTCTTGCCGGTCTTGAGTTCGACGGGCATCCCGCGGCGGAGCGCGTCGGCGCGGCCCTTGATCCCGAACGTCGGCGAGATGAGGGTGTACTCGGAGCGCCACTTGTCCTCCTCGGTGAGCGTGCCCTG
>NZ_QEQJ01000214.1:0-500 GCF_003383195.1 Haloferax sp. Atlit-6N | reverse complement strand
TTGCCAGACCACGACGTTGCACGGGAACAGCCCACCCATCCGGTTGTCGCTGGCGTCGAGCGCGCGGTTCGCCATCGACGGGTTGCAGGCCCCGAGAACGTGATACGGGTCGCGTCCGGCGTCGATCTTCTCGTTGAGCAACTCCGAGGCCGAGAATTCGGTCGCGATCCCGAAGCCGGCGTCGGTGAACGCCTCCCGAACGTGTTCGATCGCGTCTTCGTGTTCCATCTGCAGCGTCGCGCGCTCTTCGCCGATATCTGACGCAGCGATCGCTTCCGGATCTATCGGTAGAGTCATCGGGTTGTCATACGACGGGACGTGAGGAAAATCTATGCCCTTTCACAGCTTTCTCGGGCCCTCGCGCGGCAGTCTCCCCGCATCTCACAACGGGATTGGCAACCACCGCAAGGCCGCCAGTACGTCCTGCGGCGGAAACACGGGGTCGTGCAGTGCGAGCCAATCGAGCAGCGTCAGGCCGAGGCCGTGGGCGACGATCGACG
>NZ_QEQJ01000213.1:0-501 GCF_003383195.1 Haloferax sp. Atlit-6N | reverse complement strand
CTCGGCGAAGCGCTCGGGGGCACCGCGCCGGAGATGTCCGTCGATGAGCTGACGACCGAAACGAGCGACGAGGTCCCGCCAGTGGGCGAAGAGTCCGCACGCGATCTCGGCGGCACCGATCTGTTCGACCCGGGGACGACCGGTCGCGTGATATTCTTTTGGCTCCTCACGCCGAGTCTCTCGGCCGCGGCGTCGTACGCGCTCTTCGCGGCCGTCCCGCTGTAAGTCGTCGCGGTCGGCCGCACCTCCGGGGGAGTGACACCCACTGTCACCGCACACAGCGGTGACACGTCCCGAACAATCGCCCGTAATCGACGAATCGAACAGCAAAGTCTAATGGGGTGGCATACAAACCGCTTGCTGATGCCTACCGTAGAATACCTCAACTACGAAGTGTTGGCCGACCAGGGCTGGGACATGGACGACGACGACCTCTTCGAGAAGACCGCTGACGTGGGTCTGGACAGCGAAGACTACGGCTCTATCGAAGTCAACCAGGGC
>NZ_QEQJ01000212.1:0-501 GCF_003383195.1 Haloferax sp. Atlit-6N | reverse complement strand
GATAAAAACCGAACCGCGGGTGCGTCACCGAGCGGGCGGACGCCTACTCCCAGATGGAGCGGGCCATCCGCTGCGGGAACTCGACGATGAGTTTGAGCAGGCTCGTCCCTTCCTCGTTGCCGCGGATGTACGACCGGACCCGCTGGCTCACGAACTCGACGGAGACGACGAGCATGAAGATGACGAGAATCGTCGCCATCATGTTCGTGTACCGGAACAGACCGCGCTGGGTCTGAAGCACCTGTCCGAGGCCGCCGCCGCCGATGAGTCCCATCGTGACGCCGATGCGGACGTTGATTTCGAGGATGTACATCGTCCACGCGATGAAGGGCGTAAAGACCTGCGAGAGCATCCCGAAGACGACCTTCTGGGGGCTGTTCGCGCCGGTCGACTCGATGGCCTCTATCGGTCCGTCCTCGACTTCTTCGAGGGCGTCCGTGAACAGGCGACCGAGGTTCCCCATCGTGTCGGTGCCGATGGCGAGCGTCGCCGTGAACGGCG
>NZ_QEQJ01000211.1:0-502 GCF_003383195.1 Haloferax sp. Atlit-6N | reverse complement strand
GGTGGATCGTGCACTCGCTCGGCTTGTGTTCGTATTCGACCACCGTCGCACGGAGAGGAGTGAGCCCCTCGTCGAGGTCCCCTTTCGATGACATCTCGTCGGTTCATCCGGGATGACAGGACCTTGTAATATGTCGAATACTCTCATACGGGAACGGCTACTCGTCGGAGCGTGGTGACAGCCTGCTCCGTTTTGGTTTCCTTTACAGTAGTATACTTGTAATACTGTCTGCCTGTCGAATAAGAGACCACATCAGGTCCGTTCTCAGTTGGCTACAATCCGAATATTCTGGGTTTTCAACGCCTGATGATAGCGTTTCCGGATCGCATCGGATCCGGACGCGCCTGCGGTTGGTAAGGTCATATTACTGAGTTTACGTCGTTTCGTTCGTCGTCTCTTCAGTCGTTAAGCTCGTATTACCGCAGGGGACGCTTCGCTTCAGGGACACGCGCACGCCGCTCCCGGAGGCGTCGATCGCGACGGCGTCGCCGCAGGAGACGTT
>NZ_QEQJ01000210.1:0-502 GCF_003383195.1 Haloferax sp. Atlit-6N | reverse complement strand
AGTCGAGTTCCCGTCTCCGGACTCGGTACCGTCGTCACCGTTTCCCGGTTTGTCACCCAGCGTATCGTTCCCGAAACCATCGTTCACACTGCGTCCGTCTCCTTGTCCGAGACGGTCCCGCCTCGAGTCTGTCTCTTGTGTGTCGTTGGTCGCGTCGCCAGTGACGTTTGCCGGACGGTCGTCGGGCGGCCCGGCGTCACCATTTCCCAAGTTGGTCGCCTCCTGAGCGTTTTCGGAGGCATTTGTCGTATTCACCAGGTCAGATGCGTTTGCCGCGTCCTCCGGGAGACCGTCCGTCTCGTTGTCACCCGCATCGTCGTCTCGCTCGTCCGCAGCGTCACCGCTTTGTCCGGGCACGTCGCCGTCGCTCAAGCCAGGCACATCGCCGCTTTGTCCAGGAGCGTCGCCGCTTTGCCCGGGCGTCTCGCCGCTCAGGCCGGGCACGTCTTCGGCGTCACCTAGTCCGCGGCCGGAGTTCTCACCGGCGATCTCACGGGCGGCG
>NZ_QEQJ01000209.1:0-503 GCF_003383195.1 Haloferax sp. Atlit-6N | reverse complement strand
GACGTCCTTCTTCGTAAACTTCGAGTCTTCAGGAACTTCGTCATACAACCGGGCAATCTGACAGCAAAGCTCCTCAAACCCGTCTTGAACCGATCCACCTATAGGCCTGATGGAGTCGAAATCTAAGGTGGAAGACATTACCATCACTTCCGTATTTAATCCCCAAATCAGTACCGGAAGATTCGATTATACAAGGAGGGGAGCGATCAAATACTCTTTTGGCGCATATGTCCCAATTCTGAGTGTTTATTTACCCCTCAATGGGTGAGGGGTTCGCCGTACTGGCGAGTTCCTGAATATGGTGAGAACGATGGCAACCAGAGACATCTACGAGACGGCGTTCGACGAAGACGTCCGAACGGAGTCGAACGCGAACCAGTGTCCCGAGTGCGACGGACGGGTCACCACGAACGCGGTCGAAACGGTCTGCGAGGACTGTGGCCTGGTCATCGACGAACAGCGTATCGATCACGGGCCGGAGTGGCGGGCGTACGACGACGAGG
>NZ_QEQJ01000208.1:0-504 GCF_003383195.1 Haloferax sp. Atlit-6N | reverse complement strand
ATTTTCGGTCTCATTTTACTCATTCTCAGTTATTTCGTGTTATTTCATGTAATTCGTACGTTAGGACGTATTTGGACACTTAAAATTTTCATTTTACCTAAGCATCCAATTATTCATTCAGGATTATATAAAATTACAAAACATCCAAACTATTTCTTAAACATCGTTCCTGAATTAATCGGTGTATTATTATTAACACACGCAACATATACAACTATTTTATTAGTACCGTATGCGTATTTCTTATATGTACGTATTAAACAAGAAGAGAAATTAATGAATATTTAAAAAGATGAAAGCCTGTCATCACATTAGTCTACATCGACGTCCATCTTTAAAGTGCATTCTGAAATATTATATTCAGAAACCTTTAAAGTATGTCGTGTCTATGACCATTGTGACAACAGGCTTTTTTTATTATCATATACCTCACTATTGAAAAGGTTATATACTCTTTTCAATGGTGAGGATTGTTACTGTGAATGGGTATGACCATCGCTATAT
>NZ_QEQJ01000207.1:0-504 GCF_003383195.1 Haloferax sp. Atlit-6N | reverse complement strand
ATCGACCCCGAGAACGTCCGCGCGGAGGTGCTCCCCGACGGGAAGGCCGACGCCGTCGACGCGATCCAGGCGGAGGGCCGGAAGGCGATGATGGTCGGCGACGGCGTCAACGACGCCCCGGCGCTCGCGGCCGCCTTCGTCGGCACGGCTATCGGCTCGGGCACGGACGTCGCCATCGAGGCGGCCGACGTGACGCTGATGCGTGACGACCCGACCGACGTGGTGAAAGCGATCCGGGTTTCGGAGGGGACGCTCGCGAAGATCAAGCAGAACCTCTTCTGGGCGCTCGGGTACAATACCGCGATGATCCCGCTCGCCTCGCTGGGGCTCTTGCAGCCGATTCTGGCGGCGGGCGCGATGGCGCTGTCGTCGGTGTCGGTGCTGACGAACAGCCTGCTGTTCCGTCGGTACACCCCCGATCACGACTACAGAGTGCTCGGGTTCCTGCGCGGACGGAACTGAGCATCGCCCTTTGGCTTCCTCCGACCCGCTTCTCGTTGCGGG
>NZ_QEQJ01000206.1:0-504 GCF_003383195.1 Haloferax sp. Atlit-6N | reverse complement strand
TGAGAGCGACGGCGCATCGCGGGCCGGCGCAGCGGCGACGCGACGGCCCACGAGGGCGCCGACGCCGCCGACGACGAGGAGGAAGGCGGCAGCGACGAGCGCCGCAGCCCATCCGTCAGCGGTGTAAAACGTCGCGAGAAGCGTGATAGCGGCGACGACAGCGACGGCGACGGCCGCGACAGCGGGTGTCGAGGTACGCCGGCGAGCGACCGGCGACGGGGACTCGACATCGTTGAGTCCGGTCGAATCGGTCGGCTGTGCGAGATCCGAGGCCGTTTCACGCCGTCGTCGAGCAACGACGACGGCCGCGCCGAAGACCAGCGTCCCGCCGACACCGACGGGGAGCGGGTGGGTGACGACGCGGTGGACGCCGTTGGCGACGCCCCAGAACGCCTCCCAGCCGAGCGGCGTGTCGCCTGCGACGGCGGCCGCGTAGGTCGCAACCGCGTAGACGACGTCGAGGTCCGGCAGCAGCGCCGCGAGTGCGGCGACGGCGCCGAGCCA
>NZ_QEQJ01000205.1:0-505 GCF_003383195.1 Haloferax sp. Atlit-6N | reverse complement strand
ACGCGTTCGTCAAGGAGACGTTCAAATCGCTCCCGTCGTTCCTGATGGGGTGGATGCTCTGGTTCGCGTATATGATCGCGGGCGCCCTGTACGCGCTCGGGTTCGCGCCCAACTTCCTGGAACTGCTGCACGTGTACGGTATCGTCCCGCCGCCGGGTGAGGTGGGGGCACTCGCCCTCCCAGTCATCGATATGGCTCTCCCGATCGGCTTCGTGCTGGCGTTCACGGCCGTCGTCCTGTTCGTGGTGCTGAACGCCGTCTCGACGGCCGCCAGCGGGAGCGTCGAGACGATCTTCACCGCGACGAAGGTCACGATCCTGCTCGTCTTCGTCGCATTCGGCGCGACCTCGCCGATGTTTTCGGGGGCGGAGTTTCAGCCACTCTTTCCTGAGGCTGCGGGCGCGTTCGCCATTCTGCCGGCGATGGGGCTGACGTTCATCGCCTTCGAGGGGTACGACCTCATCACGACCGTCACCGAGGAAGTCAAAAACCCCAGAGAGAACAT
>NZ_QEQJ01000204.1:0-509 GCF_003383195.1 Haloferax sp. Atlit-6N | reverse complement strand
ATCGTTCCTGGCGTCTCGAACGGAAGGAGTGAGAACGTATGTGCGACGGACAACAGCATTGGAGCAAAGATGGCGGAGACAAGAATCGCAGTCTGACTCGGACTGAGACTCTGGTCAGACCACGTCTGGTAGACGATATAGGAGAGTCCGATTGTCGCGATGATGTAGAACGCGGATAAATACGAAATATACAGGAGACTGTTCCCGTGGTCAATGACCGAGAACGCACCAAACGAGATAAGCTGAGGATTTTCAAAAAGGGCAGGCGTCGGATCGGTGAACAACAAGACAAAGACCGGTGATAACAATAATACGATAACAGCGGTCGTCTTCCAATTCACCCATCTGCGTGCGTTTCCCATCGAAAGCCCGTACAAGAGCACCGCAGGTGCAGTGGTGAACGACCCGAAGTGGAGCATTTTGTACGCCCAATAAGACTGACCGTAGGTAGTTGCAGTCAACTGTAATAGGGCGAAAAATGTCCAAATCGTTATCGTTGTTGCTAAGAC
>NZ_QEQJ01000203.1:0-510 GCF_003383195.1 Haloferax sp. Atlit-6N | reverse complement strand
TCCTTCGCGAACGACAGACACCGGAAGGACTGCTCGTCTCCGTCTGCGACCCGGAGTGTCTGGGCGAGACCTACACCGAAGGCGCCATTTCTCTGGAGGTAACGGAGGCGTTCTACGGCGGCGACGAGGCCGCCGAGGCCGACGAAGCCACTGTCGTCGATAGTCTCACGCGGGCCAGCGTGGCCAACATCGTCGGCGAGCGCGCGGTCTCCGTCGCTGGCGAGGCCGGCATCGTCGACGAGGAGCGCGTACTCGACGTCGACGGGACGCTTCACGCGCAACTCCTCTGGATGTGACGCGGCGCGGCTAATCCGCCGCTCCCGGCCGGGGGAACGCTATCGTGACGACGCTGCCTCTCGGCTCGTTCTCGTCGAAGCGGAGTGTTCCGTCGGCGCGTCCGACGATGAGTTTCACGAGCCACAGTCCGAGGCCGCTGCCGTGGAGCAGTGGTTCGATCTCCGACTCGCCGGTCAGGACCGCGCGCTCCATCTCCGGAATGCCCGGGCCGTC
>NZ_QEQJ01000202.1:0-510 GCF_003383195.1 Haloferax sp. Atlit-6N | reverse complement strand
CAGGACGCTTGTGTCCCGTTCCTCGATGAGATCGTCGATGAGGTCGAGAATTTTTGCCGGCGTAGTAACGTCCAGTCCGGTCGTCGGTTCGTCGAGGATGAGAAGTTTCGGTTGGCACGCCAAGGCGATGGCCAGAAGGACACGCTGCTGTTGGCCGCCGGAAAGTTCGTGCGGATACTGTGAGGCGTTCGTCTTCGGGTCCGGGAGATTGACCTCGTGAAGTACTTCGTACGTCTGTTCCATTGCCTCCGACCGCGAGACATCGCGGTGGGTCCGGACAACCTCCGAAATCTGGTCGCCGACCGTCATGCTCGGGTTCAGTGCCGTGTTTGGGTCCTGCGGAACGTGAGCGATCTCGTTCCCCCGGAGTTCTCTGAGTTCCCGTGAGGAGAGATCAAGGACGGGTCGCCCGTCGTACTCGATTGTTCCACCCGTGATTCGGCCGTTTCCCTCCAGATACCGGAGTATTGCGAGTGCGAGCGTACTCTTGCCGCTCCCACTTTCGCCGGC
>NZ_QEQJ01000201.1:0-511 GCF_003383195.1 Haloferax sp. Atlit-6N | reverse complement strand
TCCGCGAGCACAGCACACGGGACGCGCATCGGCGTCAACTCGATTCCCAAGAGATCGAGGGCGTCCTCACGGTCGAGGTCACGAACCTCCGAAAGCGTCATTCCTAGGAGTTCTTCGGCGAGCAGGCTCGCGCTCGCGATGCTGATCGCACAGCCCTCTCCAGTAAACGTGACCTCTTCGATCGTTTCACCGTCCTCGGCGAGTCTGAGATCGAACGTGAGTTCATCGCCACAGGAAGCGTTCTCGCCAGTGTGTGAGACGGTAGCTGGCGAGAGGCGCCCCCACCTTCGAGGATTGCGGTAGTGATCCAGAATTACCTCCTGATACATTTTCGAACCCTGCATCTATTCGACCTCGTGTCGGCTTGCGAGCCCGGCGAGATGCGGAGCTTCCTCGGCGATGATCTCCGCCGTGGCGAGCTCGACGGCGTTCACACTTCCCGGGAGCACGAACACTGGCACGTCGCGGGCGATCCCCGCTGTCGCACGGGTTGAGACGATACGCGTTCGGA
>NZ_QEQJ01000200.1:0-512 GCF_003383195.1 Haloferax sp. Atlit-6N | reverse complement strand
CACTCCGGCTCGGTTTCGTACTCCCGTGCATCGGAGATGAGGCGCTGCTCTTCACGATCGGTGAGTCGGAGGTCGGCGCCGTCCGTGCTGGTGTCCGGGCGGATGTACTTCTCGAGGCTTCCCTCCAGTGAGGTTCGGACTCTCTGCTGGACGTTCGAGCGGATCTCCTCTTCCAGGCCGTCCATGATCGCCGTCGCGATGTTGGAGTCTGTTTGGGGAATCATCTCGGGGACGTACGACAGCAAGAGGACTGCCTTGGCGACTTGCAGGTCGAATTCGTCGGTCTCCGGGTCGTTTCCGATATCCTCGATGACCTCGGTCTTTTCCTGAATGATGTCTTTCAGCTCGTACTGGACGAGGTTGTAGAAATCTACCAGGCTGATGACCGGCATGTCGCCGTCTTTCTTTGCCCATTCAGCCCGCAGCCCAGCGACCAAAGCGAGAACGGCGCGGGCGGTTCCTGAGAAGATCGACTTGGTTGCGTCGGGGAGCAGCTCTCGCAGGTTCGAGAA
>NZ_QEQJ01000199.1:0-512 GCF_003383195.1 Haloferax sp. Atlit-6N | reverse complement strand
CACACCGCACTCTTTGCAGATCTCCGCACTGCGCCGTATTTCTGCACCACACTCATAACAGTGGACTAAATCTTCTTCGTCGGAGACGTTTTGCGTAGACATTTATATTTAAGTTATCAATCAGTGGTTACTGAACGTGGGTGAAGGTGGTCCAGACTTTGTTTTTACTCTCATCGTATGGCTGACTGGAACCGCTGTTGAGGTTGCGATAGTGAATCAGCCCCTCGATTAAGAGGATGATAAGATAGACGCCAACGGTACTGAGTGCCATCACAATGTTCAGTAGATGACGAAGGGGTCTCTGATACTTCCAGGAGTCGATGATAGCGAAGAGGATGCCATAGCTCTGAGTGGCAGCAGCGTTCCCCGGGTTCGCCGTGGGTTGGCCCGTTTGGTTATGTGGTACTTGCTGTTGACGCTGTTGGCTCTGCATCTGCGTCTGCGCCTGTCGAACACCGCATTCCGGACAGATTTCGGCCTTCGTTAGGATAATCTCGCCGCACTCCCGACAG
>NZ_QEQJ01000198.1:0-513 GCF_003383195.1 Haloferax sp. Atlit-6N | reverse complement strand
CACATCGACGTCGAGTACCAGGAGTGTCAGACGCTTCGCGACACTACGCGGACGCTCGTCGAGAAGGAGACCGAGCGCGCCGAACTGAACCAGCAGGCCGAGGCGCTCTTGGATCGGATCCGCGAGGTCGAAGACGGCGCTGGTGAGGCCAGAAACACGGTGACGGACGAACTCGACGCCGTCGAATCCGAACTCGAAGAGCTCCGGGACGGCAACGTCTGTGAGCACTACTACAACAACCTCGTCGGCAACACCGACGAGTTCTTCGAGTGGCTCTTCGACGACGTTCGAACCCCATAGGAGATCTACGAGTACGCGGAGCAACGACAGCTCTGCGGCTACGAACTCCTCAAAGAGGGAATGGAGGCGGTCGATCTGGTGGTCTGCAACTACCACCACCTGCTGGACCCCGCGATCCGCGAGCAGTTCTTCCGGTGGCTCGGTCGCGAGCCAGAAGACGTCGTCACCGTCTTCGACGAGGCTCACAACATCGAGTCGGCCGCGCGCGACCAC
>NZ_QEQJ01000197.1:0-513 GCF_003383195.1 Haloferax sp. Atlit-6N | reverse complement strand
GCCTCCGAACCACTGGATCTCTTCACGTCCGAATAGGTCGGCCTCGCACTTCGGGCACTGCTTACGATACGGGTTGACGTTGTCGTCAGTTACCGTCCACCCGCAGTCGGAACAGATCTGAACGTCAGTCGCCATCGTTAGATGCCCTCCTCGCAGTTCGGGCAAACCGAGATCAGTTGCCCTGTGAGGTTCCTTTCCTCCGTGAAGCCGTCGCCCTCGTACCCGCAGTGAGGACACCACTCGTTCCGCGTTTCTCCTCCACTCGGTCTATCGTCTGCATTTTGTGACATTTTGTGTCGCTCCTGTGTTGACGGCAGTCGCCCGCCGTCGACGCCCCGCCGGGAAATCGAACCCCGGGCGCACCAGTCAGGGTGGTTTGGGGACCGTTTTGGGGGGTGTTCCAGTTTTCTAGTCCGCCGCAGGAGACGCCGAGGGCGTTGATAACGCCGTTTGCGACAGTTGCGGCCCCACGGAGGCCGTGTGAGACGGCGGATCCGGCTGTCGGAGGCCACA
>NZ_QEQJ01000196.1:0-514 GCF_003383195.1 Haloferax sp. Atlit-6N | reverse complement strand
TTCGATCCCATAGTTAGTAGTTGAAGCGGAAGTTCTCTTCGTCGCCGTCGACGGTCAGCGTGACGTCGTGATCGCCGCTACCTTCGGCCAGGTCGATATTCTGTATCGTGACGTTGACGACACCGTGAGGCGTCCACTCTCCGTTGTTGCCGTCGACGACATTGACATTGACGTCCGCGCGATATTGCGCGTCGACGATGACGTCGAACGTCTGTCCAGTCGCTGGTAACGTTCGTTGTCCCGTGTTCTTGACGTACAGACTTATGCTGTTTGAGCTGTTGTCGTAAACGTTACTGTCGGAACTGCTGATAATTTCGATGTCGGTCCGGATGTTCTCTGCGACGTCTGCGCCCCGATCGTCGAGCGCCCCGCTGATTCCGGTGACCGTGTCGATGAGGACACCCGCGACTCCTGCTGCGATGACGATGCTCGCGATGAACAGGATCAGACTCGGAACGGAGACGTCGGCCATTCAGTTCACCACCTCGACCGTCGTGTTACTCGCCGCGATGCC
>NZ_QEQJ01000195.1:0-514 GCF_003383195.1 Haloferax sp. Atlit-6N | reverse complement strand
TAGTCAGCGTCGCCGGAGTAGGCGGTCTTCACGACGTCGGCACCGAGTTCCTCGGCGATGCGGACGGCGTGTGCGAGGCTCTCGGCGTCGTGTTCGTCCACGCCCGGCCCGCGCGCGTAGCTCATCGCGAGGACCGGAATGCCGAGCCTGTGGGCGGTTTCGGTCAGATCGCCGAGTTCGGTCAGCTGATCGGGCTCGTGATCGCTGCCGATGTTGATGTGGAAGGAGACCGCGTCCGCACCCGCGCGGAGCGCTTCTTCGACCGAGCCCGTCCGCCGTTTGTCCTCTTCGTCTGGACCGATGACCGTCGAGCCGTTGTGGTGAACGATGTAGCCTTTCCCGTTCTTGTTTCCGTGGACGCGCGGTGCGACGCCTTTCTGCGTGAGGACGGCGTCTGCGCCGCCGCGCGTGATCGAGTCGACTGTCGATTCGAGACCTACGAGGCCCTTTACAGGGCCGAGTGTGATGCCGTGGTCCATCGGGACGACGAGGCATCGCCCCCCTGTCGAGATGC
>NZ_QEQJ01000194.1:0-515 GCF_003383195.1 Haloferax sp. Atlit-6N | reverse complement strand
CGTACCGTCCGGCGAGACATCTATGGAGACGTACGATAACCCCTATCACCGCACGGAATCGAAAGGGCTGCGTTGCGGTTATCGACGGAGCGCCAGGAGTGCGGCGGCCGCGAGCGCGACAACTGACACCGAGAGACCGAATCCGGGGGCGTCGGTCGACGTCGTCGCGGGCGCGTCAGTCTCGGCCGTCGTTGTCGTTGTCTCTGCCGCGGTCGTCGGCGACTCCGTAGCCGACGTCTCCGCCTGGCTCTGGAGCGTCTGGTATTCCTCGTAGGCGTCGGGATGAACCGCTTCGAGAATCGTCTCCGCCGCGAGAACCGAACGGGGCGCGGGCTGCTGGAGGTAGTTCGTGTTCACGCGGACGACGTTCCCCTCCTGGATCGCGGTCGTGCTGTTGTACGCTTCGTTCTCGGGGACCGGACTGCCTTCGGGGGCCACGATCCACTGGGGGTCGAGATCAACGACCGTCTCGTCGTTGATCATCTGAAAGCCCGTGATGCCGGCTTCTGCAGCTC
>NZ_QEQJ01000193.1:0-515 GCF_003383195.1 Haloferax sp. Atlit-6N | reverse complement strand
TCACGGAGAAGAGGCGATGTTCATCGGAAGCGATGCGACAGCCTTTATCGAGCACACAGACCAAGTCACGTACCTCAAAAGTGGGGATATCGCACACCTCACCGCTGATAATGTCACAATCTACAACGACGGCGAACAGGTAGAACGGGAGATCGAGACCCTAGAGTGGGATGCTGATGCCGCCGGCAAAAGTGGCTATGAGCATTATATGCTCAAAGAGATTCACGAGCAGCCGCGAGCACTCCGAAAGGCCATTTCGGGGCGGATCAATGACTTAGCGACAACCGTCGATCTCGATGTTGAATTGCCGGCTGAATACCTGCAGTCGATCGAGGAGATTCAGATCATTGCGTGCGGGACGTCCTATCACGCTGGCCTGTACGCCAAAGAATTGCTTGAAGCACACGCCGGCGTCCGGGTCACAGTGCATATCGCAAGTGAGTACGACTTCGATGCGGGGCGCGATCCGTGGCGGACGCTCGTCCTCGGGATTACCCAAAGTGGTGAAACCGCAG
>NZ_QEQJ01000192.1:0-515 GCF_003383195.1 Haloferax sp. Atlit-6N | reverse complement strand
CTTCGTGTTCGCGGTCCTCTTGTACAATATCTGGCGGCTCACTGACTTTCTGTTGAAAGCTGCTGCTGACGGTGAGATGGACTACGCACCAGTCATTACTGCTGGAGAGTGTGTCGAGTTGGTCTCTTCGGCGCTGCTTCCGCCGGACTAAGTGAACGAACACTCCGGCTTGCCCCTCGTGAGCGGTGGCACTATCTTTAGGTGGAATATGCCAGCTAATTTCTGACAACTACAGGGGATTAACTAGTTTAACCGAATCTTCTAGCTCGCTTTTCCCGCAATCTAACCCAATTCAGCGTCAAAGCCACGCTAAAACTGCCCATCCTCCGAAACTGTGGCTCCCACCACGAGATAGTTGTATATCGCGACATATGATTTACCCGGCCGCCGACCCACCTCGTGTCTTGCGCAGCGACCGACGCGACAGTCACGGCATCTGCGTCTCGACGGTCGCAGACTCGCCGGCGGACTCGAACACGTCGGCCAGCGTCTCGCGCATCGCCTGCCGGCGGAAC
>NZ_QEQJ01000191.1:0-516 GCF_003383195.1 Haloferax sp. Atlit-6N | reverse complement strand
CGTCCTCTCGTACACGCGTATCGCTGCGGTGCTGCTGGCGAAGGCAGGAATGGCCTTCACGGTCAACCTGCTGTTCTTCGGCGTGTACGTCGACAGCCACGGCGGCTGGCACTTCGGCCTCGGCGGGATGCCGGACGCCGCCGCCGTCGCGGCGCTCGGGCCGGGTGAAACCCTGAGCTACCACGGCTACGAGGTTACCGAAATTATGTTCGGCGGGCTCGTCCACGGCGACGCCGCGACGATCCTGATCGGCCTCCTGGTGCTCGTCCTCGGCCACCTGCTCGTCCTCGCGCTCGGTGTCTCGAGCGCGGGCCTGCAGGCGGTGCGTCTCGAGTACGTCGAGTTCTTCAACAAGTTCTTCGACGGCGGCGGCCGCGAGTACGAGCCGTTCGGCTACGAACGGCGCTTCACGACCGAAGACTGAGCAGACGAACGCGAACCTCCTCGCCGACGCCGCGTGCGTCGGCGACCACTCATCTGACGGCAGACGCATCCGACCGCACCGCAGGCAGGACT
>NZ_QEQJ01000190.1:0-517 GCF_003383195.1 Haloferax sp. Atlit-6N | reverse complement strand
GCACCGACTCCCGTCTGATTTCCTCGTGTTGCGGGACCGGGACCTGGACGAATCGGAGATCCTGCTGCCAGTCACGGACAACGCGCACGCCGACCTGAGCGCGGAGGTCGCGGCCGGCCTTCGAACGGCCGCCGGATCCGCAGTCACGCTTTTGCACGTCGTCGACAGCCCTGAGGAACGCGAGCGCGGAGAGCAGTTCCTGGCGGACTGGGCGACAGAGCGAGGCCTGGGCGACGCCAAATTCGTCGTCGACGACTCCGGCGACGTCGAGCGCGCGATCGAACGCGAAGCGCGAGACCACACGCTGCTCGTTGTGGGCGCGACCGAACGTGGTCTGCTGACGCGACTCGTCACGGGCACGCTGCACTTCAAAATCGTCGAGGACGTCGAGTGCTCCGTCTTGCTCGCAGAGCGATCGAGCGGCCGTAGCTTCCTCCGGCGACTGTTCGGGTGGGCTCGGTCTCTATGCTCGGCGCTCGCTATCGATCGGACCGGGTGGCTTCGAACTGAATCGAGT
>NZ_QEQJ01000189.1:0-517 GCF_003383195.1 Haloferax sp. Atlit-6N | reverse complement strand
GAAGTTCACCGAGGCGGCCAAACAGGGTCGCAAAGAGCGCCTCGGCCTGTTCTTGGTCACACAGGACCCACAAGACGTCGCCGAGTCCGTGTTCAAGCAGATCAACACCCGACTCGTGCTCAACCTCGGCGACGAGGACGCGATCAAGAGCGTCAACATCCCGCCGGAACTCGAAGACAAGGTCCCGTATATGGAGAAGGGACAGGCCGTCGTCTACTCCCCGGACAACTCCGAGCCGGTCGAACTCGTAGGGCTACCGGTCTGTCTCACCCGCCACGGCGAGTGAGCGCCGACAGAAGCGGTCGCGAGCCGCCAGAGGCCGTTTTATATACCCCGAGAATCTACCCGCAGGTATGCCGAGGCACGTGCTCGTCCCCCTCGACGGGTCGCCGCAGTCGCGCCACGCACTCCGCTTCGTCGTCGACGAGTGGAGCGACGCCCGCGTGACGCTGCTACACGTCATCAATCCCGTGCAGGCGGGCTACAGCGCCGGCGTCCTCCCCAGCGGCTCCGAGGA
>NZ_QEQJ01000188.1:0-517 GCF_003383195.1 Haloferax sp. Atlit-6N | reverse complement strand
CGACTGGGGCGGAGCCGGTGCCGGTCCCGCCGCCGAGTCCGGCCGTGACGAACACCATATCCGAGCCGTCGATCGAGTCGTAGATCTCCTCTTGAGACTCCAAGGCGGCTTCCTCGCCGACCTGCGGGAGCGAGCCCGCGCCGCGGCCCTGCGTCTTCTGTTCGCCCATCAGGATCTTCGTGTCGGCTTCGATCTCTACGAGGTGCTGGACGTCGGTGTTGGCGGCGACCAGCGTCGCGCCCTCGATGCCCTCTTCGTGCATTCGATTGACGGTGTTGCCGCCGGCGCCGCCGCAGCCGACGACCGTGATGTCAGTCTGGAGGTCGACGAGGACTTCCTGCAGTTCCTCGTCGGTCATCGTTCCGGTGCGGGGCATCTCCCCGCCCGTGGGTGCGTCGACGGCGTTCCCATCCCCCGTCTCCTCGGCCTCGTCTATCGCATCGTCGACGATGGAGTCCATAGTATGGCCATTCGTACCGAATACAGCCTAATTATCTTTCCCCCTTTCGTCGGACGC
>NZ_QEQJ01000187.1:0-518 GCF_003383195.1 Haloferax sp. Atlit-6N | reverse complement strand
CCTCCGTGTCGTATTCAGCACGTTTGAAGTAGTGTTTGTCTTCTCTGAGCGAGTTGCCGGGGTAGAGAACATATTCATTGGGGAATGCGACCGTGGCGATGTTCTTGATACCGAGGTCGATTCCTGCTACTTCGTCACCTGCGGAATCGGTGGTTTCGAGTCTGACTTTGCAGACGAAGTGCAGTTCCCACTCGTCGCCGTTCCAGACGGCGCGAACGTTCTGTACCGACTCAACCTCTGAGAGGTCAACGTCCGGGCGAGTCTGATACTCGCAGAGCAGGAAGTCCGACCAGTACTCCTTGAGATTCTTCCCCTTGCTGAGTCGAACGCGGTTGTTCTCAGGGTCGTGTTTGAATCCGTCTTCTTTGAACGTGACCGTGGAACGCGGTCGAGTGTCGCCGTGTTTGCGGTAGCCGGGCGGATTCGCCTCGTCAAACTTGTGTCGCAGGTCGAACCATGACTGGAAAGCGTAGGAAAGTTCTTCGATGACTTTCTGACTAGATTGTGCGTTCAAGTCT
>NZ_QEQJ01000186.1:0-518 GCF_003383195.1 Haloferax sp. Atlit-6N | reverse complement strand
TCCCCGAT
Organism: Haloferax sp. Atlit-6N; assembly: GCF_003383195.1. NCBI lineage: Archaea > Methanobacteriati > Methanobacteriota > Halobacteria > Halobacteriales > Haloferacaceae > Haloferax > Haloferax sp. Atlit-6N. Next base: position 510 of record NZ_QEQJ01000186.1, on the reverse strand, counting down.
AGCCGACATCAGACCGTCGTAGTAGATGCTGTACGCGCCGAGATAGAACTTCGGCCCCATATCCAACATATTGTGGATCTTGCCGATGCGAGCGCGTTGTGCGAAGTAGTCCCGACCGTACTCGCCGCTGGCGAGCGAGCGCAGATACTGTGATTGGGTCTTTTTCAGTTGATCGACGCCCTTGCTCGACCGACCGAGGACCTCAGTGGCCCGAGGATCGCTCGTCAGGTGGTCGTAAAACTCGTCGCCGATCTCGTCGGCTATGTCGTCGAACGTCGGTTCGGGCGCACGCATCCGCTCTTTGTCCGCCGCCGTGAGGCGAACGAAGGACTTGCGCCACGCCCGTTCTGACTCGTCGATTCCCAATGCGTCGATTAGCTCGTCGCCGTCGACGAGGCCCCTCGTGTCGTCGGTTACTACGACGCCTCGGTCGTTCATATGTAGGGGACCAACATCTCGACATAAGATTGTTCGCTCCCCGGTATCAGGTCTGATACTCCTCCGCCGACG
>NZ_QEQJ01000185.1:0-519 GCF_003383195.1 Haloferax sp. Atlit-6N | reverse complement strand
CATCATTTGATACCAACGCTGATAGAACGTCCGCATCGTACCGTCCTCGAAAGCGGAGTTGATAACGGTACCTGGCCCGTCCCATTCATCGGAGATGTCCTCAGCTTCGCCCATCTCTCCCATGTTCATCTGGTAGTTCGATTGCCGATTGGTTCGCCGTGCGAACGAACTCCCTGCGGCTTCAGTAATACCGTCCCAGACAGCAAAATCATCTACTTCGAAATTGCCTGAGACGCTGAAGGTTGTAATTCCAGTATCGTAGGCCTGCTTTTTGAACTCCTCGGAGGCGTTTTTCGGGACGAGAATCCAGTTCCAGATCTGAGTTCTATCTGAGGCAACCGGCTGCCACTTCCGAATTGTAAGGAACTTTTTCAGTTCCCGGTTGTCCGGATCAGCGTTTTTCAGTGTATTGTTAAACGAGAGATTCGGGAACACGGTGCCGACGATGGACACGTGGTTCTTTGCGATCTTGTACTGTAACTGCGAGAGATGTTCGTCCGTGAATATCTCCTCCGGGTA
>NZ_QEQJ01000184.1:0-519 GCF_003383195.1 Haloferax sp. Atlit-6N | reverse complement strand
ATATCTCCCCATTGAACCCCCGAACCACAATATTGTTTCCCAGCGCCAATATTTGAATGCCATCTCACTTCCAAGATAGACTTTGGATTCGAAGCAGAAACTGACAAAGATTCCCCTCCCGTATGTACCAGTGTATGACGCAGACCATCACTGTCGAAGGAATGACCTGCGGTCACTGTGAACAGACAGTCGAAGACGCGCTTCGAGAAGTGAGCGGCGTGACCGACGCGACTGCCGATCGCGAGGCCGAACAGGCGAGCGTCGATGGCGATGCTGACGTCACGTCACTCGTTCAAGCCGTCGAGGACGCTGGATACACCGCCCACGCCTGAGAACCGCCGGAACGCACGTCCACAAGCGCCCCGCCGTTCTCGTTCGACACCGGCCCTCTTGACGGTACCGCGCCGTATCAGGGTCTGGACAATATAATGAGGGACGGCACCAAAACCCACGCCATGAGCAACAATCCAGACCACGAGAACTCCGAAACCTCCTCTGTAGAGGGTAACTCCTCGCATC
>NZ_QEQJ01000183.1:0-520 GCF_003383195.1 Haloferax sp. Atlit-6N | reverse complement strand
ACCCTGTCGAAGGTGGTTCGGTAACGACAACGGCACCCTTCATTCCGCCGTTATAGTGCGGTTCGGAAACGAACAGGAACTCTCCTGGTTCGTCGAAGACGTAGTGATACGACGTTCCTCGCTGTGCGTTGGTTCGGCCTCTATCGAACGTCCCGTCGAGAGCGACGACGTTGTGTTCGCCGTGTCCGGTCCACTCCCACGTGACGTTCGTCATCGGCGGGACCTCGATTAGTGGCGGGTCGAACGCGGGTCCTCCGTCAGTCGGTATTCCGACGCTGACCGATACTTTCTCGTCTGGACCGTAACGCCGTGACTCACCATCGTTCTCGTTGGCGTCCGAGAGCCACTCGTCAAGTGAGTCCGGTTCCGACAGTTCGGTGGCCTCGATAGTTGTCTCGCCGTCAGCACAGTTGTCAGTAGTTGTCTCCGTGTGCTTGCTCGAAGTCGTCGTCTCGCTGGTCGAGTCGGCGCCAGCGACGTTTTGCGTGTTCTCCTGCCTTGAACTAGCAGCAGAGAGACA
>NZ_QEQJ01000182.1:0-520 GCF_003383195.1 Haloferax sp. Atlit-6N | reverse complement strand
GATGTTGATTACTGTCTGCTTGGTCACCTCCTCTCTTCCGAACTCGTGCGTCCCGTAGAGGTTCGCAGTGAGGAACAGGTGTGCGGGGAACGCACTGCGGGCGTGATCGTGGATGTCGTCCTCGTTCATCTTCTTCGTCAGGCCGTAGAGACTCACCGGATCCCGCGGGTGTTCCGCTCCGATCGGAAACTCGACCGGTTCGCCGATCACAGCCATACTGGAGGCAAAGGCCAGCGGAATCCCGTGTTTGCGGCAGTACCACGCGAGGTTCTCCGTCCCCTGAACGTTGACCGAGAACGCACGGTCGGGATCGCTTTCACAATCCGGAATCCCGCTGATCGCCGCGAGGTGACAGACCACGTCGACATCCGACAGCGCTGTCTCCAGTCGCTCCTCGTCGCGAATGTCGAGTTCGACGAACTGTGCGTTCGAGAATGTCGAGATCTGATGGCCGGATAGATCGTCGATCGCAACTACGTCAGCGCCCGCATCGAGAAATTCGCGGACCACCCGCCAACCG
>NZ_QEQJ01000181.1:0-521 GCF_003383195.1 Haloferax sp. Atlit-6N | reverse complement strand
GACGGGAGCGTGGAAGCTCCTCGTCGTCTCGTGGGCTGCCTTTGCGGCGATGGCGTTTGCTGCCCCGTTCGGCGCGCGCGCTCGGACCGAACACGCCGAGGGACTCGTCTGGGGCTACGGTCTCGCCAGCGGCGCGATGGTGACGAGCGCGGCCGTCTTTCTCGTCCCGCAGGCACTCGGCCACCACACCCAGTTCGGCGGATTTGGTATCGCGTTCGGTATCCTCGCCGGATTCGGCGCACACACCGTGGGCCACCGGTTCGCTCACATGAACTTCCCGGTCGACCGCACCGTGACGGAACTCTCCGCACACGCCATTTCCGCGGGTGCCATCATCGGAATCGTCTACGGAAACATCGATGTCGGGGTCGGACTCGGCCTCGCTATCGTCTCTCACAAAGGCCCCGCCGGATACGCCGCCGCTCGTCGCCTTTCGAGCCAGAACAAGCCCGTCTTCCCGCTTCTCCTTCCCGCTGCGGGGCTGGGTATCGCGGCTATCATCTCCAGTGCCGTGTCGCTTC
>NZ_QEQJ01000180.1:0-523 GCF_003383195.1 Haloferax sp. Atlit-6N | reverse complement strand
TCATCCCGACGGCGACGACGCAGACGCCCGCCGAGACGACGACCACGACGACAACCACGACAACCACGACGACGACTGAACCGCCGACCACGACGGTGACGGAGATTCCGACAGTCCAGACGCCGACGACGACGCCCGGATTCGGTGTCCTCGCGGCTCTCGTCGCGCTCGCTGGGGCCGCGCTGCTCGCACTCCGTCGAGAATAACGTCCGTCTCTCAGCCCGCCGGTTCTTCACCGCCTTTTCGTCTCCTTCTCGCTCCGCTACTCGCTATCGCTGCGCGCCGGCCGACCGAGCTGGTCCTCGACGACATCTACTTTCTCGCGTGCGCGCTCATCGCTCGTTCGCTTGTCGTCGATCTTTAACACCGTACTCACGCGGTCCGCGTCGACGGCCCGGTGGGCGGCCTCCGCGGCGGCAAAGAGCGTGCCGACGTCGTCGGCTTCGATCACGGTCCCCATCGGGTTCGTCTCGTACTCGACGTCGAAGTCCTCCAAGGCGTCGACGGCTTTCGCGACCTCTGC
>NZ_QEQJ01000179.1:0-524 GCF_003383195.1 Haloferax sp. Atlit-6N | reverse complement strand
GAGGGGAGTTCGTTGAAGGAGGGAAGCCTCAGAGCGAGCATCGCCACGAGCGTGCTCCTCGTCGTCGTCGTGCTGGCGGCGACGCTCGTCGGATTGCTGTAGACCGACACTCGTCAGGTCTCTGGAAACTCTCTACACCTCACTCGTCTTTCGCCTCGTCTGTGCCAGCGCCGAGTTGCCGCGGGCGTAGACTGCGTCTCGTGATTCCAAGAACAGAGAGCGGTAGAACTCCCACTCACACCGATGCCCGGACTGTTTGTTTAATAATGCCATACTTCTAGGACAATTCAGCAATCTAAGGAAGAATTTATCACGTTCTGTCCTCTAGATTCACTCGCGTGACTGCCACGAAGCCGTCCCGTGACACTTCACGATGACAGATACACACATACTCGTCCTCGGTGGCGGCCAGATCGGTCGTCGTCTCGCAGAGGACCTCACAGACCATCCAGCAACGGGCGACGTCGGGTTCGTCGACGGAAGCGAAACAGCCGTCGAGTCCGCGGGGTCGAACGGAGTGACCG
>NZ_QEQJ01000178.1:0-524 GCF_003383195.1 Haloferax sp. Atlit-6N | reverse complement strand
GCGGCTCGAAGAGTACGCCGAGATGATGAACGTCGATCTCGACGCCGGCAACTGGCACTTCCTCCGCCCCGACGATCACGACCACGCAAAGGAGGTGGTCCAGGAGACCTACGGCGTCACCTTCGAGAAGACGAGCGAGACCGAGAGCAGTATGTATATGTACAGCCACCTCGGCCTCCTGCTCTTGGCGAACGCCGACGGCTACGTCGAACGGGCCTACACCGGCAACGACCCGGCGGGCGACCGCGTGTGGTCGGATCTGGAGACCGTCCTGCAAGCGTGATCGTCGACGCGCTCCTGCAGACCGGGGGGACGTGCGTCGCCCCGGGGGCCCAACCGCCGACGACGCGCACGGTCGAACTCGGCCTGTTCGTGCTCGTCGGCCTGTTCGGAACCGGCCACTGTCTCGGGATGTGCGGACCGCTTGTGTCGATGTGCGCCGATCGGATGGACGGAGGCGGCGCTGGCGGTGCTGGCGGACCCACTAGCGCCCGCGACGACGACTTCCTCTCGCTGTATGCGGT
>NZ_QEQJ01000177.1:0-525 GCF_003383195.1 Haloferax sp. Atlit-6N | reverse complement strand
CCGCTAGCGACGTGGAGACGGTGTCCCGCCCGCCTGCGCTCGTGAGCACCCAGACGACGGCGATCAGACGACCGATAGCATAAACATACCCTGGATCGTGTCGGTCCACGCGACGCCGCGGAGTCCGGCGAGGACGACGTAGACGATCATAAACAGGGTGATGAGCGCCGCGCCGACCCAGTAGGGGATCGCACCGTTCGTGAGGCCGACGATCGCCTCGCCCGCGCCCATCTGCTGGAGCATCACGTAGGGAAACAGCCAGAACAGCGAGACGCCGGCGACGAGCGCGCGGAGACGCGTCGATCCGAACCGGTCACCGAGCATCTCGCCGAGCGTGACGTACCCCTGGAACTTCCCGATCAGCCACTGTCGGTAGCCGATCACGTACCACAGGATTGCAAACAGGATGCCGTCCATCAGCCCCATCACGAGGATCCACTCGGGGCCCGCCCCGTACGCGAGATTCGGGCCGCCGAAGAAGGTGAACGCAGACAGCAGCGTCGCGAACGTCGTAAACAGGAGGAC
>NZ_QEQJ01000176.1:0-526 GCF_003383195.1 Haloferax sp. Atlit-6N | reverse complement strand
AGCAGGGCCGTGCCGCAGAGTCTTACACCGTCGCGGAACTGCGCGATCAGCTCTCGGGGCTCGATACGGGCGGCCAGGAGCCACAGGTGCTCGACTTCGGTCCCGACGAGATCAGCGAGGTAGCGATCGTCACCGGCTCGGGCGCTGACTGGCTCGGCGAGGCGGCCGACGCGGGCGTCGACGCGCTCGTCACCGGCGAAGGGAAACAGCAGGTGTACCACGAGGCGCGCGAAGCGGGCATCCACGTCTTCCTCGGCGGTCACTACGCGACCGAGACCTTCGGCGTCGAACGCCTCGCCGATCTCGTCTCCGAGTGGGGTGTCGAGACGACGGTGCTTTCGCATCCGACCGGCTTGTAACCGTTACGGCCAATCGTTATCACCCGAGATAATCGGCGGGTCGGCTTTTTATCCGATGTGTCGTTAAAAAGTGTAGATGCAACGGTCAGGACTCTTCGAATCCATCCGGTCGAGCTATGGGGCAAAGCTCGGCGTCGCGTTACTCGCTGTCGTCGCACTCGTCGTCG
>NZ_QEQJ01000175.1:0-526 GCF_003383195.1 Haloferax sp. Atlit-6N | reverse complement strand
CTCGAAGCCGGTCTCGAAGACGCCCAAGAGTGGGACGACCTGGAGACGAACGAGCAACTGATGGCCCAAGGCTTCTACGACGTCCTGCGTCACTACAAGGACTACCCGCCGGAGCTGTCGGCGCTCAAAGAGTGGGAGAAACGCGGCCGCGTCGATATGGTGCTGCTCGCGAAGGATAGCCTCCAGTCGGAGTTTATGCAGGAGCACTGTATGGACGCGCTCGTCCGGATGGCGAACCCCGAGGCCTTCGAGGAGATGCACCAACTCGCCCAGCGCCGCGACAAGGCGGCGATCAAGGCGCTCGGCCGAATGGGTGATGGAGCAGCGGAGGCCGTCGAGACGCTCGTCGAGTACGTCGACGCCGACTCCGATCCGGCGCTCCAGAAGGTGACGCTCCGCGCGCTCGGCGAGATCGGGTCGACGGAGGCGACGCAGGCGATCGCGGACAAACTGGAGATGGACAACGACAACGTTCGGCCCTACGCCGCACGCGCGCTCGGCCTCATCGGCGACACGCGCGCGGTCG
>NZ_QEQJ01000174.1:0-527 GCF_003383195.1 Haloferax sp. Atlit-6N | reverse complement strand
ACCCGAGCAGCGTCAACATCAGGTAGAGGTTGATCGTACTCAGCCGTTTGACGCCGCCTTCGAGACCGGCGGCGACAGAGAGCGTCGCAATGGCAGTGATCCCGGCGATCAGGAGCACCTGCGGAATCGTTCCGGTCGGGATGCTCACGAGCCCCAGCATATCGCCGAGGACGTAGGACAGACCGGTATTCACCTGCGCGACGCCGAGTCCGAGCGAGGTCGCGAGCCCGAACAGGGTCGCGAACACCGTCACGAGGTCGATGACGTGACCGGGCCACCCGTAGATCCGTTCCCCGAGTAGCGGCCAGAAGATCGACCGGAACGTCAGCGGTAGTCCGCGGTTGAACGAGAAGAAGGCGAGCCCGAGTCCGACCAGACCGTAGATCGCCCACGGGTGGAAGCCCCAGTGGAAGAAGGTCTGTGTCATCGCGGCCACGCCCGCTGCGCCGGTTCCTGCCTCAGCGTTGTAGAACCCTGGTACGTTCGAGACGTAGTACAGCGGTTCGGAGACGCTGAAGAACATCAGG
>NZ_QEQJ01000173.1:0-529 GCF_003383195.1 Haloferax sp. Atlit-6N | reverse complement strand
TCCGTCTCGAAGGTGAACGGGATCGTCACCGTCGCGGCGGACTCGAACGCGCCCGCGAAGCCGCCGGTTCGACGGAGCGAGACGCCCCCGACGTGGACGCGCGCCTCGTACTCGCCCTCGCCGTCGAGCGCGTAGTTCGCGCCGTAGTGAAAGCCCATCGTCTGTGAGAGCATCGGATAGGCGACCTCCTCGGTGACGAGTGTGCCGTCTGTATCCAAAATCTCGATCGTCACGCCCGAATCGAGCGGGAGGACGCGGCCGGTCTCGGTGTCCCACAGCGAGACCATCAGGTGGACGTCGTCGTCGGCTTCGACGACCGTCTTCGACGTCTCAGTTCCAGAGAGGGTCCAGAAGCGATGGGGGTACGAGTAGGTGAGGGCGACGCCGTAGCGGCCGGCGGTCGTCTCGCCGTAGGTTTCCATCCCTTCGATGACCGCCGGAACGTACACCGCGTCGGGGCGGTCCTCAGCGAGCGGGGGGTCGCGCCAGGCGGATTGGCGCTGGAAGCCGAGCGTCTGCAGACAGCCGG
>NZ_QEQJ01000172.1:0-529 GCF_003383195.1 Haloferax sp. Atlit-6N | reverse complement strand
GTTCGCGTCGGGGCGCTCGAAGTAGCCGTCGGTAAGCCACGGCGAGCGCGCGTGGATCTCGCCCGGCGTCTCCCCGTCGTGCGGAACGGGATCGCCGTCCTGCGTCCGCAGGCGGATGCGCGCGCCCGGTGCGGGGATCCCAGCCTTTCGCTTGAGTTCGTAGCGCTTCTCCTCCGGAAGGTCCTGCATCTCCGTCGTCTCGAAGGTGTTCGCCAGGTCCGGCGAGGCCTCGGTCATCCCGTAGCCCTGGTAGATAGGCGCCTCGTACACCTCCTCGTACTTCTGCATCAGCGACGCCGGCGGGGCGCTCCCGCCTGTCAGCACGCGGTCTAAGCTGTCGAGCGGTTCGCCCGCGACGGATTCGAGGTAACTGTCCATCTCGATCCAGATCGTCGGGACCGCGGCCGCAGCCGTCACGTCCTCGGCGTCGATGAGGTCGGCGACGTCCTGTGGCCCGGTGTGTTGGCCCGGTAAGACGAGCTTCGACCCGTAGAACGTCGCCGAGTACGGGAATCCCCAGCCGTTGACG
>NZ_QEQJ01000171.1:0-529 GCF_003383195.1 Haloferax sp. Atlit-6N | reverse complement strand
GGCGTCCGCGAGAGCTTTCCCCCCGAGGAGCGCGCCGAACTCGTCGACGTCGACCCCGAGAAGTTGAAATTCGCGATGTTGAACTTCTACGCCGACCTCGACGCCTACTCGGGCGAGCCACCGCGGCCGTAGCCGCCGCCTCTCGCGAACTGCCCACGCGCCCCGACTCCTGATCGGCGAATGGCTGATACCTGATCGGCGAATGGCTGATACCTGATCGGCCGAACGGCTGATATCGGTGGAGACCAACTAGACCCCGATGCGAACTCAGCCGCCTGGACCCGCGGGCGTACCGGTCTTCGGGAACAGCCGCCAGTACGCGCGAGACCCCTTCACGTTTCTCACGAGCGTCGCGGACGCCTACGGCGACGTGGCGCGCTTCGACCTCGGGCCGATCGAGACGTATATGGTCACGAATCCCGCGGACATCGAGCGGGTGCTGGTGACCGAGGACGCGAAGTACCACAAACCGGACTTCCAGGACGACGCCATCGGCACGCTGCTCGGCGATGGGCTGCTGCTCAGTGAG
>NZ_QEQJ01000170.1:0-529 GCF_003383195.1 Haloferax sp. Atlit-6N | reverse complement strand
GAAGGCCCTCAGGGATATCCAACTCATCACCGAGTTCGAGAAGTGGTGGATGCCCACGGAGTGTCGGATACGACCGTTCGACGCTCGTCGTCTTGAGTGCCGAACTGAATGCCGAGACGGCTTGCATCACCTCGTATGGCTTCTCCGTCGTCGTGACTGTCGTCGCCGGACTCTCGTGCGATGAACGAGCACCGACGTGGACTTCCGTTGGCCCCTCGAACGAAAGAACAGTTTCCAGTGGTTTCGCGTCGATGGTAAGCGGACCATCGACCTTGAGGTACGTTTTGACTGCGCCAAAGAGTTCTATACTGTATGTTTCGTCGCCCAGTCGCTAGGACCCCTGCTGGTCGACCTGCGCGAGCATCGAATCACTCTCGTCGCGAACGCACACGACAGTGTTCGCGGCTACTTCGATTCGGTTCGTCTTGATGCGGACCGCTGCGTCAGTGGGGAGGGAAAACTGACTTTCGTCTGTCGGGTTTGGTGTGACTGGCGATGGTGTTTGCAACTTGAACTGGTGGCGTTCGAC
>NZ_QEQJ01000169.1:0-530 GCF_003383195.1 Haloferax sp. Atlit-6N | reverse complement strand
GGGGTCGGCTTCCCCACTGAAAAAGACTTCTGCCGGATCGGACGAGTATTTATGACCGCGTCGGCCTGAAAAAATGTGTTCGGGTTGTTACGTCCACAGCGGGAAGAACCGCCACGACCCCGGCCGACGCTATCAGGAACGGTATTTTGCCCGGTTGTTTTATGTGAGCAGTTTCGGTAAGGTGGCCTATGAGCCACGAGTCCGACGCCGATAGAACGACCGCCGTGTCAGACGACGACGTGCGCGTAGAGAAGTCGTTCGTCGGCGACGAGTTCCCGGTTCCGGCGATCAAGTTCCGGCTCGACTCCGAGAGCGACGAGCCCGTACACGTACGGCTCGTCGATCAGATCCCCGAGGACTTCCCGATGGAAGGGGTCGGCTTCCATCCGGACTACGAGAGCGACAACTGGACCGCTTACAAGGACCACCGCGTCGAGTACGAGCGGACCCTCGACCCCGGCGAGGAGACGACGACGGTGTACGGGATCCGTCTCGAACAGATCTCGGACGTCGAGGGATTCCTCGGCGAG
>NZ_QEQJ01000168.1:0-531 GCF_003383195.1 Haloferax sp. Atlit-6N | reverse complement strand
AGCGTCCGTTCGACGTCCGCGTCCGTGATGCTGCGGTACGTCGCTTCGACGACCTCGTGCCACTCGTAGTAGAGGTCGTGGTGCGACATCTCTGCCGGGTCGCGGTCGCTGATGACGCGTAGGAGGCTTTCGTCCGCTGTCTGGCCGCCGTCGCTCACGAGTTGCTCGTCTGCGCCGATCGCGTCCCACTCGTCGACGCGATCTTCACGCCACGCGATCGCTTCGAGTTCGACTTCTTCGCCACAGCCCTCGAAGCCGGCGTCACGGGCCGGGTGCGCCGCGTAGCACGTCCCTTCGCGCGTTTTCTCCGGTTCTTCATCGTCGATATGTTCCGGTCGGACGTGCGTCGCGTCGCACTCTGAGCAGCGGTAGCGCACCGACACGAGTCGGGTCACGCCGACTCACCTCCTGGCGTCGCCGCAGCCAGTTCGTCCAGCCGTGCTTCGGCTTCTCCGACATCGACGTCGTCGGTGTTGTCGTCGAGCGGGTCGGCGTCGCGATCGTCATCGTGCCCGCCATCGGCTGCGACCG
>NZ_QEQJ01000167.1:0-532 GCF_003383195.1 Haloferax sp. Atlit-6N | reverse complement strand
CAGCCGGTGAACGTGACGTTTTCGGGTGGATTCGTCGTCCATTGCCGGACAGCTTTCGAGGCGTGCGGTCCGGTGTCGTACGGACCGAACCACGGGAAGTCGTACGGCGTCGACTCGGCGACGCGACAGAACGTCGTCAGTCCTTTCCGCTCGAAGACGTTGCCGACGAGGAAGACGACCGTCCCTCCGAGGTCGTAGCGGTCGCGGTACTCGGCCTCCAGCGACTCGAACCCGTCGAGCTTCCCCCGGTCGACGCCGTTCGAGACGACCGTCGTCGGCGCGTCGGTGTACCCCTCGATCACCGACCGGTTGTACTCGGAGGGGCAGATCAGCCGGTCGGCGAGCCCGTACGCGCGGCGGAGGTACGGCCTGAGCGGCCGCGCGAGCGCGTTCGTGAACCGGAAGCTGTCGCCGAAGTCCTCCGCGGTGACGTGGGTGTGCGCGACGACGGGGACGCCCGCCTTCCGGGCGCGGCGCGCGTACCAGACCGAGCGCGGCCCCATCAGGTTGAGGTGGAGCACGTCGGCGTCGA
>NZ_QEQJ01000166.1:0-532 GCF_003383195.1 Haloferax sp. Atlit-6N | reverse complement strand
CGACGCGGTCCTGGCGCGCTGCCGCTACCGAAGCGGTTCCCGAGCCGCACGTGTAAGGAGAGCCCCGGGGTGGCGTCTCGACCCTGGAGGGGACGTCGCTACAACAGGCAGTCGCCGTCGGCTCTAGCGACGTTGGTCGGTCGCGGTATCCGGTATCCGGTGCTGGGTGAGCCCCCACAGGAGGTCGCCCGTCATCTGCGCGAAGGTCGCGACGACAGTGACGGCGAAGACGCCGACGGCGGCTGTCAGCAGCGGTTCGCTGGCGAGCAGTTCCCCGACGAACCCGGCCACGATCGAAATGATCTGCAGCCCGAACAGACGGTCTAGGCGTTTCATTACTCATTCTATGCTACTGTCTCCAAGGTAATAGGCCGTGCGCGAGACGTGTCACCAGGAGAGTTGGTGACGTGCGCGACGGGCTTCGGTGTCGTATGCGCCCGCCGAACACGGACGAGTCATACTGTCGGACAGACGTTCGTGAATCATTGTGGCACCCACGGCGTGCCGATGATTTTCACATAGCTCTGTCCGA
>NZ_QEQJ01000165.1:0-533 GCF_003383195.1 Haloferax sp. Atlit-6N | reverse complement strand
CCCAGCATCTGGAGTCTCCTCATCAGACGGCCCGTGTCCTTGTTCTGGAAATAATGCGGCAATGAATGCATACCCAGGGACAAAAAGCACGAACGGGAGTCCAAACAGAACGCGAAGTGGGGTGGTCCGGATCCCTGGCAGAACGACCGCGGCGATCGTCAGAAAGACGAGAACGACGACCGCTGCAAGATCAGCAGGAAGATTACGAAGTCCCGATGGAAGGAGCAGTTGCCATCGGGTGTCGTCTGTCATATGTCCCGGCAGTTGCTTCAGAAATATAAACGGTGTCTTTGAGGATTAGCTTGGCGATGCTGCTCCACAGTTTTCGGTGTCCGCAAAAGCCCAGCGAGCGCTTGCCTTTTAGGAGCTTCTTAACGAGAAGTAGAAACTACATATATGAGCGGACGTGTAAGACTAAGTTTACTTTTAGACGAATAGCGAAGGGTGGCTTGTAATAGCTGTATTGGGATGTAACACGGCAGATTGTCTCACCTTTCCTTGGTTTTCATATTTGGAAAATGAAGAGTTTAATT
>NZ_QEQJ01000164.1:0-533 GCF_003383195.1 Haloferax sp. Atlit-6N | reverse complement strand
TGTACACCCCGACGGCACAGTTGAAAGCCAGCATCACAGAGAACCGCGTCTACGAGGAAGAGCCGCCGCGCGCGGGCGCACCGCGCTGGGAGGAAGAAGAAGAGGAGATCCCTTCCGAACTCGTCGAGTTCGCCTGTTTCAAGGGCGACCGCGAAACCGTCCTTCAGAACACGGCGCTGCAGTATCCGATGTTCCTCGTGCTGCGCGAAATCGCGCTGCTCGCTGAGAAGGGCACGCTCACCGCGATCACCGAACTCGATGGCGAACTCACGGCCCACCGCATCGTCGAAGGCGAAGAGCGCCCGGCGAGCATCGAGGTCGTCGAGAACCCCTCGAAGAGCGAGAACGGTTCTAACGGCGTGAACTGGCGCGACAACAAGTTCATCTCCGACTGAAATCCACCACCGGTCCGCAGCGACTGGTCACCGCCGGATTCTCACCGACTCCCGATCGCCCGATGCTGAGCTCCGCGAGCGACGGCTTCGGGCTTCGTTCCCGTATCAGCGACGGTCCTGCTTGTACGGCGCCGGTGC
>NZ_QEQJ01000163.1:0-534 GCF_003383195.1 Haloferax sp. Atlit-6N | reverse complement strand
CAGACATGAAGAGGATTTCAACAGAGCCACCTCAGTCGGTTCGGCAGCTTGCCGTAGAACACGTCGTCGTAGAGCCGGTAATCTAGGACAGTCGTTCTACGAAGTCCTCGACCATCTCGATTGCCTCTTCTAAATTCGCTGTATAAGAGACGTAATCAGAAGAAATCGTCTCTGTGAACCCAGGGCGGTGGTAATCTGGTCCCGCAGTCTCTAACCCTTGTACCGTCCACTCGTCGTGGAGTTCGAGACTGACGACACGAACGGGGACATCGGTTCCGACGAGGTCGACGTTCGAAACGTCCCAGTCGAACTCTTCTTGGTCTAACGGGCGAGTCCATTGGTGAGTTCGTGGGTCAAGCTTTTCGTACGTCCATACACGACCGTTCGATTCGAGGGTGTGTGACGGAATCGAATCCTCGTCGTATTCAGTCATTCAGCAACAGAGTCGTTGCTCCGAGCGAAGAAAGTAACGGACCGTTTAAATTAGTGAACACACCACAACCACGCAATAGTAGCTTCAACTAACAATCACAT
>NZ_QEQJ01000162.1:0-537 GCF_003383195.1 Haloferax sp. Atlit-6N | reverse complement strand
CCTGCGTGCGTTCTCGGTTGCTCGCTCGATATTGTACGGAACGAGGTCCAGTCCAGTAACGCGGAAACCGAACTGATCGGCAAGATGGATCGCCGGACCGCCCCGGCCACAGCCAACATCAAGGAGGCGAACGCCATCCGTGGCGGGCAGGTGCGACGCGAGCCTCGCTCCGACTTCCGTGACGAGGCGGCGCTGACTCGACCCAACGACGTGTGGCTGGTACCACTCGGAGTAGCCGAGATTGAGGAATGCGTCAGTCTCAAGCAGCAGGTCGAACGCTCGCCAGATGTCGGCTCGCTCGCCTCGATACGAGAACTGGTCGGTGATACGCTTTCGGAGAGGAGGCTGGTCCATCGGTCACCTACTCGAGTTCTGAAACCTCCGAGTAACAGTACTCGGACTCGTCGCAGTACGCGAGGTCGGCACACCCCCGAGGTCGCTGGTAGTCGATCCCCTTGTGCCGGCTGAGATACGTCACGTATCCGTCGTCAACGCGGTCGAGAATGTCGTGACAGATCCACTTCTCCCCGAACCATG
>NZ_QEQJ01000161.1:0-537 GCF_003383195.1 Haloferax sp. Atlit-6N | reverse complement strand
CCCGGGGAGCACCGTCGGCGCGATCAAAGAGGCACTCGGCTTCCAGGGCGCGCCGCTGGGCGTCGACGTCTGGCGGGACGGCGAAGTGCTCGCCCTCGACGCGACCGAATCGGAGATCCTGGCTGCGCTCGACCCCGACGGCGAAAACGTCGTCGTCGTCTCGCCGATCGGCGGCCAAGGGTTCGTCTTCGGCCGAGGCAACCCACAGCTCTCACCCGACGTGATCCGACAGTGCGACGTCGAGATCGTGGCCTCGCGCGCGAAACTGGATACGATCGGCGAACTCCGCGTCGACACCGACGACCCGGAGCTCGACGAGGAACTCCGCGGGTGGACGAAGGTCCGGGTCGGACGTGTCGAACGGCGGATGATGCGGATCGCATAGAGCGGACGGTCCCACGGCCAAACGGTCCGATTCGCGTCTTGTTCTAATGCATCCTAACGGATACATATCTATATAAGTGGCATATAGTGAAGATTAAGGCCGCTGGAGACCAGGGTATGGTATGGAGACGCGTAAGGTTCAGCGGCTCGGTC
>NZ_QEQJ01000160.1:0-538 GCF_003383195.1 Haloferax sp. Atlit-6N | reverse complement strand
CGATTCGCTTGCAGAGTTCGAGTGAATACCGGCTGTCCTGGTTTGCAGACGGATTCTGACTGGTGAATAGACATCGGAGTGGTGAAACGTGTCGCCTTGTGGGGCGTCCGATGCCGCGCTCGAACGGACGTAAGAACGGCACGCTGGCCTGAGTTCATCCAGTAGTGGCTCACTAATTCACCGGACAATGTAGTCGAATTTCCCGCACGCAGCCGCTGAAAAGTATTATTCTTTGACAGCCTGCCCGCAACTCTCTAATCGTCTCAGTGCAATTTACTAAGCACGAGTGCCTCTACTCAATTTCCTTTTAGGATCAGCCTTTTCTGATGATCGAGGGGTATCTCCGGTAATTGGTGTCGTTCTGTTGGTGTCACTGACTGTTGTCTTGTCAGTTTCAGTTGGTGCATTCGGACTCGGGTACGTCGGTGGTCTCGATCGAAATGATCCATTGGCGTCGTTTCAACTGACTCAAGATGGGTCGACGGCTACCCTCTCATATACCAGTGGAGATCCACTTGATGGCGAAGACGTATATCTA
>NZ_QEQJ01000159.1:0-539 GCF_003383195.1 Haloferax sp. Atlit-6N | reverse complement strand
CTCACGAGCGCGATAAAGGCGATCGGAACCGCCTGACGGACCCCCGTCATAATCTCGGGGATCGTCGCGGGGAAGACGATCTTATAGAGGATCGATCGCTCGTCGGTCCCCATCATCTGAGCCGCCCAGACGAGGTTCTGATCGACGTTCTCGGCGGCGTTGTAGGCGTTCAGCACGATCGGGAGCAGACACGCGAGGAAGACGATGAGGATCGCCGCCTTCGTCCCGACGCCGAGCCAGAGGATGGCGAGGGGGACGAGCGCGGTCTTGGGGATCGGATACGTCATCGAGAGGAAGATATCGAAGAAGTTCTCGACCGGATCGGACCTGGCCATCCCGACACCGAGGAGGACCCCGACGAGGATGCTCAATCCGAGTCCGACGCCGACGCGGAACAGCGAAATAAACAGGTGAGAGAACACCTCGCCGGAGACGAAGAGGTCCACGATTTCGGCTCCGACGGTCGCTGGGGCGGGGAGGACGTCGGTCGCAACGATCCCGCCACTCACCAGCTCCCAGACGAGGACCACGATGCCGAG
>NZ_QEQJ01000158.1:0-540 GCF_003383195.1 Haloferax sp. Atlit-6N | reverse complement strand
TGGTCTGTATACATACATATCTACCTTACGCCGATTTTCTGCCACTTTGGGTCCCTCGACTGTTCTTACCGTTGATTAGAGATACGAGCGCATACCCCCGCCTTCCCGTGAGTGACGAGTGTTCCGACAGAGCGTCGGAACCGAGGAGCGAACAGGCGGGGGTCAAGCGGACACTCTGTGGGAAAAACCACCGGACTGTGGTCGGACTGGGTGACCGACCGAAAGTTTTTGCCGTGGCCCAACCTACCAGAAACTGCTACGGAATCGGTGAGATGCTGGCCCCCAACAGACAAGGGGCGGTGACGAACGCGGTCTGTTCGTCACACGGCAATGACATCGATTCCGATGGGGCCTGCGTGACCGGGCCACAGCCCTATAACGAGGGCGAAAACGAGAGTTCCGCCGGTATGCTGCCGGTTCCCTCTGAGTGCGGGTTGGAACCAGAACGGTCTGTTTCGGCAGGCCGGTCATCCGGTGGCCGGATGCCACGGCCTTCAGGCCGTGGAGGAGGTCACTCTTATCCAAGTGGTTTCGCTGGCA
>NZ_QEQJ01000157.1:0-541 GCF_003383195.1 Haloferax sp. Atlit-6N | reverse complement strand
CGACTGGCGAAAAGATTTCACTAACTTCAAGCCGGAAGATGAGCGACGACTCGAAAATCTCGGTAGCGTTGTTGAACCGGTCATCGACGACGCTGTCGAGGCGTTTTACGACCACCTGGAATCATACGACGAAACCATTGAAATATTCGGACGATCGGGCAAAGGCATTGAAGCACTCAAAGAAAACCAGCGTGAGTACTTGGGCGGATTGTTCGATGGCCAGTACGGTCGGACCCACTTCGAGAGTCGGGCCCGTATCGGCAAAATTCACGATATGCTGGACCTCGGGCCGAAGATCTACTTCGGCGCCTATAGCATCTTCTACCGATACCTGGTCGACGCCATCGTTGCTGACCTGAAAGCAGACCTCGCACAAACGAATGGCGGCGATGCGACACAACGAGGTGAAACCCTCACGCCGGAGCAGGCACTGGATGCACTCGCCGACCGCACGCGGTCTATGCTAAAGGTGATGAATCTCGACCAGCAGGTAGCTATGGATACCTACATCCATTCGTACAGCGAGCAACTCGAAACCAAA
>NZ_QEQJ01000156.1:0-542 GCF_003383195.1 Haloferax sp. Atlit-6N | reverse complement strand
TGAATGAAAAATTGTATACGTACGAATACGAGTTATCTCGCATCGAAAAGTGAGCCGTCGTCGAATCACAGCACGACATCTGTGGGCAGGGGCGATCAGTGGCCTGGGAACTGTTTCTTTTCTCGCCCACATCCCGCACCTTCTTGCGGAAGACGAGCTGTTAGCGTACGTTTTGGGCGTGTTCGTCCCGATGAGCCTGTCATTTGGACTTATTGTGCTGGGATATCAGGTGTACCAGAGCGCCCTCAATACTGACCAGCTACCTCGCGTCACCGGGTGGACGATCACCGGAATGGTCGGAATGGTATTCGTCAGCGCTGTGATCTACCTCTACCAGTACGTGGAAGGAAACGTGATGAGTCACGGGCAATTTGTCGTCTTGAATCTGTTAACAGCCGGCGGTATCGCGGGTGCACTAAGTGGAGTCTATGACGGACGCCAACGTCAGGAAAAACACGCCACCGAACAGGCTCGGCGGCGCTATCAGATGTTGCTTGATGCCTCGCCCGACGCCGTGTTCGTCGCTTCCACCGACACCGGTG
>NZ_QEQJ01000155.1:0-542 GCF_003383195.1 Haloferax sp. Atlit-6N | reverse complement strand
CCCCGTCGAAGCGACGGCGATATTGTTGACGCCCAAATCCACACCGAGGACTTTTCTGTGCTTGGAGTCGGATTCAGGTTCGTCATCTGCTTCGACCTTCCGCATCGAGGCGTGCAAGTACCAGTCTCCGTCGCGGTGCTGCAAGTGCGCCATCCTGAACTCAAAGTCCTCGTCGGAGACGTACTTCGTCGGGGGGTTCTCCGAGTTGTCGGGGAGGATGTAGTCGCACTCGATTCTGCCGTCTACGGTCGAAAGGGAAACGTGGTCGCGGTGGAACGTCGCACTCCGCTTGTCGTACACCGCGCTGTCCGCTGAGAAGTGGGGTCGCGATGTGTTCTCTCCACGCTTGAGGCGTTCGACTCCACTTTTGACTGCTTCAACAGCCCGACGAATGCCTTTCTGGACGAGGTTGGCGGTGAGGTCGGTTTCGTCGCGGAGTTGGTCGTACAGAGCGCGTTCGGCTTTGGCTTTGGATGTGACGTGGTATCCGTCGTCGTCACCAGAAACGCGAGATGTTTCTGGTTGGCAGCCAGATTCCTCTA
>NZ_QEQJ01000154.1:0-543 GCF_003383195.1 Haloferax sp. Atlit-6N | reverse complement strand
CTCACGAATGTTAAGCGGGCGTGGCCCGGAGCTGGAGCGATTCAACGGGCCGCTGGGACGATGGAAGCGTTCATCGAGATCGACCCCGACAATATGGACTTCGCGATGTCCGACGACTGGGCCCAGCTCCAGTCGGCTGGCGAAGACTTCGCCAACAAGGAACTGGACTCGAAACTCAAACTCCACGCGACAACGCGGTCATTTCCAGTCGAACAGATCACTGAGACGATCGAGAAGCGGCTCAGCGATGAGGACGTCACGCAGAACCCGATCTTCCGGGAACTTCTTGCAGAGTACCGCGAGACCCGCCCCAGGGAAATGCGTGATCGGGGCATCCAGCAAGTTCGCTACTACATTGGTGTCGAGGTGACCCCGCTCGAAGTCTACGACAGATATCGAGATGAAGGCACACCTGCGGAGAAACTGACGCAATTCCCCGTCATCGGGTTCCTGTTCAACCCCTTTGTGACACGCCGTGAGGATCTCACTGACGTCGAACGTCGCGCTCAGATGTTCGAGAAGCTCGACAGCCGCGTGAATGAA
>NZ_QEQJ01000153.1:0-545 GCF_003383195.1 Haloferax sp. Atlit-6N | reverse complement strand
CCTCACAAACTTCCCAGCGTTGTGGAAGACAGGCCCGCCACTCCACTAGCTTCAATCTCCGCTCCAGTCGACAAACAGCATAGCTGCTACTGGTGCCATCGAACCCACCCGGTTTACGGCCGCTCGAGATTGTCTGCGCGACCGGGGACTACCTCCAGACCCTACACTGGGACGCTACGACAACTATGGCGGCCAATACTACTCGGCTTAGTTGATCGGAAACCGGAGGAGCGCTCCAAGACCCCCGAATGCAGTATCGAACTGGGCACCTCGATCTGTGTCAGTCGACACAACGAGACACTCACCGCCTTGGTCGGTCGTCGCTTCCTCCAGCTCACGAATCTCTGCTGGTGGCCGTGCGTCGGAAACGAGAAGGACGTCGACTGCTCCATAGTCGAGGGCGGTTTGCGTTTCATCAGCTCCGTAGGCGACATCTCCACCCTGTCCCAGCGCCGTGAAGAACCGATCGAGGGCTTCCCGTTCCCGTCGGCGCTCAGCATCAGACAGTACGTCCTCGGCACGCTCTACGAGCTGCGAGAGACCCT
>NZ_QEQJ01000152.1:0-545 GCF_003383195.1 Haloferax sp. Atlit-6N | reverse complement strand
GGTCCGGTCTCGCATCGATGGCTCGGGATCGTGAGGTCGTTCCCGTACGCATACTCCAAGGTCAACCCCCGGACCGATATAAGCCTTCGTCGATGGCACGCATTGCCGGCGTCCCAACCCGGCGCATCGATACGGGAGGCGGAGGAGCAGACGGGAGCCCCGAAGAGAATATCAGGCCGCTCGCGGCAGCGACAGCGTCACCGTCGTCGCGTCGTCGGTCTCGGTGAACGACAGCGACCCGCCGTGGGTGTCTGCGACAGTCTTCGCGACCCAGAGTCCGAGCCCGCTGCCGTGCGTCAACTGGGTGATGTCCACGTCGCCCGCGACGACTGTCCGCTCGTGCTCGGGGATGCCGGTCCCGTGATCGGTGACCGAAAGCTCGACCACGTCGGGACGGATGCGAACCTATCCTTCGATCGGCGATCCGCCGTGTTCGGCGGCGTTTTCGAGCAGTTCGTCGAGCGCCGTCCGGAGCCCGTCGCTGGCGCGGACAGTCCCGCCGAGATCGTCGGGCGCGTCGAACGCGAAGTCGGTCTCGGTGAATC
>NZ_QEQJ01000151.1:0-545 GCF_003383195.1 Haloferax sp. Atlit-6N | reverse complement strand
TATCCGACGAGAGGGTGACATCGTTCGGGGAACCGGCCTTCGCTCGGAGAAGTACGAGACGTATCCCGAATTACAACGGGTCGACGACAAGATGGAGGAATTGTTCGCCCGGCGTGATTTCTGGCCGGTGATGTACCACTCGGGACACTCTCGAGACGTCTGGAACCAGTTTGCGATGGAGTGGTTCAGAGCAGATGGCTACGCGAACGTAATGTTCAGCGTCAAAGCACTGATCGAGGGTGTTGACGTTCCAGATGCCGATATGGGGATTATTCGAGTTTCAAGTGGGAGTGTCCGACAGCGGATCCAGACGCTCGGCCGAATCCTCCGGACTGGTGACGACCCCGACAGTAAATCCGAACTGTGGGTGTTGTATGCGCGAGATACTGTTGATGAGAACATCTTCCGAAACTACGACTGGGAAGAACAGCTGGGGAACGCCGAGATCAACCACTACAAGTGGGAAACCGAAGACGAACTGCTCGAAGGATCAATCGTCCCCACGAACGAGCCGCTCCCACAGCCGGGTGAATACACCGAGCCTG
>NZ_QEQJ01000150.1:0-545 GCF_003383195.1 Haloferax sp. Atlit-6N | reverse complement strand
CCAGCCTGGATCTCTTCGAGGCGGTTCGCACAGCGCAACAGCGTCGACTTCCCGGACCCCGAGGGGCCGACGACGACGCACACTTCGCCGTCCTCGATGTCGAGTGAGACCTCCTTGAGGACGTGCGTCTCGCCGAAGTACTTGTCCACGTGGTCGAACTCCAGGAGGGCGTGGTCCGCAGTCATTGGGACTCACCCCCCCAGTCCGAACGGGCTTCGAGGTACTCGACGAGGCGACCCATCGGAATCGTGATCGACAGGTACGCGATCGCGACCAACACGAGCGGCGTCCACGGGTCGAACGTGGCGCTGTTGACGTCGCGGAACTGTTGGATGAGTTCGGGAATCGCGATAACCGTCAAAAGCGAGGTGTCCTTCACGAGGATGATCTGGTCGTTGCCGACCGCCGCCAGCGCGTTGCGCCACGCCTGTGGGATGACGACTTCGCGCATCGCCTGCACGTATCCCATCCCGAGCGAACGCGCGGCCTCCATCTGTCCGTCTGGCACCGCACCGATCCCGCTGCGGACCGCCTCGCCGACGTAC
>NZ_QEQJ01000149.1:0-547 GCF_003383195.1 Haloferax sp. Atlit-6N | reverse complement strand
GCGGGTCGCTCGCGTCGCTCTCACCGCGAGACACCACGAACCTCCCGAACCCACGCTAACTCTGCGCCGCACGCGACGCGTCCACTGCACCACGCTCACTCGTTGGCTTCAGTACCGTCTCCGTCGGCCACGCTGAGTTCGACGCGCGAATGCGCTCTGAGCCACGCGACGGCTGTCGAGAGCACTGCTTCGTCGTCGCCGGTGAGCTTGATTCGGGTCTCGCCCGCTTCCCGGTTCGGGTAGCTCCCGACGCGGATCCCGAAGCGCTCCGCGACGTCGCCCAGAATCGACGCGAGGGCACCTTCGGGCTCGGGAGAGTACAGCGTCTGTGTCGCCACGTCGCCGCCGAACTCCCCGGCGACGTTCGCGAAGCCGGCTTCCATCTCCTCGGGGATCCCGGGCAGGACGTACACGTTCTCGGCGACACACCCCGGTGCGAGCCCATCGGGGTTCGGAATCGGCGTCGCATCCGACGGCATCGAGGCGTACCACTCCGGCCGGAGCTCGAACTCCAGATCGGGATTCTCCTCGTAGATCCGATCGATCG
>NZ_QEQJ01000148.1:0-548 GCF_003383195.1 Haloferax sp. Atlit-6N | reverse complement strand
CGGATCGAACTCGAAGTGCCGACGCGTGCGTCCCTCCGCGACGTCACCGAGGTGGTGGAGACGACCGATCCGAGCCACGTCGAAGCCGTCCTCGAACTCGCGCTGAAGAACTCCGACGCGCTGAAGTTCACGCTGGCGCAGGTCGCCGCGAAGTTCGGCGCGCTCAAGCGCTATCAGGGCCGCGAACGCTTCGGCGCGGATCGGCTGCTGGCCGCGCTCGAAGACACGCCGGTCTACGACGAGGCCGTCAGGGAGGTCTTCCACGTCGACCTCGCTGTCGACGAAACCGCGGATCTGCTCGATCGACTCCGCGACGACGAGACGAACGTCCGACTGGAGACGGCCCGCGAGCATACCCCGATCGGGACCGGTGGCCGGTCCAGCGGGCGCGAGCTCCTCGTTCCGGAGAACGCCGACGCGAGCGTGATCGAGGCCGTGAAAGAACGCATCCGGAACGACCGCGTGCGCCTGCTCTGTCTGCACTGTGCGGACTGGGAGCGGAAGACGAAGGTGCGTCGCGTTCGCGTGCAGCCCGAGTGCCCCGAGTG
>NZ_QEQJ01000147.1:0-548 GCF_003383195.1 Haloferax sp. Atlit-6N | reverse complement strand
CAGATACCGAGAACGACAGCGGTGGCGACGAGATACGTCGTGACCTGTGCGAGACGATAGATTATCTCGCGCTGGTGGTCGGATATCTCGGGGCGCGTACTCGCGATTTCCTTGATAAACCGTCCGAGAACCGATGTCAATACGTACGCGCCGACGAGGAAGGCGGCCGAGAGACTGACGCGAATGAGCGTCTCCTTTCCGAGGTTGTACTGCTCGGAGAGCGTGCCGATGTCGCCCGAAAGCGACCAGACCGCGAATAAGAACGTACCACCGAAAACAACACCGGTGAGGCGAAGCACTGTGACCCCGAGGTGCCAGACAGGGGAAGAAACCCCTTCGACGTCCATATCGTGGAGACGAGCGCCGAGTCGCCAGATTGCGATGACGGCGGCGGCGACGAAGATACTGGCAGCAAGGCGAAGTTCGAACGTGGGGAACCACGCTTCGAAGTCCACGAACCCGTTAGTCTGGAGGGCGATACTGGTCGAACGGAGCAACAGCGGGGTCAAAAGCGCATCGAGCGCGGGGAGTGTCATGGATTATAAGCC
>NZ_QEQJ01000146.1:0-548 GCF_003383195.1 Haloferax sp. Atlit-6N | reverse complement strand
TGCCGATGTGTCTGATCAGCGGCGAACTCACAGCCGAGGCGATGGCCGAACGGGCGGGCTGAGGATGTCTGGCCGCCTGCGGTATCTGCTGACGCTGTCGCGTCCGCGCTTTTGGTTCTACCTCGCCGGCCCCGTCGTCGTCGGCGTCGCGTTCGGAGCCGACACGACCGGTGATCTGTTCACGGCGGTGAGCGTCGGCCTCTTCGCGTACTTCCTGCTCCCGGCGAACGTCTTCCTCTACGGCGTCAACGACGTCTTCGACGTCGACGTCGACGTCGCGAACCCGAAGAAGGACGAGCGAGAGGCCCGGTGGAGCGGCGACTCGGTCGTCGCCGCCGTCATCGCGGTCTCGACGCTTCTGGGGGCGGTGACGTTCCTCCTCACGTCCCCGCGGGCGTGGCCGTATCTCGCCGGGTTCTTCCTCCTCGGCTTTCAGTACTCCGCGCCGCCGCTGCGGTTCAAGACGACGCCCTTTCTCGATTCGGTCTCGAACGGTCTGTACGTCCTCCCGGGGGCGGCCGCGTACGCCGCTGGCGCGGGGGCACATC
>NZ_QEQJ01000145.1:0-551 GCF_003383195.1 Haloferax sp. Atlit-6N | reverse complement strand
CGGCAGCGGGGAACTGTCGGACGCGCTCGAAGCCGTGCCGTTCGTGAAAGCGCTCGCTCTCGGGGTTCGGCATTCCCAGCGCGGCGTACGCCGAGCAGTACCCCTGCCGGCGGAGCGTGTCGAGCAGGCGGTCGTACAGTCGCGTTCCCACGCCGGATCGATGTGTCTCGGGATCGACGTAGATCGACGTCTCGACGGTCCAGCGGTACGCCGCACGCTCGCGGAGTTGGCTGGCGTAGGCGTAGCCGACGATCTCGTGGTCGCGCCCCACCGCGTCGCTGACGGCGACGTACCAGGGGTACTCGTCGACCGCGCGCTTCGCGCGGATCTTCGATTCGAGCTCTTCGACCGTCGGCACCTCGGTCCGGAACGTCGCCGGCGAGTCGCGGACGAACGGCGCGTAGATCCCACGGATCGCGGCGGCGTCAGTCGGTCTCGCGGTCCGGAGCGAGACCGTCGCGTCGGACGCCGTCGCGTCTGTCGCCGCAGTCTGGGGTCCCGAGTCGGCGTCCGGACCGGAGTCGTCGCTCATACGTACCGTCCGACGCCGC
>NZ_QEQJ01000144.1:0-552 GCF_003383195.1 Haloferax sp. Atlit-6N | reverse complement strand
CGCATAATCGAGGGTGTCCCGAAGTCGGCGAGCGCGTACAGCCCCGAGAGCAAGGCACCCGCGGCGACCGCCGGGCGGATCTGCGGGAGCGTCACCCGCTTGAACGTCTCCCAGCGGTCGTGTTCGAGCGTCCGCGCGGCGTCGATGAGCGTCGTGTCCATCGACTTCAGCGACGCCCGCGCGGTGATGTAGACGTAGGGGTAGGTGTACAGCGTGAGGCTCAGTATCGATCCTTCGAGCCCGTAGATCTCCGGGATCTTCTCGACGCCCAGCGGTGCGAGGAGTCGCTGAAAACTCCCCTGCGGCCCGAACGCCGAGACGAACGCGAACGCTCCGACGTAGCTCGGGATGACGAGCGGCAACGAGACGACGATCGTCCAGAAGCGGCGGAACGGGAGGTTCGTCCGGACTGTCAGGTACGCCAGCGGGACGCCGATCAGGACGCACGCGGCCGTCGTCAGCGTGACTAAAACGGTCGTGTTGACGAACACTTCGAGCGTCGTCGGTCGCGTGAGAAGCGCGATCGCCTCCGAGAAACCGACGTCGAGCCCG
>NZ_QEQJ01000143.1:0-554 GCF_003383195.1 Haloferax sp. Atlit-6N | reverse complement strand
GTGACCGACGGCACCGGCGAGGTCGCATCGACGCCGCTGGCGGATCTCAAAGAAGTGTCAATCCTCGGCAGCGGCGAGTCGATCCCGACGTTGACGGAGGCGTTCGAGGCTGTGCCCACAGACGTCGGGCTGAATCTGGAACTGAAAGGGAGGGGGGTCGCCCCGGAGACCGTCGAGGTCGCGAGTCGCTACGACCACGAAGTGATCGTCTCCTCGTTCCGGCCGGCAGCGGTCGCCGCCGCTCGCGACGCCGGGGCAGCGTCGCTCGCGCTCTTGCTTTACGAGGACGAGGAAGCCGCCCCCGACTTCGATACCGATGCGGCGCTCGATGCGGCGGCCGAACTGGACTGTGAATACGTCCACCCGCACGTTGGGCTCTGTCTGGAAACCGACGTCGTTGGCGACGCGCACGCTCGCGGCTTCGGCGTCAATGCTTGGACGGCCGCGGACGAAGCGGACCTCCGCGAACTGCGAGCGCGCGGGGTCGACGGAGTCGTGATCGACGATTGCGAACTCGCCGCAAGCTGCCGCGACGGAG
Source organism: Haloferax sp. Atlit-6N (assembly GCF_003383195.1). Taxonomy (NCBI): domain Archaea; kingdom Methanobacteriati; phylum Methanobacteriota; class Halobacteria; order Halobacteriales; family Haloferacaceae; genus Haloferax; species Haloferax sp. Atlit-6N. Next base: position 16 of record NZ_QEQJ01000143.1, on the reverse strand, counting down.
ACACGGACTCCGAAAA
>NZ_QEQJ01000142.1:0-558 GCF_003383195.1 Haloferax sp. Atlit-6N | reverse complement strand
ATCCCTTCGACGGTGCCGAACGACTCACAGAGTCGGCGATGCAGCGCGTGGAGGTCCGGGCTCTCGACGGTGAGATAGACGACCGGACCCGGACCTCGCGGCGGCGGCTCGAAGTAATCGAGCCCGGTCACTCGGAGATCGATTCCGGAGCCACCACTCCTGCGTTCCCGAAGGATCGGCCGGAGTCGCTCGCGGAGTCGCGGGAGCGAGTCGGCGTCGTCGTCGAGTGCGGTGTCGAAGCGCTTCGCGAGCAGGGTGTGTCGCTCGCGGATCCGCTCGAACCGCGTGAGTTTCGGATGCAACTCCGAGGCGAGGCGGTCGACCTGCCCCGGGACCGGGACGTTCAGACTGAACACGGTCGAGCGTCGGCGTCAGCGGGCAAGAAGCCGTCGGGAGCGAGACCGACGCCGGGCGCGTTGGCGCGTGCGCCGGTCCGCGCTCGTTAGACCCGGTCGAGCAGCCACAGCACGATGAGCGCGACGACGGCGAGTCCCAGGAGCGGTCGTAGCGGGCCCAGAAGCTCAGCGAGGATCCCGAGGACGCCGCTGACGACTTCCA
>NZ_QEQJ01000141.1:0-559 GCF_003383195.1 Haloferax sp. Atlit-6N | reverse complement strand
GGAATACGGGATGAATAAAGAATTGTTACGCATTGTAACACAATTTCCCCGTATTGTTCATAAATAATGTAGTCGTTGCTCACAGAAGATCGGAGTATTTTTTTATAGCATTATTTTTTGGCAACCTATGATAGGTGGCCAGAGCTGGGAAAACAGTGACCACATCTCGGGCGAGTCAGTTCAACCCGAACAGAAGTCTATAGACGACGTAACGATCGAATGGCGGACGCGACCGCTACTGAAATTCCTCATTTCGTTCATCACGGGCGGGTTCTTCTTCCTCTTCCCGGTCCAGTGGGAGGGACAGACGACGATCCCGCTCGACATCCTGATGTCGTTCATCACGGACGCATCGTTCCTTGCTGTCGAGGTCTTCGTGCTCTTGATCCTGTTCGCCGGTGGGATCCTGACGACGATCTCGATGCTGCATTACCAGGGCACGATCTCGCTGAACGACCGGACGCAACGTCTGCTCCAGATCGGCTACTGGAAGACGTCGAAGCCGTTCTGGGCGTTCCGCGTCATCGCGATCTTCCTCGGCGTACCGATGTTCTTCGGG
>NZ_QEQJ01000140.1:0-563 GCF_003383195.1 Haloferax sp. Atlit-6N | reverse complement strand
CTTGTGCGCATCAAGAATCTCGCTTCGGATCCACACGCTCGTCATCGCAAAATCGGTATGTAGCCTTTGTGGAGGCCCAGTCCTCGCAGGCGTTAGGGATCGACTTGGCAGGTGCCCTGAGCCGATCTCCGACTGCATCAATCGGTCAGTGAGCCGTTCGTCACCAAACTCAGCAGACTTGAACTCCTTGCGAACTGTGCCATAGACGTCCGTTTGACACAGTTCAGCCTCTTCTACATCAGCTCGACGGCTTCGTGAACCGCTCTGCATCTTGGCCACAGGTTCCACGAACTACGGCGATAGGAGTTGTGGGTAAGAGACAGCAGTAAACCCGTGGGCTTCCTCCTTACATCTCTGTGACATTGAGCCAAAGGTGGGTCTCACGATATGCGGAGTCAACAGATGGCTGTTGTGGTGGGGAACCGCGATAGAGTAAGTAGGTGAGTCGAAGACGCTCTCCTGTGAGAGTCGGCCTAACAGTATGTGGTTGATGCCATGTTTCATTCGCATCGAGTGTGGGGTCGAAGCGGGTGAGTTGTTCGCGCTGGAGCACTGTCGTTGAA
>NZ_QEQJ01000139.1:0-563 GCF_003383195.1 Haloferax sp. Atlit-6N | reverse complement strand
GCACCGACAGGTGCTCTCGACCGCCGACGCGTACGCTCGGTACTGTCTCAACGCGACCGAAGACGACGTCTTCGGGGGTAATCCACCCCTACCCTTCGCCTACGGCTACGGGGACCTGGTGACGTTCCCGCTGCGTTTCGGTGCCACGTCGAGTCTCGTCGAGAACGCCTCGCCGGGTGACCTCCTCGAAGCCGTCGAGAACCACGGGATCACGATCCTGTGCTCTATCCCGACCGCATACAACCAGATGCTCTCGAAGCACCCGGACGGCCCCGAGGAGTACGATACGTCCTCGCTGCGGATGGCGATGAGCGCCGGCGAACCACTGACCCATAGCACGTTCAACAACTTCAAAGACAGCTACGGTTTCGAGATTTACGACGGGATCGGCACGACGGAGATGCTCCACATCTTCGTGAGCCACCGCGAGGGCCAAGAGATCGACCCCGGCGCGACGGGTTATCCGGTGCCCGGGTACGAGTGTAAGGTCATCGACCCTGACACGGGCGAGGAGCTCCCCCGCGGTGAAGCCGGGATGCTCACCGTACGCGGCCCCACGGGCA
>NZ_QEQJ01000138.1:0-564 GCF_003383195.1 Haloferax sp. Atlit-6N | reverse complement strand
ACTGAGATAGAGAGAAAACTGTTCGGAGGGTATGTACTTAGTGTGTAGCCCCCGAATAGAGAATTGCAATGGCAGAACCCACAGCAGACCCCGACGAATCGGCCGGTGCCCCGGGAATCGGCGATCAGTTCCCCCAGCTCACCGTGGAGACGAGCCACGGCGAACTAACTATCCCCGACGACTACGAGGGCAAGTGGCTCGTCCTGTTCAGCCATCCGGGCGACTTCACCCCCGTCTGTACCTCCGAGTTCGTCGCCTTCGAGCAGCGCCGTGACGAGTTCGAAGAGCTGAACGCCGAACTGCTCGGGCTGTCGGTCGACCGCGTACACTCGCACATCAAGTGGACCGAGTGGATCGAGGAGAACCTCGACGTCGACATTCAGTTCCCGATCATCGCTGACGACCAGGGCTCGGTCGGCCAGCGCCTCGGAATGATCCACCCGGGCGCGGGCACCTCCACCGTCCGGAGCGTCTTCCTCATCGACCCCGAGGGGACCGTCCGCATCGTCCTCACGTACCCGATGGAGATCGGCCGCAACATCGACGAGATCCTCCGCTCGCTGC
>NZ_QEQJ01000137.1:0-564 GCF_003383195.1 Haloferax sp. Atlit-6N | reverse complement strand
CCCGCGCGTTCGGGGCCGGCGAGATAGCTCCAGAGCCGGTCGAGCGGGCTCGCAGCCGCATCCCTCGATCGGTGTGCGCCGAACTGCGGGTAGTGTACGTACTGGACCGACGGGATCGACAGCGACAGTTCGTTCGCGGTGCTGACAGCGAGATCGAACGGCGCCGCGTCGCGCTCGAAGACCGCACGCAGCAGCACGCTCCGAAACGCGAGCTGTGGACCGATCGCCGGTGCGGCGGCCGATAGGGTGCGCGCGACGGTGACGCCCCCGCGCGGCACCCGCACGTCGAGCGCGTCCGCGTCGAGGTCGATCTCGAACCGCTCTGCGAGCGCTCTCGGCGTCGTCTCCGAGAGCGTATACAGCGTGACGTCGTGCTCGCGCTGGAGTGCCGCACAGACGGACAGGCAGACGACGTCGGCCCCGCCCTGGAAGTCGAGCGTGTTGTGCAGGACGGCGATCCGGGCCATAGGTCACCTTGGCTCGGCTTCCGTTATAGTCCGTTGGGCCGAAGTACCGTTTCCGGCCGCCTGCTGGGCGGCCCAGTTCTCGCTGCCGCCCGTCGAA
>NZ_QEQJ01000136.1:0-566 GCF_003383195.1 Haloferax sp. Atlit-6N | reverse complement strand
CGCGGCGTCCCGACATCGTTCGACTCCCGTGCGCTCGCCCGCGAAGCGGGGATTCCGCTCCGCTCGCTCGATGAGATCGACGGCGTCGACGTCGCGATCGACGGCGCGGACCAACTCGATCGAAACCTGGCGGCGATCAAAGGCGGCGGCGCGGCCCACGCCCGCGAGAAAGTCGTCGACGCGGCGGCGGACCGCTTCGTCGTCGTCGCCGATCCCACGAAAGTCGTCGAGACGCTCTCGCGCTCGGTGCCGGTCGAAGTGCTCCCAGACGCCCGGGCGGCCGTCGAACGCGACGTCGCGGATCTCGGCGGGGACGCGGCGCTCCGTCGGGCCGAGCGCAAGGACGGACCGGTCGTCACCGACAACGGGAATCTGGTTCTCGACTGCGAGTTCGGCACGGTCGACGATCCCGACGGACTCGCACGGGACCTCTCCCGGCTCCCGGGCGTCGTCGAACACGGGCTCTTCGTGGATCTCGTCGACGAGGCGTACGTGGGGACAGACGACGGCGTCGACGTCTGTACTCGGGAGTAGCCGGGTTCGTTACCGTGTATTGACCGCTGTTC
>NZ_QEQJ01000135.1:0-568 GCF_003383195.1 Haloferax sp. Atlit-6N | reverse complement strand
TAATTCTATATTCCTACCACAAGAATACGTTGTATGTCAATTGAAACGGATTCACACGGCCGCCTCTACCTCTCGTCAGAGCTGCGGAAAAAGTATGGCGAACGTTTCCACGTCGTCGAATATCAAGATCGCCTGGAGCTGATTCCGATTGAGGAGGATCCACTCGAAGCCGTTCGGGACGAGATCGGAGACTCGCTTGAAGACAAATCCGTCGCAGAACTTCGTGAAGACGCGCTTGAAAAAGCAAAGCAGGAGGTTGGTGCCGATCTCGGCCCCGAAAATCGAGACTCTGAGGACGCGGCCGAATGACTGTCTTCGTCGAGACTGATTTCCTTCTCGCAGTCGCTAAAGACGACGACTGGCTGCAGGAACGTGCCGAGGCAGTCCTCGCAGAGCAGGACGTCGTTACGTCTCCATTCTCGTACTTGGAGATCCTACTCGTGTTCGATCGCGAGGAGTACGATTACGTCCGGTTGTTCGCGAACCTTCTCGAAGTTGTTCCCGTCAGTAGCGACGAAGAGCGACAGATCGTGTTGAAAGCCGTCGGGTACTACGAAGACGGGATGAC
>NZ_QEQJ01000134.1:0-569 GCF_003383195.1 Haloferax sp. Atlit-6N | reverse complement strand
GACGTCATCTTCGATAAGCGGGTAGCCAGCGAGGTCGTGATCACATCCCAGTTTCGCGAGTTCGGGATACCCAAACGCGTGTGCAATCTGGACGTTTGCGCACGACCCAACCATAATCTGGCAATGGTTTGGTTCGTCGACGAACTCCTCCATCGGGTAGTTGTCGTCATCCGCGAAGATACCGTAGTTGTAGCGTTTGAACGCCTCAAACGGATCGGTGAATTCCTGGAGCTCCTCAACTGGATAGAGGTCGTACATCTGGTATTGCGCCGATGTCTGGACGATCGTCCGGAGGAAACCGTACGCTTCGTCCGCGTCCGTCCAGTTCGAATGCGTCTCGTACATCCCAACTATCATCGGGAAGTCGTTCGCAAATTCCGAACTGTAGTCGGCCGCTAGTCTCATTCCTTCGGGGTTCCGTCGCTTGACGAGGACGCTCCGGACCAGCGAGAGAGCCAGGAAAACGATTCCTTTGAGAACCCCGAATTCTTTACGAACCGCGCGCAGTACGATGCGAGGCATATGCCGTCTTCCGTTTGGAGTGACGCCGGTGATACCGTGGCCGTATC
>NZ_QEQJ01000133.1:0-570 GCF_003383195.1 Haloferax sp. Atlit-6N | reverse complement strand
CTCGTGCTTGGATTCGCCGACCACGGGACGTTCCTCGCGAGCGACGTCCCCGCGTTCGTCGAACACACCCGGCGCGTGAGCTATCCGGAAGAAGGTGACGTGATTCATATCACCGAAGAGGGCGCGACGGTGTACGTCGACGGCGAGGAAGTCTCACGTGCGGTGCAGGAGGTCGACTGGGACGCCGAAGCGGCTGAGAAAGGCGGCTACGAGCACTATATGCTCAAGGAGATCCACGAGCAGCCGACGGCGCTCCGCCAGGCGATTTCCGGTCGGGTCGACGAGATGAAAGGCGAGGTCGACCTGGAGATCGACCTGCCGAAAGAGTACCTGAACTCGCTGGAGGAGGTGCAGTTCATCGCCTGCGGGACATCGTATCACGCGGGGCTTTATGCGGCGAAGCTGTTCGAGGAGCACGCCGACGTTCGCACCTCCGTGGAGGTCGCCTCGGAGTACGAATTCGACGGCGGGCGCGACCCCTGGCGGACGCTCGTGGTGGCCGCCACGCAGAGCGGCGAGACGGCCGACATGCTGTCCGCACTCAAGCGGGCAACGCGCGCCGGCGCCCGA
>NZ_QEQJ01000132.1:0-572 GCF_003383195.1 Haloferax sp. Atlit-6N | reverse complement strand
ATCCCTCGAACAGCACAGTCGTACTGCCGTCGTGGTCCGCCAGCTCGACCCGCACGTCGATTTTCTCCTCGGTCGGTGTACACGTCGGACAGGGAGCGACGAGCCAGACGTACGCTGGGTTGTCGTCGACGGCGAGTTCGAACGAGGCGGTCTCGGGTTGGTAGAGTCCAAGCGATGCGGTGTACGAGTCGTTCTGCCACTCCGCGGGGGACAGCACGTCGACGTCGAGCTCGAACGAACCGGTGGTGAATTGCGCCTTGGTTGTCTCGGTGTCTGTGAGCATCGCGGCGACGCCGCTGCCCGAGCCGGCCGCCGCACCGGTCGCAGCGAGCCCGTACAGGAGTTTCCGCCGCGACAGTCCGCCCGGCCCGTCAGCCACCGTGCGTCCCCCCGTCAGTTTCTACGGTGGTGGTCTCGCCGGCGGCTGCGGCCGCGGCTCCGCCGTCGGGATCGTCTGGAGGGCCGTCTTCGGTGTCAGCAGGGGGAGCGTCATCTCCGGCGGTGCTCGCGTACAGGCCGCCGACGAACAGGAAGCCGATTCCCGTCGCAACGGCTCCCGTGATCGCCCAGGC
>NZ_QEQJ01000131.1:0-573 GCF_003383195.1 Haloferax sp. Atlit-6N | reverse complement strand
CGCTCCGCACCCGCGCGTTCGACGTCTTCGGCGACGCGGACCAGCCGTATCCACGTATTTATCCCGGCGCGCAGCGCCACGAGGTCGGCGGCCGCGACGTCGACGTGGACGGTACGGCCCTCACGAGTCACGTCGGCGCGGGACCGATCGTCCGCGATCTCGTCGACTTCGACGCGGACGCTCTCGGTGACGAGTCGAGCGCGCCGCTCGTCGTCGTACTCGAAGTCGATCGCGGCTTCGTGTGCGACCCCGTCGGCGGGGGTCCCTCGGCTCGCCATCGAAGAAGGGGATTACTCGACTGGGACTTCCTTGACGTCCGGTGCGCGCTCTTTCAGCAGCACGCGGTGGCCGCAGTACGGACAGCGGACGCCGCCGTACTCGTCCAGTTCGACGTCGCGCTTACACCGGGAACACTTGTAGCTCATCGTTCAGGTAGTGGGGATAGTGGGTGTTGGATCTTTCGCGCTTACTCTTCGCCGTCGCCGGAGAGTGCGGCGCGGATGGAGCGACGGACCTGCTTGCCGCCGGGGGTCTGCGGGCGGTAGCTCCCGCCGGTGAAGACCTCGCCCGTTT
>NZ_QEQJ01000130.1:0-575 GCF_003383195.1 Haloferax sp. Atlit-6N | reverse complement strand
CGCCGGGTGTGCTGGCGCACCCATCGATGGCAGCGACGGAGGCGGTGGCTGCGGCGGTAACGACACGACGACAACAGTCCCGCCGGACGGAACAACCACAACCGACTCGCAGGACCGACCCGACGACTCGGATTCGCTGTCGGGTCTCGAAGTCGGCTACGAGACGCTCGCCGGTGGCTTCACCTCGCCCGTCGATGTCGCCATTCCCGAGGCGTTCGACGGGACGAAGCGGTTCGTCGTCGACCAACCCGGCCGTATCTGGTTGCACGACGAATCCGGACTCCGGAGTAACCCCTATCTCGACATCACGGACCGCGTCGTCGACGTGGGTGGCTACGACGAACGCGGCCTTCTCGGGCTTGCGTTTCATCCCGAATTCAGGGACAACGGGCGGCTCTATCTCCGATACAGCGCACCGTCTCGGTCCGGAACGCCCTCGAACTACAGCCACACTTTCGTCCTGAGTGAACTGACGGTCGACCCCGAAGCGACGACCGTCTCGGCCGACTCCGAGCGAACCCTGCTCGAAGTTCCCGAACCGCAGTCGAACCACAACGCCGGCGCTATCGTGTTCG
>NZ_QEQJ01000129.1:0-575 GCF_003383195.1 Haloferax sp. Atlit-6N | reverse complement strand
TCCCGATTTACTGAAACCGCAATGGGGAGAATAGTACATTAGATGTCATTTTTTCTGGTCAGTCGGGCCGCCGAAGTCAGGCCAACCGCTCGGACGCCAGTTCCGCACCGTCGACGAGGGCTTCGAGTTTCTGCCAGGCGATCGAGGGGTGGACCGCGTTCGCGCCCTCGACGACCGTCTCGAAGCCGCAGTCAGCGCCCGCGACGATCCGCTCGGGATCGCCGACCGCGTCGGCGAATCGTTCGAGGCGGTCGGCGACGGCTTCGGGATGTTCGACGACGTTCGTCTTCACGTCGATCACGCCCGGGATGACCGTCCAGTCGTCGGGCAGGGGGTGCTCGCGGAATACCCGATACTCGTGCTGGTGGCGGGGGTTGGCCTCCTCGATGGAGAGCCCGCCGATGTCGAGGTCGTAGAGGATCGGGATGAGCTCTTCGAGCGGCTTGTCGCGGTGGTGGGGCCCCTCGTAGCTCCCCCAGCAGGTGTGGACGCGGAGCTGTTCGTCCGGGATGTCTTTCGTGGCTTCGTTCAGCGCCTCGACGTGCATCCGAACGATCGGTTTGAGCTTCTCCACT
>NZ_QEQJ01000128.1:0-575 GCF_003383195.1 Haloferax sp. Atlit-6N | reverse complement strand
GTTAAGGCTGATGCAGGCTTCGGCGGGAGACATCGGCGTACCTGCATTGTTTTTCTGCGCCGGGAGTCGGCGAGGCGCACATTATGGACCCACGGGACACGCCCGGATATCGACTGTATCGCGCTCTGAGTAACCTCAACAGCATCGATATCGAGCAACTGGATGACCCCGACCGAAAACGACTCGCTGAAGCGACGACGCTTCTGGAACAGGTGGGACTGCTCACCCGACCCGATGCTTCGAAAGAAACTGACGCCACCGTTGACTCCTGAGGAAAGGCTCGGTCGAACAGAATCGGTTCAGCTTCTCTTCCAGTCGATTTTGTTCCCCCAGAAGGGGTACGGGGGCAGGAAAGTGCCCCTGAGGACTAACAATGGCAACACTCCAAGCAGCGACAACGTCGACCGGCGCGACCGTAACGGATTCACAGGCAGTCTGCCAGCTCTGTGAAGCACATTGCTTCGGGACCTTGAATTGGGAGGTGGACGAAGAAGGAGAGCTCATCATCTGGGGCTACGACGCCTTCGAGATCTACGAGACTCGTGAGGATGGGCTTCCGGACTACGAAGGTGGTC
>NZ_QEQJ01000127.1:0-575 GCF_003383195.1 Haloferax sp. Atlit-6N | reverse complement strand
GTTTCCGTCGCTGGAGGGCACGAAGGTCTGGGAAGAGTACCAAAAGCTCGATCGAAAGAAGAAGCGAGAGCGGATCGCTCCGGACGATGACGAAGACGAAGAACCAGAGGTCGACGTCCGCTCGATCGTCGACGAGATTATGGCCGAAGGACTTGAGCCAGTCGTCGCGATCCACGGTGGCAACAAGAACCCCTACATCGCGAAAGAGTTGATCGGACTGAACTACGGTCTATCAGCTCGAAACGCGAAGAAGGCGAAATTACTTCTCGAGCAACAGAGTGGCGACCTGTCGCAGTATGTGGAGGAAGCGTGACTCGAAGACGTCGTCCAGACACAGAACGCACACACAGTATGCTAAAAAGCGATATTTTTGCGCGCGCGTGTAATGCGCGCGTGCGTGCGCGCGACCCGGAAACGAGTCCCGGAGTCGGTTTTGATTCGATTCGTTTCTGGAGAGAGAATTCCCAGAGAGGTGGTTAACGATGGGACAAGTGCTGAAACAGACACCTGAAGCCGCCCTGTGGACGTGGGCGCTCGCTTTCAGCTGTATCTTCGTTGGCGCTACGTACTCGATC
>NZ_QEQJ01000126.1:0-575 GCF_003383195.1 Haloferax sp. Atlit-6N | reverse complement strand
CCAGCTCAACGACCTCGGGGCGACTATCGACCCGGCGCTGTTCCCCGACCACGACGGGAGCCACGACGAGCCGCCGACGCCGATCGAGGCGCTCGCGGCCGGACTGGTTGAGTAGATTTGGGGCGAAATTCAGAACTAGGAACTATCCAAATCGATCGGGCCCACGTGCTATTTATACGAGGTGCTCCAGATAGAGCTATGATGATGTTCGGGGTCCTAACCGTTCTCGATGAGCAGAACCATTGAATTCGACAGTAACGGGTGAAGAGAATGTACTAATACTAGTACCTACATATTATTATCTGCAAGAATTAAAAATAGTGTATATTGGATTCCCTCAGATGTTGCAGGATACAAAAGAGATATTTGTAATATTCATAGTAAGAATAAGTGATGCGTAACGAAGAGCTTCAAAAATCTGATTCCAACGGACGGTCATTTATCCCTGGTACGACAATTGGGAATCTGCACCGGCACTGGATGGCATTAGATCGTGGTTGGAAGGCGATTTGTATCGCTTCGGGACTTGTTCTCGTACTTATGCTGGGTGTGTCTATACCGTGGTAGCTATGCGA
>NZ_QEQJ01000125.1:0-579 GCF_003383195.1 Haloferax sp. Atlit-6N | reverse complement strand
CGCCGCGGCGACGTTCGAACCGTTCTTTGTTCTTTTTCAGGCACAGCCGACAGAGCGGCAGCGCTCCCTCGACGCCCAGTCTATCATAGATCTGCATCTCCGAAAGGTAGGCTTAAGAAAGGTCACGACGAACGACGTGGTATTCGATGTCACTGCTCGAAGTAGATTCGATAGACGTCGCGTACGGCAACGTACAGGTGCTGTGGGACGTGAGCCTCACGGTCGAGGAGGGCGAGACCGTGGCCTTGCTCGGGGCGAACGGGGCTGGAAAGACGACGACGCTGAAGACCATCTGCGGCGACCTCGCCCCGATGGACGGCGAGATCCGCTACAAGGGCGAGTCGATCGGCGACCTCCCACACGAGGAGGTCGTCGCCAAGGGCGTCGCCCACGTCCCCGAGGGCCGCGAGGTGTTCACCGAGAGCACCGTTCGCGAGAACCTCGAACTGGGCGCGTATCTCGAGTGCAGTCGGCTGAAAGAGCGCCTCGAAGACATCTACGACATCTTCCCACGGCTCGAAGAGCGCTCGAACCAGCAGGCCGGGACGCTCTCGGGCGGCGAGCAGCAGATGCTCGCGA
>NZ_QEQJ01000124.1:0-583 GCF_003383195.1 Haloferax sp. Atlit-6N | reverse complement strand
TGACGCCGTATAGCGGTCCGTCCCCGATCGGTGCCGGAGAGAAAGAGCAAAGACGGGCGCTCACCGCACTCCCGGTGTGGAACTGACGCCGGTCACCGCCCTCGGACTCGTCGTCGCGCTCGTCGGCTTCGAGTTACTCGACCGACTTCGCGGCGCCGTCGCCGCAGAGTCGGGCGGACGCGCTGACGACACCCCGTCCGCGCCCCCCGCGGACGCGAGTCCGCTGGCCACCGACCTCCGCGAGCACGTCTGGAAGTGGGTGGTTCCGGGACTCCTGCTGGTGACTGTCGCCCTCGAAGGCAACTCGCTGGCCTCGATCGGCTGGCGGATCGACTCCGTCGAACGGCTCGTCTTCCAGATCGGCGTCGGTCTCGCGGTGATGCTCGGGATGAACATCCTCTTTTCGCCGCTGTGGGCGCGCGTCGGCGACGGCGGCGAGAGCCTCGCGGCCGGTCTCGGGACGTTCGCGTCGCTGTCGGTCCCCGAACGGCTGTTCGTCGCGCTCACCGCGGGCGCGACCGAGGAGACCGCCTTCCACGGTTACGCGCTCGAACGCCTGCTCGCGCTCACCGGGAACGTCCCG
>NZ_QEQJ01000123.1:0-584 GCF_003383195.1 Haloferax sp. Atlit-6N | reverse complement strand
CGCGGATCCCCTGACGACTGAACTTGTAATCGTACTCATCACTAAGTATTGATTTGATCGCCCGCGACGACGTCGGCGCCTCGAGCTTGTATGTAATCGCGTGGAGGATCCGTTCGAGCGCCTCGAAACCCTCTGGGAACTTTCTTTTCAACACCCACGCACGCTTCAACGCGTCGTAAACGAACTCACTGAACTCGTAGCCGTCGTCTTCGAGCCACCGTGCAGAGTCCCTGCTTATCTCGATGGCTTTCGTGTCGCCTGTCTTGATTTCTGAGATGAACCCCGACCGATTCATGTCCGTAATGATATGTTTCGTCCAGGATTCACTCAACTCTGTTCCCTCGTCGTTCTCTGCCGATTCGATCGCCTCCTTGCAGACCGGGACGAACTCCTCTTTGGTCGGTGGGTTTTCGAGTGAATCGAGTGTACTCAGGATGACACGGTACCGTCGCTGATCGTTCGGCAGACCAGGGACCGCAGGCGGAAATCGTCTGGTCATTATTCACTCACCCATGGGTGGGCCTATTCATCGTCCTCTGCCTCACGAACGTAGTACGTCTCATCGTTGATTAGTGGCGTCGGGA
>NZ_QEQJ01000122.1:0-586 GCF_003383195.1 Haloferax sp. Atlit-6N | reverse complement strand
AATGAAACTCAAACAACTCTTCACCGACGATTCCGCCGTGTCGCCGGTCATCGGCGTCATCCTGATGGTTGCGGTCACGGTCATCCTCGCGGCCGTCATCGGCTCGTTCGTGCTGAACCTCGGCCAGGGCGTCCAGCAGACGGCACCCCAGGCGAGTTTCGGCTTCGACTATGACACGACCGATAACGGGAACGTGACGATCACTCACGAAACGGGTGATTCGATTGACGCCGCACGGCTGAATGCGACTGGATTTCAAAATGGTTCGGCCAGTGTAGCTTGGACAGATCACGTGAGTAGTACGGTTTCTGCGGGGACGAGCGCGACATTCAATAACACCGCCGACTGGAACGGTGAGACGATCCGCGTCGTCTGGCAGTCAACGAATGGTGAGACTTCCGCGACGCTGAGTCAGTCCACCGCACCCGACGAGTCCTGATCGGCCCAACGGCGACCCGTTCGGTTCTCATTTTATTTGCCTGTAGCTGACTAGCGAGAGGGAGCATCACGCAGCCACATTACGAGCCGCAGAAGTCGATTTCGCGCGTTTCAGACCGCGGGCGCCCCTTCGGAGGTGCCGACGAGC
>NZ_QEQJ01000121.1:0-590 GCF_003383195.1 Haloferax sp. Atlit-6N | reverse complement strand
CTGCTTCTACGTCGGCAAGGGCGGCGTCGGCAAGACGACGTCCGCCGCACACACCGCCGTGGCAGCGGCGACCGACCACGATCGCGACGTCGTGCTGCTCGACCTCGCTGGGACGCAAAACGATTTAGCAACGCAGTTCGGCCTCGGCGACGAGGTCGCGGACCCGGACGCCCCGATCAGCGCCGTCTTCGGCGACGACTGGGAGTTTATCGCCGAGAATATACCCGACGTCGTCGATCGGATGGTCTACGACACAGGTGAGGGGCCAGACCTGGTCCCCTCGGACAAGGGTCTCAACGGCGCGGACAACAACCTCGCGTCAGTCCCCGTCGAAGAACGCTACCTCAAACTAGATGCGTTTATCGACGAACATCTGGCCGAGCGCTACGACGTCGTTTTGTTAGACCTCCCGGGCAAAGAGGACAACATCAGCCTCAACGGCGTCTTCGCCGCCGAGCACGTCGTGACGCCACTCTGTCCTGGCGCGTTCGAGCGCCATCAGCTGGACAGTCTTCGCGACGACTTGGCAGCGATCCGTTCGGACCTCCAGGACGTCCTCGACCGCCACGACCTCCAGCCCCATCCCGAAC
>NZ_QEQJ01000120.1:0-591 GCF_003383195.1 Haloferax sp. Atlit-6N | reverse complement strand
TAAACTACCCCACCCTACTCGCTCACGGCTTGGCCGTTCGCTTCGTTGAGGGTGGGGCTTTCGCGTGGACTCCCGCTCTGGCCGGAATCTTCGGCAGGAGGTTCATACTCTCCGTTCGCGTTCAGCGTCCCGCGATTCAAGCGCACGCCTACGGGTGCGCCTCCGCCGTCCCCAGTTTGGTTACGGCGGAGATACCGTAGTCCAATGTTCTTTGCCGCGTTGTAATCGGCGTGGTTCTCGTAGCCACACTTCAGGCACTCGAAGTCCTCGCCGTCGCGATTGTCCTCGTGGGTAAATCCACACGTCGAACACCGTTGCGACGTGTTTCGTGGGTCTACCTGGACGGCTTCGACACCCTGCTCTGTGGCCTTGTATGCGACGTATTCGTAGAGACGGCGGAACGCCCACAGATGGTGCCACGACGCCTCTGGCACGTTCTCACGAATGTCCGTGAGGTCCTCGAATACGATATGCGAACAGTCGTGTTCGACCGCTTCGGCTACGAGTTCGTTGGCAACGCGATGCAGGTATATCTCGAAGCGCCCTGCTTCTTTCCGTTTGAAACCTGCGATCGCCTCGTGTGCGGCCCGC
>NZ_QEQJ01000119.1:0-598 GCF_003383195.1 Haloferax sp. Atlit-6N | reverse complement strand
CTAATCGGCCAATAGCCGCGGGTTATGCCGCGTTCTACCGGCAGGGGAGTCGGGGAGAGTGACGTTAGCTATCGGAACAGACTCGGTTCGGTCTCTGGACCCCGCGATCGATCCTGACAACGAGCACGCAGCCATCCGCGCTGCCGTTCGCTGCGATCATCAGGCCCTCACCATTTCCCGAACAGTATCAAGCCCGGTCGACGTCCATAGTGCCGGTTACCTCGTAGACGCCGAACAGTTCCGTCTCTGTGATCTGTGCGGTTATCTCGTCGCCCTCGCTGATGTCCTCGTCTTCGACGTCCGCAACGAAAGTGACCGCCTCGATTGGGTCCCGCCTCACGAACGCCCATACGAGTTCCAACAGCGAGGGATGGCCACCGCGGCGACAGACCAGGACGCCACGCGATGCAGCCAGTTCCGCTAAGGCCGGTTCGAGATCGTGCTCGGCGAGTTCGTCTGGTGGAATGACACGCAGTACGTCGCCGTGAAACGTCTCTGACACAGCGGTAGTCTGTGGCGTAGCAGGAAGGTGGTGTCGGTCGATCTCCGAGTGTTGATGCTGTCTGCCGGACGTCCGTGACGTATTGCAGCACTCCAG
>NZ_QEQJ01000118.1:0-601 GCF_003383195.1 Haloferax sp. Atlit-6N | reverse complement strand
TGACGTCCCAGCCGTTCTCGATCCGCGGGACGAGCGTTTCGACCGTCTCAGCGGCCGTCTCGCGGGCGATGTCGAGGAAGCCCTTCGAGAACGCCGGCCGCCCCACGTCGGTGACGTCTGCGACCTCGACGTGGACGCCCGCGGCTTCGAGCACTTCCACGGCCGCCTTCCCGACGTCGGGGTGGCTGTAGTGCGTGTACGTGTCCGGGATCAAGAGGACGTGGCGGTCGGCCTCGTCGGCGGCGACCCGTGACCCCCCGCGCTTTTTGAACCACTTCTGGACCGTCTCGCGCTCGAACGTGGGGAGCGTGCGATCGCTCGCGATGCCGATCGTCTGTTCCATCACGGCGCGCGCGCCGGGCACCTTCGATGCCCAGTTCGAGACGGGCGCGAACGTGCTCCCGAGTTTGGCGAGGACGTCGAAGTTGGCGAACATCTTCGAGCGCAGCGAGGAGCCGTGTTCCTCGTGGTAGGCGTGAGTCACCTCGGCTTTGAGCTTCGCGAGGTCGACCTCGCTCGGACAGTCGTTCGCACAGCCCTTACAGCCGATACAGAGGTCCATCACCTCGGTGACGAACTCCTCGTCGGTCGGGTCGTCCGG
>NZ_QEQJ01000117.1:0-603 GCF_003383195.1 Haloferax sp. Atlit-6N | reverse complement strand
TCGAGAATTCGAATTCCACAGGCCGGCGTTCACCGTCGCCTAGCAGAACTTCGGTTTCCATCGTGAGCCGTTTCTCAGGGGGCGATGTCCGCACGTCTCGCAGTGCCGCGTCCACGGATCCCCTCTCATCCGGCGGTATGAGATCGGTGAGTGCCGTCTCAGCAAGTTGGTCAGGATCCCGCCCGAGATACCGCGTCAACGGTTGCGTCACGAAGGCCAACTCTCCGCCCTCGTTCAGGAGGAAGACTTTCTCGTCGAGTTGGTCGAGAATCCGTTGGAGTTGGCGCATCTCCAGCTCCCGATCGAGACGATCAAGCGCGCTCGCGGCCGTGATCGACAGCAGTTCCACAAGGGCAGCGTCTTCCTCGCCGAACGCACCTGGAGTCATCGACCCGATGCCCAGCACGCCGTGCTCGCCGAGCGGGAGAAACATCGCCGATTCAACCGGTCCGTACTCGATATTCGTCGCAGCAGACAGATCGTCGATCACTACCGGCTCCTGTGACTGGAAGGCATCCCCGATCACTCCCTCGTCGTCATCGAACGTCGGCGGATCGGGCACGTGTTTGTGTGCCTGCGAGGAGTATCTTGTCGGGGGGAGTG
>NZ_QEQJ01000116.1:0-604 GCF_003383195.1 Haloferax sp. Atlit-6N | reverse complement strand
CGAGGCGCGTCAATACGCGCCGACGTGATTCCCATGCCCGGTACAGACGCACTCGACGATGCATCAGCCGACCACGAATGGTTTGAAGCGGAACTCGTCGCACAGGATCAAGATGCTGCCCGCGTCGCAGTAGCGGATATCAACGACAGGAGAGCCCATTCTCTGGTCAATGACCTCGTCGACGACGACGTCGTCACTCCCATCCCCGACAAACGCGTTCTCGTCCACGAGCCAAGCGACGAGGCATTCGACTCGGTTCTCCAACTGGCGGTCTTCCATCGAGGCTGGACCACCGCTCGCGACACCGACGAGGGAGGGGAGTGACCCAAAACACTCTTTACTGATTCGCTGTAAACTGTAATCAAGAACGGCCCATGTCACGTACCTCAAATCGCGCCGACGGTGACATCGTCCAAGACTTCCTTTCGGTCGCGGATCTCCTTGAGGAGCCACAGCTGGCTCAACTGTACACGTACCTCGCTCGGGAGGACGAGGCGACCGTCCAGAACGTGATGGATGACCTCGAACTCGCCCAGGGGACCGCCTACAGCTACGTGAATCGGCTCGTCAACGCTGGCGTCGTCGACGTCACCGACGACGGGCA
>NZ_QEQJ01000115.1:0-605 GCF_003383195.1 Haloferax sp. Atlit-6N | reverse complement strand
CTTCGCGAAGGGTGAGGTAGTCTTCGAGGTCGGATTCGGACTCGAAGGCCGTCCCGTAGACGCGCGTCAGCGTGTCGTTGTCCTCGTCGCCGCGCCAGTACGCCGACGAGATGTTGAGAAGCGTCACTGCACCGATCTCACCCGTGGACTCGACGTGGGGACCCTTACAGAGGTCCTCGAAGTCACCCTGGACGTAGAAGGAGATGGGATCCTCGCCGGCGGCCTCGTCCTGGAGAATCTCCTGTTTGTATGGGTTGTCGTCGTAGGCGTCGAGTGCCTCCTCGCGCGGCCGGAGTTCACGCTCGATCGGGAGGTCCTCTTCGATGATGGCCTCCATCTCGGCTTCGATCGCTTCGAGGTCGTCCTGATCGAGGTCGACGTTCGCGACGTCGTAGTAGAAGCCCTCGTCGGTCGGCGGCCCGATGGCGAGTTTCGCTTCGGGGTGGAGCCGCTGGAGCGCCTGGGCGAAGACGTGCGCGGCCGAGTGGCGCAGCACGCGGAGATACTCGTCGCTCTGGTCGGTGACGATGACTATCTCGGCACCGTCGTGGACGGGTGCGGCCTTGTCGACGAGTTCCCCGTCGACGACGCCCGCGACGGTGTCG
>NZ_QEQJ01000114.1:0-605 GCF_003383195.1 Haloferax sp. Atlit-6N | reverse complement strand
CGTATCCACGGCGTTGAGTGATCACTGAAACAACTGAATATGCAGCGACGTGTGGTGCAGACCCCTCGCTCCGAGTGAAGCACCTCGATTCGTTCACTGGGTCTCTCACTCGTTTCAGTGCTATATTCAACTCTTACGCATATCACTCCACGCCGTGGTATTGCGCCTGTTCAGCCTATAAGGCGGCGTATAGGATACGCATAGATCGGTAGGGAGACCCGAATTTCCCACTCGGAAGTGGTTTGTGTCACCCGGTACGATGTGCCTACGAGATGACCATCCGCGCAGCGCGTCTCGGCTGTGCTCTCATCGTCGCCGTCGCGCTCGTCGTCGGTGCTGGCGCGACAGCTCCGAGCGCGTCCGCTCAATCAGTCACCCAGATCGCCGGGTCGGAGCTGGCGCCGGACGACGTCTCGATGCGCATCGACCTCCGTGCGAACGGCTCAGCCGCGTGGACGGTCGAGTATCGGGTACGGCTGGACGACGAGAACACGACCGAGGCGTTCCGCTCGCTGCAGGAGGACATTCGCGCGAACGAGTCCCAGTACGCCGCGGAGTTCGGCCAGCGAATGGCGTCGACGGCCGCGACCGCCGAGGACGCGACC
>NZ_QEQJ01000113.1:0-605 GCF_003383195.1 Haloferax sp. Atlit-6N | reverse complement strand
GGCGGCACGGCCCCGTTCGAGGACGACCAGACCGTACACCTCTGACGGGGTGAGCGCCTGCTCCACAGGGGCAGTCTCGAATTCAGCCGCACAGCGGTACAGCGAGACGTCGACGGGGACATCGAGATCGTCGAAGACGGCGTCCTGCAGCGCACCGTCGACGACACCAGCGTAGATGACGAGGCCGCTTGGTGGTGTCTCTTCGTACGCTTGGAGGAGGCGTCGGATGCGTCCGAGAGCGTCCTGGACGTGGGTTCGTGTTTGGTCGGATTTGATGTTCGCAGCCTGTGCATATTCGCGGTCGATGCGCTCACGGACCGCATGGAGTGATTTGTCTGGCGGGACGGCCACGGTGATGAGCTCGGTGCCCTCGCCACGGTAGTTTGTGAGCTGGTCGATTCGATCGCGGAGTTCGTACTCTGTGGTCTGCATTTGTTTCGGTGAAAGCGGCGTCGCTGCTCGATGAGAAGGCGATACACCCGCCGGCGCCGCTACCAACTACGAAAGAACAGAGCAAGCGCTCATCGTCCGCACGTTCACCTGGTGCACCGGCGGTGTGTGGTGCATACTATGTCGTTCGTGACGGTGCAGGATAATGCTTCCGT
>NZ_QEQJ01000112.1:0-608 GCF_003383195.1 Haloferax sp. Atlit-6N | reverse complement strand
CAGACCTGGCCTCGGCGGCCGAGCGCGGCGCCGACGGGATCGGGCTGTTCCGAACGGAGTTCCTCTTTCTCGACCGGGAGTCGCCGCCGGGCGAAGACGAGCAATACGAGACGTACCGTGCGGCGCTGGAGACGTTCCCCGACAGACGCGTCGTCGTGCGGACGCTCGACGTCGGCGGCGACAAGCCCGTCGCGTACCTGGAACTGCCCGACGAGGAGAACCCGTTCCTCGGCGAGCGCGGTATCCGGCGGTCGCTCGGTCCCGACGCAGATCTCTTCGAGACGCAACTGCGCGCACTCCTGCGTGCGGCGGGCGCGGAGGCGGGCGGACAGCTGTCGGTGATGCTCCCGCTCGTCGCCACTGTCGACGAAGTTCGCGAGGCGCGCGAGACGATGGAGTCGGTCGCGGCCGACCTCGAATCCGAGGGCGTCGCCTACGCACTCCCGGAGTTCGGCGTGATGATCGAGACGCCCGCGACGGCGTTTCTCGCCGACGCACCCGTCGAGCACGTGGACTTCTTCAGCATCGGCACGAACGACCTCGTGCAGTACGTGATGGCCGCAGAGCGCGGCAACGACCGGGTGGCAGCGCTGGGCGATTACCGCCAG
>NZ_QEQJ01000111.1:0-608 GCF_003383195.1 Haloferax sp. Atlit-6N | reverse complement strand
CCCGCCTCGACGATCCCCGCGGGCAGTTCCAACTGCGTCTCCCGAATCGTCGGCCGGTACTGTTCGACGAACACCACCGAGTCGTCCTCGACGGCGACGACGACGACGGCCGTGGCGAGTTCGGCCCAGTAGTACTGCTTCGTCGTCCCGTTCGGCTGCTCGACGAGGTCGTAGCCGCCGGTGTACCAGCCCGTCTCGTACTCGGTTTCGGACTCCCGGACGGGCCACTCTGGCTCCGGTAACGGCTCGTGTCTGCGTCCGTCGTCAGTCATCACCCGACAGTCCGGCGGGACGCGGCTTAATCGTGATTACTCGCGACTGCTCGTCTCGGTACTGCTGTCTGCATCGCTGCCCGTGTCGCTGGTCTGGCTGCCCGTATCGCTCGTCTCGCTATCGTCGTCTGCCGATGAGCCGTCACTGCTGTCCTCGAACTTCGGGCGATACAAGCGACTGAACGCCTGCTTGCGGAGCGTCCCGACCGCGGCCTCGCGCTCGTTCTGGAACGTCGCCGCGACGACCGTCTCGGCGAACGGCGCGGCGTGCCAGGCGACGCGGTCGACGTCGTCGCTGCCGAGCGTGATCACCTCGTAGTCGGGATGCTCGTCGAC
>NZ_QEQJ01000110.1:0-611 GCF_003383195.1 Haloferax sp. Atlit-6N | reverse complement strand
CCCCGCCACGCGGGAGGTAGTCAGCGAGGTCCCCGCCGGCACCGAAGCAGACGTCGACGCGGCCTACGAGACGGCGGCACGGGCGCAGGAGGCGTGGCAGGACGTGCTGCCGCAGGAGCGCGGCGACATCGTCCGCGAGGTGCAACACCTGATCGAGACGCACCACGAGGAGCTCACGGAACTGCTGGCGATCGAATCGTGCAGCGCCCGGCCGAAAGCCTCCCGAGAGTTCACCTCGACGGGCGAGATGATGCACGACGTCGCGACCTACCCCTTCCGGATGACGGGCAGTCACAGCCAATCGAAGGTCGCGGGGAAAGAGAACATCGTCAAGCGCGAACCCGTCGGCGTCGTCAGTGTCATCTCGCCGTGGAACTTCCCGTTCCAGCTCTCGCTGCGCGCGGTCGCGCCGGCGATCGCGCTCGGGAACAGCGTCGTGCTCAAGCCCGCCACCGAGACGCCCATTACCGGCGGTCTCCTCATCGCACGGCTGTTCGAGGCCGCTGGGCTCCCCGAGGGCGTCCTGAACGTCGTCACCGGTCACGGCTCGGAGATCGGCGACCGGGTCGCCTCCCATCCTGAGATGTCGGCGGTAGCGTTCACGGGGTCTA
>NZ_QEQJ01000109.1:0-612 GCF_003383195.1 Haloferax sp. Atlit-6N | reverse complement strand
CTCGCGAAAACTCCCAAGAGTTCGTCTCGATCACGGCTCCCGCGCCGATCACCGACGACAAACTCACCGAACTCTCCCCGCCGGAGCACGACCTCGACGCCGAGCCCGACACGGGCCGCCGCTGCGTCGCGATCGCCCACCAGCACGGCATCGTCCAGGACCACGCCGACGAGCGCGAGTACGAGGCCCACTGCGTGCTGTACGCAACCCTCGACGGCGAATGGGTCTGCGAGCGCTGGATCCCCGGCATCGGGAGTGATCTCTCGGAGATCCCGCGCGGCTTCGTCGCACCAGTCGCGGGCCTCTCGGCAGCTGGAGAGAACGCGCGTCGCTTCGCGCCGATCGTGCAGCGACACCCGGAGGCCTGAGACAGTGACCTGCACTGTCGAGCGCCGCCGGGCCTGCTCTCGCGCAGCCGCCGCCGTGGAGTGTCGCGATCCCGTGCGCCACGTCGACGTCCTCGATCCCGCGCGCTCCGAGTGGGACACCTGGACGCTCGAAATATCACTTGCAGCCCGGTCCGTCCCGCCCGCAGTGCTGCGGGGCCTCGCTGATCACGGCCTCTCCGTTCGGGACGCCTCCCCGCGCGGCGGCGGGCACTACGCCGCCGCC
>NZ_QEQJ01000108.1:0-612 GCF_003383195.1 Haloferax sp. Atlit-6N | reverse complement strand
AGCACTTCTACTTCCCACCGTACACCGTACAACGCTGCGACTTGCTCCGGCGTGAACTCATCTGGGAGGTTCGTGATGTACAGGTGATAGTCGTCGGTGTCCTCGTTGCGGACACCGACGACGCGGAACTCTATCGTCGCACTCGAATGCTTCTCACCGTACGGACGCCGTTTGAAGCTCACCTCGGCGGTTACATCGATAATCTCGCGTGTAAGACCACCGAGAACATCCTGAAGACGACGGTCTGGTAAGGAAATGGCGCGCCCGCGCCATTTCCGACGTGCCTCTGTGATTCGTGGGTTTGCGTTCGTCTTCAGTCGACTCAAAAAGAAGCCGCCGTTCTCCTCGATGAGTGCGAACCGACGATAGCTGTAGAAGCCGAGATCGAACAGCAACAACCGCCCTCGCAGCCAGTTCCCCGTGCGGAACTGGCTGCTCTCGTGGCTTCGTTCGTCGGTGAGTTCGAACCGCTCGATCGTCTGTTTCGTGAGGTTGTGGACGAGATGAAGTTTCGCGCCTGATTGGTCAGGATGCGTCGCTGGAAACTCGCTCAGGAGCCGACGCAACCGGCAAACGGTTGACTCGGCAATCATCACCTCGCGGAACTGCTGG
>NZ_QEQJ01000107.1:0-615 GCF_003383195.1 Haloferax sp. Atlit-6N | reverse complement strand
GTCTATCGCGACAACGAACCGAAGCGCAAGTGGCGGTATCCCGACTGGGACGAGACGTTCACGCTCGCGGGCGAAACTGTCTGTGTCGTCGGCCTCGGCACGCTGGGGCAGGGCGTCGCCGCGCGCGCCGACGGCGTCGGGATGGACGTCGTGGGCGTTCGGCGAACGCCGACGCCGGTCCCGTCAGTCAGACAGATCTACACGCCGGACGCGCTCTCCGATGCGATCGCCGACGCGCGGTTCGTCGTGCTGACCCCGCCGCTCACCGACCGCACGCGCGGTCTCGTTGGCTCCGAGGAACTCGACGCGATGCGAGAGGACGCCTATCTCGTCAACGTCGCGCGCGGGCCGGTCGTCGACCAGGCGAGTCTAATCGGAGCACTGGAAGCCGGCGGGATAGCTGGGGCCGCACTGGACGTCTTCGAAGAGGAGCCGCTACCGGACGACTCGCCGCTCTGGGAGATGGAGAACGTCATCGTCACGCCACACGCCGCCGGCGCGACCCGAGCGTACGGCGAGCGGGTCGCCGCGTTAGTCGAAGAAAACACCAAGCGGATCCGCACTGACGACGCTCTCGCGAATCAGATCGTCTGAGCGGCGTCTCACAGCAGAGAG
>NZ_QEQJ01000106.1:0-616 GCF_003383195.1 Haloferax sp. Atlit-6N | reverse complement strand
AGACAGTAGAACTCGTATCCACGATGTTCGAGCGTACAGGCGTCGACGACGGCATCTCGGCGGTAACGTGACGCGCTGCGTCTCGTTCGCACACCACAAGGCGGCGTGTACTGGGGGACGGCGACAAACACTCACCGCAGGTTGGGTCACTACTCATCCCACAACTCCGTAATCCGGTCTTCGATCTCCTCGAGGACGAGCGCAACGACATCACGATGGTCGTCTGGCCACGATGCGTCCTCGCCGGGCGTCGGGGCGGTGGGCGGGGGATGGAAATGGTCCCGCGTATTGTGCGGATTCGGGTGCCGGTCCCACCGGCACTCCCAGGCGTGGTCCGCGTGCTGCTCTCGATAGTGGAGTCTGAAGTCGTCGTTCGTGTACCAACGGACCATCAACTGCGCCTCGTCGACAGCTGCCGGGGAGTACGACGGGGCAAAAACGACGTGGAGTTCCAGATGACCGCTGGCGTCCGTGACGGTCGCTCGGGAGACCTGCTTCGTCGCTTGGAGCCGCGTCTGGAGGAACTCGAGGATGGGACGATCGATGGGAGCAGGGCTCCCGCCATCGCCTGTCGGTGGTACCATCGAACGGGTTACCCGGACGCCTGTTCGCGCTC
>NZ_QEQJ01000105.1:0-620 GCF_003383195.1 Haloferax sp. Atlit-6N | reverse complement strand
ACAGCCGAACGCGAGGGTGGAGGCGAGCGAGAGGAGGCGGCGGCGACGCATTGTCACCACAGATGATTGACGGTATCATACCAGTTGGGATAGGTGGAACGCTCGTTTGAGTTACCGGCTAGCGGTGGGGACGGGGCGTCACAGATCCGATGTCTCCCGGTTTTCGTGTTCGATTCACAGCCGTCTGGTTCACGCTCCCGACACGCTCACCGATCATATCCACTCGTCGAGGCCGGTCTGGACGAGCGAGGACTCGATACGCTCGAAGCCGCGTGCGACCTCGTCGGCGGCGACCTCCCACTCCGCGGTGACGTACGCGCGTGCGGCCTCGATATCGGGCGAGAGGTCGGTATCGAACGCGTAATCGTCCGTGACAGGCGGGTCGAGAAAGAGGTCTCTGACGCGGTCGGCGTTCTCGATGTACGCCTCGCGGGCGTCGAGCACCGCCCAGAGGTCGCCGTGCTCGCGGATGTCCGACAGCGCCGTCTTCGGCCCGACGCCGGAGATGCCCTCGTTGAAGTCCGTGCCACAGAGGATCGCGACGTCGACGAGTTGCTCGCGGGTGATCTCGTGTTTGGCGAGTGTCGCTTCGAGGTCCATCAGTTCCGGATTCCCTTTCG
>NZ_QEQJ01000104.1:0-620 GCF_003383195.1 Haloferax sp. Atlit-6N | reverse complement strand
CCTCGCGGAGTCGTGGCTTTCGGTCCCGGCCGACCGCGTGAGCTTCAGCGAACTCAAACTCGACCAGGAGTACCGCGAGGCGCTCGAAGCGGAAATCGCGTCGAACCCCGAGCCCTTCAACGGCGATCCGCCCCGCGACGTGCTCCATCGACACCTCGGCTCCAGCATTCGAGTCGTCGACTCCTGAGAATCGTCGATTCCTGAGGGTCGACGAGCGAGGATCCGTCACCGATCACGGCTCGAATCGACCGATTCGAATTCGACCCGACGAAATACACTTACGCGGGGGCGTCCTATAGCCGGTCCAATGGTCCCCTCCGACCCCGACGCCGACTACGACTTCTGGCTGTTCGACCTCGACGGCACGATCGTCGACGCCGAGTGGTCCTACACCCGCGAGGTGTTCGACCGCGTTGGCGAGCGTCTCGGCCGGGAGTTCACCGACCGGGAGGCCGAGATCGTCTGGCACGGCCTCGGCGGAGCGCGAGACCCCCAGCTCCGGGCGTGGGGGATCGACCCCGAGGAGTTCTGGCCGGCGTTTCACGCCGTCGAAGACCCGCAGGCCCGCGCGGAGGCGACGTACCTCCACGACGACGCCGCGGCGTTAGTCTCTGAACTCA
>NZ_QEQJ01000103.1:0-621 GCF_003383195.1 Haloferax sp. Atlit-6N | reverse complement strand
CTACTATACTAAAATACTAATTATTACGGTGTAGGCTCCACAGTCATAACAGATACTAATAACTCAGAATAGAATTTTAGCATATGGGCGTCGTTAGCATCTCGATGCCCGAAGCGTTACTCGAACGCATCGACGAGTTCGCCGACAAACACGGGTACAGTGGCCGAAGCGAGGTCGTCCGCGAAGGCACACGGTCGCTACTCGAAGAGTTTCAGGGGCAAAATATCGACGGACAGAAGCAGATGTGTACAGTATCGGTGGTCTTCGAGTACTGTCAACCCGCCGTCCAGCAGCGTCTCACGGGAGTACGCCACGAATACGATGCTATCGTCTCCGCGACTACGCATGCACACGTCCAGGACCAGTACTGTATGGAGTTGTTCGTCCTTGAGGGGACCACGGAGGCACTAGCTGGCTTCGTCAACACCGTCCGGGCAGTGCCGAATGTCCGGGCAGTGGACTACTCGATCACCTCAGTCGGCAGAGATCCCATTGATCAGCACATTGAATCTTGAAGGCGTGTTGAAATCCACAGGAACGCGTAGGTGCCGCGTGCTTGTATTCGTGAGATAGGGCAGCAGCGGTTCGGACAGAGGGTGCAGTTATCCGATGTTGTCATCG
>NZ_QEQJ01000102.1:0-622 GCF_003383195.1 Haloferax sp. Atlit-6N | reverse complement strand
GTTTCGTTCTGGCTGCTCGGAGCCCTCTTCGCGAGTAGCGGCGTCGGGTTAGCGTACGTGCGCGAGTGACCAACTGATATACCACGTTGCACTGCCTCTAAGCGGTCGTTTCTGACAATTTCGGTGTCGTTCTGTAGAATAGAATTTTAAGTGCTACTGAAATTCTGTTCGAGGCTGCGACCGCACACGAATCACAATCGTACGCTTGTGATTTTTCTCCGGGGGTGATCCGGTTCTATGGGGGCCGAATACGGCTGAGGCCGCCTTGTTCTGACAGAGTGACCAGTTATTCTGACCAAGAGAATTTTATATACCACCGCGGAGGAAAGGAGCAAATCCAGCTGAACACTCGATCCTTGCTGGGACTCCCGCACTCCTCGAACGCCGTTGTGGGAG
This sequence comes from Haloferax sp. Atlit-6N, assembly GCF_003383195.1. Lineage (NCBI taxonomy): Archaea > Methanobacteriati > Methanobacteriota > Halobacteria > Halobacteriales > Haloferacaceae > Haloferax > Haloferax sp. Atlit-6N. Next base: position 226 of record NZ_QEQJ01000102.1, on the reverse strand, counting down.
AGATTTATTAGCCCCTCCTTCGACGTGGCGTGTATGCTAGATCGACCGTTACGGGAGCGACTCGATGCGGGTGAAGCAGTTCTCGGCACGTTCCAGATCCTCGATTCGGCTATGGTCTCGGAGATAGCGGCTGTCGCTGGTTTCGATTTCGTCGTTATAGATCGTGAGCACGGACCGATGACGACCGAGACCGCGATGCAGATGTGTACCGGAGCCCAAGCGAGAG
>NZ_QEQJ01000101.1:0-622 GCF_003383195.1 Haloferax sp. Atlit-6N | reverse complement strand
ACGGCGGAGAAGCAGTTCCTGACTACACTGCGTCCTCACCGCGACACTGCGTGAGGACTTCTCCGACGACGTCGCGGTCGGCCGCGATGAGGTACCGTCGGCCACCGATCAGTTCTGTCGAGTGCTGGACGGCGACGTGGCCGTCCGCCTCGGCGATGACCACGGAGCCTTCGGGGAGCGCAGTGGACACGACCTCGCCCGCCGCCGGCGCGTCGTAGTCGATCCGTACGTCGAGGACTTCCAGTTCACCGGTGACCTCCTCCAGCGTGCGGACGTCGCTCCCCGACAGGGCGTTGACCGCCGCGCGGACGCTGGCGCGCTCGGGGAAGTAGACCTGATCGACGTACTCCTCGTACTCGTCGCCCGCGCCCTCTTCGATTCGGGCGACGGTTCGGAGCCCCGTCGCGTGGCGTTTCGCCGCCATACAGACGACGAGGTTCGTGTCTTGTTTGTCCGTCAGTGCGCCGACGGTGTCCGTCCGGTCGGTGATGGCCTCGTCGAGCACCGACGGCTTCGTCGCGTCACCTCTGATGACGTCGATGTCGTCGTCCCCGATGGCCCGCCCCGGGTCCGGATCGATGACCGTAACGTTCCACCCTCGGTCAGTAAAGTGCTGAGCCAC
>NZ_QEQJ01000100.1:0-622 GCF_003383195.1 Haloferax sp. Atlit-6N | reverse complement strand
AAAACTTAGGACTAAGTGGTTATTTCACTGAATTACAACAATCTATTACAGGCATTAAAGCGCGCTTACATGAAAAATTCACAGGAGAAACCATCAATAAAAATATACATGGAATCAAGGCTTTTCTCTCCGATTATGCCATAAATCCTAAAATTATCAGCGAAAATATTAAAGAGTTGTTAGGCAAAAGTAAAGATAACGTGGTAGATGCATTTTCAAAAATAAAAACACTTTTTAAAGAGGAACAACAAAATTTAAGGCATACAGAGCTAAATAACGAAATATTGTTAAGTGAAAAGTTTAGTGACTTACAAGATATGATGAAGGATAGTTATAACATAATAAACCATGCGGAAAATATTAAAGAGTTAAGGAATTATAAACAAATAACTCGATTAGAAATTATAGAACAAACACTAGCGCTCAAAGACAATCCTGAAACAGAAAACAAATATAACTTCAATAATTTCAGTAAACACATAGATTGGAGTAATCAAGATAACCAAACGCAAATGTTGGAACTATATAATTATCTTAAAGATGCTAATGAGGCAATTCATTTCAGTGATCCTTACTCTATAGATAACGATTATAATAAATTACAATTAGAGCAATTCACTCT
>NZ_QEQJ01000099.1:0-624 GCF_003383195.1 Haloferax sp. Atlit-6N | reverse complement strand
CGATGACTGGTGAACGCCTCCGAGATCGGATCGCCGCGTTCGTCGAAGACGACGAATCTGGTTCCGCTCGTCCCCTGATCCAGCGCGCCGATGTAGGTCGTGCTCATCCGCCTTGCAGTGCAGTAAGCAGTCGGGGGGCGAAGTTCAGCGCGGCGCCGCTCGGTCGTCGCCCGGCCACCCGGGCGCCGACGGAGACCTCCCGCCGTTCCAGAACGCCGAACTGCGCGAGTTCGTACAGTAGTCGTTTGACCGTCCCGTGAGTCAGGTCGGTCCGCTCGGCGATCTGCTCGGCCGCGGTCTCGATCCGCGCCTCGCCGTCGAGTGAGAGTTCCAGTAGCTGGTCGAGAACCAGTCGTTCGTTGTCCGAGAGTGCCAGCACTTGCCCGATCGGGACGCCATCTCTCGGTACGGCTGCTCTCCCGGCGTCGATGTCCTCGTCACGGAGCCGCGTTGCCCCGTCGGTTTCCGCGTTGCTCGCGGCGAGGAACAGGGCCGCGAGCGCGTTGTGGGCGTCGCCGTCGGCCCAGTCCGCAAGTCGCTGTGCGTGGACGTGATCGAGTGTCTGTGAGAGCCCTCGGGACCCGCGGACCGTGAGGATGTCGACGAGCTCGTACGTGTACGCGG
>NZ_QEQJ01000098.1:0-625 GCF_003383195.1 Haloferax sp. Atlit-6N | reverse complement strand
TGACCTCGTCGAGGTGTCTGTTACGGCTGCAAAAGAGCCCGACCCGGTTCTAACGGCCTACAAACCCATCAGATCGGTTTGAGTACCTCGAAAATCGTCCAAAGGAAGAGCCGGTGTGCAATGTGAGATGTCCGGGAAAAGTGCTTGACGAGAAAATCACCATCCGAGGAGCGAAAATGAGCCGGGAGATGGAGAGACCAACGAGAACACAGATTCGGATGGCGACGTCGACGCAACTAGTACCGAAAATGCACCAACAGCTGACGCAGCAACGAGACCAACTGAACAGTCACGGCACCCAGCAGTGCAGTATACACGAATGAATCTGAGAAGAAATATGAGAGAGCCTCCCGACGAAGTATCGGCTGAAGAACGTCGAAGCTGACTACGCAGTGACTGGCGTCTGACGATCCTGCTCCTCAGCAGGGTCGATTGTAGCAATACGCCAGTTCGGGCTCGTTGTCTCCTCGCTTTCGAGTATGAACTCGTGGACATCGCCGGTATCCAAGTCCAGCACCTGTTCCTGAAGCTCCTCATCATATGCACGGCTGTAACGTGGAACAGAGACCCGAATGCCGACGTCATCACCCTCCAACACCTCTAACCAGAGGTGATTGTTTTGTCC
>NZ_QEQJ01000097.1:0-626 GCF_003383195.1 Haloferax sp. Atlit-6N | reverse complement strand
ATTGTCGATCCCATCGAACTATCTCGCTTCTCACGGAAAAAATTGCTGGGGATGAGACCGCTTCGTTGCGAGAGGCCTCGTTACTTTGCCATCAGACCAGCGTCGACCGCCAGCGCCGTCCCCGTGACGTAGCGTGCGGCGTCGCTGGAGAGCCACATATACGCCTCGCTGATGTCTGCGGCGTCGATCATCCCGCCGTCGCCGAAGATGTTCCACGGGCCGGTCATCTCTGTCGCTTCTTCGAGGGCCTCCTCGCCGTAGGCTTCCAGCACGCCGTCGACCATCGGCGTGCTCACGCCGGTCGGGCAGACGGCGTTGACGTTGACGTCGTACTCGGCGAGTTCGAGCGCCAGCGTCTTCGTGAGACCGACGACGCCGTGCTTGGCCGACACGTAGTGCGCGTTGCCCGGAATGCCGACTTGGCCGGCGGTCGAGGACGTCGAGACGATGTTCCCGCCGTCGCCGCGCTCGATGAAGTGCTGGCCGACGTGCTTCGAGCAGAGCCACACGCCCTTGAGATTCGTGTCGATCATCTCGTCCCACGTCATCTCGTCCATCTCGACACCGTCGGCGATCGACTCGATGCCGGCGTTGTTCGCGAGGAAGTCGATCTTCCCCATCTCGTC
>NZ_QEQJ01000096.1:0-626 GCF_003383195.1 Haloferax sp. Atlit-6N | reverse complement strand
TCTCCGGCGCCTCGACATAAGGGTCTGTGGGAATCGGCCGCTCGAACGACGACGCGGCGTCGCTCGCTCATACTATCGGACAGCAGTTTGTGAAGTGCGTTGGCACCCACGGAGTGCCGATACGCTGCACAGAGTTCTGTCAGACAGTATCAGTCGTCGTCGGAACTCATCGACACCGCCGGGGAGTTCGCCCCTGTCGTGACCACGGAGTCGTCCTCACCCGACAGCAGCGGGTGGACCGACTGGTACTCCCAGACCATTCCGACGATTGCGACGACGGACATAAGCGCGAACGGGAAGCCCGTGATGATCGCCGACGACCGGAGGGCGTCGATGCCGCCGCCGACGATGAGCAGCGAGGCGAGACCGCCCATCAGACCGCTCCAGATGATCCGATTGACCGTCGAGGGGTGTTGCTTGCCGCCGGTCGTGAGCATCCCGAGCGCGAGCGTCGAGGAGTCAGCCGAGGTGACGAAGAACGTCACCACCAGTAGCATAAACACGCCCGCCAGCACGTCGCCGAAGGGGAGACTGGCGAAAAGCGGGAAGCCCGAGACGGAGACGCCGTACTGGTCGACCATATCGAGCATCGGTGCGATGTTGTTGCGCTCGAAGAAGATGGCGCT
>NZ_QEQJ01000095.1:0-628 GCF_003383195.1 Haloferax sp. Atlit-6N | reverse complement strand
GCGTGTACTGCATAATCTGCTGGAGTTTGGGGTGCTCGAAGTACTTCTCGACGTGATCTTGCATCGAGCCGATGAGCGAGAGGCCGCGGGCGTTCTTGAAGACGTTCCAGTCGATGAAGTCCCGGAGCGAGGAGCGATCCTCGTAGACGAAGTGCTCCATCCCGACCTCGTCGTTCTTCTTCGACTTCTGGAGGTACTCGTCGAAGCGGTCGCCCGCGCCGGGTTCGTAGGACTCGAACGTCTGTCGGTTCTGTTCGAGGTCCGGAACCATATCGACGCGGTCGCCGTCTTTGAAGAAGATGCGATAATGGGGGTCGAGGCGGGTGAGTTCGTAGTAGTCCGAGGGCCGCTTGCCGAAGTACGCGAAGAACCGCTCGAACACGTCGGGCCTCAGGTACCACGATGGACCCATGTCGAACCGGAATCCGTCTCGTTCGAGCGTGCTCGCTCGGCCACCGAGTTGCTCGTTTTTCTCCAGCAGCGTCACATCTGCCCCGGCGTCGGCGAGGTAGCAGGCTGTCGAGAGACCGCCGAATCCACCACCGATAACGACGATTGATTCGCCAGCGAGGGAGTCGAGGGCCGAGACGGAATTCATGGAGCTTTGTAAGGACGTTGAGAACATAAA
>NZ_QEQJ01000094.1:0-629 GCF_003383195.1 Haloferax sp. Atlit-6N | reverse complement strand
CTGGTTACAGGTCTGCGACTTCGATCTCCCCGCGCCCTCGGACAGTAACCTGATACTCACCTAACTCGAACGACACGCTAACCCCGTCGCCGCCTGATTGGATTAATCGTGTAAGAGCGTCGGGGTCGATTGCCTCGTACAATCGCGGTTCGAACTGTTGTGCCTCTACACCTGCGATCGCCGAAACCGCCTCGACGACGTCGACGACGATGGTTTCCCGTCCTGGATCGAAATCGAACGTCGTACCGCTACTCGCCGTCGCAGAGTCAGAAATACCGTCTGGTTGTGCTCGTTTCATCCAATCGTCATCGATGCTTGCGTGACCTAGTTTATATATTTCCCGTTGTTCCGCGATTCGTGTCACACGTGTGACGCAGCTTCCTCCTCCGCGTTTCGTAGCCGCCGTTCGGCTTCAGCCCGATCTTCGGGGTAGCCCACGTCGATCCGCCATCCTTCGAGTTCGACCGCGTCGATCGTCCGTCCGGACTGTATGAGCAAGTCGATCGCGTCCGAGAGTTCGTACTCGCCGCGATCGGAGGGCTGGACGAGTCGCGTCGCGTGGAAGATCGCCGGCGAGAAGGTATAGAACCCTGTCATTACCAGGTTCGTCGGCGGATCGTCCGGTTTCT
>NZ_QEQJ01000093.1:0-630 GCF_003383195.1 Haloferax sp. Atlit-6N | reverse complement strand
TTGGTGGCTTCGACGGCTTGGCGAATCCCCTTCTGGACGAGGTTCGCTGTCAGTTCGGTGTCTTCACGTAGTTGGTCGTAGAGCGCGCGTTCAGCTTTGGCTTTCGAGAGAATGTGGTAGCCGTCGTCGTCGCCGTGCCAACACCACTTGCTCGCGGTGTTGGCGCAGTATTTGAATTGCTCGACAGTCTCTCGAAGGTATGCATCCGCACCTTCGGGCGTGTCGAGCTTGATAACGGCAGTTCGACGGTGCTCCACAATATTTCACATATCTACTTGTGGTTACTTAATGATTGGGAGTTAGTGGGCAACAGTCTGGCGGTTGGTCAGTGCCGGGTCGGCTTCCTCCCCACCCTACTCGCTTGTGCTTCCACCAGAGGCGGAAGCCCTGCGCTCCTTGAGGGTGGGGCCTCCGCGCTACCGACGGGTGACGATCGTTCGGTGACCCCCGTTCGATTGCGGCGGTCGTTATTTCGATAGATATGGTCGCTCCTCAGTTTTCAGCCGTAGTAAGCTACCACGCCCTGAAGAGCGTGGCATTCAGCGTGGACTCCCGTTCTAACTGTGTAACACAGTAGGCGAATACTCGCCATTCACGTTCATCATCCCGCTGTTCAAGCGCATGCCTACG
>NZ_QEQJ01000092.1:0-631 GCF_003383195.1 Haloferax sp. Atlit-6N | reverse complement strand
AAATAATTGATTATAAATTTAGCTAGTCATATCTTTTCTAACATTCACATAACGTACAACTTTATAAACTTTGATATGCTCTCTATAAACATACTAAGATTAGCTGTAAAAAAGGTTCTCTACCAAATGTGGAGGGTATATAATTCAAAGAATTATTTTAAATTACACCTTTTAGATTTTTTATTTTTAGGCGGCCAGTCCAATATTGGGCTTGGTTGTCTTCTTTTTTCTCCTTTATATAAGCTGAAAATCATCATTATACGTGCTTTGAAGTTGTTGAAATTTCTGTAACCAAAAGAAATTCACTTGATTAATTTTATCTTATTATTAATTCCTTCTATAGCACCATTATTAAATGCTGGGTAATAAATTGTATTTCTTAACATCCTTTGATGTTTTCTATAATATTTAACCACTTTCCATACACCCTTACTCACAGACTTTGTACTAACTGAATTTAAACGATTAATAAATTTAGGCCAATTACATAACCTTAGGTCTTTTCGTAATCCTTGGACAAGTTCGTAGGAGTGTCGTAGTATATCGTCTTTTGAAAGCATGAATTCTACAATGTCAGATGAGCGTTTATAAGCCTTAAAATATTTATTCCATCTGTATTTACTAAATATGG
>NZ_QEQJ01000091.1:0-632 GCF_003383195.1 Haloferax sp. Atlit-6N | reverse complement strand
TGAACGGGCATCTCCGCGTCTCGTATGCGTCAGGGATGAGCGAACTGAAGGAAGCGCTGAACCGGATCGAGTCGTTCGTCGAGTCGAACTAATAGGGGCTATCGTAACTGTTCGGAGAGTCTCGCCGTATCGTCCGGCGAGGAGTCTATGGAGACTTCCGAGAATCCCTCTCAGTCCTCGCGGCGCTCGCGCATACTCTGCCGGGTGAACTGTGGCTTCGCGCGGATGCCGCGCTTGCTCCGGAACGACCGGTAGAGGGCAAACAGCGGCGGCAGCGTCAGCACGGCAGCGACCGCGGCCGGAACGACGCTGGTCGCATCGAAGGTGTAGAGAATCGCCGTCGAGAGGGCACCGACAGCGACGAACAGGCCGTAGACGATGCGGCGCGCCAGCCGGTCGAGAACGTCGTTCTCGTCCTCGAGCCGGACGTTGACAGTGGAGTTGTCGTTGTCGATCCGATCGAGCGTCCGGTTCATCTTCGGCGGCACCTCGAAGAGCGCTCGCGTCGTCTGCTGGACCTGCCGGCCGCCCTGCTCGATCAGTTGACGCGCCGTCTCCTCGTAGTAGCCCTCGTCTTCGAGGTAGTCGGTCGCGACCGAGATGAAGTCGAAATCGGGGTCGAGCGTGACACA
>NZ_QEQJ01000090.1:0-634 GCF_003383195.1 Haloferax sp. Atlit-6N | reverse complement strand
CGCGTCCGCGTCGAATCCGACGGCGGTCGCGGGCCCGAAGCCGGTCGCGGCGAAATCGAGCGCGTCGGACGGGCCGGCGGTGGCGGCCGCGTCGCCGTCCACTGTGCTCCGATCCGCCACCAAGACCTCCTCGTCGGTCGCGACCGCGACGAGCGGGCCCGCCGTCGCGACGTCGCGGGCGTGACACCGAGCTGCGACGCCGAACTCCCCGATCAGGTCGTCGGAGACGGAGACGGCGACGACGCCGAGTCCCGTCGCGAGATAGACCGTCTCGGTCCCGGAGTTGTCGGTGTACACTCGCTTCTCGTCGATCGTTGGCATACCCGAAATTCGCCGAGACGTGGTAAAAACGGTGCGGAGCGCGTCTCGACGGGGTCTATATGAACTCCCGAACCTCGGAGTACCACATCTCGTGGTAGTCGACTTCGCCGATGCGTTCGGCGATGGCGACCGCGAGCACGTGCCAGCAGCGCTCGTGGGGGTCCTCCGGATCGAGGTTGTACGCGCTGTCCTTACAGGTGCACCCGCCGTCCTCGACGACGTACTCGTCTTCGTGGCCGACGACGACGGTGAAGTCCCGGTAGCGCTTGATGCGACCCTCCGAGACGGCTTCGATGGCACGCGCGCCGCGGCC
>NZ_QEQJ01000089.1:0-634 GCF_003383195.1 Haloferax sp. Atlit-6N | reverse complement strand
GCTCTCTTTCGGCGGAACGAACTGTTTTTGCGGCGTCCGCCCCTCGACTCGACCGTGCCGACGGATTTCGACGAGTGGCTCGAAGAACCGGACGAGCCCAACCCCGAAGACCGGTGGGGAGACCCCGAGAACGACCTCGTCTCCGTCCCATCGGTCGAGACGTCGGGGGACGAAGATGCCGCCGGCATCGACGTCGACGGCGACCTCGCGAAGTTCTTCTGGGCCACGGTCATCTACGCCAACGTCGCGCTCGCAGGCGTCAGCCTCGGCTTGTTGCTCATCGCGTTCCGCAGTCAGTGGACCTGGGGCGGCGGGGCCGTCGTCGTCGGCCTCTTCGCACTCTACCGGACGTACGACCTCTATCGGACGTACCAAGAGCACGTCGCAGACAGCGACGAGGGCGCGGCCGACGCAGATGCTGACGGGGCGGCAAATACAGATGCTGACGGGGAGACAGATGCAGAATCTGGCGGGACGGCAAACGCGGACGCCGATACCGCGGGCGCCGGTCCGGACGAACACCAGTGATCGTGTCCGCCAGCGCAACTGATAAGCGCCGCTCGGGCCAGGTCACGACTATGCAGACCGTCCGCGACGACGCCGGTGATCGGTATCTCTTGATCAAGCGCTCGGC
>NZ_QEQJ01000088.1:0-634 GCF_003383195.1 Haloferax sp. Atlit-6N | reverse complement strand
ATGCGGGATAGTTTCCTTGATCTGCTGGCTACTGCCGACGACGAAAATGCAGCATTAGTCCTCTCGATTGACAACAGAAACGTAGCGGTCAGAAGCGGTGACTACCAGCCGACCGATAGTGCCCGACTATCGAATGATGCACAACTGGCCTTGAAATACTTCTTCGACGAGGAAGACGTGGTATGAGCGGACCGCCATTCGATGCATTAGTAGAGGCAATTGAACTACGGCTTCGAGATGGGACGGTAGCTGAGACAGATCTACCCCCAACTCTCAGCGAAACATCGTTCGTGTCCTCAAATCTAGAACTCCCACAACGCTGTCCGAATCAACACTGTCGCGCACCGCTTCGGAATAGCGAGGTTGAGGAAGAAAACCAGAAGTTACACACTCGCTGTACCGGAAGTGGCGGTGAAGTCCACAAGGAGACTGTCGATCTAGAGACCTGCCGATATTTTGATCTAGAATGGCCGACGGTGTTGGAGGCGGTGACAACCAAAATCGATCAGGAACTCGATTATTATGACTCACAGAGTCTCCCGAGTTCCGTTCACGGTGTAACGCAGGCAGGGCTCCGAGTCTCAATTATCGGAGGTCGGAATCCAGAACGAGAGGCGACTCAGGTGTATGTACA
>NZ_QEQJ01000087.1:0-635 GCF_003383195.1 Haloferax sp. Atlit-6N | reverse complement strand
GTCTGATCACACCGAGGTCGACCGCGAGGACGCACTGGCGGACCTCCGGAACTGCGCGCTCGAACACGCCACGGCGGACGAGATTCGCGCTGCTGCCCGCGAACGTGCCGAGGTGGCGGTCCCCGAAGACGTGCCGAGACCGCGAACCGTCCGCGCCGATCTGCGGGCGCTCTCGCTGCTGACGGCGCCCTCCGGTGCGCACATCGCCGGCCCCGAGTTCGATCCCTTCTACACGCACTCGGGCGGTTACGGCTACACGTGGTTCCGCGACGAGGCCGAGTCCGCTCGACACCTTCTTCGGAGCGACGAACTGCTCGACCTCGATCTGACAGAGCGGCTCTCGACCGTCGCCGCGTTCTTCTGTGACACCCAACGCGACGACGGCTCGTGGCCCCACCGGGTGTGGGCGATCGACGGATCGCTCGCTCCTGGCTGGGCGAACGCACAGATCGAAGGATCAGACGCGCCCGAACACCAGGCCGACCAGACGGCGAGCGTCGTCACCTACCTCGCGACGCTCTTGACAGAGCGGCAGTCTGATCTCTCGGCGTCGCTCACCGAGCGGATCGAGGAGACGATCGAAGCCGGCGTCGCCGCACTCGATTCGGATCTCGCAGACGACGGGCTCCCGCGGG
>NZ_QEQJ01000086.1:0-637 GCF_003383195.1 Haloferax sp. Atlit-6N | reverse complement strand
TCTCTTGATCCCCAATTAGTATCCTCGGGATGACATTTCTCACATGTGAGATATATAAAGCGGGAGATCGAATGCAAGAAGGTCGTTGAGTTATGTTGATAGATTGTTCGCAGAGCTGCCCAACGAGTGTCCCTTGGTGTTGAACTGTCCCACCAAGCTGTTTGGCAATGGTACGTCGGGTCGCTGACTGCGGTCACACAGCTAAAATTTCGATTGATGAAACTACGGCCACGACAAATGATGGGTAGCCTTGTTGTTCACTGAATAAGCATCGAGACAAAGTTGACTCCTGATGCCGAATCATTTGGGTGGCATGAAGCAGGCCAACTGTGTTTCTTGTTGACGGTTGGGCTATCAGTCAGTCCTCTCTTGATTAGAATCTGGCAGTCAGCTCAACTACGTGAAACGGAATCACATCGGAAGGTGGTTCCATACGCTCAGAATACGAGTTGACCGCACCCATAATTCGTAGGTACGGAACCACATGAGTGTCCGGGTGGCCCATATAGGTCGCGCAGCCCTGTAACTTCCAACGACCACATCAATCGCTCGACTGAAGAACATCAGTCGAAGAGATGCCAACCAATTAATGAAACAGAAAGTATTTTGTTCTAACATTATTAACAAGGAATTGAAT
>NZ_QEQJ01000085.1:0-642 GCF_003383195.1 Haloferax sp. Atlit-6N | reverse complement strand
CCGAGCAGTTGCTCTCCGCCATCCCGGTCGTCGAATCTCATGAGCAGGATCTTAAACCGGACGCGGTTGAGGTGAGCGGCGGGACGCCGGACCCGGCGAATCCACCGAGTGGCTGTCCGTTCAATCCACGCTGTCATCGTGCGTTCGACGCCTGCAACGCTGTGAACCCCGAACTCGTCGAGGTCGAACCCGGCCACCTGACGCGCTGCCTACACGACTCCGGCCCGAAACAGGACGACGTCGACGCTTATCTCGCCGGAGACCAGGCTGACAGGGAGGGAGTGGACGGCGACCGTGACTAACTTGCGCCGCTCGACGGTTACGGCGGCTGCCGGGCCGGCCATCAAGAGCGGAGCAACTGCGACCGAACAGAGACGCATCCGAACGACTAGCACCCACGACTCATGACACAACAGATCAACCGCATCGCCATCGACATCGGCGGCACGTTCACCGACCTCGCCGCCGTCGATGGCGGCACGCTCGAACTCGAAAAGACTTCAACTACACCGGCGAATTTCGCTGACGGCGTCCTGACCGCCGTCGAGAAGAGCGCCCTCGACCCAGCGTCTCTCGACCAGTTCGTCCACGGGACGACCGTCGTTATCAACGCGATCACCGAGCGAGCCGGTCAGGAAACGG
>NZ_QEQJ01000084.1:0-647 GCF_003383195.1 Haloferax sp. Atlit-6N | reverse complement strand
TCGGCGTGAGCCGGGGTACGTTGGACGGTCGGTTCGTGGTCGGCATCGACGTGACTGGAGGGGCCGCGGGCCGCTCGTTCGAGGACCATACGCTCTCTTGTAACTCACCGAACATATACCTCTGCTACGTTCAAATAGGCGTTTGACCGTGTCACCCGTGGAGGTTCCGTTAACGTCGGTTCCCTCAACGACGGACGTATTGATACGGACCTCGAACCGGTCAGCCTGACTATTGAGGACGGGATACGAGGTATCATCGTCGTCAAGCGGTTCCGATACGAACTCGTTATTCGTCAAGTTCGGATCGGCGACGCCAGTTGACGTATTGTTGTGGACCAACGTTCTGGCGGTCGAACCGCTCAGATACTTGATCGTCGTCGAGTTTATGTCGACGCTCCCTGAGCCTGCGGCCATCCGCACTGTCAGATTTAGGGTATCGATTGTCGTGGAGCCCCCCGATTGGTTCACCATCCCGTGGGTGCTCACGACGTCGACTCTATTCGTCACCTTGTTTACACTCTCTTGGCCTGCATCCTCCGCGGTCGCTTGGAGGAAGCCGGCCGTGTTCACGAGGACGCCCGCCGCAATCGCTGCGACCAGCACCATCGCAATGAACACGATGAGCGTACCGATACCGACCTGACCAC
>NZ_QEQJ01000083.1:0-650 GCF_003383195.1 Haloferax sp. Atlit-6N | reverse complement strand
GGATCATAGACGAGGAACTCGACGGCGGGGAAGTGATCACAGACGATGCGGATTCGGGTCCGGATTCGCCACCTGACTCGGAGGCGGACTGAGACCCGAGCGATACGCAACTCAGGAGTTAGATAAGATGGCTAGCGCAACAGCGACACAGGACGCAGCGATACGAGAACTACTCGACCGAGCGCGGCGCGGACAGACCGACATCGTCGACGACGACACCGCCGCCGACCTCGTGCGGGAAGCCGAACGCGACCTCTACGAGGGTGCATCCCGCGACGAAGTCTACGAGGCGCTCATCAACGTGACGACCGCCCGGATCGAGCGCGATCCCGCGTACAAGCGCGTCGCGGCCGTGCTCCACCTCGATCGGTACTTCGACGAGGTGACGGGCCAGGAGCCGATCGACCTCCTCGGAACGGAGAGCGAGGACACCACAGACGACACGGGCACGAGCTACCGTGACGGCGCGGCCGACTACGACGCGCTGTACCGGGACACGTTCGTCGCGAACGTCGAGCGCGGCGTCGAGGAGGACCTGCTGGACGAGCGGATGACCGACGGTCGGTTCGAGCTGGACGAACTGGCGGACGCGCTCGTGCTCGACCGCGACGAGACGTTCGAGTACCTCTCGGCGTCGACGCTGACCCAGC
>NZ_QEQJ01000082.1:0-653 GCF_003383195.1 Haloferax sp. Atlit-6N | reverse complement strand
GGTCTCGTTTACCACCGGCATTACGATGTGTGAGAACCTGTCGAACTCACTATATCGGGTGACTCCCGAGGGCCAACTCAAGCCGGATTTGGCCGCGGAAATGCCCGAGATATCCAACGGTGGGAAGCAATATACGGTAAAAATTCGTGAGGGCGTGCAGTTCCACGAACCATACAACCGTGAAATGACTGCTGAGGACGTCGTATGGAACTTCCGCAAGATTCTAGACAAAGAATACGGGGCGGCAGGCCGTGGCGCATACGTTGGGACGCTCGTCGGTGACGGGATCGACCCCCAAGAGACGGTTCAAAAGACCGGCGAGTACGAAGTAACGTTCAACCTTGCAGAACCGTACGCACCGTTTCTGTACAAGCAGGCGTCGATGTCCGCATTCGCGTGGTTCTCCATCATTCCGCCAGAATCCTTGGAGGAACACGGCGAGAGCCTTGGGACGACGGACACGGGTGCCTGGGCGACGGGGCCGTTCCAGTACGTTCCCGAGGAGTCACAAGGAGGCTCAAAGTTCGTATTCGAGAAGAACCCGAATTACTTCCGCGAGGGCGAGGCTGGTCAACTGCCGTATCTCGACCGGCTCGTCTACCAAGTCGTCCCGGAAGCAAGCGTCCGCTCGACCCAACTGAAATCGGGTGGTG
>NZ_QEQJ01000081.1:0-653 GCF_003383195.1 Haloferax sp. Atlit-6N | reverse complement strand
CCTCGCTGTCGGTAGCCGACGTAGACGATGTCGCGGTCACTTCTCTGGCTTCTTTGTTGGAGCGACTGTGAGTCGATAGTTCTACTCATGGGTCTGTTCGAAGGTACTCGTTTGAGTACCCCCGCACCCCTCAGGGGGTGAAAAACTTGCTGCAGTCTCTGAGTTGCAGATGTGCTTGAACGCGTTAACCAACACAACCGACTCAGACCGACTAGTTGTTGGTTAATCCGTGCTCGGTGGACGCTGTACTCGGGGAATGATTTCAGCGCTCGGCGCCGTAGACGATTGCCGAGCGGCTTTCGTAGCCGCAGTCGTGGCAGTCGAACCAGCGCTGAACTTTCGCCCCGTCTGCTGACTTCTCACCGACGAGGATGTCCTCGTTCGGGCATTCGGGACAACTCAATTCGGGCGCTGGCCGCTTCCGGAGCTCGTCACGGAACGATTTTGCGTCCTTCGTCTCGTACCCCCGCGACCATACTGGGTAGCCGTCGACGAGGATTGCGCCACGCCACTTGTAGCGGTACGAGTCCGGTGCTCGGTGTAAGACAGCCCGAGCGCCGATCTCGGTATTCCGGTATGCGAGTGTGGGCGTGCGGCTCTCACGCTTCCAGTTTGTGATTCGAGCCATCTGTTAGAAGTGGACGTCGGCGGGC
>NZ_QEQJ01000080.1:0-654 GCF_003383195.1 Haloferax sp. Atlit-6N | reverse complement strand
CCAGTTTTCGACCCGCGCGATCCACGCGGCGACGGCAACGAGGAGGATCCCCATTAGAACCGTCAGTGCTAACTGTCCGTTGACCTCCATAGGGGTGTCTGAGTAACGGAAGGTAATGAAAGGTTCGGGACGCCGTGATGGTGCCTCCGAATCGACTCACACCGCAGGCGCTGATCGACCGGTCCAGCAAAGGGGAAGAAGTCGATTCGAAGCGCGTTAGGCTTCGTCTTCGCTCGCAGCGTCGTCGGTGTCGGCCTCGCCTTCGACGGCCGCTTCGGGCTCTTCGTCTTCGTCGAATTGATTCATCAGTTCGCCGTCTTCACCGAGCGGTTTGGCACCCTCGACGCCTGCCTGGCCGGGCAGATAGAGTTCGCCCGTCATTTCACTCCCGGCGACGGCACGCCCGGCAAAGTACGTCAGAATCGCTAGCAGCACGAACGGAACGGCTACTAGTCCGAACTGAAGCGATGACGCGAGCGGGTCGACCCCGAACGGTGTGACCACGGCGAAAGCGACGATGAAGAACGCCATGATGAACAGCGGGACCATATTGACCGTCAGGTCGAGCAGGGTATCCCGATCGAAGATCTTGTTCGCCATAGGTGGTTCTTCCGGTGGAGAATAAAATAGGTTATTGATTCCGTGCGGTCCGAG
>NZ_QEQJ01000079.1:0-657 GCF_003383195.1 Haloferax sp. Atlit-6N | reverse complement strand
CGCCCGCTTGAAAAAGTCCGACTCCGGCCCGACATCGAGGAAGTTAGCGCCGCGGATGTCGATTCCGAGTTCGGCCGCGTTCGCGCGGAGGTCGTCGGCAGATTCTTCGCCGTGAATGAACAGCACTGTCTCACCGGCCGAGAGACCTTCGCAGAGGAACTCCGTCCCAAGCAACGTCTTGCCCGTGCCAGGAACCCCCAAAACTAGATATAGACGGCCGTCTACGAACCCACCTTCGAGAAGCGAATCCAGTCCCGGGATTCCGCTCGAACTCCGGGTAAAGGATTGTTCAGGGGTATTCATATTCGTCCATCGTCACAGAGAGTGGATAAACATCACTATCGGTTATCGGGCCTGATAACCTAATTTCGAGTCACTCCCTGTCGGAGACGCGGTCGACCCCGCGGAACTCGAAGCGGGCCCCACCGTCAGTCCCCGCGGCCACGTCGACTTGCCAGTTGTGGGCGTCGACGATCTGACGAACGATGGCGAGACCGAAACCTGTTCCGTCTTCGGAGGTCGTAAAGCCCGAATCGAAGACGCCATCTCGATCTGACGGCGGGATTCCGGGACCATCGTCTTCGAGATAGAATCCCCCATCGATCGTTCCCAGTTGCACGGTCACGTCGTCGCCAGCGTGTTCCCGCGCGTTCCGAA
>NZ_QEQJ01000078.1:0-657 GCF_003383195.1 Haloferax sp. Atlit-6N | reverse complement strand
GTCGAACAGATGGTCGAGACCGGGGAGTTCCCGAACCGGTCGGAGGAGATCCGCTCGGCTGTCCGTGAGATGATAAACGAACAACAGGCCGAGAGCCGCGACTCGCCGACCAAACACACGTGGGCCAAGGTGTAAGACGATGCAAGATATTGTCAGAGAGGCTATGGAGCGCGACGAGGAAGAGCGCGACGCAACCACCGAGGCTCCGGATGGTGACGAGTTCGGGAACCCCCGAATCGTCATCGTCGGCTGCGGCGGCGCCGGCAACAACACGGTCAACCGGCTCTACAACATCGGCGTCGACGGTGCTGACACGGTGGCGATCAACACCGACAAACAGCACCTCAAGATGATCGAGGCAGACACGAAGATCCTCGTCGGCAAGTCGCTGACGCAGGGTCTCGGCGCCGGCGGCGACCCCTCGATGGGCGAGCGCGCGACCGAGATGGCCCAGGGGACGATCAAGGAAGTCCTCGGCGAGGCCGACCTCGTCTTCGTCACCGCGGGGATGGGTGGCGGCACCGGGACCGGTGCCGCGCCGGTCGTCTCGAAGATCGCCAAAGAACAGGGCGCGATCGTCGTCGGGATGGTCTCGACGCCGTTCAACGTCGAGCGCGCGCGGACAGTCAAAGCCGAGGAGGGGCTCGAAAAGCTTCG
>NZ_QEQJ01000077.1:0-658 GCF_003383195.1 Haloferax sp. Atlit-6N | reverse complement strand
CTACGACGAGAACGGTAACAGCCAGCCCATCCCGGGCCACTCGATGCTGCTGGCCGTCCTCGGGACGTTCATCCTCGCGTTCGGCTGGTACGGCTTCAACGTCGGCACGCAGGCGACCATCCTCGCGGTCGAGGACGGCAGCCTCACGTTTATGGGCGCCGCGCTCGGTCGCGTCGCGCTCGTGACGACCCTCGGAATGGGTGCGGGCGGTGCAATGGCGATGCTGACCTCCGCGCGCTACCAGGGCAAGCCTGACCCGCTCTGGACCGCGAACGGCCTCCTGGCCGGCCTCGTGGCCGTCACCGTCGCAGTCCCGCACGTCACCTGGTGGGGCGGCGCGCTGCTCGGCGGCCTCGGCGGCTTCCTGGTCCTGCCCGCGTTCCACTTCACCGTGGAGAAGCTGAAGATCGACGACGTCTGCGGCGTCTTCGCGGTCCACGGCGTCGCCGGCGCGGTCGGCACCGCGCTCATCCCGGTCTTCGCGGTCGGTGGCTTCGCGCTCAATCAGTTCGTGCTCCAAGTCGCCGGCGTCGGCGTCATCGCGCTCTGGACGATCGCCGCCTCGGCGGTCGCGCTCGTGGCGCTGGACTCGCTGGTCGGCCTCCGCGTGAGCGAGCGCGAAGAGAGCGAAGGCCTCGACGAGGGCGAACACGGCGTC
>NZ_QEQJ01000076.1:0-659 GCF_003383195.1 Haloferax sp. Atlit-6N | reverse complement strand
CATCGCCGGGCCGCTCAGCACTCCGCTCGGCATCATCGAGACGGGGCTGCTGATCCTCGGCGGTTCGGCGACGGTCGCAGTCATCCTCGCGGAGATGGACGGGACCCGACGCGAACAGGTCACCTCCTTGCTCGTGCTCGGCGCGCTCTTGCTGCCGGTCGCGGGGATCGAAGCGCTCTTCGCGGAGACCCTGAAGACGGTCCTGAACTTCGAGGTCTTCCACCGCTTCGCCGGCCTCGTGATCCTCGCGGTCGCCGCGAAGACGGCATCCGCGAAGATCGGCGAGTACCTGCCGTCCCCGAGCGTCATCATCGGCCTCGGACTGATCGCGAGCCTCGACCTCAGCAACGCGACGCTGGTGGTCGACCCGAACCTCGTGACGGTCGGGCGGGCCGTCGCCGCAGCCGGCACGGGTGTCGGCTTCGCGCTCGCGGTGGCGCTCTTCGCCCCGCGGCTCCGCGGCGCGGTCGACATCGACCTCTTCCGCTTCGGGAGTTCGGTCGCGCTCGGAATGCTCGCGATCGACGTCCTGGGGCTCCTGCCGACGCAGGCGCCCGTCGCGCTGGGCGTGCTGGGCGTCACCGCGTTGTTCTCCTACGATCCCGCATCGGACGCGGAGGACGTCGAGACCGCGGACGCGGACGACGAATCCGAGCCCG
>NZ_QEQJ01000075.1:0-660 GCF_003383195.1 Haloferax sp. Atlit-6N | reverse complement strand
CGCTGATGTTCGCCTCACCGGCGAGTCTCGAGTCAGAGGCGCCGGTGAACCGGACAGCGTCTCCGAGCGTCTGCCTCGCCGAGAAATTCTCGATGTTCCCGTCTGCCGACAACTCACCGCTACCATCGGGATACAGCAGCACCTGCTCCTCGACTGATCGGTTGTAGCCGGAGCTCAGCGCCGGCGATATAAGCGCGTTCATCACCAGCAGTGCCAGCGCTAAAAACAGGAATACACGGATGTACCCTGCGACCGTCGACGGTGCCAGGTCTTCTCCGGCCATACCCAATATAACGATACTAAGGGACTACTTTTCTCACAGATGCCTGCGGATTTTCGCACAGTCAGAGCTTTAACTGGGTTTGCTCTTCCGCTTCGTCTTGGTAGATCTGCAGGAGCGAGCGCACGTCACACAGCCGTGGGGATTGCACCCCCTGCTCCCAGCGCCAGACCGAGTCTGTCGAGATATCTGCACGGTCAGCGACTTGCCGGATCGTAAGGTCGCTAAGATACCGCATCGCCCGCAGTTGTCGCGGCGACGGGACGTCGAACTCGTTAGGTTGACACAGCACGTCCTCGTGATCTGCTTCGTGGCTGCCGGGGTGCTGTGATTGGCTCATTTTTATTCTGACCGATGATCGTCACGCTCTTTACTGCACA
>NZ_QEQJ01000074.1:0-663 GCF_003383195.1 Haloferax sp. Atlit-6N | reverse complement strand
ATGTACGAGATTTCGACGGGGACCGACGACACGTCCGACTCAGCGTGCGCCGTTAGCTCGAACCGAGCGAACTCGCTGCCCTCGATCGCGCCGATGAAGTACTCACCCGACGGGGGCGCAGGGCTCACACCGTCAGCGTCGGGGACGCGCACGAGGACCGACTGCGTGTCGGTGGTCCCGAGGTTCGCGGCGTCGCCCTGAATAGTAATGCCCGTGCCGGACCGGGTGACCTCCACGCCGGTGAGGCGGATTTCGCCCGTCACTGGGGTCTGGTCGTCGAGGTCGACGTCGAGCGACGTCGTGTGGGAACCTCCGCCGGCGGAGTAGGTTGCGGTGAACGTAACCGTATCTGTTTCGAGGTCGTCGGTGTCGAAGACGGTCGATTGGCTCGATCCGGGGCCGACGTCGAACAGGAAGTTGCGTTCGATCGGCTCCCCATCGGCGGTGGCCGCGATCTCGACGTCGGTGAGGTTCGTGTTTCCGAAGTTCGTGAGCGTGAGCTCAGTTCCAGACCCGCTTTCGGGCGTGCCGGCCGACAGGCTCGCTCTAACCGTCGGGTCGGACACTTCGACGTACACCGGGTACGTGTACGAATAGTACTCGCCCGCGTCGTCCTGAACGACCACCTTGAGCGTCAGCCGTTTTTGGCCGGGGCTCTCAAAA
>NZ_QEQJ01000073.1:0-664 GCF_003383195.1 Haloferax sp. Atlit-6N | reverse complement strand
ATTTCTCTCACGACTATCACGAACTACGCTGATTTCATGAAGGACCTCAACAGCCGCGCACAGAGTTCTTACAACCCTGACGACATCTTTTTCGACGATTACGATGCGAATCAACTCCGTAGTATTCTCCACAACCGACGAGACGCCTTCAAGCCAGAATCACTGGCAGATGACGTCGTTCCGCTTGTTGCTGCATTGGCTCCCAAACGCATGGAGATGCACGGAAAGCAATAGATCTCCTCAGATGGGCTGGCGAATTAGCCGAGCGGCGTGGAGCTGACACGGTTACCGAGACTGATGTCCGTGATGCCCAGGAGAAATACACCGAGAATCGCAAACTTCGTCATATTAGCGGGATCTCCACTCAAAAGAAACTCTCCATCTACGCTGTAGCGGCCACTGCCCACTACGCAAGAGAACATCCTGAGTGGATCCCTGCTGGACCTGCGTTCAAGACGTACCAATTCATTGCCGATACGATGGATGCGGACCAGTACAGCCGTGAGACGTTCGTAAATCACGTCACAGAGCAGAGTACGTACGGTGTACTGGACTTCAAGCGTCGGGGCAAGGGGCGAGGCAGAGGAGTGCATATGTATTTCTCCCTCTCCGAGGATCCGGAAACGATCATGGAGACGATCCGTGAGGATTCCCGGTTCGAAGA
>NZ_QEQJ01000072.1:0-665 GCF_003383195.1 Haloferax sp. Atlit-6N | reverse complement strand
GATCGAGAGCCCGAATCCCGTGCCGCTCTGTGACGTCGAATAGCCGTACTCGAAGACGTGATCGCGCTCGTCTTCGGGGACACCGTCGCCGTCGTCCGCGACGTAGAAGCCGTTCTGGAAGGTGCCCACGCGGACGGTGACGTCCGGTCCGCCGTGCTCGACTGCGTTCCGAAAGAGGTTCTCGAACAGTTGTCGCAACTGTGATTCGTCGCCGGTGATCGTGCCGTCATCATCGACGACGAGCGTGGCCGCACCGGTGTCGACGTTCCGCCACGACGTCCGGACGAAGGGCTCAAACTGGATGGGCGTCGGATCGAGCGTCGTCTCGCGGTCGCGAGCGAGCGTCAGCAGGTCCTCGATCAGATCCGCCATCCGCTCGTGGGCGCCTGCGACCTGCGTTAACTGGTCTCTGGCCTGCTCGTCCCCACAGAACTCCATCGCGAGTTCGAGCCGCCCCTCGGCCACGTTGAGCGGATTACGGAGGTCGTGTGAGACGACGCTCGCGAACTCTTCGAGTCGGGCGTTCTGTCGCGTGAGTTCCCGTTCGCGCTCGTGGAGGCGCTCGTTACGCCGGACCTGTTCGAGCGCCCTGACGATGTTGACGGCGAGGAGTTCACCGAGGACGACGTCCTCGTCGTCGAAGGCCCCCGGGGTCGGCGAGCCAA
>NZ_QEQJ01000071.1:0-666 GCF_003383195.1 Haloferax sp. Atlit-6N | reverse complement strand
TCTATTATTGAGGCATTTCGTGAATATGGACGGTTAGGCGTTACCGAACTGAGTGACATTCTCAATATCTCGAAAGCAAATGCTCATCATTATGTATCAACTCTCAGAGATTATGACTATGTAGTCAAGAAAAATGATAAGTACGAGTTGGGACTTGAATTCTTTGCAGTCGCAGTTGATACTCGAGAACAGTCGCCTGTCTACCGCGTAGCAAAAGAGGATTTGGCCCGTCTCGCAGATGAGACTGGGGAAACAGCCTGGTGTATGGTTGAGCAAAATGGAATGGGAATGTTCATCGATGGTTACTTTGCTGGTCGATCTATAGACCGAGAATCTATCATCGGCACATGGAAACCTCTTCACGCAAACTCGGCAGGAAAGGCAATTTTAGCAAATCTACCTGCAGACCGACGTAATACTATTATTGATAGGTCTGAGTTGGAACCGTTGACAGAGAACACCATCACAGAGCGCAACAAACTGCGTCAAGAGCTCAAAGAGATCCAAGAGAGAGGCTTTTCAACAAATTTCGGCGAAGATCTGAGCGGAATACACGCTGTGGGAACTCCGATTTTCGATCAGAACTCCGAGGTCGCTGCCGGTATCTCAGTCGCCGGGTCAGCGACCCGGCTAACGAAGGAATACTGCAAAAACGAACTTGCTCCG
>NZ_QEQJ01000070.1:0-668 GCF_003383195.1 Haloferax sp. Atlit-6N | reverse complement strand
TCCTCGACACGCGACGGATCCGCGAGAGCGACGTCGCGTGGGCACCTGACCGGCGCGTGTGGGGAGCTGTGGCCGTCGTCCACCTCTGCAACGTGCTCGTGCCGCTTGTCTGGCTGCTCTCGGTTCCGGCGGGCGGGTATTACCTCTGGCTACGTCGTCAGCAGGTCGGGCGGCCGTAGGGCCCGTCGGAGATGGCCGCGGCGGAGAAGCCCCGTACGCGGAGGACGGCCCCGCGCACCGCCCGAAGTTAAAACGAACAATTATGTAAGTTCGTGAGAGGCTACCAGTATCGACAGATGGGAGCCGGTGGAGACGACGTAGACGTTCGCGAGATTTCGCCGATGGCGTGGCGCCTCCTCCGGGTTGCGGCAGGATATAGCCAGCGGGACGTCGAAACCGAGGTCGACGATATTATGCAGGCACACATTTCGATGCTGGAAAGCGATACGCGGAGTCTCTCCGATGACCGCCTCGAACAGTTGTTCGACACCTACCGCGCGAACTTGACCGACCAGCAGATCGAGGTGCTGGTGGTGAACTTCTGATGCTGTGGAGCGCGCAGGCGTCGGCGCGACGGCGCGCCACCGCGATTCTCGTCGCGGTCGTCGCGACCGCGCTCATCGCCACGGCACCGACACCCGCGGGACTCGACAAGGCCGCGCAACTGG
>NZ_QEQJ01000069.1:0-669 GCF_003383195.1 Haloferax sp. Atlit-6N | reverse complement strand
GATACAGCCGGTGATGGCTTGGGCGGCTTGGTGAGTGGCAAGAATCGCGTGCTGACTCCCGAGGTCGGTGTGTTCGCGTATGTCATCGTAGGCGAGGGGCTGGACGTCGCTCTTAGCGTTGCAGACGTTCCACGCCATATCCGTGGCGAGTTGGCAACCACGCTTCCACTCGGAGATGGTTTCTTCGAGGAGGTCGCGTTGCTCGTCCGTAACTTCGAGACGAGTGATTGCCGTCCGACGCACGTAGTCGTCTGCCACAGTTTCAATGTGGACCTACTGCTACTTATAAGCCAGTGCTCATTGTCTATACGAACGCGCTCCTCCCCTCCCTACTCACTCGCTCCGCTCATTCCTTGAGGAAGGGGACTCCGCGCTACCGCCTCAGTTGAATAACTAGCTCTTCGACGGAGAGTGCGTAGACGGTCATCTCGGTCCCTTTTTTGGAGTACCACGTGTCTACTGTTTCAACAAGGTCGGCTTCGCAGAGGTGCTCAAGGTGGTACCTAGCATTCTGCACGGAAGTGTCGGCAGCCTCTGCGATGTCTGAGGCCGGCGCCGGGTTGTCGTCAAGCGCCGCTAGTAGCTGCTGTGCTGTCTCCGAGGAAACTGTTTGGAGCACGGCAGTCGGTTGTTCGTTGCTAACGACGACACTAAGTCGTCCACGCGGCG
>NZ_QEQJ01000068.1:0-670 GCF_003383195.1 Haloferax sp. Atlit-6N | reverse complement strand
GTCGAACGCGTCGAGGACCGCGTCGTCGCCTACTCCGACGAGGGCTACGCCATCGTCTACGCCGACGGGAGCGTCGAGGGCGAAGGCACCGTCCTCCGCGACGTCAAACCGACCGTCGCGCTCTGCTCGATGGAAGACTACGAGCTGATGGAGGCGCCCGAGGACGCGTCGCTCCCAGAGCCCACGGACGTCGTCGAAGGGAGCGGCGAGTTCGGAAACCTGATGCTACAGATCGTCGCGGGCGCGCAGATGCTAGTCGGGTTCGGACTCCTCGTCGCGTGGCTCGCGCTGCCGTCGCTCTCGACGGTCGTCGCCCCTATCGCCGCCATCGGATTTCTCGTGATCGGATTCTTCCTGTTTCTGGTGGTCGCGAACGCCCGGCTCTCGGATCGCTTCCGAACGGAGGAGTTCCGCAATCGCCTCCGCGCGCTCGACGCCGCTGGCGACGAGCGACTGGAGGAACTGTTGCACGACGAGGAGCCAGAGCGGGCGCGCAGTACCGACGAAGACGGAGCCGGGGCGGACGAAACCGGCGATAACGACGGGGAGAAAGCCCGGGATTTCGCCGGCTCGGCGGATTCAGACGACCGCGAAGACGGGGGTCCCACGGTCGAGACTCGGGGCGATCAGCAGTCCGTAGACGCCGGTACAGCCGACGAGGCTCGCGAAT
>NZ_QEQJ01000067.1:0-672 GCF_003383195.1 Haloferax sp. Atlit-6N | reverse complement strand
TGAACGCCTGGACGTGGACCAAAGACGTCTATCGGTACCTCAAGCGACCTCAGATCACGTTCAGTGCGCCCGCCGACGCCGACACGAGTACCAACGAGACAGAGCGGAACGAAGGCGGACTCGCGAACTACACGCCGTTCAAGCCGGACGAGCGGACACAGGACCTCACGAACATCAAGCGGGCGTGGCCGGGCGCTGGTGCCATCCAGCGTGAAGACGGCGCAATGGAGGCGTTCATCGAGATCGATCCGGCCAACATGGACTTCGCGATGTCCGACGACTGGGCGCAGCTCCAGGACGCTGGCGAAGAGTTCGCCAACAAAGAGCTGGACTCGAAGCTTAAACTCCACGCCACAACCCGCTCCTTCCCGGTCGAGCAGATCACTGAGACCATCGAGGATCGACTCACTGACGAAGACGTCACGGAGAACCCGATTTTCCGGGAACTCCTCGAAGAGTACCGGGAGACACGGCCGAAGGAGATGCGTGACCGGGGTATCCAGCAGGTCCGGTACTACATCGGCGTTGAAGTTAGCCCGATAGAGGTCTACGACCGCTTCCGCGACGAGGGTACCCCCGCCGAGAAGCTGACCCAGTTCCCCGTCATCGGGTTCCTGTTCAACCCGTTCGTCACCCGCCGCGAGGACCTCACCGACGTCGAGCGCCGTGCCC
>NZ_QEQJ01000066.1:0-672 GCF_003383195.1 Haloferax sp. Atlit-6N | reverse complement strand
AGATTATGCACCTCATACATGAATCGAGGCTTCGTCGTCGGGGACGAGCGGGTACTCGACCGAATAAAACGTGGCGTACATATGATCTGCGCCCCGGTTCGCCACCGCGTACGAGAGCGCCTGCCCGTGCAGAACGCGCCCCTCGTGTGCGGCGAAGTCCATATTCTTCACCGACCAGTTCTCGACGCCCACCTCACCGTGGACGCGACCGATACCCTCTGCGAGTGTGTCGCCGACGCCCTCACGGTGAGCGATCTTGTCCAGCAAGTCGAGGATCAACTCGGTGTCTCCGAAGGCGTCGTTGGCCGCCAGGTACGCCGCGACCGTGTTCCCCGCGGAGATCGCGTCGAGGCCGTACACGTCACAGCGCTCGTTCGATTGCATCACGTCCACGATGTCGTCGACGCCGGAATTCGATCCGAACGCCATCGCCACCTCGAACTCGGGGCCCTCGGTCTCGACGCCTCGCGCTTCGTCTCACGTCGGCAGTTTGCACGCGAACGCGCACGACGAGCACGTTCCCTTCTTGTATTTTTTCTCGGCTACTGCATCCCCATTGATTCCTTCGACGCCCGCAAACGACTGCTCGGAGAAATAATACGAGGGCAGTCCGTTCACCTCGTTCGCGAGGTCCATCACTGCGACCGTGCCCTGCTGTTTCATAATGTGGTC
>NZ_QEQJ01000065.1:0-681 GCF_003383195.1 Haloferax sp. Atlit-6N | reverse complement strand
CACGAGCGCAGGCGGGCTGGACACCGTCTCCACGTCGCTAGCGGACACGAAGCCCGAGTTCCTCGCGCTCGGCGGCGGCCTCTACTCGCCGCAGTGGATGATCTCGACCGCCGTGACCATCGCGTTCGGCGTGACGATGTTCCCGCAGATCAACCAGCGCTTCTTCGTCGCAAAGGACGCCCGCGTCCTGAAGCGCTCGTTCGCGCTGTGGCCGATCCTCGTCGTGCTGCTGTTCGTGCCGGCGTTCCTGCTCGGGACCTGGGCGGCGGGTCTCGGCGTGTCGGTACCGGAGGGTTCGAACGTCGTTCCGGTGTTGTTGAACGCGTACACGCCCGGGTGGTTCGCGGCGCTCGTCGTCGCCGGCGCGATGGCGGCGATGATGTCCTCCTCGGACTCGATGCTGCTCTCGGGATCGTCGTACCTCACGCGCGATCTCTACCGCCCGTTCGTGAATCCGGACGCGAGCGAAGAGCGCGAGGCGTGGGTCGCCCGCCTCGGCGTCGCCGTCTTCGCGCTCGGGACGTTCGTCGTCAGTCTGTTCCGCCCCGGGACGCTCATCACCGTCGGCGACACTGCTTTCGGCGGCTTCGCACAGCTCACGCTGCCGGTGATGGTCGCGCTCTACTGGCCGAAGACGACGCGGCAGGGGATACTCGCCGGGATCGCCGGATCGCAGCTGTA
>NZ_QEQJ01000064.1:0-684 GCF_003383195.1 Haloferax sp. Atlit-6N | reverse complement strand
AATCGGTTAATCGGCGGAGATGGATTAGGCGAGCATGAGCGGAGGAGACATAGACGTGTCCTTGAGGTCTTCTCGTTGTTCGACAAGGTCGAATGGAAGCTGGAAAACGAAGAGCGATCGGAAGAAGCAGAGTGGTTAGCCGAAGTAGCCGGATTTGAGGACCGTCAAGCCGAAATCGAATTCAACGAAATCGTTGAGTATCAACGCGACCGGGGAATCCTGAAGGGCGAGTACTATCTCTCTGTAACGCCGCTCCCACTAGCGACCCACTTGTTAGGTTCGTGGCTGGAGAAGCATGGAAAATCGGAGATCGAAGAACTCTTTGAGAAAATGCCCCCAGACATGCTCTCTCGGTTTGGGGAACGCATCCCGTACATGGCTTCATACCGGCCGGGTCGGCAATGGATTTCTGAAAAGCTCTCCACAGACGGGTTGTTCTATGAAAACGAGGGTGCGGTTCTAGAGACTGACTGGGGAAGCCAGTTGTTCCTCCAATTCGCAGAAGCAGCCCCCCGTGACGCGATAGATCCTGCTGAAAGCTTCGTTAATCAGAAATCAGTAGACAAGTTACGCCAGTTCACTACTGGACGGCGGAACATCATTCAATCACTACAGTACATGGCTGTCTGGGATGATACATTCAAACGAGCCGCCGAACTGCTTCTTGATTTAGCCGAGGCAGAA
>NZ_QEQJ01000063.1:0-688 GCF_003383195.1 Haloferax sp. Atlit-6N | reverse complement strand
TCATCAACAGAGCTCTCAGCCACAGGATCCCCACTTCCATTGGTTCGTTTGTACTCGTATAATGGATAACTCGACGGCCCAGCGTAGATCATATCGTGCTGTAGGTCTGTCAAGGATACAACTCTGTGAGCCCCAGTGGAGTCATCCATATGCTCAACGAGTGCAGCAGGGGTCTCTTGAACCTGCATATCAGCATCGACAACACGGTCAAGTTCATCGACGTTCCCGATTTGTTCCTCTTCGGGAACGTGCAATGCACTCTCTAGCATATTGGCTAGTGGATACCCGCGGCCTCATAATAGTATCGTGCCTACTCAGCCAACCGGCCGAATTCGGATCCGGATCTGTTGTCACACAGAAAAGGAAAAAGCAGAGGCTCTGCTACAAAGAGTCAGTTACCGAACGGCGTAGATGGTTCCGTCTTCGATTTCAACATCATACGTGGGTACCCCATAGCGCTCGTCTTTGGGACTCTTACCAGTCTCAATATCAAACATCCATCCGTGCCACGGGCAGACAACGTATCGTTCCTCGTCATCGTACACCCAGTCCCAACCGTCTTCACCCGTGGTCATACCTCCGCTGAGTGCACCTTCGCACAGGGGGCCAGCTTGGTGAATACAATAATTTGCAAGGGCATAATACTCGCCGCGATGCCGGAAGACAGCAATCTCTTGTCCATCAATCT
>NZ_QEQJ01000062.1:0-688 GCF_003383195.1 Haloferax sp. Atlit-6N | reverse complement strand
TGTGGGCGGGGTCTTTCAGGTCGATCTGACCCATTCGGTCGGTGCCGTGGCGTTGGCCAGCTGTCTGGGAGTCGTGGATACTCCCACCGACTTCGTTCGGGGTATCCGAGCGGTGGCGTTCGGCTTTTTCCTCGTCAGACACACCGAGGAGTCCGTCGAGGAGGGATAGTCGTACGGTTAAATACGCCTAGGCCATTACTGCTGTACAAAGCCACAATCAAAAAACTGTGAACAAAGCTTCATTCCCTACGATAACAATCGACCGACATCGATCGGTCTCAATTGCGAACTACACGCCTGTCACATTATCTTCGCAGTTGTGAGCTTGAATCCTCTCTGGTAACCCAACGACGCCGCACACGGGACATTCGACGAGTGGGGTCGGCGGTAGTTTTCGACAGTGCTGCAACGCAGCTCGCAAATGTTCTTCAACAACAGGGGATTCACACCGAGTAATCGCTTGAGCAAGATGCATTTCGAGAGCTTCACGTGTCGTTTGTGTCTCCCTAGGAGTCTGATCCGTCATCGGTGGCCCTCGGGGAACATCGATCTAGTATCCGGTACCCAATACGCAGGGTCGATACATCGTAGTCCTACCAGTTGGTGTCGTTCAATCATACTCTCAGAAGCGCACAACGGTTTACGACTAGATCACCCATACAGCAACGGTACGCAGCGAATCGACCGA
>NZ_QEQJ01000061.1:0-694 GCF_003383195.1 Haloferax sp. Atlit-6N | reverse complement strand
CAATGATCCCGTGTATCAGTTCAACTGAGGACCGCGACCACTTCTCGATTCGATCGCGAACACGTGGGGTTCGACAGAGGACGAAGCGCCCCATAAACAGCGAGAAGATCACGAATTCGAAGAGATTTCGAAAGTCCAGTGGATGCAGTTCGGTCCGTTCGCTCGGGGAGTACCCGACGAAGTTCACGACAGGTACCCCATAGAGTAGTCCGACCAGTTTCGCGGTCGGATGGAGTAAATGGTTCGTCGAGTAGATCACATCGTAATTGGTGTGACGCATCTCATAGGTCAGTCGCACGGTGAGCAACAAAATAAACACCAGTCGGTGGAGGACACCGTATGCCGAGTTCGGATGGTTGTCGGCCGGAGTAGCACGATATGGCCGATTGATTTCGACGTTGTGAACGGTTTCCCGTTCGGGTGTTTCAGAGGTCCGAGGTGTATAAACGGTGACGTGGTGACCGCGTTCGGCACTCAGCTTTGCGAAATTCCAGTCAGTAAAGGCTCCACCGGACGTCTTCGGATAGAAATCCTCTGCTAACTGGAGAATCCGGAGGGAATTCGGATCTTGGGAATCAGTCACTTGTACCCTAGTGCCTCTAACCGTTCGTCGACCTCAGTGGACTGTTCCTCGGTGTTCCCCTCTCGTGTCGTAGTGTCGACCGAATCCAGTCGAGATGCACTAAAGTCCTTC
>NZ_QEQJ01000060.1:0-695 GCF_003383195.1 Haloferax sp. Atlit-6N | reverse complement strand
ACTCGACGCCGACGTCCATATCGTCGATCCGAACTTTATGCAACACCGTCTCGGGTGGAGCGGGTCCGACGTCGCGGAGGTCCGCGACAACGTCGCTCCTATCGTCGGGAACACCGGTTTCACACGGGTCTACGACTGACACGCCGACTACCGATACTACACCCTGTACGAGGCCTTCGAGAAGCTCGCGGAACTGTTCCAGGCGCGGGACCGCTACGAGGCGTTCGCGGGCTATCACGACGAGGTCCGCACGAACGTGCAGTCGCGCCTGCCGTCGTCGACGCCGGACGTCGCCGTCCTCTATCCCGCGGACGTGCCGCCGGAGTCGTTCTACCCGTATCTGATCGGCGAGGGAACGCAATCGAAGCAGTGGACCGATCTGCGGGTCGGCGACGCCCTCGCGAAGCACGGCGTCACAGACGCCCAAGCGGGCGGCGAAACGCTCGATTACGAGACGCTGCTCGAAATCGACCCGGACGCCATCGCCGTCCGGATCCAGGGCGAAATCACCGACGCGTACTTCGAGGAGAACGTCGTCTCGCACTTGCGGGACCACGACGTCGCAAGCCAACTGACGGCGGTGCAAGACGACCGCGTGTTCTACGGCGGCCTCACCTACCAGGGGCCGATACTCAACCTCTTCCAGTTCGAGCAGGCCGCACAGGGACTGTACCCCGATGTCTTCGGTGCCGAAC
>NZ_QEQJ01000059.1:0-695 GCF_003383195.1 Haloferax sp. Atlit-6N | reverse complement strand
AGGCGAAGATCGCCACGAGTGCGCGGTCTCGAACGGCGGCCTCGCCATCCATCCAGTCGTGATCAAGGGCATCTTCGGCCCGCCAGTCGGCCCAGCGGACGAGCTCTTCTCGCGTCGCCGGTGACCAGAATTGTTGCGTCGCTCGCCCCCCGTTATCTACAGCTGGAAGTTCGTTCTCCGCGGCCTCGGTGCGGGCAGGATTCGATTGGAGCCAATCGCGCCGGGCTGCGTACGTCAACAGGCCGGCGACGACGTCGAAGTAGTTCTGTGCCGTCGACGCAGCGATCGCATTGCTCTCGGTTCGGCGTCGGAGCCGCGTCGCGTAGTTCGTGAGCAGTCGCTTCGAGACCTCGTCGATGTTCGTCACCCCGCGGTCTTCAGCCCACCCGATCCAGCGCTCCAGGATGTGCGTGGCGTTGCTCGCATAGACGCCAGAGTCCTGAGCCCCGAGATACAGGCGAGCAGCGTCTTGGAGCGTTGTCTCGCTGCCGCGATCCGTGGGGGTAGCGTCGTTCTGAGCGAGGTCTATCATCTGTGCTTCGCATACAGTGGCGACCCACTAATAGCCACTGCACACTACTGTTCTAATGTTAAGTGGGATAGCTCAGAATCTAACCTGCCGTAATCAGTCAATACAGCAGCTATAGCGCGAGAATATTGCCATAACAGAAGTGTATGAATTCTATATCGCTATA
>NZ_QEQJ01000058.1:0-696 GCF_003383195.1 Haloferax sp. Atlit-6N | reverse complement strand
GAATGAAGCCACTCTCTTCAAATTCCGCAGATTGTATTTATTGAGGTTTGTCATAGCCTTGGTTTGCCCACTTCTGTATTAAATCACGTGATGGCGTTTACCGTCGACTTGATTTCACTCCGGATCGTGGGCGATGCTAAAGAGATCACCCCGTAGAGGGCCGCTCCACCAGCGATGATTACACCGAGAGAGAGCTGCCCTATCTCGTCGAGGAGAGACGTGATACTATAGACACCAACACCCATAAGGATCGCTGAAACTACCAGCCAGCTGATTGCCTTCAGAGGGAACCGGATATCTAGTTCTGTAGAAAGAAGCCAAGCGTGTGACGCGGTATTCGCGAAAGCTCCAAGCGTCGTGCCGAGGGCTGCCCCTGCTACTCCGAAGCGTGGGATGAGTGCGAGATTAGCTGTGATATTTACTACTACTCCGATAATCGTTGTATAGGCGCCATAATCAACGTGGCCAACAGCATGCATAGGTGCTATAAGCGGAAGTAAAATCGCTCGTTGCAATTTCTCGAAGAGAAGGCCTATGATAACTAGGTAGATGAGAGGGTATTGGACGGCAAACCAGAGATCAAGGATCTCATCACCGAGGATTATACCTCCTATGAATGCTGGAATCACGAGGTATAGCGAGGGCACGAATGTTCTCTCTATCAGCTCTTCTAGCCTGACGAAGTCGTTTTCCGCT
>NZ_QEQJ01000057.1:0-698 GCF_003383195.1 Haloferax sp. Atlit-6N | reverse complement strand
TCGAAGGCGAACAGCACGATGCCGAGGTAGATCGTCGGTTCGAGTCCGAAAAACGAAGCTAGTCCAGCAAATTGCGTCACTGGTGCGGTTCGGAATAGCCCTAGAAGCTCCGGAATACCGACGAGAACGGGGAGCATCGCCACCGTTCCTAACAGTCCCCCTGCCATCGCACCGAGGACGACGCGAGCGGTGATCGGAATCCCGAACGATTCGATACCGTCTACATCCTCGTCTATCGCGTCAACGGGAGGCTCTGCGGTTTCACTGCTCATAGTATGATCCCGTCCAAACGTAGGGGTTCTATAATGATAAATAACTATGTTTACTGTCGGTCCCCCGGTACTACGTACGGTCGATTCCGACCGTTTTTCTCCGGAGAGACCGACCGACTGGTATGTTCGAGGTCGAGGTCAAACTGCGCGCCGCACACGACGCCATCCGTCCGGCGCTCGTCGAGGCGGACGCAGTGTTCGTCGAGCGAGTCACGCAGGCCGACACCTACTACGACGCACCGCATCGCGACTTCGCCGAGACGGACGAGGCGCTCCGTCTCCGCCGCGAGACGCGGGAGTCTGACGTCGAGGGCGAACTGGACAGACGCTCGGACGACGACCCCGCGCAGGCGGACCAGGGTGCAGCGACGACCAAACTGACGTACAAGGGTCCGCTCGTCGACGCCGACTCGAAGACCCGCGAGG
>NZ_QEQJ01000056.1:0-701 GCF_003383195.1 Haloferax sp. Atlit-6N | reverse complement strand
GCCCTTGCCGAACACTTCCGCGGCGAGTTCGTCGCGGCGCGGGTGGTCGGGCTTCAACTGGTCAGGCGTGACCGTGACGTCGACGTCGCGGCGCTCGGCCTCGAAGACGGCCTCCGCGAGCGCGACGTTCTTCGCGACGCGCGGGAAGAGGTCTTCCTGGGACTCGATAGGGTCGCCGTTGGCGTCCTTGCGGAGATAGCGCGCCGGCAGAATGTTGTGGTAAGCGTTGGCAGTGAGCCGCTCTTCGAGCGAGTCGCCGTCGGTACGCTTGACGGGCAGTTCGAGCTCGCCTGCGTTCACGGACTGGTCGCTCATCTACTGTACCTCCCGCCCTGTGCGGTTGCACCGGGCGATCTCGAATCGGGTGACTGACTCAGTTCTGGGCATTTGTAACGATGACTTGTGAGTGTGGCAGGTCGGTTAAGGCTTCGGTATCCGGACTCTACCGTGATAAATATCATATTCTATACCTACACCCTGACCGGCTGCGCCACGCGTTCGACCTGACGAGGAATCGTATGCGCGGAGGGGGTATGAAGGTTGGCAGACCGAAGTGGAAGTGAAAATGCGAATCTGCGAGTCGAGCGCTGTCAGTCGATTATCCAGCGGAACCGAGGGGGCGTCGCACGCCCCGAGCGCGCCGCCGTAGGGGACAGCCGACTGCGAGCCCCCACCCGACCGAGTCTCGTTTAAATGCTTCT
>NZ_QEQJ01000055.1:0-703 GCF_003383195.1 Haloferax sp. Atlit-6N | reverse complement strand
GGTAGTTCGACGGAACTTAAATCAATCATACACTGGCTCGACGAACGTTTCTTTCGCGTTTCGTGTCAACTCTACGTCTGGGACAAATCACGTCGCTCTTTTCAAACAAGGAACGGGGTCTGTGGTGAGGGTTGGTATCGAAAGTGGAGAGTGGTATTACCTAAGCGGATCTGTCTACAATGGCATATCAAGTGCGAATGCAGACACGTGGTACAATGTGAGACTTGATCTTGATACGGATAACAAGACGTTTGATTGCTACGTTAATGGCACCCAAATTGGGTCTGATCTTTCCTTTACAGATGGTGCACCAAAAGAGTTTGACCAGTTCTACACACAGTCATTTTCTGGCGGCGATCACTATATTGATGATATAACAATAGAACAGCCACAGCAGGCGAGCTACATCTCGAAAAATCATAGTGTCTCAAACGCTCGCAAAGCAGCCATCAATGTCGCTGCAATTGACAACGCTGCCGCGACGCTGGCGGTCGAATACCACGACGGGAACGGTTGGAAAGTCGCTAACCAAAGTACAGTTACACAACAAGGCAATCACACAATCATCATCCCAAATTCCGAATCGTCAACTTGGCGGCTTAATACGACTGTCTCTCGAAAAGGAACTAACCCCAAATTTAAGATTTCTGATGAGTCTATCCTATTTCAAAATGATGCCCCCGAAATTGAGGATAGTACAATG
>NZ_QEQJ01000054.1:0-679 GCF_003383195.1 Haloferax sp. Atlit-6N | reverse complement strand
GCGACCGCGCCGAGGCAGCCATCGACGAGACCGTCGCACGGCTCCCCGACGGCGTCGACGTCGAGCGCGACGTCGTGATGGGGATCCCGCAGGACCAGATCCTCGATCAGATCGAGCGAGCGGACGCCGACGTCGTCGTGATGGGGACCCACAGCCGGTCGGGGATCGACCGCTACCTGATCGGCAGCGTCACCGAGCGGGTGATGCGCCACGCGTCGGTGCCGGTACTGACCGTTCGGGACGACGGCCCGGACGCGTAAGCGAAAAACAGCTCTCGGTCGATGCGGTGCTGATACCGTCGGACGCTATTTCTGCTCGCCGACAGCGTTCGCGGACGTGTCGGCGCGACGCGATCGGTACAGATTGACGACGAGTCCTGCGACGAAGGCGAGCAGGCCGGCGCCGAGCAGCCACAGTACGCTGGGGTGTTCGAGTCCCAGATGCAGCGGAGTTACCATCGGACGGATATGGCTGGAGAAGCCACCTAACTGCTTCTATTCGATCAGAGTACGCGAGCGCGAACGCGAAACTATCGCTCGACGGCGTCGACGCGCATCTCGATATAGCGCCGTGGCCACTCGAGGAGATGCCGCTTCAGCCGACTCAGAGGAGAGTTCTCTGGCGTCGGGGGCGTTGCCTCGCCGCGGGGAACTGCCGGACCGCGTTCGCGATCGGAAGA
>NZ_QEQJ01000053.1:0-705 GCF_003383195.1 Haloferax sp. Atlit-6N | reverse complement strand
CAAACAACTCGCTCGGACATGGGCGCTCATGGGAATGAGTTCGGAGCTGTGGCGCGACGAAGCGTAGAGAGATGCCGGTTTCTCGTCGCTCAACGACTTTCTCTACAATCTCTGGGACAAGTGGTTCATCTCGCTGGACCCCAACGCCTCCCTGTACTGCACAGAAATGGAAGGACGCGGACGTGAGCCGAACACCGACGGCGACCTAGAAGCCGCCCTCGGTCGCATCGATGCAAGGGTGTACGTCATGCCATTCGAGAAGGGCAACGTGTTCACCGTCGAGGATTGTCAAGACGAGGAAGAGATGATTCCGAATAGTGAATTCTATCCAATATCGACACCGTGGGGGAACTTTGAGAAGTTCGGGTTTGACCCCACTGACTTCGAATTTATCGATGCCAAGATTGGTCAAATACTCGATGAGATGTGTTAGTTCATTCGATTGAACTATTATTTTACTATGTATGTATATATGTCATGATTGGCCAAAAATATATCTTCTGATCACTCATGTAGTCCTATATCACTCATGTTTAGCTTGCATATTCCAAATTTACCATTTATATAAATACAATTATTACATAATAACCCAAATAAGCGTATTTCATGTATGAATTTTCGCTCTACATTCCTACGGAGAGATGTTTGAACAACAGTGTATAATTAACATCTTCTTGACTATTAATGTTTATTATCAATAAAATA
>NZ_QEQJ01000052.1:0-706 GCF_003383195.1 Haloferax sp. Atlit-6N | reverse complement strand
TTCCGGAGGCCGCCCGCACGCTCGGTCGGACCTCCGTGGGGGCGTTCCGGTACGTCACGCTCCCGCTGGTCGCACCGGGGCTGTTCGGCGGGGCGGCGCTCGTGTTCCTGACGACGATGAAGGAACTACCGGCGACGCTTCTGCTGCGACCGTCGGGTTTTACCACGCTCGTCACACATATCTGGACAGCATATGAATCGGGGTACTTCGGACAGGCGGCAGTGCCAGCGCTGGTCCTGCTCTTCGTGTCGGGGCTCTCGATGCTCGTGATTCTCAGACAAGAGGGATACGATGTCAAATAGCACGCAAACACCGGTGGAGTCGAACGCGAAGTACCGAACTGACACAGCCAGCGACGGACAGACGGAGCCGTTGACGGCCGGTGTCGGTGAGGAGGTCGTCCTCGAATTAGACGACCTACAGAAGTCCTACGGCTCCGAGCCGGTCGTCGAGGGCCTCTCGCTATCGGTCCGCGAGGGTGAGATTCTGACCCTCCTCGGTCCGTCCGGCTGTGGGAAGACGACGACGCTCAGGCTCATCGCGGGGCTCGAACGACCCAACGCCGGCGCGGTGCGGCTGAACGGCCGCTCGGTTTCGGGATCGACGTTCGTGCCGCCCGAAGAGCGCGGCGTCGGCGTCGTCTTCCAGGAGTTCGCCCTCTTCCCGCACCTCACCGCCCGCGAGAACATCGCCTTCGGGCTGAAAG
>NZ_QEQJ01000051.1:0-709 GCF_003383195.1 Haloferax sp. Atlit-6N | reverse complement strand
CGTCGTTGACGGAGGCGAGCGATCCGCCACCGGCCGCGATCGACTTCGACTCGATGATCGTGCCAGAGACGCGCCAGCGGTCGATGACTGGCTCGAACTCGTAGGACTGCACGCCGCCGCGGGTGAGGATGCCGATGTCGAAGCTCGTCCCGCCCATATCGGTCACGACGGCTTTGTCGTAATCGAGCACGTCACAGAGGTACTCGCCGCCCTTCAGGCCGGCCACCGGGCCGCCGTTGAACGTCTCGACGGCGGTCGTCTTGTAAGATTCGGCCATTCCGCCGGTGTTGTGGAGCATCTGGATGTCGCCTTCGTAGCCGTGGGCCTCCAGACGGTCTTTGATGTCCGCGATGTGCTCCTGCATCAGCTCGGAGAGGTACGCGTCGAGCAGCGTCGTGTTCGTGCGCTCGTACTCCTGTTTCGTCGGCATCACCTCCGAGGAGAGGAACACAGGGATGCTCCCGAGATACGACGGTGGGTACTCCTCGCGGACGAGTTCGCGGAGGCGCTGCTCGTGGTCGGGATAGGCGTACGACCACAGCAAATTCACCACGATAGCGCGTGCCCCCTTGTCGACGAGGTCGCGGATCTGCTCGCGTGCGTGTTCTTCGTCTAACGGCCGGAGGACGTTGCCCTCGCTGTCGACGCGCTCGCGGATCCCGTTCGTGCGGGAGTCGGGCACGAGGTACTCCGGCTTCTTCGCGTCCGA
>NZ_QEQJ01000050.1:0-711 GCF_003383195.1 Haloferax sp. Atlit-6N | reverse complement strand
TCCATCGTGCCGAAGAAGTCCGGGTTGACGTCGTAGCCGGCCTTCTCCAGCGTGCCGACGAGGACCTCCATCTGGGCGTTGCCCGAACCCGCACCGAGCCCGCGCAGACAGCCGTCGTTCGTCACCGCGCCGGAGTCGAGCGCCGCGAGCGAGTTGCCGATCGCGAGCCCGAGATTGTTGTGCGCGTGAAAGCCCACGTCGATAGAGAGTTCGTCGACGAGCAGGCTGACGCGGTCGCGGACGTCGCTCGGCAGCAACGCGCCGGCGGAGTCCATCACGTAGACGGCGTCGGCGCCGTAACTCTCCATCAGTTGGGCCTGTTCGAGCACCGTTTCGGGCGCTGCCATATGCGAGAGCATCAGGAGACCGTTCGCTTCGAGGCCCTGGTCTTTGACGTACTCGAAGTGCTCCTCGGAGACGTCAGCCTCGGTGACGTGGGTCGCGATCCGGCAGATGTCCGCCCCGTGGTCGATCGCCATATCGATCTCCTCGATCGTGCCGATGCCGGGCAGCATCAGGACCGACAGTTCAGTGTCGGTGAGTTCCGGCGTCACGGCGTCGAGGTACTCCTCGGTGCTGGCCGCCGAGAAGCCGTAGTTGATCGAGGAGCCGCCCATTCCGTCGCCGTGAGAGACCTCGACGACGTCCATCTCGGCCGCGTTCAGGGCGCTGGCGACGTCTGCCATCTCCTCGGGCGTGAACTGGTGGTCG
>NZ_QEQJ01000049.1:0-711 GCF_003383195.1 Haloferax sp. Atlit-6N | reverse complement strand
TCGTGGAACTCTCGCTGTTTCCTTTAGAGAAATCAGGCATATCTCACCGGGTTGAAGCATCAATAATTTATCTATTGCAGAATTTCACGACGAGAGTGCTAGAACCACCTGTTCATCTGTTTCTTTTGTAGACACCACATTTCATTTGATTCGCTTGTTCAACTACACACTGATGTTGTAACAGACACCGCTGTTCATCTGTTTCTTCTGAAACATAGTCGAGGTCACGCTCTTACACCAAATATTCGCCAAAGCGATCATTACAGAGTCACCGCCCAATTCTCTTTTTCATCGATGTAAATTAGCGAACTACCGTGACGTCAGCTCGGCAAGGAAGCCTCGAATCTATGTCAGACACCACCTCTTCATCTGTTCGTTTGTTCTTCAGAGATTCCGACACACACACACCACATTTCATCTGTTCTTCCACGTGAACCCGAGGTCAGCAAGTGGCAAAACATGATTCATCGTGTTTATACCACCAAAACCGAATCAACACTAGACTAGAACTAGAACCATTGAATGATTTTTACCACAAATCACTGTCTTCGCATTATTATATATTTACTGGTAGAAGATAATTATACCGTCTATTCTAAGTTCGCCTAGGTAGTTTATCAAGCCGTCAAACGTGTGTTAATGACGTTTAATCAATTCATCCAGAGTTATGAAACTGAGTGAAATATCCTTGCTTTATATACTAACTATAGT
>NZ_QEQJ01000048.1:0-723 GCF_003383195.1 Haloferax sp. Atlit-6N | reverse complement strand
CGCGTGGCGGGTCGCTGCGCTCACCGCCATCCGTACGGAGGAGGTCGTCGGTCGGGTCGTCTGCGTCTTTCGAGCCGGTGTGGTGGGGTCGAGTCATTGTGGGTCCCTCGCGAGCGTCATCACGCTGTGCACTGAGGCGCTGCCGCTGAGGTTGTGGATGAGTCCGGTCTCTGGGTCTGGCACCTGTCGTTCGTCTTCGACTGTTCCGCGGAACTGATTGAAAATTTCCAGCGCCTGTGAGACGCCGGTCGCGCCCAACGGATGCCCGCACCCGAGCAGTCCGCCGCGCGGATTGACGCCGATGTCGCCGTCGAGTTCGCTGCGGCCGTCCTCGATGAACTGTCCGCCCTCGCCCTTCTCGACCCAGCCGAGGTCCTCGTACTCGATGATCTCGCTGATCGTGAAGCAGTCGTGGACCTCCGCGACGTCGAGTTCGGCGAGCGGGTCGTCGATCCCGGCCTGTTCGTAGGCCTGCTCGGCCGCGGTCGTCGCCTGCGGCCACGCCGACATCGACGGGAGATTCTTGATCGAGTTGCTCGCCATACACGCCTGACCGCTGCCCGTGATCCAGGCGGCCTCGTCTGTCACCTCTCGGGCTTTCTCCTCGCTCATCAGGATCAGCCCGGCCGCGCCGTCGGTGACGCCGCTGCAGTCGTACAGACACAGCGGCGGCGACAACTCGAAGGAGTCGACGACGTCGTCGACAGAGATCTCCTTTTGATA
>NZ_QEQJ01000047.1:0-723 GCF_003383195.1 Haloferax sp. Atlit-6N | reverse complement strand
GAATGGTCTCAATAGCTGGGAGGGCATCAATAAGAACACGTGGCTGGTGTTCACTCACGCTCTTGAGTGATTCTAACGCAGCCGTTCGTCGACGCGGATCGTCTGTTCGAAGCGTCTCAAGGAGCGGTGCAGCGAGGTCGTCAACTAATTCTGGTTTGGTTGCGGCGACTACTGTTGTCGTCGACGTCACTTTTTGAATAAGGTCGGGATGATCGCTTTCGATGGTACAAACCGCTTCCCAGAGACGGTCTGGAACTGTCGACTGGACGTTCGAAAGCACCTCCAAAGCGGTGTATTTCGTTCGATCCGGGTCACTCTGTATTCCCGTTTCGATACCCGCTAAAACCGCTTCGTGAGGGAGCTCTTCAATGAGGGCAGTGTTCTGAGCGAGTAGTGAGAGCGCCGCCGCAGGACGCCCACTAGTCAAGGTACTCGTGATCGTCTCGTGGTCTCCTGTTTCGAATAGATCGATTCTACTTGCGGAACGGACCGCATCATCAACTGTAGTGAATGCGTTCGGTAGGGAGTCCTTGTATGCATACACCCACTGTTGGCTAGTTCCCGCACAGAATCCAAGTGACGTTGCAGCGAGAGAGTCTTTCGAGCCGAGATAGGTATGGCTGAGCGATCCGAATCCGGATTCGTATACGCAGCCAACAAGATCTGAAACTGCATCATCGCTGATGACGAACTGATATTGGCCCTCGTAGGCACAGTTCTCGC
>NZ_QEQJ01000046.1:0-727 GCF_003383195.1 Haloferax sp. Atlit-6N | reverse complement strand
TCGCCGTCTCGCAGGGCCTCTTTGGCGTACTCTTGCTCGCAGGTGCGTGGTACGCCGAGATCCCCGCGTGGGCGTTCGGCGTCGCTGCAGAGACCGTCAGCGTGCGCGCCCTCGCGATCGGTGTCGGCCTCGGTCTCGCGCTCTACGCCGCGAACGAGGCCGGCGCGGCCGACGGCGCGCAGTTCGGACTCGGCGAGGGCGAACGACTGCGGAGCGCGCTCGCGCCGGACACGCTCGTCGGCTGGGCGGTCCTGCTGCTCGTCGTATTGCCAATCATCGCGGGCTTCGAGGAACTGCTCTTTCGGGGAGCACTCGTCGGCGTCGTCGCGGCCGGCTACGACGTCTCGCCGTGGGTGCTGGCCGTCGTTTCCTCGGGTGCATTCGCGCTTGGACACGGCGCACAGGGTCGCCTCGGTGTGCTCGTGACCGGGACGCTGGGCTTCGTCCTCGCGGCGGTGTTCGTCGTGACTGGAAGTCTCCTCGTCGTCGTGGTCGCACACTACCTCGTGAACGCGCTGGAGTTCGTCGTGCACGAAGGGCTCGGCGTCGAGTGGACGCGGGACATCTGATCGTTCCGAACCCGCTTCGACGTTCTGCAGGTATCCTCAGGCCGACTCGATCTCCCGCAAGCGTTCTGCCACCGACGCGGGGGCGCCGCTGGGGGCGTCGCGGACGCGATGGTCCGGGACGAAAAGCGGCACCGGATTCTCCGCGAGCGCCGTGCGCG
>NZ_QEQJ01000045.1:0-735 GCF_003383195.1 Haloferax sp. Atlit-6N | reverse complement strand
CGTGGGATCAAGTGGCCAATGGGACGGAAGCCTTCGTGCCTAGTACTTAACCAACAGTTACGACTCTGGCTCACTACTGTTGGTTAACTCTGGCCGCTCTTATGTAGAACTGTGGAGTGACCCCGTAGCAAGGCAATCGACGACGATTTCGAGGGATGCGCCGACCAAGTTCAATGAGCGAACGATACCGAAGGTGTGAGCGGCCTGTTCCAAGCCCTGCTTGGACAGGCCGCGAAACTTCCGCAGCCACGGTTTGACTAGTGAGAAGAGGCACTCGACCTGGTTGATGTGGACGCCGTCGGCCGAAACGTACCGTTCGTCGTGGATAACGGTTCGGTGATCGTACTCCATCTCTCGATACGCTTGGAGTCCATCAGTCCAGACCTCTCCCAGCCGCTGGGAGAGGTCTTCAGCCTCTTGCAGTACCGGTTCGAGGTCTCCCTGGTAGCTGATTCCAAGGTGACCGCGAAATCACCCGAAGCACGTCGCGGCACGCCGCGACGAGCGTTATCTGGTCTCCGTGACGGCCCTTCCATCGTGAGCGCCCCGATCGGGACGACCCGCCGCGGTACCGACTGGTCCGCGGCGGGTCTTGGCCTTTGTAGCCTGAACAGATCGTGCTTGATTCGTCGATTTGTGTTGGGCCCGAGATGGAGTGTTGGAATTGCTCCCAGACGAGGGGGAAGCCGCGCGTGACCGCGGCTTCCACCTCTCGAATGGCGTAATAGACGGTCT
>NZ_QEQJ01000044.1:0-735 GCF_003383195.1 Haloferax sp. Atlit-6N | reverse complement strand
TCGACGTCGTTCTTGAAGTGATCTGAAATCGTGAACAGCGGTTCTCCATCCTCGACGAGTGGGTGTGGGCCCCACTCCATCTCCACGAGGCCCCCGGTTTCGGCGCGGAGCCACGTTTTCTCGCCGCCGCGAGCGATCACGCGCGTCCAGCCGGGCCAGGAGACCGGTTGATTTGGCAGGACCTCGTGTTCGGCGAGGGCGCTCGCGACGCAGTGGAGCGCCCGGTCGAGGTGGGCCGTCTGAAATCGGTGGGCGCGCCCCATCTCGACCGTGACTGTGGGGATACCGTCCTGACAGGCCACGCTTCGGAGCGTGCCCTGTGACCCCTCACCGTCGAGGATGACGCTCGTGCCGAAAGCCCGAGCGAGCCGTTCGACGGCCGGGTCGCGCATGTCGGCGCGAACGTGGTACATCGTCGTACGGTTGCGCGTCGACGTGTGGAAGTCCAGCCCGAAATCGCACTTTGAAATGAATTCCTCGTAAATCGCATTCGCGAGCCGTTTTGCCATCGTCGTTCGGGCGTTGCCAGGGAACGACCGATTGAGGTCCTCGTCGTAAATCGGGATGTAGCGCTGCTGGGCGAGAAATCCCGGCACGTTCAACACGTGGAGACAGACGAGCGCGCCGTGGAGATCTTCGGGGTCGTAGTGATCTGCGACCTCCTGAATGATTTTGACACCGTTGAGTTCGTCACCGTGGACAGCAGCGGTCAGGAAGACGCACGGACCCTCGGAC
>NZ_QEQJ01000043.1:0-740 GCF_003383195.1 Haloferax sp. Atlit-6N | reverse complement strand
GCCGACTTGCTGTCGCTGATGCGGTCGGTGCTCCCGCGTCGGTCACACCCGCTCGAGGAGTGGGTCGAATCACAGTGGAAACGCGCGAACCGGTTCCGCTTGTTCACTCACGAGGACGGATACGTCGTCCTCGAAGCCGCCTCCGAGAGCCTGATGGGCAACGTCGCGCGGCAGAAACTCGACGACGAACAGCTCGTCGCGCCGATTTCGGATACGCAGAGCTGGGTTCGCGACGGCGCCGAAGCCGAGATCAAGCGGATCCTCTACGAAGCGGGCTACCCCGTCGAAGACGACCGCGAACTCGACACCGGAGAACCGCTCGACGTGGACCTGACTGTCGACCTGCGCGCGTACCAGTCTGACTGGGTCGAGCGCTTCCTCGATCAGCGCTCCGGCGTCCTCGTCGGCCCCTCCGGCGCGGGCAAGACCGTGACCGCCATCGGCGTCCTCGCGGCGGTCGGCGGCGAGACGCTGATCCTCGTGCCCTCGCGGGAACTCGCCGCACAGTGGCGTGCCGAACTGCTCGAACACACGACGCTCACCGAAGACCAGATCGGTGAGTACCACGGCGGGCAAAAGGAGATCAACCCGGTCACGATCGCGACCTACCAGACGGCGGGGATGAACCGTCACCGCTCCCTATTCGACTCCCGCGGCTGGGGGCTCGTCGTCTACGACGAGGTCCATCACATCCCCTCGCGGATCTATCGACGCAGCGCCGACCTCCAGACGAAACACCG
>NZ_QEQJ01000042.1:0-742 GCF_003383195.1 Haloferax sp. Atlit-6N | reverse complement strand
GCCCTGAGCGCCGGGGAAGACCGCGTTGTCGATCGCGTCGGCGTGTTCCTCGCCGCACATAATGATCCCGCCGCGACCCGCGCGGATCGTCTTGTGCGTCGACCCCGTCACGAAGTCCGCGACGCCGACTGGCGACTCGTGGACGCCCGCTGCCACGAGGCCTGTGATGTGTGCGATGTCCGCGAGGTGGTACGCGTCGGTGTCGTCTGCGACTTCCTGCACGCGCTCGAAGTCGACCTCGCGGGGGTACGCGGAGTACCCGGAGACGATGATGTCGGGGTCGAACTCCTCGGCGATCTCGGCGAGGCCCTCGTAGTCGACGTAACCCGTCTCGGCGTCGACCTCGTACTGTTCGACCTCGTAGGTCTGCCCCGCGAAGTTCGCCGGGTGACCGTGCGAGAGGTGCCCGCCGTGTGTGAGGTCAAGCGAGAGGATCTTGTCGCCCGGCTCCAGCATCGCGAGGTACACGCCCATATTCGCCTGCGACCCCGAATGCGGTTGGACGTTGACGTGTTCTGCGCCCCACAGTTCCTTCGCTCGCTCGATCGCCAGGTTCTCGACCTCGTCGGCGTACTCACAGCCCGCGTAGTATCGCCCGCCCGGGTACCCCTCGGCGTAGTTGTTCGTCAACTCGGAGCTTTGGGCCTCCATTACGGCTTCGGAGGCGTGGTTCTCGCTCGCGATCATCGCTAACGTCTCGTTCTGTCTCGTGCGCTCGCCTTCGAGCGCCTCGGCGACGGCC
>NZ_QEQJ01000041.1:0-743 GCF_003383195.1 Haloferax sp. Atlit-6N | reverse complement strand
GGCGTCCCACAAGACGGCAAAGCTGCGCCGAACGAGATCGACGTCCCCGCTGAAGACGCGCCGTCGCCATTCGAGCTATCGTTCAGTACGGCCGTTCGCCAAGGCCGCATCGAAGGCCGGCAGCGACCAGGCACGCAAGGCGGCTCAACGACCGAAGAGCCGATGAGTCCGACGATCCCGGGCGAGGTCACTGGCCCGCAGATCGATGATGGAACGGCGACGACTCCCGAAGAAGCCGTCTCCGAGTCCTCGGAGCCGATGAACCGCGAGGACTTCACGTCGCCGTCCCAGTCGACAGAGGACACAATCCAAGAGGCCGAGCAACTGCTCGAAGAAGCTGAACAGCCGTCGACGCAGCCCTCCGAGACTGCGGTCGTCGGTAGCTCTGCTCGCCCACTCGCCGGAGGCCTAGCCGGCCCTGGGGGCATATCTGGCCCCGGACAAACATCGGCGCCGGTGACGCGTGGACTCGGATTGGGCCGCGGGCTCGGGCTCTCTGGCGGGGCGGCACTCATAGATGCGCTTGCACAGCCGGCTGCAACCAGTGCGGCGACCGCAACCGCGACCACGCAGCCCTACCAGTTCCGATTCCAGCAGCGGTTCGTCGAGCCGCAACCCTCCGAGTTTGAGTCGCCGGCGTTCACTTTCAACGCACGCCGTCCGCGGCGAAGGGATGTTGGACCTGATGACAACGAGCGCACCGCTGCTGGCGGCGACACCGCTGAATCTACGGCCGGCGCAGG
>NZ_QEQJ01000040.1:0-766 GCF_003383195.1 Haloferax sp. Atlit-6N | reverse complement strand
CGTCCTCGCCGACGAGTTCGACTGATTCCGTCTCTGCTGCCATACCCGCCACTGTCTCGTAAACCTGTATGAAAGATTCGGTTTACGACGCCACGCTTTAGTACGCTGGCCGCTCTTAGGAACGCCTGATGAACGATAAGACGGCCGAACTCCGGGACATCTTCGTGGAGACGACTGGCGAGGAGAGCGTGACCGAGTCGCAGTCGGATTCACGGGGCTCCCTCTCGTCGACGGCCGACGACGCGACCGTCGCGGAGCGACTCG
Organism: Haloferax sp. Atlit-6N; assembly: GCF_003383195.1. Lineage (NCBI taxonomy): Archaea > Methanobacteriati > Methanobacteriota > Halobacteria > Halobacteriales > Haloferacaceae > Haloferax > Haloferax sp. Atlit-6N. The sequence continues at coordinate 502 of NZ_QEQJ01000040.1, read as the reverse complement.
CGGAGTTGGTCACGGCGATGCGCGAGCGCTACGACTTCGCGTCGTCGCTGTCGGACGCGGACCTCCGCCGCGTCGTTCGTGGCTTCTTCGACCCCGACGCGGTGGGTGCAGACGCCGACTCGTGGTCGTCGGCCGCCGACGCCGCGCTCGCGGAGTCGCTGTCCGCGGACGTCGACGCCGACGAGGTGTTCCGCGCGCGGATGGACCTCCACCTCGTCGCCGACGCGGACCGCGAGGCGCCGTTTTCGTTCGATCGGTTGCGGAGCCTCCTTCAGCAGCGCTCCGCCGAGGCCGTCGACGACGACGCGGTGGCCGCCGAACTCGCGTCGGGGGCCGACGCCAAATCAGACGCTGACGCTGCGTCGGACGCGAACACCGACCTCGACGCCGAAACGGTCCGCCGCTACCGCCGCGTCGCCGAATCAGATCTCGCGTCTCGGCAGGTAAATCACCGCTTCCGCGACGCGTTCTCCGATCTGCTTACCGACGCCGACCTCTCGGC
>NZ_QEQJ01000039.1:0-772 GCF_003383195.1 Haloferax sp. Atlit-6N | reverse complement strand
CGTCCGCGACGCCGCCCGGTTCGTAGGCCCCGCCAGCGTACGGGTCGCGGCTCATATATTGACCCCCACATTAGACAAACCGACGTTCAGCGCGCTGTTATCGTCGCTTTCGTCTGCCTCGTTGTCTCCCGCGTCGTCGAGCAACGAGCCATCGAAGCCAAGCGAGAGCGACGGTCCTGCCGCGCTGCCGCTCGCGCCCACGCCCGCCCCTGCTCCGAGGTTGAGACCGCCAGCGCCGAAGTCAAGCAACTCGTTGCCTTCGGCGGCTGACATCCGCGCCATCTCGGAGACAACGCGCTCGTCTCCGACGGGACGCAGCCCGCCGCGGCTCGGCGAGCCGATCGCCGCAGATCGTGCCGCCCGCGTGCCGATGTTGTCGCGACTGGAGTCCATCTCTGGCGCCCCATCCGTCGCGATCGTCGCTGCAGCGAGGGCTTGCTTCACCGCTGCTCGGGCGTTTTTGTCTTTCAGCTTCTCTTTCTGGATATCCGTGAGTTCGCTAATGCGCTCGGACGCAGCTCGTTTTGCCTGTTGGACACGACTGCGCTGTGGGCCGCCAGAGACGCGCTCAACCGCTTCGTCGTCGACCTCGGTCTCTGCGGCGTCGACGCCCTCACGATCGTCACCGTACGCTCGCGCGTCGATACCTTTTCGGCCGTCCGACTCGCGACTGACTTTCTCCCGGGCGGCCTGCACAGCCGCGCGAACGCGAGAGCCGCTATTCTCGCTCTTTCGGCGCCGTTGGCCGACAGTCCGGCGGTTAGCCATCTTC
>NZ_QEQJ01000038.1:0-777 GCF_003383195.1 Haloferax sp. Atlit-6N | reverse complement strand
ATCGGCAGCGTGTACCAGCCGGCCAACCGTCGAAAGGGCAGTCCAGCGAGTCCGTAGACCACCAGTACGGCTCCGTACAGTCCGGCCAAGAGCGCGAGACGGTCGAACACCGTAACCGCAAGTACGAGTGCACCGACGACGCCGACCTTCGTCCATGGATTGACGCGGTGTAACGGTCCGTCTCGCCGCTCGGCAGACGCCGTGATGAGCCGCGGGTCAGGAACGTGGTTCGAGAGTGTCGTCACGGTTACCGAGCTGGGCGTTCTCCGTCCTTGAAGCCGCCGTAGCGGTCGACGTAGACGTACACTCCGATACCGAACACGACCAACACGAGGACGAGCGCACCGAATTCGAGCATCATTCCGCCGTTACGGATGGGGCCGGCGACAACGATACCGCGGCCGAAGTCGACAAGCGCCCCGCCACCCTCCTGCACACCCCGCTGGAGGGCTTTCGCAGAGCGCTTGGCCCACGGAACTGCGCCACCGGTTGTGGTGAATCCCCAGTACCCAGCGGCGAGAAAGACAGCGAACAGACCGGCGAGCCCGCCGTACTGCTTCCAGCGCTGCATCAGGCCGTCACCCCGGTCGGCTCCTCCTGGGTGTCACGGTCGGCGAGGCCGACGAGGTCGGGGCGGACGGACGCGAGGAACTGAACGATGAATCCCGTCAGGATACCCTCGATGACTGCGACGCCGAGGTTGAGCCCGACGAGACCAGCGACCGCGATCGTCAGGTCACCACGCGGCAGCGCGCTCCCGTTCACGCCACTGACGAC
>NZ_QEQJ01000037.1:0-786 GCF_003383195.1 Haloferax sp. Atlit-6N | reverse complement strand
AGGCCATCCACGGCGACGCCTACGGGCGACACGTCGCAGAGACCCAACCGCAGAAGTTCGCCGCGATGGAGGCCCAATACGAGACCGACTCCTCGGTCGGGTTGAAGCTCCTCGCGTTCCCGACGAGCGTGGAGAGCCTCACCGATCCGCGCGCGGAGAACCTCTTCGTCGTGGAACTGCCGTTCCTCGCATCGATCCTGGCCAGCGGGGGTGATCCGGGCGCCACCATCACGGGCTTGAACGACGTTCCGACGGAAGATCCGCCGGTCGCCATCGTCTTCTGGGCGTTCCGCGCGATGGTCGGCCTCGGAATGTGGTTCATCCTGCTCGCGTTCTGGGGTGGCTTCCGCTGGTACCAGGGAACGCTGTTCGAGGACGACCTGCTGGCGAAAGCACTCGTCGGCTCGTCGGTCCTCGGCATCCTGACCGTAGAGTTGGGCTGGATCGTCACCGAGGTCGGCAGACAGCCCTGGGTCATCCAGGACGTGTTGAAGACTCACGCTGGCGTCTCACCGGGGCTAACGGGCGCTGAAGCGCTCGTGACGCTGGCCGGCTTCGTCGGCGTGTACGCCGCCCTGCTCGGGCTCTACACGTACGTCATCGCGCGCAGCATCCGCAACGAAGCACCGACGAAGCCGCCGACGCCCGAACGCGAACGCGACGCGCCCGATTCCGTGGGGGTCATCCCGAGCGATGACTGACCTCCTCGCTGCGACGACGCTCTCCACGCTCGCGGACGGCCCGCTGTTCGGGCTCCCGTTAGCGAAGCTCTGGTTCGGTCTCATC
>NZ_QEQJ01000036.1:0-794 GCF_003383195.1 Haloferax sp. Atlit-6N | reverse complement strand
CGCATCGAGACACGCTAAACGAATTGGCGGGCTGAAGACGCCATCTGCGATTTTTCTGTCGATTCGAATTCGACATTGGTGGCTGAGATTTAAATACGGAGACGAGGGAAGATGCTGCCAGACGACCCTATGAATGGACGTCAATCTGATTTTGAGGAACTACGACCCCTTGGCGAATCGACCCACGTTCCCGACGACGAGTTTTCCGGAAGGGGGGACGCTGGACGAGCAGAGCGAAAGGAAGGGTTCGGATCGTATCCTGATCGACTGAGATCGATGCGGAGCGAATGTTCCTCGTGCTGTGCGTAGATTCCTGCGTACCGTACCAAGTGTCGGTCCTGCCTCTCAAATCATCTGGATGGGACCAGCGACGATAGTCGCACTCCGAATACAGAGGGGACGCGACTCCACGTCGTCCATCTGCTCGTCGAAACGTCGGCGACGTCGAAGCCGTCGCGTCGGGCCGTTTCAGTCGTCTTCGTCGGCTGTCGTCTCGGTCTCTAGGTCGGCTGAAACGGGGGACAGACCGTGGGCGAGTGCCTCGCCCGACGCCGTCTCAAAGAGGTGGACGTTCCCCCGGTCTATCACGACTTCGACGTCCGTGTCTTCTCGAATCGTCGAGTCGGGGTCAACACTCATCAGCAGCTGGTCATCGGCTCTCGACTGGTCCATCGATGTACGGCGTTCGCCCAACAACATGTACGCGAATATCTCGTCGCCCATCGGTTCGAGAATATCGACACGCGTGGAGATGAGCGAAGAGGGGTCTTCCACTTCGACGCGCGTTCCGCCGG
>NZ_QEQJ01000035.1:0-794 GCF_003383195.1 Haloferax sp. Atlit-6N | reverse complement strand
TCGTGCGTGGTGGCGACATCGTCTCCGTATCGGGAGGTCGTCGCTCGACGCTGATGACGGTTCCGAAGGCGATGGATAGCGCCGGCTCCCCTGTTGGGACGCAGTGGTGCCAGCAAGACCCAGCCGCGACTCCCGATACTCACCGCATCTCCTCGCGCGTCAACCACTCGTACTCCGCGTCGGCCCGCTTCCGTTCGTCCACCCGAATCCCAGTGTAGTTTCGGATCAGATCCGTCGTCGAGACGACGCCGACGACGTCGAGGCCGTCGACCACGACCAGGCGGTGGACACCGTGATCGTCCATCTCCTCGGCCGCGCGACGGGCCGACGCGGACGGCCCGATGGTGACCAGCGGGGCGCTCGCCGCAGCTCTGACTGGAATCGAAGAGAGCGGCTCGTCCGTCTGGTACGTCGCGTCGAGCACGTCGTGCTCTGTGATCATCGCGCCCGGGACGCCGTCGTCGGTGACGACCGCGCTCCCGACGTCTTCGTCGAGCATCTTTCCGACCGCCTCTGCGAGCGACGACTCGAGGTCGACGGTGACGACCGACGGCGAGAGGATGTCGCTGACGCGCATCACTCCACGGTCGTGTGGGGAGAATAAAGAATTTCCGAGCGACGAGGCGACGAATGCGATGAGAAAGGGGAAAGAGGAACGAGAAGATTGCCGCAGGTCGCCGTCTAGAGGAAGTCTTCGATGTGGTCGGCGACTTCGTTCGGCGTGTCGCCGACGGGGACGCCCGCGTCGTTGAGGGCGTTGATCTTCGACTCCGCGGTGCCGGTGCCCGAGCCGG
>NZ_QEQJ01000034.1:0-805 GCF_003383195.1 Haloferax sp. Atlit-6N | reverse complement strand
TCTACCGATGCCGCACGCTCCCGTCGCCCGGTTTCCCAACGTGTGCATCGATGCCTCGTGACAACGCTTAATCGTGCGCCAGACTTAACGCTCGTATGCTCGAATCAGCGCTCTCGGTCGCCCTGCAGCTCTCGATCCCGCCGGAGACGCTGCCGCTGTTGCTGGTCACCGCCGGACTCGGTGTCAGCTTCCTCGAAGCCTTCGCGCCGGGCGCGCACTTCATCGTCCTCGGCATCGCCCTCCTCGCGGCCGGACTCGTCGGGCTGGTCCTCGGGCCGCTGGCCTCACCGATCGTCCTCGGCGTCCTCGTCCTCGTCTTCGGGTCGCTTGCGCTCTACGGCTACCGCGAGTCCGACATCTACGGCGGCAAAGGCACCGAACAGACGAGCGATTCGGCGAGCCTCCGCGGCCGGACCGGCCGCGTCACGGAACGCGTGACCCCGACCGACGGCGAGGTCAAACTCGACGACGGCGGCTTCAACCCCTTCTACGCCGCGCGATCGGTGGACGGCGAACTCCCCGTCGGGACGGAAGTCGTCGTCGTCGATCCCGGCGGCGGGAACGTCGTCACCGTCGAGTCGCTCTCGTCAGGCTACGACGAGATCGACCGCCAACTCGATCAGGGTCGGGCGTCGCGGTCGGACGACGTCGAGAGAGCAGACAGCGAGGGCGATACCGAGATGGAGACCGAGCGCGCCTGACCGCGGCTGCGACGACGCCGGGACGCGACGGCAGCAAGACGTAACGATACTGAAACACGACGACACGGAGACGGCGGCCGAACCGGTCTCACCGACGTACCGCG
>NZ_QEQJ01000033.1:0-809 GCF_003383195.1 Haloferax sp. Atlit-6N | reverse complement strand
GAACGGGACAGCGACCGCTACTTCCAGGCTCATATCACGTCTGGATACGCGCCCGCACAAGGATTCCTCGGTTTCCGGTCAGTACTGACTGGCCGTGCCGAGCAGCAACAGGAGCGTCGCGATCACGGACGCCACGCCGCTCGCGGCGGCGAGCGGGACCGCGGAGACGATGCCGCCGACGCCGCCGCAGGCGAGACTGACACCCATCCCACCGAGCACGTAGTCGAATCGCGTCGGAGCCTCCTGCGGAACGGCGTCGACCATTCTGTAATTAGATATAATTAGAACCGAAAAGGAATATCTTGTGGTCCCGCGCGGTCGCCGTCGCTACGATTCCGATGGCGTGTCTGTGTCCGTCGATCTCGACGTGAGCCCCTTCAGCGCCCACAGGACGAGCAATGCGCCTTCGATCCGAGCGACGGTGTACACCCACGACTTCACTTCGGCCTCGCCCCTCGTAGCGAGACCCACCCAGAAATCGGTGATTCGACGGGGTGCGAGCAGTTCGGCGATACCGAGCGCGAGTGCGGCGGCTCTGAGGAGCATACGATCTATCGTGTCGGAACGGTAATACGTCTTCCGTCGGGTCACTCGGACGAAAGCGCCGAACCGCCGGGCTGCCCGGTCCCGGTCACGACACTTGCGTCGTCGCCTTCCGACTCAGCGGTGGCTCTCTTCGGCGTCTCAGATGGGCCGGGAAAGACGATCGTCGCTCCCGTCATAATCGGAGCCAGGAGACCGGCAGTGACGACTTCTGGGTCCCCGAGTGGCCCCTGTACGAACACTTCTGTCCCGGTCTGGAGGTCGGC
>NZ_QEQJ01000032.1:0-825 GCF_003383195.1 Haloferax sp. Atlit-6N | reverse complement strand
GCGTTGCCCGTCTTCTGTCCGCTCACGAGGAAGTCGGCCAGGTTGCCGACGAACACGTCGTTGTCGGCGGTGTACGCGTCTGTCGGTGCGAGAAAGTCGGTGTCCCCGACCATTGCCACGTCACCGGACTGCACCGCGACCGCGTATGTGTCGGCGCGGCGGGTCGTTGAGAGCTTCGTCTGCTCGATTGCCGTCAGCGCGCGCTGCCCGCCGTCGGTCGAGACGGCGACCGACCCGCGGAACACGACGCGGTCGACGTCCTCCGAGAGCGATCCGCTTCCGGCGGTCGCGTAGATGCTCTTGAAGTTGTGCTGGTACTCGTGCATATTGAACAGGTACCCCGAGTGCCCGGCGACGCCGAACGTCGAACTCAGGCCGGGACCGCCGCTCGATGGTTGCTGGGGCCCGACTCCGAGCCCGAGGATGCTGAGTATGGACCCAGACGAAGACGCGGGATCCGAGAGTAACAGGACGCGGCCGCCCGCGTCGTTGAACGCGCGGACGCCGGCGAGCTGTTCGGGTGTGTACGCCTGCGTGGGGTTCGCGACCAGCAGTGCGTCCGCGCTCCGGAGCGATTCGTTCCACGCGGAGCCGCGGGCCTGCTCTTGCGTCACGAATCGGACTTCGTGACCGTTCTCGACGAGCGTGTTCACGAGCGTCGAGAGCTTTTCGTCGGAGAACTCGTTTCTGTGTGCCTTGTCGACGAGAACCGTCTTTCCGGTGGCGTCGCTGTCCATCGTGATCTCACCGGTCTCGTCGGCGGCGGCCACGCGGACCGCGTCGAGGTCGGCCTGCTGTTGCGCGAGGTTCGACACCTCCGGGGTG
>NZ_QEQJ01000031.1:0-836 GCF_003383195.1 Haloferax sp. Atlit-6N | reverse complement strand
GTTCGGCATCGCCGCGGTCGAGGCGATGGGGTTCGGCCTCCCGGCGCTCGTCTCGTCGGCCGGCGGCGCGAGCGAACTCGTCACGCACCGCGAAGACGGCTTCCTCGTCGACCCGACCGACCCGGCCGAACTCACCGACGCCGTGGCCCCGCTGTGTCGGAATCGCCGGCGGTTGCAGTCGCTCGCTATCTCGGCCCGCGACCGCTTTCTCGCGCACCCGACGTGGGACGAGACGGCGGCGACGGTTCGCTCGTTTTTGCTCGATATCGTTGGTGGCGCCGACTGACGCCGACGCCGACGCGGACCGGGCGTCGACGTCGACCGCGGCGTCGACGCGGCGCTAATCGCCGCGGGCGGGCGAGGGACTGCCGCCGCCACCGCCGCCGACCTCGACGGTTTCTCCGACCTGCGTGTAGACGAGGAGCAGGCCGACCGCGCCCAGCGCGGTCGCGGCCACGAAGGGGACGGCGAAGCCGAAGCCGACGAGGACGCCCGAGAACAGCGCGCCGATGGCGACGCCGAGGCCGAACCCCATCGTGAGAAGCGAGAGCGTCGACCCCGACTGCCCCGCCTTGGCGATGTCGCCGGCGAGGGCGAGCGAGGGAGCGAAGACGGCCGCGACCGCGACGCCTTGCAGGAACCGCGCGAGAATCATCAGCGCCGGCGTCTGGACGAACCCCTGTGCGAGCGTCGTCGGGAGCAGGAGGACGAAGCCGCCGACGAGGAACGGCCGCCGCCCGTAGCGGTCGCTCCGCCGGCCGATGGGGTACTGGAAGACGACGTTGGCGAGGACGGTCGCGCCGAACTGCACCGAAAACAGGAACGTCCCCTGGTCG
>NZ_QEQJ01000030.1:0-838 GCF_003383195.1 Haloferax sp. Atlit-6N | reverse complement strand
CGGGTGCCAGTGAACGCGCGCGCCTCGCGCGCGATGAACTGTCGGCGGACTCGCGGAAGACGGCGGTCGTGGCGCACGTCGCGGCAGACGCGAATCACGCGCTGACGTACGCAGAGCTTGCTGAGAAGCTAGTTCTGGACTCTCCGTCAGATGGGAATCTGTACCAGGTCTGCAAGCGCCTCGAGGAAGAGCACGGGCTCGTCGAGCGGCACGATCGCCCCGACGGTCTCAGAGCAATCTCACTCACGTCTGCCGGGCTTGAGTACATCACCGCCGTCTATCAGGAGGAAGGACGCCAGACGCGCCTGCCTGGAACTGTGAGCGGCGTCGAAATGCCCCCCCAAATCCGTCCCCCCATGCCGTGTTTACCCGCGCAGGGTCGAGAGGGGGGTGGGGAGGAGGCCGCGGTAGCCGCCGGCGACCGCCCCGCGGCAGAAGGTGCGGCCGCTGCGAGCCCCGACCGCGACCTGGACTGGACGCACGGACTGGTCGCGCCTGGGTGCGCCGGGTACGACCGCGCTCTCCCGCTCGAAGCGGCGTCTGAGCGCGGCAACATCGTGCTGCAGAACTCACGGATTCGTCGGGACGACGTCGACCCGCGACAGCCGCGTGTCTCGATCACCGATTCATCGCTCGTAGTCGAGGCCGGCAAAGCGGAAAACCCGCTCCAGCACGCAACGACGATTGCACATGCTCTCGCTTGGGAGGAGACTCGCAATCGGCTGCTGACGCCGTCGGACATCGATCCCGTCCTGGACGGCGACCTCGACGTCGACGTCCTCCAGGACGCGACCGGCGTTGGCTGTCTCTCCGAAGACGACGACGGCCACGACGTCGC
>NZ_QEQJ01000029.1:0-858 GCF_003383195.1 Haloferax sp. Atlit-6N | reverse complement strand
ATTTGTGACAACGTCGGACGTGCAGGAGAAGTTCTCGACCGTGAGTCGCCGGACGATCAACAAACGATTGAACGATCTCCACGACCGCGGCGAGCTTCAAAAAAGAGAGATTGGGGCTCAATCAGTGGTCTGGTATACCGAGTCTCAGCACTGATCGGAGTCTGCGACGGCGCGTTTTCCCTCGTCAGACAGCCAATAGACGTTTACCGTACCGACTTTTTCAACGTTAAGCAGCCCCTTCTCAACGAGATCGTCGAGGCGGTTTCGAGTCTGCTTGTACCCAACAGATGTCTTCGGTTCGATATCACGCGCAGTCGCAAATGGCTCTGGCCGGAGTCGTACGTATCTCAAGATATCCACGTCCCTGTCCGACGTTTCCGGTCCAGGCATTGTTTGTCCAATATGAGGCAAGGGATTAAGGAAACACCGATATGTAACGTTTCTTACGTTGGGTGTTTCCTGCGCTGGAACTATTAGGGAGGAGCTATTTGGGTGACATATGCGACGCTCACGAGCGGATCGGTGTCTCCCAGAAAAGACGCCGACCGGATCTAGGGTCCGGCCGACGCTTGTGGGGTCGCTACCGCACGACAATGATCAAAACAACGCCTATCGCCTTTAACGCGGCGATCAGACAACTAGTTGGTAGCGAGGTGGTGTGCCGATGAGCCGCCACCAGCACACCGCGACCGCAACCTCAGAACACAGCGCGCGCGAGCGCAACTCAACTGGAGACAAGCGCGCCGGGGGGTACTGCCGGAACTGCGATGCCTGGGTCGACCCGAACGTCGCTCGCGTCGTCGGCGACAACGACGGGGCTGTCCCGGTCTGTACGAATTGCTACGAAAACCGGAACAG
>NZ_QEQJ01000028.1:0-876 GCF_003383195.1 Haloferax sp. Atlit-6N | reverse complement strand
CTCGGCGTCGCAGCCGTCGGTGCGACGCTGCCGGTCGGCGGTGAGGCAGCTGGGCTCGCGGGCGTGCTGATTCTCACGGGTTTCTCGACGATCGGGTGGGTCGGCTACGACGTCGTCTTCGCTGCGGGCGTCGCCGTGGGGTCGTTGGCGCTGCTCCGGAGGGGTTTATAAAATGGCAATCAGATTCAGCCGCATCGTCCTGCTATACTTCGTGCTCGGTGCCGTGATGTTCGGCGGCGGAGCCGTTTCGTACGACGACTCCGGCGTCACGAAATACTTCATCGATCAAGATGGCGACGACGTCGAGGCAGGCGAGCAACCGTCGTCGAACCTGCAGGGCGTCGCAGGAGCGATCACCTCGCTCGTCGGCCAGGTCGGCGGCGCGACGGTCCTCGTGTGGAATCTCGCAGTCGGCGTCGTGTCGTTCCTGAACTGGCCGGTTGTCGTGTTCATCGAGAACGGTGCTCCGCCGACAGTGACGGTCCTGCTCGGTGGCGCGCCGACAGTGATGTTCTACGGCAGTCTCGTCACGCTCGTGAGGTCCTCCGCATAATATGATCCGAGAACTCCTTACTGTGGCTCTCGCACAGTATTACAACAATAGCTCCGGTGGCACCGTCGACGGCGACGCGTGGTTTGCTGGAATGGAAGAGATGTCGTTGTCGACACTCGGCCAGATGCTCACGCGGACGGTCGCGTTCGTGATTGGCACGGGGTCGACGGTGCCAGGCGGCGGCGGATTTTCGGGGACGATCATCACCGGGCTCGTGCTCGCTGGTGTCCTTCTGGGAGCGGTCTCGGGAACACGCGTCGGTGCGCCTGGCGGTGCGGTCGTCACCGTCGTATCGGTGTTCGGACTGATTAGCATCGGGCTCG
>NZ_QEQJ01000027.1:0-903 GCF_003383195.1 Haloferax sp. Atlit-6N | reverse complement strand
GTAGAACGCGTGGGGAGAGGTTGTGCTGAAGGAACTCTCCCCAGACCTTATTCAACGGCGGCTCACTTCGCTCTTTCCAGGAGAGCTTATCGAAGACATCGCGCGCGAGCGCGATGTCGTCCAGCGTGACCGGAAAATCGACATCACGATGCTCGTCTGGACGCTCATCATGGGCTTCGCCGTCGACGGCGAAGCCCGAACTATCGCCAGCTTTCAACGGGCGTACTCCGCAGCAACCAACCAGACCGTTGCCCGCTCAAGCTTCTACGATCGGTTCACGCCGGCCGTCGCAGCACTGTTGAACGACCTCCCCGAGCACGCTCTCGAGGAGGTCGCGGTTCCTCACACGATCGCGCCACAGTTCGAGCTGTTTCGAGACGTACTGATCGCCGATGCAACCGTGTTCAGGTTGCATCGGCTCCTCGATTCGTTTCCAGCCACTCACTCGGGTCAATCCGGCGCGAAACTCCACCTCGTGCAGAACGCGACCAAGCAGACGATCGAGCAGTTCCAGCTCACCGATGAACGCACCCACGAGAGCAGCCAACTCCGCACCGGGAGTTGGCTACGAGGCCGGCTGTTACTGTTCGATCTGGGCTTCTACAGTTTCCGCCGCTTCGCGTTGATCGAGGAGAACGGCGGGTTCTTCCTGAGTCGGCTGAAGTCGAACGCGAATCCGTTGATCGTTGGAGAGCGACGGAAATGGCGCGGGCGCGCCATTTCCTTGCCAGAGCGTCGTCTTCGGGACGTTCTGGAAGATCTAAGTCGGGAGATCATCGACGTAACGGTAGAGATCGAGTTCAAACGGCGGGCATACGCTGGGAAGGAATCAACGGATTCGATGGAGTTTCGCGTCGTCGGTGTCCGCAACGAGGACACCGACGACTACCACCTGTACGTGAC
>NZ_QEQJ01000026.1:0-925 GCF_003383195.1 Haloferax sp. Atlit-6N | reverse complement strand
TGACATTCACCGTCATCAATCTGGAGGGATCAGGAGAATGCGAATGGAGTTCTCGTGTGACCGCATTATACCACTTGATTAGCGGTCGGTCGTACTCCGGAAATCGGTCATTTGGAAATGATCCAAAAGTGTCGTGGACGGAGCTGAGTACCGATTCTCTGCTTGGATCAACCTCAAAGAAATCATGATACTCCGTATGTAACGTCCGTATTTTCTTATCTAACTCCCGAAAATCCCGCTGAACCTCATACGGCGCATCATCATACATTCTGTCTGTGAGCCATTCTAACCCATGTTCGTAATATTCTGAGAGAGCCTCTGAGACAACAGAACGTAGGCGATCTTCAAGTCCGGGCTCGTTAATACTGGCTGAGGGGACAGTTGAGGGCGTGGCTGGAGATACGGTACCAAAGAGATACCAGTAATACGGAATCTCGATGTCCAAATCTTGCTCGGCAGATTTGACGTCAATACGATAGAGGAGCTTGTGAAGCGACTTTTTCGGCAACGCATCCGCGGTCCCTCGTTCGCGATTGAGGAGACGCAGAGTCGTTCCCAAGTCCCCACGATTCATTATCTCCAATATCTACCGCTCGTTTTATAGAAGTATCGTCGGATCCCAGTAGACTATCCAACGACTGAGGGAAAAGTAATTCACACGAGACTTCCTTGTAACGAGATACAACGTGCCCATCTACAATCTATATAAAGAGCGGGAAGGGACGGCGCGACGCGGGGAGGACTATAAGGAAGTCGTCATTGAGTATATGGAAGGGCTGAATTACATGGTTGAGCGGGATTCAGCCTTCCACTCTACGCTTGACGATATTCAGTTTGTGAACAAAGCTACGGGCGATAAAGTGGTAGCCGAGGCAAAAGCGTATTCCACAGGTCTCAGCCGGAACGATTGTAGAGACGAACTCGC
>NZ_QEQJ01000025.1:0-938 GCF_003383195.1 Haloferax sp. Atlit-6N | reverse complement strand
CGTCGTCCGGCACGGTGATCTCCAAGTCGCCGCCCGGCGGGCTGACGGTCACGGGTGCGCTGCCGTCGACGAGGCCGAGGCGCTTTGCGACCGCGGCGACGGCGACGGCACCGGTCCCGCAGGACTGGGTCTCGCCCTCGACGCCGCGCTCGTAGGTCCGCTGTCGGAAGTGCGGATTGCCCTCGTCGTCCTCGACGCGGGAGGCGAGCGTGACGTTGGCTCCCTCCGGGAAGACGTCCGCGTGGCGGACGTCCGGTGCGACGGCTTCGAGGTCCACGTCGTCGACGTCGTCGACGACCGCGACCGCGTGGGGGACGCCGGTGTTCACCGCGGTGACGGTGAGGCCTTCGACGTCTTCTTCGACGAGTTCGGCGTCGCGAGCCAGCGGCACGTCACGAGGGGCGAAGGTGGGTTCGCCCATCTCGATGGTGACGTGGTCACCGTCGACATCCGCGCGGCGGGTACCGGCGGGCGTGTCGATCATCAGCTCCTCGGAGCCGGTTCGCTCGGCCCCCCACGCGGCGGCGACGCGCGCGCCGTTCCCGCACATCGCCGCGACGGAGCCGTCCGGCTGGACGAGCGTCATCACGATCCGGGGCGGCGAGTAGCGGTCCTCGAGCGCGAGAAAGAGCACGCCGTCGGCGCCGGTTCGTGGCGATCGCTCGTGTGTCACGCCGGTCTCGCGGTCGCAGTGGGTCGTGGCGAACGCCGGGCGGTCGGGGATCGATTCGACGGCGTCGACGACGATGAAGTCGTTGCCGGTGCCGTGGTACTTCTCTACTGGTACGTGGTCGTGCAGTACGCTCATTGTTCTAGTTCGGTGAGGTCAGTCAGGGTTTCCCGTCGTCGGGCGAGTCGGACCGTCGTCTCCGAGAGGGCGACTTCCGCCGGCCGGGGTCGAGAGTTGTAGGTGCTCGACATCTCGTATCCGTACGCGC
>NZ_QEQJ01000024.1:0-956 GCF_003383195.1 Haloferax sp. Atlit-6N | reverse complement strand
CGCGCTCGTCGCCGCGGACTACGGCGTCGACGTGCGGACCGCGATCGACCTCTCGAACAACCACCCCCGCGTCGACATCCTCGACCCCGGCCCCGGCGTCGGCGGGCACTGTCTCCCGGTCGATCCGCTCTTCCTCGGGCAGGACTCCGAGGAGACGACGCTCATCGACTGCGCCCGACGCGTCAACGACCGGATGCCCGACTACGTCATCACTCGTCTGGAAGACGCACTCGGCACCGTACGGGGAGCGACGATCGCCGTCCTGGGCGTGACGTACAAGGGGAACGTCAGTGACACGCGAAACAGCCCGGGGCTGGCCATCGCTCGCCGACTCGCCGGCCACACGCGCTCGGAACGGCCTCTCCCGGACGGCGGCGACAACCTCGACGTACGCCTCCACGACCCGGTCGCGACGGACCCGACGCTCGCGCTGCAGTCACAGGCGGAGGCACTCGACGGCGCTGACGCCGCGGTGATCGCAGCATCACACGACCAGTTCACCGATCTAGATCCCGAACGAGTCGGGGAGCTCCTCGAAAAACGGCTCGTCGTCGACCCGCTCGCTCTGCTGGACGCCGATCGGTGGGTCGACGCCGGGTTCGAGGTCGTCGGGCTCTAGCGCGCGGATTCGATCTCGTATTGTCGGACAAACGATGTGCAACGCATCGGCACCCCGTGGATGCCAACATCATTCACGAACTGTCGCCCGACAGTATCAGTCCGTCGCCGACTGCCGAGACGTCGAATCTGCTCGCTCTGTCTCCTCGACGTCCGCTTCGACCGGATTCAGCCACGCGTCGACCCGAGCGTTCGGTTCGTAGGACTTCCCGACGACGTCCACCCGTCCGTCTCCGTCGAGGTCGACGGCCTTCGCCTCGTGGGTCGGAATCCCCTGGGAAACAGTCTGGCTCTCGAACTTCCCGTCGCCGACGTGGCTGAACACGTAATGCGTCGGC
>NZ_QEQJ01000023.1:0-979 GCF_003383195.1 Haloferax sp. Atlit-6N | reverse complement strand
GGAGTGAAACTGCTGCGACTTTCCAAGCGACTTCGTATGCTCCGACCGCTTCTTGAGAGATAAAGAATCCAAGAAGTATCACGTCAGTCCAACTGTAGATCACGCCTCCAACTGACCCGATTGCAGCGAATTTTGAATACCCGAATAGAGATTTCGCTCGTGATAGAGACGGGGCGCTTAATCGAGTATCAATAAGTATCCATGATAGAACCAGAACTCCTGCTAATCCGAGGAGATACGCCCAGAATAGGGCGATTTCTGAAAACCCGATCTGGATAAATATCCAGCCCCCGATTGCCCAGAGGATGGTCTGTAATGGCGCAAAAATAGCGCTCTCCGTGACCCGTAGTTCGCCACGAAGAGTGAATTTCCCCACGCCACCGAGTTCATAGAGAATTAGGCCGATTCCAAGTAAATATGATACCTCTGCACCAATATAGCTATTTAGAGGCTCTTGGAAGAGAACTATAGGGACAAGAAAGATAGCCAGCAGGACTAACTTCATCGTCAGGCCTGTGGATACTGTCTCGCCCGCTGGTTTTCCTTCACTCAATCGCTTTTCAATCCCTCTTCGTATGCCCATATCGACAGGTAGAGAGACCATTGATAGAACCGACTGAAACAAGAAGAAACTCCCTAAGCCGGCGACACCGACACTCCTCGAGAACACCGCTATCGCCAGGAAAGACGCGATATTTCTTATTAGAGTAGAACCGAATACAGCAATAGTTGAGCGTTGAAGATTCATCGGGATGCTATAGATAGAGTAGAGTTTGCAATAGGACCAATAAGTTAATGATTTAGTGTGGTCCGTCAGGGACACCATAACCGACAGGTAAAATGACAATCAAGGCATTGATAAAGAAGATAGGGGTGCGGTCCATCCGCTCTAGTTTAACGCGACAACCGACCGCCGTCTGTTGGTCTGATATCGTCGCAACTCCCCGGTTGAGAAACCCGGTGGGAAGCATGACCTACA
>NZ_QEQJ01000022.1:0-1000 GCF_003383195.1 Haloferax sp. Atlit-6N | reverse complement strand
GGCTACCGCCCGCCGTGGCTCTGGTCGGTCGCCGAGGTCCTCGAAGCGACCGCGGACGTCGACGCCATCGTCGTCTCCGACCCCGTCGGCCACGGCTCCGACCGCGGCCCGCACAACTGCGGCGAGTGCGACGACCGGGTCTAGAAAGCGATCAAGGACTTCGACAAGCGGCAGGACCCCGCGGTGTTCTCGCAGGTCTCCTGTGAGTGCGAGGCCACCTGGGAGTACGTCGTCGACGAGGAGACGAGCTACGGGATGCCACTGGCGCGGTAGGTGTCGCTGGTACGATAGACACCGCTGTCGTGATAGACGTCGCTGTCGCGATATCGACGCAGCCGTCGGAATCTGTGTCTGATCAGTTCAGGACCCAAAAGCGGTAGTTGAGGTACGCGGCGAAGCTCACCCAGAGGAGGTAGGGACCGAGCAGCAGCGCCGCACGTCGGTCGACGCGTGCGAACGCCCACATCGTCGCGACGATCAGCACCCAGAGCGCGGCGATGACCGCGAGACCGAGACCGATCGCCTGCAGTCCGAAGAACGCGGCCGACCAACCCAGATTGAAGACGAAGTGGACGGCGAACACGACGACGGCGAGGCGGACCGCACCGGGCGCGTCGGTCGCCCGCCGCCAGACGAGCCACAGTCCCGTGCCCATCAGCGCGAACAACGTGGTCCAGACGGGCCCGAACACCCAACTTGGCGGCGCGACTGCGGGTCGGACGAGCGAGTCGTACCACGTGCCGAGGCCCTGTGCGGTGAAAACCGCGCCCGACGCGCCGACGAGTTCGACGAGCAGAATCGACAGCACGAGCGCGAGGAGGGGGCGCTCCGTGGGCAATCGGCGGACGTTCGTCCCGAATGACATCACAGTGAATATTATATCGCAGCGATATAATATCTCCACCGACCGGCCGGCTTCGACTCGGCGACCGGTCGCCTTCTGCTCGCCGACGGGTCGGTCTCCTCCCAAGCGGCTGTCCGAAACTACGGGTCGCGTCGG
>NZ_QEQJ01000021.1:0-1024 GCF_003383195.1 Haloferax sp. Atlit-6N | reverse complement strand
GAACGCTTCCCTTCCGCGGCGGCGTTCGTCGTCGGCGAAGCCCCGCTTCTCGAGGAGTTCCGGGAGGCGGGCGTCACGACAGTGACAGAGACGCCGGGCGACATCGTCGTGGCATCGATGGACCGCCACTTCGACTACGACACGCTCGAGACCGCGCTCCGAACGCTCGAAGACGGTGCGCCGTTCCTGGCGACGAATCCGGACCGGACCTGTCCGACTGAGAAGGGTGCCATCCCGGACGCCGCGGGGATGATCGGCGCGATCGAAGGCGTGACGGGACAGACCGTCGACGAGGTGCTCGGGAAGCCGTCCGCGACGATGGTCGAGACGGCGCTCGGGGAAGTGGGCGTCGACCCCGGCGACTGCCTGATGGTCGGCGACCGGATCGAGACGGACATCCGGATGGGAGACCGTGCCGGGATGACCACCGTCCTCGTGCTCACCGGAGTGACTGACCGCGAAATGATCGCCGACGTGAACGTCGATCCCGATTACGTCCTCGACTCCATCGCCGATGTCGAAGCTCTCCTCGTGGAGTGACGGTCCGTCGCCGGAGTCGACGATGCCGACAGCGTACTCGGGACCGGAAGTCCGGTCAGACGTCGTCGCTCTCGGTCAGGACGTCTTTGACCACCTGAGGATCCTCCAGAAGCTGGTGCTTCGTGTAGCTCCCCTCGGCGCTTCCACCGCTGTGTTTGGACTGCTCGATGATGTCGAGGAACGCGTGTTCTTTCAGTAAGTCGCGGACGCGGCGTAGCGAGAGCGTATCCGAGCCCTGACCGTCGCAGATGTTCTCGTAGACCTCGTAGACGCGACTCGTTCGGAATCCTTCCTGTCGCTCGCTCGACAGTGAGAGGATCGCGAGGGCCTGCAACACGTACCGGGAGTGCGGCGTCGACCCGCGGATGAGTTCGCGGAAGCGATCTGTCTCTGCACGCTCGCGGGCCTGCGTCACGAACTCCTCGCGAACGATCTGTGCGCCTTTCGATTGCGCAATCTCACCGGCGTACCGAAGAATGTCGAT
>NZ_QEQJ01000020.1:0-1050 GCF_003383195.1 Haloferax sp. Atlit-6N | reverse complement strand
GATGATCTCGAAGTTCGCGTTGTCCTTCACTCGGGAGACGAACCAGCCGCCATTCTGGTCGATTCGGTCGAACAACCAGAAGTCGTAGAAGCCTAAATCAAGCAAGATGAGGGCGTCAGCTACCCACTCGCCGGTGGGTAGCTGACTCCGTTCATGAGTCGTCCCATCGGTTGTCCG
Source organism: Haloferax sp. Atlit-6N (assembly GCF_003383195.1). Classification (NCBI taxonomy): domain Archaea; kingdom Methanobacteriati; phylum Methanobacteriota; class Halobacteria; order Halobacteriales; family Haloferacaceae; genus Haloferax; species Haloferax sp. Atlit-6N. Next base: position 873 of record NZ_QEQJ01000020.1, on the reverse strand, counting down.
GAATCGTGTCGGGAGCCCAGTCGAGAGAGATTCGGTGAGGTGAAGTTTCAGTTCGGCTTGATGGTCGCCGGTTGCTGTGTAGATATCAGCGGCGTCCTGGTACAGCGAAACGATGGTTGCGTCAGCAATGAGGACGTCTCGAAAGCGTTCGAGACGGCCGTTCAAATCTTCTCGTCCGGTATCGAGATTCTCGATTGCGTCATCGAGAATCTCTCGAAGGAGTGCAACGAATCCTGGTTCGAACCAGTCGTGGAACGATGCGTAGGAGAGTTCGTCACAGTCAGCCATCTCGACGTAGCGTTCGAGAAATGCTTGGAGAGAGCGGTCTGAGCCAGCAGCGAAGCCAAACGAGAGTGTGTAGAACAGTGCAACGATGTCGAACTTGCGCTCGTTCGACGAGATTCGTTGCGCGAGCGCGCTCGCGCAACTCATCGGAGGGAAACGCTCTTTGAATCCGGTCAACTATGACCGAATCCGGTGGGCTGTAGGTCATACTTCCCACCGGGTTCCTCAATCAGGTAGTTGCGACGATATCAAATCAACAGACAGCAACTGGATTCTTCGTTAAACTAGAACGGATGGTTGTGGCACATTTGATTTTATCAACGACGCATTTCACGATGGGTTCACGAAGTTCTCGGTAGTTTCAACAAGGCAAGCAACAGCATTTGCTTTTTTGTCGTCCGGTTGGTGTCAAAGCTGTCTCTCGCAACGGTCGTCAAGGTCGAGAAATAAGTGAGTGGCGAACACCTACTCGTCGATCATCTCGCGGAGACGTATCGTACGTTCGTTCAGCGTCTCCAACGCTTGAGAATGACCCTCAACTTCAGACTCTAACGCTGACGTTCTATCGTCCAAACTTGAAAGCCGGGA
>NZ_QEQJ01000019.1:0-1056 GCF_003383195.1 Haloferax sp. Atlit-6N | reverse complement strand
CCATCGATGATCGAACGTTCCTTGCTCGTAGTCTTCGTGGTAATGGAGCGAGAAGTCACCGTTCTCGAACCAGACAATCTCTACTCGAGCATTTTGAACACTCGGGGGGTAAAACCGCGTATCGTACACACAGACCAGCCGCTCAGGGGCGAATTCAGGTTGGTCGACTATCTGCGTGAACCGCTCGTCGGTAGCAAATCTATCTCGAATGACGTCCAACCGGTCAAAATCAACTGGGGCACCTGAAACTGAATGGGATCCACTACTCTCATCCCACCCTGTCATACCGCCGTTCGCTGATCAGCAGCGTCACCCGACTCGGTTGCTAATGCCCGCTCAAGCAGATCAACCCGGTGGCGAGCGGTCTTCCACGCAGAAACGGCCTCCCAAACATCCTCTATCGATTGATCAGTAGTCGATGCGTGCTTTGAGAGAGAGACCGCTTCCGGCAACGCGACATCGAACTCCTCGGACAACTCCTCTGCCCGTGCTGCTTCGTCTTTCAAGAAGTCAAGGAGCTCCGCCGTTGAGTATTCATCTTGGAGCGCTTGGACCCGTCGCCAGTTCAAGTATGATTGGTTGCGTACATACGTGGCCGGCGACTCGGTAACCTGCTTCACGATACCCATCTGTTCGAACCACTCAAGGTACTCTCTCGCGGCGTCGACGCCGTGGCCTGCGAGGTCAGCAACTTCGCTGGCGGTCGCTGGAGTGCTGAGCCCAAGCACAGCGTCAAAGAAGTCGTCTCGCGTCCGCTCCCCACGGACAAGCTCCTCTGGCGAGGTCAGGGCGTCGAAATCTGGCGCTTTAGTTCGCTCCTCGGCATTGGCCTGTAGTTCAGAGCGCGGTTCTTCCATACTCACACCACGTGATTAACAGGAATAAATCTTGCTGGCACGGATTATTCCGTTTGCATGATTCGAGAGGCTGTATTAACCAACAGGCCGGCTAGATACGCCCAGTTGTTGGTTAACATAGTTGTCGATGTCTCATATCTGGTGTAGTGCTTTATTACAAGTACATCGAAAATGAGACATCTGGACGTTGAGATTGAGA
>NZ_QEQJ01000018.1:0-1061 GCF_003383195.1 Haloferax sp. Atlit-6N | reverse complement strand
CTATAGTAACCGTTAGAACTTTTTGCACGGGAACTGTTGCAAGAGATAGTGAAGCATCTCGACGAGATCACCGTCGAGGAATTGCACGATGCCCTCGACAACGTGGACGGAAAGAAGCCGACACAACGGCTCTTAGCAGCTATCGCGTACAAGAACGGTGTCACACAGACTGAGCTAGCCGAGTGGTACGGCGTTCAGCGCCGGACAATCTACAGCTGGCTCAAGCGACTCGATACTGACGAGTCGCTTGACCAAGCCGTCTCTGATGATAAGCGAACTGGGAGAAAACGAAAACTCTCAGAAACACAGCAAAAAGAATTCGAAGAAACTCTTCACGAACCACCCCAAGAAGTCGGCATCGACGCGCCGGCGTGGACGCCGGCGCTTGTCCAAGATTTTCTCAAAGAAACCTACGGTGTCGAGTATTCAATCCCAAGCTGTCGGCGGTTGCTGAAAGAAGCGGGATTGAGCTATCAGAAACCACGCCGTACAGCCGCCGAAGCTGACGAAGACGACCAAGAAGCGTTCTACGAAGAACTCAAAAAAAGCGGCGGGAGATGGACGCCACCGTAGTCTGTATTGACCAAACCAAGAAATCCGTCCAAGTTGAGCCGCGTGCCGCGTGGTTTCCGCGCGGCACGCGGCCCTCCGTCGAACTCTCTGGCCAACGCGACTGGACGTGTCTGCTGGGTGCGATCACCGAGGACGGTGATCGCTTCTTCTCGCGATTCGAAGAGTACGTTACCGCCGAACACGCGAAACATTTCATTTTAGCACTATGTAAAGAATTTGAAGATGACTTGCTCGTGGTGCTAGATGGTGCGCCGTACTTTCAAGCGTCGGCCGTCACGGACCTGGCGGCCCGTGACGACCTCGCATTCGTGACGCTTCCTTCGTACTCGCCGGAGCTAAACCCGGTTGAGGAGTGCTGGAGACAGCTTCAAGCAGCTCTGAGTAACCGGTTCTTCGACTCACTTGACGAGCTAACAACAGCGATTGATACTGCCCTTGAGCAACTTTCAGTTCCAAAAGTGAGTAATTACTTCTAACGACTACTATAG
>NZ_QEQJ01000017.1:0-1065 GCF_003383195.1 Haloferax sp. Atlit-6N | reverse complement strand
CGCCTGCGCCCGCGTCACGGTCCTCAGAGATGGACTAGTTCGGCGTGCCAAACGGACTGATCCCACCGCGATCGGAATGCTCGTCGTCAGCGCGGGTCGGGTTCTGTCGATCGCGGGGTTGCGCCATCGCGAGTGCGTTCCGGCCCTCTTCGGACGTCCCGACGACTTGCCCGTCCTGCACAGCGATATCGGTTCGGTCGACGCCAAGGCTCTCGGCGATGATCTGCTCTTGCCCCTCGTTCGTGAATCTCGCGGCGAACCTGCCGTCGCGCTCGACGACACGGACGTCCGACTCGTCCTCGATCGAGGACTGTTCGATGATATTCTGCTCGAACTGTTCTGCACGCTCGTATTCCCCGGACTGCGTGAATTCCGCGGCCAGACCGGTCTGGCCATTCTGTTGCTCCTCGGTGATGCGGACATCGCCCTCGTCGAATCCGGAGGGGAGCGACCGCAGAACCTCTTGCTCGAACTGTTCAGCTTGCTCAGCGAGCCGAGCACGGCGCGTGTCATCAGTTTCACTGATGCGTTCTATGCCCTGTTCGGAGCGGTCCGCATCCGCGCCAGCAAAGTCTTCGACACCACTACCAGGCACGCGCCCGCCGCCCTCGACGCCGGCTTCGTCCCACGAGATCTCGCCGTCGCCGTCCTGGTCGCTCCCGGCCCAGTTCTCGATCTCTTGGCGTGGATCATCCTCGATCGACGATGCAGAGTCGCTGTCTGAATCACTTCCGAGGCCGGCTGTCGGGCCACCGCCGGACGGCGAGGCGCCAGCCGAGCCGCGATCACGAGTGACTGAGTCGTCGGGAAGATCGTCGTCTCCCGAACTACTATCGCTGCTGTCAGAACTGTCTCCCCCGCTAGGATCCGGCGTCGGCGTGACCGACCCGCTGTTCCCGGGGAGTTCGCCGCCAGAATCGTTCTCCTCGTCGGCTGGGACTCCGTCTCCGTCGCGGTTGTCCGGGTTTCTGCGCGGGTCGTTTCGATATTCGTCGCCATCATCGTCGTCGTTGTCTGAGTCCGACGAGCCGCCCGTTCCCGGCAGATCGTCCGCGACGCCGCCCG
>NZ_QEQJ01000016.1:0-1164 GCF_003383195.1 Haloferax sp. Atlit-6N | reverse complement strand
CTATTTGGGTTATCAAGAGTTGAGTTACCTATGAATCTCCCATCAAAGGTATATGCAGGGTTAACAAGAGCTGGTTTGTATGGTTCTTTCAAATCTGTTGCCATTTCTATGAGGCATACTGGGGAACCAGATAAGATCATTTTACATTCAAAGAGGGTGCCATAGAACGATTAGCACACCAAAGAGCAGGGTGAACGCTGAGGTGGAATGAGTTCAGCGACCCTGCAAGATCACCCTTCGGTAGACTCGTTCTTCAATGTCGCGGAGACAGAGACGTTAGCGTTGGTTGAGCACCTCTCTTTCGAGTTTCTCGAAGAGTTCGACGTGTTCGCCCCGGCGGAGACGGGGCGAACACGAGACCACGAACCACCAGAGCTGATGCGTGGCTTCCTCCACTGCTACTACAAGGACATCTACGGCATTCGTCCCGTTGAACGAGAGCTTCGGAACACGGTCGTCTGGCTCAGCTGTGGCTTCGATCGACCGCCGTCGAGAGACGCGGTCGATCGCTTCCTCACTGACCTCGAACACGTCGTCGACGAAGTCTTTGACCGACTCGTCGAGCAGGCCACGGCGGGCGGCCTGCTCGACGTCACCTACTGCATTGATTCAACTGATGTGAGGGCGATGCCCGCCGATCAAGACGCATCGAAGTGCTACGATCCAACCGACGACGAGTACTACCACGGCTACGGCTGTACGATCGTCTCGACCGGACAAAAGATCCCGATCGCGGCGGAGTTCACAGAGAGTAAGCAAGCGCCAGAGGAGACGGCGATGCGCGTCACGCGTGACGCGCTCGCCATCGCCAAGCCGATCTGGATGGTCGGTGACAGCGCCTACGACACGCTTGACTGGCACGACCACCTGCTGACCGCAGGGGTCGTGCCAATCGCACCGTACAACGCGCGAAACACCGACGATCCCAAAGACATCGAGAACAGGGTCGAAGACCGCATCGAACAACACAGCGAGGACATTCAGCTGAAGCAGTCCACGTTGGATGAGACATACAACCGCCGTACTGGAGTCGAACGAACCAATGAATCAGTGAAAGACTGCGGCCTCGGGCGAACGCACGCCCGAGGCCGCGTTCACGCACGAGCGCAGGTGTTCCTCGCTCTGTGCCTTCGTCTCGTCGTAGCAATCACCAACTACGAACGC
>NZ_QEQJ01000015.1:0-1246 GCF_003383195.1 Haloferax sp. Atlit-6N | reverse complement strand
CCGTCCGAAGTATCTCGACAGCAAGTGCTTCCGTCCCAACCACGTCGACGAGCGTCGTAATGGAGTAATCATTACGGGTGTCGTTGCACGGATTCGTAACACTCGATGGGAGAATATCGCCGTAGTAGTTGTGCAAGTACACTCGGTCGATCTCTGACCCACCAAGGACCACGTCGACGCTCTCAGACAGCGTTAGAACGTACTCGATAATCTCGTCGGCCTGGTCGCGCCGCGTCTCTCTGAAAGCCGCATTGAGACCGATTGCTATCGTCTGTTGAGGGTTGCTATAGCCCAATAGACGAGTGAACGCGAGAGCGTCCTCTAAGGCGCTCTGTGGCTGTCCCATCTCATCATGTCCCAACCGTCGCGCATACCGAATCAAGTCCCACAGAGCCCGTCTCTCGCCGGCGACAGCTCGTCGTGCAAGTTTCACGACTGACCCATCGACGTCAAACCCACAACTCGACAGTCGGTGTTCAAACTCGAGTATGTCGACACCGTCCGCCGCTGTTTGTAGTGCCTCGAGAAGCGCAAATTGACTCTCTGTCTCGTCGAAGATTACTCGATGAACCCGAAGGGCGGTCCAGTCTGTAAGCGAGACGTCCGCCTCGAGGTCAGTCGCAAAGCGAAGGCTTCGCTTCTCAGTCGGTTCGTGTGCCGTCGTATCGTCCGTATCGTACATTTAGTGTCGCTTTTGTGCGAACACTAACGCCGGGTGAAAATCCGATAATCCCATAAGCCCCAACCACATTGGTTGAGTTAGGACAACGGGCCACCCGCCCGCCGTGTCCGCGTAAGCATCCTTCGACGCCGATAGGAGCGAAGTCGTGGCCGACTCGTGTGCTCCCGGCGTCGTTTGATTCAACTAGTTCGCTAGTCACGACTATAGTTTATTAATCCACCTTCTCAGAGAGATATGCGTCAAGCACCACCGCAATTGTCTCATCGTATGACCGTCGGCCTTCCCGCGCCTTGAGAACCCGGAGGTCGCGTCGCACATCCTTCGACACCGGAATCCGCGTGTCCGTGGCAGACATATATCCCGCTTTAGGGCACAACGTATAAAGCATTACGGACATGAAGATGTGATTGGTAAAGCATGAGTCTTGACGAAAGGGCAAGAGGGATTTTGTCACCGGCCGACCGCCGGTATCTCCAAAAACCGAAGGAGTATAGCAAACAGGCAGGATACGAACGCCGGCGAGCGATAGTCGAGCGGCTCCATGAAGCCCTACATGATATGCCG
>NZ_QEQJ01000014.1:0-1323 GCF_003383195.1 Haloferax sp. Atlit-6N | reverse complement strand
TTTCAGGGCGCATTCCGCCTCAAGGACCACCAGATCGGACCGTCACACAAGTTGACTTTATTGAGTTAGAGATTCAGTACCTCACAAGGCGTCGCCAGCTAACCCGATCTGAGCTCACCAGTCTGTCTTGATGAGCCGTTGGTAGCGAGCAAGTGACGCTGGGAAAAGAGGAAGCGGTCGCTGTCGGCGGCAGTCAGCCGCCGACGCGACAGCGTTGCCACTCACGTGGAGGCGTGCTCGGTCGGTGACTACCGGTGGAACCGGTCGTCAGGTGGCCGGTTCGCGGGGACGGCCCGACGCGTCGCGAGGGCCGTCCACGCTGCTCGACGGACCATATTGATGAACTCCTTGAACGACCACTCCCAGAGGCGACGCCCCCCACGGCGGGGCGTCGCCACGTATTCCCAGTGCAAATACCGCCAGACGTTCTGTAACAGCAGGCTCACCACGACGTACAACAGCCGTACGACCGGATTTTGTGTCGAGGTCGTCGCAATACTTTGCTCGGAGAGTCGATAGCTTGCCTCGATACCGAAGCGTTTCGCGTAGTGGTATCGAGCGTCTCGTGGTGAGTCGATGAAGGGCGCGTCAGCGGCGTAGCCGTGACGCGCCACGCCATGTTCGTCGTACCGTCCGTTCTGGTAGGTACAGTCGATGTAGACGGGAAACTCGACGGTCCAGCTGTGACCGTCGAGTTTCGCTGTCAGACTGTGCTGAATCACGCGACTCCACCCTTCCGAGAGTTCTCGCTTGATCGTCCGTCCCCAGCGGACGATCGGCATGACGTAGGCGTGGTTGTGCGCCTGAAGCAGCGTCAAACACTTGCTGTCGTAGAATTCGCGGTCAAGATAGACGGCCTTGACACCGAGGTCAAGGCCGTCGAGAATACCGAGGAACTCTGCGAGGACACTGCTGGCGGTGTCGCCGTCTTCGAGACGGCGCACCGCCAGCGTGTAGCGTTTGTTCTTCACGCGTGCGTACAGTGTCGCGTACGCGTGGAACGCGGTGGTTCCACGCTTCGCTTGTGAGTGATACAGGCCGTCCGTGTCGTCTTCGTCACCATAGTAGGGCCGCAGGTGGAGGTCTGCGCAGACCTCCACCTGCTCAGGCAGGACGTCGAGAACGTCCTTCTGGAGGAGCGTGTTCCCGATTTGTTCGAGCGTCTCGAGGTCGAACTTGGTGCGGAGATGGTAGAGAACCGAGTTTTCGTGAGGTGCATCTTCGCTTCTCTTGCAGAGTGTAGAGACCGAGGTCCCGTCGGCGCAGGCGCCGACGAGGACCTCGTAGATGTCTTCAGCACCGATTTCAGCGTTTTCACCGAGA
>NZ_QEQJ01000013.1:0-1729 GCF_003383195.1 Haloferax sp. Atlit-6N | reverse complement strand
GGGAAATTCGGGCCAGATCGGGACCTACATCCGACCGTCGACGGAGCGCCAGGACGATCAGCACCAACGCGACTCGATCAATTCCTACATCGAGGAGGAAGGCCTCCCACGAGATCACGTCGAACAGTACGTCGACATCGAGAGCGGAACGAGCGATGAGCGCGAACAGTTCAACGAGCTGCTCGACGCGATCAAGAATGACGACGTCGACCACGTGGTGGTCTGGGAGATCAGCCGGATCTCTCGTCGCGGCGCGACCCTCCAGGAGTTCTTCGACGCTTGCGAAGAGCACGACGTCACGATCCACATCACCGACGGCGCCGTCGAGAAGGTGAAGCCCGACGGCCAAGGGAGATTTGTCGCTGACATCATCGGGATGGTCTACCAGCAGGAACGACGGCAGCTGATCCGTCGTGTGAAGGCAGGTGTGAAGCGTGCGAAGGATCAGGGGAAGTGGATCGGGAACGTCCCTGCAGGCTTCCGTCGCGACGATGACGGCTACCTACAGCCGATCATCGAGCCCGAGGACGGTGAGGATAGTTACTTCGAGATCGAAAACGCGATCCAGCGCCTCGAGGGGGGCGACTCGTTCCGATCGGTCGCGAAGTCGCTCTCGATCAGTCGGCAGGGGCTCACGAATATCTACCAAGACGACGAGCGGCGGCAGTGGTATCTCAACGCGCGTGCGGAGGACGATCGCGTCGACGATGCACTCGATGAAATCGATATAGGTGAACAGCGATGACCGACCGAGACCTCAACATCATCGTCACTGATGGTCGCGACCCGAGAGAGTGGCAGTGTATCGAGTGCGGCCACGTGATCGAGGCGAAGCGCCGACCGAAGAGCTGTCCGGACTGCAACTGCGTCAACGGCGACTTCGATCCCGGCGTGAATCTCTTCGCGCGCCGAGGGGCAGTCGGCTGGTTCGACTAACGCACTATTTCCACGGGAAGGGCACGCAGAACCGTGATGGAACCGGGTTTCGTACACGCTCGGGTAGGGATTAGCCCCCGGAAGACACCACTCCACACACGATTTTGGGGCGTCGCCGTGCCCGCCGCAGTCAAACAACGAAACCAATCCAGAATACTGCTCACAACACGCCGCGAAAATATGAACTAAATCAGAGAAGTCGTTTTGTCCACACATTTAGGTATAAAAGTAACAAACCCCTATTCGATCGGAACTTTGCGATATCCACATCTCGTGGGACCAGCGCGAAGATATCCTTGACGTGATCTAACTGAGCCGTTTTTCTTTCAGTCAGAGCGAAGAGAATCAGCCTGCAGACCCTGACTTAGAGTCAAGCAGTGAAGTTATCGGCCTGGAACGTCGTCGCATCGCCAGATGCCCCACCCAAGTCGATAGGGGTGGTCGCAACGTTCTCGACCGAATTACCGTCCACCCAGAGGCCGTTTCTGACATCATAGGTCGATGGTGCTTTAATCCCATAGGCAACCGGCGTGGTGTCTGGGTCGGGGTCCGTATCCAGGCCGTCGATTCGGTTGTCCTTGATGTATATCGGGCCGTTGTTGTACCCCGACTCGTTGTCCGAGTCGAGATGAACCAACGCCGTCCCCTGCCACGAATCCCCTGGCCTAACGGGGTCCCGTATCGTGTTGTCTTGGATGGAGACTTTCTGGTTTTCGGGGTCAGCATTCGAGTTCGTATCCGCGACACGGACTGCTGCTCGGTTCAAGTCAAGGAACCGATTGTCGTAGATGTT
>NZ_QEQJ01000012.1:0-1930 GCF_003383195.1 Haloferax sp. Atlit-6N | reverse complement strand
GGCGGAAGGCAGTGACTTCGCGCAGGCAGATCGCGCACAGATGGCTGGCGGGAATCTCGTTTCGACCGTCCTCGGCATCGCGGTCGCAGTGATCGTCGGTGTTGGGGTGGCTATCCCGGTCGTCAACGACGTCCTCGCAGACGCCAATATCACGGGTCTGACGGCAACGATTGTCGGTTTTATCCCGGTGATGCTCGGCGTCCTGATCTTCGTCGCGACGGTCGGCCCCATTATGGGTCAGTAATCCGAGATTCGGAGTCTAACTACCAATGCCGTCCAAAAAAGCCACACTCGTCGTCGGGCTCGCGCTGGCCGCAGCGGTCGGTGTCATCGGCCTCAGCGTCGCTGCACCGGTCGTCAACTCTTCTACCGGCACCGTGAGCCAGACGAACGAAACGGTGACGGCATCCACTGGTGATGTTGAATCACTTCGCGGCTACAACATCGATGCCGCGTCAGTCGTTGTGTACGGTTACAACGATACCTCTGGATCCTACGAAACGACGACTGAGTACACGCTGTACGAAGACCCAGGTGATATCGAATTCGACATCCAGAATTCGACCCTTATCGACGACGGCGAAGACGTGAAAGTGACGTACGACTACCAGGCGACCAGCGGCATCACGAGCCTTGTGGCCGGATATCTCCCACTCGGAATCGCACTGATGGTGCTCGTCACGGTCGCATCGCGCGTCGAGGAGCTGATGTGACGTGCTGCTCGAAACGACAGCACTCCTCGTCGCGATCGGCCTGGCTACCTGGACCTTAGGCGAGTTTTTTTCATATACTGGTCTCGGCGTGATCGGCGGCGCGATGGTGCTGGTCGCGGGTAGCGCGATCGCACTGACTGGACTGCAGGTCCGCAGTGGCGTCGAACGCGAGTTTGCATACCAGATTGTCAACAACGAGACCGTCGTCGCGAACAGCACGGCCGACGCGACTGTCAGAACGACTGACGTCGGCGCGGCACTGGGCGCGACGGTGATCGGATCGCTCGGGATCGGCGGCCTGCTGATGCTACTCGGCGGGGTGCTGATCTCGCAGTCACTTTTCGATGACGGAGTGTTTGCATAATGAACACGCAGAAACAACGAACCAACGGACAAGCAACAGGACCTCCCCAAGACGGGCCGCGAGACGAACTCGACGTCGCACACGAGATCATCACGCCAACCACCTACGAACAGGTGCTCCGCGAGGTTGGCCTCGGCTCTGGCGTCTACGATTCTGACGACATCTCGATGCAGATGCGGTCGTTCCGCAAAGGAATGATCGTCGACACAGCGTTCGACGAGTTGCTCTTCAAGCGGGCCGTGTACGAGACGAAGGTCCGCCTGGCGGATAACGGGTACACGCACTACAACGAGACGACAGATAACGTCCAACACTGGGATCCCGTCGACGACGAGATGCTCGAAGAGATGGGGCGCACCCAAGCGATTCGCAAGCGCGGCAAAGAGATCTGGGAGTCGCTGTCGCAACCCGGCGAGCCCATCTCCGAAAAGCAAGCGGCTGCGATGGCCGAGTACATCGGCGTTGATGGAATCAAACCCGTGTTCTGGCGGCTGATGGCGGCCTATCACGAAGCCTCGAAAGGCCGTGAAGGCCGGACGCAGGACAACTACTTCCAGCGCGTCAAGAAGAGCCTCGTCAACGAGATCTCGTCCGATGGCAGCGGCGGACGTTTTTCGTTCGGAGGCGGTAACTGATGTTGGCGATACTACCGCAGTGGTTGTTCTACCTGCTCAGCGGGCTGTTACTCGGCCTTCTCGCCGGCGCCGCTGGCGTCTGGTACGCAGTCAACCGGACGTCGCTCGAAGAGGAAGTCGAAAAGACGCTCGTCGAGGGCGACAACGGCCCCGCTGAGTTTGAGGCGGTCGAGGTTTCGCTGACGCCGATGGACTGGATTCGCGCGGGCCGACACCTG
>NZ_QEQJ01000011.1:0-5485 GCF_003383195.1 Haloferax sp. Atlit-6N | reverse complement strand
GGGCTCTGTATGAGTGGGGGCGGCGAACTGGATTTCCCAGAGGATCGCTCACTCCAGTACTGACCAGAACGCAGGTGAGCTTAACTGCCGTGTTCGGGATGGGTACGGGTGGAACCTCACCGCTCTGGCCGCCTTAATGCCGATCAACGGAATCGAACCGTTGTCATACCAATATCGGACGGGCCGTCTTACCAATGTGTTCGTGCAATCCAGTTTGCGCCTGGACCCGTTCTCGGGTCTCAGTGCGTATGAATGTGGCTTGGACTGTTAGTGCTCGCGGGCTTAACAACTCGTTGCCTCGTTGCGTACACCCCGAGTCTATCGAACTCGTCTTCTACGAGTGTCCTCAGTGGAACTTCTTTTCCGTGTGGGTTTCGAGCTTAGATGCGTTCAGCTCTTACCCCGTGGTGCGTAGCTGCCCGGCATCTGCCCTCTCGGACAACCGGTACACCAGTGGCACCCATTCGTAGTTCCTCTCGTACTATACGAACGTTCACGTCAAGTTCCTTAACACCCCCAATAGATAGCAGCCGACCTGTCTCACGACGGTCTAAACCCAGCTCACGACCTCCTTTAATAGGCGAACAACCTCACCCTTGCCTGCTTCTGCACAGGCAGGATGGAGGGAACCGACATCGAGGTAGCAAGCCACCCGGTCGATATGTGCTCTTGCGGGTGACGACTCTGTTATCCCTAAGGTAGCTTTTCTGTCATCTACGGGTCCCATGAATGAACCTCGTAGGTTCGCTAGACCACGCTTTCGCGTCAGCGACACTCGTTGGGAATGTCACTGTCAGACTTCCGTTTGCTCTTGCGCTCTTCCACGAGTTCCCGACTCGCGTGAGGAAATCTTTGGGCGCGCTCGATATCTTTTCGAGCGCGTACCGCCCCAGTCAAACTGCCCGGCTACCGGTGTCCTCCGCCAGGAGTGAGAGTCGCAGTCACTAACGGGTAGTATTTCAATGTTGCCTCGGTGGCCCGCTGGCGCGGGTACCTGTGTAATGGCTCCTACCTATGCTGCACATTAGCGACCACGTCTCAGCGACAGCCTGCAGTAAAGCTCTATAGGGTCTTCGCTTCCCCTTGGGGGTCTCCAGACTCCGCACTGGAACGTACTGTTCACCGGGCCCAACGTTGGGACAGTGACGCTCTCGTTGATCCATTCATGCAAGCCGCTACTGAAGCGGCAAGGTACTACGCTACCTTAAGAGGGTCATAGTTACCCCCGCCGTTGACGGGTCCTTCGTCCCATTGTAATGGGTGTTCAGATACCCGCACTGGGCAGGATTCAGTGACCGTACGAGTCCTTGCGGATTTGCGGTCACCTATGTTGTTACTAGACAGTCGGAGCGTCCGAGTCACTGCGACCTGCTCGGTCAAGAGCAGGCATCCCTTATCGCGAACTTACGGGACTAACTTGCCGAATTCCCTAACGTCGGTTGATCCCGACAGGCCTTGGCTTGCTCTGCCAGCGCACCTGTGTCGGATCTCGGTACGAGCTTCTTGCTTGTCTTTTCACGGGCTCTAGGTACCGCCGAGTTTCCCTATCTCACCATTCGTTCGCTTCGTGCCGTTACGGCTTCCACGAATTTCGGTGATTCGACGGGGCGAAGGCCCCGCTCGGTGTTTCCTAAAGCGTCGACGTTTAGTGCAAGAAGGTACTGGAATATTAACCAGTTTCCCTTTCATCTAATTCGAATTACGGTTAGACTTAGGATCGACTAACCCTCGGCTGATTGACAGTGCCGAGGAACCCTTGCGCGTAAGGCCGTCGGGGTTCACACCCGACTCTCGCTGCTACTGAGACCATGATTTTCGTTGCTGCACGGTCCACACGAGTTCTCACCCGTGCTTCCACCCATGCAGTATGCCAACCTACGGAATCGTGTCATAAGACACGCCGCCAGGTCTCGGAGGTGGATTTGAGTCCCGATCATTTTAGACGCCTCGAACCTCGGCCGGTAAGCTGTTACGCTATTCTTAGAGGGTAGCTGCTTCTAAGCTCACCTCCCGGCTGTTTAGGGCTCGAGACAATCTTCAATCACACTTAATCCACACTTTGGGTCCTTAACCTGGCTCTGGGTTGTCTCCCTCACGGTGCACAAGCTTACCCCGCACACCGGACTCCCTGAGTCTACGACGTCTGTAAGTTCGGAGTTTGACAGGGAAGCGAACTCCTCTCGGAGTCCGGATTCCCAATCGGTCGCTCTACCTCACAGACTATCTCATCAGAGGTCATGCTTCGACATGTTTCGGTTGGAACCAGCTGTTGCCAAGTTCGATGGGCCTTTCACCCCTACACCAGAGTCACGAGAGGGTATTGTAGGACACCAACTCTAACGGGCCTCCACGCAGCTTTCGCCACGCTTCGCCCTGCTCCGGCGTAGATCACTTGGTTTCGGGTCGCATCCGGTTGGCTCCCCGCCCTTGAAGACGGTGGCCCTGGTCAAAGACTGCGGCCGTATCGGTTTCCCTATGCCTCCGGGGGTTCACCCCTTAGACTCGCCAGTCAGATGCACTCCATGGTTCGTTTTTCAAAACGCACGACGTAACATCGGCTTCACTCGAGTCATACTACGGGATCGCTCCCAGTTCTTTCGTCGAGTGACCTTGTATGCCACGTCGCTCTATCGCCAACTGATTTCAAGCCCTATTGCACCGCCCTTTTCGGGGTGCTTTTCAGCGTTCGCTCACGCTACTTGTTCGCTATCGGTCTCGAGGAGTGTTTAGTCTTCGCAGTTGATGCCTGCGAAATTCACGAGGGATATCCAACCCCCGCTATTCTGGAACAACCCCGGGATCTGAATCTTATGTTACGGGGTTTTCACCCTGTATCACGCTCCGTTCCAGGAGACTTCACATAAGATCCAGGTCCGTTATGGGTAGTCCGTACACCACATTGCCCGAAGGCTTCGGTTTGGACTGTATCGCGTTTACTCGCCGTTACTAACGACATCGCGGATTGCTTTCTTTTCCTGTTCCTACTAAGATGTTTCAATTCGGAACGTTCCCCATTGCGCGAGGCAATTGCGTGGGGATTCCCATTCGGAGATCTTCAGTTCTTACCCTCCATGCGGGTCCCTGAAGCTTTTCGCAGCTTGGCACGTCCGTCATCGGCTCTCGAGCCGAGCTATCCACCAGCTGGCACAGTAGCCAGTTGATATAGTCACTGTGACCCGGAGAACGGGTCCAGTGGACGCCTGGATTGCACGTACACACGGTTTCATCAAACACCCTCGGAGATAGCCGAGGCGTGTTTTCGACCCTTCCCAACCTCGCTTGCGCGGGATGGTGCATCTGTCGTCAGTATCCATTCAGTCGAAACGTCTTGCCACACTTAAGGGGCACGATCGTTTCGGAGTGGAGTACTGCTTACCATGGACCCACAGGGATTCGAACCCTGGGCATCCTCCTTGCAAAGGAGGCACTCTACCACTGAGCTATGGGCCCGTGTTAGCCCTAGTAGTTCTAAGGTGTCCGAACGGGTGTCATCGGTGAACTCGGAAGATCGCGTGTGAGCCACCCCGTCGGGGTGGTCTCGGTCGTTAGGAGGTGATCCAGCCGCAGATTCCCCTACGGCTACCTTGTTACGACTTAAGCCCCCTTGCGAAGCCCAGATTCGACCACCGTGTGGTGGCCTCATCCGGACCTCACTCGGGTGCTTTGACGGGCGGTGTGTGCAAGGAGCAGGGACGTATTCACCGCACTCTATTGAAATGCGATTACTACCGAATCCAGCTTCATGAGGGCGAGTTTCAGCCCTCAATCCGAACTACGATCGAGTTTAGGAGATTAGCGTTCTCTTTCGAGATAGCAACCCATTGTCTCGACCATTGTAGCCCGCGTGTAGCCCAGCTCATTCGGGGCATACTGACCTACCGTTGCCCGTTCCTTCCTCCGCTTTAGCAGCGGCAGTCCTTCTAATGTACCCAGCCAGTCGAAACTGCTGCTGGCAATTAGAAGTGCGGGTCTCGCTCGTTGCCTGACTTAACAGGACGCCTCACGGTACGAGCTGACGGCGGCCATGCACCTCCTCTCTATAGCATCGTGGTAAGGTCATCAACCTGACCGTCATTACTATAGTCGGAGCTGGTGAGATGTCCGGCGTTGAGTCCAATTAAACCGCAGGCTCCTCCGGTTGTAGTGCTCCCCCGCCAATTCCTTTAAGTTTCATCCTTGCGGACGTACTTCCCAGGCGGCTCGCTTCTCGGCTTCCCTACGGCACAACACAGGCTCGTAGCCTGTGTCACACCTAGCGAGCATCGTTTACAGCTAGGACTACCCGGGTATCTAATCCGGTTCGAGACCCTAGCTTTCGTCCCTCACCGTCGGATCCGTCTTCTCGAGGTGCTTTCGCCATCGGTGGTCCGTCCAGGATTACGGGATTTCACTCCTACCCCGGACGTACCCCTCGAGCCTTCCGGTCCCAAGCCATGTGGTTTTCACCGGACGCCCGCCAGTTGAGCTGGCGGATTTCCCGATGAACCTTCATGGCCGGCTACGGACGCTTTAGGCCCAATAATATCGGTCATCACTTGAGCTGCCGGTATTACCGCGGCGGCTGGCACCGGTCTTGCCCAGCTCTTATTCCACGACCGCCTTACAGTCGTGAAAAGCGAGGACTATATGCCCTCGCACTTGGGGTCCCCTTATCGCACTTGCGTGCAGTGTAAAGGTTTCGCGCCTGCTGCGCCCCGTAGGGCCCGGAATCTTGTCTCAGATTCCGTCTCCGGGCTCTTGCTCTCACAACCCGTACCGATTATCGGCACGGTGGGCCGTTACCCCACCGTCTACCTAATCGGCCGCAGCCACATCCTACAGCG
Source organism: Haloferax sp. Atlit-6N (assembly GCF_003383195.1). Lineage (NCBI taxonomy): Archaea > Methanobacteriati > Methanobacteriota > Halobacteria > Halobacteriales > Haloferacaceae > Haloferax > Haloferax sp. Atlit-6N. The sequence continues at coordinate 662 of NZ_QEQJ01000011.1, read as the reverse complement.
CCTGAGCGTTTCGGAGAGTCGGCATTCCAGCATGACTCCCGTATGAACTATTAGCCTCAGTTTCCCGAGGTTATCGTTCTCTGTAGGGTAGTTTGGCCACGTGTTACTGAGCTTTTCGCCACGAGTGTGAACTCGTGCAACTAGCATGGCTAAATCGGACCCCAATAGCAATGACCTCCGGCAGGATCAACCGGAATGGGTCGCGACCATTTAAACCTGGTCGCGGGGTTTTGGCGGGTGAATGGCAGCGTATTGCTGTCAAATCACCGTTCAAAGGTCCGAGTTCGTATGACATCCGTTCGGATGTCACCGAACTACTAGGGCTAACATCAGATACCGTCTTGCGGCGTACCGCAGGGGCGGAATCCTCATTTCCTTCGGACCTGAACCGAGGCGATTCGTGGGTATAAACCCTTCGAACCTCCGTGGGTTCTGGCCCGGTGAGGCAGGACGCGTTGAATCGCCCTGCAATCGCGGTGTGTCGTTCGCATTCATCCGAAATGCCTTGGACCACTTAAGGCCGTCGTATCGCGGCGACCCCCGGGAAGGTGTGTCATCCCGGTGGGCGCCTGACGACCTTGGGGTCGGGGCGTTCGGTGGAAGCCTTCGGGGGGAGTGCCCCCGTGCGCTTCTTCGCATTAATCCGAATGCCGGGGATACAT
>NZ_QEQJ01000010.1:0-45382 GCF_003383195.1 Haloferax sp. Atlit-6N | reverse complement strand
TGGAGAAAGGCGGTTGCAGGATTGAATGTCCCACTGGTGAACAGGAGGTCATAGCCTTTGAACACGACCGCTGCGGGGAGTGGAAGGACGACTAACGGAACGAATCGTTTTGCGAAGCCAGTCGCGATGTCGGAGAGAATGGGGATGTTTCCATATCCGAGCGCGATGGCGATGGGCATCCCATAGACGTAGACGTACAGCAAGATCTCGCGGATGAAAAAGAGGGCTTGAATCGCCCACATCGAGATGCCGCCGATTGCGGCGAGGAGGAGGCCTAAGATGGGGTTGAAAGTGATTGTGCTCAGGAATCCACTGAGTACCCTTGATAAGCTAGAAAGAGATGGAATGAGAGCGATTGTAAATCCGTCTACGAGGAGCAGAGAGACGGTACCAACCCAGTACCACGAGATGATGAAAATTGCACCATTCCAGGCATTTTTCTTTGTTTTTCGCGCTTCATACGTACTCCCCATATCGAAAATACGGATCACGTGCCGAGCTTGGACACTGATCATTAGGAGTAACAGTGCAACGAGCATAATTTCACCACCAACGAGCGCGTCCCGAATTTGAATCCACGGACTGTTCAACGGGGTACCAAACACAAATGCACCGTTTGTCTGTGGGGTAGGTGTGCCGAATAGCTCAGTAGAGAGTGCAGTGTAACCTGTCTGGATTCCATCGATGAACGAGTCTGTGAGCCACTTGATGACATCTTTGAATCCTTCTAAAACAACGTCTATGAGATCAACCACGGTCAGATCACACTAATCTTGATCTCGCAATCGGTCATTGCCACCGAACCAGAGTATTTAATCTCGAAGTTCTCAGAGATCTCGTTACCAGAAACTCGTGTTTCAATATGGGTAGAAAATTTTCCGGTGTCCATATTCACACTACAACCCATCCCCTCGTCGCCGGTCTGAGCACTGAATGGCAGAGAATTACTGTACACATCTCTGGTCTCACTAGCCGGGATAACTACTGTATCTGCCTCATAGGTCCCCTCATTCCGCGGGTTCTCAGCTGGATTAGGAACATCTCCCAAGAATCGGAGTGAGATTGCTGCATCAGGACCAGTTCCAGAATTATGGATTGAAACAAACGCTTCACTGTCTTTTCTTCGATTAGTCTCGCTCTCCCCGTAGACCTCGTCCCACGGCTTGTCTGGGTTGTTCCTGAAGAGACCGACGTCAACGATTTCGAGTTGCGGTCGGATCTCCAACTTCGTCTCGGATACGGTCTCACCACTTTGAACGGCAATCACTCGATAGTCACCGGGGTCGTACGCAGTCCCAATCTCGAATGAGACTTGCTGAACGCCGGTCGCGACCTCACGCGTCCCGAATAGCTCTCCATTCGGCTGGATGAGGTTGATCTGTTCGACATCACTCTCAGAGCCGAGTCTGACGACAAGCGTGGTCCCCTCCACAGCGACCTGACGCAAGGCTCCTTGATCATCAGAATCGCCATTCGTGCTGGTCGTCCCGCCACTGGACTCACTGCCGTTGAGGCAGCCAGCAATGCCAGCGAGTGAGAGTCCTGCTGTTGTTCGGAGGACGGTACGTCGATCGAATTGTGAGTGATCGTGTGTCATGGATATCGTTCAGAATCATCGCGTGGCCCGAAAAATCGGAGAACTTGCCTGCCGGCATAGAACGTCACAACGAAGGGGATGAACTGCCAGCCGACCTCAATGAGTAACCCAACCCACCCATCGAGTGTTCCCAGTGGATGCCACCGGACAGTCGCCGTCTCGGAAACATAGGCTGGGTTTGCGACAAGCCACGTTCCCGGGTGATAGCGTGCGGTGTAGACTCCTGGTTGGTCGATGGTCACGACTGCGAGGCCGGACTCGTTCGTCCGAACACGCTGGTCAGCAATGGTGATGTATCCCCCACCAGATTCACCGTTGAGCGAGGTTTGGCGTTCGTCAGCCGTGAGGTCAATCGGAGAGCCGGTCTCGTTATCTCGAAGTGCAATGTGAACAGTCGCCTGATCGTTCGTCTGCGTGACCACGTCGGCAGTGAGTCGACTCTCGCGAAGTTCACGATCCGGACCACGGCCAACAGATGACGTGATGGGCGTTGCGTTGCTGCCACGGACGATGCCAGCAACACGGAGTGCGTCGCGGTCAAGCTCAGTTGTGCGGACTGCAAGTCCGTAGGTGGGTGTATATGACTGGTCGACGACTTCGACAGCCACCGTGTCTGCGAGTGTCGACTGTGGCGAGGTTCGTTCGCGCCCCCACGAGTCGAGTATCGTCGGGCCATTACGAATTGGGGCAGTTCGTGGCCCGATGCGTGATGGGTAGGCATGAACATACACCGGGAGTGCTTCGGACTGGACCTCGGTCTCGGCTGTGGCTGTTGCCTGCGTGAGCCGGTCCCACCGGCGGTCACGAGCTGTGTAGAAGCGCCAGACACCACGAACGCGTGAGTCGCCATCCTCGGTGAGTGTGTAGCCCTGCCACGGCCTCGACTGGAAGATTGCGACTCCTGTATCGCCGTCTGGATAGTCCGCGTCGTAGGCGTATGCATGAAGGTTGTAGACTTCGACAGGAATTGAATCGGCGACGGTGATCGTCTCAGTCGGATAAGCGACGTCCGTCTGGGTTCGGTTCCCGACTGAGCGTGTCGTCGTCTTCTTGAGTTGGACGTCGATATCGGCTTCGAGCGTGAGTGTTGTACTCCATGTCTCGTCGAGGTGGTACGCAAGGACTGGTGTGTGAGTTCCAACTGATCGCGTAATGACGTCATCATCCGATTTCAGACGGACCTCCGAAATTTCGTCGTCAACGAGAGACCACGAGACAGATGACCGATTGGAGTGGTGGCCATCGGGAATCCGAACACGGTAATCCACAAATCCACGAACGCTCCCGTTGGGTGCGACATAGAGTGGTGTCTCCCCTGCTTCGAGGTGGCCTCGTGTCGATGGATGGACGGCGAAGAACGTCGCATGTGCATCGTCGATGTAGACCCCGTCTTTGAGAGACGCGTGGTCCGGGTACACCGATGTCTGTGTACTGCCTGCGCGTAGGTCACCGAAGTCATTGCGTGTCCACGTTGCTGCGGTCGCCGGTGGGCGTGTGAACGTGATATCTGTCCCATTGGCGAGTTGCTGGATGGGGCTTCGGCGTTCCCCGTAGCGGTGGCGATACTCCGTTTCGTTCACGTACTCATCTGCGTCATGAGACCACAGCGTTGCCGTCTCGTTTTCGGTCAAGCCATTGGATTCTGTCCCCGGAAGTGGTGGCGTTGCTGTGACGAGACCGGTGAGACCGAGACCACTCGTGACGACGAGCCAGACGATGACGACGGCCCACGGTTCAGTACGCATGCGGGAAGGCAATGTTCGGCCCGTGGTCACCAGGGGGCGAGGTCAACACACTGCGCAAGTGGGAGTCCCATTAACGACCCTGCAACGGTGTATAAGGGACCGAGTACGAGGAGGGTGACTGCGGATTTCAACGTCGTCCGCATGTGTTCTTTCAGTTGAGCTTTCTGCTCGTGGTTCGTCGTGAACATCTGGAAGAGAGAGTCCCCTTGCCAGACAACGACGAGACCGATCAGCCCGAGGCCCGTAGTTAATTGAAAGAAGCCCTCCAGCATCTGTGGTAGTTTGCTTGCACTGCAGATGACTCCATCCTGGGCTGCAACAGGCTGTGTGAGAACAATGAGTCCACCGAGGGCAATCATCACGGCGATACGGCCGGACGAAACAAATCGAGTTGAATCGTGAGCTGAATTGACTACTGTATTGGGTGCGTTGTCTTTTTCGTTCGACATGTGGGTTGCTTGTGAATTGCGTCTCGATGGCGACAATTCCTACAAATCAAACTTTTAGGCCATAATTAAGTTCTTTTGATTGTGGAATGTGTGTTTTGGGTGCTAATACTTGTGAGATATCTAGAATTCAGTGGTAGTTCTTTGTTTCATGACTGTCTTGGATGCGAGGAATTGTTACTCTTGATATGCGTGTCGAACAGACCTCCAGCAGTACGTTTCGGTTTTCGGAGGGTGTACGAAGATCACCGTGCTGTACACGCTTGGCCGGGGTGTTCTACGGCGATTGATTCTTCGGTGTCATTACCCCTAGCGATGGCGAACTTGTACGTCTCGGCTTAGTTCGTAAGGCAGGAGCCATTCCACGCGGGAGTAGAGAGCTTCGAGTGTATCGACAGACGCCTGTGTTGGGATGACACATACATGCGCTGGTTTCGATTTTCGATACGACGAGACGAAGTGCTCATTGCGAATTGTATGAATATGTCTGTATGTTCGGAACGAGTGGGGTTCGTGGTCGATTTGGGGATACCATCACTCCTGAATTCGCTACTGCGCTCGGACACGCACTCGCTGCGTGTGACTACGACCGCATTGTCATCGGTCGCGACGCGCGAACAACGAGTCCGCTCCTCGCAGACGCCGTGAGTTCGGCACTTCGTGGGGCAGGTACCGATGTTATCTGTGCTGGCCGTGTCGCAACACCAACGCTCGCACGAGGTGTGTCGTTAACTGATGCTGACGCCGGCGTGATGATCACCGCCTCACACAACCCGCCGGCAGACAACGGATTCAAACTCTGGTCACCTTCGGGACAAGCATTCAACGAAGCACAGCGTGACGCAATCGAGAGAGCACTTGCAGCAGGTGATGCGGTCTCTGTTTCGTGGGACGCAGTCGGTCACGAAACAACCTCCCCAGACCTTACAGAATCCCACGTCAGCGAATTATCTGACGCAGTCGATATCGACGGTGATGTCTCTGTTGTCGTCGACATCGGAAACGGGATGGGTGGCGCAACTGTTGACGCGCTGCTGGAGATGGGCTGTGATGTTCAGACCCTCAATGCAACGCCAGACGGCCGGTTCCCCGGACGACCGAGCGAACCGACAGCAGAGACGTGTATAACGTTGTGCTCTGTCGTTGAAGCAACTGATGCCGACCTCGGAATCGCACATGATGGTGACGCAGACCGAATGATGGCGGTCGATGAAACAGGTTCGTTCGTTGAGGGTGACGAACTACTTGCACTCTTCGGTCGCGACGTGGTTTCTGCTGGTGAGTGTGTCGCTGCCCCGCTGAATACGAGTCTCCTCGTCGACGATGTGCTTGCGGCACAGGATGCATCGCTCACGCGGACGAAAGTTGGTGATGTGTTTGTCGCCGAACGAACACAAGCGGGTGACGTTGTCTTTGGTGGTGAACCCAGTGGTGCGTGGATCTGGCCTGATGAAACGCTTTGCCCTGATGGCCCGCTTGCAGCGTGTAAACTCGTTGAGCTTGTTGAACAACGTGGCTCGCTTGCAACCCAGCGTTCAGAGCTTGCATCGTATCCACTTCGTCGGACAAGCCTTGAGGTCGACAATAAGCGAGACATTATGGAAGCCGTCCGCTCGTCACTACTCGAACAGTACGATACGACCGCAGTCTCCACGCTCGACGGCGTCCGTGTTGAACACGACAATGGTTGGTTTCTCGTCCGTGCAAGCGGCACACAGCCATTGATTCGGCTGACCGCCGAAGCACGGTCCGCGGCCCAGGCAGATGCGTTGCTCGAGACTGCGCGTGGGGCCGTTGAGGAGACAGGGATATAATCGTCCATTCTGCGTGCGATCCCTGATTCGCTCAGCTCGTCATTCTTGATCTCGTGACTGTCTTTAATTGGATCATCGTCTATGCAAGTGTAACTCCTAGTAACGGTTATTTATCGGACCTTCGTACCGAGCGCTATGGAACGCGACGATTTCAAAGATATTCAGGAATCAGAGACTACTGACGAACGTACGATTGAAGACGAGGTTGGTGAGCTATCGGTTGAAACGACCGAGAAAGTCATTCAAGTGAGCTACATCAGCGAAGCCGAAGCCCGTTGTGGGCTGTGGGGCAACGAGCGCTGGCGCTAATCGGGTTTCTCTACCACAATTGCTCTAGGGGCTGTTCATTGGGTGATTCAGACGGTCAGACTTGGAGTCCTGATCGTTCGATTCTCTGTGGTGTCTGGACGCGTGACTTCGACCGCTCACCTCATCCCACGTCGGTCCGTGGAGTATGCATACAGATAGGTACACACGAGAATCGCTGCGCCAATACCGACGATATTCTGCAGTAGATCTGTAACCGTCATAACGAACACGAGCGAGAACACGCCGTAACACGCGAGCCCGCCAAAGAGACACATCGCGAACCGCTTTCGAACCCAGTACAGTTCGTGTTCGCGTTTCTGTGGGAGGCCATCGACCACTGGCCAGTACGACCCTGCGATGAAGCCGACCGCAATTGCACACACGAACAGCAACAACAGCGTTTGTCCACTCCAACGCAGGAGCTCACTAGGCGTCCAATGGGTGACGGCACTCACGGCGAGGATCGACGCACTTCCAATCATTGGAAACGCGATCGAGGCGATACCAGCGCCTTGACAGGCGGCCATGAACCGAGTGAGCGGGTCTGGACGAGTGGGACCGTACGATTCGACCGACATCGTGAGCGAATCCACTCACGGCGCATAGTTGGGTATTTCGGCAGGGGGTGCTCCTCAACGTGGGTTGGACAATGCCGATACTCATCACAGCCTGAATAACGTACTTGGGGCACACCTCACACCGAGTGAGTAGTGGTACGAACGGATGAAGTTCGTCAGTTTGGTTCTTGCGTCCTAGTGATTCGACTGGTTACCACTTTTTAATTGAGAATATCTGCCCCTCGCACGTCGAGGATACCGAAACCGTGGTCGGCTACGATGACACGAGCAATTTCTACTCCAAGGGTGTATCTTGCATCTCTTCGAGAGTTACTCTCCAACCACAGCGTTGAGAGTAGCGAATGTAATCCCAGCAGTGATGCCGTACAAAAGTCCTCTGGAAAGCGGCTGATTCAATACGAATGAGTAGATGAGCCCTGCTACAACGCCGGATGTGACTAAGTACATAAAAAACGCAGTCGGATGTGAATCAACCCACGAACCAGCACTTTCGCTTGACTCTGGGCTCCTCATATGATACTATTTGCACACGTGAAAATAAAACGAATCCCATCTCGTTGACCGACTAGCGCGCTGTATTCAGCACGGAAACCGAACCCTACCATTGACTGAGGATTTCAACAGAGCCTCTTCTCTCTGTAGACAGGAGGACCATATATTGTTGTCATCTCGGAGAACTTTGGGGAATAGCTGCTAGGACAGGAACTGGAGATGCGCATAATGGGAGAGAGTGTCACTCACCACGAGTAGCACTCACTAAAGATAGATTCTGCAGAAATTGTCAAATCTAGATATATCTAATAAATAGATGAACTGAAAGAGTATTTCACAATTCAGTACATATTAACGATTCCAAATGGCATCCATTTTCCGGAACAAAGGATCAAGATATTGCCTATAGAGAGCCGATTGACGCAAATTCACGGCCATTACCATATGGTAATCTAACATGGCCAATACTAAATATGAACTTCAGAAATGAAAATCTTCGTTTGATGATAATAATTGGTTATTAGTATATAATATATACTTCATAACAATACCAACTATTCTCATTTCTGCGGTATGGCTGTGGAAGAGATACAGCAACGATACCAAGCAGGACAAACTGGTGCACCGAAGAGAGAAACAGATAGTGTCGACATCTATCGAGGAAATCACCTTGAGAGTATCTCGGTTATCGTTCCGACATACAACGAGGCAGATAACATCTTAGCTGTCATCGAACGTACGAAGCAGGCACTCAGAGATGTGGAACATGAGATTATCGTTGTCGACGATGACTCCCCAGACAATACCTGGCGAATTGTTGAGCTTGCCTACGAAGACGATCCACTGGTGAAGGTCTACCGGCGCCAACGCGACAAGGGGCTCGGAAACGCCGTTATGTGCGGATTTAGTCAAAGCACGTACACGTGTTGTGCAGTTATCGATGCAGATCTTCAACACCCCCCAGAGAAACTCCCGGAACTGCTCTTCCATATGGACGACGACGTCGAGATTGTAATTGGGAGTCGTCACACAGACTTCGGCCGTATTAAACGGTGGCCTCTCACCCGAAGACTCGTTAGTGCCGGTGCAACGTTCATCTCGAAGAGTCTACTCCCAACCACTAGAGAGTTCCACGACCCGCTTAGCGGATTCTTTATCGTCCGACGGGATTGTATCGAAGCGGAACAGCTCCAACCAAACGGATATAAAATCCTTCTCGAATTGTTGGTTCGAGGTGGAATATCGAGAGCAGTAGAAGTCCCGTACGTCTTTGACGAACGGACCCGTGGCGAATCAAATTTGACGATTAGCGAGTATTTGAATTTCCTGACTCATATTTTCGACCTGAGAGGTGACATACGATGACCGGTGAATCGCACCGGGTCGCGCTTTGTCCTCATTTCTCGGTTGAACACTTCCGAGGTGGTGAAAAGTGGGTTGTGACTCTCGCGAACTATCTCGTTCAGCACACTGATGCAGAGGTTGCCATTCATGCGTATCCGTACGCCCCGAACGGCACTCGTCGAGTGAGCGTTGAGGACGTGCTCGACGAGCGGATCGAGTACACGGAACGCTGGCGCCACGACCTATCTGGAGTAGACACGGCGTACGTCTTCTACCATCCTGGGGCGCGACTTTCGTTCCCCAGAGCAAATCAATACATCGCTGGGATTCACTCGTGGGCGTACATCTCACAGAGACTCTACGAACCTCATTATGGACTCGTCCCAACGGCCGTCAAGACGCTGTATAAGTTCGTCGGGTCACGAGACCTCAGGTGGTACGACCTCGTCCATACTGTCACGCCTGCATTCGGAGTGGATCATCCTGGCCTTGTCACGATACCAAACTTCGTCGACACGGACATTTTCCACCCTACTACCGGTACTCCAGACTCGGAGTTCACCGTCCTCGTGACCGCAGCGCACATCCCAGAAAAAGGATGGGATTTCGTCGAGAGGGTCGCAGAACAATTACCCAATGAGATTCGAGTGTGTGCAACAGGCGAGGTGTCTCACCCGGACATCACCGGGCTGGGATTCCTCTCTGAGACGGAATTGGCAGCAGCTTACGCTCGATCGCACGTAGTGTTCCACCCTTCTCGTGTGGACACAGACAGCATGGTAATCAACGAGAGCTGTGCGAGCGCGACGCCTATCGTGACGAGTCCGATCCCAACGCACATCCGTGAGAACGCTGGCGTCCTCCACGCGGGAACCGTCCAAGAGATGAGGTATTGTCTCGAGAAACTCTACAGAGAGTGGTCGGACGCTCCCGAACTGTACGAGTCTCGATGCAAGGCCGCCCACCAATCCGTCCGTGGGCACGAATCTCAGACCGTGTTCCCCCAACTCCAGGCTATGCTCACTGGTGAGCAGCCTCCGATGACGGGGAATAGACAAGCCACGACAACAGATTCAACGTTCGTCTCACCGATTTCAAATGACTACTGAGAACACCCTCAAACAGTCAGTTGAGGATAAGGTACGAGTAGTAACGTCTCAACGAAAGATACTATTCAGTAAGTACGTTATCGTGGGATTGCTCGGGATCGTGATCAACGAAGGCGTGTTGTTCGTCGCCACCGGGATCCTCGGCATTTCCTACCTCATTGGTGGGGCACTGGGGCAATTCATCAGTACCGCGATTAATTACACTATCAATGATTCGTGGACTTGGAGGGAGTACGGCGATGGTGGTATCAAAGCTTGGCTTTGGCGAGGACTGAAATACGGGAGTACAAGGCTCGTCGGCATGGGAATCCACCTTGTCGCACTCGTATTACTTGTCGAGTACGTCCAGTTGAACTATCTCGTAGCGAACCTCATCGCGATCGTTGTTGGGACGTTCTGGGGATTTGGTGCGAGCGATACCATCGTCTGGAATCGAGATACGACTCTGGACCCTCAAATCGAAGCGGTGAAAAGACATATCCAGACCACGATCCCGTCCCCGGATCGAAACACCCGAATCGTACTACTCGGCTCATTTGTACTCTTCGTACTCTTCTCGCTCTATCTGAGTCTGTTGTATCGGGGGTTCTGGTTGACCGGTGGTGACTTCGGTTCATATGTTCACGGATTCGAAACTCTCCGTACTGGCACGGGGTTCCTCCACACCGGTCGGTACCGGGTCGGAAACCCAACGAGCGCGTACTGGGGCGAACACTTTTCGCTCACTCTATTTGTCGCCTACGCGTTCTATGCAATAGCCCCATCCGCATACACGCTCATCGTCGTCAAGTCGTTCGTCTTGGCTGCAAGCATCCCGCTTGTCTGGATCCTCGGTCGTGAAATCCTAAACTCAGACCGTTTTGCCGCCATCATCACGATCTCGTACGCGCTCAACCCGTTCTTGTTTTCGGCGTGGTTGTTCGACTTCCAAGAACAGATCTTCCTGCCAGTATTGCTGTTTACCGCGTATCTTATGTATAGCCGACAGCGCTACGGTCTGTTTCTCGCGTTGACCGCTGCAGTCCTGCTCACGAACGAGTTCTTAGTTATCATCATGGCTGGAGCATTGGTCGGCTACGTACTCGTTTCTCTCCGCGAAGACCGAATTCAGCGAGAGTGGCCCGTGTTTGTCGGCGTGGCGACGTTAATCATCGGGGTCCATATCCTCGCAGGATACGTGATTGGTCAATACAACCAGTTTAGTGGAATTCCGGTCAGGAGTCTCGCAGAATCCATCAGACCGTTCGTCCAGAGCGAGCGAGTGAGCACCGGGGCATTGGTGCAAATACTCATCAACCACCCGGATGCAGCACTCGGGGCATTGGTCTACGACTTCTGGCAGAAGGGTGCCTTCCTTATCTTATTGCTCGTTCCGGTGGGGTTCTTGTCCATCTTCGACGAGTTCTCGCTCGCCTCTATTGCCCCGTTCATCGGATTCGCATGGGTGTTCGCAGGAATGGACGTGTACTACTCGTTTGGAGCACACTACCCATTGTATCTGCTTCCATTCTTGTACATTGGGGCGATCCGTGTACTCGGCCGACTCGACCCCCCTCGACCCTCCAAGAAGATATTTGTCCACCTCTGTGTAGGCATGCTACTAGTCAGTATCCTCGGTGTCGGGGGGGCAGTCGCAGATACACAGGCAGTCCCACAAGACACTACACACATGGAAGTCCTTCGAGCCGGCCTAGAAGAGATACCGGCCAACGCATCGGTTGTTACTCAGAACGACGTGTACCCCCATCTAGCCAAACACCCAAACGCGCTGTTCATCGCAACCCCGGCAACGTACCAGAAGTACACCGAACAGAATTCAGTCGAACCGGTTGAGTATCTCGTCTTCGATACGAAACTCGACTCACGTCGAGAAGACTGGAATACTATCATTTCGGGAGTCTACGCCTCTGAGCTCGGCGAGGAGTATCGGTTGTATATGTACGAGGATGGCGTCTGGATATTCAAGCGTGGGTACGAAGGGGAACCTAGAGGGATCACCTCGGCGTACGAGCTCCCGAGCGTGGCATATTCAATCGACGATGTCTACCGCTTGAACAGCCAGTCTATCGATGTGCAGCGATACGACCGGCGGTTAATCAGTAAGTACGGTTCCGCAGGCGATACCATCTGGTTCGGCCCGTACGACTCCTTACCACCGGGGACCTACGACGTGACGTTCGAAGTTCGTGTCTCTGCCCCTGCTGAGGCGACTCCATTGTACGTCGATGTCGGGTCGGCAGATGAGAGTGGGGTATTCGAGAAGCGAGTGATTGGCGACACTGACGGATGGCAACGAGTGACGATGACGATGACGCTCAACGAGTTCCACTCGAACATGGAGTACCGAGGGTTCCGGACTGGTGATGCTGGAACGATAGAGTTCAAAGGAATTAGTGTCACTCCCACGGACAGTAAAGACGGTCAAGTGAGCGAGGAGAATTCGTTGACTACGCCGATGTACGATGGCCCGGTCGTGCTGCAAGCGAATGGTGCACCAGTCTTCTCGCCCGGACAGTTTGGTGAGAATCCAGGATGCGGCGCATACGGGCCGGCACAGTTTGACCCACAGCCTGACCAAGGGTCTGACGAGAAAGGACATAGCCCACATGGGAAACCTTGCTACGTTTGATTCATTTTTCAGAGTGACCAAAACCCGATCGGGCCTCTCCTAAGTGAATCACACCCGTTGTGATATCGCTCGTTCGGCTCGCCACCGGAAACTCGTTTTCCTCACCCACATTACCCTTGTCCACAGGAGGGCTTTCTCGAGTGCTGCTGCTAGCTTGGGGGGCTGTACCCGCGGTGGGTGTCGACGACCCGTGGAGTGCGTTCCGACTATCGACGGTTGATCACACGCTCGCTAGCGCCACCCCATCACAACATCCGTGATGCTACTCTTCCCCGAGGCCGTTGGTGTCTCTGCGAGTTCCGAGACAACGTGTTCGGAGAAGATGACGCGTTTGGTTCCGCGGCGTTTCACGATCTTCACGCCTTCTTTGCCGAGGTCATCGAGAAAGTCCATGACGCGACTGACGGTTTGGGTGTGGGGGGTGCGGCCTTCCTTTGCGTGGAGGACGGTGCGAATGGTACTCGAGTCGAGTGCGAAGCCCGCAGGGACGTTCGTGGCGTACTCGCTGATGTCCTTGGCGATGAAGCGAGCACGCTCTTGGTTGGCGGTGAGATTCGACAGCGCCTTCGAGGGAAGTCGGATGAGTTGTTGGAGTGGCGAGAGCTGTGTGTTGGGCTCGTCGTTGGGGGTGTCTTCGGATTCGACGGCGTAGAGACTCTGTTGGAGATGCTTGCGGTGGTCCGTTGCGGCGTCGAGTTCGGCTTCGAGGTCTTGGGTGCGGGTTTCGTAGTGGGCGAGTTGGCCGCGTTGGGATGCGATTGTCTCTGCTTGGGCGTCGACGGTCGCTTCGAGTTGTTCGGTGTCAGCTTCGAGTTCGTCGACGCGGTCTTCGAGTTCGTCGATCCGGGCGGCGAGGTCTTCGATGGAGGGCTTGGTCATTCGTGGCCCTCCGTGCGGCGTGGCTGTGCGACGAGACCTTTTTGCGTGGGTGGTGTGTTCGGAGACATGCGGTTTGGCTTGAACTGACCGCACCGGGTCCGTGCTACAACACGGGTCCTTTCTGAGAGGACCTGATGACCCGGTGAGTCGTTACGCTAGCTAACTTAGTCCACCCACTTCAATTTAGTCACTAACTGGTGACTAATGGCCACAATATAGTGACTATTATCTAACATATCGATTCTGTTAACAGGATGTTCTGACTTGGGTCTGTATGCGCAAACGGGGGGATTGGATGAAGCCAACGGACGACCAGATTCTAGAGATATTGGGTGATTCCGGTCTCGTATTGACGCCTACTGTTGTCGCATTCAATGCTGGATTTGATCGGTCCCACGTGAATCGACGCTTATCAGAATTCGTCGAGAAGGGGCTTGTAACACGTGTTGAACGTGGCAAATACGAAATCTCAGACAAGGGTCTTGGCTATCTATCTGGAGACGTCGACGCATCCGAACTGTAGTACCTCTGTTCCTAGTCTTCTCGCGGATCACTCACGAATTCGAAGAGCCGAGTTGGTTCGTGGACTAGTTTCACGTAGCCGCGAGCCTCGAGTACTTCGAGGCGATTATACACACTGTTTCGTGAGTAGCCGGTCTCATCGACGAGATAGCCTTTCGTCGCAAGTCCCCACGGATGATTGCCATCGCGTCCTCGTTTGAGCACGTCGAGAATCGCTTTGTCTGTCCCAGTAAGGTTTGAGGCGCTCATAGTCGCAGTTAGACTGCAATATGGTATAAACCATGGCGTTATCAATATGCAGATTGACTTGGCATAATGCATAGCATTAAGTTGCTCAAGAACAGAGTTGTAACTGAGAAGTACCGGGTTCGCCTTTCGCAGAAAGGCCACGTGCTGGCACACGTGACCGGGTGGCTTCTCGATTGGAGCAAGAAAGCCAATGTCAACTACGAACACCGCGACACAAGAGCGTACCGTATCGCTAGCCGAGCAACTTACCAACGCCCTCGCACGCTCGTTTACCCTTGGAATCGACACCGAGGGATTCACACACCACTACTTCCGACCTGCCGACGCCGTCGTCGTCTTTGCTGGCCGAACCCTCGACCACTACCAGCCACTCGATGGCCGGCCACTTCGCGAGTGGAAGGCGTTCGTCTCCCAGAAACGTGGGTGGGCTTCGATGGGCCAACTTGCACCCATCGGGCTCCAGGTGGATACCGAGTGGAAGGAGGCCTGCCGCGCATGAGTGCCCACGAAGAACTGCAGATGCACCTCGCCCAAGCGCTGACGCGAACGACTGAGCCGGAGGTGCAGGCGCATCTGCACGCCGCGTTAGAGTCTTGTCAGGAGTTGCCGATGACGCTCGTGGCGTGTCCTGCGTGTGGTGCGGTGGGGCTGCCAGAACGGATCGAGATACACGATTGTCGGCGTCGATAGATCGAGTCTCAAATACTCTCAGCGCAAAACTATATTATAACGCTGAAATACCACTTTCTTGAGTATTCTGTGAATATGGTATTTAAATTGGCTCTGTTGAGATCGCGTTCCTCAGACGAGCCTCGATAAACAGCCGAGTCGACTTCTGCGAATGCACGAATCGGCATTGCAGCCGTCTGTGATGCTTTTTGGGACCTCAAACAACCGGAAGGACTCTCCGTGGAGTGCGTCCCAAACCCTGAATAGTATATTCAGTCAACAGACAAAAATAGTATCAAAACTGATTGTTACCATTTTTAGATAGCTATCACTCATTTTTGGACCGAACCGAAGATCCACAAACACGCTATTCTGGCCACCAGTGTTCCACAAGCGACGCAGTAGGTGGTGAGACTTTGAACAAGACCCCTAGGCTGTGTCTGGCTCGTGGTGTCCCATTGCGTGTTGGAAACTGCGTGCAGGTGTACCGAACATATGGATGTTATACCACTCGGCCCCGACTGCCGTCCACGCTGCCTCGTTACTGCTCGGCGTAACCCGTTCGACGACGTGGCCACACCGATGCGACGGACACAATCTCTAACTAAATGGACGTTCGACACCGCTAGTAGTGTTCTCAGTCCCTCCACTGTGCTCCGGTGTGTCCCTCCAAACACCTCCCTTTCCCGTCGGTGTGCGTGAAACGCATGTGACCGCGCTCGTGATGCTCATCGGCCTCATCTTCGGCGGGATGTATCTGTACACTCGCTGGCGTCAGTATCTGCGGTAGATACAGCCACGGACTGCGTTGCACCCTCTTGACGAACAATACTCACGTTGAGCTGCGGCCGAGTCAGAGAGTACAGTTCGTATGCTCTCCTCTCTGCTGTCTTGCGCTTTCAACGGCGAACGAAAGCATGCGAAATGCACTCTATTCGGTCCCACTTCGGCCACCACGTTCTGAGTGAGGAGTACATTTCGCATGCTTTCCACGTCGGCATCTGCCGTTTTTGGACACAGATTTTAGCATGCGAAATAGACTCCGTTCTTCCCGTGATGACGACGAGATCTGGGTCTTGTCCGTCGTCAATCCGAAGCCGGATTGAGAGAGTACGTTTCGTATGCTATCGACGGTGCTGTCTTGCGTTTTCAACCAAGAAAGAAAGCATACGAAACGTACTCTATCTCAGCTGACTTCGGACGTCATCTTCTGAGTGAGAGAGTAGATTTCGTATGCTTTTCGTGGGTACGTCGTGCGTTTTGCCGTACAGTAGTAACAGACGAACTGTACTGGTGAAGTCGTGTTCAGTTCAGGGTGGTTGTGAGACAGTATATTTCGTATGCTTTTCGCCATACAGCGTCGCCCCTCAAACTCACCTCTGAGCACGCAGACACAACTTGGGGATGACGAAGGCGAAGCCGGCGACTCCATTCCGATCCAAACGAGAGTACGTTTCGTATGCTTCGACCCCCGTTCTCAGGTCACTCGTCGTGTTCGATTTGCTCGCGAGTCTCCAAGACGAGGTCGGAATCGAGATCGAGTTCGTACTCGTAGTACTGTCCACCACTCAATCCCTCGTTTCGATCGTATCGCTTGGCGAAGCCGAGCATGTGGAGATCCGAGAGATGGTCCTGAATACTCTTGAGCGTCGTCAACGGTTCAACGCCCCAGGACCGTGCGACTGTTTTGTAGTGGGATTGAATTTCCTTCGAGCGCACAGGGCAGTTCCCCTGTTCTTCGAGTCGAGCAATCGTCTCCAAGACGAGTTGTGCCTGTTCGGTTTGGTCCCGGATGCGGTTGCTCAATCGACCACGTTGGACAAGGCGTCGAGCTTCCTCGATATGCTCGTCGGTCACGCAGTACTCGCCTCGTTTTTCAGCCACCTCCGCGCCGACACGAAGGAGATCAATCGCTTGGCGTGCATTGCCCATGTCTCGGGCCGCAATCGCGGCCGTCATGGTTATCGCCGACATGTCGTAGCCATCCTCGATGAACGCACGCTCCGCCCTATCGAGGAGGATGGTCTTCAGTTCGGTCGCATCGTACGGGGAAAACGAGATTTCGGTCTCCATCAGCGTGTCTTTGACTTTCGGTGAGAGGTCATCTCTGAACGTGTAGTTGTTGCTGATGCCGATAATCCCAATTCGAGCCTCGTCGATGTGTCCGTTCGACCGCGCGCGTGGGAGTTCGTACAGGAGGGAGTTCGCACCTGAGAGGTGGTCGATTTCGTCGAACGCGAAGATGTGCGTCCCACCAATTCGATCGAGTTGTGTGTACAGTTCGTCAAAGGCGTCTCCCGTTCCCAATCCGCGCTTGGGGAAGTCGCTCGCGTGTGCTGGGAGCAGTTCGTTTACCAAGCGACGAACGACCATGAACAGCGTCTTGCCATTACAGTTTACGTCGTGGACGTGCAGGTCATCTGCTTGTTCTCGCGTCTCGACCTCTGTCGCCAATGCGTCCAGCATGTAGGTCGTGACTGCTGTCTTCCCAAGTCCTGCCTTTCCGTACAGCATGACGTTCTTCGGGTCCCGGCCAAAGAGAACGTCTTGGAGTGCATATCGGTATTCCTCGATTTCTTGGTCCCGCTCGAGAATCTCTTCGGGCTGGTACTCTTCGCTGAGTACACTTTTGTCAGCGAAGATTGTCTCCGTCATGTCGCTGAACGGTCCTGCCATGTCCTTACAGAAACCAGGACGGTGTACTATATAAAACCACACTTCGTCTGTTTCGTATGCTTTCTCATCTCGAACGACGATTGGATCTACCCGACGATACTGGCGTTTCGAGGGCGTTTTCGTGAGACAGAGCATACGAAATGTACTCTCTCACTAAGTGCGGAGACTACCACGTGTGCTGTGACTGGAACCGAGCGATGGTGTGTGGACTCCCTTCCGGTCTACCATCGGGGTGTCTTATTCTAGAGAAAGCATACGAAATGTACTGTCACATTCGATGGGTTCCTGTGTATCAACCCAATTCGTGGATCGGAGTGAGTGATATAGGCTGCCCGGGTGCCTGGGTGTGGAGGTTAGCTGTAGGGCTATACAACTGGGGTAGACGAAGGGCTGAATTACGAAGACGCTCGATCTGTCTGCAATCGAGTGATAACATAGACGGTGAGTGCGATTGCACCGAAGACGATGGACGGTTCGAAATCCGTACTCAGGTACAACCCGGGTGTTGGTGGGTGAAGTCGCGTGAGCGGCCAGAGGAGTGGATACGATAACCCAGTCGGTTTCAATAGGAACGCGTCCGCGATGAGGTGCGACGCCGCACCGACTGAGAGAAGCGCAAACACACGGCTGCGCTCCGACTCGGAGACGAGAAGAACACCAATAAGGACCGAACACAGGGCTGCACCTGCGGTGTGAAGGCCAATCCAATCAAACGGTATCCCGAGCAATTGTTCGACTCGAGCGCTTGGAATCAGTAACCTGACCTTGGTCATGTCGGGGATGAACGCCCCAGCCATCGCGACGGTGACGTACGGACGCGTGACCCACTCGTAGCGCCACGAGGCGACCGTGGCAATCGTGTATGCGAGCAGGACGTGTGAGAGCAGGTCAGGCATTGTGGTCCTCCGACTGCGTAGATTGGGAGGTGAGGTCACCTATCCCGAGTGGAGTCTCCCGTGGCACGAGCGACCACGTCTCGTCGAGACGCCACGACCGGATAATTCTTCCAAGCACCCACAGGCCAGCGAGGAACGAAACTGCGTACATGTACAGGTAGTTCCCCGGCGGGACGGTGTAGGCGTTCAACGAACGAATCGTCCGATCTGGTTCGACGACACCGTATACTGAGAGACTGTCACCCTGCTGCGCATCGACAGCGGCGTCGGTAACGCGAAGACGGACCTGTTCACCAGCCCCATACTCAGCGCTGATCGTGAGCGGGTCAGTATCGGTGACCGTGCCCGTGAGACTCACCTGATCGCCGACCCACGCGTCGTAGTCCGTGCCCAACTCTTCGGATCCAGGGTATGCGCCTACCCCTGGTGCAGGTGCAAGTGACCCAAACCAGACCATGAGTCCGAACAGACACCCCAGTAAGGCGAGGATGCTGAGGACACGTCGACGCGGGGGTTGAGTCATTGGTGTTCAGTTTAGAGGTTGGCCGATAAGTTTCACAACTGTGGTGTGTCTCTTGGTTCACCTCAACAGCTACCAGCTACCGTTAACTGCCCGACGATACGCCGCTTCGGCCTGGTCGGCGACGCTGTCCCAATCGTACTTCTCGGCGCGTTTCGTTGGTTCGGTCGGCGGTGTCTCTCCCGCGAGTGCTCGGGCTAACGAGTCTGCGACTGAGTCGACAGTCGGCTCAGCGAGATAGCCGGCGTCGCCGATAACCTCACTCGCGGCGGATTCAGGATGCTGGACGCCGATAACCGTACAGTCGGCGGCCATCGCTTCGGCGTAGGTGATGCCGAAACCCTCTCTGGTTGACGGCGAGGCGAACACGTCCGCGGCGCGCATCTGCCCCAACACGTCCTCGTACTCGTCGAGGAATCCAAGCATGCGCACGCGGTCGGCGTGGTCCAACGAGTTGGCCTGTTGTTCGAGACGGTCGGCCTCTGGCCCGTCGCCGACGACGCCGAGGGTCACGTTGTCGTACTCGTCGGCCACGCGGTCGAAGGCATCGAGGAGGATGGAGACGTTCTTGTCGGCGATGAGCCGTCCGGCGAACAGCACGTCGAAGGAGTCTCCCTCGTCGGGGAGTGGGGCGTTCCGAATCTGATCGACATCGATGCCGTTCGGGACGACCTCGATTGTGTCTCTGTCCCGGCCGATATCGGCGAGGCGGTCGGCGGTGATACCCGAGACGGCGATTGGGTGTTGGGGGACTCTGACGGTGAGGTGTTCGGTGAACTTGCCGAACGGGGCGAGCACGCCGAGGTAGTCGTCCCAGTAGTCGCCCCATACTTCGTGCCAGGTCGTGACGACGGGCACGTCGGTCCCGAGAGCGGCGAGCTTCGAGGAGAGGACAGGGAAGTACGGAAAGACGGAGGCGACGACGAGGTCGTGATTCTCGTTGTGGAGTCGTTTAGCGAGCGGGTAGGCGAGACGGGCGGCGAAGTCGAGCGCTTCGGTGATCGAGCGACGGTCGTCGGTGTAGAGTTCTGTTTCGGGGGCGACTGCACGGAGAGTCACGCCCTCGTGAGTCGTCTCTTTCGGGCCGTCCCAGAAGTGGCGGCCGTAGATGGTTACGTCGTGGCCTCGCTGTGAGAGTCGGGTGGCGATTTCGTGGATACGCTTTTCTGCGCCACCAGTTATGTAGGGGTAAACGACGTTTGAAGTGAATGCCACATCCATTATTCGGGTCATCACCTCTAGACACAAATTCTTTTTCTACTGCCCCATTATTTTCACCACCACCAAAATTGAATTTATTCCAACGGTTCTCTAGTCACCCGATGTTTGTCAAATACATCACTATAGTGTGATCACGATGCCAATATACATTCTGTTGAGAAATATACAAGATCGAATATCAGCTCAATCTCAATAAGCCAAAGATATATATGCCGTGTTCGTCGTTCACTAACCAGAATATGAACATATTACAGGTGAGTCCATATAATATCTTTCCGAAGAATACCGGTGGCGATGAAAGAACACAGGGAATTGCGTATCCGCTTGCTGAGGATCATCATGTAATTCGGTACTGTACTAATGGAATTCTGACAAAGCTGTATGAGCAGTGGGGAAGTGATAGTATTTCACTAGATTATAAGCTTGAAATGAATGGTGTAACCGAGTATCAACCAAACAGCTTGTTACTAGATTTGCCTAATGTCATAGGATATTTATCAATGTCTCAATTTGGGAAATTTATTTCTTCAAAGATTCTCAACATGAGAATTCCTTCTGACCTTGATTCGTTATGTAGGTGGGCAGATGTAACCATTATCGAGCGTCCGTGGTTTGTAAAAACCATTAGCAACGATTATGACACACATGTCATCTATTCATCTCATGACGTTGTATCTGACTTATACGACTCTGTTCTTGGAGACTTTCCACTTAGAGATGCCTTTTTAAAATCAGTAAAAAATATTGAAGAGGAGGCCCTCACTAGTGCAGATCACCTAATCTGTGTTTCTGAGGAAGATGTTGTGCGTTACCACGAGAAGTATTCGATTGAAATTCCTTCTTTATCGATTCCCAATTCTGTAAGTCAGGAACGATTTGCTGAAAAAGAATACGTAACAAACGACCCAAATCACGCGGTGTTTCTTGGAGCGAACCGAAAACCGAACCAGAACGCAGTGAAAAAAATAATTGAATCTACCCAAATTGTAAGAGAAACCCACCCAAGATTCAAAACATCTATTGTTGGTAGTGTATCCAATCATTTTGCTGATCTTGACATGGATTGTATCAATCTGGTTGGATATGTTGAGGATTTAGGAGATACTCTCTCCAAATTCGATATTGCACTTAACCCAGTTACTGAAGGAGGTGGATCGAGTGTCAAAATGATTGATTACTGTTCGTCTGGATTGCCAATTGTCACAAGCGAATTTGGTTCTCGTGGCTTTGGTTTCAAAGACAGGGAGCATGTTTTGATAAGTGAGACAGATACGACTCAATTTGCAGATGCTATCAGAACGTTATTAGACAATGACGATCTTAGACGCAAGATTCAACAAAATAGCCAAGAGTTCGCGTGTAAAAATTATACTTGGGAGGGCTACAAAGACGATCTATTAGATATTCTCCCAGACATTTGACAATGATTTGATAATGCCTAACTCATTGGCTAACTGATAATCTTCTTCTTCAAATCCGAGCAGGGCAAGACATATTAGATATACCGTAGGAGCTACGATTAAGCCAAATATCAATGACAAGATACCAGCCAACTGATATGATATAAGTGCTAGACTTGACAAACAAACACCACCCGCGACAAGAGGCTTATATATATTTCGTTCAAACGGGTGAAAACCTTCGAAGTACCAGACTTCAATTATTCGTATCGGGTTAACTATTCCAACCGATATCAATGTAGCAACTGCCGCACCTCTAAGACCGATCGCATCAATCAGTATGAAATTCAAAATTACATTTGACATCCCAAGCAACCAGTTATTTATCAATACTAAACGCTCATTGTCAGTCATCATTAACATATAACCACAAGGACCACTAGATGATTCAATCATACCCCGAGATGCTAAGATAATCAGGATTGGGTAAGCAACTGCAAACCCATCACCAAAATATGAAAGGATAATGTCACCAAAAACCACGATTAGTATGACAATTGGGAGTGACCCCGTCAGAGACCAACGAGTGATTGTTTTATAGAAGGAGTTCAGTTCAGAGAACTCACCACTACCGTACAAATTGGACGCTCGCGGTGGGAATATCTGGTTCAGTCCCGTGAGAGGCAAGAGAACAACAGTAGCTATAACTGCAGCAGACTTGTACAGTCCAACATCAGAACCAGTCAGCAATAATGACACAATTATAATGTCTGCTTGATTGACTAGAAAATAACCAGTCTGACCGAATGTTAATGGGAGTGAGTACGAAAAGTATTTTTTTAGCAATCCTCTCTCAGTTGGTACACTAAACTCCAAATCAGTCTTTTGATAAAACGCGACCATGGAACTGACAGATAAAACTAAGGTGATGGCAACAAAGAAAATAGATATTATAATAACTGGCTCACCATTCAGTCCGCCAAACTCAATGAGAAGAATTGAACCGATAACGGCTGTCAGACGAGAGGTTGGAACTAGAATTTCTGAAATAGTGAGTTGAAACAGCGGAAGTTCTAATGACCGAAATGAGTTTTGAATCACTCGTATTAGTCCATATAGAGGAATCAGAACGGCGAAGTATCGTAGTACTTGTGTGAATATATCAGAGTCAAGTGTATAATTTGAGATCGAGGGGGACAGCACAACTATTGATATCGCTAAAGCCGAACTCACAATGAGCACAGAGACAAGCGACAGGCCTACAATATCCTGTTTATAATTGTTATCATCAGACGTAGGAATAAATCGCATTAGGGCATTATCGGTTCCTAAATCAGAGAAGTTCAACAACGACTTCAATATTGTGTCGGCAAATGTCACCAAACCATACCCTGCAGGCCCCAAGTAATTTGATAAAATTATATTGAATATAAACTCTAAAGGGTACTGAATCAAACGCCCCACGTAGAATATAGCAGCGCCGTACGCTGTCGACGCTAAAGAGCTTGATTTCTCTTCACTCACGGTGTTATTCGACATACCCTAGGTTTTTGAGCCGATCGCCAATTACGTCTTGGTCGAAAGACTCCTTTTTCTCTGGCTCCTCGGAGATTATGTTCTTTTGAGTATCTGACTGATAGAACAGCCATGGTACATCAACTAGCTCTGGAGTGTACAAACCACGCGGGTGGCCCCAATCTGAAATTGGAATTGGTGATGACTTTTCACCAACCATGTTGCCATGATCCGAAGTGACTACTGTGTTTCCTCTGAGAATAGATAGAAGTTCTCTGAGAGCCGGTACTACTTTTTCTAAATTCTTCACGTATGGGGGCCAGATTTCATCGGGCTCTAATTCAATGTCTCCTTTGCGTAGTTTGATCCAAAATTGAGTTTCAGATGTTTCACCTGGGTCCGGAATTTGTTTATCGAATTCAGTATTAGTAATGAAAGGGAAGTGAGGTTGCATAAAATGTACAATTAATCTCTTATTTGGATACTCCTGGTCTGCAGACTTTGCAGCTTTTAAAATAGTTTCGGGGAGAACGGTTCCAAACTTAGAGTCCCAACCCTCCGACCAGACATCAATTATCTTATGGAAATTGAAATTGTGACTATCTTGGATTCGTCGCAACATAGGATTTCCAGTCACGTAGACTGTATCTGTTGCATCTCGTGATTCGAAATTCTCTTCGAGAAACTGAGCTGTCATTGATCCTTTTGACTGTACCTTTGAAAGTTCGCCAGGGAGATCGACATGTTTGTCAAACATGTCATACCGACATGCATCAAGCAAGAGGAGATTATCCCAATCACTAGAAAGAATATCTTTACCATTCTTAAAACGAGACTGATAAAAGTAGTTGTGGAATCTTAGATTAGCATATCTCATCATGTGAGGTAACGTGTACATGAACTTGTTAAGAATCAACAACATTTTTATATTTATACTTGTTGGTTAAGTCGCTAAACTGGTACCGAATCTTGTATTCAAGAGGTTTCAGAAGAGTTCATAAGAGATGTAACATATAGAAAATTTGTTTGCTTTGTGACAAGCTATTTATTCTAGAACTGACTCGGTTCTAACATAGATGGGTGAAGATTCAGAGGTAACCGCGTGCTTGATAATTAATTGGAATAACTACAATGATACTGCTGAATGTATTAACATGGTGGAAAGTATTGATAAAGAACATTTGGAGGTGATTGTGGTAGATAACGGATCAGATGACGGTTCTGGAAAACGGATTGAAAAGAACTTCAATGATATTGAGATGGTGTTTGCTGAAAAAAATGGTGGATTCGGGAGTGCGGTTAATATCGGTGCAAAATGTGCAATCGATCTCGGTGCTGATTATCTATGGTTGTTGAATAATGATATTATTCTTCCAGAGGATTTCCAATTAAGACCGCTTATCAATGAGGTCGATAGTAGTACTGGTTTGGTGACTCCGTTAATATATCACGATGAGGATAGAGAAAAGATATGGTTTTCAAAGGGGAATATCAACAAAAAGACGGGAGAAACGAGCCATGAGTGGTATAGTTCGCTGATCTCGATACTGAAAAGTAAGTTTGGATCAAGCCCCAATTTTAAATCAGCATATATTCAGAATGACTATATTCCATTTGCTTGTGCTATTTTGTCACTAGATGTGTATGAACAGGTCGGTCATTATCCAGAAAATTACTTCTTATACTACGGAGATGCAGAGTATTGTCGTCGTATACGAAAATCTGGATTTGAGATCAAGACCAAAACTGACCAATGGGTCGAGCATAAAGTGAGCTCGTCTTCGGGGGGGTCACTCACACCAATACCATCCTACTACACAGCTCGGAATAAGTGGATTTTCGCAAAGCAATTAGGAACATCAAACAGATTCTATTCTCACTTCATATATTGGTTCACCACGAGGTTATTGCATCGACTAATTCACCTAGAAATTCAGGGTGCAAGAGCATTAGTCCAAGGTACGATTGACGGATTCAAAGGAGAAGAGTACCGTGGGAGATATCCATAGGAATCTAACAAATAGTTATTGTGTAAGAAGACATCATCTCCCATCCCAATTTCGTTGACAAACAATCACTAACTATTTACTGAATCGGACATATATACATCAGTACCGCCATTTGTGTATGTCTTGTTTGAAACTGCAGAAAGCATCACAGGGAGATCTGGGTTTGGAACAGTTTCTACTGATCCCAAGTGGATCATCATTGTATTTTTCATATCGCCGGTGACTACGAATACAGTCCTCCCATAAAATGCCTGTTTTGGATCGGTGTAGTAGATACTAACCAGTTTTGACCCCTTATCAGGGGTGGCGTAAGGTGGTGTCCCCGGACCTGGGACATCTGTATATATTCCAGAATCAACTGTGTGAAGAACAGACAGATAGTTGAAATCGCTAATGAATTTTTCATGTGAGGCAAACGTCGAAGCCCACCTTCCAGAGTGTAATTCAGAACTTGAGACTCCGTTTACTTCCGCTGATACAGAATCTTGAACGGAATATGTCGTCGCCATTGGGACTGAAATTAATATAACCGCAACCGAGATTAGAGCTACTTTCTTAGTTTTAGATCCACCCTTCTGGATCTTGTCAATAAACTCTACAAATAGGTATGAGCCGAAGATTGGCGTGAATACAATGGCTAATATGATTGGATTCAAACCACCGCTCCCACCAACTACAAATGATGCTACAGTATTGACTATCCCTTGTGATATCAGTGCAACTAGAACAATTGAGTATGTGAAATGAGGTCGAAGAGCGAGTTCCTGTCGGTTAATAGATGTAAACTTCGATGATATTCGTATGAGTAATGGCTTTGTCGAGTATATTAAAAGGATTAACGACACGATCCCAGATAGAACAAAAGCGATTCGGTACGGCGATGTGTAGTCAATAGTATACAAATAACTAGAGATATAGTTACTACTGGTACCACCGAGATCTATACCTGATTGAAGATATGGTATAACCAGGGCAGTTGCATGCGCAAAAAAACCAAAAATAATGGAAGAGGTTGCAATTACCATTAATAAATAAATACTCGCTGCAACATGGCCTGTTGATGTATATTTTGAGAGGAAGAGACCAATCGTAATAATACTGAAAAGAACCATGTGTGCCACAGGGACTGTCTTCCCCGCAAACAATAATGCTGGAGCAACAACAAATAATAGCGATAATCTCTTTCTAGACTCGATTTCCATTGACAACGTATATATTATCAGTAAATAAAGCAGCCAAACAATAGCTCCACGGTGGGCAGATGTCATTTGAAAGAAATTGAGGAACTTAAACACGACTGCAAGTACTATTCCTGAAAAAAACGCAGGTCTGCGACCAACTAACTGTTTTGCTAATAAGGCCTGGGTTAGAATCATCGCGGGAGTAAATATCGGCAGGTTTTGAACCTTAATAACCGAAACACCCCATACATACGAGCTGATAACCACCATTAATGGACCTGCAGTATTTTGCACAAATCGCTCCAACCACCCGATTAACTCGGGCCCTTCGCTAAACGAGTTATATCCTGGTAGACGTGATTGTTCGGAAATTACTTCAGCTAAAACGTTACCCTGGTACCTCCAGTACGGGTCATATGGCAATTTAGTCCCATCCTGTACGAAGACTAAGCTAAAGACAGATATCATTGCCAGTACGCAGATTATTTCTAACTTGAGTGTCCGTTTCATTGTAGTCTCATTACTGAATGAAGTACTTGAGATAATATATCATCAGTTAATCGTCTGTAGCCATTCAATCATTCCATAGCAAGGGGACAACCTGATAAATAACTGTGGCTATTAGTACCGGTGAAATTGGGCGCATAACATGAAACAATAGTTTCAAAGACTGATGTAAATATGCACAGTAAGGTTGATAAACAAAATCCAACAAGTAATAAGAGATGATTCACGACGTCGAAGTCCGCGACCTCCAAGTCAACGCCGACCAGCGCGGCCACTTGGTCGAAGTGTTCCGAAGTGACTGGGACGAATACGAAATCGACCCGGAGATGTCCTACTACTCGATGACGTACCCCGGAGTCGTACGAGCCTGGCATCGCCATCTCAAGGGGCAGATCGACCACTTCGTCTGTCCGAAGGGCCGCATCACGGTAGGCATCTACGACGACCGAGAAGACTCGCCCACGCAGGGCGAACTCGACACGTTCGTCATCGGCGAGCACAACCAGCAGGTCATCCGTATTCCAGGTGACTGCTGGCACGGATTCAAGGCCATCGGTGACGAGCCATCGCTGCTCATCAACTACCCGACGAACCTCTACGACTACGAAGACCCCGACGAAGAGCGGATTCCGTACGACGACGACCGGATTCCATACGACTGGAACGCAGAGATTCACGGCTGACGCTACTCGGCGTATCCAAGATCGGACAACTGCTTTTGCACGTCGTCAGATAGCTCAACAGACGAACCGGTAGCGCGTTCTCGTGGGACGTAGTTCATCAGACGAGATTTAGTCTCTGGATCGTCAATTTGTTCACCAGTTTCAAAGTCAATGAGAACCGAGCGATCTGTTGTTGGGACATAGATGAGATGCTCATTCCCCTCAGTAACGCTAATTTGGTTTGGTCCGTAGGCGATCTCTTGGGAAAGTAACGCAGTCTCTCCAGTTGAAGGTTCTTGTAACGGTTCTCCGTCAAACTCAACATTTACCGTAGCATCCATTTCCGAGAGAATTGTCGGGACGATGTCTGTTGAACTCCGACGTGTTGTAGACCCAGAAATCGATTCAAGGTTGGTTATGATTGGAACTTCGAGAACTGGAGGGACGAGCGCGTGACCATGACCAACACCGCTAATTCCTCGAGAGTCCTCGAAATGTTCTTCCTCGAATGATTTGTATTCCCAGAACTCTTCGCCGTGGTCGCTTGTCACGATAACAATTGTATCCTTAAGTTCAGCTAGTTCATCAAGAACACGCTCAATCTCTTCATCAACGTAGCGAAGAAGCGTATCATATAGTAGCCCTCTTGCTGAACGGTATCGTTCGAACTTATCGTTCTGAACCTCATCGGGAGAGCCGAATCGCCAACGATCAATTCCATCGATATTAGGTATTTCGTCGAAATACTCGATTTGGGGATCGTGTAACGGCTCATGCAGATCACCCAGTTGTACGTAGCCGAACTTCGGACCAGATGTGTTATTCCACCACCGTTGAATGTCTGAAAGAATGTCTCCAGCATCTACATCATGGCGTGGTTTCACGGATTTGAACCGACCTTTAATAGGGATTGCTGCGGTACCAATTGCAGTTATAAACCTGGTTTTGTATCCTACTGATTCGAGTAAGTCTGCAAGCGTGTGGACATTGTCTCGAATGCCATTTGGAGGGTTGCTCAGATCCTGATTTCTGGAGGAGTCGTCTGGGTACGCTGCCCCATGATTATGAGGGTAAAGTCCTGTGAGGATAGAGGGAACTGAACTGAACGTCCACGGTGCCGCAGCAATTGCTGGAGAGTATGAATTGAGTGAGTCAAGAAAAGGGGTCGTTTTACGATGATATCCGGACACAGAGAGCCTATCATTACGAAGGCAGTCGATAGTAATGATGAGGACGTTCTGTTGCTTATCCACATCAACCGTCGGAGAGTTCATACCACTTCTCATTTCATATACCAATCGACTCCGTAACTGTCGAAATTTATCAAGGCCGACTTTGCCGATCTCTTTAATCATTGAGACCTCGTTTCTGGG
Organism: Haloferax sp. Atlit-6N; assembly: GCF_003383195.1. Taxonomy (NCBI): domain Archaea; kingdom Methanobacteriati; phylum Methanobacteriota; class Halobacteria; order Halobacteriales; family Haloferacaceae; genus Haloferax; species Haloferax sp. Atlit-6N. Next base: position 17,040 of record NZ_QEQJ01000010.1, on the reverse strand, counting down.
GAAGATTTATAAGATTTTGCTACAGCTGATTTTACCAATAGTTCGAGCAAGCGAACCATACTTGAGTCAGTATGATAACATCACAGACACAATCATGAAAGGCGTACTTCTCTCAGGAGGCACGGGCTCCCGTCTCCGACCCATTACCCACACCGGGCCGAAGCAACTCGTGCCGGTCGCGAATAAACCCGTCCTCGAATACGCGGTCGAGGACCTCAAAGAAGCGGGAATCACCGAAATCGGCGTCATCCTCGGCCACAAGGGCCGCGAAGAAATCCAGAACCTCCTCGGCGATGGTTCGGACTACGGCGTCGAGATTACCTACATCGTCCAGGGTAACCCCCTCGGCCTCGCCCACGCGGCGGGCTGTGCGAAGGACTTCGTCGGCGACGACGACTTCGTGATGTACCTCGGCGACAACATCCTCAAAGAGGGCGTCGTCGACCTCGTCGAGAGCTTCGAGTCGGGCGACTTCGGTGCGGGCATCGCGCTCCAGGAAGTCGAGAACCCACAGCAGTTCGGGATTGCGGACGTCGACGACCAAGGCAACGTCACCCAACTCATCGAGAAGCCGGACGAGCCACCGACGAATCTCGCACTTATCGGGATGTACGTCTTTTCGCCTGCGGTCTTCGACGCCATCGAGCAACTCGAACCCTCGTGGCGTGGTGAACTCGAAATCACGGACGCGATTCAGTCACTCCTCGAAGACGGCTACGCCATCGACTCGCACGTCGTCGAGGGCTGGTGGAAAGACACCGGTAAGCCCGAAGACATCCTCGAGGCGAACCAACTCGTCCTCGAAGACAAGTCGCTCAAAAAGCGGGGCACTGTCAGCGACGATGCAACCGTCGATGGCCGTATCGAACTCGCGGAGTCGGCGACCATCGAAGACGGCGCAGTCGTCCGTGGCCCGGTCTCCATCGCGGATGGCGCGGTCATCAAGGAAGGAACCTACGTCGGCCCGTACACGTCTGTCGGTCCGAACTCGACACTCGAAGGCGTCCACATCGAGAACTCGGTCGTCATCGGTGAGTCGAGCATCAACACCTCCGGCCGCATCGTCGACAGCCTCCTCGGCAAGGGCGCGAACATCGGCAGTGCGGACGACTTCCTCCCGGAGGGTCGTCGCCTCGTCGTTGGCGAGAACTCCCAACTGAAACTCTAACCATGCACATCATCACCCACGCCTGTACGCAGTGTGGAACCGTCGTCTCAGCGAACGAACTCGAATCGAACCGCGTGATGAAGTGCCCCGGACTGGGCTGTGAGAACGTCCTCCGCTTTACGGACCTCGACCAGGCCGACCAAGAGCACTTCCTCGACAACAAAGCCAGCTACGAACTGTAATCGCTGAACGCGGCTTCGAGCGCCGCGAGGTCGGCGTCCAACATCGGCTGTGACCGCCCGAGTTCGCCTTCTACCTTCGACACATCGAGACACGAGCGTCGCGGCCTCGCCGCCGGGCGGTCGAGGTCGGCCATGACTGACGACTCGATGAGCGTCGGATCGCCACCAATTACCTCACAGATTTCCGCACCGAAGTCGGAAGGCGTGACGGCCGACTGACTAGCCACGTGGTACGTCCCCGACACACCGGCATCGAGGAGTTCCAGCGTCGTCGTGGCGACGTTGCCGGCCCGACTGGGCGTCATCGTCTGGTCGGTGAACAGCGGGACCGTGTCACCGGCGGCGAGCGTCGAAGCGACCCACTGGGGGAAGCCGACGAGATCACTCGTGTCACCACGTGCGCCGTAGACGAACGACAGACGGAGAACGAGCGCATCAGCATTCACCTCACGGACGGCACGCTCACCGGCGAGCTTCGAGCGGCCGTACTCCTGAATCGGCGCGGTCTCGGCATCCTCCTCGTAGAGCCCGTCTGTTTCGCCGTCGAAGACGTAGTCCGTCGAGTAGTGAACGAATAGAATCTCGCGGTCGTCACACACCGCCGCGAGGTCGCCCGGCGCGGTTCCGTTTACTGCAGCCGCCAACTCGGGATTCGATTCACAGCCGTCCACGTCAGTATAGGCGGCGCAGTTAATCACCAGATCAACGTCGTACTCATCAAGCAACTCTACAACCCGCTCAGTATCCGTGATATCGATTTGGTGGAGGGGACAGTCGAAGGCGGGTTCCTCGGAATGATAGCCGCCGACGACCTCGTGGCCCTGCTCGCGGAGCGTCCGGACGACGACACTCCCGAGCAAGCCGTTAGCGCCGGTGACGAATGCGTACATGTACTCGTTGTGTCGATGAAAATGTAAATATATGCTGCCTCTGTTGGTGGCATATGGACGTACTCGTTACTGGTGGTGCCGGATTCATCGGTTCGAATTTCGTGCGGTATCTGCTCGATACCGGCGACGATTCAGTCGTCACGCTCGACGTGCTCACCTACGCCGGGTCGCGTGACAACCTCGCCGGCTATCTCGACCACCCGAACCATCGGTTCGTCGAGGGTGACATCCGAGACCGCGAGCTTGTTGACGACCTCGTGGCCGATGCCGATGTCATCGTGAACTTCGCTGCGGAGTCGCACGTCGACCGCTCCATCGGTGGGGCCGAGCCGTTCGTCTCGACGAACGTCCAGGGGACTCAGACACTCCTCGATGCCGCCCTCGATGCGGATATCGACCGGTTCCTCCAGATTTCGACCGACGAGGTGTACGGCGAGATTCACGAAGGGAAGTTCACGGAAGACGACCCACTCGCGCCGCGAAACCCCTACTCGGCGACGAAAGCCGGTGCGGACCTGCTCGTTCAGAGCTACCGAGAAACCCACGACCTACCGACGCTCATCACGCGGACCTGCAACAACTTCGGTCCGCGACAGCACCCGGAAAAACTTATTCCGAAGTTCATCCAGCGCGCCGCGAACGGCGAGACGCTCCCGGTCTACGGCGACGGCTCGAACGTCCGCGAGTGGATCTACGTCGAAGACAACTGTGCAGCGCTCGATGTCGTCCTCCGAGAGGGCGATATCGGCGAGGTGTACAACATCGGCAGCGGCGTCGAACTGTCCAATCTCGAAACGACGGAGAAGATTATCGAAGCCGCCGGTGGGTCGGAAGACCAAATCGAGTTCGTCGAAGACCGCGCGGGCCACGACCAGCGCTACGCCATCGACGCGACGAAGACGAAGGCGCTCGGCTGGGAACCCACGTGGAGCTTCGAAGACGGCCTCGAGGCCTGCGTCGACTACTACCTCGGCGACGACGAATAGATGGCTGACCAACGCACCCAGGCGGACGAGCAGGACACGTGGATTCCCGATGACGAGTGGGAAGCAATCGTCGCGAACGTCCCGCTGGTCTCCGTCGACCTCGTGATTCGCCACGAAGGCGGCGTCATCCTCGGCCTTCGTGAGAACGAGCCCGCACGCGGTGAGTGGTTCGTTCCCGGTGGGACGGTGCTGAAAAACGAGACACTGACGGATGCCGTCCACCGCGTCGCTGACGAAGAGTTAGGCGTCGATGTGACTATTGAGTCGCGACTGGGGACGTTCGAACACTTCTACGACACCTCGGAGGTCGAGGGCGTGGACTCGAAACACTACCTTGCGACTGCGTTCGAGGTAACACTCGACGACGACACCCTCGAGATGGACGCCCAACACAGCAGACTGGAGGTCTTCGAACCACCGTATGAAAACCTCCACCCGTACGTCGAGCGATACCTCCAGGCACTCGAGTGAACTACCCCACCCTACCGCTCGCCTGACGGCTCGCGCTTGAGGGTGGGGCTTCCTGTTTCAACGACGCGCTTTGCAGATACCGAGGTATCCACAGGGAGCGCAGTCTCCACAGGCGTTGATTCGGAGCGCCCCGCTCCTAACCGCTTCTTGACACCGCGAGAAAGAATGTTCCACGCCGCGTTCGCGTCTCTATCCGCCTCGAAACCGCACGCCGGACAGGAGTGTTCGCGCACCCACAGCGGCTTATCCGTCGAAACGCCACAAGACGCACACTCTTTGGTCGTTCCGCGCGGATTCACCGCGACGAAGTGCGTTCCTTCGCGTTCGCACTTGTATTCGAGCATCCGAAGGAACGTTCCCCACGCCGCACCTGCTCGGTTCCGTGAATTGCCCGGCAGTTCGACCAACCCCTTCGCGTCCAAGTCCTCAACGGCCACGAGGTCGTACTCCCGAGCATAGTACGCCGAGAGCTTGTGAAGGAAGTCACGGCGCTTGTTCTTCAACTCGGCGTGGCGTTCGGCCACGACCTTCCGCTGTTTCTCCCAATTCGCAGACCCGTGCTGTTTCCGCGAGAGGTCACGCTGTGCGCGTTCCAAGCGTTCGCGTTCGTCTGAGAGGTCGAGCGATTCGACGGCGGTGCCGTCGGTGTCGTGAGCGTACTTGAGAATCCCCACGTCGATGCCGACGCACCGCTCGGGATTCTTGGGTTTCGCAGGCGGGTCGTCAGGGGTTTCGACGCCGAGGATAGCGTACCACTCCCCGGTCGGTTCTTGCTTGACCGTGACGGTCTTGATTTCGGCGTCGTCGGGGAGGTCGCGGTGGAAGGTGAGCGGAATTTCTCCGAGTTTTGAGAGCCACAGTTTTGTCTGACCGCTCGTGTTCTTGAGCTTGAAGCCGGATTGACTGTAGGTGAAACTGCGGTACTCATCCGGTGCCTTCCACTTGAGGGTGCCGACGCGGTAGCCGTTCTCTTTGCGACCGCGAAGCGTCGAGAGGTTGTCGTACAGCCGTTGTACGACCTTCTGTAGTACCTTCGAGTGAACTTGTTTCAGGTCGTTCCACCACTTTTTGAGACTCGGCAAGAGTTTCTGTTCGCTGTATGCCGAGGTGTCGTCGGTTCGGTTGAGACGGTGGAGAAAGTGGTTGTAGACCTGTCTACAGGTATCGACAGTCCACGCTAACTGTTGTTCGAGAGCGTCGGACGGTCGGAGTCGATACCTGTAGTTGTAGTTCATCTACGAGCGTTCTTCGATGAGTTCGTCAAGTTTCTCTTGGACGAACGATGAGAGGTTGAGGTGGTTCTCCTCGACCCACTCGGCTTGGTCGTCACGGATAGAGATGTTCTTGCGCGTTGCCATACCACACAATACACAAACTACACAAATATGAATTGCGATTGCGTGGGCCTGTGGGCCGAGCGCCGGACGTGTTTGAGAACCGTTCGGCGCTGTATCCCCTCTCTACTCACTCGCTTCACTCGTTCGTTGAGGAAGGGGCCTTAGCGCCTACTTTCAGGTAATCGAAGGGAACGTCGCGAGAGAAGCGGTGCCGGGTTACTCGCCGAGCGAACCCAACAGGAACGACCCGAACACCATCTGCAACCCGACCACCACAGCAACCGTCGCCACAACGTCGGCAACCGCGATCGGCAGCGCACTGAACCCACTGGTCACCCACGTCACTGCAAGGTAGCCACCGTAGGCCAACCCACCGAGGAACACGAGCGAGCCGATCGTCGCCCCTCGCTCGAGCGAAATCCGCTTCGTAAACCAGGTCGTAAACGGATCAGAGGCCCCACGAACCGGATCCGAAGACACCGTCGAGAAGGCTCCGAACAGCATCAGTTGAAACCCAGCGAGCGTCAACAACCCACCACCAATCCCAGTGTGAATGCCGAACTGCGCACCACCGATCTCCAGACCACTCCACGCCAGCACCAGCGCCAACACACCAACCACAGACAGGCCGAACCCGGGTGCCGAAAACAGGTAGCCGGGCGCATTGACCAACATAAACCGAACGTGTCGCCAGCCATCGGGGAAGCTCTCCAGATTGGCCTCACCCTCACGCGGGTGATACGTAATCGGCTTCTCTTCGATCTCGAGATCCTTCGCGCCGGCCTCCATGATCATCTCGCTGGCGAACTCCATGCCCGTCGACGAACACTCCATGGTCTCCCAGGCGTCTCGAGTAAAGACGCGCATCCCACTATGCGCGTCACTCACGCCAGCGCCGTAGAACACGTTCAGGAATTTCGTCAACAACGGATTCCCAACGTGTTCGTGCAGCGGCGGCATCGACCCAGGCAAGATTTCACCCTCCAGCCGCGAGCCCATGGCCATATCCGCATCACCGGACCGAACCATGTTCAACAGCTTGGGAAGTTCCTTGAAGTCGTAGGTGCAGTCGGCGTCGCCCATGGCGATGTACTGGCCGCGGACGCGCTCGAAGGCGTACAGGTAGGCGTAGCCGTAGCCCTTGCCGTCGGGTTCGATGACGACCGCACCATTCTCCTTCGCAATCTCGGGCGTGCGGTCGTCCGAGCTGTCGGCGACGACGACCTCGCCGTAAATCTGCATGTCCTCAAGGGCGGCTTTGACCCACTCGATACACTGGGCGATACCACCCTCTTCGTTGAGAGTGGGCATCACGACCGAGAGCGTGGGCGTGATCTCGCTGTCTGCGGACAGGAGCAACTCATCACCGCTGAGTTGGATATCCGATGCTGACGTACCGTGTTTGCCGTCACCCAGCTGTTTTGCATGCTGAGTGTCGTTGTGTGTGCTTGACGTTCCCATAGAGATTGACCACCTGTTTGTGAGCACCGCCGAATCACTGTGCAGTGTTCGGTGCACTCCACGAACGGCTTCTATTGTGTTGACTCGGAGAGGCTCGTAAAGAGTTTATCGTCTGAGCAGTCTGTATAGACAGAATATAATATTGATAATATATATGTAGAAACAATTTTCGATGAGTGAGTTTATGGGCGGGACGCACATCCATCGGTGTGTGTATCCCCTTGGCCACCTCGCATTCGGCTATCTCTCCGTCGTGGCCCTCGCTCGCGTGCGTGACTGGGAGTTTCAGTACCCTCACGGACTGACGCTCGCCCTCCTCGCGGTCGGGACGCAACTCCCCGACCTCATCGACAAGCCGCTGGCCTACGCGGGCGTGCTCCCCAACGGCCGGTCGCTCGCACATTCACTCCTCATCGTCGTCCCCGTCGTGTTCCTGGGCGTCCGGTATCTCTCGCGTCGAGGCTACGGAACTGAAGCGCGGGTGCTCGCGGTCGCAATCGGGTCGCACCTCCTCGGCGATTCGTATCTCCTCGTTTTCCGCCAGGAGTGGCGCGAACTCGGCTTTCTGTTGTGGCCCGTCGTCCCAGCCCTCCAGTACCCGAGCGACGACATCGCCCCGTGGGTCCGGATTCTCAACGCCGGCTTCGACAGCCCACAGATGCAGTTCCAGTATCTGTTGTTCGCCGGTGCCGCGACGATCTGGCTCGTGAGCGTCTATCGACGACGCCGGCGACCGGCGGCGTGACACTCCAAAGATATAACGTACATATGGGTGTTTCACAAGCCGATGAAAGTAGTTAGAATCCCAACTATTTTGTTCCATGCTAACATATGCCAATATTGGGGGTAGGAACGAGTTGTCAGCTCGGCACCCAACATCGAACGACGGCTGCGTATCTGAGTGACCACCAGCGGTCGGTGAGTTACTGACTCGCGACGCTTGCAGGGGATTGGTCCCCGCGGTCTCCTCTCGGTGGTTGGCGTGCGTGTCGACGAAGACCGCTCCCCGGTCGGCGTCGATCTCGTGCGAACACGGGTTGGTGCAATCCCAATCAATATACTCGTGCTTCTGGTAGTCAAGGCTAGGAGCACGCGCGTACGACACACGCTCTCAGCCACCCTATGATCGACGAGTCAACGACGATTGGCCGTTGTCCGGACTGCGAGATGGAACTACGCGAGTATCACGTGTTAATTGAGTTCGAGACGGAAGACGGCGGGACTGGCGTGTTCGCGGACTGTCCCGAGTGTGATGACGTTGTACGTCTGGATCGGTAGGTGCGCGAATGTATTCGGTAGTCAGCCTTGGACAGCGTACTCAGTTCTCAAAAACAGATTGAATCAGGTCGTTACTGCGGAGCGGCCTGCTTCTGCAGGGTTGCAGAGTTCGAGCCGGATTCGGACGTCCAGACGACGCGCACGACTTCACCACTCCAGGCGGGGTCCGTCCCAGCGGGGGCCGTTTTCACAATCGTTGCCGAGCTCCCAGCCGCGACATCCGTTGGGAACGTACTGCTGTAACTGTAGACGTCCCCAGTAGCAGCAACATCGGCCCCATCGATGCTTACGGTTAAGCGGTCCGCCGAGATACCTTCGCCGGATTCGTGGGTGACGACGAGTTGAGCGTTCGTCCCACCGCCAGGAACGTCGTCTGTGAACGCAAAGGTAAACGAAGCCTGCGGGGCGGTGTCACCGACTTGGTCACCGAGGCCGAGGACGAACGTCCCGATGACGGCCGCGAGGATGACGGTAATCGCGACCATCAGAATGACGCCGATAACCGGCGAAACAGCGGAGTCGTCGTTGAAGAGGTGTGTAAGTTGCATTGTATATCTCCTGTGCCCAAACAGACGGCGGTCGACCGATAGGTCGGCGCGTGCCGCACGCAGCGAACAGATGACGTACCTGTTGCGTACTGGCGACCCCTGTAAGGGTGTACAAATTAACATATGTTGGCTATAGTAATAAAGATAGATTGAGTGACTATCTCATAGCACGGGATAATCACAAACACAGACAATTACAGAGAGAATCTATCTAAACAACCCATCAGAACCGATCTAACGAATCACCATTGTTACGTTCGTCCTGAATGTCTTGAATCGAGATAGTTATCTCTGAGCAACACGTTCGGACTCTCATGCCGCTTGCGACGGAACCAGCAGTCGCGCGGACGTACATAACACCGATCGATGACCCGTGGGCGTACGTTCTGCAGTATCGCGAGACGATGGACTACGTTGCGGCCAACCCGAATTCGGGATCAACCGCGGTTAGCACTGCCCTCAATCTCCCACGGGGGCGCGTCCGTGAGTGGATGGATGGGAGCGTCCCTGACGTGGTTCGTGGGCTCCGTACGGCACGTGAGCGCGGGTGGCTTCCTGAGTCGCTTCGCCACCCGCAAGCGCGCCTACTGAACTGTCTCGTCGCAGCGGTGTTTGCCAGCGGAAGCATCGCTCTCGAGAACTACCGACCGTCGTTTGTCGTCGACGACACCACTAGCGAGGGTGTCACCGAGGTGCTTGCCACGCTTGGTGCCGGCAGTCGGGCGATCCACGCTGATGATGACCGGCGTGCGACTGAACTCATTCCCCGGCGTGATGGAGCAGTATTGGGACGCGTGCTCGCTGCGGCTGGCGCACCAGTCGGCCCGAAAGCTCAGTTGGAGACGCTCTCGCTCCCCGCGTATCTCGACGACGCGCCGCTGTCGATACAGGTCGATTTCGTCGAAATCTACGTCGACAGCCGGGGATCGGAACTCGAGGGGAAAGCAACGACACCGCTACTTGAACAGCGAAACGAGACGTTTCGGCGCGACCTTGCAGCGCTCGTCTCACAAGTGACCGACGAACCCGTCTCGGTCGGCACCAACGGCGTTTATCTGTCGGCGACAGCTGCGCGTCGACTCGGTGTGCGTTGAGCACCAAGTGTCACCACCAAATGGGGAGGCGTGATGTGTGACGGCTGTTGTCGCAGTACGACGTGAATGAGGATTACTCGTTTAAACACACATATCAGATGGATGTATAAATTGAAGTTATATCATCTCTATTCCTCCAGAGATATGTTGTTTCTGAGATTAAATCCCCACTATATTGTATAGAATGGTAAATAGGAAGATAGAATGATAATTATTACTTCAATATCTTTGGATAAAATACATATGTTTAAGCCCAATAGTGTGTGAAACAAACATATAACTAATATTAGTTTGTGGGCTGTCTATTTGCTGCTCGGGTGAGCGTCTGCCTCGCGCTCCCAACGTTTCCGTTGGTTGTCCTAACCGACAGTTCTATTCTATACGATATTCGCGATGAGAACCTCAGCTACCTCGATCTCGTCTAGTGAGAGGTCAGTGTCGACAGCAAGACGGTACTCACGATACAGTTGTTGAACTCACTGTGTACGAACGCGTGAAGCCGAGTGATGCGGAACTCGTCTTCTATCTCGGTGAGTGCGTAATCTGATGCAGGACACGGAGAGCCTGTCAGTTCTCGAAACCGTGTTCCGGAACCATCACAATCACGACCCCTCGATTCGGTTCGTCATCCAGACCGTCGATGCGCTCTTCTACCACCCCGAGTCGGTGTGATTCGGCTCTGTTGAAACCCTCTTCCCGTCTTGCGATTTGTTGAGAGACTAGTTTTTACTGTGATCCACGGAAACTAGCCAGAAGGAGCGTTCTCTCCAATGTCAACGCTGAAGGATTTCAACAGAGCCTGTGATTCACGATCAATGGACGGTCAAACAGTCTCACCATCTCGACGAGATGGCTGAGCACTGGGCCGATGAATTTGGGCTGGGTCACGCCCAGGTACTGTTTGTACAGACTGCCAGCCGAAAAAACGGGGGAGTCGGCATGTGGAGGTGTTAGCTGGCGTCGACGGCGAGTGGCGGTGATCGTGTAGAGACACTCCCGTCCGAACGTGGTTATTTGGTCTCGGACTGACCGGCTTGAAACACTCCTCAGCACGTCTTCGTGAGCCGTGATCAGTCCGCGACTGCACCGTCCGAACTTGGGCAGAGCCCACCACAAGTCCTGTGGACTAGTGAGCGGCGGTGCAGGAACGTATTCCAGTCAGTTCACACCGATTTTGATGTTCTCTGTCGCCTTACTGCCACTGTAGTCGCTTGAGGCGATGACGTACACAGTGTAGACTCCTGGGTTGCTGAAGGAGTAGTCGAGGGTTTGTCCCCAGTTTTCGCTACTGACGGAGTTCCCCTCGGCATCATCGATGCTCCAGCTGTACTGGGTATAGCCACCTTCGGCCGCATAGTTTGTCGCCTCAAAGGAGACTGTCTCACCGGTACTCGGAGCGTCAGTACTGGCCTCGATATCTACGGTTTCGTCGACCGTTACGTCGATCTGTGCGGTTGCACGACTGTCGTCGACATCACTCGAGGCAATGACGTACACGGTGTAGTCACCGGGGCTGGAGAACGTATGGCTGATGGCTTCGCCCCATTCACCATACACGTCGTTGCCATCGGCATCTTCGATGCTCCAACTGTACTGGGTATAGCTTCCACCAGGGTTGTAACCAACTGCTTCGAACGTCGTCCGATCCCCCAGTGAGGGACTCGTAGTGGTTGCTGCAATTGAGACGGACGCAGCGGTTGCTGACCCAATCAGCGCTGACCCTGCGACCAGGCCGCCAGTTAGTTTGAGGGCAGTTCGTCGAGTGGAGTTCAGGTGATCTGACATCCATGTGAGTAGCCACTTGCTGTTAGTATAATTATATTTCAAGCTGACATTTGTGTGGGGTACCCAAGAATATTTGTTAGACAGCTAACTATTATCTGGCTTACTAATCTCTGTCCGAAGAGAAGTCTAGGTGTGATGGTTCACCCGTAGGCGCGAGCTTGGATAGAGGAATACTGAATCTGAACGTCGAGTATTCGCCACTACCCTTCGCGGCAGAAGAAGAATTCATGCCGAATACCACACCCAAAAGGGCATGGAAGCGTGCCCGTGGCATTGACATCCACCCCGCCCTGAAGGGCGTGGATTCCCACGGCACCGCACCGCTGGGTTGGGATGTTTAAGGTTCGTAGCCCCCCGGTGTGGACAACTACTGGCTGTGCCAATCAGCCGTTACTCCTATCCCGTGAGGGATTCAGAGATACTTGCTTTCTGCACCCCCGTGTTCCGGCACAGAAAGGGGTGCTTTCTGCTTGGAATCGGGGAATCCCGATATTGTCCGATTAGTAGGGTGGGCGTGCCGCCTCGGATAGATGTTAGTACCCTGACGGACTACTTAAAAACAGCCGTTCAACACGTCGAACACCGTATGTGGAAGGGGTGTCGGATTCATCCCCGCGCTGAAGCACGGGGCTTTCTCCTTGACTTTCCGTAATTCCAACTGATCTTGTTTCGAGGTGTGACTAGTACTGCTGGTGAGTAGACGAGACACTGTTGATGCTTCCAACCCCAACAGCAGTAGCCGCTTTGTGGTCTCTGAGTATATCAACCAGCACAGTCGACCGACGAATCAATACGGGAGAGACCACGCGACTTCTGACTAGCCAGCCGACGGGTGACCCAAGTAACAACATGAGCAACATACTTACGCGCACAGACAAACCAATACTCGGTACAGTTGATCCCCATTTGGGATTGAAGTGCCTGTCCAAGCTGTTGTTTCAGTCGTACCCCTCACGGGGATTTCAAGAACGGATAGTGGTGGTGTTACTCTTGGGCGAGTCGACGAATAAATCCGAGATTGATATCTAACCTGTCTTCTACTTGTTCAACTAGTTTGAGTTCTTCTTGTTCAACCCCGCCATATCGAAGAACGATTACGAGATAGAGTGGCAAAAACACCACCAGTACTGGGATGAGAACAAGTGGTCTAACTACAGTTGCAGCCGAGACTGTAAGATATAGTGCGATCCATAAGAGGACCGCAAGTAATCCGGGTCGGAGAATAGCCGCCCGAAACGGATGTGCATGAAGTTCAGTATGAAGCTGAAAGAGATACAGACTGTTTAAGAGTGCATATCCCACGGTTGTTGCGATAGCTGCACCAACAAGAGAGTAGCGAGGGATCAAAACTATGTTGAGAGCGACGTTAACAGCGGCGACGAGAAGTGTATTGTACATTATTAGACGAGACCGACCAAGAGACATGAGCACGTTCCCATTGGGTCCCGCAATTGTGTGAAGGAAGAATCCGACAGTAAGGATCGACAAGGCTGTGCTCCCAGTAAGATACTCAGCACCGAATGTCGATTGAATAATTAGATGCGGATAAAATGTAAAGAGCAAGAACACCGGTAGCGTCAGTAAGAATATCCATTTTGAGACGACCTGATATGATCGAACAATCTCTTGATAGCGTTCGTTAGCATGGTATTCAGACATCATAGGCATGAACACGAAATTAAATGCGGTGAGAAAAATTGTCAATAGATTTGCTAGGGGGTACGCAACATTATATACGCCAACAGCAGCGGTCGTATCAAAGTAGCCAATCATGAAAGTGTCAAAGTTTGAAAGGATGAGGTCCATGGCGGCCGTAATCATGAGGGGCAAAGAAAACAGGAGTAGCTCTCTGTGCATTGAGGCCGCCTTGATTCGTTTGAACAGAACGGTGTGTTTGACAAGATAATAGAGTGAAAGAACAACGGCGACTGCATAGGCACCGGCGTAGGCCCATGCGATCCCATATGAACCGAGACCTGCCGCAACAGCGACTGCGATCAATCCGAATCGGACGACAGGAAGTGAGATATTCTTAATATACACTCGGGGAAGCGATTCTTGCATTCCACGAATACTACCAATAGTCAGCTTCACAAGGGTTGCGAGGGGGATAATAAGGCCGAATACAGCAAGGACTGGGGCGATCGTACGGTCCCCAAACGCGGACGTCGCGATCTCCTCGGCAAAGAAAAACACACACCCGCCAACAGCGATCGAGAGCGGAATTACAAGTGAATATGCTGATAGCAGAACTCCGCGCCGTTGTTGTGGGTCATCGTACCGAGGGAGATACCGACTGATCCCATTATGCGTGCCAAGAAGAATGAGTGTGGAGCTGGCCACCATCAGCGTAACTCCTAAAGAAACTGCACCATACGCCACTTTCCCGACAAAGCGAGCGATTACCAGACGACCAGCAAATCCGAGGCCAAAATTGAACGCTAATCCTAAGAAGATGACGCCACCCGAGGCGAAGAGCTTCGCAAATACAGAGGAGGATTCGTTGGACATTAGTGCATATTCTTCTTAGATCTGTGTACACTTCGACAGAGCCATCGTATCTAATATCTAGTATTCGTCTGGTTAGTCCGTATAGCCGAGTTGTCGTAACTGTTCAGCAGTTGCATCATCAATGTGGTGGTTGTCGTCGCTAGCGTTTTGGTCATATATCAGTTGACAGTCAGTGAGCCACTCTTCAAGAGTGGTCTGAACTCGCTCAAGAGCAGCAGGATAGTCGGTTGCAACATTGTTTCGCTCGCCAGCATCATCGTCGATCTGGTACAGGAGTTCTTCGTCAAATCTGGAGAGCTTACTATAGAGCACGTCGCGGATTACTGAAAGTGCATATCGAGTGCTTGGAAGCATATCTCGCTGCCGGTACATTTGCTCAATCACATGTCTAAGCGATGGGTATTGGATATCGATATACTTCCATTGACTAGTACGGACCGATCGAAAAGCCGGTTCAATATCGCGAACCTCTGTCTCAGAGAAAATTGGTCGATCCTCATCTGTGGGTTGGTACGGTGGTAATACCTTCCCTTGGACACGTTCCGGTAGCGGTTCACCGTCAACGATGTGATTAACAGTTGGGAAGATGTCAATCAGAGACACCGGCGTGTCAACCGAAGAGTTCGTCGAGACAGTCCCTCTGGGTGGTTTAATAATGAGTGGTACGTGAATGACCTCATCATGTGGTCGATTACCATGGAAGAACTGACCATGTTCACCAAACGCCTCCCCATGATCACCAAGTACGATGATCAATGACTCGTCGTATTCGCCTTGTCGTTTTAATTCATCAATGACGAGCCCAAACTGCTCGTCGGTATACCGAACTTCTGAGTCATAGAGGCCACGGAGATGGTTGAGGTCAGCCTCCGTTAGCTCATCTGGGATTGATTCATGAGTACCATCAATGGGACCATCATATGCCGAGTTAACGAATTCTGTATACTGTGGAGACGAGTTAAGAGGCATATGTGGGTCAATACTCCATGCAAACGAAAACAGATCCTCGCCTGATGAGTTGATACTCGGAAGGAGATAGTCATTGATATCTTCCGCTTTAGGTAGTGCAATCTTATCTTGATTTTCATGCCAGAGCCGCTGCTTGTTTGTCGAGGTATTCGTTCGTTTTCTGATTATCTCGTCTTCTTTATACAGATCAAAGAACTGGTCAAAGCCGACATCATAGCCTAATGCACTTGAGACATTCCCCATTGTTGAAACACCGACTGTCTCGAATCCCGATTGCTTGAGGGACCTGGGCAATCGAGGAAGACCCTTTGAGAAAGTGTCCTCACGATGGCGAACACCGTGGGCTGGTGGATATAGTCCCGTCAGGATAGATGCGCTTACAGGACGCGTCCACGTTGCTGGGGAGAAGCACTGTTCATAGCGAATTCCGTCAGCTGCCAGTGCATCAATATTCGGTGTTGTTTCACGCTGATACCCGTAACATGAGACATGGTCTGCCCGCAGACAGTCAATAACGTAAACGAGTATATTCATTTAGTGGGCTGATTGGTGAAGTGGGAGATTAAACCATCGACACAGAGATTACGAAGAATCGAGGAGAAAGCCCCGTCCTTTAGGGCGGGGATGAATCCGACAATCAACGACACACCCACTGCTTGATTGCACGGCAGGATATTCCACGCTGCGTAATCCATACCTTCAAGTAATCTTCCCGACATAGGTTACGTATGGCGAAACAGGTTGTCACCCGCACCTACACTGCTTCCATCAGGAACCAGCAACAGGTGTCTGACGACCTCGATTCGCTCGGGTTCTCAGCGTCGAAACTCTGGAACGTCGGACGGTGGGTTTGCGACCGCGTGTGGTCGGAGATAGGCCACATTCCCGGTCACAACGAACTCACCTCGTACCTCAAGTCGCACGAACGCTATGATGACCTACATTCGCAGTCAAGTCAGCGAGTCCTGCAAGAACTCGCTGAGGCGTTCACCGGCTGGTACGGCAAACGACGCAACGGAGAGACACGGGCTAACCCGCCGAAGTACCGTAAACACGGCAACGAACACCCCCGAAGCACGGTGACGTTCAAAGCCGCCGGTTTCAAACTCGACACCAAGTACGGGAGGGTCCGACTCTCGAAAGGTTCGAACCTCAAGGAGTATTGGTCGGACTTCATCCTCTGTGAATACAAGACAAGACCTGACGTTGACCTCTCCACCGTAGAGAGCGTTCAACAGGTTCGAGCAGTTTGGACAGGAACCGAGTGGAAACTACAGTTCGTCTGCAAAGTCGAAGGTAAAGTGAGCGAAGCGCCCGGTGAGAAAACCGTAGGTGTTGACCTCGGAATCAACAACTTTGCCGCACTCGCCTACGAAGACGGCCACAGCGAACTGTATCCGCTCAACTGTCTGAAGCAGGACGACTACTACTTCAGCAAGCGCATCGCTCGATGTGGCGACTCCGACTCCGACCAAGCGACGCGGTTGAACCAGAAGAAGTCGGCTCGTCGCACCTATTACTTCCACGCCCTTTCGAAACACATCGTCCAACGGTGTGTTGAGGAGGGGGTTGGAACGATTGTGGTGGGCGACCTCTCCGGAATCCGTGAGGACGAGGGGAACAATGAGTCGAAGAATTGGGGCAAGCACGGCAATCTCGACCTGCATTCGTGGGCGTTTGACCGGTTCACCTCAATGCTGGAATACAAGGCCAAGATGGAGGGCATCGCGGTTGAGCGGGTGTCTGAGCGAGATACGTCGAAGTCGTGTTCGTGCTGTGGTCGGAAGCGTAAGGCGAATCGCGTGGAGCGTGGGTTGTACGTGTGTGATGACTGCGGTGTGGTGGCGAACGCGGATGTAAACGGTGCTGAGAACATTCGACAGAAAGTATCTCCGAGTTCACCGAGTTTGTCGGTGAATAGGAGTAACGGCTGGTTGGCACAGCCTTCGACGTTGTTGTTTGACAAGGAAACTGGTGCGTTCGCACCTCAAGAACAGGTCACGTCGTAAACCACAATATCCCAACTGCGGTCGGGAATCCTCGCACTTCAGCGCGGGGAGGATGTCAATTGGTCCGGTTCACCACAGGGACGCTTGCCTAGTCGAGTTGTATTCGGAATATTCGTAACGTCTCACATTCTCATCACTCTACTGATGAATCATCTGTGATCTAGTGACCCGCCCGCACACGGTGACGTGAGACCGCCGGTAGTGTTCCTAAATCCCGTCAACAACTATAGTAGTCGTTAGAAGTAATTACTCACTTTTGGAACTGAAAGTTGCTCAAGGGCAGTATCAATCGCTGTTGTTAGCTCGTCAAGTGAGTCGAAGAACCGGTTACTCAGAGCTGCTTGAAGCTGT
>NZ_QEQJ01000009.1:0-51232 GCF_003383195.1 Haloferax sp. Atlit-6N | reverse complement strand
CTCGTCGTCCTTGTCGTAGACGCGCCCGGCGTCGTCGAGGTCGAGTTTCTCGAAGAGCTTCTTGCGCTTGTAGCGGTCGAACCCTTCGTAGAAGACCTCTGGCGGGAGGTAGTTCCGCTTGAGGAGGGCTTCAGCGAGGCGCTCGGCATCGTAGATCACCTCGAAGTCGTTGCGAGCTTCGAGGGCGTGAACGCCCATGTTTGCGTTCTCGACGTGGTCGGAGTCGAGGAACGTTGGGAGGAGGGCGAGATAGACCTGGCCCCGCTGGAACTTTGCGGGGCCATCATAGCCTGCTCGCTCGCGGATGTCGACGTCCGCTTTCATCGACTGGCTGCCGGTGTATCGAAAACCGACGAACTCGACTTCAGCGTGGCCTTTTTCTTCGAAGTTCTGTGCGCTCTTGAGGGTCGTGACTGGCATTAGTGACGCTCCGTAGTAGTGGTGGTTGTGTCGGGCTCGTCATCGTCGTCGACGTCATCAGATGGCCCGTGGTCGTGGTCGGTGCTGTTCGTTCGGTCTCGTACCGCGATTGTCTCGACGTGGCTCTCCCGACAGACTTCGACGACATGGCCGTCCGTGACTTCGAGGACAGTCAGGTCGCCATCGTAGACGTAGAGGTTCCGTTCTCCGTCACGGGCCCAGTGAGTGCCCTCGACTCTGCGAAGGTACTCGAAGCCCTCGATGAGAACGGTCACGGTGATCGGTTCCACGTCGGGCGTGTCGGAGTCGTCTGACACGGCAGTAGTGGTGGTAGTTGCGTTAGTCATCTGTCTATACGGCGGTGGTGTCGCCGACGTCGACGCCGGTCTGGTCAGTCGCCCAGCCTGGCTCGGGATAGTCGTGCGCGCCGCCGCAGTGGTCGCACGCCTGGCGGCCGCGGCACGTGCAGCCGGCGTTCAGTTCGATAGCGACCGAGACGGCACCGTCCTCGAGGCCGGCAGCGTACGGCGTCGACCGTGCTCGACAGTCGTCGCGAGCGCGGACTGCGTCGACGGCAGTCTGGACGTCGGACGTTGTGTGGAGTTGGGGAATTGCCTTCGCGAGGATCTTCGCGAGGGCGATGAGGATGCTGGTTCGAATCATGCTCGTGAGCGCGGTTACTCCGCGAGGTCGCGAAGCAGGCCACACGAGGCGAAGTCGCGGTTGATGACCTCGTGGTTGAGGAGCATGAGCGCTTCGTCGCGGTAGTTGCCGGTCGCGAGGTAACCCTGCGACTGGCCACGGCCGGCCGTCTCGGTGTACGGCGCCGTGAACTGCTCGATCGACAGCCGCGGCTGGCCGCGGATCGTGTCCGTCGGAACGATGAAGATCGACGAGATGTCGCCGTGCTTGATCGCGTGCTGGTTGCCGATGATCGGGATACCGTCGTAGTCGCGGTAGCGAGCAGTCCCGGAGAGACCGCGGATGGACTCCGCGTCACCGACGCTCTCGGTCGTGTAGTCGGCCATCGCCGCCACGTTGCGGACGTTGTTCCGCTCGGCCGCGAGGTCCGATAGCACGCCCGCGGTGTCGTGGCCCGTGAGGATGGCGACGTCGTTGTAGACGTCGACGCCCGCGAACTCGTTCATCGAGTTGAGGAACGAGCTGAACAGGTCGTTCGTCAGCTGCCGAGTGCCGGACGCACCGTTGTGGTCGACGTACGAGTCGGCCCACGAGTCGGCCGAGCGGTCGACGCTCCCGTAGTCGAGGTCGCCGTCGTTGTAGGCGTTCCCGTTGGGGTCGACTGCGTTGGCTTCCTCGTCGCTCGACGCGATGACACGGTCGAGGGTCGTGATCTCGTCGACGCTGTCGTACTGAGGGTCACCCTGGAAGACAGGAGACGCGATACCGTCGCGGTCGATCGCGAGGTCGAGCTGTTGCTCCTGCAGCTCCCAGAACTCCTCGAAGCCGACGGCGTCTTCGATGGACGCTCGGATCTGCTGGAGGTCGGACACCTCGATGACGGTTTCCGAGCGCTTGGGGTCGTACTCGACTTCCTCGACACCCATGGTCTGGCCAGCCGGGACCGAGCCGCCCTCGGAGTGCGACTGGAGGTCGACGGGCGTGGTAGCGGCACGGAACGCCTTCGCGGTGACCGGGCCTTCGAGAGACGCGTTGAAGCGGTCGACCTGCGTGAGAGCGTTGTACCACTTGTGTTCGTCGTTGTACTGGGCGTAGAGCGTCGCGTTGAAGATCGAGTTGACGTGCGCCTGAGTGGACGTGTCGTACTGTGCCCGCTGGAGCAGGCCCTCATCCCAGTCCATCGGGACGTCCCCAAGAACGTTCGACTCGAGGAAGCGCTCCGGGGAGTTGCCCCCAGCGTAGCCCATCAGCGGGTGGGTGCTGGCGCGGGCGCTCATTCGTCACCACCCCCAGTGATCGCTGCCGACCCACCGACGGTCTTTGCCTCGCCACCGGGCGCCGTGGTCGTGGTCTGACTGGTCGAGACGAAGTCGCCCTTCTGGTCGACCGTCTGAACGAGCTTGTCCGAGAGTTCGTCGCTCTCGGTCATCTTCTCGACCACTTGCTCAGCGAACTCGTCGTCGCTGGCCATCTTCTGGCCGAGTGCGCCAGCCATCTCGTCGAGGACCTCGTCGTTCGTGATCGCGGCCGCCACGTGCTCGTTGAACTCCGCGCTCTGGAGCATCTGGTCGACCGACGGCGGCTGCTGGCCACCGTTCTGGTCCGGCGGCGCGCCGGCGCTGGTGTCAGCGCCTGCGCCGTCGCCGTTGGAGCCGTAGCCCTCAACGCTCATGCCGGGGACGTTCTCGGCGACCCACTCGGCCGCCACTTCGTCGACGTCCTTGTTCATGGACTCCGCGTAGTTTTCGACCAGGCTTCGAGCCTCGGAGTCGCCGATCTCCTCGACGACGTCGATCGGGTTCATGTCCCCGTCAGTCTGCTTTTGGTCGACATCGGTACCTCCGTCGGTGTCGGTGTCACTCATGTGAGTCGTGTCCGTGTTCGTGTCTGCGTCTGCATCTGTTTCTTGCGCGTTGCCGTCGCCGTTCCCGGCTTTCTGGTCGGTGCCGTGGACAGAGTCGAACGCGTCGACCAGTCCAGAGGCATCCTGCTGTTCGCTGGCGTCGACTGTCGCAGACAAGACAGTCATCGCATCTTCTTCCGAGAGCGGCGTCCGAGAAGCGACTGCGCCAGCCGCGTCGCGCATATCTTTCTGGTCGACACCAGCGCCGTCGATCTCGGCGAGCTTCTGGTCGACCTCGTCGCTCATCTCGCGCAGTTCCTGTACAACGTCGTCGGGGTCGACATCGCCGTCGCCGGCTTTCTGGTCGACCGTCTGGAGGATCTCGAACGGCGAGGCACCCTCCGGAAGGCCATCCAAAACGGCTCGGGCTGTGTCGACCGAGCTGCTACTGTTGCTGAAAATTCCCATCGTCAGATGTGGCCTCGTCAAATCCCCCTCGAGAGCCTGGCCAGGTGCTCCGTCATCAGGGGGGTTGGTCGCCCGTCGCGACCGGTCAGTTAGTCAGTCTCGAAGGTGGTCAAGAAGCGAAGCGGCGAGCGAGTTGTCTTCGTCGCCGGCTTTCGGATCGCCCCGGAGCTTTTGCTCGACGCGACCAGTCAGCGAGTCGCGTCGACGGAGACGTCGGCAGAGCGATGCCTCGAGCACGTCGCCGTGCTTGAAGTCGACGACGTCGAAGTCGGCCGCCGGGTTCATGACGAGATCCTCGTGACCGATAGTGACGGCGTGGAGGTCACACTCGGTCGTGACGCGCGTCCCGTCAGGCTTCGCGACCTCTTGATTCGAGTAGACAGTGATGGAGTAGCCGCCGTAGTCGCCGTTGAGGCAGCGCAGCCGGGCGAGCTTGCTCATCGTCGTCTCGTTGCCGAGGTTCGCGACCAGCTGGAACGTGTCGCCGTCGACAACCGTCTGGTAGCGCTGGCCGTCGTCGGTCGTCCAGTCCCACAGCGGGACGCCAACCGGGACGTCGTCGTGCTTGTCGGAGATGATGCCCGGCTCGCGATCCGAGAGCATGAAGCGGTCGAGCGCGTCCCGGACGGCGTCCATCTGGATCTGCTGCCCCGAGCGGTCGACGATCTCGACCGACGCGGGGCCTTCGATGATGAAGTCCTCGGCGTCGAAGATGGGCTGCTCCCACTCGTCGAGGACATCCTCACGTGTGAGGCGGCGGTTGCGGACGCGCCCCGACGTGTCTGAGATGGACTCCCCAACCGCCGCTTTCGCGTCGACGCCGGCGTCTGGATGGTTGAGTACTTGAATGCTCATTGGCGAGAGTTCACCCGTGTGAGGTGTTCGAGCGTGCCCTCAGTAACCTGTTCGAGGTCCGTGAGCGAGCCGTAGATGCTCTGGTGAGGGTGCATGAGTTGTTCGTCGTCAGGCCAGGCGTCGATGTTCCAGTCTGCGATGGCCATCCCGCTCTCTAACTCGACGACGATAGCGAGAACAGAGTCGACGAAGTCATCATCATCGGGCGGGGCGAGGATGCGATAGAGTTCGACGCCGAACTCTGTCGAGTCTTCAGTGGCGAGCGCACGCCTGATCGTGGATGGGAGGTCAGATGGCATGGGTTCACCTTACAGCGCAGAGATCCACAGCGTGAGCGTGCCGGCGCTGGCCGTTGCCGAGACTGTTGCTCTGACTTTCGGGTCCGGGACCTCTTTCAGGATCTCGAGTTCGAGCCCCGTGGCCGTCGCAACATCCATCCAGTTGGTCCCGTCGATGCTCGCTTGGAGCGTGATTTCAGGGTCGCCGGTGACTGCGTCGTTCTCAGTCGTTCGGAGCGCCACCAGCTCTTGCTTGGAGATCTCGAGTTCGGTGCCATCGATAACTCCGGACTGGGTGACGTCAACCGTCTTCTCGTCGGTGTGGACGCTTCGTGTCATTGGTCGTTAGGAGTGGGTTGTTCGGGGGTCGTTGGGTCAGGAGGCGAGCTGTTCGGCGTCTGGTCCGGGGGTTCGCCCGGTGGTTGGCCTTGATCGGGTGGCGGGGCGTCCGCCGGCGCAGCGTTCCCAGTACTCTCGGGCTCGGCCGGGTCGATCTGCTGGTCGGGAATGATGAGCTGGCCGTCCTCGACCGAGACCTTCGTCCCGGTCTGCTGAGCGAGGTTGATGCCTTCGAGGACGTCCAGCGCCGATAGTGAAGTGTCGTCGCGCTCGGGATCGACGAACTTGAGTCGCCAGTCGAAGTGCCCTTCGACGCGCTCGATGAGACGGCAGAGCGTGTTCAGCGCTTTCTCGACGGTGTCTTGATGAGCGCTCGCGACGGCCGCGTTCGTGATCTCGAGTTGCTCGCCCTCGGCGTTGAGGCCGCCCGTGTCTGAGAGTTCGTTTTCGATGGCGTCGGAGATACCGAACATCGCTCGAATCTGCGACATGAGACGCTCGACCATCGGCTCGCGGCCGTTGATACCGGCGTCACTCGACAGGTCGAGCATCTCGATCTCGACGTCGTCGGGATTGCCTTCGTAGATGAGCCGGCCTTCCTCCCACGGGTTCTTCACCTCTTCTTCCTGGAGCGATGCGCGGAGCGACGACCGGACGTTTTTGCCGTACGCGACGAGGAACTTGTCGGGGAGCTGTTGGTCGTTCTGCGGGTTGAGGTACTGGAGCTCATAGTTTCGCGACCACTGCAGGATGGCCTGAAGCTTGATGAGCGGCAGGACCGGCGACCGGCCGTCGAGGCCGTTCAGAATGGGATAGTGCCGCGCCCAGTCGATGACCTCGTGCTTGAGGAACAGCCGCTCGATGTTGTCGTTGCGGCCGCCAACCTCGGCGTAGCCGACTTCCGCAAGTTTGGCGTGGCACTCGGGGCAGACTTCTTCGGGGACGTCGGCGTCGACGCCGTCGAACGTGAGGTCTGTGTGCTCCCAGTACTCGCCGCGGTGCGCCGGGCACGTCCACCAGCCACCGTGGCGGTTGTTCTCGTCGAGAACCGGCCGGACACGCAACGGGTCGGCATGAACGAGTTCCTCGATCTCGACCGCTTCCCACCGGCCACCTTCGGAAACCGAGCGGCCGGCAACTGTTGTCTCGCTGGTGACGTGCTGATAACGGAGCCGGGCAAGGACGGTCGACACGCCGTAGAACGACTGGAAGTCCTCCTCGTATTTCATCAGCGACGCCAGCGACTGGTCGTCGTCGTTGATCGTGTCGAACCGTCGCTCGTAGCGTTCCTTTTGTTCTCGCGACGGCGTCTCGAACTCCGTCCCGCCACAGACCTCGCACGTCTCACGCTCCTCGCCGTAGGACGTCCCACAGGATGTGCAGCGATGTGTGAATGCCGGGACGAGAACGGGGAACTGGTTCCGATACATCTCGTCTCGGAACCGCTTGACGGTCGTTGCGAGTTCCGTCGAGTTGAGCGTGAACGTCTGGAGGTCGATCGAGCTCCAGAGCCCGCCTTTGTCCGAGATGCGCTGTACGAGGCCGATTTTGTCTTCGCTCCGAGAGCGCCCGTCTGTAGACTGAGGCGTCGCGGCGATCTGTGCTTGGATCTTCTGTTCGACGCCGTCGGCGTCGGGCCAGTCGATTGCGACCAGCTCGCCGTTGTCGTCTTCGCCGAGTTTTGTTACTCGTGGCTCAGTCATGATATGATATCACCAGTTGAGATGTTCGAAGTCGTCGCCGGAGACACGGTTGACCGTGCCCTCCGGACCGCGGGACGCTATCTCGAGCGCGTCGAAGCGGTCGTCGTGAGCAGCGTCCGGGAACGGCAGCCACTCCTCGCGGATGAACGACTCCCAGCGCTCGTTCTCCTTCGATGCGACTTTGATCTTCCCCTGCTGGAAGCGGTTTGCCAGGCGCGTAAGGCGGTCTTCCTTCTCGCCGTTTGACGCCGTCGGGGTCACACGATACGAGGGTTCGTCGACGGCAGCCTCCTCGTACGTTTCGGGGTCTGCGATGACCTCTGCGATTTCCTCGCCGGCGAAGTTGCTCTCGACGAACAGCTCACCGATCGGAAGGCCAGAGAGGTTCGCGGCGATGAAGTCGGTCGCCGCTTCCTTCCACATGAACCCGCGGTCGCGCCAGACGTCGACGGCGTACTGCTGGTCGTTCTCACGGTCGTACGCGACGACGCCCAGCGCCCAGTAGTCGGTCTCGCCTCGCTGTTCGGCGGCAAGGTTGTTCGGGTTCGCGAAGTCGAGGCCAGCGTACCACTCCAGGGCGTCGTAGTCGTCCCGTGGGATGGGGTCGACAAAGCGGAGCCAGTCGAGGTCGAGGACGCGGCCGACCGCTGCCTCGGGGTTCTGCTGGTTCTCCGCGCGCCACAGGCCGGCGCTGCCAGCCTTCGAGACGACCTTCGTCAGGACCGTCTCGGGGCGCTCGAACTCGGGCCAGAGCGTCCGGAACTCCGTGTCGCCGGCGGGCTGGATGCCGTCGTCGATGATCTCGACTTCGGCGGGGACGTCCCGGATGGTCTCGTAGACGTTGCCGTCGGTCCCGTGGACCTCGAACGCCTCGTTCTCGATGACCTGCCAGTCGGGAGTGGCGCGCCATACGCGAGCGGCCCATCCCGGTCGCGAGACGTTTCGGGCAATGAAGTCGTCCCACTCGGGGTTGTTGGTCGTGAGGATGTGCTCGCGGTAGACGTCCTCGGGCGTCTTGCGCGTCCCGATGACGATGTTGATCGACTTGTGAGGGAGGACCGTCGCACCCTCTTTGGCGGCGACGTTGTCGGCGAACTCCTCGAAGTTCTCCGAGATGGTTCCCCGGAGCGCCGTCGTTTGGTTTGCGAGCGTCGCGATGTCGTCGTAGATGATAACGTCGTAGTGCGACCCCGTGTCCGACGTCCGAATCGACACGGGCTCGAGCGTCGGCTCGATGTTCGTGCGGCCGGCGTCAAGTTGGATCGTCGTTTTCGACTCGTCGTAGACGTCGACGCCGTAGCGTTCACACGCCGCCTCGATGGACGCGACCGCCGTCTTCGCCCGCTTGTTGGCGTGGTCCTTTTTGTGCGAGACGATGGCCATCCGGATGCTCGGGAAGTTGACCGCGAGCCATGCCGGGACGACCTCGATTGTCGAGACGGTCTTCGCGTAGTTCCGGGGCGCGAACAGCCCGAGGTTCTTCGGCGCCCGCTCGTCGAAGACGGCTTCCCAGATGTGCTGGTACCAGTCCTGGAGGTGACGCGGAGGCGCGAGGATGCCGTCGGTCCCGAGGTGCTTGATCGAGAAGCTGAGCGGGTGGGCTGTCGGACGGTCCCGGACGAGCTTCGCCAGCGACTCCGTGACCGCCGGCGTCGACGAGGTCGTCGCCATCTACTTCACCTCCCGGATCTCGTGGCGACACCAGTCGTGGACGACGTGCGTCGACGACGGTGGGTCCTTGACGAACCGGCGTTTGGCTTCTTGCATCAGGTCGACCAGTTTGTGATATGGGAGGCCCTCGGGCGGGACCTGCTGTTGGATCCACTCACACGCTGGGTGGTCGGGTTCGGGGCCACCCCAACGGAAGCGACGGCCGGCCAGCGGCTGTTCGCGATAGCCGCGCATCCGCGCCTGGAGGACGAGCTGGTTGAGATGCTGTCGCGCCGTCTTGAACGCCCAGCCGGGGTTGAGGTCGAACCGGTCGGCCATGTCCTCGGCGATCGAGTAGATGTCCCACGGCTCACTCCCGACGGCGTCGAGCCAAAAGTCCCGGTAGTCGCGCTTGCGGATAGGGTCGTGGTCGTCAGGGGTCGCCGGCGGCGACAGCGCGAACTCGAGGCGGACGACGTCGACGATGTTGTCTCGGACGAGGTCGGGCATGTACTGCGACCGTGCGAACTCCGGTTGCTCGTTGACGTAGCGCCCGAACCGTGCCTTCTGGTCGGCCGCTGTCTCGGAGCCGTCGCTGACGAGGCGAGCGGCGATGTGGAAGGCGAGCGGCGTCATGGAGTCAGTTGGAGGTGGCGTCCGCGAACGTGTCCGGTCGGAGTGCTTTGTCGTCGACGTAGACGTCTCCCGAGCCTTTGTCGCACCGAAGCCCGTGCCAGCGGACGCCCCACTCGGTAAGGTGTGCGGCGAGGCGAGCCGCCTCGCTCCAGGGGCGCGCCGTCCAGATGATGACCGTGCACCCAGCGAAGTAGCACTCGTTGACCGCGTCGACGACGTCGTCGTCCGGGTCGGGTCTTTCTCCCTCCCAGTACGCGACGTCTCCTTCGGTGAGTGTGTTGTCGAAGTCGACGAGGACGCGGTCGCCGGCGTCCACTTGGGCACCGTGGTCGTCGACCAGCTCGTTGTCGGTCATGCCTTAAAGTCCTCGCCGAGGTCCTCGATGATCTCTTGGGTCGCTTCGTCGAGGCCGACGTCGTGTTCGATCTCGCCGTCGTGGTTGATGTTGAGTTCGTCGGCAACGAGCACGTCGACTTTCTGGTCTTGCCGTGTGGCCATCTCTCGGCGGGCCGACTGTCGCTTCTGGAGGTCGGGCTGATCACGGCGGAGACCGACCATTTCGGTCGTGTAGGCGGCCGTTCCGTCGATGCTTCGCTTGGGGTACGGGTTCCCTGGCATGACCTGCGTCCGCTCGTCGTCGAGGAAGCGGACGATGACGTCCCGCTCGGTCGCCCACTCGGGCCGGTCGTCGTCGCCCGGCTCGACGAACTCCCACGCTGGGTACGGCATTGGCGACTCCCGGTCAGTGTCGACGTAGTCCATCTTGGGGACGACGCGCCGGACGGGCTCGTCCTCGACGGCGAGTTCCTCGAGGTCGTGACGCGCGTCCTGGTAGAGGCGCTCGTAGCGCTCGGCAGACTGGAGCCGGACGTCGGCGTGCTTCTTCTCGATCTGCTCGATGATCGCTTCTTTTGGCTTGTCGTTGAGGTAGTCGCGGATCGTCGACTTGGTGTAGTCGCCGATTCCCTCTTCCTCGAAGCGGTCTCGAATCTCCGCTGGCGAGAGATTGTCGAGATGGTGCCACTTGAGGGCAAGTGTAACTCTGCGTTCGCGGGTGGACATGAAAGTGAAAACGTCGTATGGTGTCGGATGAACGTATGTAGTTTAAATACGGTACAGCGAAGCTCGAGGAGACGTCGTCGCCAGCGGGAGGGTGTATGTCAGAAACGGCTAGACGTCGCGGTCTGTGAGGCCGAGTTCGAGGGCGCACATGACGCAGACGGGCTGGCCATCATCGGACTCGTACGCGGCGTTCCAGAGCCCATCCCCGACGCAGTCGGCGTCTACCTGCGCAGAACACGTGAATGCCATTTTGAATTCACCGTCGCAAGAGCGACTCGATATCGCGCGTTGTCTGGGTTGACGCGGCGTTTGCGATGTCGTCGATGTGGTCGGTTGTGAGGAGATTGTCGGGGAGCGCGTCTGTCTCGTCTGAATTCGAGTTGAATTCAGTGTCGTCTGGGAGGCCATCGGCGTCGACGCGTTCGAGGACGTCGCAGACGCGGTCGACGAACTCGGTGACCGTCTCGTTGTCTTCGTCCCAGAAGCTCCGGAAGCGCTCGCCGACGTCGTCGTCGACGGTGAGGCTGGTGCGCCCGGTCATCGCGTGTGTCGCTCCGCTTGGTTCTTGCACACGGGGCAGAGGCCGCCACCTCCAGACCCACACTCATCGCAGTCCGGCCAGCGGTCGCCGTGGTCTGTGCATGGGTCTTCGTCGACCGCTCCTCGTTTCCGGAGGCGGTGTTCGAAGAGGACGGCGGCTTTGAGCATCCCAGTCGCGAACGCGCGGCCGGTTGGAGAGTCCTCGATGCGGGCGACGCG
Source organism: Haloferax sp. Atlit-6N (assembly GCF_003383195.1). Classification (NCBI taxonomy): domain Archaea; kingdom Methanobacteriati; phylum Methanobacteriota; class Halobacteria; order Halobacteriales; family Haloferacaceae; genus Haloferax; species Haloferax sp. Atlit-6N. Next base: position 40,577 of record NZ_QEQJ01000009.1, on the reverse strand, counting down.
GCGAGAGATCTCTTCGGCGGCCGCGTCGAAGTCCGCGTCGGTGAGCTGATATTCAGTACTCTCGGGGTTTTTGCTCATGATACTCCTGTGCCGCCTCGATGTCGTCGAGTTCATCGTCCGCCCAGTAGCCGATGTGCTCGGCTTCCGCTCGATTGACGACGGTTGGGAACGCGGTGATGATCTCGTTGGAGTCGCTCGAGACGACGACTGCGAACTCGACGCCTGCGATCTCTTTCTCGAAGCGCCACATGCCGCGGTTGACTTTGCGAGCTGCCCCGGATTCGATACATTCGCGTAGGAGGTCCGCGTCGACGTGACGGTTCGGGCCTTTCGAGAGGCCTTTGGCGTGCTGAATCACGTGGCGAGTCGGCTCGTATGCCGTAAACTCGGCTGGAGGAGGCTCGACAGCCATGAATGCACGTGAATTCAGAACAGCGCCAGCGGCGCAGGATCATCCTCGTCAAATGCGACGTCGTCGAACGCCGCTTCGAGGAGTGACCGAACGCGTGCTTCGATTGCTTTGTCGACGGCCCCGTGCTGGGTGGGCGACGATGCGCAGACTGCCTCGTGCATCCCGACTCCAGGTCGGAACTTCGTCTCCGAGTGGCAGTGCGGACAGCGCGGCACGTGGTGGTTGAGCATCCACGCGCTCCAGTAGCCTTTTTCAGCAAGGCGCTCGGCCGTCGCGAGCCAGACGAACGTGTCGAGTTCGTCGGTGGCCGCTCGCTTGAGCCGCCGGATCGCGAGGGACGCCGCCCGTGTGAGCGACGCTGTCTCCGTGCCGTCGCGGACCTCGCGTTGGACGCGTCGGAAGTAGCTGGTGAGTGCCGTCGTCGACGAACGATGCTCGCCGTGGGTGAGCGCGCCCTCACGCGCTGCCGTCCAGTGGACGCCCCACGGGTCCGAAACGACCTCGCGACCGGTCGTTCCGTCTGGGAGGTACTGTATCTCCCCGAGTTCAGCGCCGCTGCTCGGGTCGAATTGGCAAGTTCCTTTCATAGGATAGACGCAGGGCTGCTCGGACTCCGTCATCGGCGCCTCCCGCAAAGCGCCTCAGTCGGCCGGGTGCCCTTACTTGATATTTATACGTTACTGCACGCCCTTAAGCGAGATAGATATGCGTCAGTATGACGGATATTCAGGGAGGGCTGACCAGTCTGTGTTGCTGCCGGCGGGCGTCGGTCGGATCAGGCATCGAATTGACTAACCCCCTCTCACGAAGCGTGTTGACACCACGATCAACGGAGCTTCGCGAAAGCTTTGTCTGGTCGATTAGTTCAGCTGTGGAGAGCGCCCCGTTGATCGCGAGTTGAAGCCACACGAGTTTACTCGCGACGTCGGAGTCCGACAGCTCGTCGGGGACTGTGAGTTCTGTCTCTCGTCGAGGAGAACGATTTGACGATCCCTCTTTGAATTCTCCGAGGACACAGAACCCACACGGGTAGCAGAACCGCTTTTGAGCCTCTTTTCGGGTTGCTTCTTTCGATTTCGTGGCTGAGAGTCGGGTACAGTCGCGGTCTTCGTGGTACGCGCCCTGTGATCCCGCTCGCCAGACCGTGTCGTTCGGGTCTCCGCCATCTCGTGCAATGCGTTCCTTGCGCTCTTGGTGGGATAGGTCCGTCATGCGTTCATTGAACCTCGTTCGATAACTCTCGTTCGCGCTTGTCGAGCGCGTCTTTGATCGCCTGCCGTTCGCCGTCATGGAGTGCTCGCTCGACCGCTCGGAACGCCCGGACCTTGGTGATCGTCTCCAGGCCGCGGATGCGTGCGAGGGCGAGCATGCCTGACGCTCCGTCGCCGGCGTCCGGCTCCAGCGGCTCCGCGAGAAACCGCGCCGGGTCTTCGCCGATGTCTGCTTTGAGGTCGGGGAAACACGGTCGCTCTTCGAGGTTGGCTGACTGCCATTCGGTCGGCATCGGCTCACAGCACCCCTTTGACCTGGACGCGCGTTCCGTCCGTGTCGATGATGCGGTCGTTGTCCTCGACGCGGATGAGCATTCGACAGCGGTTCGTGGTGACGCGACGCGAACCCCGGATGCGGCAGGGCTCGGGGTCTCCTCTTGGAGGGGTGTACGTCCCGATCTTGCCGGCGATGCCGAGATCGTCGACCAGCTCGTCATCGCTGGAGCCGTCGCTGTCGGTTGGGGTCTCATCGCTCACCATGGTCCGTCTTCACCCCCGTCTGAAGCGGCATTCTCCATGTTGTGGAACTGCGCGTCGACCGACGGCATGTAGTCGGTGACCGTCGTTCCCGTCGTCGACGACAGGAGACCGCTGTCTGCTTCGTCGCGGTAGGCGATGATGTCGCTGAAGAGTTCTGGTTCAGACTCGCCGAGAACCTTCAGGTTAAGTTTCAGCGCTGCGGGAGAGGTCGACTTGTCCAGGTCGACGCCGATAACGTTGGATGCCGAACGCATCAGGTCGAGAGTCGTCGACTTCGAGACCTCGTTGTCGAAGATCTCCTCACGAACCTCAGTGGACGTCACACGCACTCGACCGGACGAGCGCTCGCCGGCGCGGCGGCCGGTTGCGAGCTTGATACGCCGCACCTTCTCGGTGCGGTCGAGTGACTCAGGCGGCTTGCGGCACTCTCGTGGGACACCTGGTGCAAATTCGGCTGCCTTCTCGGCGGGTATCCAGATGTATGGAACGTTTGGGTGCGGTTCGACGTCGAGACGGTCAACGACGATCTCGCGGTATTTCTGTCGCGTCGGCTCGGATGCGTGGTCGTGCCGACCGGCGATGTCGTCGATAGCCTCGACAAGTTCGTCGTCGGTGAACTCCTCGCCCATACGTTGGCAGATGCGCCTGATCTTAAGCTGGTTCTTCGTGAGCCCCTCGTCGCTGTCACTCTCGTCGATTGAGGACAGCAAGGACTCGGCATCGTCGAGAACGCGGTCGAGTCGTTCGCGAATGCGTCCGACGGTACCACCGTCCGCGTACGTCCGCATGAGAACGCCGATCATCCGTCCGGCCGATGTCATGCCGTCCTTCTCAACACGCGCCATGAACGCGTCTCGAGTCTCTTCGTTGACGCGGTAGTTCACGATCCGAGTTGGGCCGTCGTTTGGGTCCCTCGAAATCGGTTTTTCTTTTTCGAACCCATCTGAAGGACGTCTCCCGGCAGCCCGAATGAGACGGTCGATGTCGGACTCAATGTCGGCCAGTCCGTCCATCTCGAGATACGCACGAAGCTCGCGCTCCAACTCTGTTCCGGTGTATGGGCGCTTCTGCCCGTACTTCTCGATGATGGTCTCCTCGTAGGCGGCGACATCGTCCTCGGGAACGCGGAGGCTAAGTTGCACACGGGAAGTCACGCCGACCGCCCCCCATCCACTCCCACGGTGTTACCAAACTGGTAACACAGACACCCCTCTAGGGTGTGTGTGTTGTAGTTTTGGTAACGGGCAGGGGAGGGGGTCGGTGGTTCCTCCGGAACCGACCCCCTCGTGGTTGATTGGTGATTCGGCCGCTTCGAGGTGGTAACGCGGCTGTTCGGCGTTTCGGGGGGCACCCCGTCGTCCACACGAGGTGGTGCGTTCGAAGAAAAAAATTCTCTCTCGGGAGAACGGCGGTTCGAGTCGGTCGTCGTGGTCGTCGTGGTCTCGTGTTGCATCGAGGTAGCGGTGGTCTGTGTTGCTTCGTGAGCGATGCTGGTCGAGACGCTCGTCGAAGCCACCGGCGTCGCCATCGAACCGCACGTGAGAAAGCCACGGCTCTTCGATGGGGCAAACGTTAAGACGGAACCACGAGAAGAGACAGGTGTCAACTTCCTTCTGGTGGACCGTCCCCGGTGGCCGCGAGGTCGCCGGGGATGTCCCCGGACCTCACGTCCGATGAGCGTCAGCGTTGCATATCCGGTTTCTTCTCTGTCGTGGGTCTTATAGTTTGGCCGATTGTCTGACGCCGGCGTTCGATTTTCACTCATCGTAACCCCTCCAGCGAGCACAGACAACGCTCGTGAGAAATCCGTACGTCGAAATGACGAGCATCCCGGAGGGTTTGTGGAGCCGGGCAGCGCTGTCGTCGCCGGGGACGTCCCACGGCTCGCCGTCGAGCCATGCTGCGCGGACTGAGAACTCTTCCCACTCCGGCGGGCAGCGTTCGTCCCATCGCCGCTGGGCGTGCGACCGGCCACCTGACTCGAGGCGCGCGACGACCTGACCGTCTTGAGACGCCCACGCGTTCGCGGGGCTGTTGGTACTCGGCTGCACGGACATGTCACCAAGTTACCCCCAGGTAAGCGGTGACCACGACAGCTGAGCACAGCAGCACCCACCAGACGACAGAGCGTTCGAGGGTCATCGGATCTGACCCCCCATGAACCACTGCTCGCCACTCGGGTCAGCCGGCGGCTCGAAGTCGGTGTCTCGAGCGTGATTCTGAATCCACGACCGGACAGTCCCCTCTGCGCGAGGGAGGACCCGAGCGTGCCGGCGCTCCGAGTAGCCCCACTCCGAAGCAGTTCGGAGCGTCCGGGCGAGTCGAACGATCCCCTCGTGCCGGAGGTGACTCCAGGGGACGTTCTTTCGCGTGAGCCACCGCCGCAGACTCCCTTTGGTGATCCCGAGACGCGGGGCAACGTCACCCACGGTGAGCGTTCCGTAAGCCGCACAGCGCTCGATGATCTCCATCCGGTCGCCTTTCTCTGGCATCGTCTGCAGCGAATCGAGATGGACGTACTGCGGGTTGGTCCAGCGCGTGGGCGTGGTCTCTTCCACGCGCCACGAGCCGAGCGTACCGAGCATGTCCGTCATGATGTTCGCGCCTGCAGCAGGGGCGTGCTCGACGCCGTCGATCTTCGTCGGACGGAACGTCGCGGCCGTCTTCGGGATGTCGTCGAGCCCGTCGACGACGGCTTCGAGGAACTCGACGGGCGTCGTCTTCCGGTACTCGAACGGAAGGAGATGCGGGAGCAAGCGGTGCTCGTCGCACCACGCCTGTATCGACACGTCTCCGTTCGCGTTCGCGACGTGCGCCCAGTCGCTGGCCTCGGTCGACATCAGAGGTCCCTCCAGAGCGCGTCGAGACGCTCGTCGACATCACTGTGGAAGTCCGACGCCCCTGGGTTCGTCAGCCCGAGGTCGTTGAGCAGCTGTTGGGTGCTCTTGTACCGGTTCCCAGCGATGCGCTGGTGGACGTCCATGATGGTGTCCTGCCGTTCGACCGCGTTGAGGACCTCCTCGAGCGACCGGTTCGTGCTGGCGTCCTTGACGATTGCTTCCGGATCGCGGGCGAGGAACGCAGGGAAGTTCGGTTCGTGATCCATCGGAACCGGCTCCTCGTCCGGGTGTCTCCGACCGTGATGAATCGGGAGGCTCTGGAACGGACCCTCTGAGCAGATGCCGCACCACACTTCGTCATCCTCGTCTTCATCAGCGTCTGCGTCGTCGACAGCGGGCTCGTCCTGGTCGGCCTCGTCGTCGACGACCGGGCCGAACCCGACCTCGCCCGACGCGGGCGTGACGACTGACTTCGTGTCGGAATCGACATCGCGTGGCTCTGGCTCAAGCGAGTTCCCGAGCGTCCACTCTTCGTCACTCGACAGCGTTGGGGCGGTCTCATCGCCTTCGGCCGTGAATGCAAGCGTGAATTCATGTTGGGTAGGTTCCGCGAGGCCGTCTTCCCAACTGTCGCTCAGCGAGTGCGTGTGAGTAGTACAAGCGAGATGGCCCAGCGGCCCGAGGTCGGTCTCGAACCCCTGGTTGTGGAATTTGTCGACCGCGGCCGCAACAGCCTCGAACGACGCGCGCCGAAGGACGGTATCGTCGATCTGGTTGATCGCCGTGATCTTGGCGACGCCCTCGTCGGCGGTCGCGAGGACTGCGACCTCGACGTCGTCGACGGCGACCTGGACGCGAAGTTCGCGCCCGCCGTCGTCGAGGAGATCCTCATGGTAGCGCGTGACGGTCGTCTCCGTGAACTCGACGTTCGCTGCCGCCATCTTACCGCACCTCCTCGAGCGGAACCATGTCTCCTGGCCCAGTCGAGATCCACGACTTGGTCTGCATGTACTTGTTGTGGCGGTAGTGGTCGATGTCTGCGGGTCGGCCGTGGATGAACACGCCACAGCCGATGTCTATCCCACCGAGATGTGGCTGTGTGACTGGCGATTCGAGTGCGTGATCGACGATCGCTTCGAGGCGAGTACGTGGGGAGTGGTTAGCTCTCGCGCTTGCCACGTTCTCGTCGACGCTCATCGGCGCACCTCCGATATCGTCGTCTGCGGCGGTTCGTCGACGCTACAGAACGGGAGGATCTCTTCTTTCAGCCACCGAGCGAAGAACTCGGGGTTGTCAGCGTTGAACTCTGCGACGTAGCCAGACTGCGCGACCGTTCCGCGAACGAACTGGTCGTCGAAGAGGTAGCTGTAGCCGAACTGGGTGTACTGACCGGAGCCCGCGCCGAAATGGGCGTCTCGGTGGAACATCGTCCCCGACTTCGCCTGCCCGTCATCGTCGTCATCGTCGAGGTCGTGCTTGTAGCCGATCTGCCAGCAGTTCCCGTCTTGGTCGTCGACGTGCTTCGCGAAGGCCGTGACGTCGAGCTTACACCGGAGGATGTTGGCGTTCCAAACGCCCATCAGCGTCTCGAAAAGCCAGTCGCCGTTCGACGAATCGACGCCAACCCAGCCGGCGGCAGGGTCGCAGATGAAGTCGGTGACGTTGACTTCTCGCCCCTCCACGCGCTCGGTGTGGATACCGCGCTCGTCGATGTGGACGTCGGTTTCTTGGGTGTCGATGCGGCCGGCGGCCGTCCCGAAGTGGACAGACTCACCGTCGAGGTAGGTTCGCTCTTCGACATCGATAGCAGGGTAGCTGCCATCGAGGTTCGACGGGACTTTCTGCCGGTCCTCGGAGACGCCGCTGGTCGCGAGGCCGATGATGACGCGCCGCATCAGTCGAACACCTCCTCCGGGTCGAGACCGGCGTCACGCAGGTGCGATTCGTCAATCTCGGCGAGTTTCTCCAGTATCATCTCGTTAGCGCGTTCTCCGTAGTCGTCTTCGTCCTCGAAGTCAACGTATCCGAGACTCACCATCGTCTTCGTCCACGTCTCGTTCGTTTCGAGGTTCCGCATCTGGTGCACGGTCTGATCGTTCTTCGAAGACGGCCGCTGCTGGTTGTCGTAGATAGAGACACCGCCTTCTCGGTCGGGGTTCTTTTCGCTCTCGACGACGAGGTAGAAGTGCTTCCGCATCAGGCCTGCACCCCCTCACGGTCGCTAACGAGTTCGTCGAGCGGGGGTAGGTCAACGCCCAACTCGGTGAGTCGGCCGTGGAGCGCACCGAGGATGGCGTGCTCCCACTCGTGGGTTTCGTCGCGGTCGCAGTAGAGTTCCTGTTCGTCAGGCTTCAGCACCGCGAGCGCAGCGCCGTCCAGAACGACCAGACATGAACCCGCCGGCCAGTTGATCGCGCACTGGTCAGGGAACTGGTCGCCGTGCGTCCGAACGACATCGGTCCGCTGCTCGCCGGAGCCGTTGAGGTAGAAGTCCCACTCGTGACCTTCATCGTCGAACGAGTCCTGCCGGACCGTCGCGAGCCCGGACAGCGGCGTTCCGTGAGCAGCCGGCAGTTGCGTCGCGAGGATGAACGTCGACGGGGCATTCTCGATGAACGACTCAACCGACATCAGTCGCGAACCTCCATTGGGTGCTCGCAGGTCATCCACGCGCCGTCTCGAATCTTTTCGAGCGCTTGCTCAACACCGCGGCTCATCGGTCGGCCCTCCAGATGGCCCGGTCGCGGGTGTCGATCTCTTTGACGAGTGCTTTGAACTGCCGTTCGAGTTCGTCGTCCGACAGCAGCGACAGCTCGTCGACGAGCCGGGAGCGCGTCTCCGTGATATAGTCGATGTCGCTATACGGAATCTGTTGAACGTCGACCGGGCCGTTGAGCGCGTAGCCGGTGAAGCGCCCCGCGGTCGCCGTCTCGATCACGCGGCAGAGCTTCCCGTCGTCGAGTCGGACGTCGTCGCCCGGCTCGATGAGTGCCCGCATGGCCCGGGCTTTGACTTGCGAGCGTGCGCGCTTCGAGATGTTCTCGGCGGCGTCTGCGTCGACGCTCTGCATCGACTGCCCGGTCGCAGGTGGTGCTTCGCCGTCGACGTCGTACCCGCTGCCGTCAGCGACGAGGTCGTACTCGGGGGAAACCTCAACCGACTCTCGAACGACACGGTACGTCTCTTCGACGTCCATGTCGCATTCGTGGCACGTACCGGTGACGTAGAGTGAGCCTTTGTTTAGGTCCCAGCGGTGGGTCTCCTCAACGACCTTGGATTCGGGGTGATGACACCCGCCGTCGGTGACGAGCACGTGCTCGTCGTCGACGTTCGGTCGACGCTCACCCATCCGCTCCCACTCGTGGTGGACCGCGTCAGTCACGGCCTCGTTGGGGGTCCGAAGACAGTCCCCGCAGAGAAGCGCCTCACCCGGCTCTTGACCCCAACTGGTTGCACCGCAGTTCGGGCACTCGGGGTAATGGACGTCGACACGCTGTTCGAGCGTGTGTGAAATGCTGGCGGCGCGGTCGTGGAGCGCGTTGTAGAGATCGGCGTCATGGGGGTTGTCCACGAGCATGTGCCAGCACTCGGCCCACTCGTCGCGAAGCGCGTCGAGGTGCATCGTCTTCGTCGCTGGGCGGGATTTGATGTCGCCAGAGGTCACACCCCCGTCGGTGACCATCTGACCGGTCCCGCACTCGTCGCAGTAGACGCCCGTACCTTCGATGATCTCTTCGGGGAGCACGGCCCCGCACTCCGAGCACGTGTTCCCACCGTCGGTGATGAGCCGTTCGCCAGACGGGGAGAGACCCAGGTCTTCAGGGTCGGCTTCGTCGAGTCGGTCGGCCATGGTCTCGCCGGTCGAACCGCCGCCCCAGTTCTCTGCGCACCGATTGCACAGTTCCGTGTGAGGCCGCTTTTCGACTGTCGTTTGCTGCCACTCTGAGGGGCCGTCGACGTTCAGTCGGCACTTCGGCTTCGTCGGGTCGTCGGGCGATGGCAGGTGATGTGTTTTGATTCCACGCTTCCCGTTCGGCTTGACGAGGATGATGTTCTGACCACCGTCGGTCGCGAGTCGCTCGCCCGTGTCGACGCCGTGGTCGAAGTCGATGAACTCGGCTTCGTCGGCGACGATGCGGTCGTCGGTGTCGACGGGGCCGCGGACTTCGAGATCGTCGCCGATCTCGACATCTGTCGGGGAGACGGCCGTCTCGAACGCCCCGAGGATGACCGAACACGTGTCGCTGCCATCGTCGAGGATGATGTGGCCCGTGTCGTCGGCGTCCATCACGACCGTGCCGGCGAAGGTCTCGAAGTGTTCCGTGTCGGCGTCGGCCGCGCCCTCGTCCTCGTCCTCGTGCCCGCCGTCGGCGACGACTTCGCGAGTCGTGCCTTCGTAGACAGTCTCCCAGTCGCCTTCGTTGAGGTCCTCGAGGAGCTGGTCGACGCTGCGCGAGCGGCTGGTGTTGGTCGCGTCGACGGCGATCAGTTCGACCGTGTCGTCTTCGTCGGTCGAGATGACCTCGTACCACGAGCCCGTGCCAGACTTGACCGTCGTGTTGAGGACGCCGTCGCGCGTGAGCGTCGAGTCACTCATGCTCGCCTCCGTCAGCCTTGAGGGTCGTTGCCCGTGCGTTCTCACGCTGGCGCGCAGCGATGAGCGCGTGGTCCGCAATCGGTTCCAGAACGTCTTCCGGGAGTGCGGTTGCATCCGCAAGCGCCTCGACGATCGTGTCTCGCTCCACGTCGGTCCCCTCGAGCATCTCGCCGTAGCTCGCTTCCTGGGTGTCGACGTATTTCTCGATAGCGTCTTCCGAGACTTCCGAGCGCGTGACTGCCATCGTCCCGACAAATCGGTCACGGTCGACATATCCCGAAACTATCTTTGAAAGTGGGTACGTGCCTTCCTGCTTCGAGAAGAGTTCTTTCGGGAAGCCGATACTCCCGATACGCTTCGACCCGTTACTGTCGTTCGGAGCCCGAACGCTGATGTCGCCTTCAAGCCCACCGACGACGACCATCCAGTCTTCGTCATCGGCTTCGAGTTGGCGCAGGTAGTTCTCGACGTACGCCCGAAACTGCTGGACGGTACAGACGACTGCCATCAGCACTCGCCCCCGTCGGTCGCGAGCGCCCGGCCGGTGTTCGAGTCGATGAGGTCGGTGACGGTCTCGGCGCGCTCGTCGTCGGTGACGAGCTTCGAGAACGCCCAGTCGAGGTGTCCGAAAACGACCTGGAGGCCGTCGTCGGTCAGCTCGTACTGGTTGGTCCGCTTGTCGAGTTCGCTCTTCTTGACGAAGCCCCGTTCGACGAGGTCGTCGAGGTTGGGGTAGAGCCGGCCGTGGTTGACGTCCTCGCCGTAGTACGTCTCCAGCTCACGCTTGATGGCGAGCCCGTACATGGGCTCTTCGGCCAGAATGACGAGGATGTTGTTCTGGAACGCGGTGAGGTCCGCGGCGGCGGTCGCGTTTCGACGTGCAGTACTCCGGTTCGTGCCGGTTGATTTATCCGGCGAATCGTCTTTTGTAGACATGGCTTTCCATGCTAGCCTGGTAACTAGCGAATCAGCCCTCGCGTAGAGGGTCTGATACTCGTGTGGAAGCCAATCCCGCAAGCCGGGTGCCCTTACACCCGGCTTTTCCTACACCTGAGCGGTGCGTGTCGCGGTCTCGGCTTCTATGTCAATTGTGCATCCAGTCCCACTAATAACTTTCTACCCGTTGGGAATCTCTCATTACCCAATGTATAACGGGTGTTACCCAGAGAATAATATTGTAGACCTGTTGGGTAAGAGTATATTCCAGTTCGATGGGAATATCACAACGACAGTCAATGAACACTGCATGCGCAAGCGGGGAGAGTGGATGAGCCGAGTTGACGACCGCATCCTCGAAGCGATTCGTCAGGATGGAAACCTGACTCCACTGGCGGTCTCTCGTGAAGGCCTTGTCCCCCGCGTTGATATCGGCCGTAAATATGCCGGCGTCCGCTGCAGGAAGCTGACCGAATATGGTCTGCTTAACCGCGTCGACAAGGGCCTCTATGGAATCACCGAACTCGGCGAGCAGTTCCTCGACGAGGAACTCGACACGGAAACACTCGAGAAGTCCGAGATCGACTTTTCTGACTAAGGTCACTCGACCAGCTCCACGCGGGCGTAGCTGATCAGCTCGCCAGTCTTCTTGTCACGCACCGAGTAGTGTTCGGGATCGATGTCGTCGTCGTTGGCCGATGCCCGCGAGCAGGACCGGCACCAGATATGCGAGTTCGTCGGAGCCCACGACGCGTGGCCGTTGGGGCAGACGTATCGCATGCGGTCGGTGAACTGGCTGCGGTCGATGCGCACGAGTGGCCCGGCGTCCTCGACGGCCGACCCATCGCACACCAGAGGGGGCTTCGCGGACATGGCAACTCGACATGACGTGGTATGGGGTAAAAACGAGTTTTGTGACCCGGAGTGAAAGTGAAATGTCGAATTATGTAGACAGAAGCGTCAGACGAGCGGCGGACGGTCACGAGAGCGGTTAGCAGGCGGGTGAAAGTGGTCTTAACCAACACTCGACCGAAGTCGCACGGTTTTAACCAACGCAAAAAGAGGGCCTTCGTCAGTCTTGTTGGAACTGTCGAATCCAGTACCGGCTCGTGACGTAGCGCTGCGAGCACCCTGGTTCGTGTGGGAGTTCCTCGATGCCGGGCGACCGCTCGTGAGTTAGAGGGAGTTGTGCTCCACACTCGCTGCACCGGAGCGCCTTGGGCTCACGCATCCGGAGCCCGTCGTTCGAGATGGACGTCTCCGAGCGGACGATCTCGAAATAGGTGTCGAGGTCCGAAAACGACCGGGGCATCATTCGTCACCCCACGGGAGCCACGTCGACTCCGTCAACTTTGAATCGACGAGCAGCGCAAGCGCGGCGACGACGGCCAGACCCAGCGCGACTTCGGTTGCATCGGCGTACCATATGACGGCTGCGAGTGCCCCCACTCCAGCCCCTCCGCGCCGAAGGCGACGACGGTGCGTGTCAAACATCGTCTTCTCCCCAGACCTTTGACGGATGTTCGACGACGTTGCACGCCGCGTGCGGGCCGTCGTGCCCCGCGGGCTTCGAGCACATGAAGTCGCCCGTCTCGTCGGTCTCGTTGCAGGGGTCGGGCTGCGCGGTCGCGTAGGACTCGCCTTTGAGCGGGCAGTCGCACTCACTCATCGCGACCACGCTCCGGGCAGGACGGACGACAGCGCTCATACCCGCAGTGTGAGCAGAGTTCCCCGTTGGCGATCTTCTTGATGAACTTCTCGTGTTTACACTCGAACCCGTCTGCGTTTTTGCCGCTCCGATAGTGAAAGTCGGGACATTCGCAGACTCCTTCGCGGATGTCCACGATCCACGTGCTCCCTGAGCGGAGATTCGAGACGGCGAACATGCCTGGCGCGATGCGTTCCGCCGAAAGTGGCTCGACTCGGGCACGGCGGTCGCGGTCGCTCATGGTTCCGGACTTAGCGACCGCCATCAGCCGCGCACCTCCAGCGTGCTCATCGTTGGAGACCGCTGTCCCCACAGTCGCTTACACGTTTCCGGATGCTCAAGTAGCCAGTTCGTCGCTTCGCGCTTAGCGGCTTCGACCTCCGAGGCGTCTTCCCAGCCTTCTTCGACCCACTCGTCGCCGTCGACGAGGACGGCCCGACAGCGCTCGGCGCAGATCTCCATCACGCGCTGGTCGACGACGTCATGCAGTTGCAGAGCCGCACTTGCAGTATCCGATTCGACCCTCGCGTCGTAGTCGTCGGTGTCGCCGAGTTCACGCCGGCGCTCATCACGGACGTCTTCGAGCGTCGAGATGACGTCTTCGAGCTGGGCGAGTTGGTCGTCCTCGACGACGTCGTCGTGCACGCCGTCGCAGAGGATGCGATGGTCGAACTCGTCGGTCGCAGTCGACCGGTGATCGACGCGAACGCGCTTAGCGGCGCGCGAGTGGATGTTGTTGCCCCGCATTACTCTCCGACCTCCGGGTGCTCCTGGACGATCGGCGCGAAGCGTCTCGCGCCGCTCCCCGATTCATCGAGGTCACGTTCGTCGGCGATGAACGCCCGGTCAATCTCCTCGAACTCGCCTTCGAGGATAGGGTACCAGCGCTCGGTGCAGCGCTCGCCGTCGGCAGTTACGTAGAGGACGGCCTCGCCGTCCCTCTCAGTTTTACGAACTGGGTTTTGGATGACGCCGTGGCGGTGGGCGACGGCGAAGACCGCAACCTCGTGGTCGCCGTCGTCGGACGCTTCGACTTGGTTGCACGCACGGAGCTTCGCCTCGGTCATCGGGTTGATAGCGCCGACCGGGACGAATCGCGTAGCAAGCGATTCATCGTTGGTGCTTTTACGGTGGGCTTCTTTCGTACTCATGCTTTCTCACGGAAGCGCGGTCGGTGTCTCAAGCACCGGCCGGCCATTCTGGCCGACGTACCTCGCTTCACACCTACAGGTAGATCTGCCAGCAATATAAAACTATGCAAAACATAGTGCGTAGCATAATGCAACACACTATTTATTACATACCGCATCGTACTATGTGGTGTGGTACTCGATGAGTAGCGCGATGGCGAATAACGATCTCAATCGAAGCTTCGACCCCAGCGATGGGGAAGACCAGGTGCTGGATGTCTTCAAACGTGGCCGTGAGAACGGCGATCCGTGGGGGCGCGCTAACCCGCGGTACATCATTGACGAGACTGGCATCTCGAAGTCGAACGTCGAGTACCACATCCGGCGTCTGAGAGATGCCGGATGGATTCGCAAGGTGGCTCGCGGACTCTACGAGTTCGTTGAGGACCCGCGCGAGGAGGAAACAGATGACGACTCGACAACAACACCCACAACCTAACCGGAACGAACAGTTTCTCTGGAGGGTCACGCCGTGAGCGACCGCGTTAGCGTCGATCTCCACGGCGACGATCTCCACAGCGCACTCCAGGCGGCAGGTGCAATCAACAAGCACAGAGTCCAGATCAAAATCGACACGACCGGCGACGAGGCGGCGTGCCATGTGGCCGCGCTCAACCCTTCGTCGACGTTGATCGCGACGGGTCCTGTCCCGATTCGCGCGCCGTCGACGGCCGACGGGGTCGAGACGACGGTCGCCGTTGACTTCGGGTCGCAGGCGAACGCGGACGTCGACGATGTCGACTGGTTCGAAATGCTGTGCTCTGCCCTCGACGACGAGTGGTGTGAGCTCCGCATCGATCGCGACCAGGACGAACAGACGACGGTCACGCTTTGCCGCGATGGCGACGCCCCTGATGACGAGCGCTGGGGGTTCGTCTTCGAGACAGCGCCCGCCCCAGACATGCCGACGCTCCCGGACGTCAACCACACCCAGCACATCGAGGCAGACGGTGTTCGGGCACGTGGCGTGCTTTACAGCCTCGCTCGTGAGACAGACGACGGAGTCGTGTTCCAGACGGAGGCTGACTCGGCGGCATTCACGGCGTCCGGCTACGAAAGTGACGGTGGCCCCGAACTGCTGATCGGTCACCGGACTCGTGGCGAGGGCGCTGAGTCGGCGGTCTTCGGCTGTGACTTCGTCCAGACGGTCGCCGAAGCATCTCCGGCCGGCGAGACGTGGCGGTTCCACCTCCGCAATGAGTTTCCGATGTTCATCCAGGTCGGTGACGTGACGTGGGCGATAGCGCCGCAGATCAAGGGGCTCGGTGGTCGCGATGACTGACCGCTTTACCGAACTCCCGGCACCAGACCGTCTCTTCATGGAGATCGAACCAGCAGAAATCGAGATGGAGGTGTTCGACCACGATGACGTCTCGTTCAAGCTCCAGCACGTTCCGGGAGGGAGCTTCGCTGTTGAGCTGTCGACACGCTACTCGTACGCTGGACGTGACTGTGCGCAGCTCACCACGTTGAATCGTGAGGCAGCCGAAGCACTTCGGGACACACTCGACGAGATACTGGCGTCTGACTCGCGGGGGTCGCGATGACTAACCACGAAGAACTCGCTGGGGAGCTCCCAAGCGACGCGTGCGCTCCTGATCGAGAGTACTGTGGAGAGTGCGACCGACACGTCGTGAGCAGTCACGGTCACGATGAGGGCTGTTCGAACTGGCGTGGGAACCAGGACTCTAATGGAGGTCGCGATGACTGACCACGAGTCGCTCGTCACGAACAACGGCTTCGAGCACGTCCCGGCCGACCTGGTCGAGGACAGTCTCGTCGTTCGGTGCAGGACGCCGGACATCGAGCCGGAGCTGTGCGACGGCTGGGTCGACGAGTTCGACATCGAGAAAGATGGCGTCCGAGCCGATGGCTACGGAAAACTCCACTTCCCCGAGCACGTCCGGACGCAGTGCCCCGAGTGCGGAGACCGCGTGCTCGAGATCAACGGCGTCGAGGTGACGTTTCATGGGTGACTCTCGGACAACCGCCGGAGGGCGATTTATATGAGTGATGAACAACTTCCACTCGACGCCGGCAGCGAAGTCTCGCTGCCCGTTGTCGACGTCCTGACAGGCCGAGGCTTCGTCACGGGAAAGTCCGGCTCAGGCAAGTCGAACACGGCGTCGGTCATCATCGAAGAACTGCTCGACCGGGGCTTCCCGGTTCTCATCGTCGACACGGACGGCGAGTACTGGGGACTGAAAGAAGAATTCGAGCTTCTCCATGTCGGCGCTGACGAAGAGTGCGACCTGCAGGTTGGCCCGGAGCACGCCGACAAGATCGCGGAACTCGCCCTCGAGGACAGCGTCCCCATCATCCTCGACGTCTCGGGCTACCTCGACGATGCCGATGCGTCGGAACTCGTTCGCGAGACTGCTTCGGCGCTGTTCACGAAAGAGAAGAAGCTCCGCCGGCCGTTCTTGCTGCTCGTCGAGGAGGTCCACGAGTACATCCCCGAAGGCGGCGGCCTCGACGAGACGGGGAAGATGCTCATCAAAATCGGGAAGCGTGGTCGGAAACACGGCCTCGGACTCTGTGGGATCTCCCAGCGCCCCGCGGACGTCAAGAAGGACTTCATCACCCAGTGCGACTGGCTGATGTGGCATCGTCTCACCTGGGAGAACGACACCAAGGTCGTCCGTCGCGTCGTCGGGTCGAGCTACGCCGAGTCGATTCAGGACCTCAACGACGGCGAGGCGTTCCTCCAGGCGGACTTCCTCGAAGCCGACGTCCAGACCGTTCAGGTCAGACGCAAGCGCACGTACGACGCGGGCGCGACGCCGGACCTCGAGGAGTTCGAGCGTCCCGAGTTGATGAGCGTCTCGGGCGACCTCGTCGAGGAACTCCAGGAGATCTCCGAGCAAGAGGAACGTCGCCAGGACCGAATCTCGCAGTTGGAGGCGCAGGTTGAGTCGCTGCAGGACGAGAAGGCGGCGCTCGAAGAGGAGCTGCAGAACGCGCGGGACATGCGCGACATGGCGAGTCAGTTCGCTGACGCGATGCAGGCGACCGGAAACGGTGGCGTGGCGTCCGAGAAAGTTGAGGACCTCGTCGAAGAGCGTAACCGACTGGAAGGCCAGCTGGAAGAGCGCGAAGAACGCATCAACGAACTGGAGGCCGAAGCGCAGCAACTCCGTCGGGAACTTGATTCCCGCCCGGAGATCGGAGAGCGGGCAGTCGAGGCCGTCGGTGTGCTGGCCGACGAGTTCGACGTCGGCGATGCGGACACCGAAACCCTTCGACGGAAGCTCAAACACGCCCGTGAGCGCATCGAGGATTTGGAGTCTCAACAGCCGACTCCGGACGACCTCGATAGCGACCCGCTGGAGAACCGCAAGGTCAAGACGGTGATGAATGACGTGCGGTCGCGCCTCAACGACCTCGACGAGAAGAAACAGCAGATGCTTCGGTACTTCATCGTGTCAGGGCCCGCATCGCAGGAAGACGCGTACAAGTACGCTGGCGGGAGCCCGACCAGCAGCACGAAGTCGAAGAAGACGCGGGACCTCATCGAGGCCGGCTTCGTGAAAAAGGTTGGTCGCGGAGAGTACGTGTTCGGTCTCCGAGACCATCTCTGTGACCGGCTAAACGGCTTTTCAGAAGCAGAGGTAGACCGCGTCTACGGTGAACTGGAGTCCGAGATCTACGAGGAGGTGATTGACTCGTGAGTGATACTGATTCCGGGACGTACCGTTACAGAGTCTTTCCCACCAGTAAGTCGTTCAAGACTCGACACGATGCTGTTGCGTTCAAGGCCATTCACGGTCGAGAGTACACGTACTATCCGCTTGGTTCGACACACCCTGTCGAACTTCGGATCGACCCGTACTATGTTCCAGGGGACTACGACGATGGATGACAACGTTCGAGATGCCGAGCGCGAGATTCGAAAGGCAATCCGCGATCTCGGCTACGAGCTATCGAAAGTCTCGGTTGAGGGCCGTCGTGATGAGTGGCGGCTCGAACTCGAGGTCGACGTCACGCCCTCCGAGAGCGACTACAAAGTGGACGGTGAACTCAAATGAGCCGAGCCATCGGCATGCACGACCCGGCGCAGGACTGGCAGGACGTCGAGGACCTCGACGGGATCGACCTCAACGAGGGCGAGGGCTGTCCGCACTGCGGCGGCCCGGCGTCCAATCTCCACGAAGGCCCACCAGCAGGATACTACCATTGCGATACCTGTTTCGCAGTCTGGGCCGGCGACATCGAGAGCGCGTCGCTCGTCGAGGAACCGATCTACGGGCCTGTGGGGGCGAAAGATGAGTGACGCAGCTCACGACGACAAACCCACGCCACCGGTCCCGCCGACGGACACGACGACTCGGCCGTCGGGGCGCGGAACGCGGACGGTCTCCAGTGAGGTCGTCGACACGTGCGACTGTGGTGGAACTGTCGTCGACGAAGAGGTCACGACTGGCAAGTTCGTCATCGGAATGTGGGACGCCGAGATGTTCGACTCCGACGAGTTCTTGCTCCACACCGAGTGGGAGCAGACCGAGCGGCGCGTCCGATGCCGGCGCTGTGACGCGGGGTACGAGTACTGATGCACGCATCACGAATTCCGATGGAACAAGCACAGCGCGCGAAGAAGAAAGCGAACGAGCAGTCAACGCGTCCGTACAGGCTCATTAGCACTCTCTGCCCGGCGTGCAACCGCCCGGTGACCATGTGTGAGCCGAATCCAAACGAGTACGTCGTCGACGACTCGCAAGGAGAGTTCGGCAACGACCGTGCGGCGTTCGAGTTCTCTCCGGCGACGATCATGGACGCCAACCACTCGAACCCGTGGGATGCCGTCCACGTGGTACCCGAGAAAGTCGAGTTCGACACCGAGCCAGATCAACTGCAGGTCATTGCCTACAAGCACGACCTGTCAGACGAGGCGAGCCAAGCGTTTCAGGACGCCCTCGACGAGATTAGGAAGCACGAGCGCCGCGCGGCTGAGAATACTGGGTTGGGTGAATTCCATGACTGACGCGCTATCGATGCAGGCGCTCGCAGTAACGAAGACGGCCATCGCAATCGTGATCGGAGCGGTGTCGATCTACGACCTCACTCAAATCCCACAGGGGAACGGCATGCCCCGAGAGAACTACGCAGTCCTCGTTCTGACTGGATCACTCACGATTTCGGGGCTGGCGTACCTACTCGGGGAACTGACCCGTGCGATCTTCTGGGCGGCGATGGGCGTCTTTTGGTTCATCGTCCTCTGGAAACGCTTCGGCCCGCCGGGGTTCTTCCGCGACCTCCGACAGCTGTTCACCCGGGGGTCAGTATGAATTCAGCCGACACCCACCAACATTTGAACATGAATTCAGACAACACAGACACGTGCGAGATGCCAGACCACGCTGGCCCTCACGAGGGGCTTGCAGTAGTCCAAACGAACGGCGAACAGACAGTCCTCTGCGAGCGCTGCCGCGACGGCCTCCAGAACACGACCATCGTCAGGCACCTCGACGACCAGCGCACCGGCGTCGTGGTGGTCGGCCTCCCTGGCGCGGGGAAGTCGACCGCGGGAGAGATACTCGTCGACGAACTCGACGGGTTCGAACTCGAAACAGGTGACATCGTCCGCGAGGGCGCGTGTGACCACTTCGACGTCGCGTCGACTGAAGCGCTGTCGTCAGACGAACTTGGCGACTATTCGACGATGCGGCGGGACGTCGACGGCGGCGACTACGTCGCACACGACGTGATCAAACGCCTCGAGGCGACCGACGCGTTCCCCGACCAGCCCGCGGTCGTGATCGGGATGCGCGACACCGAGGCGCTCGTCGCTCTGGAGCTGTGGTTCCACACGCTCGAAGTCGTCTGGGTGCATGCCCCGTTCGACGAGCGCCTCGACCGACTCCAGAGCCGTGGGCGGCAGGACGAGAGCGACTTCGGCCAGGAGGACCTCATTCGTCGCGACGGTCGTGAGTCCATGTGGGGCACGCCCGAATGGGCGTTCTGGGCCGACGCGAAGGTCTGGAACGGCCACAGTCCCGAGATGCTCGAACAGCGGGTCCGGGCGGTCGCGTCGCGGTTCACGTTCTCGTCGCGCCCAGAGTTCAATGCACGCACCGAAAGCTCTGAGCGCATGGCGCGCATGGAGGGACATGATGAAGCTTAGCGACCTGTTCAAGCTCCCAGACATCCCGTTCGTCGGAGGGTTTGTGGTCCTCGCGCTGGCCCCTCGGACGCTTTCGTTGGACGTCGCCGGCGTCGGGCTGATCGCTGTCGGCCTGGCGCTGTACCTCCGCGAGGACGTTCGACAAGCACGCAATGAACGAGAGGAACGCATGGCGCGTTTGTCGCGCATGGAGGGACATGATGACTGAGAAACGACTGCTGGCCGAGTGGACAGACCGCCCGTACGTCTCGGTCCGCCGGCGCAACGCCGTCGTCGAGCACCGCATCCGGCTGCTCGCGTACGACCACGGCGGTGTCGACGTTGTCCACGAGGTCCGGTCGGACGACGACCGCGCGAAAGAGCCCGCAGAGTGGACGCGTCGCGAGGCGCACGAAGTCCGCGGCGGCCGAGTGACGAAGGTCGGTGGTGAGCGATGAGTCTATTCGAGGCCCCTGATCTCTCCTCGAACGGCGTGAGCATCGTTCCCCGAGTGGTCGATTGGCCGTCAGCCTCGTATCGAAAGCGGGGTGGGCGCCGCCACCTCGACATCATGGCTCCAATCACGCCGAGCCGTATGGTGTGGGTCTACTGGAGTGGTCGAAGATGAGCAAGAACCTCGAGTTTCGAACGGAGCTTCGAGAGCTTCTCGACGATGACGACGTCGAGGACGCTGAGATTGTGCGGTTCGTTCTCAACCATGCGTGGAACCAGTGGCCCCACGCGTTCGAGCGATGGCTCGCGAAGAAGCGCCGCTACGGAGGGTTCAACTGATGGATTCGAGCACGGAGGCCCAGCAAGTCGACGGCCGCATAGTCGAGGAAACGTGGAACGAGAAGCAGATGGGAGTTCGCGTCGAGCGCTGTATTCGGAAACACCCAAACGGCGACATGAAACGAATCCGTGTCTTTCGGAAGGAGAAAGCTCGGTTCGCTTCGCTCGACGGCGAGGGAGAGACAGTCAGCGAGAAGCACCGAGAACTGGTAAACCTCTCTCCACAAGCGGCGACGGAAGTTCTGTTCGGGCTCGCAGAAGCGCACGGCTACCGACTGGAGGAAAAGCGATGACGGTTGAAAATCTACACATCGACGATGATCGCGGTCTCTGGATACCACCACGACTCCGCAAGTTCGACCAGCAGGTCGTGTTCAGGACGCCAAGCGGGACTATCCAACACTTCGGGACAGAACCGCTCGACGCCTACTACGGTATGATTGACGAGAGCCATTTCGGAGACATTGACCAACTGGACGGTGCCCGGAACCCACACCTCGAACCGAACCGTGTGTCTATCAAGCATACTGGTAGAGATGCTGAGACGTTTGACGTGGAGGGCGTTGTCGAATGACTCTCTACAGATGTCCGCGATGCGGCGACGAGACGGCGACGAACAGCACGTGCGCGGGGCCGTTCGAACTCCCGCCGACGCTTTACTGCGTCCACGACGCAACCGGTGAAGCTGTTAAGATGCGTGTGGAGAGTGAGGCAGACCTCCGTGAGGAGGTGATGGTCGATGAGTGAGTTCGTCGACAACCGCGCCGACGCGGTTCTTTCTGACGACGGGACGTACCGCTACCGACTCTCTCGAACGTGGAACACCGATAAGCCGGCGGTCGCGTTTGTGATGCTGAACCCGTCGACGGCTGACGCGACCAGCGACGACCCGACGATTCGGCGCTGTCTCGGCTTCGCCAAGGACTGGGGATTCGGCTCGCTCGTTGTCGCCAACCTGTTCGCGCTCCGAAGCACGGACCCGGCGGTGCTGGCGGGCCACACGGACCCGGTCGGCCCCGAAAACGACGCGTACCTACAGGACGTGTGCGACAGCGCCGAACAGGTCGTCGTCGCGTGGGGTGCGAAAGGGTCGCTTAACGGGCGCGCCGAGGCAGTCGCCGACCTGCTCGACGACTACGACCTCTACGCGCTCGACACGACCAAGGCCGGTCACCCGGCCCATCCACTCTACCAACCGGCAGATGCCGAGCTGACGAACTGGGTCGGTGATCAACTGTGACTGACGCTGCTCCCGCTCGCTGCGACTACTGCAGTCTCCCAGCCGTCTGCTCTGGTGCAGACCTCGTGTACCCGCGGAAACGCTGTCCGCGGTGCTGTCGCGAGCATCGACAGTTCGGTGGCGTCCATGGTCCCGACGACTACCTCGCCGGCCACGTAGCCGCGGAGGCGGTTGAGATATGACTGACGAGAAGCTCGAAGAGAACGGGCCGGGGTGGATGCTACAACCGCATCCGATGACGAACGAAGACTACGGCCGGTTGGTCCGCGAGATGTATCGACTACGCGACCCGCTCGCCCCACCACAGGACGAAGCGGCCGAACGCCCCACCGAGGGCGACACCGTCTGCATCGATCGGGGCAACGAGCCCGGCGAGTTCCGCGGCGTCGTCGAGGACGTCGCCTCCACGAGTCACGGCGGCCGGATGCTCGTCCGCTGTACCGAGTCGTCGTGCTCGAAGGCCCACGAGGAGATGGTTTACTCGGTCGGCCTGAGCGCCGACTGGACGGTGGTCGACGATGACTGAAGACGACGTCAACATCGACCGAGCGGTGATGATCCTTGAAGATAGGGTCTGGGATGGCGACGATGAGCAGGCGCGTCGTGATGCGCTCGAACACCTCGATGCGGTTCCGAAGTCAGCCCTTCGAGACCTTTGCGAGAAGTACCAAGAGCGGTATGAAAAGGCCCAAAGTGCTGGTTTCACCGCGGAGTACACGATGATCGAGGAGTTCCTCGAAGACCTCAACGAGGTGATCGACGATGCCTGAGTGCATAGTGTGCGGCGTCGGCTCCAGAGGCGCGCTCGTCGTCGAGTGCGACGATGGCGAGTACCGCTGCCGGGACTGTCGCTCGGATGACTACTGCGACCGCTGTCACTCGCCAACCGATGCGACGCTCATCGACGGGACGTTCCGCTGCGAGAGCTGCCAGGAGGCGAAAGCGAAACAGCGTCGACGCGAGTCGCGCGACGCGAACCAACAGGGTCTCGAGGCGTTCGACGCATGAGCGACGTGACACTCTATGCGCTGGCGGCCCACGCAGCGGGCGACTTCCTGCTGCAGACCGACCGGCAGGCCGCAGAGAAGTTCGACGATCCTGCCGTCCGCACAGAGCACGTCGCGGTCTACACGAGCTGCTTCGCACCGGTCGCGATGGCCGCCGACTGGAACCAGCGCGGTACCCTCGCGTTTGTAGTCACGCTCTTCGGGACGCACTTCGTCATCGACTCGCAGCGCTGGGCCGACGATTCCGAGGCGTTCCCGACGTTCTCGGTGTGGCGCGACCAGGCGCTTCACGTCGTCGCGCTCGCTGTCGCGGTCGCTCTCGCCGAGGTGGTCAACGATGACTGACCATCCCGACTGGCGAGAGACGTGTACCGAGTGCGGCGGCGATGTCGATGTCGCTGACGTCCCTCACCAGCTCGTGCTTGAGTGCGTCGCCTGTGGTTACTGGACGCGGCCCGGATGGGACCTGATGTATCCGCCAGCGAGGGTCATATGACTGACCGGCCTGACGGTGCACTTTCGGGCGTCATGTGGGACCTCAACCGCCGCCTCGACGCCGGGCAGAACCACGCGCTCGTTGAGGGCGCTCCCGTTGACGCGATGCCTATCTTCGAGGGGTACGACCGAGCGCTTCACCCATGGGTGCGTGGCTGGCGACCTGGTGAGCTTCGTGAGACGATTCGAACTCGATGGACACGGCTGTCCTCGCGATTACGTCTCGAATAAGTTTTTGTGCAGCGACGCCTCGTTATTCCCGAGGCGGCTGCGGTCCACGACGCCGGTACTGATTGACAAGCCAGACGGCGGTGTGGATGATCGTAGCCGTCGCTCCTACTGCGTGTAGTATCTCAATGGGACTCATTAGGTCCGCCTGGCGCACTTGCGCCGATAATCACCACGTGGTCCCACGTAAAAATGGCCCCGATTTGGACTCACCACAATATGTTGTTCGCACGCATTAGCGCGCGTACGCGTATTTATCGGCGTTTCCCACGTCTGACGTGGTTATTTGAGTGCATGGAACGACGTGCATGACGAGCATGCAATGACAATTCGAATAGGTGTGACGAACCAGAAAGGCGGCGTCGCGAAGACGACGAACACGATCAACATCGCGGGCGCGCTCGCAGATCGTGGCCTCGATGTCCTCGCCGTCGACGCCGATCCACAGGGCTACCTCACGCATCGCCTCGGCTTCGAAGACGAGTACACGGCCGACCCGCCGACGTTCTACAACGCCTTCGCGAGCCCGAACGACCACGACGTCCGCGACCTCGTCGTCGCTCACGATGAGTTTGACGTGCTCCCGGGGAACATCGATATGTTCGCGCTCGAGCAGGACCTCATCGCGAGCGGGATGCGGCCTCGACAGCGACTCCAGATGCTGTTCGACGACGTCGACGATTGGGACGTGATCATCTTCGACGCCCCGCCGTCACTCGGCCCGATCAACGACAACGTCGTCCTCGCGACCGAGAACCTGCTCGTCCCCGTCCGCGCTGACGAGTCATCGAAGCTCGCCGTCCAGCACCTGCTCCGACAGCTCGACACGCTCGACGAGAACTACGGAACGAACGTCACCATCTCTGGTGTCGTCGTCTCCGACGTCCACTATCCGCTCGACAACGAGCAAAAGCGGATGCTGGAGTGGTACGAGGAGCGCTTTGAGGGTCGTGTCCCCGTGTGGGTTGTCCGCCACCGCGCCGCCATCGAGCGCACGGTCAACGCTCACTGCTCGATATTCGGTGACGAAGCAGAGGACACGGATATGACCGACGTCTACGCGGCTATCGCGGAGGAAATCGACCAATGAGTGAAGACGAGATCAACAACCGCCTGAGTCGACGCCTTGGTGGCGACGCCGGCGACGACCAGGACGAGAGCGACGACGCACCGAGTGAAGAGAACGCAATGAACGCAGAGAATGACGTGCGCGTACGGAATCCATGGGACGCAGAGCGTGTCAAGAGCGCGTGGAACGGAATGACGTTCTACTTACCTGACGCGATGAAGGACCGTCTCGACACGGAGTACCAGCGACTCACCTACGAGTGCGACTTTGAGTTCCTGAAAGACCGCCATCTGAAGCCGCTCGTGATTGAACACGGCCTTGACGCCGTTTCAGAGATGGATCCCGACGACGTCCACTCCGCGCTCGCGGACCTCGAACGCGAATATTCGACTGAGGTGTAGTCTCTCTATCGCGATATACGGTTTGTATCGCTGTTGAGTATGAAAAAGGCGTTTGGATCCTATTCTTCGACGGGCGTATCCGGGGGTAAGCGTACGGAAAACGGTGGTTCTGGGGTTAGTGTACTGCCACTCGTCACGATAAAGTCACTTATTCTGAAACGTGCCAGTTGAGTATGAAAAATGAGCAGCGGAACAGCTACACAGTTAGTGGAGTCTTTGCGGAGACCGAATCCCAGATAAGTGCGCCTTCAGCGAGGACGAGTGCGAGCGCTGCGAGCACGCGAAGCAGGACGAAGCCATCGGTGATCACGTCAGTCCCGAGCAGAAGTAAGCCGAGCGAAACGAGGACCAGCGTAAGAAGCCGCAATCGAGAGACCTTACGAGGATAGAAGTGGAGGATAGCAGAGGCAGCGATAAACCCCACAGTACTCGCCGACATCATCAGTGCGTTGACGGCGTCGAGAACCACCGCCTCAGTCATCGTTGCCTCCCGTCGAGTCGTCGGCATCCTCTTGTGCATTGAACCAACCCTGAACCGCGCCAGAGAGCGCGCCGGCGAGCTGGGACTGCCGTCCAGCGACGATGTCGACTCCCAGTAGAGCGGACGTCGATGCGCCGAACCAGAGGATCTGTGTTTGAGTGAGCGTTGCGAATCCGAGGGCGTCGGCGAGCAGCGCCGCGGCGAATGCGACCGCGAAGATGAAGCCTGCCCACGCCCGGGCCTTTTGCTTGTTCATTCATGGGTTCGAGGGTCTGTGGTTGGCCGCGCCGGCCCCTCTCGTCGGCGCGGGCGTTCGAGTGTGCTCGCCCGTCGACATGGTCGACCGAGTCATCACACATCGCTGGCTTCCAAGGTTATTTGACAACCGGACTAGAAGAACAGAGCACGAAGCGCGTCGCTATTCTCTTTGAGGATGGCGGGGTGTAGAAGCACCCCACCGCGCTTCCAGGAAGAAGCATGACAAGTTCGCCCCTCTACACGCTTAGAAGTATCGCCATCAACCACCTTCAGACCGAGGTCGCCGATGAGTAAAGCCGTCCCGAAAGGCGGTCTCGTCGACCTCGAACGCGAGGTTCGACACTGCAAAGAAGACGCACTTTCGGACCGCGAGTTCGAACTGCTTGTCGAAGGAACGTACCGACTCGACGACGATTACTTCGCGCTCGAAGCTCGTTGGATTGTGTTCGCGGCCGGCCGATATGGGATGCGAGCCGGTGAAATCGCGCACATGCGCGAGTCGTGGATTGACTGGGATCGCGGGATGATTGAGATACCGCGCCACCAGCCGTGCCAGAAGGGCCGCGACGGCCAGAAGTGCGGCTACTGCCGGCAGGCGGCCGGTCAGATGGTCGACCACAATCCCGGTCTCGACTTTGAGACGGCCCTCGAATACATGTGGTCGCCGAAATCGCAGAACAGCCACCGCGACATCCCCATCGACGCGAACACCCGCGCTCGTATCGCGATGGAGCGTTATTTCGAGCGATTCGATAGGTTTCAAGCGAGCCGCGGCGTCGTCAACCGTCGGGTGACGCGAGCGGCGGAGGCTGCCGAGAGTGTCGACGCTGAAAGCCTCTACCCGCACGCGCTCCGAGCAACCGCGGCCAGCCACTATGTCGCCCGGGGAATCGACCTCATCGCTCTCAAAGCGATGTTCGGGTGGGAGTGCCTCTCGACCGGGCAGAAATATTTCCAAGACTCGGGCGAACGGACGCGGCGGGCACTTGAGCGACTCGCACGGTAGCGACTGACTCTCTTTTTTCGCCCGTTATTTTCAGAAAGGTTGGTGTCGGATTACCCTGTCAATACGCGCCTAGGATGTTGCGTTAGCCCAACATCTGTTTATCGACTTTATAGAACCCAACACCACCGTAAGGAGCCGAATCAAGATTTTCTTCGATGTATTCGGCTGCTGCGTACCACTGTCGTTCGTCATCGTTGAAGAACAGCGACAAGTCCCCGCCTTTGGCTTCTTTCACGTCTTCTCGGACGATTTCCCATGAATAGAGGTCTTCAGACCGTGCGAGTGCTGTTCCATAGTGGGGGTGGGCACTCGTATTGTCGGTGTGCATCCAATACACCCCGTCAATCATCTTGATGTCTGGGTCTCCCGTGTGCCACGAACGGTCAGTAATGTCCAAGGCGGTCCCAACTTTACTGAATCCACTCGTTGGCGATGTGCTGACGTAATGAGACAGCTTGTCAGACCCGACACCAACTGCCTCGTCTGGGTCTTCGGTGTAGAGATGGATTTCCCCAGTTGACTCTTCGTAATAGACACCGCCGTCTGGTTCGTCAACGATAGACGCTTGGTGAGTGAGGTTTCCGAAGTCGGGGCCTGAAAACACTCTGGTCTGGAACGAATCAGTCCCATAGACGTAATACGTACCGTCTATTTCTATCCAGTCTTGCAGCGTGAGCGTTCCATCGGGTGTGAATCCGCTTGTCACGTCTCCATTCACCCGCGTCCAGTCGGTGTCGTCGAGACTGCTTGCCGTCCAAAACTCGGTTTTTTCGCCCGTGCCGTTGTAGAGTAGAATCCGAAGCGGGTCCGATTCTGACGAGTCCCATCGTGGCACTGGGTCCGTGAATTTCGGGTTCGACGTGTCGATGTCTATTGTCGTCCCAGATTCGGTGTGGGGGCCGAGATACTGCGCGACAAAGGTTTCAGACGCAGGGAACGCATAGCGCCCCATCTCTCTCATCGCGGTGAGCGATTTGGGTTTGTCGTAAAGGCGCACCTCACCAACAGAACCCTTCCCTGCGTCGTCAACAGTCCCATTACCTGCAAATTTGGTCCCGATAGCAAGCATCTGACCGTCTTGGGCTTTCGGGATAGTCGAGACGTATTCGGTGTGCCATACCCGTCCGTTGACCATTATCGTCACACGGTGCGGGTTCGAAAGAGCCGGGTTAACATCTTGTTCGAACCGAACCGCGATATGGTACATCGGGCCGCGTCCAGTCGTCTGTGGTGCCGCAACTGCGTTACTACTTGACCCGTCACCCCATGCGAATTGAATGCGGTCATTGAACGGCGCAGAGCTGACTCCGAAAGAATTGGAGTGTGATATGAGGAGTTGAAACTCTGCTTGATTGTCTCCTTGGTTCCGTGGGCGTTTTTGGAGAAAAGTTGTGAAATTGCCGGGAGATGCAGTCGGTGAATAGACACGACAGAAAGCGGAGATGGTAAAACCGTCACCCCCAGAAAGGGCAGGGTGTGAGTTCGTTATGAGATAATCGTTTGAGTCGTGAAACTGGTACGCGTCAGAAACAATGCCGCGAGTCGTTGCAGAGTCCCCGTTAACCGACAAATCCGAGTCGCCAGCAAGGTCTTTGACCGTGCCACTCGACACATTATCAAACCGATAGTGGGTTACGAGACCGTCGTTGAGTCCAGCAGTCGAACTCGGTACGTAAACAGGTGACTCGTGCGTTCGTCCTGAGATGAGTGCCTTCTCTGCATTTAGCGATTCGAAGCTGATCGGAACCTTGTCTCCAGTGTCCCGATCGTAGCCGACGAGCTGTCCGTTTTCGTTCCGAATTTCGATGTCAGTCATTTAGGCCTCCGTGTCTGCAAGTCCGAATCCCGCGTTTGCTTCGATGACGAGCCGCCCGCCATCGTCCCACTCGATTGCGTCGAACCACGCTGTTCCCGACGCCGTCTCTGTCTCGTCCGACTCGACGTCGAGGACCGCTTCCGACGGCGTCGAAGTCGTCGTTTGCGTCGTTGTCGTCGTGGTGCCACCGCCGCCACCCGACGATGAATCGTCGTCGTCATCGCTGTCGTCGTCTGATGTTGTTGTGATCGTGGTCGTTGACGTCGCTGTTGCCGTTGACGTCGCAGAGACGGTTGTCGTCGTCTCCGTCGGGACGGCGATCGTCCGCGTCCCGTTGGTCCACGTCGACGTTGCCGTCTCTGTCTCGTCTTCCGTTCCGTTGCACCCTGCGAGCCCGGCCGTCGCCCCAACGACGACCAGCAACTCCCTTCGTGTGAGCCGAGCACACATTCTGTTTGCGAATCACATTTCACAGACATAAGCATACTCATGGACCTGCAGTATCACCAAAAGTCACTCCTGGCGTGCTAATCCCAGACTCGTCGTCGACGAGCAGCCACTGGTCTCCGTCACCGAGATAGATTTTCTCGTCGTTTTGGAGGTCGCTGGCGGTGACCTCTGCGACACGGCCGTCGGTCGGCGCTCGGCGCTGCAGCTCAGCTGTGTTCGATACTTCTTCAACCTCGTCGGCCATCACCCGCACCATCGTCGACAGCGGGATGTCCCCGTTGCTCAACGGTGCGAGATTTCTCGATTTGTCACTCATTGTGAATCATCCGTTCGCGCTCGGTCACGTCGCCGGAATCACGACGCGCGTCATTGCTCAGTTGTTTCAGTTGTTCAGAACAGCCGGGCCGCGTAGCCAACGATCGCGCCGGCGACGACACCACCGAAAAAGTAGTGCGGTTCCTGGGCGACGTCGGCGAGGACGGCCGTCGGAGCCTTCTTGTCGGCCCCGCGGAGCGCCGCGATGGCGATGCCCGCGCCAACAGACAACAGTCGCTCGTCGCCCGTTGCGCCGAACAGAAAGCCTGCCGCGAGGCCGAGGCCTGCCGCGTGTGGTTCAGCGTGATAGCTGAGGAAGCCATCAAACGCGTGTGAGTCTTCGCTGGGGCTGCCAGCGGCGATGAGCCAGTCTTTGAGTTTCATTGGTCTGGAAAACGGGTGGTGGGTGGAGGAGTGGGCTCGCTCGTGCGACTCAGCGAGTCGCAGCGGAGGTCATCGCCCAACAGAACGCATAAGCCATTGCCGCGGGATTGGTGGGTGCCCCTCGCCTCGGACATGGATGGGGCAACACCGTCCACCACGGTGTTTTCTCAGGCCCGCCGACTCACCGCCGACACACGGGACCGGATATCTCCGACGACGTCGCCCACCGAGTCCCGAGACCCGAGGCGGATGTTCGCACCGCCCGGAGAGGCTTCGACGTCTTTGGGTTGCCACGGGCCGAGCGCGTCGGGCAACACATCCGGGTCGATCTCCTCGAGGACAGACCATCCCGCAGGCACATCGCTAATCGAGAGCGTGCCCTCCTGGAGTGGCTCGTTCACCTGTTCGAAGATGACGAGTGCGGCGAGGCCACACGCCCGGTCGGTCGACAAGCCAGGGATGTCGACTGTCTTTGTCGTCTGGGCGGTCGCGGAGCCCGAGCCGTACGATCCTTTTGTCTCGTATTCGTAGTCGACTACGAACTCAACACCGTCGTCGAGGGCGCCCTCTGCAGTGGCCGTCAGCGTCCCTGCAGAGGCGTCGAGTTCGTAGTCGACACCACTCACGAACTGTTGGCCTGTGTCGGGGTCGATGACGGCTTCCTTCCCGAGGAGCAGGTTATCGTGGTCGAGCGACACCGCGTTTCCGGAGTCCGCGACGACGCGTTCGCCAGACCGTCGCTGCGGCGACCCTTTCACGACGATGCGCTCCCACTGGTCGGCGGTCTGGCGTTCGACCTCGAAGGACTTCGACGACGCCGACAGCGTCGACGAGCGTTGTCCCGACTGGGCCCACTCGATAGAGATCTGCCCGTCGTCGATCGCGACCTCCCAGTAGGCGTCTGCGCGGTCGGCGAGCGTCGCGAGAATCGACTCCAGCGAGTCGTCGAACCGCTCGTTGATGACGAGCGGAGTGTCCTCGAGGTCCGCGAAGAGGTCGACTTCCGTGAGCTCCTGGGCAGTGGTGTTGTCCGTCGGGAACGTCGATTGCGTGCCGTAGCTCCCAATCGAAACTCGGACTCGAAGCGACCCACCGGCGCTTGCGAACGACGTGTCGAGTGTTGAGGTGTTCGTCGCCGATGTCCACGTTGTTCCGAAGTCATTCGACAGGGCGATCGCTTGGTCACCCGACGTGTCGTCCATCGTCACTGTCACCTGTCCACCAACTACCGCGCGAACCGTCTCAACATCGTCGAACACGGCGTTGACCGTCCCCGGATGGGGTGTGGGTGCAGAGAGCGTCCCGCCGGCGTTCGTCGCCGCATCGGGATTGGGGAACGATGGCGGGTACTTCGTGTCGTAGACGCAGATGAGATCGGCAACATACTGCGACGAGCCCTGCACGTTGATCTGGAGTGTGTAGGTTTGGCCGGCGGTGAGGTCTTGGCCGATGACTTGCTGATATCCGCCAGACGAAGAGTAGTAGCTGTCCATCCCGACTTCGG
The DNA here is from genome assembly GCF_003383195.1 of Haloferax sp. Atlit-6N. NCBI lineage: Archaea > Methanobacteriati > Methanobacteriota > Halobacteria > Halobacteriales > Haloferacaceae > Haloferax > Haloferax sp. Atlit-6N. The sequence goes on along the minus strand of NZ_QEQJ01000009.1, from coordinate 9,597 downwards.
TCCACCCAAGAGATTTGCTCGTCCCGGTGACCGAATCGATAGTTGTCCCATCCCATCTGATGTCGACGTCGGAGCCCCCGAGTAGCTCGTCGCGGATTTTGATACCCACGCGGTCGGCAGGGATGTCGTGGCCGAATGAGATTTCGAACTCGTCGAAGTGCGTCGGCGACGTTCCGTACCACGCCTGACCACGGTTGTACGCATCGCCGTCAATCGTGTCATTCTGACCCAAATCTCGCGAGTAAAGCGCGTCACGTGGGTCCGCAACCGGATGTCGAGACAGACCATTCGCCGTCGGCTTCAACGGCGACGTTGCCGGGATGGCTCGAAGCAGAGCGTTTTCGAGGTCGGTCGCACCCGCATAGCCAGCGACTTGGACGTCCTGTTCGGTGGTCGTGTCCGGTGCGTCGACGTTCGCGACGTAGCCCGTGTGCGTCTCAACGAGTGTCTCTGCAGCCGTGTGGATCTCTTCGATGTCGAACTCCGCTTGGACGCGCCCAGTCAACTCCTCTCCACCGGTCGCGATGAGCTGCGTCGCCGAGTCCGAGTGCGACCGCCGTTTGAGCGTGTCAATCGGGAGTTTCCGGCCGTCTTTCCACACGCGGATGTCAGCGTCGTCGAACGAGTCGAGCAACCACTTGTCGTTGCGCGCGACCGGAATGCGGACCTGTGGCTGCCCGCGAACGACCGGCGACCAGACCGGCGACCCCACGACCTGTGGAGTGAGCGTCCGCCCGGACGGATGGTCGACCTCGACGTACCAGCCCGACGACGGCACGCGACTCGTCTCGAGGCCACTCGGCGACGTCGTGACCGTGATGACGTTCGACGTCGCCTGGGCGTCCTCCGTGTAGGCCTCGATGCGGTAGCGATACTCGCTGGACGGCCGGACCGTGTCGTCGGTGATCGAGGTCATGTTGGGGTCGAGGTCCTTGAGCACGTCTTGGGCAGTCCACGACCCGACGCGCTTTTCCTCGCGGATCACGCGGAATCCATCCTCGTTGTCGGCGTTGTCGTCCCACGCAAGGGCGACGCTTGTTTGGCCGACGGTCGTGGTCCGGAGGTTCGCCGCGCCCGGGAACTGCGTCGTGATCGACTCAATGGCCGTCCACGCACCCGTGACGTGCTCGGTCTGGGTGCGGATGCGAACGTCGATTTGCTCGCCGTCTGGGAGTCCCGTGATGTCCGTCTGGGAGGCCCCGACCGCAATCTCGGCGTGGAGTTGCCACGCGTCCGCCGTGCCGTCGGTCGTCGTCCGGTACTCGACCCGGACGGCGCCGTAGTTCGTTGTGGGCGTCCAGTCGACGTCGACGGCGTCCTCGACGCCGTTGCCGAGCGTCGGCTGTTGGGCATCGGGAAGCGCGGTCGTGACTGTGATTGGCATGTTATTGGTCCTCCACGGCCATCTCGTTCGTGCCGGTGATGATGCGGATGTCGTACTGCTCGCCGTTGAGTAGGCCGCCGATTTCGTAGCTCGCCGTCGAGAGTGCGAGCCCGGTCGCAGCGGTCGTCCACGACGTGTCAGAACTGCGGCGGTATTCGACCGCTTGCGTGCCGTTGTCGGCGTTGACCGTCCACGAGATAGCGACCGACCCTGGCCCGATGCCAGTCGCTGAGAGTTCCGTCGCCGGCGGGAGGTCCGTTTGGAACGAGTCGCGCGCGGGGTCCGAATAGCCGCCGAGGTCGTCCCACGCATAAATGGCGACATAATTCGTCACGCCGTCGGGGATGTCCGCGTCAACGATGGTCGTCGAGGTCGCGTCTGCCGGCTCGGTCGCGACGAGCGTGTCCGAGAGACCGGCAGCGCCCGACTGCGAAATGAAAATGCGATATTCCGCCTCGGTCGTCGCGTTGTCAGTCCACGAGACGTCGACACTGCCGTCGGCTTGCTCGGTTAGCGACGGGTTCGTTGGCGCGTCTGGCTGCGACTCATAGGTTATCACCAACTCGCCATCGCCGTCACGGACGCCCTGCTCGTTGGCATCGAGGGTTGTGAGGCCGGCGACGTAGCTCGCCCCGCCACCGCCAGCGCCGCCGTCGAATTGCGAAACCGACCGTGTTGAGTCAGCACCCGCCCCACCGCCGCCGCCGTACCAACCCCCACCGCCACCGCCACCGCCGTCGCCACCGTTCCCGTCGCCCACGCCGCCGTCGCCGCCGACGCCGAACGCGCCATCGTCGCCGGATTCGGGGCCGTTATCGCCGCCAGTACCGCCGGCTGATTGCGTCCCCCCGTCGCCGCCCGGCACGTCGCCGTCGGCTCCATCGCCGCCGACGAGGCCGCCGCCAGCGCCGGCAGCGCCGCCGGTCGTCCACCCTCCCCCGCCGCCGGCAACCACGACACGGTCCGAAAGCGTCGACCCGCCCTGCCGGATGTCAGTCGCCCCGCCGCCTCCGCGGCCAGTGTCTGAATTCGAGCTACCACCGGTCCCACCACCGTTCCACCCTCCATCGGGAGCATTCGTCGGTTGTTCGCCGACATAAATGCGGAGCGTCTCGCCCGGCGTCACATCGAGGATTCCTTTCACCCGTCCGCCGCGTCCAGACGCCTCGTCGAACGCTTGTGCGCCGCGCGCTCCCCACAGTTCGACCTGAATTTGCGTGACGTCCGCCGGGACGGTCCACGTCTGTTCTGCGCCGGTGTACGAGAAAGTCTCTGTGGGCATCTATCGACGCACCTGCCATCGTTCGCGAAGGCCGAGTGACTCTTGGGCCGATTCGATCGACGTCGATGCAATCGGGCCGAGCAGCGTGATGAGTCCCGACGGCGTCGTCGTCGGCTCATTCGAGGGGTTCGTGAAGAGGACGTCCGTCGCCCCTCGCGAGAGCCGCATGTTCTGGGTGTGTTGGTCGCCCGACGCCGAATCCTCGAACAGGAGTTGCGCTTCAACCGCGACGGGGCCGATGTGCGTGAGGTCGACGTCGACGAGGTCCCAGTCCGAGGTGCCGAGCGACACGGTCGACCACTCGGAGTTGCCGGCGTCCCACGTCGCGGCGGTGATCGTCTGGGCCGCATCGTCCATCGTCAGGCGCACGAGCCCATTCTCGACGATAATCTCGCCGGCGAACTCGTGGGAGGGGACGAACACCTTCGCCCACTGGACGTTCGAGTCAGCGTCGAGTTTCGAGACGCCTCGCGAGTCCCACACGCGCGTGTCCGTCCGCCCGGCCTGGTCGTACGGGAGGTCGTAGAGAAGTTCGGTCTTCGTCGTGGGGGCGTCGGCCGGGTCGAAGACGTCAACGTCGCCGAACTGCGTGGTTCGCGTGGCGGTCGGCGTGGCAGACGTCCACGATTCCGAGTCCGGGTCGAACCACTTCGAGTTGCTCGCCGCCGACGGGAGTGCGAGCTCGCGTGTCTGGTCGTTCCCGAAGTCGTTCGCTACGTCTGCCGGAGTCGTCTGGAGGGAACGGAGGTGCGACGCCTTGGTGCCCGCCTCAGAAAGCACGGCGTTGATGCGGTGGATCTCGCCAACGACCTGGGCATCGAGCGGGCGCGTCGACCCAGATTCGGGGACGTAGTACCCGTCGAACTCGGTTTCGTTCGTGACGCCGAAGAACGGGATCTCCTGGTAGTCCGAGTTGAGGAGTTCCTTGAACGCGTTTGCGATGTAGTCTGAGCCCTCTCCGGAGACGAAGAACTCGAATCGGATCTGCCCTGGCTCCAGAGAGACCGCTTCGGCGACCGAGACGCCGCCGGAAAGCGCCGACTGGCTGGCGATGTTGCGTCGGCTGTCGCTGCCGAGCGCAGCCGTTGCTTCATCTCTCGATTTGAGTGTGTAGAGTCGACGACGCATGTTAGAAGGCCTCCTGAACCGCTTTGTCGATGGGGCCGGCGAACGAGCCAACGACGTGGCACGTGATCTGGACCTCGACGGTCGACGGTTCGTCGTCGGACTCCACTACCCGCGGCCCCTCTGGGATGTGAACCGGCCGCGGCTTGCCGTAGAGTCCCGCTTCCCCGTCGCTGCTGTATGTTCCGTCGTGATAGTGGCCGATGTGGAGGAACGCCGGATTAGCTGAGTCAGTTGTCGCTTCTTCGAGATACCGTCCGAGAACTGAATCTTGATCTCTACCGTCAGCACCAGTCGCATCGTACGCGGTCAACGTTGTCTCGTCTCCCGTGTCTCCCATTTGGAGGTACCCGAGGTCACCAAACTCAGTTTCCGATAGAGAGACGGTGATCTCGTACGACCGTGTCCCGGCCCCGGCGTCGATCACGAACCCTTTGCGGTTGGTCCCGACGCCATCGAGAGCCTGCTCACCAGTTTCGTCCTCAAGAACACCGATCAAGCGTGCCCCGAGTTCACCAACTGGTCCGACGAGATATTCGCGCCTGAGGTCGCTGACGAGGTTGAAGTCCTTCCTCAAGGAAAATATTCCAGTTCGTTGCTGGCCACCGAGGTTCGCGTCGACCTCGAGGACGGCTCCAGTAAGTCGTGTGGGCATGTTGAGTATGAAAAGTCGTTACTGCGGTCGTGAGTCGATTAGCGGGCTGTTCGTGGGGGTACGCTTATTCTGGCGGAGTAGAAAGTACCGTAAAATGTCAGAAACTGACTGGACTCGCCTGGCGAAATCGGCTGTGAAAGCCGCTGTTGCTTTGGCGTTGGGTGTCGTGCTTGCCGGCGTCTTCTTCGCCTACTTCCAGAGTCTGGTTTTAGCGATTCTCGCCCTAATCGCACTACCGATTGTGTACGTCCTGGCTAAGCGGTTGTTTGAGAAGTATATCGCAGGGACGTACGTGGTAGTTCAGGACGAATAATCACCGGCCACGTAGGGCCCGCTGGAGTGAATCGACATCTGATTCGACGCTGTCGAGACGCGACTCGATGTTGTTGACGTCTCTTCGGTGTGCTTGTTTTAGTTCTCGGATAATGCGATCAGTATCGAAGTTGAAGTTGTACGTCGGGCCGTAGTCGATGGTCGTTGAAGCGGTTGTAGAACCTCCCGATCGAGACCCCTGCGATGGTTGGCCGACAGGAGTGGTGTCTGTTGGAGTTACGCCGATTCTCCTGAGCAAATAGTTGGAAGCCTTTCGCTCGGACTCGGCGATACCGTCGCCCAGAAGTGGTGCTTCAACGTTGTCACGGAACCATTCACCCGTGCTTTTTGCACCACCACCGCCACCACCTGCGACAGAGAGGCTCATGTCGACTTCGAGAGGTGGAACATCTTCGACTTCAAGCACCGGTGTCTCGACACGCAGCGGCGAGGGGTCATCCACTTTGACTTTCCAGTCGGGGCGGTCGACGCCGACCGCGAACTCGGGTTCTTGAACAGCGAGTGGCGCCCAGTCTGGTTCTCGCACGTCGAGATCACTCGGTGTGTTGACGTCCACGTCGCCGGGCGATTCGACCTTGAGGGGGACCCACTCCGGTTTCGTGATCGAGACCGACGACCCACCGGTCGGCAGGAGGTCGCTGACCGCTTTCCCGAGGACCTCCCCGGCCGCAGTTCCGAGGATGTCGCCGATCGTATCGGGGATTTCACTCGCGACCGCACCAGCGGTTTCGCCCGCAGCGCCGCCGCCGGCCTCAACGAGGAGGTCACCGACAGCGCCCCCAATGAGGCCGCCGTCGTCCATTGTCTCAGCGATATCTCCGACAGTCTCCCAGATGTGGCGCTGGACTTCGAGCTGTTCAGCGGCGAGTTGCCGGCCGAGTGCTGCCTCCTTCGAGCGCATTTCGCCGTGGCGCTCGACTGCGTCGACGGCCGCGGACAACGAGAGGTCGCCCCCACCGACGCCCCCGCCGTCGACACGAGCTGCCGACGCGCCACCGGGTCGGACCGTGACATCGAGGTCACCGACCGTATCCTGGATGACGTCGCGGGTGTGCCGAAGGCTTGCGCGATCGACGTCGACGGCGAGCGTCGCGCCTGCACCGAATTCTTGGTCTTCAGCCATTAAGGAGCCCTCCAGTATTGTGGGAGACGATTTCCATTAATTCGAGGTCGCGCATCGAGTAGTTGCGAGCTTGTTCTGGCGGGTGACCGTGCGCCATTGCGAGGCCGACGAGGTAGTCAGCCGTCAGTTGCTCGTCGGCGTCTGGGACCGCGTCTCCGCGGGCGAACGCTTGGAGGCGGTCCCGGCGGGATTTCCCACCGTCGAGAGGCTGTTGATGCGGTTGTACGCGAACTTGACGAACGCGGCCGGAAGACCGCCCCCGACCGTCTCGACGCGCTCGTCGTACGATGCATCGCTGTCGTGATACGGTGCGTCGACGGTCCCCTGAGCGACCATGTGGATATTGACGACGCGTTGGGTCCGGTTCGTGATTTCGCTGAAGATTTCTGCGATTTCACCTGCAGAGAGCGCGGCGAACTCGAGGGTGTCGACAGAGTGATCCCAGACTTCGACACCGCCCTCACTCGGCGACAGATGAGCTTCGTCGCGCGCCCACCGAGCGCCACGCTGTTCGGCTTCGAGCGTCGTGATTCGTTGGTTGACCTGACCGATGGCGTCTCGCTTGTCCTCATCGGCGTCGATGAGGTCCTGCCTCGTCGCTTTGAGATCAGCCAGTTCGTCGTCGATGCGTTCGATTTCGTCGGTGAGGTCGTAGCGCTGTGTTCGGAGCGGCATAATTAGGCCACCGTGACGTCGTCGACGTTGTAGGTCACGGGTTCTGTGAGGTCGCTGTCGGCGGCGATGAGGTCCTGCCAGTTGTACGACTGCGGGACGAGTCCAGTCAGATTGTACGTCGTGGTCGTCCCCGAGCCGTTCGTCGTCGTGACGGTGCCGCCGACCGAGTCGAGACGGTCGGCTGGCGTCGTTGCGGCCGATGCACCGTACGCCCGCTCGACAGCCTCCGGTCCAGAGTAGATGGCCGTCGTCGAGAGCGTCGGCGTGACGTCTCCGATGACGGCGGCGACCGGGTGACGGTCCGCGCCACGATGGAATCGGGCGTTCGGCGAGAGCTGAAGCGTCGCGTTCTGAAGCTTCGAGACGGTCGCGCCGTCGACGCTGACATCGAAACCGTGGAAGGCGACGACGTCGCTGTCGGTGGGCTTCTGGACACTCGACGGCGTGATGCTCGTCGAAAGGTCCGGCTCGTCGCCGTAGATCATCGTCAGATCGAGGGTGACCGCCCCGCCCTGCTGGTAGGTGATCTGGGCGTTCGTGACGATGCACATCGCCAGCTCACGCTCGGTCGTGCCAGTTCCCGCGCCGTCGAGGTAGTCGACGCCGAGGTACCAGCGAGACGAAGGCATGCGGCCGGGCTCCCACCCAGTGTTCGTGTCGTTGTTGAACACGAGCTGATGCCAGTCGTTCGTCGAGAGTTCTCCCGAGATGCTAAGCGCCCCCTCGAAGTTCTGGGCGAGCGAGCCGACGCTCACGGCCGAGTCAGGGTCGCGAAGGCGACGCAGTTCATTCGATAGCGATGCTTCTCCGACGGTCGGGTTCTTGAACGGGAGGTAGAACGTCGCCGTCTCCGTGTCCGGGTCGCTCCCGAACGACGGTTCGGGCGTAAACGCTACGGTGCTGCTCCCAGCGCCGGCGCTCATCGTTCACCTCCACCGTGTGTGGAAAACATGGTTGTTAGCTGAAGTCGTCGTATCCGCGGAAGCGGATGTCAAACGAGTACTGGTAGAAATCTCGGTAGTTCTTCGAGTCGTTGCGCTCGTTTTCGAGGAGGATCGTGTGGTAGGTCGCCGGCGTCGACGTCGTGGGGTACTCGCGATGTGTGAGGATAGCGAGCCTGACGTTCCGGACGAGGGCTTCGAACGCATCGCCGTCAGCGATGTGGCCGCGCTGGTCTTCGTGGAGCCCCTCGATACGACAGGAGAGGATTGCGTCCTGCTTGTGTTCGTACTCGGTCCCGACGGCGGTGGGATCCGTTCGGACCGACCCGACGCCGACGAGGTTTGAGCGTTGAAGATCCTGCTTCCGAGACCGCATCCCGGCGTCGAGTTTGTTCGAGTCGTCGCGGTTGACCCGCTCCAGGTCGCTAGGGAACCCGCCCGCGAAGTCGGCCTGAACCCATCCGAGGACGTCTTCGACGAGCGTCATTGCTGGATCTCCTGGCGGAGGTCCTCGAGCCCGTTTCGGATCGCCCGGGACTCGGGGATTCCGCCGGTCTCACTCCCCCAGTTGACGGAATCTGTCTGAATCCACATGTCTTTCTCAGCCCAGTAGAAGTGTAAATTTCCAGTAATAGTGTGCGGCTCAACCCCCAGTTCGAAGAGGGCGGTGAGCCCTGGCCACTCAAGTCGAAGGTGGACAGAGCGACGAGTTCGCTCGACGACAGGGTCGCTGGCAGCGTCCCAGACGAAGGAGATGTCGTAGTCGTTCGCGGCGGCGTACGCCTTGAAGTTCTCCTTGATGGCGTCTTTCAGGAGTGGCCCATACTCGTCGCGAAGCGTTGCGGCGACGTTGGCGAGTAGCGCTTCCTCTGCGAGGTCCTCGAAGTCGGCTTCGAGTTCCATGGTCAGAGCGTTGAGAAACCGGTGTAGTTGGCCACCGTGTCTTCCCATTCCTCTTTGAGCGCAGCCCGCTTCGACCCGCGGCTCGTCAGCTGGCCGTCGTCCGGGAGTCCACGCTCGGAGTTGTCGTCGAGGGTGAGCCGCATTGCCGCCTTCGCTGCGACTGCCTCGGCGACGTCTTCGGGGACGCTTTCGACGAGGCCGTCAGTCATCGTCACAGTCTCGTCGAGCGGGCCGTAGCGATACGTCAGCCGGCAGAACCGCGTGTTCGGGTCGTCCCATGGCTTTCGGGAGAAGCGTCGGCGGTGGATCCGCAGGCGCTTGCGGCGATAGTCAAGTGTCCACGAGTCGCCCTCTTCGGCGGTGATGTCGTCCCACGAGTCTCGGCCATCGCGAACCTCGATCGCATCGCCTTCGACCGCGTCGATCGGGAGCGGTTGTTCGTCGAGGATGATCGTCGCTGGTGACCACGAAACGGCGTCTTGGACGTCGAAGACAGGCCATGTTCGCGGTTCGTTCGGGTCGCCAACGCGGACGGCGTGGAACGCTTTCCCAGTCTCGCGAACCCACGTCTCGGTGGCTGCGACTGCTCGGCGTTTCGCCCGGTCGCGCTCCCATTGAGCCGCCATCGACGGGTCGGAGTCGGTCGCGGCCGTGAGGACGGCCTCGACGCTTGCATACCGGACGTCGTCGGGCGCGGTCGACATGGGGGCTTACTCCTCGCCGTCGGTATCGGCGTCCGACCCGTCTTCGTCGTCCGCCACATCGGCACGGACACGTTTGAGTTCGTCCGCATCGGCGTCGCCGGCGTCGACGTCGACGGCGGTTTCGACGACTGCGGGCTCGAACCGGGTGAGGAACTCGGCCATGTCGGTGAGACCGGCGCTGTTGAGGTTGATCTCCGAGGCGTCGTCGCGGAGGAGCTTGACGATGTTAGAAGCCTGCGAGCGCGAGAAGCGCTGGATGTACTCGTCGCTCCGTTGTTGGGAGACCTCCGCAGCTTCGTCGCGCTCGATGCCGGCGATGTCCCGGAGTTGGTCGCGGTAGGGTGCCTCGTCGTCCTTGTCGTAGACGCGCCCGGCGTCGTCGAGGTCGAGTTTCTCGAAGAGCTTCTTGCGCTTGTAGCGGTCGAACCCTTCGTAGAAGACCTCTGGCGGGAGGTAGTTCCGCTTGAGGAGG
>NZ_QEQJ01000008.1:0-124935 GCF_003383195.1 Haloferax sp. Atlit-6N | reverse complement strand
GTTGTGTCGGCTTCTTTCCGTCCACGTTGTCGAGGGCATCGTGCAATTCCTCGACGGTGATCTCGTCGAGATGCTTCACTATCTCTTGCAACAGTTCCCGTGCAAAAAGTTCTAACGGTTACTATAGTTATGATGACCGACTCACGCGTTGTATTCAGCATGACCGCTGGAACCTATCACTGGTTGAGGGTTTCAACAAGGCCAAACGAGGTTAATGTCAGTATTTAACAAAGCTAGCTGGTTGTCCATGGGTCTAACGTCGCAACCGTTTGGGTACAGGTTCGCATCCCATGGGTGCTTAATTATGTATCAGTTCTTCTTGTAGCAGCCATGTCACAATTCGCTCAGACACTACAAGGGATCTCTTCGAACGGTAGCTTCTCTGGTTGACGAAGTCCAGCTACTCTTTCCGAGCCTGCTCAGCTTCGACAAACTCGTCGATTGAGGATTGAGTATTCATCAGCGTTTCAACCGCATCTCGCACGGCGGGAAAGACAGCTCCGTCCCGGTCGAACAGCATAATCTCACGGGAATACTGATGGTATCTATTCAGAGATTGCTCGTCTGTCAACAGGTCTCGCGTGCGTCTGAAGCCCGCTGCTCGTAACGACTCCCACTGCCCATCTTGAACAAGCTTGTCGTGGAGTCTCTCTCGTTGTTTGGCACCTACTGTGGGGTTTTCTGGAGACGACCGAGTGTCTCGCTTGTTGATGATGTGACGAAGTGTCACTTCGATCAGTGAGTCAAGCGACCGATAGCGGTTCTTGTCGTCGTGGTCTGTTCCGTGTTTGAGACGCTTGTCACGTGCCAAGACCTCGAACCGGACACCGACGTCTTTCCACCGTTTCTTGCCGATACGATAGATATCAGTATTTCGCTGTATGCGCGATTGGAGCGTTCGTGACGTCCACTCGTCTCCCGTCTCCGAAGACAGGTCATATTGCACGCGGAGCCACTTCCGCAGTCGCTTGAACAACTGGACGCGGTCGCGGATGTATGCCTCTGCATCGTAGGGAATTCCCAACTCATCCAGCGTCTCTCCATATCGAAGCACGAGTTTGGATTTTGGCCCGAAATCCCGCTGATCGACGAGATATTGGTCGATCGAGCGCATCCAGTCGTGGAGGCGAAGTAGATCCGTGTCTGACTCAACCTGGCCAACGGTAGCTGCCAGTTCTCTGTGAACGTCATCCCATCGGAGGTGTGGGTGCGAGTGCGTCGAACGTTGGTGTGCTTGCGTGAGCAGGATGTAATCCCACGACTCGATCATCTCGTTCTCCTCCTGCTTTGTGAGGTAGCGCGTTTGCTTGCTGATCTGTTTGGTACGAAGATTGGACTGCGTCTTCAGTTCGAACACAATAAGTCGAGTATCGGTCTCGATTCGAATATCCAACTCCGTGTCATCAGGGTCTCGACTGAATGCATCGACTGACTTGACTGCATCCTCATCCACCTCTTCGATGGCGTGTCCGACCTGGCTTGCAGCGTTCAAACACCGGTTCAGAAAGGTGACACCGAGGCCGTGACTGCCGTCGGGATCAAGCGCCCACCTGAGGTACTTCGTATGTGTCCGCTCGTCGCGCGCCGCATCGAGGATATCGAAGGTCGTCGTCTCCGTGGCAGTCGTTTGACTGTAGAGTTTCAGTATTTCATCGATATCCTCGCTATCCCCCTCGCTGTCTTCCATTAGTCATTACAGAGAGCATGGTACCATAGTATTGTTGAAAAATATTTCATGTTGAAATACATGGTTTTGACAAATTTTTCGTGACACGTATAGAGGGTGAGTTCAGCAGAGGAAGGTTGGAAATATCTGCTTATTAGTCCCAATTTGTTCGACAAGCTGGGTGTTCAAAATCAAAGAGAGATGGAATCGTCGGAAGTCGGGACATACTGATGCCCACAGCTCGAGCATCGATATACCGCTCGCCACCCTCCGCCAGTCTCGAATCGTTTCACATAGGAATTGACGGCACCACATTCAGGGCATTCAGTTGGGGGAGACGCAGCGTCACTCATTACTCGATGTTTGAGCGGTCAAAGTAAGAAACTATCCTGCGAGCAGGTCACCGACTCCACTCAAATTGACTCGGTGCCACACTCGTGCTCTGTATTCATCACGGTCGCAGAGACCTCACTGAGTACTGTCAGAAGCGATGTGCAACAGACAGAGAAATTCTCTTTATCATTATATTGGGATTTCCACCAGAACAGTTTGTCATGACACGGATGGCTGGTCACAACAGATATATTTGTAGAGCGATTATCTCCGGTTACCATGGCAACAAACAACGACAAAATCCAGTTTAGGGGGGCTGACGAGAAGCGTGCAAGTCAACGCCTCAGTGAGATGCGTCTGGGAGGGATTAACATCAGTGAACTCGCTCGAGAGGGTCTCAAGGAGAAGCTTCGGGAAGTACTCTCGAATGAAGAGCGAGTCGAGTTGCACCAACAGTACCTCGACGGAGAACTGGACGAAGGCGTTGCAAAGATCCTCATTGGAGATCTGCTCGAAGATATCGAGCGTGAGCGCGAGGCAGTCGGGAAGGCGGAGACGCTCAGTACCGATGGCGTCTTCCAGAACGAGTAACGAATGGGTTCAGACGAGATACGGCACCCTGTCCTTGTGGATACCGACGCGCTCATTTCTGTAGCAAATACATCTCTGTGGCCGACGGTTGTAGGCAATCTCAACCTGACGACGACGAACGTCTGCATTCATGAGTTGAAGCGACACATCCGCGACAAGTCTGAATATGCACCTGAGGGGAGCCGTCAAAAATGGATTTACGATGGAAGTGTAGCGGCACTCAAACCGTTTGAAGACAACTCAAACACGGCGTTTACCACAATCAATAGCGTTCCCCGGCCGCATGGGCCGGACGCTGGAGAACAGTCGTTAAAACAAGAACTCGCACAGAACCCAGAAAGCTACACGTTCGTCGTTCTCATGGATCAGAGGGGTCGAGAATCGATAAACCGAGTCTTCGAGGAACGAGACCAATACGGTGTTGCAGTCGCTCCCTCCTATCTACTCTACTTACTCCACAAGAACGGCAACTGTTCGAAGCAGGAATTCTGTGAGGCGTGTGGAGAGCTTCTGGAGGGTGAGGGGTGGACGAGTTACAGTGTGATACAAGCGATTTGGCAGGAAATCCCGATTGACTGCAGTTCGTACTTAGATGGAAACCTATTGCCCTGACAAGTGAACCAGGTAGATCGACGTCATTCGCAACGCAGGTTGACGCGGTGGCTGACGTCAACGAGTTCGTCGAGGCTCATTTGAGACCACTTGTAGCGGCGCTCTCTCGTCTCGTTCTCTGATACCTCTTCTTCAGCCTCCAAACCCTGGGAGTCAGACTGCTGATTCACGCCTTCTCATGTGCGAGTAACCCGCTCGGTCCGTGTTGGGGTGATTCTGAATGTGTGATTTTCGTTGGTCTCTGATTATATGACAACCAAATATACTAATAACTTATGCGGGAGTGGTCCTAACACAACGAAAATTAGTAATTTGGGGCCTCTATGAGGGAATCAAGAGTATATTATATGTCGCTATATGAAATCAATCCAGGGTTGAAGAGACACTTTGGTGTCTGCAAAGCGCGTCGTGGAAACAGGAAGCCCCATCACCAGAAGTCACAGACTTCTGGTTAGAAGTCAGAACTCAGAGAGTTCTGACGACACCCTCATGCGCGAGTCGTTAGGCGAGCGGTAGGGTAGGATAATTCACTTGTCGTCACCAGAGCCACGCACGATCCCGACGTTACTCGTCGCTTCCTGACTGATGCGCTCTGCAATCGTCCCGAACATGATTCGAGATGCCTCGCTCCGTTCGGAAAGTCCGACACAGATCGTGTTGTAGTGATTGACCGTATCGAGTATCGCAGCCTCGATATCGTCGTCGACGATCACGTCACTCTCGTACTCCTCCGGATCGAGCCCTGCTCGTTCAGCAACGTCTTCGATCACTGCTTCTCCCCGTTTGAGTGCGTCAGCGTTTCCATCCGCCATCGGTCGCTGGACGTTCAGCAGCGTCGGCATCGTCCCATCGACGGTCGCGAAATCGACTGCTCGCCGTGCAGCGACCGGTGAGTGGGGACCGGGACCTGCGAGGGCTACGGGAGTGCCGACCGTTTCGTCGTGGAGCGTGACGAGCGTCACTTCACATGGGGCCTTCTCGACGACAGAGTCGAGATTTGGCCCGAACACGTGTCCCTGTCGAGTAAGCGTTCCCCGCCAACCAAGCAGCACCTGATCGGCTCCCTCATCGATGATGGCCTCTAGAATTGTCTCGTCGACGCGTTCACCGTTCAGAGCTACCGTCCGTAAGTGGACGTCCATTTCCTCTGCGATGTCCCGGGCGGCTTTGAGGAGGTCGTGCTGGTGCTCCAGCCGCTCGGCTTCGATGTTTTGCTGTGGTGACGGGTCTGCGACTTGGAGAACGTTGACGGCCACGAGCTCTGGGGTCCCTTCGTCGGTATGGGCGTGTGCAGTGGCGGCGGCAAGACGGATCAAGTCACCTTGTGTCTCCGGATTTGCAACTGGGACGACGACTCTGTACGGGTTCGAGACCGGAGAGACCGCATCACTGATGAGGCCGGTGTCGATCGTGTGGTCTCTGACGTAGATGAAGTACCAGCCGACACCAAGACCGACGATTCCGAGCCCGAGAAGAATGATGATCGGCGCCATCTGCGAGATGACTAGGACTGCGAACAACACCCCGAGGATCGGAACTGCTGGATACAACGGGTCTGGTATCGTGAACGTTGGTTCGTATGCCTCGGGATCAGCACGGCGGAATACGACGAGGGCAACGTGGACAAGCGAGTACGAGACGAGAAAGCTAAAACTCGCTACTTCGGCTAAGAGAGCAACGATAGTCTCGATGTTGAGTCCTGCGGTGATCAGCAGTGCCGTCACGGCACCAGTGGCGACGATTGCTCGATGGGGAGTACCGAATCGGTCATGAGTAACGTTCAACCAGTCGCTCATCAGTTCGTCCCGACCCATGGCGTAGTTCACTCGTGCTGCCGCGAGAATCGAGGAGTTCGAACTCGAGATCGCTGCGATCGCTGCAGCTGCCACGATTGCCACCACTCCGATTGAGCCCATGAATACGACCGCAACATCTGAAACTGGAACGAGCGAGCCGCCTAACGTCTCGTATTGAACGACGCCAGTCGTGACGATCATCACGAACGCGTAGAGAATCGTCACCAGCACGACCGAGAGTATCATCGCCAGCGGGATATTCCTGCTCGGGTTTTTGACCTCTCCCGAGACGGTCGCGATGATCTCGAATCCGAGAAAGGAGACGAAAACGACGCCGGTGGTGGCGATAATACCGCTCGGTCCCGTCGGTGCAAACGGATCGAGGTTCGCGGGGTCGATGAAGAACAGTCCGAGAGCGACGTAGGCGAGCACGATAGCGGTTTCCGCGCCGATCATGATGTTCTGTAGCTGGCTCGATTCCTCCGTGCCGTAGTAGTTGACACCCACAATCAGTACCAAGCCGATGAGTCCCAGAAGAATAACGAGTGCCCGACCATCCAGGAACGGAATCGGTTCGACGAGATACTGTCCAAACCCGATCATATAGAATGCGCTCGCAAACATCAGACCGGTCCACATCCCCCACCCGACGATGCTCCCGAAAAAGCCTCCGAGCGCACGGTTCACGAAGTGGTAGCTCCCACCGGCGACTGGCATTCCCGTCGCCAATTCGGAAAGTGAGAGGGCTGCGAGAAGAGCAACGAACCCAGCAATGACGAATGATATCGAACTCGCTGGGCCAGCACCTTCCGCTGCGATCCCGGGAAGGATGAAAATGCCGGCCCCGATCATCGTCCCGCCACCAAGCGTCATCGCCTCGAGGAACCCGATGTTTCGCTCAAGTTGTCCGCTTCGGTCGCTCATCGGCTCACCATCCCGGAGTTCTGTAGCATGCAGATCGATTGGAGCGTCACCCGATTTTCATACACCGCTGGAGGGCTCTTGCTCGGGTTCAATCGCGAGGATCCGACACGGTCGTCGGACAGAGAGGCCTGCCGATAGCTAGCGCACGCACAGCCCCGTCCCTCTTGTACTACCGTCGCTGGTGGCGCTGTTGTTCTATGTGGTGAAGATCGTCGCGAGACATTCTGTGCAGTTACTACTGTAGTAAACCTCGTATACATCAACTGGAAATCCTCACTCAATATCTCTCACGATGATTGCTGGTTTCTCGATCTCATTGAGGATCGGTGTCAGCACTGCACCGAGGATGCGGTCGCGAAGCGATGGTTCCGTTTCTCCGAGAACAACGAGGTCGTAGTCCGCTACGAGGTCGATGATGTCTCGCTTCGGTGAGCCACCCTCTGAGAGTTTCCAGTCGATTCGGTCCCGGTCGACCCCTTCCTCAGAGAGGCGATCGGCAGCGCCGCGGAGGATGAACTCGCCCTGACTCGGATCTGTCCCCTTGGGAACCGAATGAAACAACGTGACTGCAGCGTCGCTGGCCCGAACCAACTCACCAACGAGAGAGATGATTCGCTCGAGATTCACATCTCCCCGTAAGGGGACGAGAATTTTCTCGACGGTATCCGTCTCTCCAGGAACGAACACGGCATCACAACCGTACTGATCTGCGATCCGGTCGAGGGTGTCCCGCCGATCTTTCGTGAACACGAGGACATCCTCAACGTCGTGGTCTGCGCGAGCAAACTTGCTCACGATATTCCCTAATCGCTCTGCTGCTTCGGCTTCGTGATCTTCCTTGAGGTGCGCTGGGGCGGTCTGCTTGGGAACGGGATAGTAGCCGAGAACGACAATATTGACGGGTCTCAGGAGTTCGAGTACCACTTGATCGGGTGGCTCCATTACAGAGACATCGACCGGAACGAGAACCGTGGAGTCGCCAGTGAGCGGCATGCTTGTCACCTTCTTCTCGGACGACTGGCTTCATTGTTCGTGTCGAATGCCCATGCTTCGGAGGTAGAAATCAACACTCAAGGAGTGAGTCTCTCACTTCGAGGGCAGAATCCGAGTTATACCGGGCCGGGAAACTGGTACGGTGATATCTCACGCTGGCATTATACCGATACCCAATCAGCACTCTCTACTTGAGCTTTGATTTAATCGTCGGACTGATACCGAGATGCCCCGTTTGGAACCAAACCCACCCCATTATCAAGAGTGCTGCTAGTACTTGAAGCCCGGTCTGGATGAGACCGGTCTGTCCAGTAAGCCATGCAGGCCCACCCACAGAGAGTGCAATGATAGTCACCGATGAACCGGACGCAATCGGAAAGACATACCCAGATACGAAGTTGAATCCGGCGTGGATGCCGATCGGAAGGCCAAGTTGCCCCGAAACGAGATATGCAAATCCGAGCAGGAGTCCGGCGCTCAGGAAATGAAGACCAGCAACGAGTGTCGGGGCTGGATGCGCAATTGCAAAAAGGAGCGCTGACACACTCCAGGCAGTTGCGATCGTTGTCGTTTCAGACACCCACTGCAGGTCCATTCCCTCAACGGCGTTCGTGAGGACGTATCCCCGGAAGACGAGTTCTTCGACTACCGCGATACCGGTGATGATTACGACAGCGAGACTGACATCTCGAAGGAAGATAGCTGTCAAGGTATACCCTGTTCCACCGACGGTTATCCAGCCCCCAGCGACACCAAGTAACACCGATCCTGTGGGAATCGTGCCTCCAATAACGAGCCCTGCAAAGAGGTCGAATATCCACCCACGGTTGGGTTCGAGTCCATACTCCTCAAGGGGCCGCTTGTCGAGGTAAATCGCCGCTCCGATTAGGAGTCCGATTGTGCAGCAAACCAAGAGGACCCGAAGTACAGCGGAGTGAAATAGTCCATCCCCTGGCGGGTCGATGAGGATTGGAAGTGACACGGAGACGATAGCATAGACCGTCATGAACACGTACACGCGAAGAAGCGTCCGTAGTCGCTGCTCTCGCTCGTTCCACGAGAGCAAACGGAGACGGCGGAGATATTCGCGTATGTACGGGCCCACGTGAGTTCGTGTCGTTAGTCGGGCGGGGCGATATTTATGACATTTCCTCGTTAAACCGTCGGATGCCTTCGTCAGTACCTGCGATAATGAGTTCATCGCCAGATTCGACTCTGAGGCCCGGACCTACATCGGTAATGACGGTACCTTCACGCTCGACGCCGACAATCGTACAGTCGGTCTTCGATCTAACTAGCGCCTCGCCAATTGTTTGACCCACCAGCTTGGGGGCCTGCGTGCGGACAACTTCCACCTGCTGGTCTAACGACAGAACGTCTTCATCTTCAAGAATCGTCGATGCAATCATCCGGCCGCTGACGGTGGCAAGTGAGAGAACATAGTCGGCGCCGGCACGATACATCTTCTGGACACTCTCAGTTTCTTCGGCGCGGGCGATGATTTCCGTCCGGGGGCTCATATCTCGAATCACGAGTGTGGCAAACTCCGCCGTCGTGTCGTCGGGGAGCGCCAGGATAGCCGATCGGGCATTGTCGATCCCCGCTTCCCGAAGCGTCTCCGGCTCGATCGCGTCACCGACGACGTCGACTTCCTCCATCTCTGTCTGGTCGACCACGGTATACGGCAGGCCGGCTTCATCCAGTGCACTGGTGATCGTACTGCCGACCTGCCCGTAACCGATGACTATCGTCTTCCCGCGGTCAAAGCGTCTGACCTCTGAGAGAGTGAGTTCCTTGAGTTGCTCGAGCTGGTCCTCACGACCGGTGACGAGGAGCACCGTGCCGTTCGTGAGTGTGGCGTCCGGAGAGGGCGGGGTCTCGAACTCGCCACGGAACCACGCCCCGATGACGTTGACGCCCGCCTGCTCGCGAATCCCACTGTCGGCAAGCGTCGTGCCGACAAGTCGACTGCCTCGATGAATGGGGAGTTCCGCGATCTCGAAGTCATCACCGATTTCAACCGCGTCTCCCAGATCGGCAGTGACGGACGTCGTCACCTTTGACGCGAGACTCTCGCCGAGAAGTGGTCGAGGGGACAGTACTTCGTCGGCGCCTGCGAGGCGATGATAGACTGTTCGGTCGGGATCTTCGACGACGCTGATAATCGGCACGTTCTCTGCGACCTCTTGAGCGGTGAGAACGATACTCGCGTCCACCTGGTCAGAGACGTCAGCAACGAGTGCCCGAGCAGATTTGAGTTCTGCCTGTTCGAGGCCAGTCACTGATTCGGGGTCCTCATGGATAACCCGATAGCTACTTTCGTAGAGTTCAGTTGCACGGTCACGGTCTGGCTCAACAATGACGTAGTCCACGTCCCAGGATTCGAGTTCAGTAATAAGTGCCTCGGCCCGAGAGGTGTACGAACAGATGATTACGTGACCTTCAAGCCCATTGTCGACTGATTTCGGGACTGTCGTCGAGAGGATATCTTCGAGCAACGGAAACACCAACACAGGCAGAGCCATGAAGATGAGAGCGACTCCTGTGAGGTCCATAATGATGATGAACGCGTTCATCTCTGGGGTGTCCCAGGGCGCATCCGATCCGAACCCGGTCGTGGTGAACGTTTCGACGACGACCTGCAACGAGTGAAGAAATGATAAAGACTCGCCCTCATAGATCCGCATTCCCTGATGATACAGGGTCGCGTAGACGAGCATTATGCCGATGAGTAGGAGCGAATAATAAATAGTTCGACGCTGCCACTTGTCCATACTGATGGAAACGAAGTCGGCTCCATTAAACCATCGTGGGACAGCAGTCGAGGGTTCGAGACGAATTTGCACAGTCCCTCATATTGTTCTAGCACCCAGGTAGCGTCAGTACGGTCGTACTCGTGATTGAGGGGGGGGGCAGTTCTCAGCCTAACCGCTGCTATCCGAACTTCACACCCCACTGTTTCCGGAAAAAGGTCGCTTGAGACCGGTGAGCTGTCAAACAGAGAATCAAATACAAACGTCATTTAACTGGAATTAGGCGCTAAGACCCTTTCTCAAGGAGCGAACGGCGAAATCCGTGAGCGAGTAGGGTGGGGTAGTTCACTCTCGAATGAGGCGTTATCAAGACATAGTCCACCGTAGTTTTGAATACCCCCTCTACCGAACGAAGCGAGTATGGAGGTTTCTAGCATTGCGGTTGACGAATCCGTCTCAACCGTCTTTCCCCCCGAGGTGTTGCGAGATGCTCTCACAGAGACGGTCGATGCCGCTGTCGTCGACGCCGGTATCGACTCCCTCGAATCGTACGATGCGGTCGTTACGATGGCCTACCACGAGAGCTATCTCGATGATGTTAACTGGATACACTCGATTCAGGCCGGTGTGGACCGCTTTCCGTTCGACGAGTTACGCGAGCACGGAGTGGTCCTCACAAACAGCAGTGGTATCCACGGACCTGCGGTCGGCGAGACAGTCGTGGGATACATGCTCTCGTTTGCTCGTCGACTGCTCCCAGCAGTGAAATCGCAGACTAAGCGAGAGTGGTCACCACCGGAATGGGACGAAGCGTATACGCTGGCGGGAGAACGCTGTTGTATCGTCGGGTTAGGAACACTCGGCCGAGGTGTCGCCAATCGGGCTTCCGCACTTGGCCTCGACATCGTCGGCGTTCGTCACTCCGGCGAACCTCTCGACGGGGTTCAAACAGTCTACAGCCCTGATGATCTCCAGACTGCAATCCGGGACTCGAAGTTTGTCGTACTCGCTGTTCCGCTCGTCGACGAGACTCACCATCTGATATCGACAGAAGAGTTCGCCGCGATGCGAGACGATGCGATATTGATCAACGTCGCTCGCGGACCAGTGGTCGACCAAGAGGCACTCGTTGATGCCCTCGATGCAGGGATGCTCGGTGGGGCCGCACTCGACGTCTTCGAGGCAGAACCACTCCCCGAGAAGTCTCCACTTTGGGAGTCCGAGGAAGTTCTCATCACTCCGCACTGTGCGGGGTTCACCGAAGATTACTACCGGAACGTCGCCGATCTCGTCCAAAAGAACCTTACCCAGATTGATGCTGGAGAAGAACTCGTCAATCGGGTGGTCTAACGGCCCGTTTACCGGTTAAAAGCCGAATTCTTCGAGCCCGTACCGACCGACGGAACTTTTTCACACCCCGAGAGTCGGCGTCACCTGGTCTCCCTCGTCCGAAGCACAATGTGACCCGTATTTAGCGTTGTCAACGCTGGGGTCATATCGGTTTGAAGATTGAATGCTGTGTGAGCGAAAGCCTGCCAGAGAACTCGTTCGGGATAGGCATGTTTTGAGAGGTCGACGCCCAGTTTCGTCGCCAAGGCTCTATCGTCGAGTTCCCCAGCCGTGGTCGGAACCGGTAGCGGATTCGGAATCCCGTCGAGATCGAGGCCGAAAGACGGAAACAGTCGATACGTTCCGCTGCGGGCTGGATGATGCAGTTCGCGACGTCCGGGGTAGCGGACGACGAGTTCCGGTGTAACTGTCGTTGACCCACTGTCACTCCCCACCGGTTGGATGCATTGCTCGGAGAGACGTATACGACGCCTCGTACCGACTGGGATGGAGTGGGATGTTCCGTTTACTGACAGCTCGGCCACCGTATCGGACCGACTATCGATGGAGAGATCGGGAGTAGAGTACGAACTCACGTGACTCGTCGTCGCGTCGCCGGCAACCGTCCCGTCGACGACGAGTATCGTTCCGCTCGCACCTTCGGTAACGAGCGGTGGCCCACTGGCTGGAAGCGAGTTGAAACCGACGAGTTCGTGAGTCGTCGCACAGGCCAGTTCCCAATCCATCGGGTCGGTGGTTGACGGTGCCAACGCCGGCCGCCAGTAGAACACTCGCGAGGTACCCTCGGATTCGTACGGAATTGCATCGGGGAAGAAACGGTCGCTGTGGCCGCTCGGCTCGAGGGCGGGGTGTTCGAGTTTGAGTTCGAGATACGAAATCCGCCGAACGATCGGTGGGGTGATATCGGTGGGAGATATCCGTCGCCATTCGACTGTCGTTCGAGTACTGTCTATCGATTCTGTCATTTCTGTCGATGTCCTGCGATTCGTGTACTCATCAGTCACCTACCGGACCCTCTTGGTCCGTCTGGGACGCTGTCATCTCTTTGCTCTGGTTGAGATGCGACCCGAATCCAGCCGTTGGCAGGTCAAGTGTCCTCTTCGTAGTGAGGTAGCCCCCTACCGACGACGAGTCGACAGTACCGTCGTACTCTCGGTCGGTAGATGTCGTGCCCATATCGGAGGTCTTCCCGACGAACCACCGAGTACGTTCGGCCGAATATCTCCGGCACGAAACTTACTTTTGGGTATCCTAATTTCTCATTGAGGAGATCTCAGTCGCCATGCCAGAATCTCAGACCCAAGTCACTATGGACCAGGCGGATGCGCTCTTCGACAGATACACGCTTCCAAAGATAGCGCTAGCGGTTATTCTGGCTGCTTCGCTGGTCGGTACGTGGGTCACCACGACTCTCAGCGGAACCGCAGACCTCCTGTTCGTCGCGGCTAAGTGGGCGTATTTCGTTGCACTGGGTGTCCTTACGGGTGGCTTCGTTTGGAAACACCTCTTCGTTCGTCCAGCCGATCTCGGGGACGAAGCCGCCGACTACTGTGCCGAGATGTACGACCGGTTCGACCGTATCGCCACCGGTGCAATCGCCGTACTCGTAGTCTGCGGCACGGCTGTCCTCTGGGAGTACTCGGTTGCTTTCGGGCGAACGACGTGGGTTCTCGGATACGCCGCGTTGATGGCGGTATGGCTCTCGCTCGTCATCGTGACGACGCATCGGAGCGCTGCCGTCGAACGCCAATTCCGGAGTACAGTCGGGCTGGCCGTATTGATACTCGCGCTTGCAGTCGTCGTCGCGACAGCTGTCGCTGACGTCGCGATGCGCGGCCCAGACCTCGTTGCCTCAGGCGTCCGTATACTCCATCTCCTATCGTTCGCCGTATGGGTCGGTGGCGCAGTGTGGAACATCTTCGTCGCCGTTCCGACGGGACAGAAACGCCCGACGCTCGATGTCGTTCGAGCGGCAGGTGAGCAACTCGAACGGTTTCGATGGGCAGTTCGTTTCATCATCCCCACACTGTTCCTGACTGGCATCTATCAGGCTGTAGACGGTCTCGGAACGAACGCCACGTCGTATCTCGGGTACACTGTGGGGTTAGCTGTCCTCGCAAAGGTCGGGTTCATCGGTCTGCTGGTGGTCATCTTCAAACTCTGTCCGATGTGGCGGGCCTGTTCTCCAATCGAGGGCGTCTGCGAACTCGATGATCTCGGTGGAGGCAGTACGCAAGAGAGCGGTTCGATAGATAGCGAACCGACCGGCGAGCCCACGGGAGTGACGAGTGATGACTGAGTCGACAGTCTCCGACACGGCTCCCGACATCGATCCGGACATGACCGTCGACAACCGCGGCCGTGGCTGTGCGAGTGGGATTGCACAGGTCCAGCGTGCGCTCGAAGACCTGCCAGATGGTGCTGTGTTGGTAATAAAGAGTACCGACAGACGAGCAAAACAGGAGTATCCGCAACTGGCGGAACAGACACCGCACGAACTACTCGCTATCGAGAGTAAGCGCGGACGGCTCCTCCGTAAAGAGTACACGACCTATTTGGAGATCCACCATGAGTGATAACGAATCTCGACCGACCGGTAGTATCGAGCGAAAACACCACGAAACCCCCTGGCAGCGCCTTGCCAGTGCCGAACCCATCCGGATCCGTGATCCGCTTGCGGAAGTCCTCGGAATGGTACCGGAGGGCGACCCGCTAGTCGTGACCTTCGTCGACGTAGCTAAAGCGGCCGGACACGCCTGTCCGGCAGTCTCCGGTGCATATCGAAGTGCGCAACTCGCACTCGACCGAATCTATCCGAACGAATACCCGGTTCGGTCGGATGTCGAAGTGACAGTTGGCGGTGATCCGGGTGAACCCGGCCTCGGGCCGATGGCGAACGTGGTCCGTCATATCACTGGCGCTGCTGGCGAGACCGGCTTCGCCGGCTTCGGGGGGTTCGGTGGGAGGGAAAACCATCTCACGTTTGGAAACGTAGACGGACCGGGCCGAACGTTTCGGTTCGAACGGAGCGATACCGGCGCTGCCGTCGTCATCTCGTTCGACCCGTCAGCGACCGGCGTCGACCCTGACACCAACGGTGGCAAACCGATGCAAATGCTCTCGAAGGTCGTTTCCGGTGTTGCCGATGACGCGGAAACGGACGCGTTCCGCGACCAATGGCACGACCGCGTCCAGCGTATCCTCGAAGCACCCCCCGATGGAGGACCATTCTCGGTTGAGGAGGTCGAATAATACTATCGGTACCCGTGGGAGGCACTGTCTACTGGCTCTTCGAAAATAGTAGTACTGGAGATATTCGTTGAACCGTAACTGACTGTGAATTTGGCCGAGAACTTGCTCTGGAGTCGTATCCGTTTAGCGTTTGAATAGCGACTTTTCGCTCGCTCGTAATTGAATACGGTCCCGAAGACATTCGCACCAGAGTACAAATGCTACCTACGGGAAAGAACACTATCGAGATGTCACCATCACTTACCCTGACGAATCGGCCAGAAGACGAGTACCGACAGGTGCTGTTCGATGCATTGACTGATGCAGAATCCGGCGACGAACTCGAGGTCGTGGCCGATCGGGACGTAGACACGCATCTGGTCCGGTACCAGATCGAACGTGGCCGAGCCGTGAAGTGGGAGTACGAACACCCCAACGAAGAGCCCAGAAAACTTCAGGTGACCGTAGGCGGTCCGCTAGCCGACGGAGAACTCGGAACGATAGACGTTCGTGACCTGAAACCGCAGCGACGACACGAGGCGCTTCTCGATATCTTCGACGAGCTGGCACCGGACGAGGGGTTCGTCCTCGTCAACGACCACGACCCGAAGCCACTGTACTACGAGATCCGGTCGATGCACGGCGAGGTAATCGACTGGGAATACGAGAGCCGTGGAGCCGATGGTTGGCGCGTCAAAATCGAGAAGACCGCTCAGTCGGAGCACACCGATGAAGACGTCGTCACCCGATACGACGTCCGTGAAATCCCAAAGCAGGAGCGCCACCCGACGATCCACCACCGATACGGTATGATTCCTGCAGGAGGGACGATGGAACTGATCGCTCCCCACGAACCGCGGCCACTCAGGCGGGAGTTCCACCAGCGGTACGGTGACTCGTTTACTTGGGATGTCGTCGAAGACGAACCGGGCCGCTGCCGCGTGCAAGTCACGAAGGAAGAGGCGGACAAGGATACGAACTCAACAGAAGATACCGGGCCACGAGCTTCGTCGTCGACCGACGAGGCTGTCCACATCACTGAGGAACTCGACGTCCGTGACCTGCCTCCAGCCAGACGACACGAACTGATCTACGAGCGATACGCTGGTCTCGACAGAGGAGAGGGGTTCATCCTCGTCAACGACCACGACCCGAGGCCACTGTATCACCAGTTCGAGGCCGAGGCCGGACCGGAGTTCCGGTGGGAGTACCGCCAGAAAGACCACGGGGAGTTCAGAGTGGTAATCGGCAAGGCTGACGGGGACGGTAGCGACGTGGCGAGCGAGGAACCGGAAGCACCGTTCTGACCGCGCGTTCGTTCGTGAATATTCACAGTGGACGTAACTGCTTTTTTGCTGTCGTCGCATCGGACACAAAGGGCGTGTTGTCCAACAGGATGCGGAGGAATTCGGGACGTTACTTTCCACGAAGAGTATGTGCGTATACCACAATATCGTTGGAGATAAGAGCAAGTCCGTCGATGTCGTCCTTGCAAAGACCCGAGATGAGCGTCCACGACTTTAGTCGTGTGGAGGATGTTGACGGAGACGAATTTTCTCCCAGATATCGTGTGTTTGCGACAGCTCGACCACGATGGTCGACTTTTGCTAAATCGTCAACTTCGGCCTGATTTCGTCTAACATATTTTCTGCCGAGGCCTCGATCTCGTCAGTCTGTTGGTTCATTTTTTCGACGAACGGCGGATTATCGAGATACCCGATGTTTGTCCGAACAGTGAAGAGGGCAGCACGGAGTGCTGCCTCGGTGAAAAACATCCCACTTTTGACGTCAGGAAGAACGGTTTTCTTTCCCTCTGCCGTCACTACTGTCGCCGCTTCGAGAACGTGCAGGCACGATTCAGCAATCGCCAACGGAATACCAGTCGCTCGTTTCACGTGGGTTTGATTGCCGTCGAAGGCGGCGGGAAGGCCCGCTACTACCGCTGCATCTGCTTCAGCGAGGTGCAGCAGTTGCTCCCGCAGGGAGGTCAGTTCCTCGCCTGCGTCGACGAGGTCTGGTTTTCCGTCGGTGTGCTCCTCGTCGTTGACCGTGTGGATGCACGCCATCTCGCACAACGAGGCACCCATTGCTCCCACGACAGCAGCACACGAGCCACCGGCGGGAGCCACGCTCTCGGAGGCGACTTCCGAAAGAAACACTCCGATCGGCTGTGATTCGAGTCCCATGCCAGTGAATCGTAGCCCGCAATGTTATCTGTTGTCTCGAGACGGTATTCGGCGGCTGAAATCATAGCCGTCTGGTCGATCGGGTGTGACATCTGTCGAACGGAGGGAACAGTGTGACTGCGACCAATTTCGACACAGAGCAGGAATACGTCGACGAACGATTATCGACGGTCGAAGTGTTCCAGAGTAACCGGAGGAAGGCCGGTTGCGGGTACTTCCGACTGGACAATTCGTCCCCGGTCACACCCCTTCGAGTGATGTAGCCGTTCACGTCCAGACGCGGTCAGGTAGTGTCCGTGATGGGGACAAGGAACACCACGTCGACGCGGACGACGTCGCCGTCGTCGAAGCAGACACTGACCGTGGCCTCAGAGCCGATACCGATTCAAAACTGGATGCAGTACCTGTTACTGCGCGGCCACCGAACGATATCGAACACGAACCAGTACGAACTGGACTCCAAACCGACCAATTCGATCTGCAACGACGAAATTCATGACAACGATTCATACACTCGGCGACCTGGAGGGACAGCCTCACGCGAACGTTTTCCCAGATGAGGAGCCGAAAACGATCCGTCTCACACTATCTGCGGGGGAGGAGGTCGCACCGCATACACATCCCGGGCGCGACATCGTGCTTTACCTCGTCGAGGGAGCGCTCGAGTTACAACTGGGTGACGAAACGTACAGCGTGAACGCTGGTGACGTTGCCCGGTTCGATGGGGCTCAGGACATCTCACCTCGGGCAGTAGAGGACAGTACCGCGCTGATCATTCTGGCACGGGGTACTGAAGACTAAACGGACTAGCTGATTAACCTCTCTTCGCGCCTAAAGGCCGGTGGATGTGCTCGTCTCTTTATCGAGGAGAGAGTGGGAACTCTGACCACTGTCAGCACGGCGAAGAGACACCAGTGCGAGCAGGGAGTGACGATCGGGCACGTTGGACGGGTTCTCCCTGAAGGACTACCGGCAGACAATTAGTCTCGGCCACCTTGGTGATAAGCGAACGGAGGACAGTATGAGGTGTTTCTCGTGAGGCGACGACTGGCGCATATAGAGTGGGACGCTGTTGCCGGCATTCTCGCAGCAGTACTCGCACTCGTCCTGCACTTCCTACACATCGTCGATGAGAGCGTCCTGCTCATGATTTCACTCGTGCTTTTGGCACTCCTATTCCTCCGGGACCTGCGACGAGAGTCTGAAGCCGAGGAACTGGCCGAGTCCGTCACACACACAGAACGGACCGTTCAGGAGATCCGACACGCGCTCGAACCGGGTGATCTCGAACTCATCGGACCGGGAAGCCTCCGTCCGCAGAGTCGACAGTTCTGTGAGAGTGCCGGTGGTGAGATGATCTGGTTCAACGTCTGTTTGCTGATGTTCGTCCCACAGGACCTCTTCGACACGCTGTTGCGACCCGCAATCGAAAACTCGGACGTTACGTCAGTACAGTTCGTCCTCGACGAAAGCGAACGCGAGCTCTGGGAGACCCAAGTAAAACCAAAAGTCGCCGAATGTCGTAATCGTGAGGTAGTCAAGGAGCCGATCTGGCGGGACCTCGACGAGAATGTCTCGTTCATCCTCGGTGGGACGGCCGACGATCGAACAGATGCCCTGTTGAGCTTCTGGGGTGAACCGTT
The DNA here is from genome assembly GCF_003383195.1 of Haloferax sp. Atlit-6N. Lineage (NCBI taxonomy): Archaea > Methanobacteriati > Methanobacteriota > Halobacteria > Halobacteriales > Haloferacaceae > Haloferax > Haloferax sp. Atlit-6N. Next base: position 106,857 of record NZ_QEQJ01000008.1, on the reverse strand, counting down.
CATGGCACGAACCACGAGAGACGTTCCGCGATATATCATTCACGTAACGGCGGATTCCGAGCTGATTCCACAGTTACGAGATATCGAGCGCGAGCATCGGCTTCAGCGGACATAGAGTAGTTTTTTCAGGACTGCAATCGTAGTCGATTTCGAGGCTTGAGCGTCGTTCGATACGCTTGATCGATCCATTTCAGCGCGTGAACAGACACTCATCGACAGGGGCAAACTACGATGCGAATCGAATTTGACCGCGACACTTGCACGGGAATCTTCAACTGCGTTCACGAGTGGGAGAAGTTCGTCGAGGACCGTGATGCAAGCAAGGTGACGCTCGTCGACAGTGACGAAGTCCAAAATGGTCTGTACGTCCGTGACGTTCCAAAGGGCGAAGAATTTAAAGCGAAGATGGCCGCTCGCGTCTGCCCAGTCGATGCAATTACTGTCTACGACGACGACGGCAACCAACTGGTTCCGTAACCCCGTCTCGACGACGGTATCCCACAGACGAGGTCACCAGAATTTGAGATTTCGCTTCACCGACTCGCGCTTTAGCTCTTGAATCTCCTCGGTGATGGGGATGTCCTTTGGACAGACGGTCGTACAGGAAAACTGCGTATGACACTGCCAGACGCCGTGTTCCTTATCGAGAAGTTCCAGTCGGTGCTCTTTGATGTCTTTTCCCTCCCGTTCGTCGAAGTGAAATCGATATCCCTTGACGATAGCCGCAGGCCCGATGTACTCGTCGTCGGTCTGAGCGGGGTTACACGACGAGGTACAACAACCACACTGAATGCAGCGGGAAGCCATCTTGATTTTCTCACGGTTCTCGGGCGATTGCCGCTGTTCTTCGAGGTCGTCTTCGGGAAGTTCGTCGGGCTGGAAGTACGGTTCGACTTTCTCTATTCGCTCGTAGAAGTGGTCCATGTCGACGACCAGGTCCTTGATCACTGGCTGGTGGGAGAGCGGTTCGACACGAATCGGTTCGTCGAGGCCCGATATCTGCGTCTGACAACCCAACCGCTGTCGTCCGTTGATGAAGAAGCCGTCGCTGCCACACACGGCCATACGACAGGAGTGACGGAAGGTCAGCGACGAGTCGAACTCGTCGCGTGCGTAGATGAGTGCGTCAAGGACGGTCATGCCCCGTTTGTACGGGACGTAGAAGTCGTCGAACCGGGGTTCCCGTTTGCTCTCGACGTCGGGGTCGTACCGGAACACCTTGAGGTGGGCCGTTTCGGCGTCTGATCCAGCAGACGCGTCGGTTACTGCTTGCGACCGAGCAGCCTCTCCCCGTTCTTGCTTCCGTGCGAGTCGTCGCTGCTGGGGCGTAATCTCGTCATCTGACTCGCTCGTCGGGGTTGATGCCCCGTGAGAGCCCGTGGGTTTCATTATTCGACGTGGGCGCGGACGACGTAGCCCCCACAACCGCATTGCTCGACGTACTCCCATCGAACACCCGAATCACCGAACTCCGTGGCGAGTGCGTCGTAGAGGTACGACTCGGGATGGCCGTGTGATTCGTGCGTGACGAGGTTGACGTGGTGGCCGCTGGTCGTGTGTTCGATAGCTTCGATTGCGTGCCGCACTAACAACGACTGGTCGTCTGCGTACTGCGGTTTTTCGAGGTTCGCGGACCACGAGTTGTCGTGTGTGCGGTCCGTGACCGGTTCGGTCTCACCGTGATCGTGATCGTGGTCGTGAGAATGGCTCGCCATAACTATGTGTAGGAAAGCCACTCAGATAATAGATTGGGTGGAACCGGTTCCAGACAGTCAGCCTCGTTCGACTTCGACCCGAGTGAGTCTGGACACGTATCACAAAACGCCGGATGTCACAACGCTGAAGAGTGAACGGATGCGGATGACGCTATCACGGCTGACTCTCTGCGCAACGGTACTCACTTATGGTCGGAACGACCACCAATGGACGATACGGTGGGATTCATCTCCTACTACGAGGACAATATATGACTAATTCCTCTGAAACAGACGACCAACTCGGTCCCACTGAGGACGGAGCGCCGTTCGCTGTCCGCATCGGTAACGCGGTTGAAACGCTTGATCCGGCGTACTTTGGGTTCGTTATGTCCACTGGAATCGTCTCGATTGCGTTCCGAGAGCTAGACGTCGCGGCAGTCGCACAGTCGTTGGCGACTTTAACGATTGGTTGTTACGGGCTGCTCCTCACTCTGTTCGCGGTGCGACTGGCAGCGTTCCCTGACCGTATGTTGGCAGACTTGCGGCATCGAGAGCGTCACTGGGGGACGTTGACGTTCGTCGTTGCAACGAATACAGTTGGCACGCAACTGCTGGTCTTTTTCGATGCCGTATGGGTGGCGACCGTACTCTGGGGAACGATGATAGTCGCCACTCCCCTACTGTTGTACTACCTGTTTGCGACCGAATTCATCGGGACAGGCAAAACAGACGTGAGCGAACGTATCGATGGTGCGTTTCTGTTGGTAATCGTTTGCATGCAGTCGCTTGCGATTCTCGGAGGTCTGTTGGCTGACGCGTTATCAGCGAACGTCGATGCAATCGTTCTGCTGAGTATGAGCTACTTTGGATCGGGATACGTCCTTTACTTTATTATCGTCACCGTCGTCACCTATCGACTGCTCGAGGGTGCGGTTCGTCCTGACGACTGGACTGGACCGTACTGGATCACAATGGGCGCAGCGGCTATCACGACACTCGCCGGGACGACACTCGGCCCGATGTTGGAGTCGATGGTTGGGTGGGCGCAGTACGCACCTGTAATCGTCGGTGTGACGTTTCTCGCATGGGCGATTGCCTCGTGGTGGATTCCATTACTGTTGATTCTCGACGTCTGGAAATTCCTCACCGTCGATATCGACACGCGAGTCCCGACGTGGGTTATCGTCGTTCCATGGTCTCGGCTCGGGTTTGGCCGACAGCTCCACACTTATGCACCGACCGCGTGGGGTCGTGTGTTCCCGATGGGTATGTACACCGCCTGTACACTAAACCTCGCCGGAATTAGTACATTCGGCCTGCTCTCGGTCGTCCCAGCGTATTGGGGCTGGTTCGCGCTTGGAGTGTGGACCCTGACGTTCGTTGGAATGGTACGTACCGTCGTGCGGGTACTTCGAGGCGAACGCTCGTCGTCGACGACTCCGGAATCGGCATGATTCTTCGGTGATGTTCGGGGGACGCTTTTTCTGTAAGTGAGTCGAACATAGTCGTGATGATATCCAACGGTGATAATGCACCGAACTTCACTGCCACGCTCGGTACCAGTGACCACGAATCGTTCGACATCGACGAGCACGTCGGTTCCGGTCCAGTCGTCTTGGCCTTTTTCCCCGGCGCGTTCACGCCTCCCTGTACGAACGAGATGGTCGCTCTCCAAGAGCGAATCAGCGAGTTCGAGGATGCTGGGGCAACCGTCTTCGGCGTGAGTGCTGACTCGCCGTTCACCCAGGGCGCGTTCCGCGAGGAACACGAAATCGAATTCGACCTCGTCAGCGATATGGCCGGCGACGCTATCCAGGCATACGATATCGGAATCGACATCGAGCCCCTCGGGCTTTACAACGTCGCGAATCGGGCGGTGTTCGTCATCGACGAAGACGGGACAGTCACCTACAACTGGGTTGCCGACGACCCGACAAACCAACCCGACTACGACGAACTACTCGAGGCGGTCAAAGCCACGTAGTTTTCGGCTGCAAGCAACGCAAGCCCTGAGTTCCACTGACAGCTACAAGTTCTCGAGGGCCTGATCGAGGTCGGTGAGTAGGTCGTCTACGTGTTCGACGCCGACGGCGAGCCGGACGAGCGAATCCGAAATTCCGGCAGCCTCCCGTTCGGTATCTGTAAGGTAGGACGCGGACATCGTGGCAGGGTGGTCGACGAGTGATTCGGTCCCCCCGAGACTCACTGCCAGAGTGAATACGTCGAGCGCTTCGAGGACGGCCCGTGTTTCCGCTGCGGTCGCGTCCAGTTCGAAGGAGACGATTCCGCCGAATCCGTCCATCTGTTCGCGAGCGAGGTTGTGCTGTGGATGGTGTTGCAATCCGGGATAGTTGACGTGGGCTACCGATGGGTGGTCGTCGAGGTATCGTGCGAGCTCGCCGGCGTTGGTCTCGTGGCGGTCCATCCGGAGCGGAAACGTCCGGAGACCTCGGAGCGCGAGATACGAATCGAACGGACCGAGCGTGCCGCCGAGTACGTAGGACTGGGTGTGTTTTACGGCGTCGGCCAGAGAATGGTCGTCGGTCAGAACGGCTCCGCCCATCGAGTCACTGTGTCCGTTCAGGTACTTCGTCGTACTGTGGACGACGATGTCGGCCCCACGTTCGAGCGGTCGCTGGAAGTACGGCGTCGCGAACGTGTTATCGACGACGTACGTCGCGTCGACCGCCGTCGCAATCTCTCCCACGGCTGCGAGGTCACAGAGTCGGAGCAACGGGTTCGTCGGTGTCTCCATCCAGACGACAGCCGTTTCGTCGGTAACTGCTGCGTCGACAGCGTCTACGTCGGTCGCGTCGACGTACTCGACGGTTGCGCCCAGCGAATCGACGAGCAAATCTTCGAAGAGCAAACGCGTGCCACCGTAGATACCCTCGAAGGCGACGACGTGATCGCCCGCATCGACGACCGATAGACAGGTCGCAGCAATCGCAGCGGTTCCGGAGGCACAGGTGACGGCGCGTTCGGCACCGCAGATTTCGGTGAGCCTCTCTTCGAGGACATCTCGTGTGGGGTTTCCGAATCGGGTGTATTTGTATCCATGCTCTGATTCACCAGGGCTGTGCATCTCGTGAGTAGTCGAGAGGTGTATCGGCGGGACGACGTCACCTGCGTCGTTGACACCGGCGTCGGTCCGATCGAAACGGGTGGCCAGCGTTTCGAGGTGGTAATTCGAATCGTTCATACGAGTATTCAGACCCTCAGGTCGCGCACCCAAAAACGAACCGGGATTGACGTGTCCCGGATTCGAGCGTGAACACCAGTCGTTTTTTGGAATCTGTGAGACTAACTAACCGAATCGGTCGCGTACACCACCTCGGGTCAAGTAGCCTGAGGTGCTTTGCGTCTCGTCATCACGGAAATCGTTGTGATCGGTACGGTCCCGAACCACTCTACCAAAAACTCTGCTGAACACTCAGATTACTTTTTTGGGAGCGTCGCGATGAACTCGCGCGGACCGATACGATCGACGGTGTATCCTTCGGCATCGAACGACTCGACTTCAGCGGCCATCTGGTGATACAGGGGTGTCGGAGCGTGGTCGTTGATGAGTGTCAGAGCTTCACCGCTCTCTAATTTCTCGAATGCATCGAATATCTTCGGATGCCGTTGTGGCGGCGGAATTTCGCGCAGGTCGAGTTTCTGTTTGGCCATTACGTTGATACCGTGATAGCCTTTCAGCGAAATCGTTATTGCGAAGATATTCGGAAGTCGGCAAACGACTCCGGATAGTTACGGCGACGTCGTATCTACTTCAGTGAGTTCTAATGCAAACTCGATACTGATTTCCAAAAACCCACCTCACAGGAATTTTCAAAAGTCCGCCCCCTCTGATATCCGGTGATTGTTTTAGTTTCGATGCGAAGAGGTTCGGCGGCAGGCTTTACTTTGACTATGATGGACCGTGATGTATGTCGTCGGACTATCCAACAGGGTCGGCCACGAGTCACTTCCCCGGCCTCTCTGAGGTCGAACGGTCGAATGCACGTTACCTCTTCGCGATTTCGGTGCTGTCGACGGGGTCAGCAGAACGCGTCACGACCGGTGAAATCCGAAAATATCTGGACGTCACACCCGCCAGCGTGACAGAGATGCTCGCCAAGCTCGACGAGCGAGGGTTCGTCGACTACGAGAAGTATCGGGGTGTTCGGCTCACGGACAACGGCGAAGAACTCGCATCACGCGTCGCGTGGCGGTTCTGTATCGTCACCAGCTTTTTCGACTCGGTCTTAGACACGACCCTCGAAGACCACACGGCGTTCGACATCGGATTCACGCTTCCAGAGAAGGGCGTGTATCGCCTTCGGGAACGGGTGAACACACCGTGTCTCGAAACCTGTCCTGAATCCGGACGGTCCGGTACTGCCTGTTTGGTGTAGTGGAGCGCACGAACGAATACCGAGAAGGCCTTCGGCGGTGTTACGGCCGCGCTTAGCGAATTTAGTCGTTGGTCGATACCAATGGAGCTGTCCGCCCTCAACTACCTGAATCAAGGAGAGCCAGCCAACATGTTGTGAATCAACGTCGAAGTGAATATATTCGGAGATACACCGACAGTGGTCCCGCTCGGAACGTAATGGCATGGGTGCGATTCCAGCGAACGTAGAGACGAACAAACAACCGCCGATGACGGTTCCTCTCCGTCACTTCGTTATCGGTCTGGGGTTCCTACTACTGGGCGGAGTCGTCGGCACGCTCGTACTGGTGGATGTGCTCCCCGGACAACCGACGTTAACTCACGTCCACCTCTCACTTGTCGGGTGGGTCTGTGTGACGATTATGGGTGCGATGACGCAGTTCGTTCCGGTCTGGTCGGGGACGTCGCTCCACTCGGAGCGGTTATCGACCGTTCAACTCTGGCTGCTCGTAGCCGGACTTATCGGCTTCGGTACTTCGCTACTGCTCGGTCAGTACGGTTGGCTCCCGCTTTTTGGCGGGACTATGCTCGCTGGCTTCTGGGTGTTCGTCTACAATCTCACCCGAACACTGAGTGGGGTTCGCCCGTGGGACGTCACGGAACGGCACTTCGCGATGGCGCTCGGATTCTTCGTGCTCGTGACGTTCCTCGGCGTCGTTCTTGCGGTCTCGTACACGCATCCGCTGTATGCGAACACCCCATTCACACAGGGGTCTCTCCGAATGAGCCATGCAACCCTCGCGGTATTCGGAGCGGTTCTAACGACGGTTCTCGGTGCACTGTATCAGTTGGGGACGATGTTCACTCAATCAGACCTCCATGGCATCGACCACCTGCTCCGCCGCGTGGAGGAAGTCGGATACCCGCTCGGAGTGATTGGGTTAGCGACAGGTCGGTTGTTCGAACACGCTCTCGTTGGACGGGTTGGGGCACTACTCGTGATTGCCGGGCTCTTTTCGTTCAGTATCATCCTCGGCCGCCGGCTCTACGAGACGAATGTCGAATCGACCCCGATGCTCAGGCGGTATGCTATCGTGGCCGGTGCAATGGCCACCTGGTCCGTTCTCGCTTTCCCCGAGTGGATTCGAGAGCCCATATCACCCCGCACGCTGTTCGGTTCTCCGGAGCTCGTCCACCTACTCTTCTTGGGGGTTATCGGTTTCGTCGTCCTCGGTACTCTGTATCACATCGTCCCGTTCATTATCTGGGTGCATCGCTACAGCGACCTGCTCGGTCTCGAGGACGTCCCGATGATCGACGACCTCTACAGCGACCGACTCGCAGCGATTGACTTTGTACTCGTTCTCTTGGGGAGTGGTATACTCGTCACTTCAGAGTGGGTCTCACTTCCGTGGTTCGTGACGGTCACCGGCGGTGTACTCGTCGTGAGCGGGTTCCTGGTTTTCACAACGAGTATGCTCCTGGTCATCCGAGAACATAGTCCACATTCGGTCGTGGAAATCGTCGTCCCAAAAATTGCGGAGAAGTCAGGAGACGAGTCGCTCGACGGGCATCAGAACCCTCAAAGATGACCATTTCGAGTCAGTGGCCGGGAAACTGATATCCGAACCGAACGTTGAGCGGTCGCTCACGTGCTCCGAACGGTATTCAATCATGACAGACACACTCCTGTCATGGAAAGGTTGATATATTCCTTTCAGATTTTCTAGAACATGTTCGGCGGCCCGCTTATAACATCCACTTTCGAGATTGACATCCTCCCCGCCCTGAAGGGCGAGGATTCCCGGTCGCGTTGGGATATTGTGGTTTACGACGTGGCCTGTTCTCGCGGTGCAAAGCATCCGCTCTCTGAATCAAACAGGTACGTTGATGGCTGTGCCAACCAGCCGTTACTCCTATTCACCGAAAGACTCGGTGAACTCGGAGATACTTTCTGCCGGATGTTCTCAGCACCGTTCACGTCCGCGTTCGCCACCGTCCCGCAGTCATCGCAGGCGTACAACCCCCGTTCAACACGGTTCGCTTTCCGTGTACGACCACAGCACGAACACGACTTCGAGGTATCGCGCTCGGATACCCGCTCGACCGTGATGCCTTCCATCTCGGCTTTGTAGTCGAGCATCGAAGTGAAGCGGTCGAACGCCCACGAGTGCAGGTCGAGGTTGCCGTGCTTGCCCCAGTTCTTCGACTCGTCGTTTTCCTCGTCGTCGCGGATTCCTGAGAGGTCTCCCACCACAATCGTTCCAACGCCTTCCTCAACACACCGTTGAACGATGTGCTTGGAGAGGGTGTGGAAGTAGTGGGTGCGGCGACCCGATTTCTTCTGGTTCAACCGCGTGGCTTGGTCAGAGTCGGAGTCATCACACTGAGCGATGCGCTTGCTGAAGTAGTAGTCGTCCTGCTTCAGACAGTTCAGCGGGTACAACTCAGCGTGACCGTTCTCGTAGGCGAGTGTGGCGAAGTTGTTGATACCGAGGTCAACACCCACCGTCTTCTCACCAGGAGTGTCGGCCACTTCGATTGCGACCTTGCACACGAAGTGCAGTTCCCACTCGTCGCCCGTCCAGACGGCTCTGACTTGTTGGACGCTCTCCACGGTGGCGAGGTCAACGTCGGGTCGAGTCTGGTACTCACAAAGGATGAAGTCCGACCAGTAGTCTTTGAGGTTCGCTCCTTTCGAGAGTCGAACGCGGTTGTACTGGGTGTCGAGTTTGAAGCCGGCGGCTTTGAACGTGACCGTGCTTCGCGGGTGTTCGTCGCCGTGTTTGCGGTACTCCGGCGGGTTTGCTCTCGTGTCTCCGTTACGTCGTTTGCCGTACCAGCCGTTGAACGCTTCAGCGAGTTCTTGAAGGACTCGCTGACTTGACTGAGAATGCAGGTCATCGTAGCGTTCGTGGGACTTCAGGTACGTCGTGAGTTCGTTGTGACCGGGAATGTGGCTTATCTCTGACCATATGCGGTCACACGTCCACCTGCCGACGTTCCAGAGTTTTGAGGCTGAGAACCCGAGCGAATCGAGGTCGTCGGACACCTGTGGCTGGTTCCGAATGGAAGCAGTGTAGGTGCGGGTGACGACCTGTTTCGCTATACGTAACCTATGTAATCAAACTTATTTGAAGGTGTGGATTCTGGCGTGGAATATCTTGCCGTGCTATTGAACGGTGGTTGGTGTCGGAGTTGTCGGATTCATCCCCGCGCTAAAGCACGGGGCTTTCTCCTTGACTCTCCGTAAATCATGTGGTTCGATGACGACGACTCGTCGTCCTTAATCGTCACCGGGGACGAGATTCGTAGCTCTCTGTGACGCTCGTGACCAGACACCGTTCTGGAGGTCGAGCCCATCGTTCCATTTCCCGACGACAGTCGAAACGGCCAGGTCACCAGTGACGTTGTTCATCGTCGCAATCCGCCCGAGTATCGGGTCGACTCCGGCGACGAACCCGACAACTGCAAGCGGTAGCCCGACCTGTGTGAGAATCACGGTGAGCATGACGATTCCGGCACCCGGAACGCCAGCAGTCCCGATACTGATGAGAACGGCTACAATCAAGACGAAGGCCTGTTCGGTGAGTGCGAGTGGTTGCCCGACAACGTTCGCAGCGAACATAACGGTGATCGCTTGTCGAATCGCAGCACCGTCCATGTTTGCAGTTGCACCGACTGGAAGCGTGAACGAATAGACCCGCTCGGAAATACGCAGGTCTTCGTCCGCGTTGCGCATCGTGACTGGGAGCGTCCCGCTGGACGAGCGAGTGGCGAAGGCGGTTACCATCGCGTCTTTCGCACCACTGAGGAACGCAATCGGGGACACGTCGGCGACCAACCACATCAAGAAGACGAGATAGGTCAAGGCGATATGGACGACGATCGCGATGGCGACTGCCAAGACGAGTTCACCCAGCGACGAGAACACCCCAATGCCTTCGGCACCAATTCCAGAAGCCATCAACGCGAAGACACCGAGTACGCCGAACTCGAGGACACCTCGAACGATCACGAACATCGCCTCTGCACCGATTTTGAACGCTTCAAACACCGAGTCGACCCCCTCTGCAAGTTGTTCTTGTTGGTCTCGAACGTAGGTTAGGGCGATACCGAACACGATGACGAAGAACACCGTCGCAAGCAGGTTACCATCTGCAAGCGCCGATACGGGATTGCTTGGCACGATACCGAGAATCACGTCCATCAACGATGGCGGTGCTTGCGATTGAGCTTCACCACCGACGAAGTCGAGCCCTCGTCCGGGTTGGAGTACGTTCGCAACTGCGAGGCCGATACCTCCTGCAATAGTCGTCGTTATCGCGTATAGCCCGACTGTCGTCCCTCCAATCTTTCCGAGTTTTGCTGGAGAGAGTTGCCGAATACCGGTGAGGAGTGTGAAAACGATGATTGGGATGACGAGCATGTTGAGCAGTCGAAGGAAAAGGTCGCCCAACGGCCTTACGACATTCATCCGGTCTCCGAACGCGATGCCAGCTACTGACCCTAATATAAAAGCGGTGAAGATGCGCCAAATGAGTGGAATTGAACGATACCGATGCCACAATCTGGTTCCAAGATTTACCATATTGTACGGAACCTATTAGAAACCTAAAGGTGCGTTCGTAACGTCCGTTCGTGCAGGTGTCTGTGATATCTCGCTCTTTCTTGGATAGCAATTGGGTGCGGGTTTTTGTTGGAGTTGGTAGTTAATCGGGGCAGACAATTCGAACAACTACTTGAAAAAGCAGCAGAACCACGAGTATTCACAAGAAAGTACTCCCCTATCGGCAGTAGCCGGCGGTAATTTTTTCTCGTTTCCAGCGACGGTTGACTGGACTCTCGTCTTTTTGATTACGTAGTGTCACCGGCCGCCAGTTCGAACGTTTCAGAACGATTACGAGTGCTCCGTTCCGTCCATCTCTGAGAGACCTCAGATAGACGAGACAAACGGCTCAGAACCGTCTGAAAAGCGGAGCTTATCAGTATTCTCTGTGATTTGTCGCGCACCCCGTAAACGAATATATCAACCAATACGCCGACAAGTCCGAGTCCACCACCGATGGTGAGTGTATCCCCCACTGCCATTGGATGACCCGCCTGACTGAGCCCCATCGACAACGAGTGCCCCCTCATTCCCACCGCTTCATGGGGGATACAGGCGTACTTGACGATTCCTTCCTGTTTGGCCATGTGTTTGAAGTATAGGATTCGTCGGTCTCTCAGGCTCGAACCCTACTGCTTCGTTGACGATGTTGTGGACCCGCCCTCGCCAGTCCATTTTCAGACGACTGTCGTATTCGGTTCGTCGGACGGCTGCAGACACAGGAGTCACAGCACTCACGGCGGAACCTGCTGTCACCGCACTTGCGGCACCGCGCAGGACTGTTCGTCGACTGACGATTGGGTTGGAATTTGATTTTAGCATCGATGTGTCTCACTTGTGATTACTGCTGATAACCAGAGTACTGCATCAGGTGGGAGAAGGTATCTGTCTTCATCGCACCTTTGTAGACAACCCCGGGAACATCTCACCGGGGTAGACGTTTCCGCTCATGACGTGATTGACCTTTGAGCCCGACCGTACGTTCACTTGTGCCAAGAGTGATTGACATCCAGCAAGTGCTGCTGTTCCGACGCCGGCGATCGTCGCGAGGAATCTATGCCGCGACAGGCCCGTACCAGGTGCTCCAAAACGGTCTTTCATTGGCCACATTAGCCGAGAAAAATCACAAATATCGGGTGAGGCTCGTTCTTGTCGAACGAGACCTGAACAAACATGTTCGTTGAATGCCGTATATCACTGGCCGAGTACGGTCACTCGTCGTGACGGTCGCGTGCCCACAGGAACGCACCGAACGCGAGAGGCGAGAGGAATGCGGCACCGAGACTTCCGAACACTGCGAGTTGGCTAGTCGTTACCTCGTAGACGCCTTCGAAGACGTCACCGACGACAATTGCCCCTTTCATCCCGTTAGTGATGTGGGGTTCACAGGCGTATTTACTGATACCAACGCCGTCGAAGACCAGCCCCCACTCCCCGGTGGATTGTGACGGACTGGTGTATTCTCTATCGGTAGCTGTGAATCCGTGGGGACCGTCGTCACCTACCCACTCCCAGATGACGCGAGTACCCGGATCAATAGTAACAGCTGGCGGAGAGAGTGCAAAGCCCCCGCTGTTACCGTTTGCTCCGACCTGAATACGAACCTCTTCGCGTCCACGCATGTCGACAGTTCCGTCGAAGTTATCGACATCGTCGAACCAGCCTTCGTAATCTGGTTCCCGAGGGACGTATTCGTAGTCCGGTTCAGGGGTTGGAGTCGGTTTCGGTGTCGCCACAGACACTTCGACGTCACCGACGAGCACTGCACCCTTCATTCCCATCGCCTTGTGCGGAGTACACGCATAGAGAGACACACCCCCGGTATCGAACGTGTGTTCGAACGTCGCACCCGTGGTCGCGACCATTTCGCTCCCGTAGGTGCCGTCCTCTGCGACGACGTTGTGGCTTCCACCTTCTCCCGTCCACTCCCAGACGACTGTCGCCCCTGGGTCGATTCGGATTGCCGGTGGACCGAAGGCGAAGCCACCGCCGTTTCCCTCCGCACCGACTTCTACTGTCACACGTGCTTTCCCGCGTTCGTCCGTGATACCATCGTAATTCGAGACGTCACTGAACCAGCCCGTGAGGTAGGGTTCCTGTTGTGCAGCAACTGGAGGCATCGAACCGATCGACGCCCCCCCGACAGTGGCCACTGCCGCTGCCTTCAGGAACCATCTCCGGTTGACATTCGTACAGGTATCGGTAGATATCATGTACGTCAGTAGTTGTGTGAGAGATATAACCGTAGAACTCGGTTCTCAAATCGTGAGATAGAAAATATCGATATATACTGTCTCTTCGCTATGTTTAGCCTGAGAGAGATACTTATGACGTACACTACGACTCGACGGCGAGTACTCCAAGCGGCAGGACTCGGTGGGACGATGGCGTTGGCCGGTTGTACTGTCGGCACACCACCAGACAACAACGTACAGGCAAGTCCACTCCAACTCCAGATGGACACGGAACTCGGGCCAGCAAAGCCCGTAGATGTCAATCGTATCGCGGCTGACCCCCGCGATATCCCTGCACCGATCACCCGAACGTCACCGGAGACAGTATCGGTGGAACTGGAGACACTCGAGCAAGTTGCCGAAGTCGAACCTGGCGTCACGTTCACCTACATGACGTTTAACGGTCAGATCCCTGGCCCGTTCATTCGCACGCGGGTAGGGGACACTGTCGACCTCACCATTCGCAACCACGAGGACAACACGATGGTTCACAACGTCGACTTCCACGCGTGCCGTGGTCCCGGCGGTGGGGCGGAAGCGACGAACGTTGCTCCGGGAGAGGAGAGACAACTCCGATTCAAGGTGACATACCCCGGAGCGTTCGTCTACCACTGTGCCGTCGCAAACGTCGACTACCACATCTCCGCGGGGATGTTCGGTATCATCCTCGTCGAACCGGAAGAGGGTCTTCCCGAGGTAGACCACGAGTTCTACCTCGGACAGCACGAGCTCTACACGAACGGGAAGACGGGACAGAAGGGCCACCACGAGTTCGACTTCACACGAATGGCGATGGAGGACCCGACGTACGTCCTGATGAACGGTGAGAAGTACGCAATTACGCCGGACAACTACGCCGAGATGAACGTGAAGACGGGCGAGACCGCCCGTATCTTCTACGGGGTTGGAGGGCCGAATCTGTTCTCGAGCTTCCACCCGATCGGCAGCGTCTGGGACGAAGTCTGGGAACAGGGTGCGCTTGCCAGCGAACCGATGCGCTACGTTCAGACGACTCCTGTCCTCCCGGGAAGTGCCTGTGTCGCGACGATGTCGTTCCCAGTGCCGGGTGACTTCAAGCTGGTCGACCACGCGCTCTCACGGGTCGCACGGAAAGGAGCGCTCGCAATCATCACCGCTGAGGGCCCAGAAGATACCGATATGTTCGACCCAGTTAGGTAACTGTTGAGCGACACAGTGGATCCGAACCCCCGTTTCTACGTGAACATATCCGGGAACAACCATAGGTCGGGTCCCACCGTACGCTATCGTATGATCGGATTCCCATCCCCCTTTGGTGGTTCCAGCGACGACAGCGGTCTGTTCGACGAATACGACGAGTTCGTTCCAGAACACCTTCCTCAGCCGGGGGTGTTCCTCAAAGGCCACCGTGTACTCACCGACGGTGAACACGTCACCTTTCATAAACTCACGCAAGAACTGTTCGAGGAACGAAAAGTCTATGACATGACGTTCAATTACAACTTGGCGCGTTTGAACCTCGATACTCGCCACAAAAGCGCCGGCTACCGATATGCGGAAGAGTCGGACGACCAGTCCGTGCTCCGGGCCGAATTCACGCCCACGACCCCGTTCTGTCCGCAGACGCACACACTCACGATTGGTTCGTTCCGTGCGTGGAACGGCCTCTCAGACCGCCACGGCTACGATCTCGTTCGGGTTCGGGCTGCACGGATGCACCACCAGAGCGATGCGATCAACGAGCAACTCGAAGAACTAGAAGAGAATTTTCTCTCGACTGGGTCTGTCACGCACGTTCCCGACGGAGACGTCGGTTCTACCCCGATGGAACGTGCGAAGCAGAACGAACAGCCGAGCCGTGGCGGTCCAAACGCCCCCTTCTGAGAAGGGTCTCGTAGCCGGTCGGTCGAACGGTGACACGTCGGTTGCTCGCGGGGTCCGGGTCCTTACAGATTCGGGCCAATCGTTTTTGGCTCTGATCCCTTCGTTCAACCTATGACCGACCTGAGACGCCACAGAATTCCAGACAATGTCGAAACGAGCGGGTGGACGCTCGCCGTAACCGGAACTGTAGACACGCCACTCGAACTCTCTCAACGTGACTTCGGTTCGTTTCCCACCGAAACGTTCGAAGGCGACTTGGTCTGTGACGAGGGATGGGTCGCCGAAGGCCTCACGTGGCGCGGTGTCCGCGTCGAGCGACTCTTCGACCACGCTGGTCTCCCAGAGACCAGCCAGTACGGACTGGTCCGCTCGATGGATGGGGACTACGCCTGTTCGTTTCCCCTGAATCGGCTTGCAGAGTCGGTGCTCGCGTTCGAACTCGGTGGTGAGCCACTTGACACCGAACACGGTGGTCCGGCACGGTTGGTTCCGACCGCTGACGACCGTGACTGCTGGGAGAGTGTCAAATGGGTCTCCGAGATCGAAGTGTTGGAACACGTGCCGACAGAGGCCGACACGGCCAAAGAAATCGCGTTGTCGCGCATCGGATGAGTCCTTTCGAGCGCAACCGAAGCGATATACCTGTAGTAGCGTTTTCAATTGGTTGCACACTCGACTGCACACGGTGGGACGGACGGATGTCTATCGACTTGCAAACGCTACAACAATCACAAACCGTCGAAGAGCGGCGTCGTTCATTCAGTCAACGACGTACGACTGGTGAGCACCGCGAGTCTGCACGTCCACGAAGTGATGTCGCGTCGCGTCACCGACGGCACCAGCGAACGAACCCTGTTCATCGTCACCATACACCTCGTCGGCACCGCGGAGACCGTGTGCTGCGAGTCGGTCCAAGACGTCCGACGGGACTCCGCTGTCACCCCTGACGTCGACGATCACGAGGCGGTCGGTGAAACTCTTCGCGAGGAACGCGTCGTCGATGTCGTCGTGAATTCGTAGTTCGGTTGTTAACTGGCGGAGGTCGGTTGTTCGGTCGCCCATCGAGCAGTAGTCCGTACCGTTGGTAATAATATTTGTGTGCGAACGTCTTCGGGACGGCGAATTCATGTCTCGACTCGCAGGCAGAGATTCCACACGAACTCTTACATCTCTCGGTTCAATGGCCAACGAGATTTTTGACCATCTACGTCTCGTGGTGGAGATATTCGGGCGAAAACATACGACACTGTACTCAAAACGTTGAGACGATAGAGCTCGAGGCGTCATCAACCGGGTTTCAACGGCGTGTCGTTCGTACGGCTGGAACGCCGCCCGAGACTCTCACTCCCGGTGCTGAGACATTTCGAATCAGTGGGCTGATCGAACGGCAGACACGGGTAAAATTCGGTGTTGCTACGTCGCTGCCAGAGTTAGATAATGAGTCCAGGAACCGTCCAACCGAGAGTCACAACGTTACCATGGAACCACGAGAATAGCTATGTCTGATCCGTATGCCGGCCGTGAACCCGTCACGACACATCGACACGAGCGACCATGGGTTGCCGACCTCGAAACCGCAGACCATGCTCACAATCGACAACTGACGGTCGCAGAAGCAGTGGACGCGGTCGAGCAGACGAGTCCCGGCCAATTTGTAGACCTCGTGATACACGAACGCCACGGCCACCCGTCGTCGTACCTCTATGAGCCAGTGCGTTCAGTAGAGAGACACGTCGATATCACCGACGAGGGGAGATGTTCCTGTGGTGGATACGTGACTCGTATCACGGTTGACTCACCAGATTGAACGACACACCGTGGGTATCAGTGCACCCACTTTCCTTGGAGATGTATTTCAGTCAGAGAGCACTGGGATTTCGGTTCTCTGTCCGCGGTTACTACGACGGTACTCTTTCAGAACTTGCCCTTCGGCTCTGTGCAGAATCTCGCTACAGGTCGACTTCGCGATGTTCAGGTCATCGGCGAGGTTCACGAGTGTCGTCCGCCGTGGCGTGTCGTAGTACCCGCGTTCGATAGCCTCGTTGAGTAACCACTGTTGTCGGTCGGTCAAAACAGAATCCGATTCGACTTCTTGTAGAATGCGTTCGACGGTGTACTGAATCCCGAATTTGTCGAGCGTCTCTCCGAGGTCAGATAGCGTCTTTTGCGGGATTGTTGCTTCGAGTGACATTTGCCCATCTCGAACCTCGAAAGGCATCTCTAAGGGAACTCCCGAGTTCTGTAACGAAGTCAGCAACAACGGTGCGTCTGTTTCGACCTGGATACAGCACATCTCTGGGGTAGTTTCGAAGACCGTCAGATCGGTCACAGAGTCGTACTTTCGAAACTCATCACAGACGGTGTTGGGATCTTCATCAAGTATCTCGATTCGAGCGACCCCAGTCGTCGCGTTCGCAGTAGCCGCGAGCACGCGGAACCGCGTGTTTGGATAGGCTCGAGATATTTCGCTGATCCAGACTGACTCCGGTACCGTAATCGTGAGTTGTACGTAGGGCATGATTTGAACCGCCGTTCAGGCGTTTGGTCGCGTTTTCGACCGAGTCGTACCGAACGACTTCACGTACTGTTTTAGGCACACCTAAAAATAGGTTTGTAGGAACATATTCGGGTTGAGTTTAAACTTAACAGATGACACGATTTTACACGGTGCTCAACTCGGGAAACGTCCCGAATACTACGTACTGCGAGAACAGTTCCAGCCTCCCTCTCGGCGTATTATATGTCCGGATGCGAGTCCGGCTCCTCGGGATGTCGCTCCGAGAAGTGGTTACGCATTACTTCCAACGAGCGTCGTTCCCGTTCGTGACGGTCCTCCGGAAACACTTCCTCGACACCCGGTGGAATTTCTCGACCACGTTCTGTAAAGTACCCGGCGGGAACGCTCCAATCGAACGCATACGGTGCGTCGGAATCCTTGAGAAGTCCGACAGCAACTTCTGCTCCGTGGCCGGCAGCGATAGCGGCTTGCAATGGTTTTCCAGCCATTCGTCCGGCTACATAGATACCGTCGACACTGGTCCGACCCGAGGAGGTCGCCTCGACAAACTGTTTTCCTTCTTCGGTGACCGTTTCGACCGGAAGTTCTCGCAGATAGTCGAATCGCCCGGGCGTCGCGACGAGAACTCGCTCACCTCGGTACGCCCATTCGTCAGAGTCGGCCGTTTTGACGACGAAACCGGTCTTTGGATGTCTGTCCACGTCGACAACTTCGTTATCGACCCACTCACAACCCGCCCGTTCGGCCTGCTCTCGCATGAGATCGAGCAGCAGACGAGGATTGACACCGACCGGGAATCCGGGGAAGTTCTCCAAGTGCGCGTTCCGTCTCAGGATGGACTCACCGGCGTCGAACACGGCTGTTTTCAGACCTGCGCGAGCTGTGAAGCTACCTGCGGTCCGACCGGCGATACCGCCACCAATTACGAGAACGTCGTAGTCGCTCACAACAGACCCGTACGCCCACCGATACAAAACAACTACCACGAATCAGTTCGGGGTGTGCCGTCCTCGTCGACTATTTTGAGCTTCCCGTGTGAGCGTGAAGTGACGCTCGTATTCGACTCCGATACGTCGACCAGATTTCCAAACCACCCATATATACGCGTCTATTGTGTACCCCCAGATGTGAGTGTAGCAGATGCGTGAAAGCCGGTATATCTTGTGAATATTCACCTATGTCATCGAATCCGCTTTCCGAGGCCTTGGGGCCGGACTTCCAGACGGTGTTTGACGTATTAGCCAACGAACAGTGTCGAACTATGCTCAAGAATCTCGACCGACCGAAGACCGCGAGCGAACTCGCCTCGACGTGTAATCTCCCTCGTTCGACAGTGTACCGCAAACTCGAACAGATGGTCGACGCCGGTCTCTTGGTCAAACACGAAGACGGAAGCTCGGAGACGAGATACACAATCGACTTCGACGAAGTCGTCGTCAGACGCGGGCGGAACGCTCTCGAACTGAATGTCGTCCCGAAGCGGCGTTCAGCGTCAGAGCAGCTCTCGGAGCTGTGGTCGGGCGTCACGGCACAGACCAAAAGCGACTAATCAGAGAGTTCGTCGGCGACGAGTCACTTACTTGAGAGCGATGGTTCGAAGTCACCTTCCGCCAATCCACGGCGAACCGGGTCGTGTTCGGCATCGGTCGGTGGCGGCGTCGTCACCAACAACACCTCCAATCTCGAATCTTCGTTCGCTCGTACCCCACGTTTCGTCCCCGCCGGAATGGACACGATGTCACCGGGCGTGACGCGGTGGTCAGTCTCTCCTTCGCGGACGAGTCCGCTTCCAGACCGAACACTAACGACGAGGTCGCTCGACGGTGCATGAACGGGGATGAACTGCCCGGGTTTGAAAAAGCCACAAATGACTTTCGTGCGGCCGGTCAGGAACGCCTCGCTGGCGAAAAATCGGTCTTCGTCGTACGTCCGTTCGGCGTCAAAGTCGACTCGTGGCATTCGATTGGCTTATCGCGTGTCCGACCGTTCACAATTCCCCCGAATATATTCGGGTGGAACTGTTTTACCCTCGACTATCTACAACGAGGTAATGAGCGACGTGCCCACGCAGTCGACAACAAAACCAAAGGCTAATATTCGAGACCACAAGCAGCGTGTTTTCGACTCGAAACGGAAGGTTTCGACTGGTCTCCGATGACAGGAGCGAGCCGAAGTCGGTGGTCGCGGCGATTCATCATCGCGAGTGCCGTGTTTTTCGTCTGCTGGCGACTCGGTGCAACGGTCGGCATCACCCATCGCGTTGAGGTCATCCTCGCTCTCTTCGGGTTCGTCTCCCACGTTGTCTTCGGTATGGCCTATCTGTTAGTTCCCTCGTATTTCGGGACGACTCTCTCTACCGACACTATCCCACCAGTCCATTTCGTGGCAGCCACGTTGGGGACTGTACTACTTGCATTCTCTGCAGGTTCGGTCGGTCCGACGTTTGTAGAAACTCTTGGGGCACTCGTTTGGGGGAGTGGTGTTGCAGCGTTCGTCGCTGCGCTGTCGTGGTCGGTCCGAAACGAAGTCCGACGCGGGGAAACGGGAACGAGTTCTCACAGGGAGAGCTACGAGTGGGTAGACAAGTATGCAAACCGGTATCTCATCATCCCGTTCGCCTATCTCGCGGTTGGGTCGTACGAACTACTCGCACGTACGACAATCCTACCAGGGCTCACGGACGGCTATTTTCCGCGAATCACACACTTGATAGCCGCGGGGTTCGCAGTCCTCCTCGTTTTCACGCTCGGGGTTCGTCTCAGTCCTCGGTTCCTCGGTGTTCCGGTATCGAAAAAACTCGCCGCAGTCGTCCTCCCCGCCGGTGCAGTTGGACCAGTATTCGTTGCCGCCGGTCTGGGTGGTGGTCCACTTTTCGTCGCGGGGGCGGTGAGTGAAGCGATAGCGTTCGTCGGCTTTGCAGCGTTGTATCTCAGTGTGTTCTCCCGGTCAGACCGCCGGCGGGTCGGAACAGAAAGTGTTCTCGCAGGTGTGATTGCTGGTGTTGTGGGGGTTGCTATCGGTCTCACGATGGCCCTTTGGAGCGTACTTGAGATACCTGCGCTTCCACCGGGGACGCTGGCTGCACACCGTCAACTCAATCTCCTCGGTTTCCTCGGTCTCGTCATTGTCGGATTTACCTTCCTGTTTTACCCTCCGTCTGCGGGTCGGTTTCGTGGGGCGAGCGAACGGACTGCCCAGCTCATAATCGCTGCACTCCTCGCTGGGCTCGTCCTCTCGGTCCTCGGCCGAATCGCTGGTATGTCTCTTGTAAGTGCTCTCGGAGATGGGGTCGCACTCCTGGGGTCGCTCGGATATGGGTATTTACTAGTACGCCTCTTGATCGAGATTGGTGCACGTCGCACGCCGTGACCGGAATATCGGTGTGATATCTGTGTCTTTGCAAGCGGTTGCGGTGGCGCACACATCTTCAGTCGTTACTATTTCAGAGAGATCGTGATGTGCCACTCGTCGTCGTCGACCTGAGTCGTCTGAAACTCACACCCACGCCGTTTGAGGACATCGTAGAGTGGGACCGGTTCGAAGCTATTGACAAGAAGAAGTGAGTCACCCGCGCTCAACTCACCGATTGCAGACATGATATGGCCGAACGGTTCACCGTCGATATCTCTGACATCGAGTCTTTGCGTCTCACCGGTGGTTTCAAAGGAACCCATACTGACACATATATCACCAATATCTCTTACTGTTATGCCGATGATGTTCGGACGCCCTGACGGTGTTCAGTATCTGATCGACTATCGCACCAGTACTCGTCTTCAATCGTCGTCTATGTACAACGAGTGAGCAATAACAGCAAATCCGGTGACGGTGAGTGCACTTTCAAGTGCCTGTGCATGGTCAAAGGAAAGGGGCGTCAATTGGTGGACGACACCCGCGAGGAGTGACCCAAACGTGACGAACGCGAACCCGACACAGAGCGACCGAAGCGCCGGCGTTCCTCGTTGCTTGAATGCCTGAAACGTCACGAAAGTCACCAGTCCGCCGAAGAGTAACGTTGCCGTCTTCATCCCGACAACGGCGAGTGCAAGTCCATTCATGGTTGTATTACTCCTCCACCGGACACCGGTGACCCACCGCTAGTGAAACGTACATGATGTGTGTACCAGTTAGTAGTCGCAATGACCGGTACGGTTCGGGTACCGTAATACGAGTCTCGTGTCATGTTCTTACTTGTCGTTAACGTCGCGCCACCAGCTCGTAGCGGCGGCGCATTCCTGGATGGTGGTGAGACCGTAAGCCGACTAAGCTCCGCGCCGAACATATTCGTTCTAATCTCCGCTGTCTGGAACCGGCTGTACCGTATAACAGCGATAGTGAGAGAGGTACAGGTGTACGATGTCTCGAAAGAGTACCAGACGTGACGTGTTACAGCGCCTCGGTGCGACAGGTATCGCGGTGACGAGTGTCGGACTTGCTGGCTGTTCTTCCTCAGCGAATTCAAACAGTGGTGGATCTAACGGCGAGGAATCCACTAAGACCGAAACAACCGAAGCGTCAGACGGAGGAAATGGAGGTCCGGTCGAAACTGACACCGTTGGTATGACTGAGGAACTCGGATTCGACCCCAAGTCAATTCAAGTCCCGGTCGGGACCACGGTCACCTTCGAGAACACGAGTTCTATCGGCCACTCGGTGACTGCTTACGAAGACAAGATTCCCGACGGTGCGACCTACTTCGCGACCGGCGGGTTCGACTCCGAGCAAGCCGCGAAGGATGGGTACCCAGAGAAGGGGAACCTCGAAGCGGGTGAGTCCTACGAACACACCTTCGAGACAAAAGGCACCTACGAGTACTACTGCATCCCACACGAGCTGAACGGGATGGTCGGCACGATCGAGGTCGTCTAAATGACCAACACCGCATCCGAACCGACCGAGACCGACGAGTCGGTCACTGAATACGAAGCACAGCTCAACAAGGTGTTGGCCGACACCGATGAAACGGCAGCGGGAGAAGACGAAGTCTCGCTCCAACTACCGTCGCTCGGCCTGAGTCGCCGCGACTTCATGAAAGCGGGGGCAGCAGTCGGCACTATCGGCTCACTTGCCGGATGTGCCGGCGTCATGAATAACGGTGAGGGTAACAGCGGAGGAAGCCAAAACCACTCAGGTTCAGGAGACGTCCCCGAACACTTCGTCCCACCGGGAGAACACGACGAGTACTACGGCTTCTGGTCTGGCGGCCACTCCGGCGACATCCGCGTCTACGGTCTGCCGTCGATGCGCGAACTCACACGGGTTCCCGTCTTCAACCGAGAACCCGCAAAAGGCTACGGCTTCGACGATGGGAGCAGCCAGATGCTCGAAGACGCGGGTGGCTACACCTGGGGTGACTCCCACCACCCGAGTCTCTCGGAGACCGACGGCAAGTACGACGGCCGATACATATACGTCAACGACAAGGCCAACGGCCGGGTTGCACGGGTGAACCTGAAGTACTTCGAGACGGACGCTATCACCGACGTCCCGAACGTCCAGTCGGTCCACGGCTGTTGTATTCAGAGCCCCGACACCGACTACATCTTCGCGAACAGTGAGTTCAGGACACCCCTCCCGAACGACGGGCGTGATATCGACAACCCCGACAAGTACGTCTCACTGTTCACCGCACTCGACCCCGAGTCGATGGAAGTTCTCTGGCAGGTCGAAGTCGACGGCAACCTCGACATCCTCGACACAGACAAAGACGGCAAGTGGGCACTCGCGAGCGCCTACAACGACGAAGAGGGCGTCGAAATCGAGGAGATGACCAAGAACGACCGCGATTTCGTCAAGGCATTCAACGTTCCGGCCATCCAGGAAGCGGTCGATGCCGGAAACTATCGCGAGGTTAACGGCGTTCCCATCGTCGACGGGACGAAAGGTAGTTCGCTGAATCAGGGCGACGAACCAGCTGTCCGGTATATCCCGACGCCGAAGTCGCCCCACTGTGTCGAGGTCACGCCAGACGGCAAGTACGGGATGGTCGCCGGGAAGCTCTCGCCGACGGTGTCCATCATCGATATCGAGAAACTTTCGACCGAACCGGACTCGTCGAAGGTCATCGTCGGCCAGCCGAAAGTTGGCCTCGGACCGCTGCACACGACCTACGACGACCGTGGACACGCCTACACGTCGCTGTTCATCGACTCGCAGGTCGTCAAGTGGGACATCGAGACGGCGGTCAACTCACCGAAGCAGTCCGAAGAGGCTATCCTCGGGAAGATAGACGTCCACTATAACCCCGGCCACATCCAGGCGGTCCAGGCGATGTCGACCGAACCGACGGGCGACTGGTTAGTCGTCTTAAACAAGCTCTCGAAAGACCGGTTCCTCCCGGTCGGCCCAATTTATCCGGACAACGACCAGCTCATCTACATCGGCAACGACAAGGACGACGAGCAGGGCGGCATGGAACTCGTCTCGGACCACCCGGTGTATCCCGAGCCACACGACGCGATTTTCGCGACGAAAGACAAGATAGAGCCCGCGAAGACGTGGGACAAATCCGACTACAAGGGCGAAAAAGAGTACGTTACGGAGAGCAACTCACGGGTCGACCGCGTCGACGACGAGACCGTCGAAGTGTACACATCGGTCAAGCGGAGTGAGTACGGACTTCGTGACTTCCGTGTCAAAGAGGGCGACGAGGTGACGATAACCGCGACGAACGTCGAAGGGAGTCAGGACATCGTCCACGGCCTCGTGGTGCCCGAGTACGACATCAACATCGCGCTCGCGCCGCAGGACACCCGTGAGGTCACGTTCACGGCCGACAAACCGGGCGTGTACTGGGTGTACTGTACGTACTTCTGCAGTGCGCTCCACTTGGAGATGCGCTCGCGGATGCTCGTCGAACCGAGAGACTAGCTCATGAGCTACCGACCACCGAGTCTCGACGAGTTCGCCCAACTGCGCCGGGGGTTGCCGGTGTTAGCCGCGGTGTTATTCGTCACTGCGCTTTTGTTCCCGATGTGGTCGATCAACGTCCACGCCGCGCAGTACCCGAACGAAGTACTCCGTCTCCACCTCTATGCGTACCCGCGCATCAGTGGCGACTACGTCGAGATGGCTCGCCTCAACAAGTATATCGGTTTCTACTACCCGGACCCGGTCTACTGGCAACCGAACTTCGAGGTGGAACCGGCAGCCGTCGACGTTCCCGAGTGGTCGCTAGGACCACTTGCGTTCGTCGCCGTCGCCGCCGGCGGTGCGTTCGTCGCAATCGCACCGACTATCAAGAAGCTAAAGCGTGGACTGCTGTACCAACTCGTCGGGACGATTACCGTGTTCACGGTCATGGTCGTCGACATCCAGTACCGCCTCTACCAGACCGGTCACGCTCTCGACCCGGAAGCACCCGTCGTCGGCGTCGACCCGTTCACACCGCCGCTGGTCGGCAAGTACGAGGTTGCAAACATCACGAGTTTCTCCAGTCTAGGGATGGGTGCGTACATGTCCATCATCGCCATCGGCCTGCTCGTCGTCGCGTTCTACTACCGCGACACCGACGCGACGGCCACCACCGCCATCGACTCGATTCGGCGTCGAATCAAGTCGGTTCGGAATACCTCGATAGGCGGTCAGTCCGGCACAGACGATGGAACGAACGTGAAATCGAAGCAAGGGTGAGTACTCTATGAACGTCCCGGCTAGTCGATTGTTCGCGGTCGTCGCCGGTCTCGTCATCGTCGCTGCCGGCGTCGGCGTCGCGACGGCACCCACCCACGCACAGACCGACAGTCCAGTCGACTTCGAACAACCGGTCCCGGACGAGTACTCGTTCGAGGGACCATCAGAGTCCGGCAGCGCGACGGTCGGTGGAGAGACGTATACGTCGCTTCAGACTGCCGTCGACGCCGCCGAACCTGGGGATCAAATCCGGCTCGACGGTGAGTTCGACGAGCGCGTCGTCGTCAACACGTCGAACGTCACGCTGGTCGGGACGCCTGGGCGCACCGCTCGAATCGACGGGAACGGGACCGGTGACGTACTGACCCTCAACGGCGACGACATCACGCTGAGACGCGTGTGGGTGTACAACGGCGGCTACGATACGTCCGGAAACGACGCAGGCATCTGGGTCAACGGG
The DNA here is from genome assembly GCF_003383195.1 of Haloferax sp. Atlit-6N. Taxonomy (NCBI): domain Archaea; kingdom Methanobacteriati; phylum Methanobacteriota; class Halobacteria; order Halobacteriales; family Haloferacaceae; genus Haloferax; species Haloferax sp. Atlit-6N. The sequence goes on along the minus strand of NZ_QEQJ01000008.1, from coordinate 81,469 downwards.
ACGAACACCACGATACGAGACAGTCGAGTGACCAAGACGACGTTCGGTATCTGGCTCGACGGCATCTCGGGGGCCCGAATCGAGAACACAACCATCGTCGGACGCGACTCGGTCGAACCGCGGTCGTACCGCGGGAACGGCATCCAGGTCTTCAAGAGCGACGGCGTGACCATCGTCGACAACCGTATCACGGACACTCGAGACGGCATCTACTACTCGTGGGCGTCCGAGGTGACCGCGCGGAACAACACGCTGTGGGACCTCCGGTACGGCGTCCACTACATGTACTCCGACGACTGCACGCTCGTCGATAACGTCGCGTTCGATAACGACGCGGGCTACGCGATTATGCTCTCGGAGTACATCCGCGTCGTCGACAACGTTGCAGTGAACAACAGCGGGACAAGCGCGCACGGCATCTTCCTCAAGCGCATCGACCACTCGGTGGTCGAGGGGAACGAAGTCGTCGGGAACGGAAACGGTCTGTACGTGTTCAACTCGGTGAACAACACGCTCACTGGGAATCTCGTGCTGGAAAACCGGGTCGGCGTCTACTTCACCGCCGGCAGTTCGAGTCCGACTGTCTCGGAGAACAGTTTCATCAACAACGACGAACAGGTCCGCGCGCTCGTCGGCGAACTCGAAGAGTGGAACGGGACCACGCGGGGCAACTACTGGTCCGACACCCGCGACTCGGACGTCGACGGTGACGGCGTCAACGACATCCGACACAGGCCTGCGGGCCTCGTCGAGCGGTTAACGTACGAACATCCGCAGGCGACCGTCTTCGCGTCGAGTCCAGCGTTCGACGCCTTGCGGCTGGCCGAGAGTTCGCTCCCCGTCATCGAGGTTCCGGGCGTCGTCGACCACCACCCACTGACCACCCCACCCCACGAAGAATGGAGACGATACTATGAACGCGATTGAGGTCACCGGCGTGACAAAGAAGTACAGCGAGATTACAGCGCTCGATAGGCTCTCCCTCGCTATCGAGTCGGGGTCGACGTTCGGCCTCCTCGGGACGAACGGGGCGGGCAAGTCGACGTTATTCAAACTCCTCGTCGGACACATCCGACCGGACGACGGGACGGTGTCGGTTGCAGGAACCGACGTGGCTACCGCCGGTCCAGAGCTTCGCAGTATCGTCGGCTATCTACCAGAGCACGCCGGGTTCCCGCCGTCGCTCACCGGCCGAGAGGTGCTCGAATTCCACGCGCGAATGCACAGTCTCCCTGATGCAGCAAGTCGAATCGACGCTGTCCTCTCGGTCGTCGGCCTCTCCGATGCGGCGGACCGATGCGTCGGCGGGTACTCAAACGGGATGACTCGCCGACTCGGGTTAGCCGCCGCGTTGTTGTCGCGGCCGCGTATCCTGTTGTTGGACGAACCGACCGCCGGACTCGACCCGCGAGGTGTTGCGGACTTTCACCGGGTCATCGAACGTCTCGACGCACAGTCGGATCTCACGGTGGTTATCTCCTCGCACGTCCTCACTGAAATCGAGTCACTCTGTGAACGGATTGCCATCCTCCACGGTGGGCAACTCTGCACCGTCGGCGACATCGACGGGTTGCGACGAGAAGTGACCGACGACGTCCGCGTTCGCCTCCGTCTCGGTGACGCTGCGTCGGCCGACAGTATCCAGACTATCGTCTCGGCCTTCGACGCATCGGTTCACTCGACTGACCACGATGGCGACGTGGTCTTCGTCGACTGCGACCCCGAGGACGTGCCGCAGTTACTGACGGAACTCACAGAGGCCGTCACTATCGATGGGTACGATGTTCGAGAACCGGGGCTCGAACGCGTCTTCGAGCAGGTGCTCTCGGAGGCCGAACAGGACAGTCAACCGAGACAGAGCGCCGAGAGTTCCGAGCAGCTACGGACGGTGAGCCACGATGAGTGAAGACCAGACAGCACACTCCTCGACTGAACCCGGCGGCGGCACTGTGACAGCCGCCGACCGTTCGTTCGAGACGTCGAGTCAAACCGTGGTGGCGTTCGCTGGACAGACGCTGACGATTGCGCAGTTAGAGTACCGACTCTCACTCCGGAGTCGGTGGACGCTCGCACTCACTGCGTTGTTCGGTCTCCTCTCGCTACTCGTTGTCGGGTTCGGCGGGTCGTCGGCCGGACCGTTCCGAGTCGATGCCGTCGTCGTCAGTCTCGCGTCGCTGGCAACGTATCTCGTCCCGCTCGCGGCGCTAGTCTACGGATACGACACCATCGTAGGCGCAGAAGAGACTGGATGGCTCGACATGGTGTTCGCGCTCCCGGTTTCTCGTGGACGGGTCGTCGTCGGGGCGTTCCTCGGCCGTGCGACATCCCTCGCGGGAGCGACGGCCATCGGATTCGGCCTTGGTGGCCTCGTGCTGTTCGTCCGCGTGGACACCGTCCCGTGGGGTTTGTACGCGGACGTTCTGTTCGGTGCCGTCACGCTGGGACTCGCGTTCCTCGCTCTCGGCGTCCTTGTCTCTACTGTAGCCGCAGAGAAGACCCATGCGCTCGGAATCGCACTTCTCGTGTGGGCCTGGTTGGTCTTCGGCCACGACCTTGCCGCACTCGGTCTCGTCGCCGCGTTCGACCTGCCGAACGTCATGCTCACGGGTCTGGTGCTCGCGAACCCCATCGACATCTTCCGCGTGTTCGTCCTCTCCGGTATCGAGATGACCGGGAGCGGGATGGCCGCAGTCGTCACCGGGACAGCTCTCTCCACGACAGTTCTTCTCGGCGGTGCGATGGCGTGGGTCGTCCTTCCAGTGAGCGTCGCTGCACAATTGATTCATCGACGGAGCCTCTAATGAACAAAGTTGGAAACTATCCAAAAACCCCGGTAGCCGAACGAACAGACGACTGTACGACAGTGACCAACAACGACAGTACCAGGCGGAGGCTCCTCAAGGCAGTCGGTGGGAGTATGGTCGCCGGGGTCGCTGGGTGCCTCGGCGGGACTGACTCTGTCGGGCAACCGGCTCCGGATCCAATCGACCTCTCGGGTGGGAAGCGAGACGACCAGGGTGGAATGGTAATCGGTGAGCATTTCGGCCCGAACGGACAGGTGTTCTACCGTAACCACGCTCCCGAGAGTCATGACAACCCGGCGTGGTTCCACACGTTGAGTATGGGCCTCTTCCCGTATCACTTCGACCAGGAGCGAAGGGGATGGGAGGTCGTAGTCATCTACGTGACTGACTATTCATCTGTGGACTACGAACTCATCGACGAGAGAGGAGAGACGTACATCTCGTCGTACACTGCTGCAGATACGTTCGGTGATGCAAGTGAAATGACCTACGTCGCTGACAGTGACGTTCATGGGGGAATGGGAAAGGAGCTCCACCCGTTTTCATCTGCTGACGAAGCTTCATCGTTCGCCACCGAACACAACGGGGAAACAATGAGGCTCGGGGAAGTGACTCCGGAGTGGCTCTCGTCGTATCTTTCACGGTGACTTTCAACCTAGTATCGCCGGCTATCTGAACATATTCGGCGACAAGTCCTCCCACCTCGGAGGCGAAGAACCAGCTGGAAGTACCGCACGAATCGACGGCCTCGGTTCGGCTTCCCGTGCCAACGGTACTTCCCAGTTGCGTGAGACATTCACTCCGGTATTACAGACCCAGAATCGAAATTCGGTGTCCGGTATTTTTCGACGACGAGCAGTACCGACGCGTGTTGGGATACACAACGTGCCGAGATCTGCCATCGGAGTCACTGACAGTGGTACCTTTCTCAGTCTATCAGTCGAACCCGTAGGCGTGCGTTTGAACAGTGGGATGTTGAACGTGGATGGTGAGCATTCATCTACTGCCTTGGGCAGTTAGAACGAGAGTCCGCACTGAATGCCACGCCCTTCAGGGCGTGGTAGCTTACTCTTCGCCTTTTAGAGTATCTTCCTCGCTCCCCCCGTCTAGGAGTACCGTCTCACGTTTCTGTTCGAGCCATTTCCATTCGTTCGTAACCATTCCGTAGTCGTCGAGATTCCACGGGTCACCGTCTTCAATGTCCGGACCCTCTAGCCACGACGTGACGATGTTCCACACGAAAATTAACTGACCGATGGCCAAGATGTACACACCGAGTGTAGCGATTTGATGGAGGTCCATGAAGTACGACACGGGACCAACGGTGAGGTCGTAACTACCGTATCGACGAGGCATACCACCGTAGCCGAGGAAGATCATCGGGAAGAACGTGAGGTTCGTCCCGACCATCGTGAGCCAGAAGTGCCACTTGCCGAGTGTCTGCTGGTACCATTTTTGGGTGAAAAGCGGGAACCAGTAGTAGACTGCTGCGAAGATAGCAAATGCAATACCTCCCATGATGACGTAGTGGAAGTGAGCGATGACGTGGTACGTATCGTGGAGTACGAGGTCGACAGGGATAGACGCCTCGAACACGCCTGTCACGCCTCCGATGATGAAGTTGGCGATGAAGCCAACACAAAAGAGCATCGGCGTCTTTAATCTGAGACTCCCGTTCCACATCGTCGTAATCCAATTAAACGTCTTGACCGCGCTCGGAATCGCGATTGCGATAGACACGGCCATGAAAGACGCCCGTAGTCGCGGGTCGATACCCGTCGCGAACATATGGTGTGCCCACACGCCGAAACTCAACACGCCCAACGCGAGCGTGGAGTAGACGACGAACTTGAACCCGAAGAGGCGGCGGCCCGAAAAGCGCGGAAGGATATAGCTTATTAGGCCCATCGGTGGGAGGACGAGAATGTATACTTCGGGATGACCAAAGAACCAAAAGAGGTGTTGCCAGAGAATCGAGCCGCCGGCCTCAACGCTGAAGAAAGACGTCCCGAAGTTCCGGTCCAAGAGCAACATCACGAGTGCACTCCCGAGGAGCGGAAACGCGAAGATGATCTGTCCGGACTGGACCAGTACCGTCCACGAGAAGATGTCTAAACTCGCCCAGGTGACCTTCTCGTCGCGTTCTGCGAATATCGTCGCGACGAAATTAATGGCACCCATCGTCGCACTGACTCCAGTTAGGTGTAGTCCGAGAATCATGAGATCGACGCCGGGGTTCGTCTGCTGAACTGAAAGCGGCGTGTAGAGCGTCCACGCGGTCTGAGCCCCTTGAATTCCGACGTTCAATGGCTCGAGTATTAATCCACCCCAGATGAGTAACGCCCCCGGTGGTAACAGCCAGAACGCGATCGCGTTGACGCGCGGGAACGCCATATCGTCGGCTCCAATCAAAAGCGGAATCAAGTAGTTCGAGAAGGAGGCCAGCATCGGGGTCCCGAACAGAAAGAGCATCGTAATCCCGTGTGTCGTCATCAGTGCGTTGTAGAAGCCGAGTCCGAGGAAGTCCGCTGACGGAGTCAACAGTTCTGTACGCATTAAAACGACGGCGATACCACCCCACGCGAACGAAAAGAGAGCGAATACCCCGTACATGAGACCGATGTCTTTGTGGTCGACGGTCGTCAACCAGCGAATGAGTCCGCTCGGTTTCTCCACCCGCTCGGCTGGTTGTACACCTGTCGCTGTCCCACCGGCTGACACCGAGTAAGACTGCCGCCTCTTGACGTGCGAGACCCACCAGACGACCCCCGCCAAAAGTAGGGCCATTACACCTGTAAGCACGAGTTGGCCAGTTTCGACTTCCATACTACCCGGCCAGTTTTTCAGACGGAGAGATAGTGATTATCGGGAACATGTTCGAATAGAGAAATGGACACCTCGGTAGTTGCTGCCGTTCGTGACCACTCACCGGAGTGGGCGAACTAATGGGAATACTTCTTTGACACTGTGGAGCGAGAGAAAGTCGAACTGAGTTGAGTATCTATAGTTCAACACCGGTTTTCGCTACCAGCGACTCGATAGCGGGAAACAGGACGTTGTTCTCTTTGTGGACGTGCAGGTGAGTCTCACGTTCCAACGATTCGAGGCGGTCGAGCATACTCCGGTAACTTGCACAGGCGCTAGACGGAACAGCATACCCGTCGGTCAACTCGGCAATACGGTCAAGGCGGTCGGCAGTCTCCTGGTGGTCGTCTTCGAACCCCTCGATTTCGTTCTCGATGGTTTCGGTTTCGATATCCGAAAGCGGCATCCCTCGTTCGAGTTTTCGGACGATAGGGAAGAGTTCGTCCTCTTCTTCTGAGATGTGTGTCTGCATCTCGTCAGCAAGTTCGACGAACTCAGATTCGGCCTCCTGAAGTTCTGGATGGTCGTCGCTGTGAACCTCTGTAACCTTGTGGACGAGTGCCTCGAGAGCGGGGAGCTCGTCCCGTAATCGGTCGTGGTGAGCCGTGACGATGTGGTCTGTGAGCTCCGACATCGAATTCCATCCGTCAGATTCGTCTTTTGTTTCGGTCTGTTCCGATTCGAGTCTGTCGAGAACGTCATCGACGTCGATACCTGCTTCTTCACAGGCCGATTCGAGTGGGATATCACCTCCACAACAGTAATCAATTCCGACCTCTTCAAACACGTGTGCGAACGCGAGTGTCTCTTCGACCAACGAACTTACCTGACGGTTGGGGGAGATTTTTGATTTCGTCATCGTGATTACCGACCCTATGTCTCGATATCATCGTACGAACTAGGTAGACGTTCGCCCGAACAAATTCGGCCGGGAGATGCGTGACCGAACTCAGTCTCCGCTCGCTTCGAACGAGGGAGCGATACCGATCTCGTCGTCGTGAAGGTAGCACTGCGGATCGGGTGCGAACGGGTCGTCGTGAGCAGAAAGTGCTCGAAGACGTGAACCCCCGCGACAGATGTCTCGGTAGCAACACTCCGCGCAGCGACCCGTCAGGTAGTCATCTCGTGCACGAACTCTGTCGAGAAGTGGGTTGGTCTGGTCGTCCCAGATGTCGCCGAACGACCGGTCCCGGACGTTCCCGAGACTGTATCCCTGCCAAAATTGTGTCATGTGAACGTTCCCTTGATAATCTACGTCAGCAATTCGTTCACCAGTCGGGTCGCCGCCGTTCTGTTCGAGGTAGTCGTACACGCGTTTCGCCGCGTCCCGTCCTTCGTGTTCACGGGCGTACTCGACGAGGAACCCCGCGTCGGCGTAGTTCCCGACGAGAAGTGTCTCGATATCGTGACCTCGGTCGTGGTACTCACGAGTCATATCGCAGAGTCGTCGTACCGCCTTTCGTTTCTCCCCCGGCGTGAGGTCGACGTTCGAGATGTCGGCCCCGCGGCCGCCGTAGTCGAGGTGATAGAAACAAAACCGGTTGACTCCCTCTTCGTAGAGGAGGTCGACGACGTCTCTGAGGTCCGGTGCGTTTCGCTCGGTGATCGTATACCGCAACCCGGTCTTGACATCCGCATCGAGGAAGGCCCTGATTCCACGGAGGGCAGCGTCGAACGCGCCGTCTTTCCCCCGGAAGTCGTCGTTCCGTCCCCGCAGACCGTCGACCGAAATTCCTGCGTACTGGAGGCCTGCATCACGAAGTTCTCGCGCTTTCTCGGGCGTGACGAGCGTTCCGTTCGTCGAGAGAACTGGCCGAATCCCGCTCTCGGCCGCGTACTCGACCAACTCCGTGAGGTCGTCGCGGACGAGGGGTTCACCGCCGGAGAACAAGACGACTGGAATCCCGTACGACGCGAGGTCGTCCAACAGTCGCTTTCCTTCGCTCGTACTGAGCTCGCCGTCGGCAGTTTCCGTGTCGGCCGCTGCGTAGCAGTGTGCACAGTAGAGGTTACACTGCTTCGTGAGGTTCCAGACGACGACCGGACGACGCTGCTTTTCTTCAGTTATTTGTGGTTTGGAGGTCTCGGATGCTGCGTCGTATCGGAGACCATCGCCTTCGGCACCGACGTCACAGAGAAGTTTACTAATCGATATCATCACTCAAAAGAGCGGTCTTCCCCACCGGTTTCGATACGGACGGGTTCGGCGTCGTCGTCGAGGTCGTGCGTCGAGAACCGTGCAACGCCGTCTGCGGGACAGAGCCAGATGTCGACGGCGTACCACGCGAACAGTTTCGTGGCCTGTTCGTAGGCGATTTCGAGAGATGGCGCGGTGATACTCCCCGTGTGTCGAAGCGGAGAGTCGTCCTCATCACGAACGAACACCTCCCACTCTGTCTCGACGGCATCACGCGGCTTGTCGCCAACGCGAAAACGCTGTGGCTTTCCTACCATATCTACGCCTGCGGGATAGACGATGAACACGGTTCCCCCGATGATGTTCGGTGAACCGGTCACAAGACGCGCGTCGGCCACAGTTCGCTTCAAAGAGACTCTTAATCCGGATGCCAGACACTGAGGACGGGTCTGCGAGTCAGAGGACTTCGATGTGAACTCGTTCGATACGGTCGATGTCCATCGGAAGGTTGCGTTGGATCGCTTGCGACGTCATCGGGGAGATTCCACACCCCCCGCACGCGCCCGACAGTTGTATCCACACCTCGCCGGTGTCCGGGTCGACGTCTCGTATCGCCGCGTTCCCCCCGTGCATCGCAATCTGTGGGAAGTTCTTTCGAAGGAAGGTCACGACTTCGTCGACGAGGGACTCGTCGTCGGACTCGACACCGTCTCGGGTATCGAGTGTTTCTGCACACATACGGACTCAAACGCCGCGGGGGGTGGTGGGGGTTTGGCCGAACATATTCTGTCGGTCGCTCGGCGACCAGGCCATCTGACCACTGGTTTCGATATCAGGTCAGGAGTGGTTCGTCGCCTCTTCGAGGTAATCGAACTGCGCTTCTAGTTCCTTCCTTCGTTGCCGAGAGATTACAGTCGAATCGAGGAACTCACCGATAAGAGCGACATCGAGTGCGAACTCGGTCGTCGCTGTTACCTCTACACCGTCGGAGACAGGTTCGAGTCGATAACTCGTTCGCATCTCTTCGAAGATTCCCTTCCGCTGTTCGTAGGCCAACTCGGCATCCGCGTCGTCTACGACTTTCAGGTGGAGTGTGATTTCGGCGGGCCCGACCTTATTCGAAACCCGAATATCTCGGTCGTCGACGTCGACCGAGTCGAATCCCGATGCCCGTATGAACGGGACGAGGTCGTGCATCGCGCGACTGGTCTCTTCGGGTGATGCGGCTATCGTTCGGCTGACGGTGACTGTCTGCATGCGTTCCTCATGGATGAGCAGACTAATACCTCCGACGATACCAGAGCCAGACTGACCTGCCCGATGTCTGCATTAGACGACAGTACAGCTATACGATTCGCCGGGGCGAACGACGTTCGGGAGAACCCTTTTACAAGGTGTCCCGAAACGTCGGGGTGATGTCCGAAGAGTACGACGATCTGCCGTTAGTCTATTCGTGTTCGGGGTGTTCGAGCGCCGCACAGATGGCGAACGACCTCGCTGTCAGACTTGACCGCGAACGACTCGCAGAGATGTCCTGTATCGCCGGAGTGGGCGGTGACGTCGCCCCACTCGTGAATACTGCGACGTCAGGACGGCCGATGCTGGTGATCGATGGATGCCCGCTTGAGTGTGCACGAGAGAGCCTCGAACACCACGACGTCACACCAGACCGGCACGTCAACCTCGCCAAAGAGGGTGTTCCAAAAGAGTATCACGTCGATTACGACGATGAGCAGGCAGACGAGATGTTTGAGGTGCTTGTCGAGTCAATCGAGGAGATACCCGCGAAGGCGTGACCGAAAGACTCCGAAAAGCCGGGGTCACGTCGGGTGGTTACCCGTAAGCATCCAAAATATACTCTGTAGTAACTTTCCGAGGAAATACCCAATGAGAGCTCCAAGGACAGCCCCTTCTGTTCCTCGGAGCACAAATCCAGCGATACCACAGAGGATTGAGAGCCCAAAATGAATGGTGGAGGATGGTACTGTTTGCACAGGTACTCTCTCGAAACGCGTGATAGAATATATTGGTCCGAACCAGTTCGGTCGAATTAATTGACTCGCCTCACTATTTCGAGGACGACCGTAACTGACAACACCGAGCTCTCAACGAAGCGATTAGCCGGTTTTACCCAGATTAGTAGTCGGGTACAACTTGGCGACAGAAGCGAGAGATGCCGTCGTTACACTCGGGCGAGCTGACCGAACCTCTCTGTACACGAAGTGTCGCACGAACGTCGGCGCCTTTCGAGCGCAGGTCCCTCGCTAAACTATTCGTGTATCTTTCCTCATCGAAACCGCCGTACGTAACAAACAACCCCGTTGGGACCGACTCAATATTTATCTGATCTAGATACTCCGTTACTGGTGGGCATGAAAACGTCCACTTCGGCGTCCCGAGGAACACGGCGTCAAACCCGTGTAGGTCACCCGGAGTTGGCTCGATGGGCGTTTTTGAACCGGGGATAAACGACCGAAGGAGCCAGTTAAAATACGAGCGTTCTTTCGAGGGGCGGATTCGGACAAGTGTCGCATCAGAAAACTTCGCTGCGATAGCCGTAGCAATCTGGTGTGTATTACCGGTCCGAGAATAGTACGCGATACAAACTGTCTCGGACATACTCAGAGATACTAATGCGGCTAGTAATAGCTGCTCTGGTCAATATTTGCTGGTAAGGGTCAGTGACGGGATTGTAAACCGCTCCCCGTCTATGTTCGGCCGACATATATTTTGAAGGGAAAATAATCCGATGGTGGCGCGTCGTAGATGAGGTGAATACTCACCCCGAGCAGAACGCTCACACCCACGTAGTTCGTCTCTCCCCGTGTATGAGTACGACCAGAGAGTACGTGATAGAGACGTTCCAGAAGGAACACCGCCAGACGAGAGACAAGTGTCTGGAACTCTCGGACGCGATAAAGAACGAACACTTAGAACGCGCCGAAGAGTTGGTAGAAGCGCTCAACGAAGCGGCAGGACCACACTTCCAATACGAGGAAGACTCGCTGTACCCCGCATTGATTCCCTTTTTCGGTGCAGAAAAAGTCAAAGAGCTGGTCGCAGAGCACGACGAGGCCATCGAAGCCGCCGAGACACTGGCCGAGCTCACGGGACAAGACTCACTCGACGAGGAAGAAAAACGGGCGGCGTTGCGGGCGCTCCCCGATATTATGGTCCACGTTAGTGACTGTGATGGCTTGACCGTCTACCTAGAGAAAGCCGACGACGAAGTCTTCGATGACATCGCACGAAGCATGGAAGAAGCCAACGAGCAGGGGTTGACACTCACCGAGTACGACGCGACTGTCCGGCCGAGCCCCGAAGAGATCGTTGCCTGATTCGGTCGACGTCGGTATCAACGAGGTGGCGGTATTGAAACATAAATTTAAGACACCCGTACTCAGCCCTGACACATCACGACCGGGGTTGAGTGTAGGGGCGTCTCCGAAGCAGTAGGCGAACAGCTGCCCGGATCAACACCGGAACACTATCCTGACATGCCCGAAATATTTGTTCCACCTGAGCGTATCAAAGCAGAGCCCGATTGGAAGGTCGTCGACGTCCGCCGTGGATGGGATGACGAGACTGAGTATATCCCTAATGCGGTCCGGATTCCGTTCGAACAGTTCCGTGACCCGGGCGACGAGATGGAGGGAAAACTTCCGACTCCCGCAGCGTTCGCCTCGCTTTTGAGCGAGGCTGGAATCGAATCTGATGACCGCCTTGTCGCCTACGACGACGACCATGGTGTCTACGCATCGCGGTTTCTCGTGACCGCAGCACTCTTCGGCCACGATCTTGAGCGCCTCTATCTCATGGACGGAGATATCACAGCGTGGGCCCGCAACTACGAGACGGCTGAAACTGTCCCTGAACGAAAAGAAACAGATTACACTTGTGAAATCCGAACTGACAACTCACTCGTCAGCGCTGTCGACCTCGAAGATGCACTGGATAGCGACGCAGTCATCGTGGATACCCGTGACCAAATCGAGTACGACACAGTCCATTTGCCCGGCGCGATAAACTTCCAATGGCATACGCTCGTCGACGACGAGGCGCGGCATCTCAAACCTCGAGACGAACTCGAATCAATCCTGAAGTCCCACGAAATAACGCCCGACAGACCGGTCAGGCTCTACTGTAACACAGCCCGCCGTCTGAGTTTTGTCTACGCCACGTTGCTGGAACTCGGATACGAGGACGTTGGCTTCTACGAAGGTGGTATCAAAGCATGGACCGAATACGGGGGTTCAGTCGAGACTACCCTCTGAAGCATTCGACTCGGATGTGATTCAGATACCCAATTCCAGCAAAGAGACCAGTTATCGATCGTTGGCGTACCTCGGCTATTGACGGTTGGACTACAGGTTCCGATGCTCAACCAAGAAGTCCTAGTGATTCAATCTCGTCGCTGACGACCTGAATCGCTTCTCGTGCATAGTCGACTTTCTTCGCACCTGTGATGACGATCTTTCCCGATCCAAACATCAAGACCACTACTTTGGGCTCGTCGATCCGATAGACGAGACCGGGAAATTGCTCGGGTTCATACTCGACATTTTCCAGTCCAAGGCCGATTGCAAGCGCGTTCAGGTTGAGGTTCGTTCCGAGGTCTGCACTCGAGACGATATTCTGTACCGTCGCCTCTTCTCGGTCATCGATTGGAATACCAAGGCTACCGAGTTCCTCGAACACCTGTTCTAATGCACGGTTGACCCCGTCGACGCTACTCGCACCAGTGCACACGATTTTGCCAGACCGGAAAATTAGGTTCGCTGCCCTGGGGTTTTGAGTCCGATACACGAGTCCAGGGAAGTTATCGGGGTTGAACTCCGCTCCAGCGACGTCGTTCGAGAGCGACTCCAAATCCAATTCCTGGCCGACGGCGCTCGATGCCACTACATTTTGAATCTCGAGGGAATCGAGGCGTGCTTCGTTGGACATTATGTTTGTATTTTAAACACGGATACTTAAGCGATTGTGCGAATCAAGAGTTTCTCCGAGGACAACCAAATGGGGAAAATAGGCGAGCATATGGTGCCCATTACCCGAATAGGAATTATTGAAACCCTCCGCCTCTGATATAAAGTGCGTGACACAGACAGGGGGTGCGTCAAGCATGACGAGTCTGTTTATTTCACCCACACCCAAACTTCTGTGAGGAATATTATGTGTATGAAGCGTTCACACAGAGTTCCACTGAGCAAGCAATTGTGTGAACGAGAGTGTGCAGGTAAAGTTCGGAAAACACCAACTCAACGTAATGAAGTACGAGACACTAGACCTTACAATCCCCAAAGAACAAGCACGTGACGTTATTGCCGCGCGTGTCGACGGTGTCCGAATCCGTGAATTCCACGAGTACTACGAGTTCACGAGTTTGTCTGGATTCCACTTGGCAGAGCTATCCGACCGAAGACTACCAAACGGGGAACGAGGAGCACGGATAAAATATCGAACCGCCATCGTTTCACCAGTAGCAGCCACCGCGCGCTCGAAAGCACGCGAAATCAAAAATGCAGTAGAGAAGTATCGCTATCAAAATCGGTAGCACAGATACTGCACTCCAACTATTCATATCTTCATCAGTTGACGGAGTAGTCTGACCGACTTGCGCTCTCTATTCAGCACGTCATCAACAAACTATCAGCAACTGGGTCTTCAACAGAGTCCCGAAGTGGTTAGTTCGGAGAGTACGGGTCTGTGGCAGTATCGAGGCGGTAGACATCGTCTATAGTATCAAAATCGTCGTCGAACGCGTAGAGATATCCCAAGCCCCTGGTCTGCATATACGCAATGATACAAGCGTCGACGAACGAGAGTTGACGGTGGCGTCTGAAGAGTGCCTTTGCGGTCGCGAATGCATCGGAGTTCACAGACTCAATGTGGAATCGTGCGTTCTCCTCAAGTCGATCTAAGAAGTCCACTGCGGCGTCGTGTCCGGCGTGTGTCGTCAATCCATTGAGTGTCTCTGCTAAAACGTAATCAAGAACGACTGCCTCCGGAAGCGACGCGTCATCGATGCCTTGGAGAATTGGTCGTGCCTCAGTGTGCATCCCGTCTCGACGGTACGCAGCAGCAAACAAGACGCTCGTATCGATTAGCGCTCGTGGCATCTACTCTGTCTCAACGCCCCACGCGTCATGGTCCGTGGTGGCGTCTGTTTCTTCTTCGCCACCATACCCATCGAAATCCGCAAACGTTCCACTCCGTTGTTGGACGACGCGGACTCGGATACTTCCGTCTTCTTCGAGATGCCAGCGGAGTTGATCTCCATCGTCAATCCCCAGTTCTCGACGAATCCGAGCTGGAATATTCGCTTGGTTTCCAGACACCTTGCTTTCAGCGTCTACCGGTTCACTGCTCATGAATGACTACTAGCACCGCTTGTTGAAAAGCCTAGTGTGTCACCACACTAAGTGACTGAAGACAGATTTGAGTACGGCAGACCCTCGCTATTTCAGGAAACCTCTAATCCAACGACGTTGTTAACCAACAAACGTCGGAATACTCAACGGCGTTGGTTAATCACAGTTCTTTTTCTCGATCTGCTCAATGAGCGTTTGACTCGTTCGACTGATCCGTTGGAGACGCTCATGAATCACGTCTGCTTCATCACGCTCCCAGGTGGCGAGGTAGAACGCCGAACCAGCCATATCGAGGCCGAACTGCCTCCCAACAACGTATGCAACCGCTTCTGCTTCGACCTCACGCTTCGACCGTTCGGTGTCGTCGTCAACACCGACGTGGAGACGTGCATGAGCGTACTCGTGGACTAACGTCGACGCCATTGCTGCGTCATTGTCCCGGCGAAGCACCTCGACAATGGGGGATTCGTTTTTTCGTGATTCACGACACACACCTTTGGCGTCGCCGTAGTTCCACTCCTCATCAGGTGCAAGTTCAACCTCAACACCGACATCCTCAGCAGCGTCCAACACGGCAGGGAGGAGTTTGTCTGCGTCGCCCTCCGCATCCGTATCGAGACTCGGGAGGCTTTCACCTTCTGTCTGCGAGATGTCGAAGACTGGTGCTGGCCGGAAACCAACCAAGCCCTTCGACCACTCTTCAGATGGCGTCTCGTCGTACTCACAGTTGGTGTTGGAGTGGTAGCTGGGAGAGTTCTCACATTCAGGACACTGTCTAGCGATGATTGGAACCCAAATCCAAATCGCGCTTTCGCCTTCCTTGACGTGACGGTCGAATTCGTTCTGCCACGTCCGATAGCCCGCGACTCTTGTTGCCACAGGGCACTGCTGTTTGATTAAGAGCGTGTTGCGGTACGAATAGTCGTGGAACTGCCGTTGGACGTCAAGCCACGTCTGGAACTCTGCGCTCGCTTGTGCATCGTCGACGGAGTCAACAAGGTCGTCGATCCACTGCTCGATGGTACTGTGCATCTCGTCACGTCGGGTGTCGGAGTCGTCGAACGACACCGCTGCGTAGTCACTCGTCGCCATAGATTTTCTCGCGAGCACTCCAGTTTTGGAATGCCCCGCACCCCTCTGGGGGCGAGATAAACTCTCCCGAGCGAATGGAACCAGTCGGTGATGACTAGGCCCTCTGCACATCCACAGAAAATCGCGTGTGAACGGGCTAGCGCGACGCGGGCGGGATGTAGACACTGGCTTCGCCCATGACTTCCTCGAGGTGGTTCCGAGTGCGGTGGACAAAGTAACACTCGTAACAACAGTACCCACAAACGTCCCCAGTATCGTATTCAGCGACGAAGGGATCTCGTGACCCCTTCCAGACATCGTTTTCACACTCGACACAAGTTGACGAGTGGAGGTCAGCCGGCGTCGGAGGTTGATACTGTGTCTGACCAGCGTACCCGGTTGATCCCTCCGGCCAGACGCCTTGGCTCTCCCAAAACGAGCGCACGTGCCCAAGCCCGTGCCGGACCGTTTCTCGGACCGTCATGTGGTCGGCATCGCGACCGCTGTCGTCCCACCCGTTACCCGTCCAGAACTCGCCGAACTGTGCACCACGATGGAGCCCATTCCAATCAAGGCCGACGATGTCGGCCGGTGGGTCACCCGTCAACGTTGGTTGGGTCAACTGGTCGATAACCGCGAGTTGCTTGGGTGGGCTGCCTCCGAGGATGTGGACTCGACGGTCTCGCCAATCCACCGGATCTGAGAAGTCATGTGCCAGAATGTCCGCGTAACCACGCGAGTAGCCGACGACGATGTCGTCTGGAATTTCCTCAAGTGCCGCTTTGCATTTTGGGACGATGACGAACTCCGTGTCGGGAACGCGCTTTTGGAGGTCTCGCACTGCCCGAACGTACGACTGGGCTTCGGCACAATCGTAGGCGTCACCGATGATACCGACGTCGGGTTTGTGTTCGAGGACTCGCTCCGTGTAACGGTCGAGATCTGGATTTCTGAAATCGTTATCGAGCATGCCAACTGGCAGCTTGAGATTGAGGAATTGCTGTTGTTGGTAGCTGCAGTCCTCTCGAAAGCCGGTAAGGAAGCCGAGGTTCAACGCGTCGATGGCAAATGGCACGCGGTGAAGGAACGCTACGTACTCCGCCTGGCGGGCGTCGGTGTAGGCATCTGTCGTGCTGTCGCTGGTCGCTCCGGAGAAGTCGTGAATGGACACAGAGAGTCACCTGCGGGACTCTGCCGCCCCGCACCTCTCAGGGGCGAAAAAACAGTTGCTGCGGGCTTTGTTAACCAACAAACTTCGAATCGGTTCCATTCTGTTGGTTAATCCTCGAACAAGCAGCGGACGGCCGTCTGGGTGCCAGCGAGCGTTTGCTGATTTTCGTTGATATTGAGGTACTGTTGTTCTCGACAACAACATTTATCGTGATGTGGTGTATAACAACATTAGATGACCGGGAATGGCGCGAAACGAATCATCGATCAAACGATCGACTACCCGGAATCGAATCGCTTCGCGCATATCTCGGTGTGGTCCGTTCCCGAGTCAGAAGCCTACCCCGAGGGAATCAAGTACAG
The DNA here is from genome assembly GCF_003383195.1 of Haloferax sp. Atlit-6N. Lineage (NCBI taxonomy): Archaea > Methanobacteriati > Methanobacteriota > Halobacteria > Halobacteriales > Haloferacaceae > Haloferax > Haloferax sp. Atlit-6N. The sequence goes on along the minus strand of NZ_QEQJ01000008.1, from coordinate 64,688 downwards.
CATGCACTACGGGAATAAGGCGGGAGACACGATTCTCCGTTACGACAACGCCCATCCGGTGACGAAAGGCCACGAACGTCACGTTGGCGAGGACATCGACGGCGACTACGAGTATCCTGGCAGTTACGTCGAGGTCCTGCAGCGATTTCGACGCGAGGTGAATGAATATGAGCAAAACTGAACCAACCGATGATGGACCGAACGACCGCCGAACGCTGACCGTTCGGGTCGGCACACCTGACAATGCTTTCGATGCGGTTGAAGCACAGCTCGCAGCCCTTGAAGCGGGGGATGAACCAGAGCTGCTCTATGAGGTCGTCCTCCAGCGGGAGGAAGATCTTCAACGATTGCTGTCAGCAAGAAACGTCCAGCTCCTGCAAACCATTGCTCGTGAAGAGCCACAGAGTATTCGTGAAGCTGCACGACTCGTCGGTCGGGACGTCCGGCAGGTTCACGACAACCTCTCGGAGCTCGAAACACTCGGACTAGTTGAGTTCGAGCAGGTTGGTCGCTCGAAGAAGCCGACGGTGTGGTATGATGATATCAATATCGAACTCCCGGTTGCGATCACTGATACAGAACCAGTTGATGATAGCGCGAAAGCCTGAGATACCCATTCCCCTCTCTTCGACAGACGGGATCCCCTGATGGGATTTATTTATTCGACCACAGAGTCTCAAGTCGCTGGTCAACTGCTGTGAGAACTGTAGAGTACACTTCGAGAGGATGGAGTCATCGACCCACGACTGAAGTCGTGGGCTTGTCCGTGGACTCCCGGTCTACCTCCGAATTGGAGTAGGCGGTGTAATCGCCATTCCCGTTCACCATCCCAGACTTGAGGGCGAGATGACCGTCGCCCAACCCATCGGGACGTTTGCCCGATGGTAAAGTTAGTAATTTGAAGCCGATGTTCTTCGAGGCGTTGTAATCGCCGTCAACCGAGTACCCACAGTCGTTGCACTCGAACCACCCATCCGAGTTACGGTTCGTACTGGACTGATGCCCACACTTCGAGCAGGTCTGACTCGTAAACGCAGGCGGTATCTGCTCTACGCGAATCCCGTACTCTGCGGCTTTGTACGCGAGCATTTCCTGAAGTTCGCGGAACGCCCAGTTGTGCATCTGACGCTTCACTTGGTCGTTCCGATTACTCATCCGTTTGCGGATGTGGGTTAAGCGTTCGACGGCGATGTACGAACAGCCGTGGGAGTCTGCCTCCTCCCCGATACGTCGAGAAATAGTGTGCAGGCGGTTCAGCACGAAGCGGTTTTCTCGCCCCGACAGTCGCCGGAGTACCTGCTTTGCGGAGCGAGTGCCTTTGTGCTGAAGGCTTCGACGCACGCGGAAGTAGTGGTTCTGCCCCCACAGTAGTTCGCCACCATCGTAGAACGATCCTGTACTCGTTACGGCGACGTTCTTCAGGTTCAAATCCACGCCCAGAACCTTGTCACTGTCTCGTTCTCTAACGTCTTTCTTGATGACGATGTGAAGATAGAACACACCCTCGTCTTCGCGGTAGTGGAGCGTTCCCATCCGCTTCTCGTAGTCGTCATCATCGAGGTAGGACTTCTGGTAGTCTCCGAGAACATAGTCCACGGCGACCCTACCGTTGATGGTCGAAAGGGTGGCCGACCTGTCCTTGATGGTCAACGTCCGTTTGTCGTACACTGCGGACGGTTCGTTGAATCTCGGAAGGGGTCGGCTGTTGCCCTTCTTCCAGTCAGCGACGGTGCTTTTCATCGCTTCGACGGCTTTCGAGTAGGCTCGAACACAGAGGTTTGCGGGTAGGTCTGTCTCGTCTCGCAAGTCGTGGTACACTTTGCCATGTATGGTGGACTTGTTGAGGATGAGATAGCCGTCGTCATTGCGACCGTGTTGGACGGTGTAGTTGCAGGCGTGGTTGAACTGTTCGATGGTCTGATGGAGGTCGTCCTGTCGGTCTTCGGGAACCGAGAGTTTGACCGGGATGGTTCGTTTGACCTCCATCTGTAACTTCACATACGAAGTTGTGTTTTATAAGTCACACGGCTGGCGTGGGGAGTCAGACAGCTATCGCTCGTGGTTTGATTCGAGGATTGTCGGATTCCTCCCACGGCTAAAGCCGTGGGCTTCCTCCTTGCATCTATGTGAGTCCGCAATCAATTTCCCGTCTTCTGTGAGACGCTTAAGATACTTCGACGCTGTTTCGTGGGCGACTTCTGCCTCTGCTGCGACCCAGTTTGCCGTCCGAGGCTCACTTGGGCGAGTCCGGGAAGAGATTCAAGACTTTGATACTGAGGTAATCATGCGTGACCAGGAGTTGATTCGGCACGCTTGCTACAATCTTGAGGCGTACCGGGGGTCGTCGGTGTTCCTCTACGATGAGTTCGCTGACGGGGTCCCATTTCGAGTGTTTCGTCTGTCGTCGATACCTCTACGAGCGCGTAGATTACTTGATGCATTCTCTGTTTCCTCGCTGGCGCTCTCGGCCGATCTCCAACTCTCTCACGACCTATTGCGCCGGCACCCATCGCCGGCGCTAACAAAATCTCACGAGAAAAGGTGGCATAGATGGACTCAGATGGACCGAAGTCCCACCGAAACACAGGAGACACCCACTTCGAGATGTATTGACAGACACGAATCCAAACACAAGTCTTACCCCTAGCAATCGGTTTTGATGAGGTAGCGGGATGGGATAGCCAGGAGATTCCGCCGGGCTCATAACCCGGAGATCGGTAGTTCAAATCTACCTCCCGCTATGTTTGTGCTGACCTCAACTCCTGAGATCCGAGCCTCGTCTCCGTGTAACCCACGAGGTCAGCAGTGTAGCTCGGAGTAGTTTGAACTTGGGAGCGACTGCAAGGAGCGACCTGAGTTCAAATCTACCTCCCGCTACTTCTCTTGAAAACTACGCTCCGAAATTTTGGAGTGGGTTTCCGGAATGGAGAGTTGAATAGAGTGAATTCCGGCCTCAGAAAGAGATTGCCGACAGCTCAACTATCTGCCAATTAACCAAGTCTCTCGGCGACGACCGACCCAACTGCAGACCGCAACGCCTTCCAATCGATGTTACTGTGGTCGAGTCGGGCGTACTCCTCTCGAACAATCATCTCGAACACGCGTGCGTGAACTTCAGCAGTCGTGGCTGTCTTTCCGGGCATTTCGACGGCTTTGATCGCCTGGTTGACTCGTGTCTTGGTTACAAGGCTGTTGGAGACTGCTGTTGGCTCACCTTGGATTGGCTCGTAATTGCTCATTTCGTCGACTACGATCTCTTGGATGAGTGCGCTTCCACCACGTCGGTTCTCGATAACCACACCTGCGGCAGGTCCGTCGTACCATGCGGACTCGGGGGCATCGAAGCGCTCGGGATGGAAATCCCGGACGTTCACCTCCTTCTGGAAGGTGTTCACTGGTGTGAGACCCAGACGCTCGAACACTCGCTCGGCTTTGTCGATGGGGAGGAGTCGTTCTTTGTCTTCGTTCCAGATGGCACGGCCAAGAAACGGTGGAATTCGGTCCCAGTCATAGTCAATACCGACGTTACACGGTGCCACGCCGAAGAAGACGTACGCTGATGGGTCGTCCACAGCTTCGTGAAACGCGTCACGGTCGAACTGCTCACGAACGTGCCGAACAGACTGTTCGTATGGCGGTGGCACGTCGTCGAAGATTCGTTCTCGGTCTCCGAATATCAGGAGCCCCGATGGCTTCATCTGAAACCGCAATCGGGGCCCAACGACGTACTCACGGAGCCACAAGTGCCCGCTCGACAGCAACCCTTCGGAGGCGTCTGCGAGTGGAGGCGTCGATGGATGCGATCTCATGAATAGATACGGCCACCTTCCACTGCGAGACAAATAGTCTTGGCCGTGTCCTGATTCATCTCGTCGATGTTCCAAATTCGTGGCTGAGTGGTGTCCAAAGTGAGTCCCCGTGTCGGTTATAGTCAAGTCTGATTGGATTTTGATTCACCATCAGATTGTCCTGTGTACGTTCGCTTCGTGCGTTCAGACGGGGTCTTCCAAGAGATTCCAGTGACTCCGAATCGTCGTAGGCGACACGTTCGCCACTTGAGCGGCTTCCAATTGTGTGAGTGTCCAGTCTTCGTCCCGACTCGCCTTGTAGAGACATGCACCAGCGAATCCCGATGGATTGAAGCCTGTCGTGACTCCGTTTGATTCAGAAGCGACCGCCAATTTCCAGGCTCGGTGCTGAATTTGATCTGGTATGCTATGTTCCGACGCAAACCGGGGAATGAACTCACTGGGCAGAATAGGTTGGGTTGGGAGTTTGAGCTCTGTATTCAGCGTTTTGTACGCCTTCGTCACTCTTGGATGAGCAACCCTCGATGAATTAGAGACCTCCTCAATAGGTCGTGAAAGCCCGTTGCAACGGCAAGTGCCATAGACACTCGCTGCAGCGATTGACTCGATAGAGCGACCACGAAGCAAGTCTTCATTTTGGGCACTCCGAAAGAGCATGCACGCTTGGTCACAGATAGAGTCAGGTAGGTCGAGTGCACTCGAAATCCGACGTACTTCACCCAATCCATGAGCGAGGTTCCGTTCAGCTTTCGACTGGAACCGCCCACGGGACTGTTCACGACGCATCCGGGCAACCTGCTGCCGTTTCTTCCCTGACAGCGTTCGGCCGCTAGCGTCTCGTTTGTAACCGATTTCGGATGAGAGCCCACGGTCATGCCGAGTCGGCGTCAGGGGAGCACCCGTTCTCTTTTTACCTTCGTCGTCTGCTGAGAAGAGCCGCCACTCTGGCCCATGGTCTATCTGATATTCTGAAAGAACCAACCCACAATCGTCACAAACCGTCTCAGCTGTGTTTGTACTCACGTCGCCGCCACAATCTGGGCAGGCATTGTTCGTGTTAGCCAGTTCATCCTCGTCGAAGCCACTCTCGTAGATATCTCTCGTTGCCATTGGTCATCTGCGAGGCACTCTTCGTGCGCCCCGCACCCCTTAGGGGCAAAAACAACTCACTGAGGTCTATTGAAACCCCCAGTCACTGATAGTTTATTGGTACCGTGCAAAATACAGAGCGCGTGTCTCGCAGTTGACGAAGTTGTTGATTGCTTCTGAGCGTTTTTGTCAATCGGGAGTAACGGTAGAACATGACCTTTCAAGAAATTAATTTAGGGGAAGTTGAGCGCCGACGTGACCGCCTGTTCAACCGTTTTGAGGAGGCACCAGTGGTTGAGCGGTACGACACACCAGAACCTGATGAGTTCGAGGACTGGATTGCACTCTCCAAAGAGGGCTACATCGGAAGTGCATACGCACTCATCAAACGGTCACCGGACGACTTCTCTCCACTCACCGAGTCGATGACTGTCGAGAGTACGGAACAGGAGCGTGTACTGTTGATTCTTGGGCGTGGTAGTTCTGAGTGGGGTGTCCCCGGTGGTGGTCAAGAAAACGGCGAGACGATGGAAGCGGCGGCTCAACGAGAGATAATGGAGGAAGTCGGAATCACGGCCTCTCTAACGGGAATCAACCATATGCGTCACGAAATCGCCACTTGTGAGGGTTACGACGAGCGACTTCACGTGTTGAGGGTATTCTTCCACGCCGAGTACGAGGGCGGCTCAATTACAACACAACCCGGTGAGCTAAACGGCGCAGCGTGGTTCGTCAATCCACCTGCTAAAGCCCGATTACTTCCATCTACACAGCGATTGCTCGAAAACTGGAACCCCAACTGAGAACGACACCATCCTCGGAGCCGACCTCTGCTGAACTCACCCTCTGTCTGTGTCCCGCCGTTTCTGACAGCGTTCGGTGAAGTTTCTGTTGTCGTGCTGAATAGAGGGCGCGAGTGTAGCAAATGTTAACCGTCAGGTTAGCATCATGGCCGACGTACATCGCCACCATCGCGGTGGGCTGGGAAGCACTCGGAGGACATGCCACTTGATTCTCCCGAGGGCCCGAACGGAAAGCAGCCTTTCGGCCCTCACGGTAGAACTGCTAAGCCACTCGCCCCCCTACATCGCATATGACTACGGGAATCGATAACATCCAGTTCTTGGCAATGTCGGCCCATCGCGTCGGTGTCATCGAAACGTTGCGCGATAGACCAACTGACCGTCGAGAGCTGTGTGATGCCACCGGCGCCTCCTCGCCGACCGTGGGACGGGTGCTCGCCGACTTCGAAGCGCGTAGATGGCTCGTAAGGGACGGACCTACGTACGGACTGACTCCCCTCGGCGAGTACGTCGCCGACCAATTCTTGAGTCTCCGGGATGCGATGGCGGTAGAAGAGAAGCTCCGAGACGTTTGGCAGTGGCTGCCGGTTGAGATGCCTGGCTTTTCCGTCGACCTCTTCGCCGACGCGACAGTCTCCTACCCTGGGCCAGGGTACCCCTATGAGCCCGTCGAACGTCTCGGCCAGCTTATCGCTTCTACTTCCTCAATGCGCGGATTCGATAACATCGTTTACAAGTCGAGCAATCTCGAGACGGCCTGCGGTGCGATCCTCAAGGGAATGTCGTTCGAGTATGTGTTCACGCCCGAGACCCTGGAAGGAATGTTCGCATGGAACCCAGACCGCATCAGGGAGGTCACCGCCTGCGAGAACGCGACCGTCCTCGTCAACGATCACCTCCCCGACGGCGACCGATGCGGTCTCGGCATCGTGGACGACCGGGCCGGCATTTGCTGCCACGACACCGAGACTGGCGCTCTCGTGGCGGTCATCGACACTGATGCCCCGGAGGCCCGCGAGTGGGCCATCTCGGTCTTCGAGGAGGTTCGTGCGGAGGCGACCCCACTAGACTTCGCCGCCTTCGAATCCCGTACGCCATCGTAACGCCACTCGTAACGAACGCCACCATCGAACTGGCAAACCAATCAGCCTGAAGCCTCTGCTATACCAAGCATCCTGCCTCCACGAGATTTCAGGGCGTGAAATCCTGCACGCGGCATCATCACTTCTCTCGGGCACATACGAGTAGCTGAGGAAGCAACACATGACTGAACGACACGAGACCGTCGTCATCGGTGGCGGCCAGGCTGGACTGGCGACAGGGTACTACTTGCAACAGCACAACCAGGACTTCGTCATCCTCGATGCGAACGACCGCGTCGGCGACGCTTGGCGGGCCCGCTGGGACTCGCTCCGGGTATTTACCCCGGCCCGTTACTCGAGCCTGCCAGGGATGGGCTATCCGGGTTCGCAGTACGACTTCCCCACGAAGGACGAGGTGGCCGACTACCTGGAGACCTACGCCCGGCATTTCGACCTACCCGTCGAACTCGGCGTTCGGGTGGACGGGCTGGAACGGAGCGACGATGGCTTCCTCGTGAGCGCTGGCGACCGACGCATCGAGGCGGACAACGTCATCGTGGCGATGGCAAGCTACCAGGTCCCGAAGGTTCCGGAGTTCGCATCGGAGCTCTCCGACGACATCGTCCAGTTGCACGCAAGTGAGTACCGCAACCCCGATCAGCTTCAGGAAGGGGGCGTTCTCGTCGTGGGGGCGGGTAACTCCGGTGCCGAAATCGCTCTCGATGTCGCTGACGGACACAAAACGTGGCTGTCGGGTCGGGACGTCGGCCACGTGCCGTTCCACATCGACTCTTGGGTCGGCCGTCACCTTGGGGTCCCGTTCGTGATGCGGGTGCTCTTTCACAGGATCCTCACGACGGGAACGCCCATCGGGCGCCGGAAGCGCCCGAAGATGCTGTCCCAGGGCATCCAGCTAGTCCGGGTCAAACCAAGTGACTTTCCCTCGGCTGGCGTCGAACGTGTACCTCGAACGGTTGGCGTACGCGACGGGTACCCTATCGTCGGGGACGACGACGTCATGGAGGTCGAGAACGTCATCTGGTGTACTGGATTCCGCCCTGACTTCTCGTGGATTGACCTCCCGATATTCGGCGGGGAGGAACAGCCAAAGGAACCCGTTCATGTACGTGGCGTCGTCCTGGACGAGCCAGGTCTGTACTTCGTCGGCCTGTTCTTCCTGTACGCGGTGACGTCAGGGCTGTTTACGGGTGTCGGCAGGGATGCGGAGTATGTCGTCGACCACCTATCGTCGACGGCGCGGCAGCAGTCGCCTCGTCCGACCTACACCGGGGCGGTGGACGGACTCTCACAGCAGTCGTAGTTGAGCTCGGCGTCGCCCCCAGACCAAGGCCAGTCTCGAGAACGTCGCCACCTCATGCGGCCTACTTCAGCCTACTTGGTTCAGGGTCATCTGCGGTGACCGATACACCATCTGTCTGTTGCACGCCACTTCTGTCAGATTTTGTGAGTTACAACTGAGCGACTCAAGCAGGTCCAGACCCAGACAGGAAATTTCGACAGGCACCACAGCAACGCGAACGGCGCGTATATTGACACCAACCGAATGGATACGACTGCCAGCATCTAAGCTCAACGTCCGTAGGATTGTCTGTCTGGTCCTACGGTGAACCAACTCCCAACGGACAGAAACCAGTCAATCACGTGCCATCGACAGCCCCAATTCCCTGCCCCCGGGGCTGTCGACGTGGTCGGCAAACCCACAACTATCCCCTTTCCATAGGTTCGCCTGGAGGACTCTCCAAAGCGGGGCAAGGAAGCCACTCCTCTATTCCTTAATTGATACGGACTGGCTGGGCTCGAAACAAGAATAGCAAGTCAACACGAGATGTTGACCGAGCCAGTGGTGTGCCTCTGACAACTGCAAGTGTCAGTAGCATCCAATTAATAAAAGGATTCTCATCAACCGGTACAAATTGATTTTACGCCCAATTAGCTCGGGAGTTCACGTCGACCACTGTCAACACACACCCAACAGGGGAAGTCGTTATCCAACAACTCACAGTCGCAATCATCAGGTGTTGCATCGTCGTCAACCTCGGCTTTCGACTGTTCGTTGCTCACTACACCTCCGTCTGCGACTATCTGCATTTGCTCGACGGCATCGAGAATGGGACGACGGATCGCGACGGCGACCCGGTGTTTGCACGGGCCGGTGTATTTCTCGTCTGCTGGGCACTCGCACGCATCCGGTACGCCGTTGACGATTCGTACGTTGTATTCATGATTCTCGGGATCGGCGTGGCTCGCATTGTGGACAAGCACATCGCCGTCTAATAACGAGAATTCGAATGCCTCGTATTGGGCTCGTTTCAGGACGCGCTTCGTTGGGCTGAGTCTTGCAAGTAGGGATTCAGACATGGTTTTTCGAAACGCCCAGAAGAGAGCGCCTCGCTCATCGAGGCGCTAAGAAACCGAATTGTGACTCACTAGTCCTCGAAATTCACCTGTGTCGTTCCAGGTGTTGATTCATCCCAAGAGCCTATATTTGGGGACTCTGGGTCTATGTCAGCGACAAATCGCATCGTAGTGATGTTCAACGCAAGCCCAAGCAGGCCGCCACCGATGATGCCAGCTATGAGTCCGATCACTGGGACATTGACCACAAATGCCGACGCGAACAGTGAAACGATGAGCACGAAGAAGCCGTAGCCAAGGAAGTACCACAAATATGGTCCTCCTTGGATGGCCAACGAAACAGACCCCCGAATTGCATCAATCAAGCCGGTCTCTCGGAGGACAACTAGGTAGGGAGTTGCATAGAGCAGATACACTGCAATGAAGAACAGTATGATCGCGAATGCGACGAGATTGACGAGATTCGATGGAAGGTCGGTTGCGTTGAGGCCGATGCTCATTGCGAAGGGGAGTAGGAGCAAGAACGGGACGAATGTGAGGGCGATAAATGGCCCAAAGTAGGACCGAACACTCTCGAAAAAGTCGTACTCCCCTGTCTCAAGGTGAGCTTTGAGACTTCCAAAGTAACCTGCTGCGAGTGCTGACTTCACAACCAGTAGGGCAAAGACTGGAACCAATAACACTGGACGTCTGCCTACTGGGATTCCAAGATAGACGTTCACTCCCTGAATTGGGAGGACTTACAAATTGCCAGACGGTTCCAACCGAGATTGGTATCCCGAACGTGAATCCAAAATACACGCCGTCATGGGCGAGTACCGACTGAATTTTTGTAATCTCCCCACTCGCAAACAAGATCGGAACCAGAATGAGAGGGACGCAGTTGAGCGCCCGTTCCCACCCGTCTGAGAACCGCTCGTAGAATCCCGGCATTAGTTCAGTACCCGAGGCTGTCGTGGATTGATTGTACACGAGAGCTGTTGGAACCGGACAGAGAGTATGGAGGGCATCAATCTCGAACACACATGTCATTCGTAAATATGGTTCTCTTCGAGTTCAGCTATCAGTCTCAGAACTTGGATTAGCTCCTACTTCGGGACTCGGTACATGGCTCTCGAAATTCCTTACGACGATCTCGTTCTTCACCACAGTTCATGCAGTGCCAGTAGGTAGACCGGTAGCCGTTGAGGTCTGAAAGTTCAATATCGTAGTCGGTAGGCCTGCTTCCAGGGAGCCACACAGTCCTTCGAACAAGTTCGTGGCCATACTGAGCGAGTTCGTTTGAGTGCTGTTGCTCATGGGTGTTTGGTGACGTTGTCATGGGTTGGTCGGGAGTTCAGCACTCCCGTACCCGGCAGGGGGTGACAAAAATTTCAGAAGCGATCCTGTCGCTCAACTCGTGCTCGACGAGTGCAAGGATGAGTTTGTTACAGGTACCTCTGCTGAAATCCTCAATGCCAGACAGGAGCGGCGTGCACCATACAGAGGGTGAGTTCAGCAAACGGCCATCGCGCATTTCAGTCCGTCCGATACTAAACAGCCGTTAGCGATTGCGAGTGTATCACTTTACTGGCGTCGCTTCTACGGTAACAGAACCAATCCCATCGTCCCCAACCGTCAACTCATATGCAAGGGAAAGAACAGGCCCGGACTCCATCGTTTCGGCCAATTTTACCTGCGCTGTTGTCTGGTAGACTCCTTTGGAGACACAGGTTCCCTCAGGACCATCGTAGTACAGGTGATGGTCTATTGTGTATGTGTCATCAGGGTTGAGCGTAACCGAGAAACCGAGGTTTTCCACGGCAATGCCGATATTCTCACCGTCAGGGAATCGCCAGCAGTCGTTCACAGGTTCTGATGGGACATCGGCAGCGGAGATGAACACGTGTTCGGGGTTCACAGGAAACGCGAACAGTCGTGCCGTCTCACTCTCGAAAGGGGAGAGATACTCAAGCGGAAGTCCACCTCCCTTTGTTGGCGTGATTGGGACTGCCCGTTCAGCCCCATTAGTGAGGGCAAGTTCAATTCTTGGCGGGTGTTCGCCCGTTGCGTGGGCAACAACAGACGCGCTGGCCGAAAGCGTTGCTGTGTCAAACTCTGGAGTCGTGGTCGGTGTTTCTGTCGGAGCTTCTGTTGAGGTTTCTGACGGGGAAGAACCAACTGTCGTCGTGTTACTCTCAGTAGCACGCTGCGACGATTGAGATGGAGAAGTACAGCCGGCAAGTGAAGTGATTACTACTGCACCTGAACGAAGGATGTTGCGACGTGAACGGAAAGGCACAATCCTGACTTTCAATTCATTTGTCAAATGCTTTCTGTAAATCTGAGCTGAGGTACAGGAGAATGATATGACCGCTCGCGCCCTCTATTCAGCACGTCCACTGAAACCTACCCAATTGCTTTCACGAATAGAAGGATCACGGGCTATCGGACGGAATAGCCCTAACACTCCTCAGCTGAATCGGGCCAAAGTGACACCACCCTCATCCACTCCAGAGGAGTACACTGCACCGTTGGCGACAGTTGCCCCTTTGTAGAATCTTGCGTAGTCGGACTCAAACGTCCCCTCTGTCTGTGCGAGCGTCTCACCGGTTGCTGCATCGAGCACGCCCGGGCGGGTGCCGTACTCTGACCCTGGTTCGGTAAACTCCGCTTCGGTGAATGGGACATACACTCGACCGCCACCGACGGCCACACCGATCCCAGTGGTATTACCATACTCCGTCGACCAACACACTGCACCGCTTGAGGCCTCAAGCGCGTAAAGTTGGCCACGGGTGTGAACGTATACGTGAGATCCGTCAGTCGCCATGGCGTTCGGTTCGGCTCCGAGATCGTGCGTCCAGACGTGCTCGCCGGACCTTGCATCGAGTGCACGAATAACTCCCCCCTTGCTGCCAGCAAAGACGATGTCGTCTGCGACCGAGACGTTGCAGTCGATGTGCGCGTTCGTCTTGACGCGCCAGCGCTTCTCACCGGTCGCCGCATCAATCGCGTAGATGTATGTGTCGTAATCGCCGTAGTACACTGCGTCACCGACGATAGCCGGTGTCGCAATCGTCTCTTCGCCCGTTGTGTGCTGCCACCTGACTGACCCGTCTGTGAGGTCGAGCGCGAGCAGCGACAGTTCAGTCGGGACGTAGACCGTCTTATCGACGATAACTGGACTGCCGTGGAACAGGCTGGTGTGACTCTCTGGGCCGGTCCACCGCGTTTCGCCCGTCTCTGGGTCGAGTCCGAGGACCGTGGAGTCGGCAAGACCAACAACGACGTCGTCGGCGATTGCCAGCGACCCACGCGGGCTATCGACGCTTCTCCCCCACACCTTCTCACCAGATTCAGCATCAACTGCGTACAGCATGGAGTCATACTCGTGTGCGTAGACTCGGTCAGCGGTGGCAACAGGCTCTATCGCTCCAGCGTTTCCACCGAGCGTGAATGTCCAGTCAAGCGACAGCGGCGGCTCAGGTGCGTCAGCCGAAGGGACGACACTTGTCCCAGCGGGATCTCCTCTGACTGACCGCCAGCCAAGTGTTCCAGTGACTGTTGGTTTATACGGTTCGCACGCTTCTGCCCGGCCTGTGTTTACTCCATCCGAACCGTCACCAGACAGTTGGCTACAGCCAGCGAGCCCTGCCATCGCACCAGCAGCACCAACGTTTCGTAGGAAGCGACGGCGATTCATGCGATCTTGGTCACCCCCAGGACCTGGTGAGAGAGATACAGCGCATCTGCGGTCACCGAAAGTGGCGTCATCGAATGTCGGGAATAATGCCGTGTCGAATAGTTCGACTCAAGGACGGTCTCCTCGGTGAGGTTCCCCCACAGTCGGCTCCCGTTGGAGGGGTCAAACGCACCCGCCCGAAGGTAGACAGCGTCATCGGTCACCGCAGCGGGCCCCATGAACGGGACGCTCTTTGTCCATCCAAGGCCGTCGTCGACGCCGTAGTTGACGACGCGCCACTGCTCACTGCCATCTATGAGGTCGAGTGCGTAGAAGTTCTTCGCGCCGACGTAGACACGCTCTCCGTCAGTCGCGGGTGCGCCGGTGTTTCGGTGGCCGACGACAAACCGCCACTGCCGATCGCCTGTCGTCGCGTCAAGGGCGAAGATTTGGTCGCCCCCAGTCACGAGTACTGTATCGTCGACAACAGCGGGAGTATTTGGCGGCTCATATCCGGTGGGGAAACTGTAGCGCCACTCCTCGTTTCCCTCGTGGTCGATCGCCTGTACGTGGGCGGTCCTGAAGTGGCCGGTTCGTTTGTTATTTGAGTCTTCTTGGACCGTCACGTACACACCTGATTCGTCAACGGCAGGGGCACTGTTGGCAGCGAACGAACTACCCCCGCCGAGAATACCATTCCAGAAGTCAGACTGGCCGTGTTCCCAGCACTGTTCTCCGTCAAGAGTAAAGCCGTACACAGTTGCCGACGCGTCAAGGACGTAGAGGTGCTCACCGATGACGGTCGGGGTTCGGACCGCGTCTGCGAGGTCCTGCGTCCAGCGTCGCTCACCATCGGTCGAGATGGCGTGGAGTGTTCCTCCTTGGTCACCAACGAAGATGGTGTCTCCTGTGAGTGCTGGATCACCGCTTGCCAAAGACGGGAGTTCGACTCGCCACTGTAACTCACCAGTCTCATCATCAAGTGCGACGAGGTAGCCAGGGTATTCTAGGTCGTGTCCGTCGGTCTCTCGAGTTGCGACGTACACCGTATCGTCGGCGATGATAGGCGTACTGAACCAGCCGTTGAGCCGTGGCCCTTCGCTATCCTCACGGTCGGTCTGCCACTGTACCTCTCCATTCGAAGGTCCAGCAGAAGCGTAAGACGTGTTCGCCGGGTCGTAACCAGCCATTGGCCAGCGGTCACGTGGCCTGTTGAACGTGTTCGTGGGAGGTCCACAGGATCGTCCCGACTTACTACAACCAGCGATAGCCACGGTACCACCAGTGGCAATCGTGCTGAGGAGGGCCCGGCGATTCATTCCCGAATACTCTATAGTACCGACATATGCGCTTTGTGATTGCCCCGATACTGTATTTACTACACGAACGATTCCAAACCACTAGGTATTACTCGCCCACTGACGCGCCCCGAGAATAGCGAGTGGGAGTCCGAGGAGGCCAGCCAGTATCGCCCCACCGACGGTGAAAATGAGAGCAAGTCCCCACGGTCGGGAGTCGAATGGGACGAACACCATTCCAGCGAGCGCAAGTGAAACGAGTGCACCGACAAACGCAAGCACCGTCAATCGAGGGTTGTCGTTCGTCTCGGCTCGGGCGACTGCGAGGCCAAACACTGGCGCAACCGACAATGGCAGATGGAACACCATTCCACGAAAGACAGCGGGTGCAACATCCCCCAGCGGCCGGGAAATAAGACCGAGTCCTAACAGAGTTACACCGACTGCAAGGACACTGACCACAGCCACAGCGAGTGCACCTCGAAGAGACCGAAATGACCGTGGAGAAACCACGGCAGTCCCACCAATCACAAGAAAGATCACTGCAAGGCCGGCGAACGAAGACGGCTCATTCGCAATCGCTGAAGCGGTAGCCGCGAGAACCCCAACGAGACCAACTCCGGCGATGGTTTTGGCAATGCGACGGGCGCTCGACGATGAATATGCACCCCACCGTGCGCCTGCAGTGACACCACCAAGCATCAGCCCATACACAACAAGTGCAGGCAAGACGAATGTTTTCACGTTATCGAGCCAGATGGGGGCAGTCGCGATCGAGAGAGCTGCATCTACACGAACTGAATCGGTTCCTGGTTCACCAAAGGCGAGGTACACATCATCGTAGAATGCAGACCCGTATTCATTCGTCGAGACTCCCTCCCAAGTCACCTCCCTGTTCGACACTTCAGGAAGAACATCTGAGGAGGTGTACTCGTCTTCGATAGTCGCACTTGGGTCATTTACGACGACACTGCCAGGTGGGCCAGCAATCGAAAACCGGTCGACATTGAATATCCAGCCACCGCGGACACCCTCCGAATGGAGATAATCCACGACAAGGATACCGGCGTGACGCGTGCCTGCGTCAGGGTCTTGGAACTGAATACGGACAGTCTGATTATCGATTGATGCTGACTGAAAGGTCACGTCTCCTTCCTCGTAGACGTGTGGGACACCCCATCCGTCGGTTGCTGCTGAACGGGCTACTCGATTCAGCAACGCCGGGTCCTGTGTGAGTTGGGTTGCAGCAGACTCGTTAACACGGTTGGTCACAACCCACGTCGCAGACCCATTCGGGTGAACCTGAATCGCTGCAGTACTGTGCGTGACATTCGCTTCAAGTCCGTACTCCTCGGCGACATCCTCGAAGGAAGACCCACATGCGCCACAGACGGGGTCTGGCTGTGGACTTGCAACCGTCGGTCCGACACCTGCGAGGAGAGCGCTACCGATGAAGAGGAGAGCAATCAGGAGGGCGCCACGTCTCATTACTGTTGGTGGGTTTCTTCCTCGGTAAATGTCTTCTGTGGGAACACGATGCAAAATCTACGCGCTGGCCCCGAATTTCTAGTTTGACCAGACCTGCTGCAAAAGGTCGTGGCTGCGCGCACAGCTTCGCAGAAGCGAGCACGGAGCGGTGGGTGGGGAGGAGGGGCCGGGAGAGTGGACTCTCAAAAAGAAAACAGCCGCTTGCGACGCCTACTCAGCCCACCACGCTTCGCGCTCTGGGAACGCGAGTTTCGACCATCCCGTCGCAGCCACCGAAACACGCCCACCGTACCAACTCTTCGCGACGTTCCGCATCGTCACACGCTCGCCTTCTCTCACAACCGATTGGTCCGACTTGGTCCAGACAGTGAATTTTGTTCTCCCCGTCTCGTCCTCGATGAGTCCCACCTGCTGAATCGCCGAATTCGACGACTCCCAGAGCTGGGTTATCGTTCCAGAGATAGACACCTCTCGACGATTGACCTCGCTGACCGCCGCAATCGGAATCACCCGTCCAGGCGCCTGCTGCAACTCTTCGAACACACCCACGACCGCGCTCATCATCGACTTTCCATCTGCGACTTGCTCAGCCAACCGCCGACTAATCGCCGACCGAGACCATCCATCGAGTTTCGTCTGTAATCGCGCTGCCTCGCGGTTCACTTCACCCAATTCTTCAACTGAGAGTTGCTCACGCGGGTCCGGCTCATCCGGGTCGGCCCACCGATTGACACACCCGGCGCGCTTCTTGAACTCTCTCGTTGCTTCGAGGCTCATCTGTTCTGCCACAGTCGCCGTCCGCTCTTCCCGGTTCGACGTCTGCCTCCGGTCCCACCGAGTTTTCGTCTGTTCAATCTCCCACTCGCGTGCTTCCATCCGCTCTTCTTCTGCAAGGGTCAGTCCCCGTCCTTGAGTTTGAGAATTGTTCAGGTCAACTTTGGCTTGAATCTCGAGTTCAACCGTTGGGTGGAGTGCAGGCGTCTCATCAACCACGTCGTCGACGACTGCTCGGGGGTGTTCGGAGTGCGAAACTTCATTACCGATTTGCTTCTTAGTACTCATTGGTTAGCTCCAAGGCGCCTACTCAGCGTCTTCTTCCGACACCACGACTCTCCAGCCGCTGCTCTCTCACTGACCTACTGGTTCTGCGCACGCCTTTCGCGCCTTCACGCGCACCTCCGGGGCGCGGGAGGCGTGCGCTCGACGATGGGACAACATCCAGCACCGCGCGCCTTGACCTGCCCGGAGCGAGCGGCCAGCACACAAGCCGGTTTCGCGTCCGACGGCCGAGTCTACGAGGACGTCGTGACCGACAGCGCGCTTGGTGCTGGCGCACCGGGAAGGTGCGAGTGAAGCGAGACGCGACTATCAGGAGCGGCTCGTCGCGAACGAGGAGTGAAACGAGTCGTGAGCATGGAGGGCACAGGGCGGCGAGCGGGGCGTGCCGTGACGACGACCGGAAAACCCACCGAGATATATTACGCAGGAACGTGAACTATCACTATGCCCCAATCAGATGACTCCGCTGTCGAAACAATCGACATGGAGGGAATCAAAGAATACCTCGCTCAAACGGAGGTCATCTTCGCAGTTCTGTTCGGGTCACATGCGAGAGGGACGGCAGACGAGTCATCTGATGTCGACATTGCGCTCCGTTTCCCTGACGAGATGTCTGAGGCTGAGCGGTTCCGTCGACGCAACCGTATCGATGCTGACTTGCAATCGTACGCCGACGGGTTCGTCGACGTAAGCGACATTGAATCATTGCCAACTCATGTTTCCCATGCAGCACTCCGAGATGGTGTTCGTATAGCTGGCGACGAGAGAGAGATAAATGCCTATAAGCAACGTGTCGACACGGAATACGACGCAAGTGCGAGTGAGCGAGAACAGGAACGCCGAGAGTTCATTGACCGGCTTGCTCGTGGAGACGTCTAAATGGTCGACGAGGACATTGTTGTCGACAAACTCCGCTTCATCAACGAGTACACGAACGATCTGAAGCAGATGCGTGGAATGTCCAAATCGGAATACGTCGAAGACGTCGTTATCCAGCGTGCTGTTGAGCGGACGTTCATGAACCTCATCCAATCCTGTATCGACCTCGCCCAACATATCCGTGCTTCAGAGGGTCTCTCTCCAAGTGGGACATCAAAGAACGAGATTGAGTCGCTCGGGAATGCAGAGATAATCTCACGCGATGTGCAAGAGCAAATGGAAGAAGCAGTTGGGTTTCGGAATATTCTCGCCCACCGATATGGTGATGTGAATCACGACGTCGTCTATTCTGTGTTGCATAACGACCTGCACTGGTTCGACCAATTCCAACAGGAGATTGCGCAGTGGTTTCAGCAACGATACTAGTTCTGTCGCGGATACTACTCTCCTGATTCGTGAGCACGGAGGGTACAGGGCGGCGATCCTGGCGTGCCGTTCGTATCACACCGGACTACCGACGTGCATCGTCGACTCCACAACAGATCACGGGGGGGATCGAAAGGGGCTGGACGCTCGGCGTGCCCCGACGACGCAAGCACCGCAGGAACGAGTCGCGCAGCGAGTCACGGTCGTCGAGCGGCCGGGGGCTTTCAAAACGGATCTATCAAACACATTCCACCACTCCCGGAGCTTTGGTTGCCCTCTTCTGTGCGACACAAAGCTTTTCGAGCATCTCTGACAGGTCATGAGTATGCGCCGACGCGCCCTCCTCGCGGCCGCCGCTTCGTCTCTCCCCGCAATAGTCGCTGGCTGCACCAGCCTCGGTGGGTTCAGTGGTAGCAACGCCGTCGCGGAAGCCCCAACAGCACGGCTCGAACTGACAACGATCGCAGACGCGAAGCTCCCGACAAAAGTACTCTATGCAGTCCGTCCTGCGGAGGGCAACGACGCAACGGCCCAACTGTTCGACCGCATCCTCGACGGCGGCACGAAAGCGAAGGCAACCCGGCCGCCACTCCCCAAACAACAACATATTGCCTATCAAGAGGCGGTTCACGAGCTGTCATACGAAGTGGTCGAGGAAACGCCGGCCACCAGATATTCCGTGAAAGTGGATATCGTCACAGACTCAGTGGTCGAGGCAGAGTCCATTCAGTTCGCCGATCTTCCCGAGGTTGATCAACAAGAATTTGCTGAACATGGACTCGCTGATGGTGACCCGGTCGGTATTGGAACGACATTCCTCTATACGGACACCGAGCGCGAGCAGTCTGTCCTCGTCCCCGAGTCGGAGTACTCGTATATCACTTGGGGCGATGAGACTGAGGCCGAATGGGTCGTCGACGACGCCTACGATACGACGCTGAACACCTATCGATACACTGCTGAACACGTAGCGACGGCCGCCGGCTACGGACAACAGATGCGCGAGCGGTTTGCATTCGACCTCTCAGGGCTTTCGGAGGCCCAGCGAGAGATCGTTGAGACGGCAATTGCAGACGGACAGTACATTGTCGGGCCCGACGAGACGCCGTCTGATGCGCTTGTAGCGCTTGCCGACCGGTTCCGAGGGCACGAACAGGCTCATGGACTCGACGAAGATGGCGAAGGCGACCTGAGCGGTACGTATCTGGTTCGGTACCAAGGCGACGTGTACTGGACAACGCTCGTCGTCCAGCGCGACGCATTTCAGACGACGGCAGGCTGAACGAGGAGGACTCCTCCGAAGAGCGGGAGACACAACAGCCACCGGGCGGGGGCGAGCGGGTACGGGGTTCTGAGAGACAAAGACCGAGAAAAAACGCGCCGAAACGGCTCACTCGTCTTCAAGTGCCGCGTAGATTTCAGCGTGACGACGTCGATCGAGTTTCCCCATTTCTAGGGCAATCTCATGGCGTTCCTCATCACTCTCAGCCGACTGGTACCGTTCGTACAGCCGACGGACTTCTTCGTCAACCATAGTTGATGAATCGGCGCTGGACGCTATCTCTATGCCGAGAATTGGCATTCAAACCTCTAAAACAGTTGCGACGAGCAGACGCTCGGAGGAGAGTTAACCAACGAAGACAAGACTAGTTTGATTTTGTTGGCTAAGACTATTGTAGCGAATACACTGTTCCCTTCGCAGACCCAACGTAGGCTTGGTTTTCGTCAATCGACAGGTCAGTTAGTTGGGTTCCATCCTCGAACGCCCATTGCTGCTCACCTGTCGTCACATCGAGTGAGAACTTGAATCGGTTTCGTGGGTCGTCTCTTCCCCACGAATCAATGTACAAAGAATCAGCTACAGTTGCAGACGGTATCACGCCCTCAACACTCTCTTTGGGAGTCCACGTCCAATTGAGACCGCCTCCCTCAGTATCGAAAGCCCGCACTGTGCTTCCACCGGCAAAGAGAACACCGTCCTGGACTGGCACCCGTGGGACGAACCCTGACTCGTCTGCCTGCCACTGTTGTTCACCACTTTCTGGATCGAATGCGGCGATATGTTCGCCACCGACGTAGAGCGTGCCATCGTGGAGCGTCGTCGATGTCGTGATCCATTCGTCATGGCTCCATTTTTCCTCGCCCGTCTCGTTATCCAGTGCAACGAGTTTTCCGCGGACATCACCCTCGTCAGCAACGAAACAGACTGTCTCGTCAGTGGCAGCAATCGTCCGGTACGAATAGTCCTCAACCTCTGCAGTCCACCGCTGCTTACCGGTCCCTGCATCGTATGCATAGAGCCGGCCGTATGTAGGAACGTACATCGTCTCAGTAGTCAGGAGCCCACCAGAGGGGTCACCGATTTCACCGGACCACTGCTCTGCTCCATCAGCGACGGAGAGAGCGTAGAGTGTTTGTCCACCATCTTCGATCGCGTCGTCTTCGGTCCCGACATACAGTACGTTCTCAGTGGCGCCAAGAATTTCGAGCCACCATGCTTCAGGGTTGAACGTCCATTGCACGGTTCCAGTTTCGGCGTCAAGGGCGACTACACCGTGGTTCTCGAACAAGTCGCTCTTCCCAACGACGACGAACACTGTCTCGCCAACGTGGACTGGTGAACTACGGAGTTCGGTGTCTGCGTCAAACGACCACTGCTGGCTTCCGTCATCAGCGCTCAGTGATTCGATGGTCCCGGATTTCGCTCCCACGTAGAGACTGTCGCCTGTACTCGTTGGGGTAGTGGTGATCTCCGAGCCAAGTGCCCGTTGCCAGACGACAGGTGGTTCCGGCTGCTTAGTTTGGGTACTTGTGGTCGTCTTCGTCGGCGTTTCTGTCTGCGTCTCAGTCTTTGTCGTCGTCCCAGCAGGTTCGTTAGAACCGAGACAGCCAGCAGTCCCGAGACCAACGGTGGCGACACAAGCACGAAGGAATTGGCGACGGCGATGGGAGGGCATCTACAATCGATTTCGTATTGGCTGTTAGATATTTTGTGGTCGGTTGATACAGATTGTGAGCACATATCCACGTCTTTAGACACGGGGGTGTGCTTGAGTTTCAATTATTATGCAGCAGATTATATTATCACGTGCATAAGGATTGTAGTGAAATTCGAATATCGTGATCTCAGCCCGAATAGCGAACTTGATAGTTGTATGCCCGGAATGATCGTATACGCTCCTGTCTCGCCTGAGTCAGTCGAGTGTTGCAAAATGCCGAAGTGATTTTTATATCGATTCGCTGGTGTGCAACAGTATCCTCACAGAAACCGAGGTTCGTGCCCCCACTGCCCTGGACGGTGAGCAGACGGTCTCCGAACTCGCAACGGATCCCGATCGGGGTCTTAGCTACCCCTCGGAACTCGTCGAACGGCTCGAAACGGCTGGCCTCGTCGAGACAAGCCGATAGTGAAAAACACAGCCGATTCGACTGTCAGAGTTGACATCCTCCCCGCGCTAAAGCGCGAGGATTCCTCCGTTGGGGGTTCGGCTACCGACCCACGGAGGCAACTTGCGGGTTCGTGCGCACTTCTTTGGGACTGTCGTGAGGGTGTGGTTTCCCCGACCAGTCGTGGTCGTCCCACTCGAATCGCACGGGCCGTGCCATCGGCCTGACTTGCGTATCGCTGTTTTCTCGAAGGAACGTCTCTGACGCCGTGAGGTCGGCGTGTCCCTCGAATCCGCATGGACACGTCAGCGTATCTTCGTGGCGAACCGTCTCCTCGTGGTCGCCACACTCGGGACACGTCTGACTCGTCCACGCTTCCGACTCGGCTTCGAGACTGATGCCGTACTCCTCACAGACACACGCGAGACGGTGGATGAACTTCTTGAACGCCCAGAAGTTGTGTGTCTTCTCGTTCACCCTGACCGACCAATGCGTTTTCAGCACGTCGGTCAAGTCGCCCACGTACACCGTCGCCACGCCCTCGTCGTACAACCGTTCAACGAGGTCGCGTACCAGCGCGTTCTGTGCGTGGTCACGACGCTTCGTCCGCTGTCGGTACAGCCGTCGAATTCGCTTGGAACTGTATCGTCCTTCACGGAGTTTCGACTGTAGGCGGGCGATTTCGTCTGTCGTCTCGCGGAACCGTCCGAACAACTCCCGACCGTCGTAGAGGTACTGGTTCCCAGTGGTCGTGGAACAGGCGACGAGATTGTTTGCGCCAACGTCGAGGGCGGCTTCGTGAGAAGCCAGTGGTGAATTCCGAAAACGCGAAGCGTTTTCGACTTCAGGAAAATCTTCGATTTTCCGTGAATCCAGTCGAGAATCAGGTACGGTGACTGGTTGGAAAGCCCTGAACGTGTCGCTCACTTCGTCGTACTCAAGTTCCAGACGACCCTGTTTGCCGTCCCACTTCGGATTGCCTCGGACTTCGAGGCGGAGCCGTTCATGGTAGCCGAGTCCGTATTCGTCTTTCAGTTCTTGCCCGACAGGGATTTCGAGACGGCTACGCTTGCCCCACTCAATCGTGTACTGGTTGCACCGAATGTAGGTGCGAAGTTCGCGTCCGTCCTCCTCGTTGCCCCAGTACGACGGTGGGTTGGCGTACTCGCCGTTCTCCTTGAGGGCGAAGAACGACCGCCACGCTTCGCTGTTCTTGCGCGTGACCTGTTGAACAGTCGCGCTTCCGATGACGCCGTTGTAGCGTCCACGGTATTCGGAAGTGTCCCACACATCGCCGTCTCCGAAGTAGTTCTGACGACGTTCGTAGGTCAGTTCGTTCCACAGGGAGGCGGAGGCGTCGAGTAGCCGTAGGAGGCACTCTTTGTCGTTCTCGGTCTGTGGCACGACCTCGAAGGTGTTGACGCGCTTCATGCGTCCTCACCCTCCTGTTCAGCGATGTATCGTTCGACAGCGCCCTTGGAGGCACTCCCCGCCGTTCCAACGTAGTACGAACGAGTCCACTTCACGCGGTCGTCGTACCGCTGGTTATACTTCCGCGCCGAGATGCCCTTCACCCAGTTGACGATGAGTGACGGAGCGTTCTTGGGTGGACTCCCGATGAACAGGTGTACGTGGTCGGGCATGACCTCGGACTCGGCCAGTTCGAGGCCTTTGTCCTCACAGATTTCCGCGAAGATGGTTTCGAGACGTTCCTTCGTCTTCCCCGTCAGGTGCGAGCGCCTGTCTTTCGGCACGAACACTATGTGGTAGTAGAGTTCGTATTTCGCGTGACGGGTACTGTTCACCATCTATGCATACTATCGCAGTTGGCCGGCTTAACGATTGTGTTGGAACCCCGTATATGCCATCGTTGGCGGTTGAATACTGTTGGTCGGCTCATCTCCGCCCTGAAGGGCGAGGCTTTCGCCTCGAATTTTTCGTAACGCGTTCTCTATTGAGGTCGTGGGAGGTAGGTCTGGCCCAACCTCCATCGTGATTCGGCTGCCACCGCACGCAGGGCACTCCATAGACCCCAGATAACCTCTACCGGTTTCAATATGTGGACTGTGCCACATCACATGTCCGCAAGAAAAAGGGGCACAGAGGCGTTTTTCCTCGATTATTAGGGCGGCCCAGTCAACATCGCCTCGCAGGTAGTTCTTCGGAGAATTCTTATCACAACACGGATGCATAGCACACGTATATGTCTGATGCTGATACAGGGTCCAGTAATAACGGCCCGGAAATGGTGCAAATAAACATCTGGTTAAGCCAAGCCTTCCTCGAAGACATCGATACGACGTGGGAAGAACAGGGGTTCAACTCACGGAGCGAATTCCTTCGCTACGCTGCTCGTGACGCCATCAAACATCCCGAATTTTCGCGAGAAGGATGGAAGCAAATCGCAGCGAGCGAACACGACCTCCGGTCCGGTGAATCCGATTTAGTCTCGCGAGACGAAGTCCTCGAAATGATGGATCGAGACACGGATGGCGAGTGAGGAAGACTGGACGTGGAAGTTCTCACCACGCGCTGCGAACCAATTCAAAGGAACAATTGCGGCCGCAAGCCAGCTACCACTCATGCCTGAGCGTGATAACGAGTTCCTCCGGCTCGTATTCATGAGCGTGAATGGCCCGAAACACACATCGACCGTCTCGAACGAGACCTCGACGACCTCAAGAACGGTATCGACCACCCCGGCGACTAACCCACACTGCCGCTGATGAAGCGATATCCCTCGATTTCCCCTCCAAGAGAAACACAAACAACTTCGGCGTAGCAGTCACCCAGTCGATATGCAGGCGTTCCGCTCACGATCGCCCCCACACCCGACGCTACCTCTCCCCCGGTCAATCACTCGAATCGACTCACACCAAATCCACAATGAAGGTCTATCCAAAAATCCCACGCTACGACCACCCCATCGTCCCAGACGACTTCTTCGATGCAGACGACCTTGTCGTCGTCGAGAAGTTCGATGGGAGCGCCTTCCGCTTCGCGCTCTACGACGAGCGCTACGCGGACGCCTATCCGAGCGTTGTCGGTGAGGCTGCGGACGGGGACGGGAGTCTCGTCTTCGGAACACGTAGGTCCATCATGGGCAGCCATCGTGACTCACTTGGAGAGGTCGACGGGGCACTTCACCGTGCGGTTCGCTGCCTCCGTGACGGCGTCGATACGGACGCGCTTCGACGCTTGCACGATGAATACGCGAGCCCGCTTGTCGTCTATGCGGAAAACCTCGTCTACTCGACGCTCGACTACGGCTACACCGACCGCGAACTCCCAGCACTCATTGGTTTCGACGTCCTCCCGTTTGATCGCATCGAGACCTACACCCCCGCAGGGAACCCCTACACGGAGACTTTCGCAGGATTCCTCGACACACCCACAGTCTGGCGTGTCCTCGAACGCATCCGCCACGAAGATACCCCGAGCGAGCACTCGTTCCTCCCGGCGACAATCCTCGAAGAACAGAGTACTATCGATCCCGAGTCATTCGACGCGCCGCCGTCGTCACTTGCAGCGGACGTCCACGCAGAGGGTGTCGTCGTGCGCAGCGACACGTATGAGCGCCGCGTGAAGATCGTCCGCGAGACGTTCCACGAGCTGAATCGCGAACAGTTTGGCCGGAATCCTGACGAGGCCGAGACAGGGGCGGAGTACCTCGTTGCAACCTACTGTACGCCGGCGCGTATCCGGAAAGAGGTCCGAACGATGGTCGTCGAGGAGGGCCGCGAGTTCGGCCGTCACCTCATTGATGACCTCTACCCGCGAGTTGTCGAGGATATTTGGGCCGAGAACTACCCAGAGATCATGCAACTCGACAGGGCGATCGTTCCTGGAAACATCTATCCGCTCGTCGCCGAGCGCTGTGTAGCTGAGCTCAGGAAAATACAGACGAACGCCACGCTCAACGATGCCGACCCCACCACAATCTGGCAGTACCTCACCGAGTGATGACCGAGTTTCCACGTGATGAGATTAGCAAGCGGGGTGGCGACCCTGAGGAGATTAGCGACCGCTACCGCGACTAGAAACCAGCGTCGATCTCCGTCTCGTGGTCTGACTTCGTCGAAACCGTCTGTAAAGAGGACGACGACATCGAGTACATCGCAGCAATCCAAGAGGCCCTCACTAAACTGCGGCGCCGCAAACGCGAACGTGACATCGTCATGCCCATCTCAGCGCAGTGGGAGACCGACGTCCAACAGCGGCTGATCGCGGAGTACGCGTTCGCGATTCCGACACGCGAGGCACTCGAGTATCTTCGCGAGCAGGGGCCACTCATCGAACTCGGTGCGTGGAAGGGCTACTGGGCGTACGAACTCGACAACCGCGGTGTCGACATTACTGCCTACGACATCGATCCAATCCTCGACCCGTGGTTCCCAGTCGAGTCTGGTGACCAAGATGTCTTGCTGGAGTACGGCCAAGCAGAGACACTCGTTCTTTGTTGGCCACCGGTTGGGCCGATGGCCTACGAGGCTCTTCTCCTCCACGACGGTGATGTCGTCTACATCGGCGAACGACCCGGAGAAGGATACAAGGCGTTCGCAGATATGCGGTTTTTTGACGTCCTTACGGCTCGTTACGAACACGTCACCCAGATTGACCTGCCGAGCCATCCAGGTGCAAAGGACGATCTTCACCATTTCCGGCCACTGGATTGAGAGCGTGTGAGAATATATACAGACACCATCTCTGAAGAGCAGACACACATATGTGGGCTAGAAAAATATATTTGCGTTGCAGTGCTATGCTTGAATACATGCCTGACAACACCTCCACTCACAACGACAACGGCCCTGAGGAGTTCCCGACTGGAGACGAATTGCCAGAAGAGTCGATGACGGTAGACGACCTCGCGCCATTCAGTGTAGATACTGACGAGTTCACAGATATCAATGAACTCGCATCTGCAGAGTGGAAAGAATCCACGACTGCAGACGAACGAATTCGGACGGTGATTAAGCGGACTGTAGATCCGAAATCTGCGAATGAAATCGCAGATACAGCTGTGGTTTCAGAAAACAAAGCTCGAGACACGCTGAACAGACTTGTAGAAGAGGGTATCGTTAGGTCACATCAGACATCCTCTGGAAAGACATACGAGCGAGATCCAGACTGGTACTTGCTCCAGCAAGTCCATCAACTGGCCACCTCTGGAGATCTCGTAAGTCAAATCCAGCGAATAAAGCAAGAGCTAGCCAACTACCAAAGCCAGTACGAAACTAGTAGTCCGGAGGAATTACTGATTTCCGACCAGGAGCTGGACGAAGAGGAGCTCTCAGATATTTCTCACTGGCGCACTGCCAAGCGTGAATTCAACTATCTCCGTGCCGCATATCGTCTGCAACAGGCAAAACTCGAAGATCCGTATAGTGAACGAGGCTCGTTTAATCGGGATTCCGACCAGCGGGTGTCTCCCTGACGATGGCGATGGGCAACGGGTCAGCAATTGATGCTGAGTCAATCGACGCTAGCGTCAGGATGATGCAGAAACAACTCGACAAGGGTGTCCACAAGGTTCAGTACAAGCACACACAGGGTGGACAGTTCGAGCAGCGGAACGGACGTCCAAGGGAAGCTCGAATCACCGTCACGCCAGGAATTCACCAGGCAGGGGGATATTTTGACATCCAATGGTGGGAGAATGGCGATTACAAATACCATTACAGGGAGCAAGGTCTGGAGTTCAGGTTCGGTCGCGAGGAATCGAACCAGAACACCGAGATGCCAGTCAGGCATTTTCACCCGCCAGATGACGTGACGAAGCATCTCCCAAGTTGTATTGGAGGTGGGCATCCTCCTGAGCGTGTCACACTTGCTGTGATTGCAACGTGGTGGGCAACGGTGAAGGCTGGAGAGAGAGCGTCCTGAACACGCAAGACGGCCTACCGTAAGTACTCGAACGTTCTAGCCTCTACGCACGCTGAGACAGCAAAGACACAGACTGTTGAGCAGTCACTCGCAGCGATTGACGAGCGCCTTGGGAGAATCGAGTCGGCAGTCACTAGTCGAAAACTCACCGCACACGTTGTTGACGCAGGTGACGGGACAATTCTACAGATAAGCAAGGCGAGTGCCTCGGGGCTTGACCCCGAGGGTGAAGCCGACAACTCCTAAGCCATCAAATATAATCTATACATTTACAACACCGCAGTCCGTTAAATACGGCATGGAAAAGTCGCTCACGAAGACATTAGTCTTCCAACTCCAACCCGAGGTCGAGCGACTTCTTTCTGAAGCCTACCACGAAGCCCGATGGGTGTACAACCAGACCATCCAATTAGCCACCAACGGAATGGACTGGGGCGACATCTCGACCCGTCTCGAAAACGAAGCAAACTTCGTGAAGAACACCACGCAACGAGTCGTCGCCAAGTCGCTTGAAGCACTTCAACAATCCTACGACCGCGACAACTACAACACGCCCAGTCACCAGAAAACTGGGCCGTACCCGTTGCGAATGAACTTCACCGAAGGGTACAACCTCACACTCGGAGATGACGGGATACACTACCGTATCAGTGCCAAACCATACAACCCGGTCAAAGGTACACTTCGTGGTTCGCCCGACAACCTCGAACTTCTCGAACAAGCACTCGAAAGCGATGAATGGCGTGTCGGGACGGCAGAAGCAATGGTTCGCAACGGCAACCACGAACTGCACGTCAACGTTACACACCTCGAAGCCGCCGTCCACGACAAACACAACGCTCAAACCGTCGTTGGTGTGGATATTAACGAGGATTGTGTAGCTCTTGCCGCTCTTCGTGAAGACGACCTTGTTGATTCGGTGGTCATCGAATACCCTGAACTCAAGCAAGAGCGCCATCGGTACTTCACGATGCGAAAGCGGATGCAGAACGTTGGGCAGACAGCGTTCAACCGCGTGTTCGAGAACAAAGAAGAACGATACGTTCACGACCAACTCCACCAAGTCTCCCGACGAATCGTGGAGTGGATTCAGCAATTCGAGTCGCCGCTTGTTGTGTTTGAAGACCTCAAGCATATTCGAGAGTCGATTGACTATGGCACTCGGATGAACCGGCGGTTGCACTCCTTGCCGTTCCACAAACTCCGTTCGTTCGTCGTGTACAAAGCGGCGTTTGAGGGGATTCCGAGCGAGGAAATTGACCCGGCTTACACCAGTCAGACGTGTTCTTTTACTGGGTGTGAGCATACGGCTCGGTCGAATCGGCAGAAAAAGCGGTTCAAGTGCAACGCATGTGGGCGGCAAGACCACGCAGACCGGAACGCGGCAGTGAATATTGCGAAGAAAGGGTTGGAGTCGTTGAATCGAAATGTGCCTGCTCTCAAGACGTTGCCGAATATTCGGAAACTGCGACGGCAGGCATCGGGCTGTGTGAATCAGCCGACTGTGACCCACTCGACCGTTCGAGGCTATCAGGCCGATGGTCGATTGGGAGTGTCCGATTAAACCACGGGAAGCCTCGGGGCTTGACCCCGAGGCAATTCACTCCGGCTGGACGACCCATCTGTAGACCTTGAGCATGGCCAGGAACTTCGAGTCCGTCTTTCTAGTCGCGACTTGGACACAGATGCAGCGACCGATCAGTAGCTGGCTTGGGTTCTATCGCCTCATTGGATGCCAAACAGCTCTAAGAGATCTGATTGAGTGTACTGTGTTACGGAACTTCGTAGCCACAGTTCGGACAGAAGCTTTCGTCGCCGTCCAGCAAAGAGAGGCACTCGACACAGAGACGGTTGCTCGGAGAGGCGGCGATATCTTCCAAGAAATCCATTGCAGTCCGTGATTCAGCACCTGGTCGATAGCCGTCAGCGTAGCCCGGGAGTGTCGAGGCCCACCGAACGGTACCCCCATCATCAACGACCGAAATGTTCCCGGCGATGTCGAGTTTTCCGTAGCGTTTGAACGCCTCTGACGGCGTCTGCTCAATGACTTGATTCAGCTCACGGTTGCGCTTAAGATCGCGCTCGTAGACGTCTTCAGGCGTCAGGTGTCGTACTTCGCCTGGAAAGTCTGTGATTAGCCCATGCTGTTCGTCGATCCGGTCGATCTCTACTGTGATGCCGTGCTCGTCGTGAAGCGTTCGCAGGAGTCGGAGCGCGTGGTCATGCCACTCCGAGATTTCTGCATCGGCGTAGTAGCGGAGAATCACGCACTCAGTTCCCAGCGGACGTCATCTTCAACGGCCTGTAATTCGCGCTCCGCACGCTTGACGCGGTCTCGACCGACGAGATCGATGGCTGTCTCTCGATCGAGTTCGTCGTTTACGTGTTGTGAGACCATAAGCTCTGCCCAGAGATCTTCGACACCGCGTTCCAACGCTTGTTCGAGGATCTCCGACTCGGGGAGGCCCCGAGCTTCGGCGATTTCTTTTACCTGTTGGTTGAGATCCGTGTCCATGGTTAGATGATTACGCTATCATGATGTGGATACGACAGACCAATCTTTCGACAATACCGAGAATTCGATCAAGGCGATCAGGTAGACACACGTCCCCAGTCATCGCTGTCGCTCGTGCCCGTCGGAGGCTGTGCCACCAGAGTCGCTGAGATGCTCATCAATCTTCGTGAGTGCGTCGTCGAAGCGTTCGCTTGGTGGCCGGGGTTCAGACACTTTGTCGGTTACACGCTCCCGAAGCTCCTCGGCGTGATCGGGATCACCGACAAGGAGAACCCCCGCTTCGAAGACCGATGCGGCAACGTGTGGTGAGAGAGCGTGGACATCGACGAGGTCCACGTCATTCGTTTCGAGTGCCTCACTGAGGTCAGCACCCAGACTCAAGAACGCGTCATTGTACGTCGGATTCTCACGATCAGTTGTTTCTAACTCGACTGCGATGTCGATATCGCTCGTTGGATTGGTTGTTGATTTCGCGTGGGAACCGAAGAGAACTGCACACTGTACCGAGTGCTCCCGAAGAATGGTTTGAATCGTCTCCATCGGGATGGAATCGTCGATGGTAGTCGACGCAACGGTTCTCATTGATTTGACATCCTCCCCGCCCTAAAGGGCGAGGATTCCACGAAGTGGATATTCAGGTTGCGCGTTTCCTCGGGGTTCAAGTACGCTTTCGCGTGACCCGTCGAAGGTTGCCACCGAGTTGTGACCAACGGTGTGCTTTACAGCGCGTGTAGCCCTGTCAATGGGGCCTTCCTCCCCGCATACAGCGGGCGTCAACGACGGCTGGCTATTCAACCAGCGAGGTAGCACGGTTCGCCTCACCCGAAGTGTTAGGCCGTGCATGTTTCTCCCTCTCGTTGTGCGATATTCTCCGAGGCGTTCAGGTCAGCGTGGCGTCCACGACCGCACTCCGAACACAAAAAGTGGTCGCCATCACGGGTTCCCATCGAACCACACGCCGAACACCGCTGACTGGTGTGGTACGCATCGACCTTCTCGACGCGAATACCCGCACGTTCGGCTTTGTACGTGATGAACTGTTGGAGTTGGTGGAAGTGCCACGAGTGGACACCCGACCACGAACTATTCTCACGGATTCCTTCGAGGTCTTCCAACCGAATGACGGGGTTCTCGAACTGTTCCGCGAACGTGATGAGACGACGGGAGAGTTTGTGATTCAAGTCCTTAATTCGACGCTGTTCTTTGTCACCCACACGGTTACGTGCGCGAAGCGCACCCGCTTCCGAAAGCGAATCGCGTAGGGAACGATATTTGCGTCGAACGTACTTCGCCTCACCACCCGACACCAGCATTGACTCGCCCTCACCGTAGGCCGTCACCGCGAGGATGTGCCGTTCACCAATATCGACACCGATGGGCGTCTCACCCGACGTGTCGGCATCGTACTCGGCGTTGAACGTACAGTGCCAGTCGTCACCACGACGGTAGACCTGAAGCCGTGTCTTCTTGGCGTCACCCTCAACCAGTCGGTCTACAGGGTCGGCAATGTCGTCGTACACTTCGATAGGCGTGTACCACCATTGGGAGACGCATGGGAAGCCGACGACGACTGTGCCGTTCTCGGTTGCGTCGATTTCCCAGTTCTGGTTGTTGACGGCGAACGGTTGACTCTCTCGGTAGCGAACCTTCCCGTCCTTATTGTGGTCGGATTTCGCCTCTCGGATGGCTTGGTTCTGAATGGCCGAGTAGAGGCCGTTGTCGATGCTGGCTGTGGTCACGGATTTGCCGAAGTCGCCGTTCTCCCATCCGTCGATACAGAACTGTTTGGTGTTACGGTAGAGGCGAGTGCCCTGTTGCCACTCTTTGCGCCGTGAGAGGGATGGATTGTGGAACTTCGCGGTGACAGTCACCGTGACCATTACAACTGTAATCGGGTACGTTGCGTTAAGAAACTATTGGAATATCAGGCTGTGCTATCGTCGGTGGTTCGTGAAAGGTAGTGTCGGATTCATCCCCATGCTAAAGCACGGGGCTTTCTCCTCGAACTTCCGTAAATCTCGAATTGAAATTCGTCCGCTATAGCTGCGTATATCCATACGTTCTATTTAGAACAAGGAACACACCAGTCGTTAGCCGTCTGTGCGAACTTGCGTTCGGCCAGTCGAGATATCTTCACGAAGATTCTCGCGATCCCAGTTCAACTCTTGATTGAGTTCTGCCAACTGGGCTTGAATTTCGGAGACATCCCTCTCTGATTCCATCGCTTGCTTCCACAGGCCTGCTGTTTTATTGCTCATGGAACGTGCCTCCTGTCTATGATGACAAAATCGTCTACTGATTGTAATACTGGCGCCTGCTGGTGTCCGATTGGTGCGTATGATTCGTCGTACTACGAAAAGCGCAACCACCAGCACAATGCTCTACATAGAAACCTCCTGTTCAACAAACCGGGTTAATAAGTACTGATGAAAGAGTACAATACACCAGATGGGCCACGTCTACTACCACCATCCCGGTGACAAGCAGTTCTCTCTTGACTTCGTGCATCCGGACCCTGCCGAAGTTGTCTCGCAGATCGTCGGCTACGATGACGACGTTGCCGTGAAGGTCCAGTCCTACGATATCGATGAAGCCTTCTACGTCGTCTACACGTCCCACGTCGGTGGTGGGCCCGTTCGTGAGATCGATTTCGATCTCAAAGCGTCACTCGCGAAGATGAGCGAGGACAACAGCACCATCGTCGTTCGCCTGCTCGAGATCTACCGCGCTCTCATCGCTCAGAACGAGGACGAAGAAGGCGTTCCTGTCGAGGCATACAAGAAGATCGACGTCGACGCGCTACCGGGCGTGCTTGATCGGACAGCCTGGGAGGGCTCAGCAACAACCGTCGCAGGTCGACTCGCCTCGAACCTGATTCTGAAACACCCACTTCCCAACGCCAATCACCGGACGGCCGTCGCACTGATCCAGTTCTACCTCCGACGTCTGAATCTGAACTTCTCCATGCCGGAAACGTCCATAGAAGTCGATCCAGAATCGTACGACTGGCGAGAGTGGGTGAACGAGTACATCAACGAGTCGAAGCGGCTACTGACCGTTCGGCGGAAGAACGTCCTCTTCAAGCACCTGCACCGCTTCGGCGCGAGAACGCTTGAGCGGAAACACGCAGTCGAAATCGACCTGACCGCATACGAACTGGATATGTTTCCCAGTGAGGCGAAGGTCGTCTATGCGGAGCAGCACGAAGAGCTATGGATCGAGTTCGTTGAGGAGGCCGTCGAACGCGCAGGCTATCCGGAGCTGAAGGAAACACCGGGACTATCGAAAACAGAGTTCGCTGAAAAGATTCGGAGCCCCGACTAAGTGGATCTGTTAGTCTTGAAGCGTGGCGACTGTTCGGCCCGCTTCCTCGGCCTCTTCGCTGCGCGACATGTTGTACGTCGCGAGTGCTTCGTCAACCGCCTCATCAAGACTCATTAATCAGCCTAATTTTGGCTCTTCCAGTGTATAAACGCTTGCATGGCCAAGAAGAGACGCCAAGGGATCGGAATCACGGTATATTCAATACGATCCCCCGGGTTCAAACTACCCCCGGTGCCACCTTTTCCTGCGAGACCAAAATGATCCATGATAGCATCCCCATCTATTGGTTAAGGTTGCCGATTGTAGAGTTGCTGCACCGGTTTCACACTGAACACATCGCACGCCTCAACAGGAGCGCTGTGACTACGATCGGTCGCGAGCGAATCCGTCCGCGAAAGTCGGTCGATTAACTCGTTGCGTACGGATTCCCGGCTAATTGTCGTCTCATGCCACCCCAGACGCTCGTCGTAGTGTCGCTTGCAGAACGTCTCTGCAACGTCATCAGCTGCGATGAACTGCGTTCGTTTTGTTCCCCACACGTTCGATGAGACGTACTCCGCACCGACATCCTCGTGAGTGAGTTCGACGAGGACACACTCGACGAACGCGACAATCGAGGTGTGGTGGCGGTTATTTGGGACAGTCAGTTGGAGGTTTGACCACGGGGAGCGGGATTGTTTCGGGTTATTCAGTGGTCTCTCGTTGCTACGTGCGTGTTGCTGTTGCTCAGAATGCATGCGTTGTCTCCAGGGCACACAAGTTGCCCCGTCACCCCTGACGGGGCTACAAAACAGAGACAGCTATCTGATGCTACTCAGAGTTCCCGCTGAACAAGCGTCTCGTTCGGCCGAGTAGCGATGTATTGTCTGAGTTGTCTTTGGTGCTACTGGTTCGTTGTCCTTGTTCACGGTCATCCTCGTCGCTCTGGCCCGAAGGCTCGGCAACGAGGTCCTCGACTTGCCTTTCGAGTTCTGCGATACGCTCGTCTTTCTGTTCAATCGTCGCCTCAAGTTCGCTTACACGGGTAGACAACAACTGGTTCTTCTCGACGAGATAGGCGTTTCGACGGTCAGGTTCGTCGGTATCCACGTCGGTGGTCTCAGTCGCTGTTTCAAGCTTCGACTGCGTCGATTCGTCTCTTGGACTGGGGTCGTAGTACTCCGACGTCGCCTCGACCGCTCGCTCAATGGTTTTCTCGCCGTACGTCGACCCATCGGCGTAGTGGACTTCGTCCCATTTCGCTCGAAGGAGTCCCGATTGTCGAAACAAGGTGTCTATCTGTGTCGTGTCTCCCCCGGTCCAGAAGGCCAGCAGACAACACAGGGCCATGTCTGCTTCCGAGTTGCTATCGTAGCCAGCGGTGTTCCCGTTCCACAGGCGTTCGAATTTTGGGCCGTTCGAGGCGTTCTTTGCTTTCTTGAGTAACTCGTCGTCTTCGAGGGCCACTGCGGGTGTGGTTTTGGCGTCGTCCCTGACGCTCGTATGCTCGTCACGTTCAGGTTCTTTGTTCTCTGAGTGGAGTTGGACGTATTCACGATGGATTGCTTCGAGCGCGTCCTGTCGGCGTTTGACGTGTCCGGGTGTGTTGTCGACGCGGTCGCCGGTGACGGTGAAGAATCGTGCAGTGTCGTACAGTTCGATATGTCCACGTCGGTTTCGGCCTTCGGGGAGGTCTCCTTTGATGAGCACGTGATAGCCCATTCCCGAGGGTGAGATTTCCGTGTAGGAATCGAGTCGGTCGATGATGTCCTGTGCGTCCTCGTCTACGTCGCCTGTCTCTGGGTCTCGGCAATCGTCCAAGTCGATGCCGACGATTGGGTCTTCTTTGGTGAACACAAAGCCGATTCCATCTGCTCTCTCATTGGTCACGAAGTCGAGTGCCGTTTCGAAATCTGACCACGTCTCTGGATCCGTCGATGATGCAAACGAACCTTCTCCAGGGACCACTGGAATCTTCGTTTTCTTCCCGTCTCGTTTCTCGCTTCGCCAGCAGACCCATTGGTCTCGTTCGACGAGTTTTGGTGGGAGTTTTCCCTGTGTCACGAATGTGGTAGTTTCTTTCGTCATTGTTGATTCACGGTTGTGGCTGCGCGCCTCTCGCGCCACGATAAAATCTCCCGAGCGATTGCTCGCCCGTCTACGACGGCCACCCCCCACCCTATACTAGTCGTTTTTTGCCGTAACAGATTTCCAAATCTGCGAGTAGAA
This sequence comes from Haloferax sp. Atlit-6N, assembly GCF_003383195.1. Taxonomy (NCBI): domain Archaea; kingdom Methanobacteriati; phylum Methanobacteriota; class Halobacteria; order Halobacteriales; family Haloferacaceae; genus Haloferax; species Haloferax sp. Atlit-6N. The sequence goes on along the minus strand of NZ_QEQJ01000008.1, from coordinate 29,395 downwards.
GACTCGTACCGTGTGTGTACGCAATTTACGGCATTTTCTGAAGGCCCAGTAGATGTAACGCCATTCTCGGAGATGCCGTAACATGCCGCAGTCTTGCGTTTTTGCAGATATTGACGAACGAGTAGACGCCGTTGGCGTAACGGGGGAGAGAAACGCGGTAGAACGACACCAGAGGCCCCAGAAACCATGTTTTGACTGTGCATCACCTTTTACTCAGATTCTCCAGTGCAATGCCGTTGTAGCTGCGAACAACCTCGCCATTGCGGCGCTCAGTGGAGCGCTCAAACACTATCTGATTATTGAGACGTCTGCTAAACCAACTCTTTGAATCAGGGCTGATTTGGTGCTGCTCAGCCCACATTTCATACGTCGAATACACCTCTGCGGCAGGGACTGAACTATGCTCGTCTTCGACTATCCATTCAGTTACGAATTGTTCAACAACTGCGTCTGGGTCGTCTTTCCAACCGGGCTCCAGAGTAGGTTCTGAAGAGGTGTCCGAATGGGGTTTGGATTGCTCCCTGTTTTCTTTGGTTTCGGCTAGGTCTTCCCCGTGGGCATTCTCAAGGAGCGAATCGAGTGGCTTCCGTGAACCACCATCGTAGACGACTGCTTCATCGTCTTCAGAGAGGATGACAGTAGCATAGTCGTCTGTATCGAACGTTGGATTCAACAACTCATTTTCAGGGATGAACGGCTCTTTGATTTTCACCCATTCTCCCTCGAATGCACCCTTAGACTCGTAGACGTGTGTTTCCCCACGGCCATACACGAGGTATTTGTCGACTGCAGGGTCGTAGCTGTATGTTGCTGGCACGCGTTCTTTCGTAATCGAGGACCGCTCGGAGACTCGGAGATACTCTGTGCCGGACCCATCGCGGAGAACAATCGAATCATCCTCCAAAGCCCATACAGTACGTTTCGAGTCGTCACCACCGTTCATAGGCCGGACTGCGGTAACACCGCCTTGTTCGGTCGCCCCACCGTTGAACATGAGCGGCGAATCGTAGGTGTAGAACCACGTTTCACCGTTTGCGAGTTCTCGAACCGGTGGTGAAAGGATATTCTCGACTCGTTCTGCCCAGTACGTCTCTGTGTCTCCAGGTCGAACAACAAATACAGGGAATGAGCCCTCTTCTTGCGCTTTCCGAAGGTTCGTGAGCACCTTTGCGGGCTTTCCAGGTGTCGACGTCTCAACCTCAATGGCAAACGTCTCCTCTAACTCGGGATGAGTCGCTCGTGCATCAGGCTTCTCGCTTCCGTCCTGCGACAATATCGAGACGGTGAAGCCGAGTTTGGAGAGTTCTTCTTCGACCTCCAAGAGTGCTGCATCGTGGTCGTCTCCACCAGCGGACCGAACGTCACCCGTGTCTGGCGTCGAAACATCTTCACCCTCCTCACTCAACCGGATGATTACTTCGTCAGCGTCGATATCGACAGTCGTTTCGAGTAGTCGCGAGCGCTGTCGGATACTCGCTAACTCGTCGTACGATGGGACGTCGGCCTCGACCTCGTCGAACAGGCGTCGAAGTTCGTCGTCAACTGCTTCGACTGCAACCCACCCGTTATCTTCACGAACATCTCGTTGGAGTTGGATACTCCGAACAACCTTCGCGAGAACGACGTCTAACTCAGCATCGGTGACAGTGAGAACCTCTCGGAGTTCTTCGGGCGTCTGTGTACTCGGGACTGATTCGTTGGAGACGCCAAATTCGTTCTCAGCGTGTTCATGCATCGCTGAAAGCGTCTCTTTGAATTGCTCTTCTTCTCGCTGCGTGAGTGGGTAGTCACTTTCTGGATGGCCTGCAGGGATTGGCAGTGGTTTGATACTGAACGGATATGGTCCCGTCTCCCCGAATTTGGGGCTCGGAAGGTTCGCAATCCATTCTCCACGTGGTAGCGACCGAATCCGGTTAGAAAACTCGTCAGGGTCCAACCCTTCGTGGGCCATCGCTCGGGCAAGTTCTCGGTCGACGTTAATTTGGCCAACAAGTGAGCTTCCGATGTTGTTCAGAGCGTTCAAGTAAACTTTCCGCCCGCCCTCTGCTTCCATCTGCTCAGGGAATTGCATCGATAACCCCACAGAGAGTCGGAAGCTTCGGCCCTTCTCCAAGAGTCCATTCATGATGTCCGAAACGACGACCGACGATGCCTCGTCGACGAGGAGGTTCACCACATAGTCATCGGGATACTCGCTGACCTCGCGTTTCCGCTCTTTGAGTGCATCATCGAGATTCGAGAGAATCAGACCGGTCATGAGACGCGACGCATCATCGCGAAGGTCACCAAGGTCGAACAAAATAATCTTGTTCTCGTCGAGGACATCTCGGAAGTCGAATCGATTCTCTATGTTGTTGAATACTTGAGCGAGATACGGGCGGTCAGAGATGTAGTTGAGTCTGTGGCCAACACCATCCATGACGGCTGAAAACGAACTCGGGTCTTTCTGGAGTTGCCGTCGGAGCGTTCGGGCCACATTCTCCTCACTCGATTGGGGGAGATCGTCGTAATTCGGGTTCGGCGGGCCTGCCTGTAGGACTTGATCAACGGCGTGCTCCAACTGCCGATGTGCAAAGTAGTCAGCTGATTCTCGATAGAGCCCATTTTCTCGCCCGTGTTCTTCATCGAATAGTGCCTTGATGAGCGTCCGAATCAACGTGGGAGAGACGACCGCCCTCTCGTAGCGTTCTCTGCCCATGACGAGTTTTAGGATTTCTTCGTAGTGCTCTGCTTTCCGCTGGACAGCATCTTCACGACGTCTTCCATTTTCGAGAGCAGGGCCAAGGTCGAAAAATGAGAATCCAGGAAGCACGTCTGGCATCGGGAAGTGAATCACGTTCTCTTCGAGGTCAGTTGTTCCGAAGCGCCGAGCGTGTGCTCGCATGTAGTTCTCGGCCATTCCGTCGCCTTTCGGTTCGACGACGATAACTGGTCCTTCGGTATTCTCGTGGAGCGAGAGAATTTCGTTGATGAAAGCCTTCGATTTCCCTGCACCAGTAGTCCCAAATCGACCGTAGTGAGTTGGCAACAGATTTGGTGGGATGCACATCGGGACGTCTTCGGGGTCGCCGTTCTCATCTAGCGCATATCCAATCGCCATCCCATCACGGAACTCTTGCATGAGGTCCTGATGAGGGCGTGGGAGTGGATTTCGACTCTGTTGTTCAGCACGAGTCCCTCGGGCACCCTCCACGCTGAGTTGGTCACTGGACGGAACAAGGAGGAAGTTCGCTAACTCGTCAGCGTTTAAAATGAGGTCTGGGCGTGTCTTCCCACGACCTGTCTCTAACTCTCGGTCCAGAAGATTCCAGAGGTGTTTGCGGGCGTTCTTTTGCTTCGTTTTCTGACGCCACCCCTGTTCGTTGATTCGCTGTCCATCGAGGCCGTAGAACGGCCCGTCCAGTGGGTCGAACACTGGGAGAATGGACTCGATTTTAGAGGTCACATCATCCGAGTCAACATCGGTCGGTAGAACAGCGACCGTGCGAAGGTTGACTGAATAGGTCTGCTTTGGACGCTTCGCAGTAATTCGATCAATACGGCCTTGGACACTGTCTGGCAGGTTGCGTTCTCGACGATGGCGTCTGTCTTCGTGTTCGTAATCGTCGAATTCGAAAATCGGGCCGATGTATCGCTGCCCGAATGTGTCTCGTCCATCTTTGAGATCTTCGACGCGCAGTTCGGCATCTGCTTTCCATTCAGGACGACGCTCGAAGACAACCTGAAATCCGATTGGATGTTCGAAGTCGCTCAAGTGGTCGATAAGTGTCGCTAACGGTGTAATCGTGATTTCGGCACCTGCGTCCTCTCCTGCAGTCGCCTTCGTGAACGGAACGAGCGTCGTCATCCAATCCCGCTTTCTCTCGGCAGTCCCCCGCCACTGGACGCCGACTGGCCGGAGTTGGTCTATCGACGGGCGAGCATAAACTGGGTCTGAGTCCGCCTCGTGCTCCTGTTCATCGGACTCTGCCAAGTCATCATCTTCATCATGCTCGTCAAACTCATCCCATAGCTTCCCGGCTTCGAGTGCTTCCTCGAATTCTTCGCGAGTGTACTTCCGCTCAGGGATGAGTTTCTGCGCAGGGTCCAGTTCCGTACGCTCGATGTCGAACGTCGAAGGGTAAATCGACAGAAGCCGCGACTCAAGCGTGTCGAGGTGCTCAGTTGCCCCGTAGTAGAACTCGACTGGCCTATCGATTCCTTCACTTATCACGAGGAATTCGAAGCGTGGTGGCTCAGAGGAGTTGAGTGGATTCAACTTGCCAAGCAGTCCGGTCTCCGAGGTCGTCGATAGCTTGTGAAGACTGCTGAGAACCTCGACAATACCGTTGGTCCCGAGTTCTTCGGACGTCGGTGTGACGCGAAGATACTCACGCTTCGTCATGGGTCACCCCCTGAGAACCACCGTCAGTTTTAGCGGAAACAGTGGTGTGTTCACTCGAAAGAGAGCTGTCTCGTAGTTTTTCACGGAGTGCCTGCACCTCTGGGTCAGCCGTGTCGCCCCCAGCACCCGGAAGCGACTCGGCAGACGACTCGGTTGGATCGAAGTCGATGACTTGTTTCTCTTTGGGCATCGCCTCAACACGGATTCCACGCCACTCGCCGTCGACGCCGACGAGTGCCTCAGAATAGCCAGCATCCTCATTCCCGGGAATTGCATCCTGGACGAAGCGCATCTGGGCGTAGTTCAATCCGAACTCTTTGGCCCACGTTTCGTCCATGCCATCGAGATGGTGGAACTGCTTGACTGCACACTGGTCGAGAATTGCTTCGGACTCTGTGTGTTCGAAGAACTCGTCAACCGTCTGTGTGACCAACCGAATCGACAAGTTGTGGTGTCGGTGGTGACGGAACACCGTCTCCAAGAACGCCAGACTCGCAGCGTCCTGCATGATGTACCGCGCTTCGTCGATGACGAAGACGACCTCTTTGTCAGTCTCTTTCGCGCGCTCGTAGACGAGCGAGATGAGAAGTTGCATCGTCAGTGCCGTACTGCTGTTGACGCTGCCTTCTTGTTGGGCCAAATCGAGGTAGATGACCTTCTCGTCACGGATGTTGAAATCCGAGGCCCTGCCGAGATTCGAATATCTCCCCTCGTCTTCGAAGGGTCGAAGCTGGTCGAGAAGCCACGTTGCGTCGTCACGGAGCTTGCTCGCTTCGGCGTCAGTCCGGACAACGAACTCCTCAGGAGACTCGACCATCTCCTCGAAGACGTCCATCATATCACGGACAGTCGGACTGGGATTGCCGTGTGTGGCGATATCGTCGGTGATTCCTTGTCGCTCGTATGAACGCTTGAGACCGAGTTCGAGCGTTGTCCGGCGGTCTTCGAGCGAGATGCCACGGAGTGCGAAGTAGTTCGTCAGGAAACTCATCGCGTCATCAAGTTTCTCGTTGAATGGACTCGCGTCCTCACCCATCGCCCGCTGGATATGCTCTGGTGTCTGGCGAATCTCTAGTGGGTTCAGTCCAAGTGTCCCACCAACTGTGATTCGTTTGGCGTTGAGCGCTTCAGCGACACCTGCCCAGTTGTTGAGCGGTTCGAGGATGATTCCGATTCGGTCCTTACTCTGCTCGATAGAGCGAATGAAGTTCTGCTTCGAGCCGAATGATTTCCCAGAGCCGGTGTCCCCGACCGTGAACATCGCATAGCCGTTGTCACGTGCGAATGGGTCGATAACGACCGGGCTGTGCGTGTCTTTGTGGATTCCGAACTCCACGCCACCCTCTTCGAGAATCGTCGCGTTGTGTGGCGATGCAAGGAGGGCACCAACAGCCCCACCAAGGGCAATTGACTCTCGGCCAAAGACGTTGTCGCCGATCGGTGCTGCAGATTGTATCGCCGAGTCCTGTTTACAGATGGCCGTCTTTGGCGTGAGACTGGCAGGCTCATCGCGGAGTGCACTCTTCACACTCTGAACAGCATCACGGAGTTCATCCCGTGTGTCGGCACGAACGGTGACGAAGAGCGCCTGGTCGAAGACACTGGTTCCACTCTCGACAGCGTTGTACGTCGCAGCGGCTTGGTTCGCACGCTGTTGGAGGTAGCCACTTCGAACGCTCTTTTCGAGGTCAGCGTCAACTTGGAGGTCGTCAGCGATGTCTTGGAGTTCGTTCAGAGCACGCTGCTGGTTCTTTGGCCGGATGTGGGCAGTGAGATCAAACTCGACGTCTGTCAGTTGGAAGAGGTCGCTGAGGTAGCCGTCGTTCGGGTAGTCCGGATAGTCAGTAATCGAGAGTGTCGTCGTCCACTGCTCACCGACATGGGCTGCACGGGTTTCCCATTCGACAGCGGCGGGTGCAATCGTCGTCTTGTGTGATTCTGCGATGTCATCGAGGAGTTGCCCCTCGCCGTGGCCCGTTTCCAGTGTCTCCTCGTCAAGCACATCCGAGAAGTCAACTTCGGGTTCTTCCTGAGTAGTGCGGCGTTTCCACGCGAGGATGCCGATAAGACCGACTGTGAGTAACCCAGTGGCATAGAGCATCGCACCCTCCGGCGACGTCGGTTGTTGAAGCCACCCGAGGGTCTGGGTGATGAGTTCACTCTCGGTCTGGAGAGCGATATTACGCATCGAAACCATCCTCCCTGCGGGAACTCCCGATAATCGGTTGACCTCTGATGACTCGCCCTGGGTTGTCGTAGTCGTGCTCGTGGCCATTCCAGAAATCCATCGTCAGCACGAACAACTCGACAGTACTGAGTCGACGAGCAGACCATCCCGAAGCCTGCTGGATGAATCCCGACTCGATACTAGCAATCTTGCTATCGAGTTTTTCGAACATTCGAGCGCGTTGTTCGGCTTCTGAGAGGTCTTCGCGGCGGGTAACGAACGGGTTGAATAGGAATCCAATGACAGGGATACCGGTCAGTTTCTCTGCCGGGGTTCGCTCGTCGTGGGAACGGTCATAGACTTCGAGTGGCGACGCTTCGACACCAATAAAGAAGCGTATCTGTTGGGTTCCACGCTCTCGCATCGCGTGTGGGCGTCGATCGCGGTACTCTTCGAGGAGTTCACGGAAGACGGGATTTCGAGAGACGTCTTCGTCGGAAAGGCGCTGTTCGATGTTCTCGGTGAGTTGCTCGACTGGGAACGACCGCGTCGTCGCGTGGAACTTGAGCTTCGAGTCAAGTTCTTTGTTCGCGAACTCGGTACCCGCTTCCTGCAGTCCAGCCCAATCATCCGACATGGCGAAGTCCATGTTTCCGGGATTGATTTCGATGAACGCCTCCATCGCGCCGTCCGACCGCTGTATGGCACCTGCACCGGGCCACGCCCGTTCAACGTTGGTGAGGTCCTGTGTTCGTTCGTCGAGAGTGAACGGAGTGTAGTTCGCGAGGCCACCCTCGTTTCGACCGGAATTATCCTCCGATTCGGCTGCGCTGAACGTTCGACGCGGCCGCTTCGCATAACGGAACACGTCCTTTGCCCACGTCCACGCATTGAGGTGGTCGGGGGTGACGTACACGATGGCCGCCCCCAGGCCAAGTCCTCCAGCGATGAGTGGGAGTGAGAGTGAGTCGATTCCGAGGAGGCCGGCGATGAACAGCCCCACGAGTGGGAAGGCGATGAGGACGCCGACGTCTCCCTCCTCGACATTGAGGAATGGAATGCGGCTCTCCTCACCGAATTGGTCCATGATACGGCGTGCTGCTGCGTCTGAATCTGTCGACATGATGAATTAGGAATTGTAGTTGTGCGGGTCGTTCTCGGTTCGACGATACGAGGTTGTGTTCTGGGTGTCTGAGCTCTCGTTGCTCCTCCCAGCGGCTTTCTGTGCGATTACTTGACCGGCGGCAGCCTTGGGGCCCCATCGAGCGGCGGTTGTGGCGACTCCAGCGCCACCAAGGTATGCTCCAGTCGCGACGCTTCCGACGACCACCGCGCCCCTGCTGGCCGACCCAATGGCCTTCGCAGTCAGCGGGGTTGCGTAGGAAAACGTCTTCCACGTCAGGTAGAGTGCGACGACGGGGAGTGAGACGGCGACGAGATATTGGAGAAATGCAGTCGCTGGCGAGAACGACCCACTGGCGAACAGCAGGTCGTAGCCCTTGAACACGACTGCTGCCGGGAGTGGAAGGACGACTAATGGAACGAATCGTTTTGCAAAGCCGGTCGCGATGTCAGAGAGAACTGGGATGTTTCCATATCCGAGCGCGATGGCAATCGGCATCCCATAGACGTAGACGTACAGCAAGATTTCTCGAATGAAGAAGAGGGCCTCGATTGCCCACATCGATATGCCGCCGAGTGCTGCGAATAGTAAACCGAGAGCAGGATTTGTGATAGTCACACGTAGAAGTTCAAGCATCGCTGCTGACAGAGATCCAAGACTCGGGAGTAAGGCGATAGTAAGGCCGTCGACTAAGTACAGGGATAGAACACTAACCCAGTACCAAGTGATGATCAGAAACGCCCCAGTCCAAGCGGTCTTCTTAGTCTTCTGGGCTTGGTACCCACTACTCATATTGAAGATCCGAATGACGTGACGACCTTGCACACTAATCAGAAGGAGTAGAAACGAGATCAGCATGATTTCGCCCCCAACAAGCGCGTCCTGAATAGTAGGCCACGGGGCATTTGATGGAGTTCCAAACATGAATGCACCATCAGTATTCGGCGTCGGAGTTCCAAACATTGACTCAGATAGGGTGTTGTATCCTTCCTTGAGCCCGCTCTCGAAGAGACTGATAACCCAATCAACGACGTCTTTGAAGCCCTCAAGAACGACATCTATGAGTTCAACCATGGTTACGGGGCAGAAATTTCGATATCGCAGTCAAGCATCTCTTCTGAGCCAGAGTACGTGACACCGAACGTTTTCGTGATATCACGGCCAGTAACCATAGACTCAATGCTCACGGTGAATTCACCCTGGTTCTCATCGGTTGAACAGCCCATCCCCTCGTCACCGAGTTTTGGACCAAAGGAAAATGTGCTACTGAACAGATCGGTGCGGTCCTCTGGGGGGACAACAACCTGGTCGGTCCCATGTAAGCCGCTTCCTTCGTAATGCTCTGCTAAATGGGGGATGTCACCGCTAAATCGAAGCTCCACAACAGCATCGGGTCCATTCCCCGTGTTTCGAACTTCGACATACGCTTCGCTGTTTTTGGTTCGGTCAGTCTCACTCTCACCGTACACCTCGTCCCACGGCTTGTCGGGGTTGTTTCTGAAGAGGCCGACGTCGACGATTTCGAGTTCGGGGCGAATATCTAAACTCGTCTCGTCGACGGTATCCTCACCCTGAACCGCTAACACACGGTATTCGCCGGGGTCGTATGCAGTCCCAATCTCGAATGAAACCTGTCGAACACCGGCAGCAACCTCGCGTCGTCCGAACAACTCGCCATTCGGTTGAATGAGATTGACCTGGTCGACCTCAGACACAGAGCCAAGCTCGACAACAAGTGAGGTCCCTTCGACAGCGACTCGGTTCAGGACACCCTGGCCGCCAGAATCGTCATTCGCGGTGGTAGTCCCATCACCGGTCTCATCACCGCCGGTGAGACAGCCAGCAAGTCCAGCAAGTGAAAGACCTGCTGCGGTTTGGAGGACGGTTCGTCTATTGAAATGTAATTGGTCTCGTTTCATGGATATCGTTCAGAATCATCTCGTGGTCCGAAGAATCGGAGGACGCGCTTTCCAGCGTAGAACATCACTGCGAACGGTATGAATTGCCAACCGACCTCGACGAATAATGCAAACCACCCATCGAGTGTTCCAAGAGGGTGCCATCGCGCAGTCGCCGTGTCAGAAACGTACGCGGGATTAGCCACAAGCCACGTACTGGGGTGGTAGCGTGCTGTGTAGAATCCCGGTTGGTCAACCGTCACGATTGCAACGCCAGACTCGTTCGTCCGAACTTGCTGGTCGGCAATCGTGATGTCCCCACCACCGGGTTCGCCATTGAGTGTTCCCTGGCGTTCGTCAGCTGTGAGGTCAATCGGTGTACCCGTCTCGTTGTCCTGAAGCTCAACTCGGATTGTTGCTTGGTCGTTCGTCCGGTCGATTACCTCAGCAGTAAGCCGACTTTCACGGAGTTCTCGCTCAGAGCCACTACCGACATTCGAGACGGAAGGAGTGGCGTTGATACCACGGACGATGCCTGCAACACGAAGTGCGTCACGGTCGACTTCGTCTGTCCGAACAGCTAGGCCGTAGGTGGGCGTGTACGACTGGCCGACAACTTCGACTGAGACGGTGTCTGCAATAGTGGACTGTGGACTCGTGCGCTCTTGGCCCCACGAATCGATTATCGTCGGTCCATTACGAATCGGGTCAGTTCGTGGGCCAATTCGTGACGGGTATGCGTGGACATACACCGGAAGTGCGTCTGATGTGACTTCCGCCTCGTTCGACTCAGTTGCTCGAACGAGTGTGTCCCATCGGGGATCACGGGCAGTGTAAAAGCGCCAGACTCCCCGAACACTCGACTCACCATCCTCGGTGAGCGTGTACCCCTGCCATGGCCGTGACTGGAAGATGGCAACGCCAGTGTCACCATTGGGATACTCGGCGTAGTAGGAGTACGCCCGCAGATTGTAAACTTCTACGTCGACCGAATCAGAGACAGTAATCGTCTCACTCGGGTACGTGACCTCTGTCTGGGTTCGGTTGCCGATTGCTGTCTCGGTCGTCTTCTCAAGTTGGACTTCGATGTCGGCTTCGAGTGTGAGCGCCGTACTCCACGCCTCGTCGAGTTGGTAGTCGAGTTCGGGCGTATGAGTTCCCGAAGACTGGGCGACGACTTCGTCACCTGCTTTCAGCCGAACGTCTGTGATTTCGTCGTCGACGAGAGTCCACGAGACATCCGAGTTGTTCGATTGGCTCCCGTTCGGGATGCGAACACGATAATCGACGAATCCACGAACAGTGCCGTCGGGAGCGACGTAGAGTGGCGTGTCACCTGCTTCGAGATGTCCTCGTGTGGACGGGTGGACAGCGAATAGTGTCGCGTGTGCGTCCTCGATGAAGACGCCACCATCGAGAGAAGCGTGCTCTGGGTGCAGCGACGTCTGTGAATCGCCGGCTTCCAAGTCACCGAAATCATTGCGTGTCCACGTCGCTGCGGTCGCCGGCGGGCGTGTGAACGTGATGTCCGTGCCATTCGCGAGCTGGTGAACCGCGGTCCGGTTCTCGCCGTAGTGCTGGCGGTACTCGGTCTCGTTCATGTACTCGTCTGAGTCACCAGACCACAGCGTCGCTGATTCGTTCTCGGTCAAACCGTTGTCTTCTGTTCCTAGGCGTGGTGGGGTTGCAGTCACAAGCCCGGCGATGCTACTCACTACGAGAAGGCAAGCAACCACAACGGACCACGCATCAGTACGCATCAGGGCAATTGGGAGAAGTGTATCTCCGAGTTACCAGGGCGCGAGGTCGACACACTGGGCGAGTGGGAGTCCCATTATTCCCCCTGCAACAGTGTACAGCGGCCCGAGTATCGAAAGGATGAGCCCGGACTTCATCGCTGAACGCTTGTGGCGCTTGAGGCTCTTCTTTTGGTCGTGACTCATCGTGAATACCTCGGCAAGGGAGTCAGCCTGCCAGACAACGACGAGTCCGATGATGCCGAGAGCAGTGGTTATCTGGAAGAAGCCCTCGATCATTCCGGGGAGTTTGTCTGCACTGCAGATGACACCCTGTTGTGCTGCGGCAGGTTGTGCGAGCAAAACTAAGCTCAAGATGGCAGTCGTCGCGATAACGCGGCGAACAGAACCAAACCGAGTCGATTCTTGATTTGAACTGGAGACTGTATTGGGAGCGTTGTCGTTTGATTTGAACATGTACGTCGAATATTACGGGCCTGTCCCAAGGCCCAATTCTCAACAATATCAAATCTAGACCAGTATTAAATTCTGTTGATTAAGAAATTTGTAAACAAAATACTATTATCTAGAATTTTTCTAGATTTGAATACAATAGTCAAGTGACGTGTATCATGAAAATCACGGAGCCAACCTATAGTAACCGTTAGAGATTTTTACTCAAAGACTCTTATAAGATATAATGAATCATCTCGACGATATTTCCGTCGAGGAATTGCAAGACGTTCTCGACAACGTGGACGGAAAGAAGCCGACACAACGGCTCTTAGCAGCTATCACGTACAAGAGCGGTGTCACACAGACCGAGCTAGCCCAGTGGTACGATGTTCAGCGGCGGACGATCTACAGTTGGCTCAAGCGACTCGACACCGACGAGCCGCTTGAGAAAGCCGTTTCTGATGATAAATGAACTAGGAGAAAGCGAAAGCTTTCAGAAACATAGCAAAACAGATTTCAAGAAAACGTCCACGAACCTCCTCAAGAAGTTGGGATCGATGCGCCGGCGTGGACGCCGGCGCTTGCCCAAGATTTCCTCGAAGAAACCTACGACGTCGAGTATTCAATTCCGAGCTGTTGGCGGTTACTGAAAGAAGCAAGGTTGAGCTATCAGAAACCACGCTGTACAGCCGCCGAAGCCGACGAAGACGAACAAAAGCGTTCTACGAAGAACTAAAAAAGCGGCGGAAGATGGACGCCACGGTAGTCTGTATCAACCAAACCAAGAAATCGGTACAAGTTGAGCCGTGTGCCGCGTGATTTCCGCGCGGCACGCCGCCCTCGGTCGAACTCTCTGGTCAACGCGACTGGACGTGTCTGCTGGGCGCGATCACCGAGGACGGTGATCGCTTCTTCTCACGATTCGAAGAGTACGTCACCGCTGAACACGCGAAACATTTCATTTTGGAACTATGTAAAGAATTTGAAGATGGCTTGCTCGTGGTGCTGGACGGAGCGCCGTATTTCCAGGCGTCGGCCGTCACGGACCTAGCGGCCCGTGACGACCTCGAATTCGTGACGCTTCCATCGTACTCGCCGGATCTAAACCCGGTTGAGGAGTGCTGGAGACAGCTTCAAGCATCTCTGAGTAACCAGTTCTTCGACTCACTTGACGAGCTAACAACAGTGATTGATATCGCTCTTGAGCAACCTTCGGTTCCAAAGGTGAGTAACAACTTCTAACGACTACTATAGCCCTGGCGAAGCCCCAGTAATCCCAATCCCAGCGAGGTGAATCCCGAACCCAGCGGCAAAGGAGAATGCGGACACCACACTCGAACCAGTCCATCGTCTCAAGCAGCAAGGATCGCGCTGACTACCAGTAGCCCAAACGCAAGATACTCCCATCGAAACACCGATACGAGAACCCCGATTACGCCGCCAACGCCAATTCGGGGTAGTTTAGGAATCTACGGACAGAGCTATGACTTCAGTCAAGAATCAATGACGGTTCTACTTCGGAGTGAAAGAGGGAGGGGTCCCTCTGACGTGTATCAGGCCGGGCATCCTGGAACACGCCAATGCTGGTGGTTTAGAGGCACTCAGCACGATTGTAGTGATCTACGACCGTCTTCAAGTTAGCGGTTACGTCTATCCTTGAGATGTCGATTAGATATTTTGATAGGACGTCACCGGGGGCATTTGCTGGGCATTCGTTGGCAGCCCACCTTTTGTTTAGAACTGTGGAACCGCCGATGGCCACTGAGAAACTATTACGAGAGCGAAATTTAATGGACAATAGTTACTATATCACATACAAGATGTTCCAGGGGCTCATCGCGTTTGTGGCATCGATGTTCGGTGAGGCCGTGAAAATCGCAAAATGGCCATTTAACACAACCAACGGAAAGGGTCAGTACGTCACTCCTTCAAACCACCATTTCCTGACCGGGAAGGCGAATCTCGTGGTGACTATCGGGTACCGTCTGGGTCGGGGGGGGGTGAATTTCGGAAAGGCACGGCTCTGGTGAATCGCCATACAGCGGTTGATTTGGCTATGTTGCGGCACGCTTGGTGTTATGAACGACACATTTCAAGACGAGTTCACGAAATTCACGGTACCACGTTCGCGCTCGCACGGCATCGCCGTGCGTGGCTTAATCGACGAGAAGACGGTATCACACATCGATCTCTGGCGGTATCGAGGCCCATCGACCCGCGCGTTATGCGCGTGGTCGATGGGCCGGAAGATGCGATGTTTAATCAGCGGTCTCACGCCTTCTTCGCGTAGTTTTTCGCTAACTGCATCCAGTCGTAGCCTTTGTCGGCGGCGAGGCTGTGCAGGTCGCCTGCGTTGCGCAGGCGACCTGCCAGCTGTGTGTCGTGGGTTTTCTCGGTCGTGCAATGAACGTCGAGAACAGTTTGGGTTTGCGTATCGACGAGAGCCGTCGCTTTGAGTGTCTGAACGCGGTGATTCGTGCGGCGGCAGTAGTGCTTGCTAGCGTTTTCGCGGTCGAAAAACGTGGCATCAATGGCGGCGTGACCCGAGAGGTCGTGCAGCTGCGTCCCGAAATCCCATAGCGATTTCGTGTGCGCACAAATCTTTGATTTGTGAACGCCGACAGGCGCAGCAGCACTCGCCAGACCTTCATCTGAAACTTATCAAACGCCTTAACGAGCGTCGAGTGATCAGGGAGATCGCCCTCTTCGAGGCCGATCTCGGCGAGAATATGCAGCATTTCGCTCAGCAGATCCAGTGCGTTGCGGTACGACTCATCGAGGTAAATCCGCAGACAGTGCAGCGACACGAGAGCGTAGTCGGCGACAACATTTTTAGCCAACGTGACCGCTTTTGTCGTGAAGCGGGAGATTTTCGACATAGGCATCGACAGTCTTCCATTTCAACTCCTTTGAATTAACGACCGAATCCGCCGCCGTCTAGTGATTCACCAGAGCCATTCCGTGGAGAAACACAGTCGCCGGAACAGCCCCGTGGCGCTTGAACAGCGCGACGTCGACACTCACTTTTGTGAGAGGCCTATTGTGTCTCACAACCAAGACTACTCGCCCATTCCTTATCTGGACAGTACCCAAGAATGTTCCATCTCAGAAGACCAGACCCGAAATGTCGTGAACGGCTTTTTAGTAGGTCCCATGCGTTAGGTATCCTAATGGTTACGTCCAGAGGACAGCCATGCGCGTGATTGTCGTCGGGGCTGGTGAAGTCGGAGCGAACATCGCGATCAGTCTCGCTGAGAGTCACGACGTCACCGTCATCGATGTTAATCCGGAGAAAGTCGAGGAGCTCACGTATTCGAGCGATATATTGGCGATTGAAGGGGATGGGACCTCGCTCGGAATACTCGAAGAGGCAGGTATCGCCGAGGCAGATATGCTCATCGCCAGCACGGACGACGACGAGACGAACTTAGTCACCTGCGGGACGGCGAAGACGACGGGCGATGTCTTCACTATTGCTCGGGTCCGGAACGCAAACTTCCTCGATACGTGGACGCGATCAGAGAGGGCGTTCGGGGTTGATTTCATGGTCTCGACGAACCTGCTGACGGCCAACGATATCGTCCGCGTCGTCGGGCTCCCGGCCGCCGTCGACGTCGACCCGTTCGCCGGTGGACTCGTCCAGATGGCCGAGTTCGAGGTGGCGGCAGATAGTGAAATCGTCGGACAGACCGTCGAAGAGGCGGACAAGTTCGATGCGCTCACGTTCGCTGCACTAGTTCAGGAGGGCGATGTCGTAATCGCCCGTGGACAGACCCGAATCGAAGCCGGAAACAAAGTGATCGTCATCGGCAGTCCGGAGAGCGTCCAAGCGTTTTCGAAAACTGTTGCCTCAGCCGAAACCGCGGATGAGGCTCGCGATATCGTCGTCGTTGGTGGGAGTGACATCGGGTATCACACGGCTAGGCTGCTCGAAGAGCGCGGCCTCGAACCCCGTCTGATCGAACAAGACGCGGATCGCGGCCGCCAACTCGCCGAAGACCTTCCCGGAACAATCGTGATGGTACACGACGCGACGGACGTGGACTTCCTTGTCGGTGAACACATCGACCGGGCGGACGCAGTCATCGCGGCGACCGACAGCGACGAGAAGAACCTCTTGGTCTCGTTGCTCGCAAAGAACATCGGTGTCGCTCGTACGGTCGCCGTCGTCGAGCAAGGCCAGTACGCAAGCTTATTCGAAGCGGTCGGAACCGACGTCGCGATCAACCCCCGTGAAGCGACCGCGGAGGAAATCGTCCGCTTCACACAGGAGGGACAGGTCGAAAACCTCTCGCTCATCGAAGGTCGCCAGGCAGAAGTGCTAGAGATCGAGGTCGACGAGGCAAGCGTGCTCGCGGGACGCCCCATCCACGAGAGCGTTGCTGAGCTTCCATCCGATGTGGTTATCGGTGCGATCACTCGCGATCAGGAGTTCATCGTTCCCCGTGGCGGGACCGTCATCAACGCAGGTGACCACGTCGTTCTCTTCGTAGCCGCAGACGTCCTCTCTCGCGTTATGGAGCTCGTATGAGAATTCGCGTCGATTGGCGGGTTAGCTGTCGACTGGTCGGGACGATTCTCAAATGGCTGTGGGTGCCACTCCTCCTTCCTCTCGGAATCGCTCTCTACGACGGAACGGCGCTGCTCCCGTTCATCCTCCCGATACTTGGTACAACGCTCCTCGGGGTCGGGCTCGAACAGCTCACCGACGAGCGTGACCTCCGAGCGCGGGAGGCGTTTCTGATGGTCTCGCTGACGTGGTTGAGCATCGCGCTCGTCGGTGCGGCCCCATTCGTTCTTGCCGGCGATGGAATGCTTGCAACGCCGGTGAACGCCCTATTCGAGAGTATGAGCGGAATCACGACGACCGGCGCGACGGTCATCGTGGATTTCGAACGCCACTCGCGGGCCATCCTCATGTGGCGAGCGGTCCTGCAATGGCTCGGTGGACTCGGTATTCTCGTTCTGGCGACGGCTGTCCTCTCCCAACTGTCCGTCGGCGGTGCACAGCTCATGGAGACCGAAACCCAGATACAGGACGTCAACAAGCTCACACCCCGAATTTCGGAAACAGCCGCCCTTCTCTGGAAGATCTATATCGGCCTGACCGGGCTCCAGGTGGCAGTTCTCTACGGACTCCATTTGATCGGATACGCGCCGGAGATGACGCTGTACGACGCCGTAGCGCATGCGTTTACGACCATCTCGACGAGTGGCTTTTCACCCCGTGGAGACAGCATCGCCGCCTTCTCGCCCGCCGTTCAGTGGGCGATTATCCCGTTCATGGCAATCGGTGCCACGAGTTTCATTCTACTGTACTTCGCCTTTCAGGGGAACTTCGAACGACTCCGGAATAGTGACGAATTCCGCTTCTACGTCGGACTGCTCGGGTTCTTCACGGTCGGTGTCGGGGGAGTGTTGTTGGTCGACGGTGCTCCCTATACGAGCCTCGAACAGATAGCTCGGCACGCACTCTTTCAGGTCGTCTCGATAATGACGACGACAGGGTACGCGAGCACGGATTTCAACCTCTGGTCGGCAGCGGCCAAACACCTCCTGTTCGTCTGTATGTTCATCGGTGGGATGGCCGGTAGCACGACCTGTTCGATCAAGACCCTCCGGTGGCTCGTCGTCGTGAAAGCATTCAGCCGAGACCTGTTTACGGCCTCGAACCCGAGCGCGGTCCGACCAGTCCGCCACAGTGGGAACGTCGTCGACGAAGAGACGGTCCGGGACATCTACGCCTACACGCTGGTTAGTCTCGTGTTCTTCATCGTCGCGACAATCTTCGTCGTCGTCGACGCATCCCGAGTACAGCTGTCAGTCACCGAATTCGAGGCCATGAGCGCTGCGGCAGCCACGTTCTTCAATGTCGGACCGGCGTTCGGAATCGCGGGACCGCTCGAGAGCTACGAGCCGTTCCCGCAGTCGACGAAGGTCGCGATGACCTTCCTCATGTGGGTCGGCCGGATCGAAATCATCCCGGTGCTGGTGTTACTGACGCCGTCCTACTGGCGGTCGTGAAACGCGAGGAGAGATACTATAGTAGCGTTTGCAAGTCAATGCACACTCAATCGCACGCTGTCGTGCGATTGGATGTGTAACCAGTTGCAAACGCTACTGTAGTTTACTTGCGTTCCACTTCTCGATGGCCGGGCGCTCATCACCCTCTTGGGACTCGTCGGGTCACGCTGAGCGTGGAGGTCAACTACTCCGACACGGGAGAGTCGTGTCCCTCCGACCGCGCCCACCCTTAAGTATCCACTTAGCGAACATTCAGGCGGGATAGATATGAGCGAGCTAGTGGACGAGGTGGTCGTCTTGTACGTCGACGACGACGAGGACTTCACCGAACTGACGGCGACGTTCCTCGAACGGGAACACGACCAGTTCCGGGTCGAGACGGCCACCTCGGTCGCCGAGGGGCTCGACCGCGTGGCAGACGCGGAGTTCGACTGCGTCGTCTCGGACTACGACATGCCCGAGCGCGACGGATTGGACTTCCTCGAAGCCCTCCGCGAGGACGCGCCGGACCTCCCTTTCATCCTCTTTACCGGCAAGGGAAGCGAGGAGGTCGCGAGCGACGCAATCTCCGCGGGCGTCACCGACTACCTCCAGAAGGAACACGGGACCAGCCAGTACACCGTACTCGCCAACCGTATCGAAAACGCGGTCGAGCAGTACCGCTCACGGCGCGCGCTCGAGACGAGCGAACAACGCCTCTCCCTGTTCATCGAACAGTCGCCGCTCGGCGTCCTCGAGTACGACAGCGACTTCCAAATCGTCGGGCTCAACGAGCGCGGCGAGGAGATTCTGGGCTATACCGAAGCGGAACTCCGCGGCCACAGCTGGGAACTCATCGTCGCGGACGACAGTTACGACAACGTCGACGCCGTTACAGACCAGCTCGCAGTCGCGGAGGGGGGCTACCACAGCATCGACGAGAACGTCCGAAAGGACGGCGAACACATCCGCTGTGAGTGGCACAACCGAACCATCACGAACGACGACGGCGCGGTCGTCGGCATCATCTCGTTGTTCCAGGACGTGACCGAGCGAACCCGCCGTGAGGACGAACTCGAACGGACCAACGCCCTGCTCTCGACGCTCATTCGGTCGCTCCCGGTCGGCGTCCTCGCCGAAAACAGCGACCGAACCGTCCTCGCGATTAACGAGCGACTGGTCGAACTGTTCGATGTCTCGGAACCGTCGACGGAACTCATCGGCGCAGACTGTCGGGAACTGGCGCAGATGGCAAGCGAACTCGTGGTTGACTCGGAGGGCTTCGTCGAGCGCGTCGACGAACTGATCGCCGGGACAGAGTCGGTCCACAACGAGACAGTCGCTCTGACGAACGGCCGGACGCTCAACCGAAGCTACGAACCGATCGAACTCCCCGAGGGGACCGGCCACCTCTGGATGTATCGCGACACGACCGAACAGCGAAAGCGAGAGCAACAGCTCCAGCGCCAAAACGAGCGGCTGAGCGAGTTTGCGAGCGTCGTCAGCCACGACCTCCGGAACCCGCTGAACGTGGCTGCTGGGAACGTGGAACTGGCCCGCCAAGACCACGAAAGCGACCGTCTTGCGACCGCCGCGCGGGCGTTGAACCGCATCGACGACCTCATCGAAGACCTGCTCACGCTCGCCCGAAAGGGCGACAACGTCGGCGAACTGGAACCGGTGTCCTTGGGTCCGCTCGTCTCCGACTGCTGGGGAACCATCGAAACGGCCGACGCTGAACTCCAGACGGATTTGACGGCGACGGTCATCGCTGACCGAAGTCGGCTCCAACAGCTCGTCGAGAACCTCGTCAGGAACAGCATCGAACACGGTGGAGACGGCGTGGCGGTGACTGTCGGTGAACTTCCGGACGGCTTCTACGTCGAGGACGACGGTGTCGGCATCCCAGCCGAGCGCCGCGACACCATCTTCGAAGCCGGCCGCACAACCTCGCGTACGGGTACCGGATTCGGGCTCGCAATCGTCAAGCAGGTCGCCGAGGCCCACGGCTGGAACGTTAGCGTCGCCGAATCTGACGCAGGCGGGGCACGATTCGAGATTACGGGAGTCACGTTCGCCGACGTCGACAACTGAGCTCCCGCGTACCGGAATGAGTCTGAAGACCGTCGTACGATGACTTGTCGGGGTCAGCATCGAGCGCGTATTCCTCACGCCGGAAGCTTTTACAGGCCCCGTGCGGACCGCTGTCACATGAACTATCACGGCGAATCCGGCGGCGCGGCGCGGAGCGTACGATGACGATTACGAGCGACTGGGGCGAGTGGTGGGCCCGGGAGGAACTCAACGGCGTCGACGTCGAGGAGGGAGTCTCGCTGTGGTATCTCGGCGTCGCCGGCTGGGCGATACGGACCCCGGAGACCGCCATCTATATCGACCCCTACTTTAGTACCGAGCGGGACCGCGAGTACGTCGCGCGGATGTCGCCGGTGCCGATGGAGCCGCAGTGGGCGAACGCCTGCGACGCGGTCTTCTGCACCCACGACCACCGCGACCACTTCTGGCCGCCCTCGTTCGGCCCGCTCCTCGACCACGGCGGCGACGTCCACGCGCCCGTCGAGTGCTACGAGAACTTCGACGTGAGCGCGATCGACGAGGACAAGCGAACGGCCGTCGAACCCGGCGACAGCTACGAGGTCGGCGACCTCACCGTCCACGTCAGAGGCGGGTACGACCCGGACGCGACCGGCACGGTGACGTACGTTATCGAGCACGAGACGGGAACCATCTTCCACGGCGGCGACAACCGACCCTGCGAGGCGTTCCACGAGATCGGTGCGGAGTTCGACATCGACCTCGGGATGCTCTCCTACGGAACCGACGCCCGCGTCGTCCAGGACGGCGAGGTCATCACGCGCAAGCTCTACAACGACGCGGACGAGATCGTCGAGGCCACGAACGCGCTCGGCATCGACCGCCTGATTCCCGAGCACTGGCGGCGCTGGCGCTCGATTCACGCCGACCCCGGCGCGCTCTCGAAGGCCGCGACGACGTTCGAGTACCCGCACGTGATCGAGGAGGTCGAAGTCGGCGACCGCTTCCGACTCGGCCGGCCGGGCGTCGTCCCACCGGCGCGTCTCGGCGGCGAGTGAATCTCTAACACGTCACCGAATTCTCCTGCCTCACCGGCGACGTCGCGCGGCGCCCCCACTCAACGGCGATGTCGTACTGTACCACAGAAACCGCGGTCGAGTCAGTCGGTTCGCGGGAGTTCGACGACGAAGACGGCACCCGTCGGTTCGTTGTCTTCGACCCGGACCGAACCGCCGTACTGCGTGACCAGGGTGTCGACGAGGTAGAGTCCGATACCCGTGCCGGGGCTCCCGAGACCTCGCTCACCTTTTCCGAACGCGAGTTCTTTCCTGTCGTCCGGGATGCCCGGCCCGTTGTCGGCGATTCGAACCTCGACGTCGTCGTCTCGGGCCGTACACGAGATCTCGACGCGAGGCGCGTCCTTGTCGTTGTGTTGGACGGCGTTGTTCAGGAGGTTCCGAAACACCGAACTGAGCATGCTATTTCCGGCGACCTCGACGTCGGGGAGCGTTCCCTCGACCACGAACGTGGCCTCCGGGAAAGACCCCCTGCGAATCGATAGCTCGGTTTCGAGAATCGAGCGAATCGGTACCGACGCGATAGTGACACTCTCGTTCGATGCAATCGTCTCCACGTAGTCGCGTGCGACCTCGGTCAGTTCGACGACGTGCTCACCGCTGTCGAGGATTTTCTGGAGGTACTCGCTCCTGTCATCATCGACGTGGTCTTCGAGCATCTCCGCCCACCCGAGTACGACCCCCATATCGTTGCGGATATCGTGGCGGACGATTCGGTTCAGCAGTTCGAGTTCTCGCTCCCGGCGTTTCTGCTCCGTGATGTCCGTACAGACGCCGACGACCTCCGAGACGTCACCGTCGTCATCGCGGAGGAGCACCTGCCGCGTCAGCACCCAGCGAATCGACCCATCGGGTCGAACGACGCGGCCCTCGTACGCCTCGTCGTGGGCCCCTTGGGCTGAGGCCTCGATATTCTGTCGCACCCGGTCGCGGTCCTCGGGATGGATGGCGTCGAGCAACAGCGCGATGTCGTCCATGACCGCCTCGGGTGGTATCCCCCAGATGTCTTCGAAGCCAGCGCTAATGTAGTCGAACTCGCCGGGCGCGGATACCGTCCAAAGCGCGACCCCATCAAGCTGGTCGAACAGGTCCTGGAAATCGCGCCGTTGACCAAGCGAGCTGTTACTCATACCGGGGTGTTTCGAGGCGAGTGAAATAAGTACCAGTCCCGGAGTCCGACGGCGGAGTAGCCGGCGTCAAAGCTCCGTTCTGAAGGGTGGGATTCCGTCGTGGATGAGCAAACCGGACGTTCGCGCTAATCGAGTGACGTCGAAGGAAGTCGGCTCGAGCCGACCGGAAGGATAACCGAGGAGTCCCACTTGGAGCAGTCCACTGCGACTGGTCGGTGAGTACGCGCAGGAAACGCTATTCCTGTTCTGTATCGCTGACCGACCGGAAAACGACGCGTCGGGCCTCGAAATCCTCCAAGAACGCCTTCGAGCCGCCGACGGTAAACGTGTCGTCAGACGTCTCAACGACGAACGACTCCTGAGTCGGAAAGTCGTTCGAGAAGGGCCGGACGAGGCTCTGTTTCACCGCCACGATCGTCCCAGTAGTCGTCTCGAACGCCGCGTTACTCTGGGTGGGACGGATGTCCATCTCGGCCGTGACGACGGCGCCGTCCATCAGATGTAGCGTCGCGTCGAACACCGCGTGGCGGAAGCTCGTGAACGTCGCCGGCAGTTGGCTTTTCGACCCGACGTGCACCTGCTCGCCCATCGGCCAGTAGTTGGCGATAAACGAGTCGAACAACGAGGAGACGATATGCTCCTCGGCGTGATAGATGGCGTACTCATCCGAGTTCGAGTTCAGTATCGCATCTGCCGAGGCGATGATACCGTCACCCCGGTCAACGGTAAGCGTCACTGGTGCCGGGGCGCTCCACGTCTGGATGATACTCCCGGTCGCACCGTCGATCGAACTCGTGCCGTCGTACTCCGTGACGAGAAGCATACAAAATACTCCCCGGCTCTGGGCATCTCTGAGCGAGTCTTCGACCCGATGAAGAACCGATGCGGGAAGTGCGAGAACGAGTTCGGATTCAGCGGCGTCGATCAGCTTGTTGAGCTGAGCGAGTATCGTCCGTCGAGACTTGATGATACTGAACTTCTGCTGTTCGTAGCTCTCGGAGTCAAACAGGTCCTCTAACTGGGACTCGACGGTCTGTAGTTGAGAAACGAGATTGTCGATACCCTCTGCGGGCGGAATCGCTCGTAACTGCGTCGGTTGGACGTGGTCGTCGATTTCGATGAGGTCGCGCTCCTCGAGTTTTCCGACGATATCGTACGCGTAACTCTTAGAGATGTCAGCCTCTTCGGAGACGACCCGGATTGTCGTCGCCCCGTTACGGAGTATCGTCACGTATGCTCGCGACTCCTTGTCCGAGAGCCCGATCCGCATGAGGCTGTCCACCACCTCGTCTTCCACCATACCCAAGTGTTCGGCCAAGGCGGGGGATAAACCTTAGTATGGGAGTACAGACAGGGTGCTGTCCGGCGCGTGACCGCCTCGAACTCCGTTGTTCGAGTGTAACAACCCTACTCGGTGCGGGTACCTCGGGTGACACGGGACGCGTGCGTGGCCAGTCGAATGGCGTGGGACCAACCCAACGGCGTCGCGCTGTCCGGCGCGCCGGTGTCGAAGAACTGCTCTGGGAGGTACCCCGATGGAAGGCACAGACTGCCGTCGAGGTCAATTTCGTCGAACAACCGGTCCGCCCATTTTTCGGGGTCGTATTCGTCGGTCGACGAGAAGAGCCGAATCGACTTCTCGGCCGCGTACGCGCCCCAACCCGTCGAGACGGTCCAAACCTTCTCGCTTCCCTGCCCCCGCCGCCGCCACGTATCGCCCTCGAATCGCGTGAGTCCGGAGATGTCGTCGGTCTCTTTCCAGAGCCTGGAGAACGCGGTGTGGAGATGGCGCTCGAGCCGCCGCAGTCGCGTTTCGTCGATGTCCTCGATGGCCCGGTAGGCGAGATAGGCGTCGACGAGCGAGAAAGTAGTGCTGTCGACGCGGTCGTCCAAGTCACCGTCACCGGCGTCTAATCGGAGCGCGTAGATACCCTCGTCGGGGGACCACGCCATATCGAGTGCGTCGAAAACCTGCGTTGCCCGCGTAGCTGCGCGCTCTCTGGTGGCCGCATCGCACGTGACGGCCGCAATCGTACTGTAGGCCTGAACGAACTTCGCGGCAGTGTGCGTGAAACGACCATTCGTATTCTCCCACGCGTTTTCGCACACCGTCGGGAAGCCATCGTCTTCCAGCGAACTGTCGAGCCCGTCGACTCCCGACTGTAACGCGTTCTCGATGGCCTCGACGGTGACGTTTCGGAGCGACTGTCGGTACGCCGAGAGGTACTCGGCGAGGAAAACGAGGACGCTCGCAGTCTGGTCGGCTTGGTACTGCGTTTCCGTGCCCTCGATGTGGCCGTTCGCCCATCCCGGCGCAAGCCGGCCGTTCATCGGCCACACTCGGTGAGGCCACCGGCCGTCAGGTAACTGCGTCCGCAGGTAGAACTCGGCGCTCTGTCGGTGTATCTCGGCTGCATCGAACCCGAGCGACTCGTCGGCTTCCAAGAGAAACGTCGAAACTTCTCCGTCGTCTCGGAACCACGTGTAGCCGTAGCCGCCGGAGTACTGGTAGTACGGGTCGAAGTCCGGACCCGCAATTCGGGCCCCAGTCGGTGCGGAGAGTAACTCAAGGACCGAAAGGTCAGTCGCGACGAGTTGGTCCGCGACCGTGGGGTACTGTCCTGCCTGCCGTGCCGTCGCGAGGAGCGCGGCTGAATCGCTGTTGGTTCGTCGCGTCCGGGTCGCGACCGCAGAGAGCGCATCCGAGCGCGACTGCGTTTCGATGTCCGACAGCAGGGTGACGAGACTGGTCTCACCGTCCTCGAAAGCGACGCGGACACCAACGCCGCCGGTGAGGCGGCTCTCCTCGTACTCTTCGGACGCGCCGAACTCCGGAAACGACCGCGATTCCGCGGCGAGTATCTCGTCGAACCGCTCGAGCACTTGGGGCGTACACTCCACGAACTCGGTCGAGGTGCCGAGATAGTCGTGTTCTCGGTTGTGGTACACCTCGATAGCGTCGTCGTGGACTAGCTGCCCGACCCGCCCGTCTCGCCCCTCCGGGCTGATCTCGACGAACCCGACCAGTTCGATATCTTCCGGTGCATCGTCGCCAAGCTCAAACGTCGTCGTGTGGACGAGTCCATCGGTAACGTCGCGTTGTATCACGTCGAATCCATCGAGACGGTGCGTCGTCTCGACGAGCGACCGGCCCGCTCGGTACGTCTGGCACCCCGCGTCGAGCGCATCGAACCACTCGACGGCGTCGCCGATACGGATACCGAAGCGTGAGGACACGATGCCGCCGAAGCCCGAAAGTGGGTACGAGTAGTCTCGGAGTGACCCGGCTGGTGAAACGTGAACGAGGCGTTGGTCCGACCCGCTGAATCTGCCTTGTCGCGTGCGCCGTTCGCCCGGAAATACGTCGGTCGCGTCTTCGTTCTGCTTGTAATCGTCGAGTGACCGTCGGAGTCCCATACACCTACTGGCCACAGAGTTCAGATAAAGTTCTTGTGATATCTCAAAGACAATCCCTAAAGTATAAGTGGGCCTATTTTGATGAACAATTCGGACGATGACAACGAACCCAGAGACGAGCAAGACGACGAAGAAGAGCGTCTCACGACGGCGGTTTATCGCCGCTGCAGGTGCGACGGGAGTCACAGCGGGCCTCTCCGGCTGTGCGAGTATGTTCGGCAACGGCTCCGAGACCGGTGGACAGGTCGGTGAGTCCGAAAGCGGCGGAACGACCGTCGTCTGGGGCTTTGACGCGACTGTCGCACAGGACCACGCGGACCAGCTCCGTACTGCGCTACACGAGAAAGGGGGGCTCTCGGACGACATCCGCGTCGAGTTCCAGCCGGGCCAGCCGGACAGCGGGAAGCGTCGCTCGACGTACAACCGGCTCTTGAGCTCTCAGGAGACGACGCCGGACATGTTCATGATGGACAACGGCTGGGTGAACATCTTCATCCAGCGGGGACAGCTCGCTAACCTCTCTGAGGTTCTCCCCGAGAGTGCGCTTTCGACCATCGAAAACGAGTACTTCGGCGGGTTCACTGAGACGGCCATCGACCCCGCCAGCGGGGACCTGTTCGGTGTTCCGCTGTACCCCGACTACCCGACGATGTTGTACCGGAAAGATCTCGTCGAAGAGGCCGGCTACAATCCGACCGAGGAGAACTGGGCCACCGAGCCGATGACGTGGAAACGGTGGTCGAACATCGCTGCCGAGGCACAGGAGCTCTCGGGCGTCGATTACGGCTTCACCACCCAGTGGGATATCTACGTCGGCACCGCCTGTTGTACCTTCAACGAGGTGCTGTCTTCGTGGGGCGGTGCCTACTTCGGTGGTCGCGAGAACCTCTTCGGTCCCGTCGGCGAACGACCCGTCACCGTCGAGTCGGACCCGGTCGTCAACTCGTTGAATATGATGCGAAAGTTCGTCCACGACGAGAGCTTCGACGGGCAGTTCAGCGACTACGGCGGTGGCTTCACACCGACGAACATCCTCGGGTGGATCGAAGACAGTTCGCTCGCACCGTTCGTCGACGGGAACGCCGTGTTCCACCGCAACTGGCCGTACGCGATTAACCAAGCAGCGTCGGAGTTCGGTGACGACCTCGGGACGATGCCGCTTCCCTACGGCGTCCCCGAAAGCGAGGCGCAGTTCCCCGGAACCGGTGGGTCCACCTCTGCACTCGGCGGCTGGCACATTACTGTCAACCCGAACAGCCAGAAGCTCGACGCTGTGACCCAAGTCATCCAAGCGTCGATGCGCGAGGAGTTCCAACTGTTCCTCCTGGAGGTCGAGGGGTGGCTACCGCCGCGGGCGAGCCTGTTCAACTCCGAGACGGCTGCGGAGCTCGAACCGACCGGTGACTACATGGACACGCTCCGTGTCGCCGGTGAGAACACGATGGCCCGACCGGTTACGTCGGTCTGGAACAACCAATCGAGCAAAATCGCAGAACAAGCAAATCGCGCGGTCGGACAAGAGGTGTCTTCGGCCGAGGCGATGGCGACGCTCCAATCCAGCCTCGAAGAGACTGAGAGAAGCGACTGACGAGCTGAGAGCTCCACACTCAACAGATCAAACCATGAGTCCCACACCTCTCGGAGGGATAGTATGAGCGCCGATACGGCTGCGGAGCCGGCACGTGAGTCACGGCAGTCGGGGCCAGTCGTCGTCTTCTTGCGGTGGCTGGAGAACCTGAGCGACACGCAGTACGCGTACCTACTGCTCACCCCGGTATTCGTCCTGCTTGGTATCGTGGCCATCTACCCGCTCTTGCGGACGTTCGAGCTGTCACTGTACGCCGTCTCGACCGACCTCTCTAGTGTCCGTTTCGTTGGTCTCGACAACTACGTCGCGCTGTTCACCGGGGAGAAAAACCGGTTCCTCCCCGGCGGAACGACGTTCCTCCCGACCGGATTCGACGCCGCGAGTCTCCTCGATAGCGCCCTCGTAATCACCCTCATCTTCGCCGTGGCCAGCGTCTTGTTCGAGACCCTCATCGGACTGGGTCAAGCGCTCGTCTTAGATCAAGACTTCTACGGCCGGCGGTGGGTCCGTGCGGCGATTATCATTCCATGGGCCGTTCCAATCGTCATCCAGGGGATGATGTTCTTCTTGATGTTCGACTCGAACGTCGGATTCGCGACGCCGATTCTCGCCGACCTCGGAGTAGTGGCACCGACCAACACGCTGAACGACACAATCAGCGCGACGTTCATCATTATCGTCGCCGACATCTGGAAGACCTCGGCGTTCATGGCGCTCCTCATCCTTGCCGGGCTCCAGAGCATCAATCGCAGCCTGTACGACGTGGCCCGCGTCGCCGGTGCGAGCAAGTGGCAGCAGTTCAGATACATCACGCTCCCGCTCATCCTGCCGACCATCGGAGTTGCAGTATTATTCCGCTCGGTGCAGGCGATGCGCGTGTACGGTATCATCGATACGGTCTCGAGCTGTACCGTGGTCCCATCACTCTCCTGCATGGTCGTCTCGACGTTCAACACGCACGAGGGGACATCCGCCGCTATCGCGTTCGTGACAGCGGCCATCATCGGCGTCGTCGTGATGGGAATCATCCTGTGGCAGGGGGAGGACGCGATATAATGTCCAGCGAAGCCGACGGCACGGCAGACGATGCCGGTCCGCTCGCGCGGTGGGCACGGAATGCGATCCACAACCCACGACGGGTGTATCGAGCGTTGTTCTACGTCGCGATGGCGTTTTTCATGGTCACGACAGTGTTCCCGTTCTACTGGCTGCTCGTCCTCGCGGTGACGCCGCAGGAGAACCTGCTTTCCGGGAGTTTCCTCCCGACGGTCGACCTATTCGGCGTCAGCGGCACGTTCCCGCTCCCCGTTCCGAAGGGGTTCAATCCGGCAGCGTTCGTTACCGTCTTCGAACAGGTCCCGTTCCACCTGTACGTGCTGAATAGCTTCGTGCTAGCTGCCACGACGACGGTTATCGTCCTCCTCGTCGCGAGCCTCGCAGGCTACGTGTTCGGGCGAATCGAGTTCCCCGGGCGCGCGCTGTTGATGCTCGGTATCCTCGCAATCAGTTACTTCCCGCCCGCAGCGTTCGTCATTCCGCTGTTTCAGGCGTTCGCCGGTAACGCCCCGATAACGATTCCGTTCATAGGTGTCCCGCTATTCACGCCGCCGCGACTACTGAATACCCCGGGGTCGATGGTCATGCCGTTCAGCGCGCTGTTCCTGCCGCTGTCGATATTCATCCTCACGACCTTCTACGGGCAGATTCCCGACGGGTTGGAGGACGCGGCGCGGGTAGAGGGAACGACCCGACTGGGCGCGCTGTTCCGCGTCATCGTGCCGCTTTCGGCACCCGGCGTGGCGACCGCGGGCGTCCTCACGTTCATCAGCGTCTACAACGAGTACTTTTTCAGCTCGATTATGGCGACGTCACCCGAAGCGTCCAAGTGGTCGCCGATTGTCGGCGGGATTCTCAGCTACCAGACTCAGTACACGACGCAGTACAACCTCATGGCCGCAGCGAGTGTTGTGGGGGTCATCCCCGTCGTCGTCCTCGTCATCATCGCACAGGAACGCATCGTCAGCGGACTGACCGCAGGAGCACTTAAAGAATAACAATGGCACGAGTACGACTCGAACACGTAAGCAAGCACTACGACGACGTAACGGCGGTCGACGACATGAACCTCGACATCGGCCACGGCGAATTCATCTGCTTTGTCGGCCCGTCAGGCTGTGGGAAGTCGACGACGATGGAAAGTATCGCTGGACTCACGAAGCCGAGTGAGGGTGAAATCCACATCGGTGACCGCGAGGTGACGAACCTCCCGCCGAAGGACCGCGGCGTCGCGATGGTGTTCCAGAACATCGCGCTGTTCCCCCACATGGACGTCTACGACAACATCTCCTTCGGGCTCCGCCTCCGC
>NZ_QEQJ01000007.1:0-158637 GCF_003383195.1 Haloferax sp. Atlit-6N | reverse complement strand
GAGACCGTATCGATGATACCGTACACGCGCATCGCCTGCACCGAGCGGAATAATACTGCAACTCCGATGGTCGGCAGGATGAGCGGGAGCGTGATGTATCTGAACTGCTGCCACTTGCTCGCACCGGCGACGCGGGCCACGTCGTACAGATTACGATTGATGCTCTGGAGCCCGGCAAGGATGAGTAGCGCCATGAACGCCGAGGTCTTCCAGATGTCAGCGACGATAATGATGAACGTCGCGCTGACCGTATCGTTCAGCGTGTTGGTTGGTGCCACTACTCCGAGGTCGGCGAGAATCGGCGTCGCGAATCCGACGTTCGAGTCGAACATCAAGAAGAACATCATCCCCTGGATGACGATTGGGACGGCCCACGGAATGATAATCGCCGCACGGACCCACCGCCGGCCGTAGAAGTCTTGATCTAAGACGAGCGCTTGACCCAGTCCGATGAGGGTCTCGAACAATACGCTGGCCACGGCGAAGATGAGGGTTATTACGAGGGCGCTATCGAGGAGACTCGCGGCGTCGAATCCGGTCGGGAGGAACGTCGTTCCACCGGGGAGGAACCGGTTTTTCTCTCCGGTGAACAGCGCGACGTAGTTGTCGAGACCAACGAAACGGACACTGGAGAGGTCAGTCGAGACGGCGTACAGTGACAGCTCGAACGTCCGCAAGAGTGGGTAGATAGCCACGATACCAAGCAGGACGAATACTGGGGTCAGGAGTAGGTACGCGTACTGCGTGTCGCTCAGGTTCTCCAGCCACCGCAAGAAGACGACGACTGGCCCCGACTGCCGTGACTCACGTGCCGGCTCCGCAGCCGTATCGGCGCTCATACTATCCCTCCGAGAGGTGTGGGACTCATGGTTTGATCTGTTGAGTGTGGAGCTCTCAGCTCGTCAGTTGCTTCTCTCAGTCTCTTCGAGGCTGGATTGGAGCGTCGCCATCGCCTCGGCCGACGACACCTCTTGTCCGACCGCACGGTTCGCTTGTTCTGCGATTTTGCTCGATTGGTTGTTCCAGACGGACGTAACCGGTCGAGCCATCGTGTTCTCACCGGCGACGCGGAGCGTGTCCATGTAGTCGCCGGTCGGTTCGAGCTCCGAAGCCGTCTCGGAGTTGAATAGGCTCGCCCGTGGCGGTAGCCATCCCTCGACCTCTAGGAGGAACAGCTGGAACTCCTTGCGCATCGACGCTTGGATGACCTGCGTGACAGCGTCGAGCTTCTGGCTGTTCGGGTTGACAGTAATGTGCCAGCCACCGAGTGCGGAGGTGGACCCACCGGTTCCGGGGAACTGCGCCTCGCTTTCGGGGACGCCGTAGGGAAGCGGCATCGTCCCGAGGTCGTCACCGAACTCCGATGCTGCTTGGTTAATCGCGTACGGCCAGTTGCGGTGGAATACGGCATTTCCGTCGACGAACGGTGCGAGCGAACTGTCTTCGATCCACCCAAGGATGTTCGTCGGCGTGAAGCCGCCGCCGTAGTCGCTGAACTGCCCGTCAAAGCTCTCGTCGTGGACGAACTTTCGCATCATATTCAACGAGTTGACGACCGGGTCCGAGTCAACGGTGACGGGTCGTTCGCCGACGGGGCCAAACAGGTTCTCGCGACCACCGAAGTAGGCGCCGCCCCACGAAGACAGCACCTCGTTGAAGGTACAGCAGGCGGTCCCGACGTAGATATCCCACTGGGTGGTAAAGCCGTAATCGACACCCGAGACGTCCTGTGCCTCGGCAGCGATGTTCGACCACCGTTTCCACGTCATCGGCTCGGTGGCCCAGTTCTCCTCGGTCGGGTTGTAACCCGCCTCTTCGACGAGGTCTTTCCGGTACAACATCGTCGGGTAATCGGGGTACAGCGGAACACCGAACAGGTCCCCGCTGGCGGGGTCGATGGCCGTTTCGGTGAACCCGCCGAAGTACTCGCTTTCGATGGTCGAAAGCGCACTTTCGGGGAGCACCTCCGAGAGGTTAGCGAGTTGTCCTCGCTGGATGAAGATGTTCACCCAGCCGTTGTCCATCATGAACATATCCGGCGTCGTCTCCTGAGAGCTCAACAACCGGTTGTACGTCGAGCGACGCTTCCCGCTGTCCGGCTGGCCCGGCTGGAACTCGACGCGGATGTCGTCCGAGAGCCCTCCTTTCTCGTGTAGCGCAGTGCGGAGCTGGTCCGCGTGGTCCTGTGCGACAGTCGCGTCAAAGCCCCAGACGACGGTCGTTCCGCCGCTTTCAGACTCACCGACCTGTGCACCGGTGTCGGAGCCGTTACCAAACATACTCGCACAGCCGGAGAGGCCCGCTGTGACTCCCGTCGCACCTGCAGCGGCGATAAACCGCCGTCGTGAGACGCTCTTCTTCGTCCTCTTGCTCGTCTCTGGGTTCGCTGTCATCGTCCGAATTGTTCATCAAAATAGGGCCACTTATACTTTAGGGATTAGATTTGAGATATCACAAGAACTTTATCTGAACTCTGTGGCCAGTAGGTGTATGGGACTCCGACGGTCACTCGACGATTACAAGCAGAACGAAGACGCAACCGACGTATTTCCGGGCGAACGGCGTACGCAGCAAGGCAGATTCAGCGGGTCGGACCAACGCCTCGTTCACGTTTCACCAGCCGGGTCGCTCCGAGACTACTCGTACCCACTTTCGGGATTCAGCGGCATCGTGTCCTCACGCTTCGGCGTCCGTGTCGGTGACGCAGTCGAGTGGTTCGATGCGCTCGACACGGGGAGCCAGACGTACCGAGCGGGCCGCTCGCTCGTCGAGACGACGCACCGTCTCGATGGATTCGACGTGATACAACGCGACGTTACTGACGGGCTCACGCACACGACGGCGTTTGAGCTTGGCGACGGTGCACCGGAAGATATCGAACTGGTCGGGTTTGTCGAGATCAGCCCGGAAGGTCGAGACGGGCGCGTCGGGCAGCTAATCCACGACGAGGCCGTCGAGGTGTATCACAACCGCGAACACGACTATCTCGGCACCTCGACCGAGTTCGTGGAGTGTACGCCCCAAGTACTCGAACGGTTCGACGAGATACTCGCCGCGGAATCGCGGTCGTTTCCGGAGTTCGGCGCGTCCGAAGAGTACGAGGAGAGCCGCCTCACCGGCGGTGTTGGAGTCCGCGTCGCTTTCGAGGAGGGTGAAACCAGTCTCGTCACCCTGCTGTCGGACATCGGAACGCAGTCGCGCTCGGATGCGCTCTCTGCGGTCGCGACCCGAACGCGACGAACTAACAGCGATTCAGCCGCGCTCCTCGCGACGGCACGGCAGGCAGGACAGTACCCCACGGTCACGGACCAACTCGTCGCGACTGACCTTTCGGTCCTTGAGTTACTCTCCGCACCGACTGGGGCCCGAATTGCGGGACCGGATTTCGACCCATACTACCAGTACTCCGGCGGCTACGGCTACACGTGGTTCCGAGACGACGGAGAAGTTTCGACGTTTCTCTTGGAAGCCGACGAGTCGCTCGGGTTCGATGCAGCCGAGATACATCGACAGAGCGCCGAGTTCTACTTGCGGACACAGTTACCTGACGGCCGGTGGCCTCACCGGGTGTGGCCGATGAACGGCCGGCTTGCGCCGGGATGGGCGAACGGCCACATCGAGGGCACGGAAACGCAGTACCAAGCCGACCAGACTGCGAGCGTCCTCGTTTTCCTCGCCGAGTATCTCTCGGCGTACCGACAGTCGCTCCGAAACGTCACCGTTGAGGCCATCGAGAACGCGTTACAGTCGGGAGTCGGCGGGCTCGACAGTTCGCTGGAAGACGATGGCTTTCCGACGATATGCGAAAACGCGTGGGAGAATACGAATGGTCGTTTCACGCACACTGCCGCGAAGTTCGTTCAGGCCTACAGTACGATTGCGGCCGTCACGTGCGATGCAGCCACCAGAGAGCGCGCAGCTACGCGGGCAACGCAGGTCTTCGACGCGCTCGATATGGCGTGGGCCGCCGACGAGGGAATCTACGCGCTCCGATTAGACGACGGTGACGGTAACTTGGACGACCGAATCGACAGCACGACTTTCTCGCTCGTCGACGCCTACCTCGCCTACCGGGCCATCGAGGACATCGGCGAAACGCGACTGCGGCGGCTTGAGCGCCATCTCCACACCGCGTTCTCCAGGCTCTGGAAAGAGACCGACGACATCTCCGGACTCACGCGATTCGAGGGCGATACGTGGCGGCAGCGAGGGCAGGGAAGCGAGAAGGTTTGGACCGTCTCGACTGGCTGGGGCGCGTACGCGGCCGAGAAGTCGATTCGACTCTTCTCGTCGACCGACGAGTACGATCCCGAGAAGTGGGCCGACCAGTTGTTCGACCAAATTGATCTCGACGGCAGTCTGTGCCTTCCATCGGGGTACCTCCCAGAGCAGTTCTTCGACACTGGGGCGCCGGACAGCGCGACGCCGTTGGGTTGGTCCCACGCCATTCGACTAGCCACGCACGCATCCCGTGTCACCCGAGGTGCCCGCACCGAGTAGGGAGTGTTACATTCGAACAACGGGGTTCGAGGCGGTTACCCGCCGGACAGCTCCCTGTCTGTACTCCCATACTAAGATTTATCCCCCGCCTTGGCCGAACACTTGGGTATGGTGGAAGACGAGGTGGTGGACAGCCTCATGCGGATCGGGCTCTCGGACAAGGAGTCGCGAGCATACGTGACGATACTCCGTAACGGGGCTACGACAACCCGGGTCGTCTCCGAAGAGGCTGACATCTCTAAGAGTTACGCGTACGATATCGTCGGGAAACTCGAGGAGCGCGACCTCATCGAAATCGACGACCACGTCCAACCGACGCAGTTACGAGCGATTCCGCCCGCAGAGGGCATCGATAATCTCGTTTCTCAACTACAGACCGTCGAATCCCAGTTAGAGGATCTGTTTGACTCCGAGAGCTACGAACAGCAGAAGTTCAGTATCATCAAATCTCGACGGACGATACTCGCTCAGCTCAACAAGCTGATCGACACCGCTGAATCCGAACTCGTTCTCGCACTTCCCGCATCGGTTCTTCATCGGGTCGAAGACTCGCTCAGAGAGGCCCAGAGTCGGGGAGTATTTTGTATGCTTCTCGTCACGGAATACGACGGCACGAGTTCGATCGACGGTGCGACCGCGAGTATCATCCAGACGTGGAGCGCCCCGGCGCCAGTGACGCTGACCGTTGACCGGGGTGACGGTATCATTGCCTCGGCAGATGCGATACTGAACTCGAACTCAGATGAGTACGCCATCTATCACGCCGAGGAGCATATCGTCTCCTCGTTGTTTGACTCATTTATCGCCAACTACTGGCCGATGGGTGAGCAGGTACACGTTGGGTCGAAAAGCCAACTGCCGGCGACGTTCACGAGCTTCCGCCATGCGGTGTTCGACGCGACGTTACATCTGATGGACGGTGCTGTCGTCACGGCCGAGATGGACATTCGTCCCACCCAGAGTAACGCGGCGTTCGAGACGACTACTGGGACGATCGTGGCGGTGAAACAGAGCCTCGTCCGGCCCTTCTCGAACGACTTTCCGACCCAGGAGTCGTTCGTCGTTGAGACGTCTGACGACACGTTTACCGTCGGCGGCTCGAAGGCGTTCTTGGAGGATTTCGAGGCCCGACGCGTCATTTTCCGCTCGGTCAGTGATACAGAACAGGAATAGCGTTTCCTGTACGTTCTCACCGACTAGTCGCCGTCTCAAGAGACACTCGAGTTGCACACTAAGCGAGTTCGAACTGAAGAGATGGACGTCTCGTTACTACAGAAGGGAGGAATCTACGAGGTGAAGTCGGAGTCAGGGAACATCTACGAGGTCGACGTTGCGAGTGAGACGTGTACGTGTCCAGATTTCTCGAAGCGGAACCCGAGCGGTGGGTGCAAGCATCTACGGCGGACCGATCTCGAAATTCGGAGTGGGAACGTCCCTCGTCCCGATGGCCGTTTCCCTGAGACGACGGACGTAGTTGAGCAACTCTCAGCAGAGATTCGGCAGTTGAACCAGGAGATCGAAGAACGAGAGGACCGGCGACAGACACTCGCTGCTACAGTAGCGGTTATCGAGGAACTCTCAAGTCAATAGACGATTTGTTTAACCAACAATCCTAAGATATCGGCCGAAGACGTTGGTTAACAGAGCCTGACCCATGTCCTATTCACCACCAGACCCACCTCACGAAGTTCCAGCTGACATCGTTTCGAAGCTCGATGACCAACCTCCAGAGGTACTCCGACAGGTCGCTCGGTTCGCCGAAGAACTCGCGGAATACCATGAACGAGAAGCACGGCTAGCGGAAAATGAAGAGAGCAACCAAGTCGAGGAGCGGCCAGAGGACCTTCCGGACGACGTCCCCTCGAAGGCAACGATCACGGTGAAAGAGATCAACGACAATCGGTACTACTACTGGCAGTGGAGGGAGGGAGAGAAAATAAAGTCGAAGTACAAAGGACCGGTCGATTCGGATAACTAGTCCTCGTTTGTCGGTGGGACGGGGAGAGGGTGTTTTACTGGAAATAGTGGTGTGGTGGATGGTAATCTCGTCTCATCCGCTCGTCAAACACGAGTAGAAGCCGATGCTACTCACGATTGGCTGTTAACCAACAAATGAACAGTATTCCCCTCCACGTTGGTTAACTTACCCAGATTGTCTGACGAATGTCAGACCCCACCGTTTCCACTAATACACTTACACGATGGGAACTAGCGGCTCTAGCCACCCACTCTCCCCCCACTATTTCCAGTAAAGCTAGTGACGAAGGTCTCCCGAATTCTCGAGTTGCTTTCTTTCACTAGAACCAACCGCAACAGCAACCGCACTCTAGCTCTCCTACGGACTATCTCAAACGCTATTAATATAAATCTTTCTCTAGTTTAAAGTTTCTTCTTTCTAGGTCGCTCTCTATCATGGTGTTTTACTGGAAATAGTGGGGAGGGGGTGTTCCGTCATTCTCATCAGCTGTTACCCTCCGCAGTCTACCGGTTCGTGTTCTGACCGAGTATACTGGAAACAGTGGAGTCTATCGAGTATATAAAGAAACGTTTACTGGAAATACTGGAACCCTGTGGTCTGTCTTACTCGTGACTCGCTACCTGGTGCTACCGCGAATTACTGGAAACAACGGGGTGGGCCGGTCATCCGCGATCTGCTGTGTTTACTGGAAATGGTGGGGTGGGGTTGTTCATCAAGAGCAGGTTCTTCCAGTAGACTGGAAACGACGGGGTTGATATCGAATAGTGGAACTCACGCCCCATGGCGGTTATACTGGAAATAGTAGAAACGGTGGTCGAAACAGTTATGATTCTAGCCTGAATCAGTCGAGAACAATATGACTCCCCGATTTCAGCCGGACGATACGCTGTACAAACGGCGGAATACACTCAAAGTCGAGTACGTTCCAGACGACATCGTCGGGCGGGATAACGAGATCGAGGAGTACGAAGCGGCCCTGCAGCCGATCATCAACGGCGAGTACCCCGACAACATCTTCATCTACGGCAAGACTGGCGTCGGCAAGACCGCTGTAACGAACTTCTTACTGAACGAGCTCTTGGATTCGGCGGAACATTTCGAAGTTGACCTCTCTGTCATCTCGCTCAACTGCGACGGTCTCAGCACGAGCTACCAGGCGGCGATTAGTCTGGTGAACAATCTCCGAGAACCTGAGCACCACATCGCCGAAACCGGCCATCCCCAATCCAAAGTCTATCGTCTTCTCTGGGATGAACTCAACAAGCTCTCGGGGACCGTGATCATCGTTCTCGACGAGATCGACCACATCACGGACGACACGTTCCTCTACCAGATTACCCGTGCCGACAACAACGGATACATCGACAACATCCAGCTCGGCCTCATCGGGATCAGTAACGACTCGACGTTCCGAGAGCAGCTCGATGCGAAGGTTCAGTCGTCACTGTGTGAAACCGAGATTTCGTTCCCCCCGTACGGTACGGAAGAGCTCCAGAAGGTCCTCGAACAGCGGGCAGAAATCGCGTTCCACCAGAGCGCTCTCGAAGAGGGCGTGATTCCGCTGTGTGCGGCCCTCGGTCGCCAAGATGGTGGTGACGCCCGACGAGCCATTACACTTCTTCGGAAGGCGGGTGACCTGGCACGTACCGAGAACGCGGATTCAGTGACGACCGACCATGTCGAACGCGCCCAGGAGAAGCTCGAGGCACAGCAGAGCATGGACATCATGCGCGACCTCACCGAACACGAGCAACTCACACTCTACGCGCTTACCACGCTCGCTGCCGAGGAGTCTACGCCAGCCCGGTCACGAGTTGTCTATCAGCGGTATAAGGAACTCTGTGAGTATCGGGGCCGAGACCCGCGCACAGCCCGTCGGATGCGTAGTTTCCTCTCCGACTTCGAGATTCTCAATCTCACGCTCTCGCAGATGGAACACCGAGGGCAAGACGGGGGCACGTATCGTGAGCATGAGCTCAATCGCGATATCGCAACCGTCATCGACGCGTTGCAGACGATTATCAGTGACTTCGGTGCCCACCGGAGTATTCTCGAGTACCTCCCCGACTCTGGCGAGGAATTTCGGACAATCTGAATTCGAACTCAGGCCACTCCCTCAATTACCGCTTGTTTCGGGACTGCTCCTAAACGGACCCCACGTTTCCGACGTTCTTGACGACCGGCTAGCAGAATTCAATCAGTCGTCTGCACGTGTTCGGTAAGTGAATCGTGTCGGTACGTTTGGGGGGCGACTGCTCGGGTTGCGCGCGCTCCGGCGGGCAGGCCGTTCCTGCCGGGCCCGGGCGTTTCGCGCTGCCGTTGCGTCTGCGACGGACGGGGCACGGTCGCGGGGCCGGGTCGGGCCAAGTGCAGCCACCCGATACCGGTCAGCCCCGAGGGCGGGCCTGCGAGCACTCGACCCGCAGCCGGGCCGTGACCGAAACCGGGCTGACTGCATCTTCACCAGCCGTTGCGTCGGCGCTCCCTCGATGCGGTCGCGCCGACGGCCGGCTGGCTCAGACGTGGCCGCTTGCGCGGTCCGGGCGGGCTGCTCGCCGTTCGGGCGCTTGCCCTCACCCCTCGTTCGCCCGGGCTGCGGTGGCTACTGGGGGCTCGCCGTGCTCACCCCCAGTATGCCACGGTCCGGGGCTCACTCAGGGCTGGCTGTGCGGCCTGCCGGGCATGCGCTCAAACTCGGCCGCGACGAGCTGTGGGTCTGCGGGCGTCCAGCCCACACCGGGCTGCCGCACGAGGCGTTTCCGTTGCGTCTGCGACGGACGGGACAGGCTCGTGCGGGTCCGGGTGCGGTGCTGTTCCAGCGGGTCCTCGCTCTCTGCGGCCTCGCTGTGGCCGTATGCGACGCCGTTCACCACCGTATACCCCCCGGCCGTGCCGGCTCGGCGCCGCGGCCGCTTCCGTTGCGTCTACCGACGGACGGCGGTCGGCGAGGCGCCGACCCGCGGTGACCGGCTGGGTATATGGCGGTGACCGCGCGCTCACCTCGAGGTTCACCCCCCGCACTCGTCTGTGGGGGTGCCGTCGGTGCCGCGCCGCGCCGGACAGGGTCCGGCGTGAAGGCGCGGCGCGGGCACCTCGGTGACGGCGTCGTCGGTCGACGTCGGAGCCGTAGCTCAAGCAGGTTGGTTCGTGAGAATCCCGCGAGTGAGGTCGCGGGCGTCGGCGCGTCAGCGCCTTCAAAGACTACAATGTCTAGTAACAACTCCAGTCGAAAGGTAGTTTCGGTGGCTGAACAGGCGTTCGAGCAAGCGGATGAGACGGCGGTCGACGAAGACGGCTTCGAGGTCGTTGACGAGACGCCGACGTTCCAAGCGACGGTGCAACAGGAGATTCAGGCAAAGGTGGATGCGAACCACCCAGATGGGATCGCAGACACGAGCGACGAGCGGATTGACGGGGTGACGTTGGCCCAAGAAGAGCGCATTCGAGCGCGGGAAGCCGAGCTTGAACGGATTAGTGCCCGTTCGGAACTGGGGTCGCAAGAGGGTCGTGAGGCGCGGTCGCGGGTGATTGCGGCCAAGTGGAGCGCTGAGCGACGGCGGCAGTTCCAGAAGCGTGCGGCGAGCGTGAATCCGGTGATGGACCCTGACCGAGTGGATCCTCAGACGGAGCTCACCCAGGACCAGTTGGGCGCGGTGAACTCGCAGGCAAAACGGTTGGCAGAGAAGCTGGAGGGCTGGTCGCGAGCGACGATCAGTCGACGACTGAGCGAGGCGGTGTTGGGTGGCAAGGATATGATGTCGGCAGCGGTGAGTGTGTTCGAGGAACTCGAGGGCGCACCGGGGACGATGGTGCCAATCGGGAAACTGGAGGGCGTGTCGCGACGCGAGGTGTGCATTGAAGGAACGCTGACGACGGTGTGGGAGTCTGAGTCGCCGGCGATTCAGCAAGCAGGAATACTCGAAGACGAAAGCGGACAGGTGAAGCTGACGAGTTGGAAGGCCTCAGACGTGCCGTGGATTCGCGAGGGCGAACGCGTGCGGATTCACGGAGCGGCGCGAAACTGGTACGACGGGCGTGTCTCGATTGCACTGACGGGGTGGACGACTGTGCATTTCCCCGAGCGCGACGCTTGGTGGGACGTCTAACGGCGCGAGGTTGCCTTCTTTTTTTGTTGGTGGCCGGGCCGACCCAGGCCCCACCGCCCCACCCTCCGCTCCGTGCTCGCAGACGCTGCGCGCGCAGCCACGACCTCTGTTACTGGGAGAACGCGACCTTTCGGGTGTGATTGAAACGAGGAAGGAGAGAAAAGACACGTTGTAAAACGTCTGAGCGCCAGTTGCCCATCTCGTTCGTGAGTCCCACTCAGACTCTAGTTTTCACGTTATTCTGTGAGTGTGCTCGTATATTGCTGTTCCCAGTCGTTGCGGGCTTCGATTTCCCGGCGACCGCGAGCTGTAATCGCGTAGACGTTCGTTCGGCGGTCTTTTTCGCCCTTGTCGAGGAGCCCCTTCTCGACAAGCGTATCGAGGTTAGGATACAGGCGGCCGTGGTGGATCTCGGTTTCGTAGTAGTCCTCAAGTTGGTCTTTGATTTCGAGCCCGTGTGGCTCGTCCAAGCCGGCGGTGACATACAGCAGGTCGCGTTGGAACCCGGTCAAATCGTACATTTTGATGCCCGCAGCTAGTTTAAGAATACATATACGTTTGTTGGCCATCGGCCGGGTTTCAGAGCGGCCTCGCTGGACGAACGTTTATATCGGAAGGTACAGCCACGACGCGGTATGCCGCCAGAGCGTGATCCGACCGCGGAATTTCGACCGTATGGCGAAGCGATGCAGATTCCGGACGCGCAGTTGGAACCCGACCACGCCGAGCACGGTGACGCAATTCCAGAGCATGACTACCCTGCTGGTGACGATCTGGACACGGACATCTGTCAGACGTGTGAGCGGGCCATTCCTCGGACCCAGAGCCAGTGTCGGTTCTGCCTCGAACAAGGTATTTCGGCCTCTGACAGCGCCTCAGAGCCCCGCGAGCAATCACTCCATGGCATCATCTGCCTGCTCGTTACGTCACAGTCATCGCGGGGTGCACTCGCAAAAGGGACTGCAGCCACACGATTACTGCAGCGTTCCCACTCATCCCCTATCGACGAGTGTACACCTGTTGCAGCGCTCGAACAGCCGATCGCGGAGCCACTTCGAACGCGATGGGGCCACCTCCCGGATGTTGTCCCAGCGACTGGATCGCGTGCGAGTGGGTTCGTAGCGAAAGCACGGTCAGTCTCGCTGTGGTCCGCTTCTCCTTCGACGGAGAGCTCTTTTTCGCGATGGTACGATGCTGCTGGGACGCAGATCACCGACCGGACGCGGCGTGAACAGTTACTCTCTGACTCGGAGACGTGGGTTGTTCCAGCGATTACGCTTCGACGAACGTCTGTCGACATGTCGCCATCACAGTCGTCGTCAGCCTCGCCAACACGGCAACTGCTCCGCTGTCAGTCGTGTGGTGAGCAGACACCGCATCGGTTCGACTCACGCGACGACGGTCCGCCTGCAGCGTGGGCTGGTGAGCCGATCTGGCGGTGTTCCGTATGTCGAACACCGCAGTATGGACCCGACCCGAACGCCTGACGTTGGTACGAGGAGTGAACCAGAGTTCTGTTGAGATTCTTAGAACCTAACAGAAATCGTATGACTCAGATAGACGGCACATTTATTTCAGAACCCGTTTATTCCATCTCTACCACGCTGAACTAACTGATGAGTAGGACTGCTTTGGTTACCGCGATGTCGATTCTCGTTGTCTTGGGTTCGGTGCTGTTCGTGGGTGCTCGCCTCTAATAGTGAGGTCACCGCGGAAGTCGAGAGACTCGGTGGCGGAACTAACTGGTGTCAATAGGTCTATAAGCCAACAGTATGTTGTGATAGAATATACCATGTCACGGACTGGGCCAGAATACGTCGAATCGGAATCTGAACTCTACCAGGACCTTGACCTCAAACGGAAGCAGGGACAGATTTCTGAGGAAGTATCGCAGGCATTCATAGATTTGTATGACTTCGCCCAAGATCTCGGAGACGATATCGAGATAGGAGAGGCAAAGAATGCAAACTTTCGAATGTTTGTCGACGCTCATCGGGGAGATTACCAGAACAACCCAAGCGTGTTCTCGGCGAACGTGAGTGGGTTGGTGAAAATCTGGCCCGCTAAGATGCCCTACAATCGCGAATCTGAACCACCGGTTGGTTGGGACGAACAGGACTACGTCGACTTCAAACACGCATTCCAATCTCTCCGGGGTGTCCCCCGGGGTGACCAAGAGGTGAGCTTCCAAACACTAGTCACGGAGAGGGACCTCGAGGAATTCAAATCAATCGTCGAAGACTATGTCACTATCTGTCGCGAAAAATCCTGATTGATTTGAAACATATCTGGCTGTTGTACTCGCTTGTCTGACTTGGTGCAGCGTTGATTCCCCTGAGTACTACAGACTGTACTGCGAGGAGTACAGTCAGCGGAGTGCCTAATACGCCCCCGTCAGTTGATCAAGACAGGAGGCAACCTCTGTGTTGAAACTGCTTGGACTCACACTCACGTGCTGGGCGCTAGGCATCCTGTCGATCGCAATCGGACTGGGACTGCTCTTGCTGTAATCAGAACCTGACATTCTTGTCGAGTAGAGGCTACTGCGAATGATGGTTACGTAGAACTGTAGAGCATCGCCTTCGGTGTTTCAACAGAGACCTATCCCCGATCCCCGGAACAACCGGTAATTAACTACTGGTCAGTTTTGAGCGATTCGACTCTCTCAGGCGGGATGTTATGATGGGGATCGACTTGCGCCCTGAGTTCAGTATGGTTTCACCGATTTATCAACGACTGAGGATTCAGCAGAATCAGTGTGATATGTCCTCTAGGGGCTCAAGAGCAACAGTACACGTGAACACCGGTGCGTCGTAGTGGGTTGTGTTTGTGTGCGCCGGCGATGGGCGCCGGCGCAGGGGGTCGGAGCCGGTTTCGACCCCTGAGTCGGCGAGGTGACGACGAATGCACCAGGTAATCCACGCACTCGTAACTGCATCGACAACAGATGAAGCCCTTTCGCGAGCAGCCGATGTGTTCGACCAACTGGTGGGCACTGCTCCCCACGCCGAGGCGGTGTTCGACTACTATGTGACGTTTGATGACGATTCTACAACGGTCGCCGGCAGCGCCCGGTGGGGCGACCTGCCGATTGCAGTCCCCGTTGCCTCGGAGGAAGGCCAAGAACTGCTTGAGCGCGGGTGGCAGGCGACCACTCGTGAGTTCGAGCGGAATCTCGAGCGTGTTCGCGAGGGCGTTGACGACCTTGACGCTGCGGCGATCATGCGCGATGAGGACCTCGTCAGGCATGCGTGCCACAATCTCGGGGCGTACCGCGGGCCGGCGGTGTATCTATACGACGAGTTCGCAGACGGTGTTCGGCATCGCGAGCGGCTTGAGCAGCTCGTCGGGTCGAACGACCACCTATGGATCGTTCCCGCTGATGTCCATTACTGACTTTGGAGGCTGTGCCCGATGGAACTCCTGAGAGAGACGCTTCCTGATCGTGGTCTCGCTGTTCGACTCGTCGTTGACGACGCAACTGCCAAGTATCGAGTTGAGTACACGCCGTTGTCCGGCGGTGTGATGACCGACGAGTGGACTGTGTTCGGTGGCACCGTCGGCTACGATGCGTCGGTATTTGCAACTGGCGCTGCTGCACGTGCGTTTGTTGAGCGCGTCCGAACGGTCTCACACGACGACGCCCTCGCGAGGTTAGCAGCAGACACAGACTGAGCGACCGAGTAGTCTGGTGGTGCGCTTGGTGTTGTTTTTGCGCCGCCCGAAGGGGCGGAGGCGCAGTAACAGATGCCGATTCCAACATTCGCAGTTGAGTTGTCCCGCGTTCACCACCAGTCGCCCGCGATGCTCGCCAGGGAGGTGAGTAATCGATGAGTCTCGAACGCGTGTGCCGTCACGACGAGGCGCTGTTCGAGTTTCTGTGGTGTCCGGTGTGTGGCACGGAAGCGTTCACGCACATTCCCTTCGAGGGGGTGTTCTGCACAGAGTGCAATACCAGCGTGACGTGCCGTGAGTCGCCCGAGTCACGTGGCTACGATGAGGCGGTCATCATCACATTCGACGCGACGACGACGTGGAATCTCCACGTCGACGAGAAACTTCGCCGGCCGCTTCCCGACGACGAAGCACGCGTTAAGATTCTTGGTGCGCCGGGTGACTACCACGTCGATTGGTGGGCACCAACCACGACCGAAGACTGGACGCCAGTCGAGCGCAACGAGTTCGCTGACGAATCCGAACCAGAGGCGGTGTCGCACCTCGCATAG
The DNA here is from genome assembly GCF_003383195.1 of Haloferax sp. Atlit-6N. Lineage (NCBI taxonomy): Archaea > Methanobacteriati > Methanobacteriota > Halobacteria > Halobacteriales > Haloferacaceae > Haloferax > Haloferax sp. Atlit-6N. The sequence goes on along the minus strand of NZ_QEQJ01000007.1, from coordinate 143,827 downwards.
CGTCAATCGAGAGGCCCGTCGGTACTAGCGCAACATCGAGATTTTTTGTGCCCGTGGTGGGTGCGGGCTGAAGACACAGTCCGTGTAACTGCGGGCTGAAGACACAGTCCGTGTAACGTGATTTCCATGAGTCACCAACAGACAGAGTCAGACGTCTCGATCGACGAGATTCCAGTTGATCTCGAACTCGTGCATCGTTCGGAGTTCACCCGAGCCGACGTTCCCGAGAAAATCGAGTCGATAACGTGTGCCCTCCTAGGCGAGCAACCACCGACGAACCCACTAGTCGTTCTCAAAGCGGCTCGCTGGTGGTACATCCACGGCACAGGTGAGACCGATCCCGCGTACTGCTGGGCGATTGAGTGGGTTCGCCACCTCACGACCGGCGAAGCGACTGCGAGCGGCCTGTTCAGCGAGTGTCGAGAATATCTTCGCAGCCTCGAGCGCGAGGACAACGATCGGTAGTCCGCCCCGCCTGTTTTTTGTGCGCCCCAGAGGGGTGCGGCGCGTCCTGAAGCGACGCATCAGAACTGAAGCCAATGGCAACAACGAGTTCCCCGTCGGTGTCGTTCGACGAGACCGACACGCGACACGATGAGATGCATCGCACGATCGAACAGTGGCTTGCAGACCTCGCTGCCGACGTCGACGACGCACGGGCGAGCGAGCAGTTCCAGGAGTGGCTGGACGTCCAGAGCCGGTTCCACGACTACTCCCACCGCAACACCCTCCTCATCAACCTCCAGTGTCCCGAGGCGACGAAGGTCGCGGGCTACCGGACGTGGCAAGAAGAGTTCGACCGACACGTCGAGGAAGGCGAGTCGGCGATCTGGATCTGGGCGCCGATCATCACGACGCAGTGTCCCGAGTGTGGAAACGCACCGAGCTACCACGAAAACAGCGAGTGTGAGTACGACGAGACGCCTCCCGAGGAATGGTCAGAGGGGCTCGTGGGGTTCAAGCCCGCTCCGGTCTTCGACATTTCGCAGACCGAGGGCGAACCACTCCCGGAGCTGGACACGGCGGCGACCGGTGAGCCTGACACGCTCGTCGATGATCTCATTGCGATTGCATCGGACCTTGGCGTGACCGTCCGTATCGTTGACCCCAACGAGTGGCGGCATGGCGAAGCGAAGGGCGTCTGCCAGTCGCGGAGTGTCCAAGACCTCACCCCACTCGTGGAAGTGAAGGACCGGTCGAACCGCGCGGACCTCGCGTCGACGATCATCCACGAGTACGCCCACGCGATTTTGCACTTCGACATCACCGACGCGACCGAGCGGGCGAAACGCGAGGTCGAAGCGGAGGCCGTCGCGTACGTTGTCGGCCGATACCTCGGCTTGGATACGAGTGGATCGGCGTTCTATCTCGCGGCGTGGCAGGGCGAGGAGACAGACGTGCTGCAAGAGCGACTGGGTCGGATTAGCGGGACGGCTGAAGAGATTCTCTCGACACTCGACGCGGTCTGAGGCCTCCCATCTGTGGTTCGGCTGTTGCGCTCTGTTGAGCCTCTTTGTCAGACGTAGTTTGTCTGTAATAGAGGGTGTATAGAACTTTTCACAGGGTGTTGTTTTTGCAGGTCCAGCGGTGAATTTCTCGGTACACCGTTCCTGCGGATTTATTGACTGACTGTCGGCGACCCGGCGGAATTGTCTCGATGAGTTGAACTGGCCACTTCCCTTCTCCACGATATGATGACCAACGAACTCGACTCCTTGCTCGAATGGTTCGAGTTGAAGGACGAACTTCGGACGGGATGGGTGCTTCGGAATATCGACTCGCCTGAATCGGTCGCAGCCCACACGTGGGGGACAGCGTCGCTTTGTCTGCTCTATGCCGAGCAGGAAGACGTTGACCGTCAGAAAGCAGTGACGATGGCACTCATTCACGACCTCGGCGAAGCTCGAACGGGCGATATCGCAACCCGCGCGGAAGACGGACGTCAGACCACCCCCACGTCCGAGAAGGAGGCGGCTGAACGGAGTGCAGTAACCGATCTCGTCGGACCTTTCAACGATACTGAATTGCTGTCACTCTGGGAAGAGTACGAGGCACGTGACACCCCGACGGCACAGTTCGTCAAGGACATGGATCTGATCGATAATTGTCTCCAGGCGCTCAAGTACGAGCGCCAAGGTCGGTACGACGAGGCCGAGACGAACGACCACTTTGCCGAGTTCGAGAATCTGGACGAGTTCTTTGCTACCGCCGCGCCTCGCTTCCAGACAGAGCTCGGCCAGGATTTGTTCGAGCAAATTAAATCGCAGTACGAACGAGAACTTGGGCGACCCTGCCAACTCTGAATACGTCTTTCAGTCACGACTCCCCTGGTCGGTGTCGCACCTGTATTGACTGCAGGACGATCAGGACAGGAGCGTTAAAAACAACCCTACCTGATTCTGTGTCACCTGTCACTCTGTTCGGAGTGTCGTTTTTCATGCGCCCGAAGGGGTGCGCGCAGTGCGCGCTGGCTACCATGATTCCTGTACTACCAGAGTTCGACCCACCTACGCGCGTCCTCAAGCGGGCGCAGTACGAGGCGTTTGCATTCGAACTCCTTGATGGCGATGTCCGCGTGCGAAACAAGAGCTATGCCGACCCGGCTGCGCACGAGTATCGGGTTCGAATTCGCGATAGTGTGCCCGATTCGTGTTCGTGTCCCGCTGATGCGAGCGGTGACGGCCCGTGTAAACATCGGGTTGCAGTCGCGATCCGCCCACGAATACTCGAACTCGCCGTCAAGATGCGCGTCGTCACAGATGGTGGGTCAACATCACGCGGCGATGACGGCACAACAGACCTGCCCTGCGAGTGTGAACAGCTGTCTGAAGCTCTTCCCTGTTGGAACTGTATCGACGCTGGGCGGCGTAATCTGTCTGAGTAGTCGTTGGTGTGGGTTTCGTACGTCACCAATCACCCATCAGTCGTCAGACTGCTGGGACGCAGCGTACGCACCAGCAAACTGCTCGCGCATCTCTCGACGGAGCAGTTCACTCATGACTTCGTAGACGACCGGCTGGGGATACTTGTCGAGGAGGTGTTGGACGTCAGCTGCACATTTGCTTTTTTCAGTCGCAAAGTTCGCAGTCCATGGTGAGCTACTCATACAAGAGAGTCATTTGTTGTCTCAGTTAACTGTTCGCCTGGTGAGAAATTCCTACTAACGCAGTCCGCGACTCGTGGCCCACAGATATCGATAACGAGTGTCGAGTGCACGAAACTCGGTGGGCACGAGGCCCACGAGGGAGTTATCAAGGGGGTGGATGCAGATGGCTTGGTACGCGATTCCGCACCCGTTGCAGAACAGGGCGCGTCTTGTGTGACACGACGAGCCTGCAACGGTAATCCACCTGCGAGCATGTTTGGTATTGTGGTTCAGTCATTTAATGACCGTCAACCGAAGCCAACCTGTTCGAGACGGCAACCGCGTTTTTTGGCCCCTGACGGGTGCGGGGCGCACCAAATTGCGTCGCGCGGTGTTCGAGATGGCGACACGAGATGTCTACGAGCGACAGTTCGACGAATCGTGCGGCAAATCCTGTGGAAACGCCTCCTGTCCCGAGTGTGGCGGCCAGGTCATTACCGACGCTGGTGAACGGCGGTGCCAGTCGTGTGGGTTTATCATCGACGGCCACGGCATCGACCGCGGTCCTGAGTGGCGGTCGTTCGAGCGCGAGGAGCGAAGACGAGTGGGTGCACCACGAACGCCGACGCGACACGATCACGGCCTCGCGACCGAGATCGGCCGACACGTCGACGCGAACGGGACACCGATCCCGGGCGAAAGACGACAGCAACTCTCCCGACTCCGCACCCAACACAGTCGGAGTCGGTACCAGTCGAGTCGTGAACGTCGGCTCGCGCGTGGCTTGGACGAAGTCCGGCGACTCGCCGGCGCACTCGACCTCCCAGACAGTCTGCGTGACCAAGCATGTCGGTGTTTCCGGTCCGCTCAACAGGCGGACCTGCTGCCAGGACGGTCGATTGAAGCAGTCGCGGCTGCGAGCGTCCACGCGGCATATCGATGTGCAGGACTCTCGCGAACGCTCGCTGAACTTGTCCCACTCGCACGGGTGGCAGAATCGCGGGTCCGGTCGGCGTACAACGCACTCAATATAGAACTCGGGCTGCCTGCGGAGCCAGTCACACCGGTTGAGTTCGTTCCGCGGGTGGCAGACGCGCTTGCTGTGACGGACCAGATTCGGCGACGAGCACGGTCGTTAGCCGAGACATCAAGTAGTGAGTGGGCTCATCGTGGCGCGAACCCACATGCAGTCGCTGCAGCGTGTGTGTACACGGCCGCTGTGGAGCGTGACTGGCCGCTCACGCAGGCGCGTGTTGCGGCCGTGAGTAATACCTCAACTCAAACGATTCGAACGCACCACCAGACGTTGTGTGAAGCACGTAGGTGAATGTTCATTTAGGCAGACTACTGGGGGCCGAGATACTGCTTGCACTCTACAATCATTTCGTCGGCGAATGACTCGGTCACTTTTCCCTGTGGATTGACAACGGCGTCATGTTTGATTGTCGCGACGACCCATGGAGAACAATACGAGGTCTTGGTCGGGTCTTTGCCACTCACCCAATCATCTCCAACTTCGAAGTTTCGCGGGAGATTACTGGTTGTGAGAGCTGCACACAGATACTCCTCGCCAGGATACGGGAGCGAGTCTGCAGCAAGAACGACCCAGAGGCGTGGATTTGAGCCGCGTCGAAATGGATCCGGTGCCCAGAATACGTCGCCCTTCTGGAAGCGGTTGGTGTCAGTCACGCTGTTGTCGTGGGTCAACGGCGTGTTCTTGCCACTCGTCGTAGTCGAATGGTTCTTCTTCGCGGCTCGCTGCTGTAGCAGCAGCATGGTTAGCTGCAGCGTCAAGGCTCAAGACGTGGTCACTCACGCGCCAGTACGTGCCTCGATGCTCAACGCGGCCTCGTTCTCTGAGCCTGACGAGAGTCGGGCCAACTGAGCCGGGCTTGACGGACGTCCGCTCGGCGATCTCGCTTTGGGTGAACGCTTGGTCAGCATTCTGGGCTAAGAACGAGAGGAGCTTGTAGGCGTTTGTCCCCGGTTTTGGGTTGCCATTCCCGTCGTCAATGGTCTCGAAGCGATCCGCGCTGATGGGCATAGTATATCGGATGTACTAAGATGTATTGAATGTATTGGACAGCAGCACCAGCGCTTATTCGAATAGCAGCGGTTATCTGGACAGATGCAACCAGAAAGTCGGTCAACTGCCCTTCGCATATTTTGGTCAAAATCAGATTAGTAGCTATGTGTCTCGCTTAATCCCTCTCATCAGAAAGGAGATGGTCCCACGGTTACTCACGGCCGTTACGTTCCGTAGGTTAGTCTTGAGCGACCGTTTGGGCTGGAGTTTCTGTCGCAGGGGCAGGTGGTTCGTGTGTTCGGCTCTGGTGAATCGCCATACAGCGGTTGATTTCACTGTGTTGCGGCACGCTTGATGTTGTGAACGACACATTTCACGACGAGTTCGCGAAATTCTCGATACCACGTTCGCGCTCGCACGGCGTCGCCGTGCGTGCGCTTAATCGACGAGAAGACGGTCTCACACATCGATCGTTGGCGGTAGCGAGGCCCATCGACCCGCGCGTTGTGCGCGTGGTCGATGGGCCGGAAGATACGATGCATAATCAGTGGTCTCACGTCCTCTTCCCGCAGTTTCTCGCGTAATTGCATCCAGTCGTAGCCTTTGTCGGCGGCGAGGCTGTGCAGGTCGCCTGCGTTGCGGCAGGCGACCTGCCAGCCGAGCTGTGTGTCGTGCGTTTTCTCAGTCGTACAGTGAACGTCGAGAACCGCCTGAGTGTCTGTGTCGACGAGAGCGGTCGCTTTCAGTGTCTGAACGCGATAATTCGTCCGGCGGCAGTAGTGCTTGCTCGCGTTCTCACGGTCAAAGAACGTGGCGTCGATGGCGGCGTGACCTGAGGGATCGTGCAGCTCCGACGAGAGTCGGAGCAGCACTCGCCAGACCTTCATCTCGAACCTATCAAACGCTTTCACTAACGTCGAGTGGTCTGGGAGATCGCCGTCTTCGAGGCCGATCTCCGCCAAAATATGCGGCATCTCGCTCAGCAGATCGAGTGTGTTGCGGTACGATTCATCGAGGTAAACCCGCAGACAGTGCAGCGAGACGAGGGCGTAGTCGGCGAAGCCGCCACCCCCTTCGGGGGCGGCGACTTCGCCTCGACCACCAACAGCGTTTTTAGCTAACGTGACGGCTTTGCTCGTGAAGCGGGAGATCTTCGACATAGAGCATCGCCGGTTTCCCGCTTCATCTTCCAAATTCTAACGGTCGAGACCGACGCCGTCTAGTGATTCACCAGAGCCGTGTGTTCCAAACTCGGGGTGCGTCTCTTCCATCCACACGTACACGATCGCTCCGGAGACGAACATCAGGGCGGCGGTCATGTAGAACGCGGCTTCGGCGTTCAGGAACTCCATCGAGAGGCCGATGAGGATTGCGCCGACGCCATATCCCGAGTCACGCCACATCCGGTAGACGCCCATTCCAGTCGCCCGCCACGTCGGGTGAGCTGCATCGCCGGGGACAGTCATCAGATTCGGGTAGAGCAACGCCATCCCGAGACCGGAGATACCCGAGAGGGCAGTCCACAGGACGTAGCCGTCAACGAGTACCATCCCGAGGACGCCCGCACCGGCGAGGAACATCCCCGCAATCACGGGTGGACGGCGACCGACTCGGTCTGCGAGTCCACCGGTCGCAATCTGGAGGAAGTACATCGCGCTGTGGATGCCGACGACGAACCCGACTGCTGCGATGCCGACTCCCTGACTCGTGAGATACAGCGGGACGGCGAGCCAAAACAGCGTATCGACGAACTTCTCGATGTGACCTGCCTGTGCCGCGGCGAACAGCGTCTTGTCGCCGTACGTCGCCCGTTTCAGAACCTCGCCGAACGGGAGGTTCGCGTCATGGTGGTCTTCATCGTCAATTTCGGCCTCCGCGAGTTGGACTGTCTCCTTGATCAGGAAGACCGAGATGAGGAACGCCAGCACGACGACGACGGCGAGGAAGTAAAACGGTTCGGGCCGGAGACTCGTCTGGGCGGCGATGATACCCGTCACCCAGGCACCGACGGCGACGCCGCTGTACCCGAACGCCTCGTCGATACCGACGGCGAGCCCTCGCTGCTCTGGCCCCGCGATATCGATTTTGGCGTTGATGGCCATACTCCAGGTCAACGCCTGGTTGATGCCCAACAGGATGTTCCCGACGGTGATCCAGCCCCAACTCGGGGCAAAGATGAGGATGACAGGGAGTGGGAGTGCGGTCACCCATCCGAGGATGAGTACGGGCTTGCGGCCGTATTCACTACCCCACTTGCCGGCGTAGAGGTTTAACAGCGCCTTGACGAAGCCGAACGAGACGACGAACGACCCGATGACGAACAGCGACTCGACGCCGAGGACGTCGCGGCCCAGCACGGGGACGACGGCGCGTTCGGACCCGATAGTCAGCCCCGTCGCGAACACCAGGAGGACGTGTAGTGAGAACTGTCCGAGGTGCTCGCGAATACCCTGTTTGAGGTCAGTTTCTGTACTCATCGATCACTCCGCTGCGCAGTTGTTGGGACCCAGTTCAAGCTCGGCCAGTTCGTCGGCGTGAACTGATTCTTGCCCCACGTTCGTTCGCTTGACGCGCTTGAAGTTCGGCGGATGATCTGGGATATCTGACGCGAGTTCCTGGATGAATTCCTCGCGGTCGCGGCCGAGGTCCTTGTTCCGCTCTCGGACCTCGCTCAGCGTTGCAGTCACCGGCGGTTCCGGCGAACCAGGGTCGTGTGCCGGCAGGACGAGCGCGTCGTCTGCTCGGTCTTGGAGTCGCTGGAGGCTCTCGTAGAGCGTCGCGGCATTCTGTTCGACGTTGGAATCTTCAATTCCGGCTTCGACGCCAAGTTCGACGCGGCCTACGCTTTCGTGGAAGAGCGTGTCGCCCGTAATCAGTGCCGCACCCTCGATATCGAACGAGACGCTTCCTTCGCTGTGTCCCGGCGTGTGGATGACCTCGATATCGAGGCCGCCGACCGAGACAGTCTGTTCATCTTCGATGGGAGACGCGTCGATTGCCAGTGCATCCTTCGGGTGGAGGTAGTAGGGGACGCCGTGACGGTCGGCCAGCTCTGCAGCGCCCGAAACGTGGTCGGCGTGGGCGTGCGTGTCGAAGACACCGACGAGGTCGGCGTCGTACTCGTCGAGAACCGCTTCGTACTCCTTGAGGTGGTGTGATGGGTCGAAGACAGCGGCCTCACCATTGGAGACGAGTACGTGAGAGAGACAGCCTTTCCCCGGTCGTGCGACCTGAACGAGCGTTCCATCGAGGTCGACAGAGACCGCCGCATGGCGGTGAACGCGACTCCACCCGTTCATCCCATCTTCGAGTGTCGCCGCGGTGTAGCCCATCTCTTGGAGGACGTTCGCTGCCGTCTCTGCAGCGATGCCTGCGCCGCAAACAGTAACAATCTCTTTCTCCTCGGGGAGGCCCAAAAGCGCGTCCTTGGCTTTGTCAGGGTCGTCAGCCAACTCGTCGTAGACGTCGATGTTGACGCTACCCGGGACGTGCCAGTCGTCGAATTCTCCTTCGTGGCGAATGTCGACTACGAGCAGGCCGTTTTCGTCAGTCTGCAGTTGTTCTCCAAGTTCCTCGGGGGAAATATCCGACATCAGTATTCTTCAGTATGGGAAGTAATAGGATATAGGCACTGCCGGACATGACCGGCACTGTTAATTTTGTATAGACGAATGTGGTAGTATGAGTCTCTACGAGGCGTCGTTTCGCGTCAAACACGAGTGTCCGTATCGAGAGATTTCGGAGCGACATCCAGATATCACGATTCGTGAGTGGTATCTGGATGACTGCCAGGTAATCGAGATTACTGCACCGGGGTCTCCGACTGACGACCTCCTCGACGAGATCGATCGCTTAGGGACGGTTCTTCACGAGTCAGTCGACGATACTGGGCTCCACGTCGTCACGCAATCATGCCTGTGTTCACTGGAAGACTCCATCATCGAGCGATTCGAAGCGCACAATTGCCTGTATCAGCCGCCCACAATTCATCGGCAGGGTTGGGAACACTACTCCGTGATTGCCTTCGACGAGAGCGATATCAGAGAGCTTCTTCACGAGTTGGAAGCTGACCGCGACATCGAGGTGCTCTCGAAGACGGCGATTACAGCACAGCGAATCCCGCACAGCATGTTGGCTCCGGTCGACCAGTTGTTCGAGGATGTGACCGAACGACAGATGGCGGCGCTTCGGTTGGCATTGGAGAGTGGCTACTACGAACAACCCCGGAAGACGTCGCTCAGGGAGTTGGCCGACAAGACGGCCGTCGCTCGCTCGACGTACGAAGAGCACCTCCGGAAGGCCGAGAACAAAATCCTCACGAGCGCGGGGCAGTTTTTGCGACTGGTCACGGCGACATCGACGGCAGATCCATTAGAGGTCGAAAAGACTCGCCAAGCTGAGCGGGCTGCCGACTAACCGAACGTCATCACGCCGGGCAGAGTTTCAGTTAGTCAATTGTGAGTACCTTATCAGCACCCTTTTGATTTAATAACAACTAGATTACTGGATGGGCTACTTTGTCTCCCCCTATGAACGATGTAGCGAGCCACGTATCATAGCAGACGAAGGATCAGAACTTGCCCACTCCGAACAGGGACAATAACGTGTTCGTGGGTGCCAACCCAACAAGGGCCCCGATGAATCGACCGTCGGTGAACGCCCGACGATGTCGCACGAATGGATTTGGTGGGATTCGAATTAAGTCACTTAGACATCGGTCGTCAGCAACGCACTCATACCTTCCTCCGAACTAAACAGGCGTATGCGTGAACTCGTCTTCGCCCTCGAATACGCCCCGGGAACCAATGCAGTCGCTGACATCCTCGGTGCCAATCCGGAGACCACGATTCGCTCGCTCTCGTGCCATGTTTCGTCTGACCACCTCTGGCGCGTCGACCACGTGACAGGCGGCGACGAAGCACTCAGTGACCTCACCAACACTGTCGCAGACGCCGAATACTACACTGACTGTCTGGCTCGACGTGACTGTGAGGCCGACTGGGAAACCGACATCCTCGACCGTAGTGACGACGCACTCGTTCTTTACTCATACTGGACGCGGACGCCTTCCTGTACCTCCATCCCGCACCTCGCGCTCGATCACTTCGGTGACGGCCTTATTTTCCAGACGACGTGGGTTGGCCACCGCTACGAGTGGCGGATTATCGCCCCCAATGACACTACCTATCACGCGTTTCGCAACGCCATTGAGGCCGAAATCGACGACACCACCGGTGTCACCTTCGTCCGGGTCGGGGACGCTGAAGAGACGACGCCCGACGACAGCAGCGCGGCACTCACCGGAGAGCAAGACGCCGCCGTGCGGGCCGCCGTCGACCATGGCTACTACGAAACACCCCGCGAAATCGAGACCTACGAACTGGCAGAGCGACTCGGAATCCCCGGGTCAACGTTGTCCTATCGACTCCGCCGCGCCGAAGCAAAACTGGCGGAAGCCTACGTCTCCGAACGCAACCCGTCAGCAGCTCCCCCCTCCTCAAACATCTGACTAAGTTTGGTACGTACCAAACTAAGCGGCTTATCTATGGGAGTCGTCCGTACATCCAATGGGAACGAATACACCCGGTTCGGACGATGTATCCCCCCGAACCGTAACTCTCGACGTGCCGGGGATGGACTGTCCCTCTTGCGCCGAGAAGATTGTCAACAGCGTCTCGAAGCTCGACGGAGTAATCTCTGTTGAACCACAGGTGATGACCGGCACCGTCCGCATCGAGTATCTTCCCGAGACGGTCGACGTGGATGCCCTCGTCGAACGCGTGCAAGCCGCTGGCTACAACGTCGAGTCACGTGACGACCTCCATACCGAGCGGTTTGACGTCCCGACGATGGACTGCGCCTCCTGTGCCGGGAAGATTGAAAATGCGCTCGACGGCGTCGCTGGTATCCGAGAACGTGAGACTCTGCCGACGACTGGCACGGTCATCGTCACCTACGCCCCCGGCCAGAGTTCGCGTGCCGACCTCGTCGCGGCTATCGAGCGGGCAGGCTATACCGTGGAGGAGACCGGGGAAGAAGTGGAAGAAGAAGACCTCGTCAAGGAGCGTCAGTTACGAGACGTCTGGTTGAGTCCGCGTGCGCTGAAGACATGGCTCGGTGGCGGCCTCTTACTCACGGGGCTCGCCATCGAGTTCCTCCTGTCGGGGTTCGACGTGACACTCGTCGCACTTCTCGGACGGGAGTTCGGAACCGCCGAGTTGTTCTACTTTGCCGGCGCGGTAATCAGCGGGGAGGAGATCCTCCGAAACGGTTACTACTCCGCTCGCACGCGCTCGCTGGACATCGACCTGCTGATGAGCCTCGGCATCCTCGGTGCAATCACTGCGAGCGTCGTCTTCGGTGAGGCACTCTACCTCGAAGCCGGGATGCTCGCCGTCCTGTTCAGCGTTGCTGAGCTGATGGAGGAGTACGCGATGGACCGCGCTCGCTCCTCGCTCCGTGAGTTGATGGACCTCTCGCCGACGACCGCAACCGTCCGCCGCGATGGTAAGGAAACGACCGTCCCGGTCGAGCAGTTGTGCGTCGGTGACCGCGTCATCGTGCGGCCCGGCGATCGGGTTCCCGCCGACGGTACGGTCGTGGAAGGTGAGAGTGCGGTCAACCAGGCCCCCATCACCGGCGAGAGTGTCCCTGTGGATAAGACGGGCGGCGACGAGGTGTACGCCGGCACCATCAACGAGGAAGGCTACTTGGAAGTCGACGTAACGGCGGAGGCCGATGACAGCACGCTCGCCCGTATCATCGAACTCGTCGAAGACGCACAGCGGGATAAGACCGCCCACGAACAGTTTGTCGACCGCTTTGCCGGCCAGTACACGCCGTTCGTTGTCACGCTGGCCGTCCTCATCGCTGTGGTACCACCGTTGCTCATCAGCGAGAGCATCTCGCTCGGTGTCGGTGGCCAGACACTCGTGTTCGCCGGTGATTGGGCGACGTGGTTCAAGCGCGGACTAGCACTCCTCGTGCTCTCCTGCCCGTGTGCGCTGGTCATTCAGCACGCCTGTCAGCGTCGTCTCCGGAATCACGAGCGCCGCGAAGAACGGCGTGCTGATCAAGGGTGGGACGCACCTCGAGTCGGTCGGGACCGTCGGAGCGGTCGCGTTCGACAAAACGGGCACCCTCACACACGGTGAACTCACCGTCACCGACGTCGTCCCCGCCGGTGGCGAGTCCCGCGAGTCGGTGCTGTCCGTGGCGGCGAGTCTCGAAGCCCGCAGCGAACACCCGATCGCGGAAGCCATCGTCGAGGCCGCTGACGAGTGGGCAGTCGAGACGGACGACGTTTCGTCGTTCGAGAGTTTGACCGGGAAGGGCGTCCAAGCCGACCTGAACGGCGAGACGTACTTCGCCGGAAAGCCCGGGCTGTTCGAGGAGCTGGGACTCATTTTCGGTTCCGACCGTACCGTATCCGACGGCGGTGTCGCTGTGGGGGAATCCGGCGGCGACGATATCGCTGCGGCTACCGATGAGACAATTGAAGGGCTACAGGCTGATGGGAAGACGGTCATTCTCGTCGGCACCAGGAAGCGGATCTTGGGTGTCGTCGCGGTGGCCGACGAGACCCGGCCGGAAGCGAAGCGAACAGTCGAACGGCTCCACGACCTCGGCGTCGAGCGGATTGTGATGCTGACCGGCGACAACGAGGTGACGGCGCGAGCGGTCGGCGAGATGGCCGGCGTTGACGAAGTGCGGGCCGAGTTGCTCCCCGAGGACAAGGCCGAGACGGTGGCCGCACTCGACGAGGAGTTCGGCGGGGTGATGATGGTCGGCGACGGGGTCAACGACGCGCCAGCGCTCGCGACGGCGACGGTCGGTGTCGCGATGGGCGCGGCGGGGACCGACACGGCGGTCGAATCGGCGGATGTCGCGCTGATGGGCGACGAGCTGTCGAAGCTTCCGTATCTCTACGCGCTGTCGGGGAAGGCCAACGGGGTCATCCGCGAGAACATCTGGGCGAGCATCGGTGTGAAGGCACTGCTGGCTGTCGGTGTGCCGTTCGGGCTGGTCAACGTCGCGATTGCCGTCGTCGTTGGCGACATGGGAATGAGCCTCGGAGTGACGACGAACGCACTTCGGCTGGCGAGACTCAAACCCGACAGTTTCGAGTGACGGTATCGATCAGTACGATATTCCACTTTCACACCCGTCTACCACGGTATCTACACCGATGAAGACGCCCAAGTAACATAGGCAAACTTTATCTTTAGACGTATCAAATTCTTCTTTTATGGTGTCCCCTAAGGTCGAAGACTATCTGAAGACCATTTACGATCTTCAGGACCACGATACGCGGGTCGCACCGTCAGCGATTGCGACCGCGATGGGGGTCAAACCACCAACTGTGACGACGATGTTACAGCGGATGCACGACGATGGGTTCGTCGACTACGAACCGTATCAGGGGGCCCGTCTCACCGCTCGTGGCGAACAGCGGGCTCTCACAGTAGTCCGCCACCACCGACTCCTCGAACTGTTTTTGACCGAGCAGCTCGGGTACGACTGGTCGGACGTTCACGACGAAGCCGACGCGCTCGAACACTACGTCAGTGAGAAACTCGAAGCACGACTCGAGACCGTTCTGGAAAACCCGACGGTCGACCCACACGGTGCCCCCATTCCGACTGGGGACCTCACGGTGCAGCGTGACTCACGTCACCAGTCGGTCGCAGAGTGCAAAACGGGGGATATTGCCGCCGTATCCGAAGTCCGAGACAGCAACCCGGCTGTGTTAGACTACCTGTCGACGGCTGGGGTGGCGCTCGGAACGCGCCTGGAAGTGACCGAGATCGCTCCGTTCGGGATGGTTACACTCGAAGTGATCGAGACCCGCGAGCAGTTCTCGCTTCCCACAGAGATCGCGGCGGACGTCTTTGTCTCACCGTGTAACAACCGTTCAAACAGCGAAACCGGGCAGTTTAGCGAGGTACGTTAGATGCCATCATTACCATATTCACGAGCAGCAGAGCTCACAGAGCAGTTAGAGCATAGATTAGTTGACTCTCTTGAATCGGATTTCAAGACCACTCGCCGGGCAGTCCTCGGTGGAATCGGCTTGGCAGGGAGTGCCGCTCTCATGGGGACTGGACGGGCGGACAGCGAGGGTCACGGCCATAGCGGCGATTCCCATGGAAACTTCGGTGCAGTCGGTGAGTACAGCGATCTGGATTTCGACCCCCACGAGTATCTCTATCAGTTCAACACGGGTCGCGGCGAGCAGGAGAACGTCCCACAGGACATCTACGAGGAGAACGGCCGGACAGTTCGTGAGTTCACGTTCCAAGCTGTCGACACCACGGTCACCATCGCCCCGGGCATCGAGTTCCCGGCGTGGGCTTACAACGGTCAGGTACCCGGCCCGACGATTCGCGCCGTGGAGGGTGACCTGATACGTGTGAAGTTCGAGAATCTCGGACGACACGCCCACACCATCCACCCGCACCTCCGGAACCTCAACCCGAACATGGACGGGATTCCGACCAACGGACCGGGTGTCCTCAACACCGGTGAATCGTTCACCTACGAGTGGATAGCCCAACCCGCAGGTGTCCACTTCTACCACTGCCACTCGCTCCCACTCAAAGAACACATCCACCGGGGATTGTACGGGGCAATCATCATCGACCCCGACCCGGAGCGTGTTGCCGAAAAGCCAGAGGAGTACTGTGAGTTCCACCGCTCACAGATTACCGACGAACTCCGCGCGGACCTCGTCGCAGAGGCGAAGACCCGGAACCACGAGCACGCCGAGAACGACGCCGTCAACGAGATGGTGATGGTGATGAACGGCTTCGACACCAACTTCGACGGCGGAAACGAAGTGTACGCAGCCAATACGCGAGCATTCGCCTACGGTGTTGGCGAGACTGACGGCCGAGGGAACTGGAAAGCTGGTGAGACCAAGCGACCGATCCAGATCGATGGCCAGCAACGCCAGCGGGTGTATCTCATCAACGCGATCGAGTTCGACCTCATCAACTCGTTCCACACCCACTCGCAGTTCTTCGACTACTACGACCACGGAACGACGCTGCTGCCGACGAACAAGACCGTCGACACAGTCATGCAATGTCAGGCACAGCGCGGCATCATTGAACTGGACTATTCGAATCACGATCCGGGACTGTACATGTTCCACGCCCACCAGTCAGAATTCGCTGAACTTGGCTGGATGAGCTTCTTTGAGGTGGTCTAAATGAACAAACCAAACACGGATGGCGGCACGACTGTGAACCAAACTGAACGCCCGCTGGGACTCCCCAAGTGGGCTGCAGCACTGCTCCCAATTCTTCTGCTCGCACTCATCGCAGGGGGATTCTTCGCGGCGACACCACTCGCGTCTCTCGACAACGGTGGTGCGCCACTCCCCGACGTGTCGGTCACGCACACGACCTTGCCGAACGACGAGACAGTTGTCCTCCACGTCACGAACAACGGACCGCGTGAAGTGACCATCTCACAGGTCCTCGTCGACGATGCCTACTGGAATTTCGAGGTGCAAGGTGCAGGTGGCGATACCACACTCGCACCGCGTGAGAGCGCACAGGTCGTCATCCCGTATCACTGGAACCCCGGTTGGGACCTCGAAACCGCGCTCATCCTCTCGGACGGCGCTACGGTCCACCACACCATCGTGGCCCCGAGCCAGTCGCCGGGTCTGACGGGTGACCTCTTGCTGACGATGGCCATCATCGGCCTGTTCGTCGGGGTCATCCCCGTCGCGCTCGGGATGCTGTGGTTCCCGTTCCTCCAGTCGATGAGCGACCGGTGGCTCCACGCCATCCTCGCCTTCTCGGCGGGTATCCTCGCGTTCCTCGCCATCGACGCCGGGTTCGAGGCGTTCGAACTCGGCGAACAGGTTCCGGGCGCGTTCGAGGGAACCGCCCTCGTCGCGCTGGGAATAATCGGTGCACTCCTGGCCGTACAAGCCGTCAGTGCATGGCGGAAAGGTCGAGCCGCTGCCGGCGACGCTCGCGCACAGAGCGGTCTGTGGGTCGCCTACCTCGTCGCACTCGGCATCGGTCTGCACAACCTCGCCGAAGGACTGGCCATCGGGAGTTCGTTCGCACTCGGTCAAGTCTCGCTCGGGGCGTTCCTCGTTGTCGGCTTCATGCTCCACAACGTGACCGAAGGACCGGCCGTCGTCGCACCCGTGGCTCGCGGCGAACGCCCGAGCGTCCTGCACTTCCTCGCGCTCGGCTTCATCGCAGGCGCACCGGTAATCCTCGGCGGCTGGCTCGGGAGCCTCGCGTTCTCACCGACGCTCGGAGCGTTCTTCCTCGCCATCGGCGTGGGTGCAATCCTGCAGGTCATCTGGGAGCTGTGGGGAATGATGAGCCGGAACGGACGCGCAGCGTCGGCGCTGAACCTCGTCACGTTCCTCGTTGGCCTCGTCGTGATGTACGCCACCGACCTCTTCGTCGCACTCTAATCCCCTCCGGCCATTACTCACACAACCTATGAACCGACGTCAGGTACTTCGACTCTGTGGCGCAACACTCGCAGTGACGGCTTCTGCGGGCTGTTCGGCCACCGGTGGATCGGACGGCGTGAAACGCGTCTCGATGAACGATGACTTCGAATTCGACCCGAAGCGGTCCACGATTAACGCTGGCACCACCGTGAGATGGACGAACGACAGCGACATCGGACACACAGTGACCGCTTACGAGGGGCGGATTCCGTCCGACGCGGCGTACTTCGCCAGTGGTGGTTTCGAATCGGAACGAGCTGCGCGAAACGACGTCAGCGGTGGACTGATCGCTTCAGGAGAGACGTACGAACACACCTTCCAAAACGCTGGAACCTACGAGTACGTGTGTATACCACACGAGAGTTCCGGGATGACGGGCACTGTCGTCGTCAAGTAATCCGTTTGGTTTGGTCGCAACGACGTTCCTTTTCTTGAGAGATACCTGAATCAGTCAGATAGTACGCCTCAGGGGACATTATCGACGTATGCGGGAAATAAGACGATTTATTGTATTGTCTGTAACTGTGTACTCATCCGACCGCACGCAGTCGTGCGGTCGAGCGAACGATGACGTGCAGACGCTACTAGAGGAAATCATCCCCGCAAACTATCAGCTAGAGTCTCAGCTACTCATCCCATGCGGAACTGAAGCAAGAACCGTTTTGTCGCCGGAGAACGAACGACGACTGTGCCTTCCCGACACGCTTCTGAGACACCGAACAGCGGCGATGGCTCTACACGCGAACGGGATGGGAGTCTCCTTCGGTCGCTCGTTGTCTCAGTCCTCTTGGCAGCGGTCGGTATCGTTGTCGGATTCGGTCTCGTTCTCGTCGCCGGTCTGGTGCTGCGAGTCGCCGGGATCGAGATCACGCCTGTACTGAGTATAGTTTTATCGTTGGTCCTCGCGACAGGGATCGGATTCGGTGGGGTCGCCCTCCTCTACATCCGGTATCGAGAGTACGACTTTTCGTACGTCGGGTTTCGTGTCCCCACACTCCGCGAGCTCGCCTATACGGCCGTCGGGTACGTGGCTGCGCTATCGCTTGGGCTCTCGGCAACAGCCGCAATTTCGCTTACGGGCGTCGAAGCGGGGACGAACAACGCCGCGCAACTCGGAATGGAGAACCCGGAAGTGCTACTGCTCCTGATTCCTGCGTCGTTTCTGCTCATCGGTCCCGGAGAGGAACTGCTCTATCGGGGCGTCGTGCAGAACCGTCTTCGGGAGCGATTGCCGGCCGTGGCGGCGATTCCGCTCGCGAGCCTCATCTTCGCATCGATCCATTACTTCTCGCTCTCCGGGTCACCGTCCGCCAGGTTGGTCAGTATCTCGCTGTTAGTCCTACCGACGCTCGTTTTCGGGGCTGTCTACGAGCTTTCGGACAACATCGTCGTTCCCGCACTCACCCACGGCGCCTATAACGCGACGCTGTTCTCGTTGCTGTATATCGCTCTCCAGTTCTCTCAAATGGCGTAGTACATCGCCTTTCTGCCGTTGAATTCCGACCTCGGGTTACAGTGTACTCGGGTTAGTCAGACGGTGATTCCGACGATTCGGCGGGTGGAGTCGATTTTTCGAGACGGAATCGGCTGTATCCGACTCCGAGGAGTAGAAGGACGAGACTGAGCACTCCGGCGATAGCGATAGATTGGCCCCGAATCGTCGTTCCAGCCTGCTCTCGTAGGACTAGTACAGCTCCGATTCCGACAAGCGCGATTCCCTGAGCGCCGATCGACCGAGCAGGACGAGTGACGTATCCCGATTCGGCGAAAATCCCGGCGACCGATCCAACGAATAGCAACAGACCCCCGACTGAAACCGGCCGGAGCGCGAATAAGACGCCCACTTCGGACAGAACCAATCCGAAGGCGATGAACATCGGCCACGGACTCGACCCGGTTTTCAAAGACTCCGTTCCTGACTCCTCACTCATTTCGATGTACCTTCGGGTTGGTTCGGATCGTGAGTTCGTTCCTGTTCGTTCGCCCGAGACAGGCGGTCCAGTGATTGCCGCTCGTTCGCGCTGCCATCATCGAACAGTTACCGGCCACGCACAATAAACTGGCTACCAGCTGAGCTGATTGTCTTATTAAATCCGAGCAGACTAGTGCCGATACATCGGTAGCATTTAGGATCGGATGTGATTCCGCCTAGTAGCTCACGGATGTGGCGCTGACACATCGAGTCCCACAGTTCAATTCTCTGATTCGACCGTTTCTTTGAGATACTCTATTTCTTTCCTCGTATGTTGGTAATCTTTCTCGACCCCCGTCTAGAACGTTTTTAAAACTCCATTCGATGAGGCTTCCGAAAACCGTCTCTGGGAACGATGCCCACACGTACGCCGTCAGGTTCGTCCCCTCCCCAGTCGGTTCGAGTTTCCAAGAAACTCCTTCATTGACGGAGATGTGTAGGCCGTGATACCGATATCTGGCGTTTGAGGCTTCCCACGTGATCAGTTCCGGAGGTCTGAACTCGGTTATCTCGCCCACGGCGACCCCCGGAAGTCCTGCAATTTGCTCTCTCACTCGTATTCTGGTACCTTCTCGAAGTTCTTCGTCGTCAGATAGAATCGCCAGTGATTCGTGTTCCGGGTTCGATGGTACCCACCAGTCTTCGATCTCGATCAGGTACTTCCAGACTGTTCCGGGGGGAG
The DNA here is from genome assembly GCF_003383195.1 of Haloferax sp. Atlit-6N. NCBI lineage: Archaea > Methanobacteriati > Methanobacteriota > Halobacteria > Halobacteriales > Haloferacaceae > Haloferax > Haloferax sp. Atlit-6N. The sequence goes on along the minus strand of NZ_QEQJ01000007.1, from coordinate 124,571 downwards.
CCTCGATTCCGATAGTCGGTTCAATCTCGAACATTACAGGTACGACGCTGGGATACCGTATCCGTGGTGTGGGGAAGCTCCGGATTCAATCGTCCGATCGATCTCGAACTCGACTTCACCAGACCAGACTTTGTCTCCGTGGACCGGTATCATATCAACCGAACGGCGAACCCACTCAACACTAACAACAGCACGATTCCGAGTAAGGCGTAGAGTAAGGCATGCTTTTCTTTCATGAACGTGCTTCGGAGCGGAACGTAAAATGGGTGTCCATCTTCCAGAAGAGGAGAGGGTGAATCACCAGAGAGATTCGCTAGTTACTTGTAGAAGAGATGTCTGCGTCTCGGTATGGCCATCGAGGACATCCTAACGCCAGTTATACTCGTACTGCTGTTCGGTCTGGTCGGTCTCTACGTCAGCAATCCGACGACGGAAGGGTCGGCGCCGATCATCGGGTCGGCCCTGATCGGAGCGATGGTCGTCCTGCAGATAGTACAACTCATCATAGCCGGTCGTCGCTCAGCGGCAGAGAGGGAGTCTCGCAGGACGCCATAGCGTGATCTTTCAAATCAACGGCTTTGTTGAAATCCTATTGGTTCAACACCTATCCCGCTGAAACAGCTGTTAGGTAGGCGTGCATAGTTATCAGCGGCTATCAGAAAGGCCGGTTCATTAACACTACTCCGAGGTTGTGAGTGATATGGCGGGTACTATCAAGCCGTCGTCGCTATCATGCGTAGCCGTCTCCTCCGATAATGTACAATTCCGTCCAATACGTATCCCCATCGTAGCCGACGAGGTACTCCCCGGAGAGTGTCGAGTCGTCTGCCTCCCGATCGACGCGCTCGGCCTTGGGTTGCTCTGAGAACTGGTCTGTGAGTTGGTCGAATTCCTCTGGCGGCTCCCCCTCCTCGACTTGATACTCGTCATCGTCCGCCGTTGCCTCTGAAATGATCGCCTCTTGGTCTTCGGAGAGCCCCGAGAGCGAAAACTCGTGGTTGTCACGGAAGTCATGGCCGAACTCCTCCGCCGATTCATGCACTTGGTGGGCCATGTACTCGTAGGTGTTCACGTCCGTGTCGTCCGACCCCTCGATGGCAACTCGCCCGAACGTATCAGAATCCCATTTAATAACCGGGTGTTTGGGGTCCGGAACGAAGACGGACTCGACAATATCGTCTTCGAGATAGAGGAATGCCACATTCGTAAGCTCAAAGGTGCCGCCGTCGTCCCACCCATAGTCTTCGAGGTGCCTTTTGTCCACTTCGGGGAGGTCGTCGTACTCGATAATTTCCGCTTCGTCGATGTCGCCGTCATGCTCCTCGAATGCGACTCGGAACAATGTGGCGGGGACTGACTCGTCGATTTCATAGGGGAGTTCGTACACAGCGCCATCGTAGACGAAGGGCGTGTCCTCCGGGGCGGGTCGATTGGTGGCAGTCGTCGTCACTGTGCCATCGGCGATAACCTCCGCCGCAAACTCCCGCTCTGAGTGGTTAATTTCGTCATCAATGGGGAACGTGACGCGGCGTGCAATTTCCAGGTCCGTCACGGGATCCATGTTAAAGCTGACCGGTGGTTGCGTGCCTACATCGGGGCCGTTGTGTCCGTTCTCGGAATTCGGCTCCTCGGGACCTATTGCGGCGCATCCCGAAAGTGGAAACGTTAGCCCCGCGCCCAGCGAGACAAGGAGGGATCGTCGGCGCATGATAACAAATCCTGTTTCATCTGAAAATACTCTTTGGGTTGGTAAAATGTCCCTTTGACCGAGAGGGGGAACAGCGTCTTTGCTTGAGTCCCGATTCATCGAGAATGGCGGCATCCTCTTCTACTATATCTAACGTTAGCTCTGTTGAATTCCTCTCACCGTCTTGCGATTTGTTGAGAGACTAGCTTTCACTGTGATCCACGGAAACTAGCCAGAAAGAGCGCTCTCTCCAATGTCAACGCTGAAGGATTTCAACAGAGCCCTAACGTTCAGAGTATCTTGTCGATGTTGTGAGTGAGGCAGCCGACAACGAGTTCCCGGAACTGCTTCCACCAGTGTCGTGAGCGGACGAATGCACCGTACTTGCGTTTGAGTCGAGAGTTCACCGTCTCGTTCTGACTACGCTGCCCGTAGAGATCGGCATCCAGCCGAGCGTTCCATGCCTTGTGGAGCGACGAAAATTCGCGGTGCTTGATGAGAGGACGAACGCCGTTTTCACGGGCTAATGAGCGAACCTTCTGGTCGTCATATCCCTTGTCGCCGAGGAGAACCGCTACTTCCCCGGTATTCCGTTTGATGAGCGATGGTGCGATTTGCGAGTCGTGTTTTCGTGTCGTCGTCACGTGTAAGTCAATAATTGCGTTCGATCTCGTGTCTACGAGGAGCGTGACTTTTAACTGCTGAATCATCAACTTCGTTCGCTTGGTGTAGTGTTTTGAGGCGTGACTGCGGTCAAAGCCGGAGGCATCGATCCCGACGACACCGTTGGTCGGGAGGAGTGTGACCGAGAGGTTGAGCAGGACGCGCCAAACCGCCATATCGAGCCGGTTGAACGCCTTACACAACGTCGAGGGAGAGGGGAGTTCCTCAAGATCAATAGCTCTCCGGCTCTGTTGAAATCCTTCAGCGTTGACATTGCGAAGAGCTACTCTGTCCACCGTATTTCGTCGATCCGGTTAGAAACTAGCCTCTCAGCAAATCGCAAGACGTGAAGAGGGTTTCAACAGAGCCAGCTCTCCTAATCCGAGGCATCTCGATAAGCTCGTCAAGCAACATCCGGTACGTCGTATTCTTCCGCACCTTGAGGCAGAGTAAGACGATGTGCTGGTGAAGTGTGTACCCGGCATTTCGAGAACTTCGATGAGTAGCGAGCGACAGCTCGTCGTGCCAAGTGAAATGCCTGCTCGACGAACCGGAGTAACCGCGACTTCGGGAGGGTCTGCATTCGCTCACACTACCGGACGTACCTGTAACTCCCTGAGGATTTCAACAGAGCCATATAATCCTATTTCCCGTATTGGTCATGATTACGCCGGTAATCACGACCACTTTGAAGTACCCCGACGCCGTCCGGTAAGCACGAATGCTGCAATCGGCTCAGAACGGCGCTTCCCCCTGGGTAGAGCCGCCGAGACCGGGCTTCGAGTTTGGTGAGGTTCCAGTCAGCTACGTCGAAGAACGAGTGGAATCCAACAGTTCGATATAGAACGAAGGCCCTCAACATATATGGAGATAGAGCGTGAACGATAACGTATGACCGAAGACGAATCGAACTCCAAGGGTCTGATGGAGCGCCAGACCACGGGTGAAGACCGAGTAAGGATGGCCGCCCGGCAGCTGTCAGAGCCCAGGACGGCAAACTGGATCGCCTCCGAAGCGGGCTGGTCACACGAGCCGACCAAGCGCGTCCTCGAACGACTCGTCGACGATGGTATCCTCCACCGTGACGAGAGCGGGACGCACACGACGTACTACCCCGATTACCGCCGTCAGGCGATGCAGGAGGCGATGCGCCTCCGGGATAGTGGGCACACTGTCGAGGAACTCACGGACCGGCTCGCCGATATGAAGGCACAAATCCGTGGCTGGGAGGACGAATTCGACGTCGAGACACCGAATCAGCTTCGCGGAACGCTCGCCGAGGAGGGTCTCGACGCCGACGAAGAAGACCGCCGGCGTGAGATTGCCCGCGAGTGGGAACACCTCCAGCGACGCATCGACATCGTCGGGTTCGCCATCCGCGAATGGGACTTCCTCACTCCAACGAACGAGCCTGCCGAGGCCAGTAGCTGACGGATGTCGGTCCCGCATCCCGGTGGCGACCCGAACGCAAACCTCTACGCCCAGCTGAAGCGGGACGTTCTCGACCGCGTGCCCCAGATTACGACGGTGGAGTTCGTTCCTGACGATATCGAGGCCAAGCAGCTGCGGGCCCGTTTTGATCCCGCCCGCCTTGACCCTTCGACAGGGCCTGAGTCGCCGGAACTGTCCATCAAGTGGTATCGACAGGACCCCCACGATTGGTTCCGTATCAACTACACCGACCCGAACACGGGATTTCACGCTGGCTGGCACCAGGACGAAGACCATCCAGATCTCGGACGAACGCATTTCCAGTACTCAGCTGCCGATGAGGAAGATCGCTGGGGAATCACGTTCGAACACGAGACCCCCTCGTTGATCCTCTGGGAGATCATCGAATCGCTCCTCGAGGATGTCCGTCCGAACTACCAGTACGGGAACGAGGACTCATGACATCACGAGAACGTGCCGATCGGTCGCTCGCGAACTCCTTCGAACGGTATCTCCAGGACAAGGGGAAGGGTCGTGGTGGCGACGGCGGGAACTATCGACGGAACGCAGCGCGTGAGCTGGAGCGGTTTGCTGAGTGGGCCGCCGGCGACCGCGGCGACGACGACTGGACCGGGATCGTCTCCGACGACGTCGACGACGACCCCACCTTTGAGGACCTCGACGAACGTGTCTTCCGGGAGTACGCCCGGCATCTCAGTGGAGATCGCGGACTCAAGCAGAATACCGTACAAACCTATTATCGCTATATCTCTGCGTGGTGCGGCTGGTGCGTCAACGAGGGGTATCTCGAAGCACACTACGCCCAGCGGGCGAGCGCGATGGCACCGCTCCCCGAGGACGACGGCCGCAAGCCCGGCGACCAGCAGGCTTGGACGTCCGAGCAGCGCCACGCCCTCACCCGCCACGTCGACGAACGGGCCCGCGACGCCGTCGAGACGTACACGACACTCCCCGAGGATACTGACCCCCTCGACAAGCAGCGAGCGCGCTACGCGGCGCTGAAGGTGGCCCGAGACCGCGCCCTCGTGTTCGTTCTCGCATACACAGCTGTCCGTGTCGGGGAACTGCTCCGAGACCCGAATGATCCGCGCCGGCGTGGGGTCCGGTGGGAGGACATTTCGCTCGACGACGGTAGTATGGACGTCTACCGAAAGAAACAGCAGTGGGACGCCGCGAGCCTCCCCGATCCGGTGATTTCGCCGCTTCGGAGCTACCGCCAGCTGATGGACCCACCGACGGAGCGCTGGCCGGTGTTCCCGACGTTCGACCAACGGACGCTCGCAGGGCTCGTCCAGGAAGAGCTAGCCGAACGAGGAGAACGCCCGGAGGCAATTGCTGAGCGCCGGGAGGAGTACGCTCGCGACCTCCTGCTGGCGCTTGATGAGGATATTCGGCCGCCATCGATCACGACGGACGGCGCACGGTCGATTCTCCAACGGCTCTCGGAGGCCACAGAGATCGATATCGACCATCCAAAACACGATTATCTTGCTCCGCACGGTGGTCGACGTGGAATGGGGGAGGTACTGGTCAGAGCGTTCGGGTATACAGTCGCGGCCCGGTATCTCGATAACTCCGAAGAGATGGTTCGAGAGCGCTACTCACATATCGAGGCTGGAGAACTTGGTGATGTCGCCACTGAGGCGCTCGAGGAGATCGATAGTATACCGGAGTAACCTTTTTTCGAGTGTGGGGGTGGACCGACGTGGTCACACCGCTTCGACGGTGAACAGTGAATCGTCGTTGAGGACGACCTGTACCCGGTGGTGCCAGGCGTCAGCGAACGCCTCCCGCTGTTGATTGCTTGCTGACCCATCGAGTATTTCTTGGAGATTCCCGATAGCGGGGCCGCCGTCGGGAACGTCGCCAACATGGTAGGTCACTTCAACAGTCTCGTCCGTGTCGGTTCGCCGGAACCGGAACGTCGGCGCCGCCGTATCCGGATCGAATGCGTCGAAGTGCAGGAGATTTCGGCGGCCGCCGTAGCCGCCGGCGAGCCCCCCGAAGCCGTCGTCTTCGGTCGCACCGGTCACGTACGAGATGATGCGGCTCATCACGCCGTATGCGGCATCGTCCCGCGGGCCGGCTGCCTGGACTTCGATTTCGCTTCGGATTGGATATTCGTCGGGATAGAGGGCGTCGACCCCGAGCTGGACGATCCGGTAGGCGCCCGAGGCAGTCGGACAGGAGTGACCGGCCTCTTTCACTGCGTCGGTGTAGGTGACGACGAACGGATCGCCTGGTGTGAGGACGCCGAGGGCCTCCGCGACGGGGTCGCGGATTTCGATCGGGTCGCCGTCGTAGTCGACCTGCCAGTCGGTGCTAGTGTGCGTCGCGTCAGTCCCCGGTGAATTTGTTGTCATTGGTTGTGGTGGTTAGTGTCGGAGCAGTCGCATCCCGTTGAGGATGACGAGCAGAACGCTGGCCTCGTGGACCAGCATCCCACCGGCGAGCGTAACGTAGCTCGTGAGCACGCCCGCGAGCAGGACAGTCACGGTCAGCACCGCGAGCCCGACGTTCTCGAGGACGTTCCAGCGCGTCGCCTTGCTCAGTTTGACCGCATACGGGATGCGTTCGAGGTCGTCGGCCATCAGCGCCATGTCCGCCGTCTCGATGGCGGTGTCCGTGCCGGCAGCACCCATCGCGATACCGACGTCGGCGGTCGCCAGCGACGGCGCGTCGTTGATGCCATCGCCGACCATCGCGACGACGTGGCCGTCGGTCTGGTAGGCCTCGATGACCGTCTGTTTGTCCTCGGGAAGCAGTTCGGCGCGGTACTTGTCGATGCCCACTTCCCCTGCGACGGCACTTGCTGTCCGCTCGTTGTCGCCGGTGAGCATCACCGTCTCGATGCTGGCATCCTGAAGCGCCGCTACGACGCCAGGAGCGGCCTCTCGAAGTTCGTCTCGCATGGCGATCACGCCGATGACGCTGCCATCTCGCACGACGTGGACGACCGTCTCACCGCGTTCCTCGCGGCCACGGACGTACTCGGCGACGTGATTCGGGATGTCGATGCTGCGGTCGTCGAGCAGCGCCCGGTTCCCAACGACGACCTCGTGGCCGTCCGTATGGGCGACGACCCCCTTGCCGGCGACCACGTCGAAGTCATCCGGATCCGGAACCGACCGGTGTTCGGCGCTCGCGGCATCGGAATGGGCGACCGTAGTTCCGCCATCGGTTGCGGCAGTCTGACGGTCGCGCGCTGCGTCGACGATGGCGTCGGCGAGGTGGTGTTCGCTTTTCTTCTCGGCAGTCGCCGCGAGCGAGATTACCTCGTCGTCGTCGACGCCGAACCCCTCAACGTCCGCGACGGTGGTCTCACCTTTCGTGAGGGTGCCGGTCTTATCGAAGGCAACAAGGTCGATCTTGCCGGCACGTTCGAGGTGTTCGCCACCCTTCATCAGGACTCCCGATCGGGCGGCGTTCCCGATGGCCGAGACGATGCTGACCGGGGGTCCGATGACCAGCGCGCCCGGACAGCCGATGACCAGCAAGGTCAGCGACAGGATCGCGTTCTGCGTGACCGCGTACGCGCCGATTGCGAGCACGATGACGGCCGGGGTGTAGTACTTCGCGAAGCGGTCGATGAGACTCTCCGTGGGCGACTGGGCCTCCTGGGCCTCCTCGACGCGGCGGATGATGCGTTCGAGCGTCGTATCCGAGCCCGCACCCGTCGTCCTGACCTCCAGTGCGCCTTCCTGGTTGACCGTCCCCGCGTAGACTTCGTCACCGTCGGTCTTGTGAACGGGCGCACTCTCGCCGGTGACCGGGGCCTGATTGACGGCACTCTCGCCGTCGACGACGCTCCCATCGACCGGAATCTTCCCGCCCGGCTTCACGAGGACAACTTCACCCTCCTCGACGTCGCGGGCAGGTACTTTTTGGAGGTCTCCGTCGCGTCGGACGGTCGCCGTGTCGGGCGTCATCTCCAGAAGTTCCTGGAGGGCCGTCCGGGTCTTCCGCATCGTCCGGCCTTCTAGGTAGCTGCCGAGACTGAACAGGAAGACGACGGCGGCAGCTTCCCAGTATTCGCCGATGACGATGGCACCAATGGCCGCCAAGGTCACGAGCGTCTTGATGCCGAGCGTCCGGTTGGTGACCTCGTAGTAGGCGGTCTTGGCGATGTCGTAGCCGCCGATGATCGCCGCGAGGATGAGAATACCGGCACTCGCTGTATCGAAGCCGGTGAAGTGGCCGAGGCTCCAGCCGCCACCGTAGAGCAGGCCGCTGGCCGCCGTGACGATGGCTTTCCGGTTCTTCCGGTAGTACTGTGTGATCGTTTGTGCGTTCATTGATCTAGGCGGGCTGGGGCGTGTAGCCCTGGTTTTCGATGGCCTGTGCGAAGGCGTCGGGGTCAGCGACGTCGTCGTCGTACTCGATCTCGACTCGGCCGGTCGTGTAGTGGACTTCCACATTCTGGACGCCGTCGACGTTCGAGAGGGCGCGTTCAACGGTGCTCGCGCATGTCGGGCAGTCGAAGTCCATCACACGGAGTTGGGTTGTTTCGTTCATCACAGTTCTACGTAGCACCCGGACCGCCATATATATTTTTTAGATGATATGTTTGAATAGGGATACTGGTCGTTGGAACAGTCCAATAGGTCGTTTAGGGCTTCGATTTGATCCGACCACAGGCCAGTCGTCCGGTCGAAGCGCTCGACAGCAGTGTTCGCCGCTACCTTTTCCCGCACGTGTCTCGCAGTCCCATTATGAGCAGTTCCGGTGCCGATCAACAGCTCGACGACATCGCGATCAGGGATACCCGCGTCTCGGACGCCATCGACGAACCGATGCGGGCGATGATCCTCGACATACTGGCCGATGAGGCACGGACGGCCGGCGAGGTTCACGACCGACTTACCGAGCGAGGGATCGAGCGGACCGAAAACACCGTTCGGCACCACATTAACGAACTCCGCGATTCCGGGCTCGTAGACGTCGTCCGCTTCGAGGAGGGGCGTGGCGGCACGACGAAGTACTACCACGCGAACACGATCGTCCTCTCGTACTCCCTGCCCGACACCGCTGATGCCGCCGTGGAGGAGATGACCGACGCTATCCAGCCGCAGGTCACGGAGGCACTGAACCATCTCACAGGGGAGTACGAGGAATCGATCGAGGAGATCACAACGGAGATGCAGCCGTGCGATCACTGTCGGAACCAGAAGTACGAGACGTACGTCCTGCTGACCGTCCTGCGGCGAGCGTTCGTCCGCGCTCAGCGGGAATCGTAAGCGAAGACGGGACCACCACGGCGGCGATATCCGCTATCTCGGTCTTCGGAGAGATGATTTCGTACGGAAGATTAGCGTACTGGAATTGACGCTGTGGACGGCCGTTAGTCGTCGTCCTCCGCCATCACCCGATTGGGAATCGTCCCCTCTTCCAGGGACTCCGCCGGGTCCGAGACGTCCCGCAGCGTGAACCGCTTTTTCACCATGTCGTAGGCGAACACGAGCGCCGAGATGAGTTCGCTCGCGACCTCCTGCTGGCACTTGAAGAGGACATCCGACCGCCGTCAATCACGACAGATGGGGCACGGTCAATTCTGCAACGCCTCTCTGAAAACGGAGAGATCGACATCGACCACCCGAAACACGACTATCTCGCTCCTCACGGTGGTCGACGAGGCATGGGAGTGGTCCTCGTCAGAGCGTTCGGCTACACGGTTGCAGCTCGATATCTCGACAACTCGGAGGAAATGGTTCACGAGCGGTACTCACATATTGAGGCTGGGGAACTCGGGGATGTGGCGACTGAGGCCCTCCAAGATGTGGATCGTATCGTCGATTAATGCCGTTGGGAGCCGTAGCCCGCTAGTGAGCTGCCGGGAACTGCGTTGTTCTCATCATCTGGGTGGGATTTATCTGACTCTTTGCAAAACAATTGACTATGTCCTCGCGTGCAGATCGCGCTCTCCTCGCGACCGTCATCGCGGATGTCAGCTTAATCGTCGGATATATCGTGAGTGCCCTCCGTCCCGACTACCGCGTGTGGCCGATCGGTGAGCATTCGTGGAGGTGGTGGTTCAATTGGTCTGCACTCTCGGTCGTGTTTGCTGGGTTCCCTGTGCTGGCTACACTTGACCGCGATCCGTTCGTGTTCGATAGTCTTCGAAGCAAGCTTGCTGGAGGTGTTATCGCAACGCTTGGGATGGGATTTGCCCTTTCCGCGCTCTTCGAACTCGGATGGATGGAGAGCAGCGGGCGAGAAGGTGAGCTCCGTACTGACGGCATTTATGAGTACACCCGAAATCCGCAGAGTGTGGGATTCATCCCGTTCGTCGTCGGCACAATTCTCGCGACGAACTCGTGGAAACTCGCCATCCACGGCATATTGACCATCGTCATCTACGTATTGTTCCCGTACGCTGAAGAGCCATGGCTGCGTGACCAATACGGCGAGACCTATGTCGAATACTGTGAACAGACGCCTCGATTCTTCAGCCTGGAGTCGCTGAAAGATCTCCTTCGCTCGTAGGGACCGTTAGTGTATGGAGAGATCTATCCTCGACGTGAGAAATCTGGCCTCCCAATACCGGGAAAGCTCTCAGCTGGTTAGAAGATGCCCAGGATGAACCCGAATCCCATAACGATGAGAATTGTGGCGGTGAACGCTGGCAGGTATTCTGCGTAGTCTTCGAGGCGGTCTTCGTATCGCTGGTAACCAGCCACGAGTACCAGCGTCACACCGACGAGTGACGTGATGACGGCCAGCGAGTAGAGGAGCATCAGCTCGAGACAATAGGTCGAACCGGTGCAAATCGCGATGATATCGAACTCCTCGTTGTGCGTGAACCCGAGGGCGAACGCGAGAGCTGCCATTCCGTAGAGCCCACGATCTGCCGTCTCATCGATGTGATCGTGGGAATGTGAATGGTCGGAGTGGCCCACGAACGGAACTATTCGCCGGACTCGAGCAATCCATCCTTGGCTCTCGTCGCCGTGGTCGTGATGGTGGTCGGAGGCGTGAGAATCGTTGTGACTGTGATGGGTGTGATCGTGGTCGTGGCCCTCGTGAGCGTGATCATTGTGGTCGTGATGGCCACTGTGGTCGTCACCGTGATCCGGGGCAGCATGGTCGTGTCCATTGAAGTATTGCCAGATCCCGAGGGCGATGAGTAACGTCCCGGCGACGTAGTTCATCCAGGGAATCTGGGTGAGGCCGAAATACGAGAGTGCCCAGAAGTACACGAGCACCATCGCGATGCTACTGATGAGATGTCCGATACCGAGAATGAGGCTCGATGCGGCCGCGTAGAACCATTTGTTCGGCTTGTCGAGCGCGTAACTCGCCGCGATCGCCCATCCGTGGCCCGGGGCGAGTCCGTGAGTGAGACCGAGAGCACTTGCCCCGAGTGCGAGTCCGAGAACTCCGTTCGCCATATACTCGATAAGGGTACTGACTGATTCATACAGGTTGTTATGGTCCGATCCGGGTGTGCGTAATAATGATACTCTTGAGGAGCGCCGTCTATGGCTTCCGTATGAGAACGAGTCTGAATATCCCTCAAGAGGTTCTCGAGTCGTTCGATGCGACGTGGCAAGAGGAAGAATTAGAATCGCGCTCCCGTGCCGTCCGCGAGGCGATTCACGAATACATCGAGCGCCATACGGAGCTCGAAGGCTTAGAAGGCCCCGCAGTCGCGGCACTGGCGTTCGATTACGAGCACACTCTCGTCATCGGCAAACTCCATACCGTCCAGCACGAATTCGAGGATATCATCAGCACAACGCAACACATGCACCAGGGGGAGTGGTGTCTCGAGACGATCTTCTGTCAAGGTTCAGCAGCACGAATCCGGGAATTAGTGGCTCTGTTGAAATCCTCAGAGAGTTACAGGTTCGTCTAGTAGTCTGAACGGATGGAGGCCCTCCCGAAGTCGCGGTTACTCCGGTTCGTTGAGCAAGCGATGCACTTGGCTAGGCGAGCGGTCACTCGATACTCCTCAAAGTTCTCGAAACGGCGGTACACACTTCATCAACACATCGTCTTGCTCTGTCTCAAGGTTCGGAAGAATACGACGTACCGGACGCTTCTGGACGAACTTATCGAGATGCCTCGGGTTCGGAGCGCTCTCGATCTTGAGGAGCTCCCCACTCCTTCGACGTTGTGTAAAGCGTTTGAACGGCTCGATATGGCCGTTTGGCGGGTTCTTCTCAATCTCTCAGTCACGCTTCTCCCGACCAACGGTGTCGTCGGGATCGACGCCTCCGGGTTCGACCGGAGTCACGCCTCAAAACATTACACGAAACGAACGAAGCTGACGATTCAGCAGTTGAAAGTCACACTTCTCGTGGACACGAGGGTGAACGCAATCATCGACTTACACGTGACGACGACCAGAAAACACGACTCGAAAATCGCGCCGTCGCTCATCGAGCGGAATACCGGTAAAGTAGCGATTCTCCTCGGCGACAAGGGATACGACGACCAGAAGATTCGCGCGTTAGCCCGTGAAGATGGCATTCGTCCCCTGATCAAGCACCGAGAATTTTCGCCGCTCCACAAGGCGTGGAACGCTCGGTTGGACGCCGACCTCTACGGGCAACGTAGTCAGAACGAGACGGTGAACTCTCGCCTGAAACGGAAATATGGCACATTCGTCCGCTCACGACGCTGGTGGAAGCAGTTTCGTGAACTCGTTGTTTGCTGTCTCACTCACAACATCGACAAGGCATTCTGAACGTTCGATATAGGGGACTCAGTTATCGACCAGTTCTACCACAATATCTGCGATAATATATGCCGGTGCGAGAATCATCACAGCAAAGGAGACAATAAATGCTATAGAACCAAATATGCTGGCTGGGAACGTGAGCGACGAGAGATCACTCGTTAGCGTCATCATCGCCAAAAGAAATAGTCCGATGACGTGGTAAAGTTCAGTTCTATCCACAGGCGAACTCGAACGGATTTACCGAAGACTGTTTCGATAAGTTCGCATATCTACCTAGCGCCTGTTGCAGCGAGAAAGTTGTCGAATCAATAGGATTTCAACAGAGCCGAATTAGTGTATCGACTCCGGGATTTCGATGCGGTCGGCCGCGTGAACGTCATGTTCCTCCAACCGGAACTCTCCGAGAAGTCTCTGGATTGAAGCGGCTTCTCCGAACAGCATTAATATCGATGCATCTGTACCGCCAGTAATGGCCGTTCGACTGAGGTCGGTACCCATGTTCCGCGGTCGATGCTGTACCTCTTCTCGCCGGTGGTGATCAGCTATGCCTCCATCTCATTCTTCACCTACCACGTGCACGCTCTGTGGTGGCGTCGTCCCCAATGATCGAGTCGCGGCTGAAGACGGCGGCGTCTATTGTTCTACGGGGTGTCGGGATGTCCAACGCGTCCTCGGTGACAGGGAGTATTCCAGTCGCTCGGAGACGATACACGGACCCACGGGCGGAATCGACACTGACGGTGACGCTGGTGAACGCGAACCAAACACACTCGGAGAGCGGGCCGAGTCACGGGTCTTTCTCCAGGTAGATGGGATGCACTGTGCGACGTGTGAAGCCTTTCTGGAATCGATTGCCGAAGACCGTGCGGGCGTCACCCACGCTGCAGCGAGCTACGTAACCGAGACGATCCGCGTCGAGTACGATCCCACGAGCATCTCGGTGGACGACCTCTGTAACGCGCTGAGCCCGCTGGGCTATACGGCGACGCGTCGTGACGGTGGTCGTGATAGTCCGATAACTGCTGTTGGCCAGTCGCGGCAGCAAGACGAGACAGGTGGCCGAGACATCGACGAAGTGCTCGGGTTTCGCTACGCAGCGGGCGTTATTTTCGGGACGTTCATGCTCCTGCCGTACGCGGTGCTCCTCTATCCAGCGCAGCTCTCGTCGTTCTTCGGCGATGGGACGCTAGACATATACGCGAGTGCATCCGGGATTGGCGGTGGAGATGGCCTGTTGATCTTGCCGCTCTTTCTTGTCCTGACGGGTGTGGTCCTAGTGTTCACCGGCCTTCCGCTTTTACAGGGTGCGTATGTCAGTCTAAAGATGCGACAGCCGAATACGGATCTGCTCGTCGCACTCCCCGTCGTGAGTGCCTACGTGTACAGCACGATCGCGTTTCTCCTCGGGCGGATCGACGTCTTCTACGACCTGACGATCGTGGTTGCCGCGAGTGTGGTCGCTGCGATCTTCTACGAATCACTGAGCAAGCAGCGGGCGATGGACTGCCTGACGGACCTCACCATCTCGCGGGTTACTGACGCCCGACGATATGACGCCGATGGGACCACGACGACGGTCGGTGTGAGCGATCTCGAACCAGGAGAGAGTGTGCTCGTCCGTGAGGGCGAACGTATCCCGGTCGATGGGGTGCTTGCCGAGGGCGAGTGTACGGTTGACGAGGCGGTCGTGACGGGCGAATCGCTCCCGGTGCTGAAGCGAGCGGGTGACGACCTCGTCGGCGGCGCGGTCGTCACGAACGGCGCCGCTGTCCTCACGGTGAGTGACAGTGCATCCAGCAGTATCGACCGCCTCATCACGTCGGTCTGGAATCTCCAGAGTGGGGACCACGGCGTCCAGCGACAGGCCGACCGGTTCGCGTCGTTCGTCATTCCAGTCGTCGTGGGTGGGGCTGTTCTCGCCGGCGTCTGGTCACTCGTGGTGGGGGCTGGCGTCCCGATCGCCGTCCTGACGGCGTTGTCAGTGCTCTTGGTCGGGTGTCCATGGGCACTCGGACTCGCAACGCCGCTTTCCGTCGCAACGAGTATCGAGGAGGCAGTAGACCGCGGCATCGTCGTGTTCGACGAAACCGTCTTCGAGCGGCTTCGGAACGTCGACGTCGTCGTCTTCGACAAGACAGGAACCATCACGACCGGTCGGATGGAAGTTCTTGAGGCGGATGCACCGGCAGATCTGTTGGCCGCCGTCGCAGACCTGGAGCAGCGAGCATCGCATCCGGCGGCGGACGCGATCGTGACCGCATTCGCTCAAGAGGAGCAAGCCGGCGAGGATCCCAGAACCGATGGTGGGATCGCGAATGAGGACGACCGCGAGCGAGCACGTAACATCTCCGAGTTCACGAGCCACGCGACCGGCGTCGAAGGGGTTGTTGATGATACGCGAGTTCTCGTGGGCAATCTTGATCTCTTTACGGATCTGGAGTGGTCGGTGAGCGACAGCATCGAAACCCGGGCGACAGCTGCTCGTGACGTCGGGCGGCTTCCGGTCATCGTCGGTCGTGATGGTCGTGCGGAGGGTGTCATCGTCGTGGGCGACGAGCCACGAGCGGGCTGGGACGACACACTCACGCAGTTGAGTGCTCGTGACATGGAGATCGTCGTACTGACTGGCGATGACGAGGCCGCCACTGACTTCCTCGGCACTCACCCCGGAGTCGACCACGTGTTTGCAGGGGTTCCGCCGGCGGGCAAGACTGCGACGATTCGGCGGCTACAGTCCCGTGGACAGGTCGCGATGGTCGGTGATGGAACGAACGATGCTCCGGCCCTTGCGACGGCCGATCTGGGTATCTCGCTCGGCGGTGGGACCGCGCTCGCGTCCGATGCCGCGGATATTTCTATCGTCGATGACGACCTTGCGGCGGTGGAGACGACGTTCGACCTCGCAGATGCGGCTCGTCGACGTGTGAAACAGAACAACGGGCTAGCACTGCTCTATAATGGGATCACGATCCCTCTTGCGGGGACGGGGTTGCTCAATCCAGTGTTCGCGATGGGAGCAGTCGTGGCGACCGGTGGTCTTCTCGCGGCGAATTCGTTTCGAGCCCTGCTTACCGAGTAGCGACTCCAACCCCGCGAAGCGGTAGATACCTGCTGTAGCCGGGTGAAGACGGTTCCTATCGAATCATTCGAGAAATTCGAAGGTTCCGAGGCCCGCGTACCCGACCGCAAAGCCCGCGACGATGATGCCTCCAGAGAGGATTTGGTAGAACGGGGTCGACGGGAGGAAGCCGGTTCCGAGTGTGCCGACAACGATCAGTACCGCTGCTAGTCCCAAAAACACGTACTGTCGACGTTGCCCCTTCATATTGTGAGACGTTCGCTCAAACCCCGTTCTCACGGCAGATCCGGCATTTCAGTCGGCCGGGATGATGGCAGCCGATTGATCGGGCTGTCGGGCTGTTTGGACCGAGTAGAGCAGACTGCCAGTAAACAGAAGCAGGCTCCCGACGATGAATACTGCACTGAGCGGCGAGGCCGAATCGACGAACACCCAGTAGAGGGGGGCGGCAATCGATGGCCCGGCAGCAAGTACCGCGATCTTTGCGACGAGTGGCCCACAGCACCCACAGGTACACGTCCCGACGATTGCAGCACTTCCGGCGGTCCCTTCGGTCATGCCGGCTCGTTCCTCGACGCGCCAGTGACGAGCAATGAGAGCGGCGTTCAGCCCGATGAGTGCGCTCAGCATCCCGACGACGATGACCTGGCCAGGTGACAGGGCCAGGAAGAACGGGATATGTATGAGCGGGAGATGCGGAATCGCGATTTCGAGGGTGGGCCACGATACCAGCTGATAGATTGCGGGCAGAACGACGACCGTCACCTTCTGGGGGAATCCTTCCTCGGGGAAAAACGAGAGGTAGCCCGTCACGGTAACAAAAAAGAGCGCTAACACGACACCGACGCCGATGCCGAAGCGACGCGCAACCGGATCACGCATGACTGCGCGAATGACACCCCCTGCGTCCTTCCAGATGACATAGCCAATCAGAATTGGCGTTCCGAGGACGATAGCGTACCCAAGTGGATGTGTATCCCCTGCCAGTTCTGGGAGAAGGTAGGGGTACGAGATCCACAATCCCATGAGGATGCCGAGGAACGTGTACCGTGGACGGGATGGCCAGCGGAGCCACCCAACGACGAAGCTCGCGACCATGATGCCCAAGCCACTCAGCAGCGCCAGTGGCTGATACCACGCTCGGGGGAACGGCATCGAACTCGCAGTATATGTCGGATCCGGCGAGAGTCCTTCGAAGAGAACAGCTCCGAGTGCAGTGATTGCGATCCCAACGAATACGCCGTACAGAGCCGTTGTTGGCGTGATACGATCCGTCCGTTTGAGAAGGATGAATCCGCCGAGGATAACGGCACCGACGAGAGCAAGAATGACACCGTGTCCTTGCGAGAGTCCACCGCTTCCGGTTGTACCGTGGGCGGACGCGACGGGAACCTGAGTGAGCGTAACAATCGCTGCGAGAAGTACAGAGAGTGGCCGAATAGATCCGATTCGAGAGGTCTGTCCACGGGAGGAACTCTCCCGTGGTTGAGGCTCTTCCGGTGACATTATTCGGTCTTGGACAGGGAGCCACTTCTACCTGACTGATTCACTTCTTACATCCTGGATTTGACTGTCGTTGGATCATGCTGGGTGTGGAAATATCCTCCTCCGAAAGTATGACCGGCACAGTGAATTCACTCGCCGTCCAGAAACACGAGGAACTGTATATGCTTGAGGAACCAGACCGGAAGAACGGCTCCAATCCCTGCAGCGAGTAGGAGACTATTTGATGCTGTCCACATGATCTGTCCAAGTACGGTTCCGATAATCAAAACGCCGTTGTATGCGATCGCATTCACCGCTAAATCACCTCTTGACTCAGGCCGGGGCCACTTGATGAGACTGGGCTTGACTGCTGATGTCCGGCCGGAAGCTACTGCGACAAGAAGTCCGAGTAAGCCGGATACAAACCATCCGAGTACAGCCGGTGGCCAGCTGTATACGACCGTGGCGGTGGCAAGAACAATCAGACATGGGCTGGTGATTGTACCGATCTCTACGGAGGTATAGCGGGTTAAAATGTGTTCCTCGGTTCCTTGTTGTGCGGTAGACATCTATCAGGGGTATGAGAAGAGCAGTGGAACGGATCAGGGATGCTCCGTCGAGGATTTGAACCTCGGTCCTCGGCGTGAGACGCCGAGATGATTGGCCGAGCTACACTAACGGAACATCTTGTAATTGCTAGCGAATCCAGTTAAGCCTACTCCCTTCGCGTAACTGAACTCGCCACACACCGACACTACGTGGTGTCTCCATCGGGAGCAACCCACTGTTTGATGAGTTCGTTCATGTTGTAGAAGAGGATTCCAACTGAGACGAAGGTTGTGATGAAATAAATAATCAACCCTGCTGGACCACCAATCGATGTACCAATTGCACCTCCTCCAAACCCGACAACCGTGAGCTCAACCCACGTCACTACGATTCGGGATAGCAATCGAGGCTCCGAATTGGACTGTGCTGATGTCACTGTCTCAGACCACCATATTCACGAATCGATGTTGATTTTCCAGCTGACTCTGTCCTCGCAATCTAACGACACGCTGTTGTCTGATGGTGTGACTCATCTGTAGGTTTCCTCGGTATCGATCGGACCGCTGAACGCCGAGTAGAGTACGACGAAGTACATCAACACGATTGGGAGCAATACACTCGTCATGATCGACATGAGATTGAGCGGAAGCGTGGAGATAATCGCATCTCGGATCGTGAGGCCGGCGGTCCGATCGACGTAGGGGAACAGAAGGGTTGCGACGAGTGCCACGAGTCCGAAGACGAGTGCGGCTGTCGCCGCGAACGCGGCGTAGTATCGGTTTCTACGGAGCGCGACGACGTAGATTCCTATCAAGGTGGCAGTAAGGATCACAAGTGCGACAATGAGGGGTGATCGGAACGAGGAGCGTAGTGCTGGTTCGGTCACGTATATCGCCCCGAGAGTGATGATCACTCCCCCAAGATACCCTACGGCAGCCCGGACACCGCGGTTCCGCATGTCGTCTCGCAGCGCGCCGCGAGTTTTCAACCCGAGGAAGGCTGCCCCGTCGACAACCGTGAGGACAAGGACTGTGAGACCCCCGAGGACCCCCACGGGGGTGATGATCCCAGTCGCTCCGATCAGCCAGTTCATGACAAACAGCCCCAGCAGAAACGGCGTCACGGTACTCCCGATAACGAACGAGTAGCCCCAGAGTGTCCGCCAGCGGTCGTCTTCGCGTTCCTCGTACATCTCTGGGGCGAGCCCCCGGAGGCCGAGTGCGGCGAGAATCGCGAACATCAACAGATAGTATCGGCTGAAGAGATTCGCGTAGACGGACGGAAACGCTGCGAACAGTGCACCACCGAAGACGACGAGCCAGACCTCGTTCCCGTCCCAGAACGGCCCGACAGCCGCCAACAGCTGTTCTTTCTCGTGATCATCGGTACGGGTCGCAAACAGGACGCCCACACCGAAATCGAAGCCGTCGAGAAAGAGGAACATCCCGAAGATGAAAAACAGCAGCGCGAACCAAAGCTCGGCGAGCGGTAATCCGAAGAGCGGCTTCGTAGCCAGCGATCCGACGTTAGTCACCGGACGTCACCTCCGACTCTCGGACGTGGACAGTATCACTCTGCGTGAGCTCGTCTTTCGATGGCGGCCCCTCTCGGATGATACGACCAACGACATATGTGTAGAGACTCAATAACATGATGTACCCGGTAACGAATCCGAGGAGTGTGAACGTCGCTTCGGCGCCTGTGAGATTCGGAGAGACGCTGGCACTCGTCTTCATCACCCCCTGAATGACCCACGGTTGTCGCCCGACTTCGGTGACAATCCAGCCGACCTCCACGGCGACGAATCCCAAGAGAGACGATGCCATTAACGCCTTATGCAGTAGGTCATCCTCGAAGAGTTCGCCACGCCACCACCGATAGCCCCCCCAGACGGCCAGCAGAATGAACCAAAAGCCGAGGGCGACCATAATCCGGAACGCCCAGAAGACGATCGCCACTGGTGGAGATTTCGTTGAGAAGGATTCGAGGCCACGTATTGTTGCCTGTGGGTTTCCGCCACTCGCAAGCCAGGATGCGCCACCCGGAATGCCTATGCCGAAGAGTTCTTTCGTGCGTGGGTTTAGCAGGTCATTGACGTTCGCCGGGAACGCAACGATATACTCGGGGACGTAGGACTCGGTTTCCCAGACGGCTTCCATCGCGGCGAATTTCTGGGGTTGGGTTTCAGAGACATGGCGAGCATACTCATCGCCCTGAATCACCTGTAGTGGGGCCGTAATTAGGAGGACGACGAGCGCAATTTTCAGTGACTTCTCCCAGACATCGATGTGTTCAATCGGGTATCCCCAGACGTGGTGTCGGAACACGTAGTAGGCGGCAACGCCGGCCATGAAGAGCGCGACCGACTCGACGGCCGCGTTCTGCATGTGGATGAACATATACGGAAACCTCGGATTGAGGTAGGCTGCGAGCGGGTCGGTAAGCTTCACAATTCGCTGGCCGTTCTCCACGGCCATTTCGAACCCACGTGGTGTCTGCATCCACGAGTTTGCGATGAGGATCCAGACGGCTGAGAGCCAGGTGCCGAGCCCGACGGCGATACTCGACAAGAAGTAGAGCCGGTCCGAAACACGATCGCGGCCGAAGACGAAGATACCGAGGAACGTCGCTTCAAGCATGAACGCCATCATCCCTTCGAGAGCGAGTGGACCACCGAACAGCTCCCCTGCGGTCGTCGAGAACGCGGCGAAGTTCGTTCCGAATTCGAACTCGAGGACGAGTCCGGTCACCGTTCCAACGACGAAGCTGACCGCAAAGATGCGGGTCCAGAACCGACGGAGCTGTTCATACACTGGCTGTTTGGTGCGAATCTCTTTCCATGTGAAATAGATGAGAAACGGTGCAAGTCCCATACTCATCACTGGGAAGATGATGTGAACGATCGTGGTGAGCGCAAACTGGAGTCGGCTCGCTAGAACCGGATCAACCACCGGTCTCACCTCGACAGATGGCGCTATTGGTTTGAACGATGGTTCGTAGATTGGGTGAAAAATGGACCGCTGTCGGATAGAATGCCATCACTCCGACTTTGCGACTTCGGTACGTCAAACGAAGGCGGTGTCCTATGTATTGGGAATCCGCCTTCGACCCTTATATCGGGGAGTTTGATAAGTGGGTATGGAGCGTCGACAAGTCCTCAAGACAGCCGGAATTCTCGCAACAGGTGGCGTAACCAGTCTCGCAGGTTGTAGTTCTGGAAATGGTGATGGTAGCGGTGAGCCGACTACGACTGAGACAGAGGAGACGACCGGCGGTTCGGGAGGAGAAACGGCCGGTGGCTCGGGGGGATCGAACACGGTTATGATGGTCACCGAAGGGAGCGAGTACTATTTCGATCCCATCGGTCTGTTCGTCGAATCCGGGGAGACAGTCACGTTCGAAATCCAGAGTGGGAGTCACTCGGCAACTGCCTACAAACAAGGAACGAGTTCAGCAGAGGTGACGCGGATTCCCGAGGGAGCTGAAACGTTCAATAGCGAAATCCTGAGTGAACAGGGCGCAACGTACGAGCATACGTTCGAGACTACGGGCACGTACGATTATTTCTGTATCCCGCACAAGTCCCTGGGGATGGTTGGTCGGATTGTCGTTGGCGAACCCGGCGGTCCCGCGGAGGGGAGTATGCCGCCGGACGGAGACGTTCCCGAAAGCCAGACCATCGTCGATCAAGGCAGCGTTTCGTACAGTTCCTTCTCCGGGTAGACGGACGCGTATACTGCGAGCTGTGCGCTCCGGAATCGCTTGTACACCATATGGCCGACATTGATTCTGCTTCGGACTTCCAGTATGGAGACATACACTTCCGATGACGCTCGCACAAGGCTCGTGGCCGACATACACAGATGCTGCCCTCGATAGTGTTCGGCGAGAACGACGCGAGGTCGAACGCGAATGTCGAGCGTTCCAACGGTTTCGCCAGCGTATTCAGACCGTCGAAACACAGGATCCACGGTTCGAACGGTCAGTTGTTGGAGTGAATCAGAGCCTTACATCCGCAGAGAAGTCGGTTCGCGATACCATCGAGCCGTGGTATCGTGAGACTGTGATGGCAGTCGACCACTACGGCGACGTGTACGGTGATTCGTTTGAGGCGAGCCTCAGTGCCGAATTCGGGATGGATGTGTTGCTCCTGATCTCAGAAGCGACTACGTTCTCACCGCTCATCAAACAACGACTCCTCGAGGCCACACAGCAGTGTATTGACAACCGGCGGGTCTTTCTAGAAACTCTCGAAGACGAATTCACCACGCTCAAAGACGCGCAATCCACGGTTCAGGAGATTCGAGAGGCGATAGCAGAACTTGATTCGACGGAATTACAGGCCCTCTCAGATACTGAACTGATCGACCGATACGACACCCTTCACACGTTGAATGATAAATGTCAGAGCTGGATCCAGCAACGGCAGGAGGAAATCCACGCTCATCGAATCGATCGGTCAGCAGATGCGGATGCCTACACTGATCTCTGTTCGTATCTCTATGAGGATCTGGAGGTTGATTATCCGGTATTGGCGACGTTTGTCGATATCTTGGAAATCATTTCCCAATATGAGTAGTTCCCTCTTTCACCTCCTACTCAGTCGTCAGTGCCGGTTTCCAGCAAATCTACTTTGTTAACGGTTTTGTCTATCCGGTCACAACAGTACATATGGAATTCGACTTTGTGCGCTCGGTGGCTCCCCTTGTCGTAATTGTCGCCGTCGCGTCGATTGCGCTCACGACCGTGATGACCTCCTCGACAGTCTTCATGATGGTTCTGCCCTCGATGATCGTCTTCTCAGTCATCGCGTTCTTCTTCGGAATGAAACACGGCGAATTCCGCGCCAGTCCGTAACAGGCCGACCCAGTCGGCGAAATTTGCTGGGTTTCGGTCCATGCTAGCCCCCAGCTGGTGCTGATTCAGATTTATTTCGATGACCGGTTCGCAGTCCTACCGACGGCTGTTTCAGCGGGACGGTGTCGAACCAACAGGAGTCCACCAGGGGCGGTTAACCACTATCGTTCAGTTAGATCCAGTCCTGGTTGTCGTATAGAACGTCTCTACGCGGTGTAGCCGGCGTACTCCATAAGCTGGTTGAAGATGTCCGTATCCATGACGGACCGATAGACCACGCCGGTGAGCATCCCACCAGGATAGAACGTGCCGTTCATGACGTGGTTGACCTTGTGGCAGTGCATCAGGTAGATGCCGGGGTCTGCATCGGCAGTAAACTCGATCGTGTGTCGTTCAGCGGGGGCGACGTTCGTGACGTCCATGTCGTGGCGGGCAGCCTCCGGAATCGTCCCGCCGTCCTTTTCGACACGCTGGAAGCGGTGGTTATGGATATGCATCGGGTGCGACATGTACCCGCCGTTGACGAGGTGGATACGAACTGAGTCGCCCTCGTCGACGATGATCGGGGACCCTTCTTCGGGATGCAGCGTCCGGGGCGCGCTCTTCCCGTTGACGGTGAATACGTCCGGATTTCGACTTGCCGAATTGTAGGTGAAGTCCGCCTCACCGGCCCACTTCCGTGGAACCCGTTAATCCCAGTCCTTGATCGTCATGAAGTATTCGCGGTCCGCGGGTCCGTAGCCTTCGGGATCGACTCGGTAGATCCCGTATATGCCCATGTCGATATGCCGGTGGGTCTGGAAGTGACAATGGTAGAAATGCGTTTCAGGGACGTTCGTGGGAATCTCGTAGGTGTGTGTCTCCCCTGGCGGAACCTGAATGCCGGTCGTCGTCGGGACGCCATCGTTCTCCCACGTCTTGCGAACCCCGTGGAAGTGAATCGTGTGGGGACGTCGGCCATCGGTGTTGTCGAGTGTCACCTCCATCGCGTTACCCTCGGTCGTTCTGAGAATTGGGCCGGGGACGCTGGGGTCGTTGTCGTCAGCCTGGAACGCCCAGACGCGTGGGAATTCGACGGGGCCACCCATTGTATCGAGCGGGTGGACGGCGTGGCGGGCCTGCTGAGTCCGCATCGTCACTTCGCCGCCCTGCTCGTCGACGTTGACGACTGTTGGAGGGCTGGTGTAGGGGAGATTAGGCGAGTCAGTTTGTGCCTGCGTGGGCGTGTCGCTCGTTGCTGCTGGCTCGTTGGCTCCGCCCGCAGAACAGCCTGCTAACGAAGCGAGACCAGTCGCGCCAGTTGCCGCGAGAAACTCACGCCGGGACAGTCCGGTTCCGGGTGCGCCGAAACGTGTAGTCATAATACACTCGGAATTTTGGTTGGCCTAAACATAGGGCGACTGCGGCGTCCCAATCCACGGGACAGCGAGTGGAGATGTTCGGCACAAGCTGGTAGGCATAGCGGGAACTTCTCTAAGTTTGAATATTCAATGCTAGGCTGAAGACACGCGCGGAATCAGGAGAAGTATCAAATCCCACCCGTCGACGTCAGGTACGCGCCCGCAAATTGGGCCGCGTTATATGTTGCGTGCATAAATGTCGGAACTAAAATATTTTCCGTATATTCGTACGCAATCCCGAGTACGAGCGCCAGAACGAACGCTGTTCCAATATACACCAGTTTCCCTTCGCCGGTCAGAGAGAAGAGATGAATCGAGGCGAACAACGCACTGGCGAGGACGATGGCACGGGCTGGATAGAAATTTTCGCGGAGCTTCCCCTGAATAAGCCCTCGGTACAACAGTTCTTCCCCTGGTCCGACCAAGAGGAACTGAAGCGGAATGAGAAGGAGAAACACGACTGGGTTCTCTTGCCCAACCGCAACGATCTGATTCTGTGCTGAGCTTAGGCCGAGGGCTGAAATCACCGACGAAGCCACATAGAGGAGACCTAGGAGCGAAATACTCCCCCCGGCAATCACTGCACTATCGTGTTTGTCAGGTAGATTAACAGGAATAAATTCGGATCCGAGGTCATAGCGTTTGAGATAGAGGAGGGTGATTCCCCCGAAGGTCACTCCCTGCAAGAACACCGTGACTAGGAACATTCGGAGGATAGGACGTGATGAAAGATCAACGCCAAGCAGTCCAACACCGGTCACGATAGTGAGAATCACGACGGAACCAACGAGGTACGTTCCATACGTGAGGCCAATTGCCGTGGCGACAGATCCGATCCGAGATGTCGAAGACATTAATTATATTGAAATGTTGGAACTCACACTACAAGCCAGCTTTGATAGGTCAAATTCGGCGCTTTTCGTTTCGGAGTGGATTGACCGTCGTGCCATCGATGAGGAGCGTGGGTGTGGCGTCGACACCGTGTTCCACTTTTGCACCTGCCGAACGGCCGTTTCCCCTCTGAACCCATGGATTGAACGATTCGGACTTACTCCGTGCAGCCTCTATATTCAGCACGCTACTCCTGTCAAGACCTGTGGGTTTCAACAGGGCCGAATCCTTGAAATCGTGGTCCACAAATCGTGCCAGCGGCGTCGGGTTTGAGACATACTATTTGGGTAGGGATTCTAACTCCCGGTGTGTTTGGTTGATTTCTTGGAGACAAAGTGTTAGGCCGAATTCCCAGTGAGTGGGACATCGCCAACTATTCATTGGGGAGCAGTCCCACGATGCTCTTAACGCGATCTATGGTTTGTAGGGAAAACCCTATACGCCGATATGATGAGATCTCAAGAACATACCCAGGAACGATCAATAGATGAACGCGACCGTGAGGTGAAGCCTGCTAACGACAACACCTGTCCAGAGTGTCAGGGCCATATTACCCTGAATAGCGACAGCGGTGAGGCGACCTGCGAAAGCTGTGGGTTGGTTTTTGAAGATGATCCAATTGACCACGGCCCGGAGTGGCGTGCTTTCACGTCTGACGAACGCGATGAAAAGAGTCGGGTCGGTACTCCGACGACGCAGCTGATGCATGATAAGGGCCTGAGTACGACTATTGGTTGGCAGGACAAGGATGCCTATGGACAGGCTGTCTCCGGTCGCAAACGTGCTCAATTACAGCGCCTCCGGACGTGGGACGAGCGGTTCCGGACGAAGGATGCCCACGAGCGGAATCTCAAGCAAGCGCTCGGGGAGATAAGCCGCATGGCTTCCGCTCTGGGACTGCCGGAATCGGTTCGGGAAACTGCAGGCGTGCTGTACCGGCGTGCTGTAGAGCAGAACCTGCTCCCAGGTCGTTCGATCGAGGGTATGTCGACGGCGTCGTTGTACGCGGCTGCTCGACAGCATGGAATGCCACGGCCGCTGACGGAGTTCGCCGAAGTTAGCCGTGTCGAGAAAATCCGGATCCAGCGAGCGTACCGATATCTGTCCCGAGAACTTGGGCTGGAGATCGAGCCGGAGGATCCCATGCAATATATACCACAATTCGCGTCATCGCTTGACGTGAGCGACGAAGCAGAACGGCGCGCTCGAGAACTGCTTGAGGTAGCTACAAATAATGCCGTCCACAGTGGGAAAAGTCCAGCCGGGTTGGCGGCTGCCGCGCTATATGCTGCGACCCACCTCACGAACGAGCAGCTCACACAGGAGACGGTGAGTGAGGTCGCCCACGTCAGTCGAGTCACAATCCGAAACCGATACCAAGAGCTTCTCGAGGTGTATGCGCAGCATGACTGACCGGATAGCCCCTGCCGGGCGAAATTCGGCCACTGATTGGGTCGTAACACGATATTTACCATGAGCGAGTTCTCAATACAGACCAAGGTCGAGGTATTGGAGCTGCTCGTGGAAGAGTCACCGTGCCATGTGATGGAGATCACTAACGCCGTCGATGGACATCCGATCACCATTGACCAAACGTGTGCTCACCTCCATAGTGAGGGCTGTATTGTTCCACTGGGGAGAGGTCTCTACGAGATCACAGACGTAGGCGAACAACGACTCGAAATTCAGGACGATTCATAACCGCTTCACAACTGTGTCACTATGTCTTCCCTCTTTCGATGGATCGACCGTCATGACTCTGGAACCACAATCCCGACTGCATTCGTGGGACCGATGGGATGCCTCTCCAGCAATCGGACACCATATCCCGAGGACCACGTATTATCGAATAATGGGAGATAATTCAGTGTCGTCCGAGGACACTCCGGAGGTACAGGATGTCCTTGATGCGCTGGATGATCCCGCGTGTCGGGCTATTCTCCAGGAAACTATCGAACCAATGACTGCGAACGAACTCCTCAACGCATGTGACATTCCCAAGTCGACGCTGTATCGAAAATTAGAACTCCTCAGTTCCGCTTCCCTCGTTCGAGAACAGGAGACAATTAACCCCGGAGGTGGACGGGTCACCTACTACGAGCGGTCGTTCGAGGACGTCACGATCTCGATGGACGACACAGGGACGTTTTCGGTGAGCGTCGATCGGCCGCCGCAATCTACCGACGAACGGCTTGCAGATATCTGGTCGATGATGGGGGACGAAGTATGAAAGGCGTCATCACGGCGATTGCAGTCGTCAAGTTTGTAATCCTGCTTCTCGGTGGCGGGATCACCTACATTGCATTTAAAGCCTATCGACGGACGGGTGCGGACTCGCTACGCGTCCTTGGTGTCGGGTTCGGTATCATCACACTCGGGGCAATCCTGACTGGCGTGGCCAATCAGTTCTTTTCTGTCGGATTGGCCCTCGGCGTGCTCATCAACAGCCTGTTTGTCGCCCTTGGCCTCGCAGTCATCATGTACTCGCTGTATATCCAGAAATGAACCCCGTTCCGAATGTTGCCGTTCCTGATCTCCGTCGGGGTAGCTACCTAATCCTTTTCGGCGTGGTTCTGTTCGTTCTCACGCTTGTTAGCAGTGCAATGCTCGCCCCTGCGATTGGGACGGTTTCGGAGACAGACCAGACGTCCCGAACCTTGGTCGGGTCTCAGGGGGGTGGCCCAGGCTGGCACGAATACGGCAGCGTCTACCTCCTCAACGGGACGAACACTACCTGGCGTGAATCGAGTGCTGATAGCTATTTTGACGTCACGCAAACGGCGAACGGAACAGTGTTAGCCGGGTTCATGGACAGCGGGTACGCTTCGTGCGGACCGTACGAGTCTCCCTGTACCCGAACGGGATTCCGAGTCATTGACCCTGGGAAAGACCCGCAAGTGCTTTCGGAGTATAGCTTCCCAGTGCGAACGAACAAGAACAGCGAAGTCCACAATGTCGAATGACTCGAATCGGGAGAATACTTGGTCACCGATATGGAGTACGAGCGTATATTTACTGTCAAGAACGGCGAAGTCACGTGGCAGTGGAATGCGAGTTCGTTCTACGACGCCCCACAAGATCCGACGACGACCGACTGGCTGCACATCAACGACGTCGACGTCATCAGCACCGGACGCTATCTCGTCTCCGTACGGAATGCCAACCAACTTCTCGTCATCGGGCGCGGAGAGGGTGTCGTCGACGTCATCAACGAGGACACGACCGATTCAAACGATGCCAACTGTCGGAAATCAGATCAGCTAGCCGACTATGATAGTGATGGCGATATTCGGTGTGGTGACCCCGACGTGCTCAACCACCAGCACAACCCGCAGTGGCTCGGGGATGATGCCGTCCTCGTCGCTGATAGCGAGAACGACCGGGTCGTCGAACTCCACCGAATCGAGAATGGGAGTTGGGAACCAGCGTGGGCGCTCGACAGTGCTGGCGATATTGCGTTTAATTGGCCTCGAGATGCTGATCGTCTTCCAAACGGGAACACCTTAATTACGGACACGTTGAACCGCCGACTCGTCGAAGTAAACGAATCAGGAAGGGTCGTCTGGAGTGTCCAAACCGACCGTATTCCGTATGAAGCAGATCGTCTCTCTGTGGGTGAGCCTGTCGGGGGACCTCGGTACACGAGCGATGGTGGTAGCGCCGAAACTCCCGACAAAGACGTACCGGTTCTCTCGTTGCTGCTCGTCGGGCTTCGTGCTGTCATTCCCTCGACGCCCTTCTGGTTTCGGGAACCACAACTCGGAGTGACATTAGTTTCCGTACTCCTCATCGTCGTCGGTGGAGTTGACCGTCGTCGGACCTAGTCAATCAACGGTGTTGTTCTCAATCACGTCTTTGAAGTATTCCAACTCGACGAGGGAGTGTTCGTAGGTTTCCAGTCGATGTCCTCAAAGAGGGCCAGCGCCGCTTTAGTAACTTTCCCTAACTACGAGAGTCGGCCACGCTGCTCGGGTTACCATATCGATGAACTCCTTGAAACGCCTGTTCTCTCAAATGGTGTAGTACATCGTTTTTCTGCCGTTGAATCCCGACATAGGGTTGCAGTGTTTTCGGGTTAGTCAGACGGAGATTCCGACGATTCGACAGGTGGACTCACATTTTCGAGATGGAATCGGCTATATCCGACTCCGAGTAGTAGAAGGACAAGACTGAGCACTCCGGCGATAGCGATAGATTGGCCCCGAATCGTCGCTCCGATTTGCTCTTGGAGGACTAGTACAGCACCGATTCCTACAAGCGCGATTCCCTGAGCACCAATCGACCGAGCAGGATGAGTGACGTATCCCGATTCGGCGAGAACCCCGGCGACCGATCCAACAAACAGCAATAGACCCCCTACTGAAACGGGCCGGAGCGCGAATAAGATGCCCACTTCGGACAGAACCAATCCGAAGGCGATGAACATCGGCCACGGACTTGACCCGGTGTTCAATGTTTTCGTTTTTGACTCCTCACTCATCTTGATTCACCTTCGGGTTGGTTTGGATCGTGGGCTCGTTCCGGTTC
Organism: Haloferax sp. Atlit-6N; assembly: GCF_003383195.1. Classification (NCBI taxonomy): domain Archaea; kingdom Methanobacteriati; phylum Methanobacteriota; class Halobacteria; order Halobacteriales; family Haloferacaceae; genus Haloferax; species Haloferax sp. Atlit-6N. Next base: position 95,298 of record NZ_QEQJ01000007.1, on the reverse strand, counting down.
ATTTGCCCGAGATAGGGTGGTCCAGTGTTTGCCGCTCGTTCGCACTTTCATCATCGACGTATTTCCCCTACACGCACAATAAACTGGCTACCGGCCGAGCTGATTGTCTTATATAATCCGAGCAAACTATAGTAGCACCTGCACGTCTTTACTCACTAGATCGCACGACAGCGTTCGGTCGGGTGAGCAACTAGTTGCAAACGCTACTATAGTTTCCAAGAACTTCCTTCATCGATGGAGATGCACCAGTTGTAGGGCCGATATCTGTCGTTTGAAACACCCTATGTGATCAATTCCCTCGGTCTGAATCCGGTTATTTCGCTCACGGGGATCCCCGCAAACCCTGAAATTTGCTCTCTCGCTTGTATTCTGGTACCTTATCGAAGCCTTTCATCGTTAGAGAGAATCGCCAGTGAGTCGTGTTTTGATTTCGATGATACCCACCAGTCTTCGATCTCGATCCGCAAACCCACTCAACACTAACAACAGCACGATTCCGAGTAAGGTGTGAACTTTTCACGAGTGTTCTCCGGAGCGGAACGTGAAATGAGAGTCCATTTTCCGAAAAGGAGGAGGGTGAATCTTCAACGATCTTCGCTAGTTACTTGTAGAAGAGATATCTGCGTCTCGGTATGGCCTTTGAGGACATCCTAACGCCAGTGATACTCGTACTGCTGTTCGGTCTGGTCGGTTTCTACGTTAGGAATCCGACGACGGAAGGGACGGCGCCTCTCATTGGCTCGGCCGTGATCGGTGCGATCGTTGTTCTGCAAATAGTACAACATATCCTAGTCGGCCGCCGCTCAGCGGAATAGGGAAGTCTCACAGGTACTGTTTAGTAAGGAATGAAATCGGCTTGAACGGGATAGAGAAGACGGTGGAAGCCCCCCTGGTCTCGATTCAATAGGCTTCCTGTAGTCTTCTGCGCTCGCGGTATTCGCTGCGGTCCTTGCGTCCCCACTCTTCGACGAGACCGCGGCCCTTTCCACTCTTGATGGACGCGTCGCCTCTATTAACCCCCCGCTTATTGCACTCGCGGGACCCCACCCAACCGCGTTTTCGGCCGTAATCGCTTGACTAAACACGACCGTGGGGGGGTCTACTGTTGGCTAGTATCTACTTTGTATCTGTGTACTATGTGTTATTATTTCCCAGACAGTGTAACACCACTTTATTAATTACTGTTAGTATTTACCCACATCGTATAATAATATCGCTATCTGTATTATTACAAACTTATGCCTGTAACGGGGTAGTGTTTAGTTAGGAGCATTGAGCCAAGCAGCAAATGCTTGGAGCCACTTTTCGGCGGTTTGCGGCTCAATATGGCTGAAACAGTTTGAGAACGAGGATGTTCGGCGTTTGACTTCTCGGAAAATTCGCTTGATGGCATTCCGATTTCCAGTCCGTTCAGTTTGAAATCGGAGCCCGGCTCTGGCCAGCGCAGTTTGGAGGTGTTGAGCACCATTGACCAGAAACACGGCGGATTCGATATCGTGTTTCTGGCGGAGTTCTCGCAGAAAAATCTCTGTTAATGCGGTCGCTGTCGTTGCAAAGAGTCGCAGATGTAGCAGATCGTTTGTCTCGGGATCAGCCGCTGCGTAAAGCCAGAATTGCTGGTCATTGATTCGAATCACAGTTTCGTCGAGCGCAACGTGATTCGGGCTTCGGCCGTCTGCGGGCCGTAGATCGGCTTTTTGGATCCAATCGTGGATTGCTTTGCGTGATCGCTCGACACCCAATTCTTCGAGGATCGAGACGGTATTCGACAGCGACAGCCCCGCTAACTGGAGTTGAATACCGAGCTTCATCGCGCGCTCGGGTGTCCGCTGTCGCTCCACAAAATCCAAATCAATCCAGTCTGTACATCCGTTGAGGCGGGCGATTTCTGGCATAGGCACCAAGAAATTCTCCCGCCTCACCCTTCATCCTTAACTAAACACGACCATATTGTATTTCCACGACGTCTTGTTGACGGCGACAGCACCGGCAGTGACGTTGTTCCCGCTCCGAGCGGGTCCGACGCCGGACAGACTGAGATTCGTGATGGCAGTCCGTGGCGACGTAATGGTCATCACTGTACCCGTCCCATCACCGACAAGGTGCGTTCGGTTCTGTCCCGCTCCTCGGATAGCCACTGGTTTGGTGATACTGACATTGGAGACGTTATACGTCCCGGCTGGGACTCGGATACTCGTGTTCGGCGGAGCGCTCCGTACGGCGTCAGCGAGCGTCGGCGCGTCTTCCCCGACGACGACGGAGACGGGTCGGTCAAGTAACGTTCGCCGCGCGGTCACGATGGAATCTGTCTGTACCTCGCGTTCAGCCGTGATCCGTTCCCACTCTGCGGTCGTGTGTCCGATTGGTTCAGTCTCACGAGATCGTACCTCGTCCCACTGGGCAACCTGTCCGCCGTACTTGGACGCAAACGCGATGGCGTCGGTCTGGTTCGAGAACGGCACAATGACTGATTGGCGGGTCGGAACGTGGGCGCGACTCTCGCTCTTTTCTACGGGGCTCCTCGTCTGGACTCCGGTTTCTGCAGATACGTGACGTGCGTTCGCCAACCGTCCGAACCACATCGATATCGCCGGCTTCGTAAGGGTGTTGCTATTGATAACTGATCTCGCGGGAATGTCTCGCCTCGGTTGTGCTGGTATCAACTAAGATCTGATTACTGGACTGCGGCATCATCGAACCGCGAGAGGAGGAGGACAATTCCAACCACGGTACCCACCAGAACAGTCGAGGCGGTCGCTCCATAGAACGCCATACCGATCGGTGTCGGATGGAACGTGACGAGTTCGAGAAGCGCAATGTGTTGTATCTCGGTACTCGTACCGATGACTAATCCGAGAACGGCTCCGATAACGACAGCGATAATCAAGACGGAACCGAATACGAACCGTCCGCTCATCTTTCGAGCGGTCTCTTCCATATCCTCGTCTACTGTCCGGTAGCACTAAACCACTGCTATTCTATGCGTCAGATACGACACTTGTCTCCGATGCACGATCCAGTATTAACAAATAATCCAGGATAATTTGTTAATCTATCCCATCTAAACGCCGTTTAATAGCAGTCAAATTAATAACTCCGGCTCTCCTTCTCTCTCATAATGACATCCTCGGATCGCGAACCCGATGACTCAGGGGATCCACACGACCACGACCACGATCACGATCACGACCACGACCACGACCAGGAACTGACCGAACCAACCTCGAAATCGGTGGACAGTGGAGGTGTCGCAGAGTTTTCTGTCCCAGAGATGGATTGTCCCTCCTGTGCAGGGAAGGTCGAGAGCAGCGTCCAGAAACTCGACGGTATCGAGGACGTAAACCCGCAGGTCACGACGGGAAAACTCAGCGTCTCCTACGATCCTGAACGAACTAACCCCAAGTCGATCGGCGACCGGGTGGAGAGGGCTGGATACAGCATCGAAGGCGATGGAGAACTCACTGTGAAATTCACCGTGCCGGAAATGGACTGTCCCTCCTGTGCCGGTAAGATCGAGAGCGCTCTGGACCGTCTCGATGGCGTCTCGACGTACTCGACGCAACCCACGACGGGAAAGGTGGCGGTCACTTACGACGAGTCCTCTATCGACGAGTCAGACATCGTCGCCGCCATCGAGAGCGCGGGCTACGAGGTTACCGAAACGGACACGGGCCGTGAGACGAGCGCTGACGAAGACGAGTCCCGAGAGAGTATTTGGACGAGCACTCGCGCCATCAAGACGTGGGTCAGCGGTGGATTCACCGCACTCGGTATCCTGTTCGAATTCTTCCTTGTCGGGCAGAACCTCGAACTCGCGACCGTCGTCGGACGCGAACTCCTCGTCGCCGACGTGTTGTTCCTGATCGCCGTCGCCTTCGGCGGGCAGACCATCCTCCGCAACGGCTACTACTCTGCCCGCAACCTGAACCTCGATATTGACTTCCTGATGTCCGTCGCGATCATCGGCGCACTCCTCGCGAGTCTGGTGTTCGGCGAAGCGCTGTACTTCGAGGCGGCGACGCTCGCATTCCTCTTCAGCGTCGCGGAGCTACTCGAACGCTACTCTATGGATCGTGCTCGCAACTCCCTGCGAGAACTGATGGACCTCTCTCCGGACGAGGCAACCGTCAAGCGGGACGGTGAGGAGGTGACGGTCCCCGTGGACGACGTGGTCGTCGGCGATATCGTCGTGGTCCGTCCGGGTGAGAAGATACCGATGGACGGTGAAGTCGTCGACGGCGAGAGTGCCGTCAACCAAGCCCCCATCACCGGTGAGAGCGTCCCCGTGGATAAGACGGCGGGCGACGAGGTGTACGCCGGTACAATAAACGAGGAGGGATATCTGGAAATACAGGTCACGAGCCAAGCGTCGGACAACACGCTCTCCCGAATCGTCGAGATGGTCGAGGATGCCCAGTCAAACAAGACTGAACGCGAGCAGTTCGTCGAACGGTTCTCGGCGTACTACACCCCGGTCGTCGTCGCGTTCGCTGTTCTCGTGACCGTCGGCAGTCCGTACGTTATCGGCACACCTTGGTCGACCGCTGTTGTCTATGGTCTGACGCTGTTGGTCCTTGCGTGTCCATGTGCGTTCGTTATCTCGACGCCTGTCTCGGTCGTCTCTGGCATTACGAGCGCCGCGAAGAATGGCGTTCTCATCAAGGGAGGTAACCACCTCGAAGCGATGGGTGCGGTGGACGTCGTCGCCTTCGACAAGACGGGCACCCTCACGAAAGGCGAGCTCACGGTGACAGACGTCGTTCCCTTGAACGGCAACAGCGAGCAAGACGTGCTGAACTGCGCGCGCGGCCTCGAACAGCGCAGCGAACATCCCATCGGCGAAGCCATCGTCGCAGAGGCGAACAGCGCTGGCGTCGGAGAACGCGAGATCGAGGACTTCGAGAGCATCACCGGCAAGGGCGTTCGTGCGACCCTCGACGGGGAACGCCACTTCGCGGGGAAACCCGGTCTGTTCGAGGAACTCGGGTTCGACCTCTCGCACGTCCATGCGACGACTGATGGCGGCGTCGTCACGCAGACCGCCCAGCAACTCTGTGACCGCCACAACTGTCTAGACTTGCTTGAAGACACCGTCCCGAAACTCCAATCGGAAGGCAAGACCGTCGTACTCGTCGGAACCGAAGACGAGTTAGAAGGCGTTGTCGCCGTCGCAGACGAAGTCCGTCCGCAGGCGAAACGGACTATCGCTCGGTTGAAGGACCTCGGCGTGAAGAAAACTGTGATGCTCACCGGAGACAACGAGCGCACCGCGCGGGCTATCGCCGAACAGGTCGGCGTCGACGAGTATCGGGCGGAGCTGCTCCCGGATGAAAAGGTGTCGGCGATCGAAGGGTTCGTCGACGCGTACGACGGAGTGGCGATGGTCGGCGACGGGGTCAACGACGCGCCGGCCCTCGCGACGGCCACTGTCGGGGTCGCGATGGGCGCGGCTGGGACCGACACGGCGCTCGAAACCGCCGACATCGCGCTGATGGCCGACGATCTCTCGAAACTGCCGTACCTGTACGAACTCGCCAACGACGCGAACAGCGTCATCCGACAGAACATCTGGGCGAGTCTCGGGGTCAAGGCGGCACTCGCCGTCGGCGTTCCGTTCGGTCTCGTACCCATCTGGTTAGCCGTTCTCGCGGGTGACGCCGGGATGACAGTCGGCGTGACCGGTAACGCGATGCGGCTCTCCCGCCTGCAGCCGGAGGGGACTGAGAACACGGAAACTGAGGGGGTGGAACTGTAACGATGAATACTCAGACACAGCCAGCCGATTCCGAGGATGAATCGGACGAGGAAACCCGCCGATACCCATTCGGACTGCCCTCTCGATTATCGTTCCTCGTCGTCGTCACGATCGGGTTGATCGGACCCGGGTTCGGGGTATACATCCTCGAGGGTGCGGATCTGTCACTCGCAGCCGATATTGTGTGGATCATCGGGTACGGGACGACGATATTCGTCGTGTGGTACGTCTGGATCCGACCCTTGGAACTCTTGGGCTCTAGCGCACAGGACTGGTCGGAGTTGGAGGACGTGGACGCGGATACTGAACGTTCGCCGGACGGGGATTCCTCGAACGTCGAGAACCGGGAGTCTATGTCCTAAATTCTGATAAAGATGGCTGTACACGATCACGACTCCGACGAAACGAACGGTGCAGAGGGGGGATCGTCCGGCAGGAGTACGAAGACGCTCGCTGTCGTCGCGGCGATCAATTTTATCGGGTTCGTCGTCGAGCTGGCCGGAGGGCTGTTGTTCGGGTCGGTCGCGCTGATCAGCGACGCGATGCATATGCTGTTCGATATGATAGCGTACGTGATGGCGTTCAGCGCGAGTTACACCGCAGAACGGTTCGAGGGCGGGGAGAGGTGGTCGTACGGGCTGCACCGACTGGAACCCGTAGCCGCCTTCCTCAACGGTATCCTCCTCGTCCCGATGGTGGGGTACATCCTCTGGGAGTCTTATCAGCGGTTTCTCGATCCAGTGAGCATCAACCCAACGATGACACTGATCATCGCAATTGGAGGGTTGCTTGTCAATCTCGGCTCTGTCTACGTGTTACAGGGCGGCGATATGAGTCTCAACGAACGGGGCGCGTTCTACCACCTCCTCGGTGACGCCGGCGGGTCGATAGCGGTGATCATCTCGACGGCCGTAATCGCGGTTTTCGACGTGCCTATCGCAGACCCAATCGTCGCAGTCCTCATCGCCGTCTTGGTACTCTGGTCCGCCGGTAAAGTCCTCTGGGAGAGTTCCTCGATACTGTTAGCACGCAGTCCGACCGATACGAATCAGTTGCGCGATGAACTGCTGACAATCGACGGCGTCGAACGGGTCGATGATCTCCACGTCTGGCAGGTGTGTAGTCAACTAACCGTTGCGACGGTTCGTCTCAGCGACGCCGCCGAGACGTTCGAAGATCAGCAGATGATCCGTCGACGGGCACACGAACAACTCACTAGGGGCGGAGTAGACCACGCGACTGTCGAACTTCTCGGGACGGCGGATGTGAATGCAGAGTCGACGACTCGCACGAGCCACGCGCACTAACGGACATCACGATATCGTACGTGAGGAATGTGATACGGTGTTCAATGTTGACATTAACGGAGCGCAGAGCATCCGCCCCCACCTGAACAGAAATAACTCCAAGTCTGCAAATGCTCTCTGGGAGCAATTCGAACGTCAAACCAGAACAGTTTCAACAGTGAGTGACAGATGAGCGAACAACAGCGTTCGAGCTTATGTCATACGAAGGCACTACGGTTCCACGGCGTGACTCACCTGCAGGTAAGTGTGATTACTGTGGGCATCCGTTCCCTACGACCGACCGCCTCATCCTCCACAAAGGCTTAGAACATCCCCAAGATTTGGATACCGACGAGAAAGACGCATTCCTCTCTGCTCGAGCAGATGAAGAAGACGAGTTACGTACACTCCAGCTGAAAGCACTCGGAGCTCTCGTGCTCCTGTATTTCGGTCTTCTCAACATATATGCCATCGTCACCTGACACAGACACGGTCTCGGTCGCATATGGAGATGAAGATATAGATCCCTACCCCGCATCGAGGCTTTGTGATTGGGTTGTGTCGAATACAACGTTAAGACTCCTTGTCCTGTTTGTAACCTGGGTCTCGGTATTGACGCTGTTTGCCGAAACAGTCGCTGCCGGGAACGGAATGACGCTCTCGAAGCAGCCACGGGATACACTTGCCATTCCCCGATGGCTGTATCTCGCCACTGGCGGCGCTACGATTGGCGCCTCTGCCCTGCTTGCAAGTTTCGTCACTGATCGGGCGTTTATCCGTTATCTCCACAGCTGGTCGTTTCCTGGTCCAACAATTGATGACTGGCGAACACCTATTGTGTGGATCGGACGTGGACTCGGGATCGTCGTCCTCGGACTGGCAGTCTACCTCGGAGTGACGGGCCCACAACTCCCGACAGCGAGCTTCACCATCCTCGTCACGTTCGTCGTCGTTCGTGCAGGCTTGCCGATGCTCACGTATCTCGGAGGCAATCTCTGGCCAGTGCTGAACCCCTGGCGAGGAATCGTCTCGCTACTCCCAACTGGATACCGGACGTATCCAGAAGAATTAGCCCGATGGCCAGCTGTTGGTGGCCTATTACTTCTCGTGTGGGTTGAGGTGGTTTTCCCTGTCAGCACGATCCCGTCAACTCTTTCGATTGCGATCCTCGGCTACAGTGTCGTCACAATTGCAGGCGCTGTACTCGTCGGTCCCAACGCATGGTTCGGGAACGCAGATCCGTTATCCGTCCTGTTCCGATTCTTCGGGGCTGTCGCTCCTGTAAAACGGCGGGATGGGAAGCTCACCGTAAAACTGCCCGGTAGCGACCTGACTGATTCAGACTTAATCACGGACACCTCCGATGTCGCGTTCGTCATTGCGCTAATCTGGGAGCTCACGTACAGCGGCTTCATCACGACGCAGACGGGCGCAGCAACTATCGAGGCACTCGTCAGCCTCTCTAATATTGGAGTGGGAGCCGTACAGATTCGTGCGATTCTCATCTACACACTCCTTTTCGTCAGTGGCTACGTCGTTTTCTTCGCCGCATATTGGTATGCTGGTGTACTCTCTCGGCGACGGACTGGGACATACATTACAGCAAAACGCATCGCCTTTCGGTTTGCACCCTCGCTATTGGCCATCGCAGCGGGATATCACCTCGCTCACTACACCGGACTGGCCGTATCCCTCAGTCCAGCCCTAGGGATGGCGATTGTCTCCCCACTGTCGCCCCCAGCGAATCCCCTGACATTATCTCCACCTGGATGGTTCGAAGGCTTGAGTATCGCCTACGTGCTCGTCGGGCATCTCCTCGCTATCTGGGCAGCGCACGCGACCGCCTACGAACTCTTCTCGAGCCGTCTCGTCGCGATCCGGAGCCAGTACCCGTTCATTATTGTGATGATCGGTTACACCGTCATTAGCCTCTGGATTCTCTCACTTCCCGGAGCGACGCCCCCTTATCTACCCTGATTCTGGTGGTTTCGAGGGGACCACTGGTCACACACTATGGTCAGAGCGTGACCAGAAAGGGATCACTCGACAGTGAACTCAATCGGCTCCATATCGAGGAACGCGGTTTCGTAGCCATCGTGCCGCGCCAGTTGAGGTGGTGTCTCTACGGTGATTCTGACCGTATCGCCCGTCTTGAGTTCATCAAGACCCATCCCATAGAAACTCCCGAGGTCGGGATCGAGAGACGCTTGGAGTGTCCCTTGTGTGATTGTGTCTCCTCCTCGGTTGAGTGTTGCTGAAAGAGCCATCCTCGGGAGCATCACGCGATTGTAAGGTGTTCGAGGAGAGACGATCAGGAAGGGACCGTCACTATCGCTAAACCGATGGTCACCGTCAACGAGAGCAACGACTATCGTCGCATCACCGGATTGCCCTTCATGGAGAAGTCGACCAGGAAGGTCGGATTTTGTCGGTACGACCGGTTCAGGGACCATTTCCATGTCCATTAGATCAACTGTCCCACGGGTGCCTGCTTTGTCGCCTAACCGGCGAATCTCCAAATTGTACGTCTCATCCGTATCGAACGTGAACTGCATCGTGGCAGACTGTCCCTCTGTAAATCGCCCATGGAATGGATTCGTACGAGCTGTCTGCAAGGGGCCGACCTGGAGCGTCACATCGTACTGTCCTTCCCCCGGGAGAGCGATATTGTCGCCGTAGTGGAACCCCATATTCGGCGAGATCATCGGCCAGAGGTTGGTCGAGGACACTCGACCGTCGCTGTTACTGATTTCGACAGAGACGTCGACCGGGAGTACGGTCTCCGTCTCGGTGTCCCAGACACTCGCCATCAGATGCACCGAATCATCCGACTGAACGACGACTTTCGTCTTTCGTGAGCCAGTGAGGTTCCAGAAACGGTGCGGGAAGGAGTGCATCAGTGCAAATCCGAGACTGCCTGCCGTCGTCGTTCCGTACATTCCCATCCCTTCGATGATTGCCGGATAGTAGACCGCGTCAGGTCGATCCTCCACGAGCGGAGGATCACGCCATGCAGACTGCGTCTCGAATCCGAGCCGCCCCAGGCAACCAGACAGCACTAGGCCCCCCGAGAGAGCAGTCCCCTGTTTGAGAAACGTTCGCCGATTCATATGCCCCTCTGAGATACTATGTTTGGTAGATTCATTGAGTCGACCTCGCTGTCGTCAACCGGGAGTTTCTGTAACTGCCAGCCTCGGCCATTCTGTGACTGTCTACGCCAGGCGAACGACGAATCCGGTGAGTACCAAGAGTGAGACAACGCCAAGTAACGTCACCAGTAGGAGGTGCTTCTCTTCCATAGGTTTGGCTTCGGTTGGGATTCTAAAGACACCTTTGAAACTACAACGTCACCTGCACATCTGGCATATCAACGAAGGCTGTCTCGTACCCTTCATGGCGAGCTGTTTGTGGGGGCGAATCGACCGTGATCGTAAGGTCATCACCCGACTGGACGTCCGAGACGACGGCGCCGTAGTGATACCGTAGGTCGGGATCGATCGTCGCCTGCAGAATGCCGTCGAATACCGACGTACCGTTCCGCCGCAGTCCCCCCGATAGCGACATCATCGGCAGCATCGTGCGATTGTAGGGCGTGCGTGGTGATACTGCAAGATACGTCTGTTCCTCGTCACCACCGAAACGTGACTCGTCTTCGAGGATCGTAACCACGAACTTCGCATCCCCACTCATCCCCGAACCACGAACGTCCCCAGGGAGCGCGTCAGGTGTCGGCACTTGCGAGTTCGGTAACATCTCCATGTCCATCAGGTCGACAGCACCCTCCGTGCCTTCCCTGTCGTCGGGGATGTCCGTGTATGAGATCTCGTTGAGCGCCGATTCGCTGAACTCGAACTCGAACGTGAACGATGCGTTCCCCTGATTCTCGGCCAGCGACCCAGTCCGTCGCGTCGACGGCTCGCCGATGCTCACCTCGACAGTGTACGTGCCGTCGCCCTGGAGTTGTGCGTTATCACCGAAGTGAAAACCCATCGGCTGGGAGAGCATCGGCCACGGCGCGAACTGATCAATCGACTCCCCGTTCTGTGTAATCGTGAGCTGCGGGTTGATATCGGGTGGGATAATCCCCGTCTGTGTCTCCCAAACGACCGGCATGAGATGTATCGAGTCCTCGAGTTGAATCTCGACCTTCGTGATTCCATTCGGCTTCATCAGCCAGAACCGGTGCGCATACGAGTACGTGAGTGCACACTTGTACCCGCCCTGTTCTTTCATTCCAGGCATTTTCATGCCCTCGTAGTGGGTCGGATAGTAGACTGCGTCCGGGCGGTTTTCGGGGAGCGGTGGCGCCTGCGCTGATCGCGTCTCGAACAGGCCGGTACAACCCGCGAGCCCCATGAGTGACGTGCCCCCGACCGCTCGAAGTACGTCACGACGATTCATGCGTCACCTCCTGTGCGTCCCCAGTCGGCTGGGCAGGTGGCAGCGCGCGCAACGACCGCGGAGGGACGAGAAAATTACCGCGCCGCTCAGTACGGATGTACTGTAGGATGCCGTTGTTGTTCCGTTGACCGACGGCTGACTGCTCGGTGACATCAGTTCCGTTCATCGCTTCTCTCGTGTCGACGAAATCGGTGATCCCTCGCTGGAGCGCGAGGAAATGGAGGCTGGCAGTTCCACCATCAGTTGAATCGAAGTCGCGCCGCAGGATGAGGGGCGAATCATCATCGTCGCGAGCGCGGGCAGATTTCTGGGAGTGACCGACGACGCCCATCTCGCGGGCCGTCTCATCCGTTGGCTGACAGTCGTCGATTTTGCTACTGTCGCCGAGATTGTCGCCGGCACCTTCAATAACGTCGTTCTCGGCGTGATACGGGCAGAACATCTTCGCCTCACGCTGCCAGCGGTCGTCTTGGTTGTACCACTGGTTGAGGTTCAGTCGGAGCTTGGAGATATGTTGAGTCGTGCCACCGGTGAACGGTCCCGACTGGATCGTCACGCGATCTTCACTGGCCTGGTTCTTTTTGAATCCCGATTTGAACCCCATAAACAGGGGTGCGTCCTCCGGGACTTTGTCGGCCGGAATACCCTCCGCATCGTCTGCATTCTCCGCCGGGAGTCCATCCCCGACGAATCCCGTCCGTCGATCGACCACCTTGAACACGTCCGTGAGCGATGCATCGGGTTGATCGACACCATTGAGTGTCGATTGGTTCCCTTTGAGGGCTTCTTCGGTACCCAATACCACCTGAGCATGGTTACTCGCTATGTGAACGACTGCGTCCGGCGTGTCGAGTTCGGGGTTCTCGAATGGAGCCAGCGCCTCGGGCCGCTGGAGATCAACGCTCTCCGGCAACCCGCCATCGAAGCGGTCGAAATACGCCGGTGAGTAGCTCATCGTTAGCAACAGCCCGTTTCCGCTTCGCTCGTACGCGTGTTCGACACCTTCGAGCGCGGTCTCGATCGTCGTTCGGTCCTTTTCAGTCGGTTGGCCACGTTGGGTGTAGTTCAGGTACAGAAGGACGCGATGGCGAGGGGCGACGACGTTCCCGTGGTCATCTGTGGGGAGGACATCGTTCCAGGCGTGCTGGCGCTTGGGGAAGGAGGACAGGTCGTCCGGGCCGGTTGGGACATCAACCTCCTCGCGCCCTAAACACGCGCTGAACGCCGCCGCACCACCGATTGCGACAGCTGATCTCAGGAACGACCTCCGTGGAATTCCACGACTATCGGTCATTACGCCCGAGTTGGAACGTCCGTGAAAAAGCGGTTCTGGTCGGGATTTCGAATCCTCGCGACCTCCAACTCAATCGTTGTCAGATTCTCAAAAAGGACAACCGAGCGTTAGGCGGATGAACAAACTAGTTGACAAGGTCGCTCAAATCGCCATAGTATCCGTTACAACACGAGGATGCTGCCTTTCTCAAGATGATCACAGTCCCTATCTCTATGATGGGGCCAGCCATTTAGGCTGTGACAGATGTAATCACACTGACTATGTTCTCAGCACTCCCCGTCGATCGAAGGAGACTCACGGGGGATAAAGGTTTGACACATTGTTCCAGCCGTGTTCGCAATGAAAATGCTCATAAAGAGACCAGCACCGAGACCCACTGTGTTCGTTCGTCTGCAGTCGGTGCGTCCCTGATGAACGCTGGCCGTGTTCTAGCCAGGGTTGACGACGGCATAAGACATCTCATTATCTGCCTTCAGAATATAACGCTAACCAAATTAAATGAATTCTTAAATTTGGCATTGATATAAAGGCACGCATCATTCCAACCTCCGAGATTGTGTTCTTCGGTCCTCACGGGAATAAATATAGCGAGATACAGTATATCCCGTAATCGGCAATCTACTACTCAATATTACTAATCAGCGTTGTGTAGAGTCCACTCCAGCATAAGCCGAAGTATTAACTCACTGTGAGAAAGTCAATGAGTAATGAAAATCTTACATTCAGAATTACCCCAACACGGAGCGAGCGGGTTACTCCCCGGTGAGCAGGCGTGAATCAGCAGTCTGACTCCCAGAGTTTGGACGCGGAAGATACGGCTTCAGAGAGTGAGACGAGAGAAAAGCGCTACAAGTGGTCCCAGATGAGTCTCGACGAACTCGTCGACGTCTACTGGCAAGACATCGCACCGAACCGTTACCGCGATGGATTCGACGAAGACCGCGACGTGCCGACCTACGACTGGCTCACCGAACACGGATACAGTGGCATCGCGTACGCGCTCCGCGAGCATCACGACCTCACGCCCAAGCAGTTCTTCGTCGACGTCGTCGGCCTCGAAGACGGGGAGACGGACGGGTGGGAATGGAACGTTGACCACACCGCTACTGTGGACGCCCTCGAATCGTATCTCACGTCGATAGAGACCCGTGGTGAACGAGCAAAAAGTACCGTCGAGACCCACCGGACGCGACTGGCGAAGTGGGTTCGGACATATCGAGAGTTGCACGGGGCGGATGCGCTGCTCGAACCGCTGTCCGATCTCGACAAGCAACCGGGAGAGATAGAACGCTGTCTTGCTGTCCTCGACGTGTTCGACGAGGAGCTATCCACCGACCGGTCGAAGCTCGAGTATCTGCACGTCGCCAGGGCATGGTACGCGTTCGTAAAGCGACGGAAGTACGCGAAGTACAATCCACTCGCCGAGGCCGGTGAGGAATTCGGCTGGGAAGCCAGCGAACCGGACCCACAGGCACTGTCGGCGTCGCAGGTGCGTCGAATCTACGGCGAGGTAGACTCGCCCGAATCAGAGTTGCTCGTGGTTGCGCTTGCTGGCTGGGGGTTACGGCCCTCGGAGGTCGCTGCATTACACGTCGAACAGGTGATCTTGGATGCCGAAGACCCACATTTGTCGTTCGGTGATGGCGAGCGGAAGAACGGGCCTGGCGAGGTGACGTTATTGTATGGGGTCGATGTCGTCGCTGATCGGATTGATGCGCTTTCCGACCGCGAGACGTGGAGAGGGTATCTATTCCCGTCTCGTTCGTCGTCGACGGGCCACGTGTCTGTGAGTACGATACGTCGTCGGTTCAAACAGCTTGCTGACCGGGCTGGCGTCGTTGTTGATGGGGATACGCCCACACCGAAGATGGGCCGTCGCTTCTGGTACTCGGCGTATCAGGAAGCTGTTGGAGAGGTTCTGGAGGGGTTGGAGGGAGTTGCTGAAGACCAGGGGAGTTCGTCGACGGAGGTCGTTCTTCGTAACTACCTGTCGAGAGAGCAAGAGCGGAAAGCTCGGCGAAGAAGGATGTATGAGAAGTTGGAAGCGGCATTTGAGCGATAGAGTAGCAATGCTGTGAGGCAATTAGGATAATCGGGGCAAGACAGTGTAGCGTTCCTTCTTGCCTTCAAGACGTGGACGTGTCGGTGTTCGAGGGGGGGGTGTGAAGCGCACCAAGTGTCGAGTTCGTCAACGGGGACGTGCTGATAGCTTGCGGCGAGTTAGTGAAGAAGGCGTCAATTCAATTGAAGACGCACGAGTCGTGCTCTTGAAAATTGTGCGGGGGCACGAGCGCTAATGATGGGTGAGTTGCGGCCGCTGTACTTGGAAGCGCCTGATAATGAACGGACGGCACGGTCGATTCGGCGTGACCTGCGGAAGCTTGCTGATTATAATCTGGGTGATTCGGCGAGAGGTGAGACGATTGAGCAGGGATATGTGGAGTTGTAAATATCAGCTTGGTTCGTCTGAAACACATAATGCCAATCGTTGTCACCACTGAGTTCCGCTTCAACACCAGCTTGGTTCGTCTGAAACTCGAAGACCGCGCCCGTGAAAGACCGTTCACCGGACTCGCTTCAACACCAGCTTGGTTCGTCTGAAACCCTCTGGCAGGTCATCCCACTCCGAAGACAGGAGGCTTCAACACCAGCTTGGTTCGTCTGAAACGTCTGGCGTCGCTGGCGATGCTCCCGGATTCCTCGCTTCAACACCAGCTTGGTTCGTCTGAAACAGTGCCCGTCTGGGACTTGAAGCGCGGTCTGGAGTATCGCTTCAACACCAGCTTGGTTCGTCTGAAACAAGCTCCCGACGTCAACGTTGACCGACGGCTCCTGGAGCTTCAACACCAGCTTGGTTCGTCTGAAACAAGCTCCCGACGTCAACGTTGACCGACGGCTCCTGGAGCTTCAACACCAGCTTGGTTCGTCTGAAACCCGACTCGAAGAGGTCGCGGTGCTCGTCGACGGTGCTTCAACACCAGCTTGGTTCGTCTGAAACCGCTGTCGACCGCGGGCTATCGACCCACTTGTCGGCGCTTCAACACCAGCTTGGTTCGTCTGAAACGCGTCAGGAAGTCCATGCACGAGGCGATGGAGAACGCTTCAACACCAGCTTGGTTCGTCTGAAACTCTCGGAGATACCCGAACGCCAATGGTACCACATGGAGCTTCAACACCAGCTTGGTTCGTCTGAAACATGAGTCGATATCGTTGGGTCCCGCTTGGAGAGAGGTGCTTCAACACCAGCTTGGTTCGTCTGAAACTGGGTACCTCCGTCCGTCGGTGGGTGGCTGTTATAGCGCTTCAACACCAGCTTGGTTCGTCTGAAACTCGGGAGGCGGACCATCCGTCGCCGGAGAACATCGCTTCAACACCAGCTTGGTTCGTCTGAAACGCTCGAATCTGTCGAAAACGGGACGCTGATACTATGCTTCAACACCAGCTTGGTTCGTCTGAAACGGGCGTTTGAGGCGGTTGCCTCGGGCTGGTCGAGAGCTTCAACACCAGCTTGGTTCGTCTGAAACCATCGGCGCGAGCGAGGGCATATCGCAAGTCGCGGCTTCAACACCAGCTTGGTTCGTCTGAAACACGCCGCGAAGAACACGCCGATGAACCCGATGGACCGCTTCAACACCAGCTTGGTTCGTCTGAAACCGCTTTGTCGTCGATCACACAGCCGATGGCCTCGCTTCAACACCAGCTTGGTTCGTCTGAAACATCCCGAGCGCCCTCGGGACGAGCGACGCTATCGCTTCAACACCAGCTTGGTTCGTCTGAAACTAGCGTGAATCGTGTTTGGCACGACAGCGCAAGTGAGGCTTCAACACCAGCTTGGTTCGTCTGAAACCGGCCTCGTCGACGGTCGTCCCCCGACCGAGCGTGCTTCAACACCAGCTTGGTTCGTCTGAAACACGACGATAAACGAGACCGCACCGTACTACGCGAAGCTTCAACACCAGCTTGGTTCGTCTGAAACATGCACATTCTGTGACAGTAATGCGTTCGGCACCAAGCTTCAACACCAGCTTGGTTCGTCTGAAACCCTCGAGCACCCGGACGCCTGTGAGCGACTGTGGGGAGCTTCAACACCAGCTTGGTTCGTCTGAAACTCCAACGAAGATGGTGATGGGCCTTCTGACGGTGAGGGCTTCAACACCAGCTTGGTTCGTCTGAAACACGCCGATATTGTCGAGACGGGGTCGTCGATGTCCGCTTCAACACCAGCTTGGTTCGTCTGAAACTGCCGGTCGCTTTCTCGTGCCAGATACTCCGACGCTGCTTCAACACCAGCTTGGTTCGTCTGAAACTACCCTGTTCGAATAGCGAACCGGGGTTCTTTTTTAGGCTTCAACACCAGCTTGGTTCGTCTGAAACCCGGTCCAAGCGGTCATCGGAACGCGAAAGCATCCCGCTTCAACACCAGCTTGGTTCGTCTGAAACTGTCCCTACTCGCGAGATTCGCTCGGTTCGGAGTGCTTCAACACCAGCTTGGTTCGTCTGAAACTGGTCCGGTTCCTCCCAGTGGAGATCGAGAAAGTTGCTTCAACACCAGCTTGGTTCGTCTGAAACTCGGTCGACACGTCCGGGAGCCCGACCGTCACGGCGCTTCAACACCAGCTTGGTTCGTCTGAAACAATCGGCCTCGGTGGCGACTGTCCGAAGGTCTTGATTGCTTCAACACCAGCTTGGTTCGTCTGAAACCTTCTAACTAATCTGAACCCCTAATTATATGTGAGCTTCAACACCAGCTTGGTTCGTCTGAAACCATCGCTGAGTGCGAGTCCGCCGCCGACACCGAGGCTTCAACACCAGCTTGGTTCGTCTGAAACACCGTATTCGGCGATATGAATCATTTCGACTCTCCAAGCTTCAACACCAGCTTGGTTCGTCTGAAACTCCGCTTTTCTCCTGACTTCTGACCGCTGAGCCTGCTTCAACACCAGCTTGGTTCGTCTGAAACACGATGTTCTCCGGCGGGACGATAATCTCACTCCCATGCTTCAACACCAGCTTGGTTCGTCTGAAACGACTCGATTGCGACGGGAAAGCTGGGGTATTGGAGGCTTCAACACCAGCTTGGTTCGTCTGAAACCCCGTCGAAAATCACAGACTCAGGCCGTATATGTGTTGTTCATCAGCCTAATTTCCCGTCAACCTCCAGTAGCGGGTCCATTTAAATAGGTCGATGGAAAGTGTTTCACAGCACTGTCTAGTCAACTGGCGGACGCTCAGACAACTGCCCATCCATGAATCGTGGAAACGGTCAACTCGCATCTTGAACGTGTGGAACCACTTCTCAATCAGGCATCGATCTGTGTAGTCAACCCGACTGTTCACACCTAATCGAGAGAAGGCAATTCGATATTCGAAGGCATCAGCCAGAAACACCGTCTCTGAACAGTCGTGTTTCTCACAGATTCCGTGAAGAAATGCAGCTGCTGGATCCGTTCCATGACGCTTGAACAGCGCGACGTTAAGAATTACTTTTGTGTCGAGGTCAATCAGCGTGCAACCAAGAACACTCGCCGTTGATTTCGACAGCGGTCTCATCGACCGCGACCCACCACGGCGTCGCCGTCCGCCCGCGCTGCCAATATTCAATCGTAGCAGTGGCTAAACTCTCTTTGAGCAGTTTTGAGAGTATCATAGATTACTAGCTCTTCAATCTGCTCGTTCCTTATCTAGACAGTACCGCCCACAATTTAACACAGATAATTCTACCATTTTTTGAATAATAAGAACTTATTCAATAACTACTGATTCTTACAGATTGTATTAAGTGGATGTCCTCATCGTGGAGAGAGTTTGTTTACAATCCGGTCGAACCTTCTGACGACGAAGAAAAGCCAAATTTACGGACTACTGAGCGGGGTCCTAGAGGGTGTGATACTCTTCCAAAGCCCAATTTGACTCGAGACGAAAACACCTCGGAGAGCTTGCTTGCGAGATACGCTCTCTCCCCGTTTTAGTCCTGAGCCGGAAGTAGATCGAGAGTGCCGACTAAAAAAAAACAGTCCCTTTGACCGTAGAATTGCTTCGGAATAGTCGTCAACAGCCACACCCTCACTTTTCCACCTAAGCGAGGCAATTTGGACACGCTCAATTTCTTTGTTGGACGCAATTCCAGTGTCACACTATTGTCCTTGAATACACTATTCTCTCTACCGCAGAGATCCATCGAATTTCTCAACAATCTCCACCAAAAGTCTCATATCCGATGTAGTGCTTTATTACAAGTACATCCAATTTGAGACACTATGCTAGAGGAGAATGAGTTGCGAATCATGGCGACACTTGATTCCCCTAAAAAGCGCCGAGCACTTGCTACTGAGCTCGGATATGAGCCGGGGACCATCACGAACGCTGTGGTACATCTCGAAAAATTGGGATTGGTCACCCGTGAACGGGTGGGAAACGAGACGATAATACACCCAACGTCTGCGAAGTGCCTCGAGGTGTACCAAGACCTCACGGCAACCAACTCCCACGTTAACTTCCCGAAATTGCTGACGTCGTCGATGCTTCGTGTCCTCTATTATCTCCCCGCGGATGAACCAGTGTCGGCAGCCGAGCTTGCCCAACGAACCGAGGTGTCACGGGCAACTGTCTATCGGACGCTCAAGACGCTTACAAACCGGGCAATAGCTGTTAAGCAAGGAACGAGATACTGCCTCACCGAACAGTTCTCAGGACTTCACAAGTTCGCTGTGGAGCTCCGGCACCAACACCACCGTACGCAAGTCCAGACCGACATCGGGAGTGGAACACTTCTGTGGGAATCTTATGACGAGTTCATTGTGCGAACAGACGAGGGTGTTGACGACAGTCAGTACCTGCTGACAGGACTCGATGCATTCAGCGAATACGGTCTGCAGTTCTTCACGCGCTCGGGGAACTATTACTTCTACTCAGAAAGCCGAGAGTCACTCTCACCGGCCGAGTTGGTCTGTCACCTACTCCTCATCGAGAACGACGCTCGCCACCGAAAGTACGCTATGCTTCTCATTACCGCAACCAACACATCCCACGAAGACGTTCACGAAGTCGCAACATCCTACGGAGTCGAAGACATCATCTCACCTCTCTTGACGTACCTACGAACAGAAGGCGAACAGACCTCAGGCCAAACCCCACCCTGGTCTGAAATGGAATCGCTCGCTCGTGACTACGGGGTAGAAATATGACCCGCGAGTCGACGTTGGAATACACGGCGATCCGAGAACAATTTCACGAACTCGCGAACCTGATCAACGAGCCAATTACGGTGTTCCTCATTGGAGGTGGCGCTCTTACGCTCCAGGAGCTCAAGAACGCGACAAAAGACATCGACCTCATCGTTAGAGAAGAGTACGAACTCAAGCAGCTTTGGACAGCACTCACCGCAGCGGGATATGAGCCGCCAGAAGACCTCGAACAAGAGTATGACGAACTTGACGCGGCGTTCATCCTCGAGAACGGTAAGCGTCGATTCGACGTCTTCCACAGACAAGTCGCCGGCGTACTCATGCTGAGTGACGACATGGAGGCCCGAAGCCAGCACCTCTTCGAAGACGGACCGTTGACTGTCCGGATGGTGTCACTCGACGATATCTTCCTCTTCAAATCGGTCGCAAATAGAGACGATGACGTCGACGACATGGTTGTACTCGCACAAGCAGGAATCGATGAGGAGTTAATCGTCCAAGAGGTGCACACCCAGTTGTCGCTTATCGGTCGAGACGAGTTTGTCGGTGCCATGAAGCACAAACTCGCCCGTCTCCAAGAGCAAGGGTACTCATTCGACATCCAAGATGAGATCGAACGTTTGCACTCGCGAACCATAGACGGTGAACGGGTCGCTCAGTGTATTCGACTCCTTTCGGAAACCGAATACGATGACGACCTATACAAAGGAGTTCCCGAACGGGCGGTTGAATCGAAGCTTGGTGAGGAGACAGCTACGTCCGGTATTGAGTGGCTCCACCAGATCGGAGTCGTCAGATACGGTGAGGACGGGTCACTCGTCCTCCAAGAGAAAATTTGATACCCGAATGGTAAAATCCAAACATCGTTTCCTCGTACAATCAGTTAATGAGTGAGCCAAAAGACGCGGACACGAGACCAAAAATATCAGTTGCAGTTGTAGATAAGAGCCACACGAACGAAATCCCAGACAATATTGACTCTGAATTATATACGACAACAAGGCCTGAGTCATCGTTGGTTGAGTTTGCGGCCGACCCTGACGGAGAGTTGGCAAAGGCACTCAGGCGAAACGGATTCGACGTCTGAGCTAATCCACTTACACACCTACCAAACAGCTATTCCTGCAAAAAAGTCGTAGAAATACTAGGATTTCAACAGAGCCGAAAAATGCTATCCCTACGCGAGAGCCCTTCATCACCAGACTTCTCTTCCTCAATTTTTCATCTTTCACACGGGTGCTGAACCGTACTTGCGCGTGTCTCTCATTCACCTGCCCGAATTGACTGGGCCTTTATATTTCGACTTGATTTTGTCTCCCTCTCGCCACTGCCAGTAGTAGTATCGGTTGTCGTTGATCTCTTTGACAGTGATCGTCGCCTTCGTGGGGACATCGTCTGGAAGGTCGTCCGACCGTTCTTCGAGCTCGCCTTCCGGTGACTCGTCCTCGAGACGAGCCTCGCGCTCCTTGTGTTCGGCCAGTGCTTCGGCATAGTGGGCAACGTCTCGAAGGCGGGTCGGCCCCAACTCATTGAGAGCGTTGACGACTTCCGTGGGGAGGTTCGGCGGCGTCGGTGGTTCGTAGGACATCGGCAGCTGCCTCGCATTAACCAACACAAGTCGCTATTCAAAAGTTTTGTTGGTTAAATCAGTGCCGCGAATCGTATCCAAGACTCAGAACAAACCCACACAGCCTCTTTTCAGCTCACCATCCACGGGTCAAAGCGCCAAACCAGGATTATCGTACAAAGTATCATACCCTAGATGGTGTTATCGCAATTGCAAACATATCTTAGCACCCACAAACTAATATGAGCGCAATCCGTCTCTAGGACAATGACTGAGGATACGCCGTCTCCGCCGGACATGAATCTGGCCGGTGAGTGGGACAAAGCAGTCGAGAACCGGACGGTCAAAGATCGTGTGTATGAAGCAGTAACGACGCTCACGTCGCCGACCACTGTTGCAGATGTCGCAGAACGTGCTGACTGTACAAAAGAAGGCGCACGTCCTCATCTCGAGTGGTTCGTTGACGTCGGAGTGCTCGAAAAAGTCGCCGACAATCCTGCGCTCTTCGTTCGCAATGAGGCCTACTTTGAGTTCCGTCGTATCACGGAACTGACCCGGGAGCTCAAGACACCAGAAGCGGCCGAGGAAGCAATCGACGAGTACCGAGCCCGAGAACAGGAGCTCTCGAGTTACTTTGAGGAATCCTCGCCTGAGGCAGTTGTCCTTTCCGAGACGACGTACGACGATCTCGATGAGGCGTACGATAGACTGAGTGAATGGCGAACTGTCACTCGCCGCCTTCGTGAACTCCGAGAAGCCAAACTCCGTCTCGAATCAAATGTCAGTGGAAGTCCTGCCTCCTCGTTCCCCTAACCTCGATGGGACGCACAGATGACCTCAATGAAGAACGGATGCGAATTCTCGGTGGCCGCCTCGCAGACCTCTCGGTAATCGAGACCGTCCAGTACTTCCCATCTGGAAAGGAAGACCGTGTTGTTGCCACTCTTCGGTCGAATTACTACCCCAACGTCGTGGATACTGCGACTCTCGAGATCCGCCTTCGACTGAATGGAAAGTTCAACATTCAGTATGTTGAGGAATGGGCTGGTGAACGCTGGTCGTGTCGATGGGACCGCCACCCAAATACGCACAACACACGCGACCACTACCACGTACCACCCCAGCCGCGAGAAGAGAGTGCGGTCGATGCAGTCTACCCAGATGATCCGAATGACGTGCTTCGGGTCGTTCTTCAGACTATCGAAAAACGAATTAACGGTATCTGGGCGACAACAGATCCGGTCTTCCCGTCAGAATACGAATTCGAGAAGGAACACGGCGCAGACTACCTCGTGGACACGTAGCGCAGTTTGTCACTCTGGACGGACGACTTCGTCGCATGAATAGCACTCTGCGAACACGCCAGTTGTCCCATCGCCATCTTCGAACTCAATAATCGACTGATAGGCTTCGATCTCTTCGCCGCAGTCAGGGCATCGACCAAGCGCCGTCGAATCACTCGTCATGGGGGATTGTGGAGACGTGTGTGACACAGATTGTCTCCACTAGTGTCCACGCGATGCCACAGCAAAGATGTTTGGCCAGTTCGCGAAACCCCTGGTTTTGATTTCCGGAGCTGTGGTCGATACAGGTTATTGAGATCTCGAACCGCGATAACCAATTTCAGAATGGGGGTTCTGTTGAAATCCTCAGCGTTGACGTTGGTAAGAACCACTCTGCCCACCGGGGGCCAAAGCGGTCCACAAACTTGACTGCGATGTCGAGATCAGACGCTGTCGTCGCCTCACGTAACCTATGAGCCAAATGCGACCACGAATTTGAGATCCGAGTCGGAGCAGGCTGTCTCTTCGGGGGCAAAAAGCACCTGCGAACGTCCATCTCCTGATTACATGTCTAAGTCGTGGTGTATCGTCACAAAAGGATCCACTGACAGAGATAAGACGACTCACCGCATTCACATCGAGGAAGGGGTTACGGCACCTAGTGACAGGTCGACAACTCACTAATAGATACAGTACGTCTAGCTGTCAAGTAGAATTTTTATGCCACTCTTAGACGATTTCTCCGGATTCGAATTTGAGGACTTGATGGAGGATGTTTTTCGGAATCTTGGGTACGAAGACGTTCATCAAGCACACAGAACCGCCGACGAAGGACGAGACATACTCATGGAGGAGGTCATCAACGGAGCACGGCGTGGTATCGTCGTCGAATGCAAACACACCGGGACTGTCGGGCGACCCGTTATCCAGAAACTCTCCACACCGCCATCGCGATGTACGACTACGACGGCCCGAAGCGCGGCATCGTCGTCACGGCAGGACAGTCGCGAGAATTGTCTCTCGGCCGCCAGATCATCTGCTGGAGAAGGTTGTCGATCGGTTCTGTTCGGTCCTCGTCCACACTGAACAGGCGAAGGAGTTCGCCTACGGCGTGATTACGGCACGCCCATCGATCTCGCGATGCTCGAGCTTCTCGGCGACCTCGTTGACCTGATCGAGGTTGTACCGGCTCGTGTGGAGGTCGACGTCCCCCTGCTCAACGAGCGCGACCAGCTCTTGCAACTCGGCGTACCGACCGACGATGTTGCCGACGAAGGAGAACTCGCCGTTGACGAGCGCCTGTGCCGGTTCGTGGATGTGGCCGCCGTAACCGATGATGTGGTGGTCGCCACCGGCCGCGGTGATGTCGGGTGCGTACGCCGTCGTCACGTCCTCACCGACGAAGTCGAGGACCTGTGCCGCACCGTTGCCGTCCGTGATTGCCTCGATCTCAGTGGGCACGTCGTCCTCCGAAGGATTCACGAGATGGTCGGCGCCGTAGCCATCCGCCAGGTTCAGTGCTGACTCCTTCAGATCCACCGCGGTGATCTTCGCCGCGCTCATCGCCTCGAGACACTGCAGGCCGATGTGACCGAGTCCCCCAACGCCGATGACGACCACGTGATCGCCAGGGTTCAGTTCCGTGACCGCCTTCTTCGCGGCGTGGTAGGCGGTGATCCCGGCGTCGGCGTGGGGGGCGATGTCAATCGGTTCGACCCCCTCAGGTAGGGGAATCACCGAGCGCTCGCTCGTGTGGAGATACTCGGCGAAGCCGCCGTCCGTCGTGAGGCCATTGAACTTGTCG
The DNA here is from genome assembly GCF_003383195.1 of Haloferax sp. Atlit-6N. Classification (NCBI taxonomy): domain Archaea; kingdom Methanobacteriati; phylum Methanobacteriota; class Halobacteria; order Halobacteriales; family Haloferacaceae; genus Haloferax; species Haloferax sp. Atlit-6N. Next base: position 70,724 of record NZ_QEQJ01000007.1, on the reverse strand, counting down.
TTCTCACAGTACATCGTCTCGCCGAGCCGACAGGGACGACACGTACCGCAGGTCTGGACTGGGTGACAAATCACCGGGTCGCCCGGCGAGACGATGTCGACGTCTTCACCCGTCTCGGCTACCGTCCCCGCGTTCTCGTGACCCAGAGTCAACGGGAGCTCTTGCGGAACGTATTCTGCCCACATCCCCTCGATGATGTGGTTGTCAGTCTGGCACCAGCCGGCACCCTCTACCTCGACTATCACGTCGCTCGCGCCCGTCGCCGCCGGGCGGTCGACCTCGTCGATCGACAGTCCTTCGCTCATGTCGTCGGTGTACTCGTGCAGTCTCGCAGCTTGCATGTGACATATTCTCTCGCATCCACCGACATAAACATTCGTTATAGATTCTATCTGGCCGCCGCTACAGGTCACACAGAAGCGAACGGATCGGGATGGAAGAGCAGGGCGTGAATCGGCGATCGAGGAATAATCTACATGAACGTTCCTAATAGTTATGTGTGAACAGCCCACACAAATATTTGCATGTACGAGAAAGACGGCGAGGAGATATTCGTCATCGACGGCCACGTCCACCTGTGGGACGCGCGGCAAGAAAACATCATCCACGAGGGTGGCGAGCAGTTTCTCCAGTGCTTCTACGACTACCACACCGGGTTCACCCCGGAGGAGGAGCAGTGGGATATCGACACGTACCGACACTACGGCGCTGACAAGATGACCGAGGACCTGTTCGGGAATGCGGCGGCGGACATGGCCATCTTCCAGCCGACCTACCTCGACGATTTCTATGACGAGGGTTTCAACACGACCGAACAGAACGCCGAGCTCGCGGAGAAGTACCCGGAGCGGTTCATCCTCAACGGAAGCTTCGACCCTCGTGACGGTGAAGAGGGACTCCGCTACCTCGAACACCTCAAAGAGGAGTACGACATCCCCGGCGTGAAGCTGTACACAGCCGAGTGGCGCGGCGAGTCGAAGGGATGGCGCCTCGACAGCGACGAGGCCTTCGAGTTCTTAGAGAAGTGTGCAGAGCTCGGTATCGAGAACATCAACGCGCACAAAGGACCGACGATTCGCCCGCTCAACCGGGACGCATTCGACGTGAAAGACATCGACGACGCGGCGTCGTCGTTCCCCGAACTCAACTTTATCGTCAACCACGTCGGGCTTCCGCGGCTCGACGACTTCTGCTGGATTGCGGCCCAGGAGCCCAACGTGTACGGCGGGCTCGCGGTCGCCTCCGCGATGTCGACCCACCGCGAGCGGAAGTTCGGTGAGATCATGGGCGAACTCCTCTTCTGGCTCGGGGAGGACCGCATCCTGTTCGGCTCCGACTACGCACTGTGGAACCCGGACTGGCTCGTTGAGCAGGTGATGAACGCTGAGCTCACCGACGAGCAAAAAAAGGAGTACGGCGTCGAACTCGACGTCGAGACCATGAAGAAGATCATGGGCGAGAACGCCGCAGAACTGTACGACATCGACATCGAGGAGAAAAAGCGGCAGTTCCGCGACGACGACATCACCGAGCGCTTCGATCTACAGACCCACTACGGAGACGACGCGGGGGCCGCAGCGGACTGATGGCGGGGAGTCGCAGCGACGCCGGCGGTCACGCGGAACGCACGGCAACCGTCAGAGAGCGGTTAGACCGCGTTGAGGACCCAGAGCTGGCCCGGTCCATCGTGGAACTCGATTACATCGACGCCGTCGATATCGACGGCGGCCGTGTCGAAGTCAGGTTCACACTCCCGACGGCGTGGTGTTCGCCCGCCTTCGCGTGGATGATGGCGACCGACGCGCGCGATGAGGTTGAGTCGCTCGACTGGGTCCGGATGGCACGGGTCGTGCTGTGCGACCACATGCACAGTGAGGAGATAACGACCGGGGTGAACGCCCGGGACAGCTTCGGCGAGACGTTCCCGGATGCAGACGGCGACGTCGCGGCAGTTCGGGCTGCAATCGCTGACAAGGCCCGTGTCTCGAGACAACGCGAGGCGGTCCATACGCTACTCGACGCCGGGGTCGATCCCGAACAGATCGTTTCGCTCGTCCGTGCGGACCTGACACTCGCGGGTGAGGAGGCGCACGTCGACGTCGGCGGGTTATCCATCGTTGTCGATGCCGAACCGATCGCCGACTACCTCGACCGCGTCACGACGAGCGGTCACGTGACCGACGACGGCGACACGCTATTCCTCACACCGGAGGGTGATCCGATCCCGGCAGACCAACTCGACGTAGTCCAGAAGCGTTCCCGGCTCGCGAGCGTGAACATGGGCGGACAGGGTGCCGTTTGTGACGCGCTCCACCGCGCTCGTCATGGCCCCGACGGGCCGGACGGCTCTGGGACGCCGACAGTCGACCGGTCGACGTACGACGGCGACGTCAACGAGTTCACCTCGACGTGGACGCTCAGCGGCGACGATTGAGCCACTGTTGGCACGGCTGCCTGTCCTCCATTAGCTGATCGGCCCCAGCCCTTCTCATCCCGCCACTGCCGGAGACACCGTCATTCTCGGGTTCGCCGTGTCCGTCCTTCTCCAGCCCGTTCCGACCGTTTGCGGCCCACTCGTCTCTGTCCCAACCACACTCTGGACACTCACCGTCGCCCCAATCGAAGGGCTCACCGCAGCCGAGACACGCATTCTCCGTGTTTATAGTCAACAGTACACAAGAATAGGGAAAAGTATTCACTTCTCCTCAATAGAGGGCGTCATTCAAATCACCAGTTCAAGGATCTCGGTGGCCAAGCGACGACAGTACGTCCCGAATGATTTCAGTGCAGCGAGCGATGCTCGTGCTTGGACGTGGTCGGCGTTCAATCACCGAGACAGGAGGTGTGAATCGCGCGTACAACACGGTTCACACAGCAATTCGTGACCTGGAAGCCGCGCTCAAGCACGGCTTGCCGTTCGTTTGGAACCGTCTCAAACGCCGCACAGCGGCCCGCTACAAATCCCTATTATCAATGTGTAAAGTCTTTTTTGCGGGCAGATCAAAGAGCTAATCAGGGTCACTCTGGTCGAACCACGTCATCACACGAGTAGCATTCCGCGAACACGCCAGTTGAACCATTTGCTTCTTCAAACTCAATCAGCGATTGATGCAGCGTAAGCTCGTCACCGCAGTCAGGACACCGACCAAGTACTGATGAATTAGTTGTCATGGGGGATTGTGGAGACGTGTGTGACACAGATGTCTCCGGTAATAGCTACATGAGTCGACAGCAACGATATTTGACCAACATGAGTGTTCATTCATGTTGTTCATGGCTTGTATTCATTAACATTGTTCATTAATGCTCGGATACTCCGCTACTCTCCCTGTAACCACGAATAATTGCAATCTCACCACACTAATATGTTCATTCTAAATGTTCACTACATGTATTCATCAACAACATTCATCACTAGACACACCCAAAGAACACAACTGTTGAACACCATGGCTACATTCACAGAAGATTCAAGATGATGGTTCATCATGAACACAGTATGCTCACATATTCGACCTACAGCGAGGCAGGCGGGGTCGGGAAGACGACCACCGCAGCAAACTTGGCGGTTGCGCACGCTCGGGCAGGGTTGAAACCGCTCGTCGTTCCACTTGACCCACAAGACGGCGATCTCTCACGTCTCTTCGGTGTTGACGACCGGCGAACGGATTCAGTCGATAACATCGTACGGCATATGATTCGACGCCCCAACGGCGACTTTGAAGACCTCATTCGAACCGTCGAGGGTGTCGACATCGTTCCGGAACACAATATGCTCTCAGATTTAGCCGATTTTCTCCAGCGAGAGAAAGATCAGGCGGAAGCCATGGGCGAAGCATTCGGGATGCACGCACAGTTACTCCGTGTGCTCCGCGAGGCCGGCGTCCCGGAGGAGTACGACGTACTGATCTGTGACCCGCCGGCAACTGAAGGGCCACACCTCTACAACGCGATTCACGCGACGCGGTCGCTTGTCATCCCCGTCGAACCAAGCGCAAAGGGCCGTGCAGCAGTTGAGGGACTTGAAGCCCTCGTCGCCGGATTTGAAGACCAACTCGAGATTGACGTTGGTGTGCTCGCCGCCGTGCCAACTGGATTCAAAAACACACGTGACCAACGGCAAGTACTAGCTGAAATCGACTATCCGATCCCAGAGATCATCAGCGAGCGTGCCTCCCTGATGGAGGGTTGTTGGATGGAGCAATGTTCGGCGTTCAAATATGTTCGTGAACACAGAAATCGCCGCCGTGACTACGAAATCGAGACGCTTGCCCAGTTCGACCGCATCGCAAGGCATCTCGAAGAACAGGTTGGTATCGAAGCGCCAAACCCCCCGGAACCGGGTGACGTCGACCACGAGGTGGTGACGGTATGACTGGCATGAAAAAAGGAGCTGGTGAAGACCCGTTTGCGGATGACTCGTCGACTGATTCGGCGACCGATACGGAGCCCCAAACGAAGGAACCAGAGCCTGAACAGGCTGAAGAAACGGATTCGAACCGAGCTGAGGGCGAAGACACCCAACAATCTCGCCAGCAAATCCAGATTCCATACAAATTCCGCCGCGATGGCGTCCAAGACGGTCGTGACCGCGTCCCGCTGTTCTTACAGAAGGAGACAAAAGTCGCAGAGAGAGACGCTCTTCGTGAGTTCGAAGACCGGTTCGAAGAGAACGTCTCGCTCACCGACCTCCGTGAAGCGCTCATGAAGGTCGGCCTGCAGCATCTCAATGAAACAGAAGAGTGCCTCGAAGAGTGGGGCTACGGAATGACGTTCGACTAGCAAAGAAACGCGCTTACAGCAGTGTGGGCGCGAAAACCGACAGTTGGCAGTCGGCCACGGTCCGAACTTGGAATCCGCTGGGTAGTTTGTTGACCAAGAGAACGAGCGTCGCCTCCCTGGTAGTCCATTCTAAGGACCAAGGAGTTCGAAGGTAGCGTAATAATAGTATATTTCTTACATTCTCAATTACCTCATTGTCTCTGCGGGACAACGAGGATTAGCAAAATATCGGCCAGTTATCGAGCTTTGACGATGAATCCCATTTCGCTATATCTAATCTCGCCCAAGCCTCACACAGTTTCGGAGTTTGACTTCTGTTGCGTGTCTTATTTTCACGTGGAATCGCGTTGATTAGGCCCTTATCTCGCGTTTTCGAATTCGCCACGGTGAGAAAACTTGGAAAGGTTTTCTGAGAGTCATAACGTCGAAATCGATAGACTGCTCCTATTTCAGTCTCGATATGCTTGAACAGAAGGCACGCAACACGTCCATCCTCCGAAACTGTGTAGTTCAGAGATCGGAGTGTCCCAGTCGAGGAGTCGGTCAGACCAATGGATGAGCTACAAGAGGCAGGGCATGTCCAACATATCGGAGTGAGGAATTTCTCCGTTCGGCAACTACACGAAGCCGAAGCAGTATCCGATACGCCGATTGTTACGAACCAGGTCGAGTATCACCCGTTCACAGACCAGTCGCAACTCTTGGAACACTACGTGGACAATGGCGTGATTCTAACCGCCAACAGTCCGTTGGCCGTCGGGAGAAAACTCGAAAACGAAACCCTGATTCGAATCGGCGAACGGTACGGGAAGTCCCCGGCACAGGTCGCGCTTTGCTGGCTGATACAGCGGGAGAACACATCTACCATACCGAAAGCATCGAAGCTGAAGCACCAAGAAGAGAAGATTGATATTTTCGACTTTGAGCTAACTACTGCCGAGATAGATGCGATTTTTAACCTCTGATCTGACTATCAGGACATACATTACAGTTCTCTGACTTCTTCTGCCGGCACCCCCGCGACGACAGTGTTGGCAGGCACGTCGTTCGTCACTACGGCACCGGCGGCTACGACCGAATTTTCACCAATCCTTACGTCGGGCAATATCGTCGCACCGGCACCGATCCACGCATTGCGTTCGACAACTACCTCCCCTGGTACCATCGTCTTTCGACGATCCGGGTCCACAGGATGACTTTCGGACGTGATATTCACCCTCGCACTAATCATGACTTCATCCTCAATGGTGATACCCCCCAGGTCAAGGAACGAGCAGGCGTGATTGATGAACACATTGCGTCCTAAGCTGGTATGTTTTCCAACGTTGATGTGAAACGGCGGAAAAATCGTGGTGCTCTCGTCGACTTCTTCGCCGATTATCTCCCCTACGTAGTGCCGTATCTCGTCGACGTCTGTCGCTGCATTCAGCTTCTTCGTCAAGCGTATCGTTCGATTGACTTCCTCGGAGACCTTCGCATACTCCGGGTCGTCCAGTGGGACCGGCTCACCGGCTCTCAGCCGATCGAAGATACCTCTCGGTCGGACCCGGACCGTCGCGGACCGGGCACGTTCGCTGATCATCGAGTCAAGGTACGGGCTGCCTTCGTACTTCGCGCGGTACGCTTCGTCAATGTGGTCTTTCAACACCTCGTCCTCTACAGACTCGAACGAGACTTCCTTCGTCATCCCGGCCGTCTCGATCTGCCCGGCGGTTTCCCGAACGGCAGCCTGGTACCAACTCGAATCCTGACCATTGTAGGCGCGCACGTAGAGTTCGCCCTCTACAGCGACGCTCCAGATCCGTGTTGGTGTGCCGTAGGTTTCACCGTCCTCACGGAACGGTGCAATATGCAAATCATCGGACTCGGTAATCTCACTTAGTTCGTCTTCTGGCCATCGATTCATTGTTGACATCTCCTCGAAATTGATGGAAGCATACTCGGATTCGGTCTCAGTCATAGTGTCGGAATAACTATCTCACACCCAGTCGTACATACTCTGTGAGTTAGCGGGTGTGTGGCGCTCTATTCGTCGATCTTGACCATAACCTTGACTGCCTCGCGCTCGTCCATCGCCTCGTAGCCCTCTGAAACATTGTCGAGTCCGACCGTCTTTGTGAAGATGGGTGACGGATCAAGCGTCCCCTGGAGAACATCCTCCATGAGTTCCTCAGCGTAGTTCCGAACGTTCGCCGGGCCCCCAGTAAACGAAGCGTTCTTGAAGAACAACTGCTCAACGAAGTCGGCGTTGTCAAGGTGTGGGACACCGACGTAACCGATGTTCCCACCAGGACGGACCACTTGCGCAGCGGTCTCAAGCGATGATGCGGCACCGACGCATTCGAGGACGTGGTTCGCGCCACCGTAAGTGAGCTCCTGCGCTTCCTCGATCGCATCTTGTCCACGAGCGGCGACGGTTTCGGTCGCACCGAACTCCCGAGCGAGTTGGAGACGGTCTTCGTGATGACCCATTGCGATGATACGCTCGGCGCCGAGTCGTCTCGCCGCAAGAACGCCACAGAGGCCGACTGCACCGTCACCGACGACGATGGCTGTGTCACCCGCTTCCACATTCGCACTAACGGCGGCATGATGTCCCGTTGCCATCACGTCCGTGAGCGGGAGAAGCGATTCGAGAACGTCTTCGTCGTCGGCATACCGATCGGGGACGCGAACGAGTGTACCGTTGGCGAACGGGACACGCAGTTTCTCGGCCTGTGCGCCTGTCGTGCCGTGTGGGCCTAAGAACTCCGCGTTTACACAGGCAGAGTGGAGCCCCTTACGACAGAACTCACACTCTCCGCAGCTGATTGAAAACGGAGCGAAAACCCGGTCGCCCGGCTGGACGTGGCGGACTTCCTCACCGACCTCCTCGACGATACCCATCGGTTCGTGGCCGACGAGAGAGCCCTCATCGTGCTCCTCGGCGCCGCGGTAGAACCAGAGGTCCGACCCGCAGACGGCAGTATATGTTATTCTAATGACAGCATCGGTTGGTTGTTCAATCTGGGGGCTGTCTTTTTCTTCGATTCGAATATCGCCCGGTCCGTGATAAACTGCTGCTTTCATCGTTCGTACGTTGTTAGTGCCTGAAGCTATCTAAATCAAACCCTATCTGAACAGGATCTTTAAGTCGTTGTGTGAACTTGTTGGTGCAGACTCTAGTCCGAATTGGAGAACAGTACGAGAGATCACCGGCACAAGCTGCGCTCCACTAGCTGATACAGCAGGAAAACGTGTTTGCCATACCGAAAGCTGTGAACCAGCAGCACCAAGAAGAGAATATTAACCTCTTCAACTTCGAATTAACTGCCGCCGAGATGAACGCTATATTCGAACTCTAAGGTGAGAGTGGCTTAATCCCAGATGGTCCTTGCCGTTTGTACGTCCGACTGAAGCCGCCTCTACAGAGAAAACAAGGCGAGTGCCTCGGGGGTTGACCCCGAGGCAGTTCACTTGACAGACGGGTGCAATTTTACAAGCTCAACGGGTGGGATGAAGGGTGACTGGATGGAGAATTCGACAGTAACTGTCATTGCGTGAAATCACACTATGTTCGTTAATAGAAGTGGTGCACTCCCTCCATTCACTCCAATAGTATAGCCTTGACTTTTCAGCCTACAAGGCTTCCCTCGAGATGCTGATTTGGTGTGGTACCGTAGACACAACCACCACATCATACGCACCCAGCGTCCGTCCTCCGATCACAATATCTTTCGTTGGCACATCTATTTCGAACGTACTACTAGTGAAGTTCGTGATCCACGTCAGACCATCACGTTCATTGAGTCTAACTCCATCCGGAAGCCGGGAGGTGAATTCGATTCGACCACGGGATAGCAAGTCAGTCACGAGTTCGTCAAGCAGTTCTGATTCCGGCCAGACACCACAGTACGTTACTGAGCCGTCGCCACGGTTCGTCCGGGTAACTGCCGGACGTCCAGCTCCCGGACCGGAGGTGTGCATCGCGACGACTGTCGTCTGTGGATCGGGGTTAAGCCACTCCGCCCAGACCGTGGCAGCGTACTCGTCGCCATCAACGTCCACGGTTAGTGTGATATCTTCCGGGAAGCTCTCGTGTTGGTCAACAACGAACCCGGTGAGGTCCGCAAGTGGACCCGGTGCAAGCGTCTCGTGCAACTGGTTGGCCGGCGTCTTCACGCCTGAGCGTGCCCCGACGAGTAGCTGTCCGCCCCGGTCGACGAAGCTAGTAAGGCGGTCCGCAAGTTTGGTATCGACGAGGTGAAGCCCAGGTGCGACGACGGCGTCGTAGTCCTCCAGCGGGGTGTCCGGATGGACGACATCAACCTGAACACCGCGGGCTCTGAGTGCACGATAGTAACATCGGAGGTGTTCCCAATAATCGAACTCAGGGGCGTGGGGCTGTGCACCGATAGCCCACCAATTGTCATAGTCATGGAAGAGCGCAACAGAGGCGTCAACGTGGCCAGCATCAACTGCGCTGAGTTCCTCGGCTGCAGTTCTCGCATCGCTGTAGCCGCGGTCCAGCGACCCGTCTTGTTTCAGGAGCCCAGCGTGGTACTGTTCTTGTCCCTCCAGACATCGCCGCCAGCGGAAGTACAAGACTGCGTCAGCTCCGTGGCCAACGGCGTGGTGTGCCCAGAGTCGCATAGCACCGTTGCCTGGTTGTGGGCAGTGAGACGGCCAGTTGACGTCGCCAGGTTGTTGCTCCATCACCCAAAAGGGAGCATCATTTGTCGCCCGACAGAGGTCGTGATTCAGGCCGACTTGGTCGGGGTCACCCGCGCGGAGTTCGTCCATTGATGGATCGCCCGCGCGGCGGTCCTGAACGAACCCTGTCGGATACGAGTCCCACGAAACCAAGTCCAAATCAGTACTGACCTTGTGCATGTCGAGCGTCTCGAAATCCCCCATGAAGTTGTGCGTCACAAACCAGTCGCCATGCTCGCGGATAATATCAGCGTGGAGACGGTTGTAGCCGACGACGCTATCGGTCGCAAAGCGGTAGTAGTCCAGTAGACGTGAGGGGTGGTGGTCTGCCGGCGTCGGTCGCGGTGGGTCGACGGCTTCGAAAGAAGTGTACTGTTGACTCCAAAACGTCGTTCCCCACTGTTCGTTGAGGTCGTCAACGTCGTCGTACTTCGCCGCGAGCCATTCAGAAAAGGCGGAGGAGCAATCCTCACAGTAACAGCGGACCGTCTCATGACAACCAAACTCGTTGTCGGTCTGCCAGCCGACAACAGCCGGGTGGTCCGCGTAGTGGGCTGCCATCGATGAGACGATACGCCGCGTCTCCGCTCGGTACCGGGAGGAGTTGAAACAGTAGTGTCGCCGCGAGCCGAAGTTCCGGGGAGTCCCGTCGGCGTCGGCCTGCAGAATTTCGGGGTAATCATCGACGAGCCACTTCGGTGGCGTTGCCGTTGGTGTACAGAGGACGACTTTCAAGCCGTAGTCTGCCAGTAGGTCGACTGCCTCGTCAAGCCACGAGAAGTCAAGGTTCCCGGGTGTCGGTTCGATAACCCCCCACGAGAACTCAGCCAGACGAACGTACTCAATGCCGGCCTCAGCCATCTGCCGTGCGTCAGATTTCCACTGTTCGCGTGGCCAATGTTCTGGAAAGTAGCAAACACCAATTGACATCTTCTGTGATATGAGATGTGGCACCACGATAAAACCCCGGTCAGCCAGGTAACCTTAGTCACCAGTTCGACAAGGGTAATAACTATTGAATGACCTCCGCTGTTGGAAACATACAACCTCTTCCAGTCATGCGTCATACACCTGTTCTACACACTGCTAGGGCTCAAGCGAGATCTATCACGTCCCGTACCGACTGATCGGGGTCGCCCGTCGGAACGAACTCACAACCAACGTATCCGTCGTACCCCGTATCGTCGATCGCGTTGAATATGTTCTCGAAGTTGAGCTCGCCAGTCCCCGGTTGATGGCGCCCTGGTACGTCAGCGAGATGGAAGTGCCCGATAGAATCTATGTGGTTAGTGAGCGTCGCGATAATGTTGCCTTCAGAGATCTGCTGGTGATATAGGTCGTACAGCAACTTCACGTTCGGAGACCCGACGGCATCGACGATCTCGAACCCTTCGTGGCTTGTCGTAAGAAAGTAGCCGGGATGATCGACAGCCGTATTTAGTGGCTCGACGACGAGTGTAACGTCGACAGACTCGGCGGTTGGTCCAACTTCCGAGAGGACGTTGATGATGTTCTGGCGCTGCGCATCCCGGTCGAGACCCTTTTGATCCGGGCCAGTCGTGACAATGAGCGTCGAACAGCCTAATCGATTAGCGGTGGTGATCGATTCCTTGATGGTATCAATTGCATCTTCAGCGACTGCCGGATCAGTAAGCACTCCCCCAGCAGTACAGGCGGCGAGTGGAATGTCTGCGTCTTCAACCGCAGACGTAACCGTGTCAAGGTCTTTCTCACGCCAGCCCCAGAACTCAACCGCATCAGCGCCCACTTCAGCGGCCCGTCGGATCCGGTCAGGAAACGGCCCATTGTAGACCATCTCGACGCAGACAGACACGTTAACCATCTATCTCACCCATTGTCTCAGGACTGAAGACAGTAGTCTCTATACTCACGTGGAACAGGTCGTTTGATTCAGTATCTCTGCTGAGCGCTGTAACTGTATGCGCCATCATAGATATGGTCGATCAACTAGGTAATAGTGATTCCGCTCCCGTGAATGGACATATCGCGTGGATTACTGAAGTACGAACCGGATCTCGAAAAACTCGGCACATAGTATAACAGTCGCAAGTATTGTCGAAGGGGTTAGTTCCCTATGTGACTGAAAAGTACGTTATGTTGCTTCCTCACGGAAGCGCCGCCGGCCAAGCGTTACAGTTCCGATGAGGAATCAACTGCGCCTCTCAGAGGGGCTGAACGCTTGGTCAGCATCAACCATTCGTACGACTGGAATCTGTCTTGAGTCCAAGTGGTGCCACCATCACAAGAAGTTATACTGGTCCACCCGGAGTCTTAGATGTATCCATGAGTGAAGCCTCGGTTCACCAGCGTATCGTCGATCCTGGAATCATCGCGATCGTGCGTGGCATCGATTCAGCCGTCGCACCCGACGTCGTTCGTGCTATCGCAGCCGGTGGCGTCAACGCAATCGAGATTACAGCCAATACACCGGGCGCGGTGGACATGATTCGAGAGGTCTCCAACAGCGTCGAGGATGTTGCCATCGGTGCCGGGACGGTTCTCGACCCGGAGACTGCACGGGCCGTCCAACTCGCCGGTGCTGAGCTCGTCGTCACCCCGACGGTGAACACGGACGTCATCGAGACCTGCAACCGGTACGACACGCCTATTGCGACGGGCGTGATGACGCCAACCGAGGCGCTCACCGCGACTGAGGCCGGCGCAGACTTCTGTAAACTATTCCCTGCGTCAGCTGTCGGCCCCAAGCAAATAAGTGCGATAAACGGGCCACTCCCGCAAGTCCCGTTGATACCGACGGGTGGCGTCTCGACCGACAACGCGGCAGCGTTCTTCGAAGCCGGCGCGGTTGCCCTCGGCGTCGGCAGTTCCATCGTCGACGGTGAGGCCATCGCCGCGGGCGACTTTAGTATGCTGACCGACGCAGCCAGCGAGTTCGTCGCAATCGCCGAGGAGTACCGATGACACCCGACCTCGTCACCTTCGGCGAGACGATGCTTCGGCTGAGTCCACCTGCGGGCGAACGGTTGGAAACTGCGACGGAACTCGACTTCCGAACGGCGGGGGCAGAGAGCAACGTTGCCATTGCGGCGGCACGACTCGGCACCGACGCCTGCTGGCTCTCAAAGCTCCCGGACTCGGCGCTCGGCCGCCGCGTGACGAACGAAATCCAAACCCACGGTGTTGACCCCCGAGTTGCGTGGAGTACGTCGTCACGCCAAGGAACATACTATATCGAGCAGGGAGCAGCACCTCGACCGACAACGGTCATCTACGACCGGGCCGACGCAGCCATCACCACCGCCGAGTCGGACGACCTCGATCGGGACGCGATTCGTAACGCCGACATGTTCTACACGAGCGGTATCACTCCCGCACTCTCGGAGACGCTCGAAGCGACGACGGCCGAACTACTCGCTGACGCACAGTCGGCGGGAACGACGACCGCGTTCGACCTCAACTACCGGGGAAAGCTCTGGTCGCCGGCTGAAGCGAAGGCAACGTGTGAGTCATTCTTTTCTGACGTCGATATTCTCGTCGCGGCCGAGCGCGACATCCGCCACGTCCTCGACCGCGAAGGCGACGCTCGAGCACTCGCCGGAGGGCTAGTAGACGACTTCGGTTTCGAGACAGTAATCGTCACTCGTGGTGACGAGGGTGCGCTTGCCCTCAACGGCGGAACGGTGTACGACCAACCGGCGTTCGAGACGGAGACGGTGGACGCGATTGGCACCGGTGATGCGTTCGTCGGCGCATACCTCTCACGACACATTGCCGGCGACACCGTCGGCGACGCACTCTGCTACGCCGCGGCGACTGCCGCACTCAAACGAACCATCGAAGGCGACCTCGCAGTCGTGACGCCGACAGAAGTCGAACGGGTGGTAGAAAACAGAGGAGGCGGTATCGCGCGGTAGGTCGGTTGGGGCGCAGTGACTGCTAGTAACGCTCTTTGTATTCGAGGTAGGTGTGGTCCTGCATGACTGCAGTCCGACCGCCGTCAACGAGGAGACTGGTCCCAGTCACAAACGACGCCTCATCGCTGGTCAGAAAGGCTACTGTCGCGGCAACGTCCTCGGGGACGCCGATTCGACCGACTGGGTGGATTGCCTCAACACGCTCACGGTCGTCTGCGCTCAACTCCGCTTGCGTGCGTTCGACCTCAACCCATCCCGGGTTGACGGTGTTGACGGTGATCCCGAGAGGACCGAGTTCGAGCGCAAGCGCACGCGTCATCCCGTTGATGCCCGCCTTGACAGCATTGTAGGGAAACAGCCCAGGCATCGTCAAGAAGGCGTGGTTCGAGGACATGTTGACGATTGACCCACCTACTGGCATGTGTTCGGCGGCGTGTTTGGCGCACAACCAGAACGAACGGAAATCAGTCTCGAGGACGAATTTCCAGTCTTCCATCGTCGCTTCAGCCGCCGTCGTCTCCGTCTGGACGCCGGCGTTGTTGACGAGCACATCGAGACGCCCGTAACGGTCTACAGTCTCTTCGATTAGTGCCTCGATTGCCGCAGGATCGCGCATGTCAGCCCCGACGAACATCGATTCGCCACCGAGTTCGCGGATAGCATTGACTGTCTCTTGGCCGTTGTCAGCCGAGCGCCCGTTGACGACGACGGTCGCACCCTCTCGGGCGAGGCGCTTAGCGACACCTGCACCGATACCTTTCGTCGACCCCGTTACGATGGCGACTCGACCCTCGTGTCGGTGTGTGTCTACCATTCAGCGACACTCCCATCGTCGTGTCGCCAGACAGGATTGTGCCAATCGACGTCGATTTCGGCGCGCTCGCGAACGTAGTCGATGTCGATGTCAACGCCGAGTCCCGGCCCGTCAGGGAGATCAACGTAGCCGTCATCGTAGTCGAAGACCGAGGGGTCTTCGAGGTAGTCCAGTACATCGTTGCTCTCGTTGTAGTGGATATCGAGGCTCTGTTCTTGGATGAGCGCGTTTGGTGCGACGGCGTCAACTTGGAGACAGGAGGCGAGCGCAAGCGGACCGAGTGGGCAGTGTGGTGCCATCGCCACGTCGTACGCCTCAGCCATCGCTGCGATTTTCTTCACTTCGGTGATGCCGCCCGCGTGTGACAGATCTGGCTGGATAACGTCGACTGACTGATCCTCGAAGACGTGTTTGTAGTCCCACCGTGAATACATCCGTTCGCCTGTTGCGATGGGTGTCGACGTCTGCGCCGCAATCTCTGGGAGTGCGTCGTTGTGCTCGGGGAGAACCGGTTCCTCGATGAAGAACGGCTCGTGTGGTTCGAGCGCCTTCGCCAGTCGCTTGGCCATCGGCTTCGTGACTCGCCCGTGGAAGTCGACGCCGATGTCGATCTCAGGACCGACCGCCTCCCGAACAGTCCGGAGTCGATCGACGGCGTCGGCGACAGCACTCGGGTTGTCCACCCGGCGAATCTCTGGCGTCGCATTCATTTTGAGCGCCGTGAACCCAGCATCAACTTTCTCCGCGGCAGCGTCGCCGACGGCGGCGGGCCGATCGCCACCCACCCACTGATAGACGCGGACACGGTCCCGAACCGGACCTCCGAGGAGTTCGTACACCGGTGCGTCGAACTGCTTGCCCTTGATGTCCCACAACGCTTGGTCGATGCCGGCGATTGCGGACATTAAAACTGGACCACCGCGATAGAAGCCGCCACGATACATCGTCTGCCAGTGGTCTTCGATTCGGGTCGGGTCCTCACCGAGCAGATACGTCTCCATGAGTTCCTCGACGGCGGCCCGAACGGAGTGTGACCGGCCTTCGACGACCGGTTCACCCCAGCCGACGATGCCGTCGCTCGTTTCGATACGGAGGAACAGCCACCGCGGCGGTACCTCGAACAACTCGTAGTTAGTGATTCGTGTCATAGTGTGTCTCGGAATGTCAGTATGTATTGTCTAGCTCGTCGAATGCGTGGCGAAAACGGATTACATCCCTTTCATTCCACCGCTGGCAAGCCCCTCGACGATGTAACTCTGGACGAACGCGAACAGGACGACCACAGGAACGATGGTAATCGTCGCGGCCGTCAGCAGCAGTTCCCACGCGACCGTGTTCTGCGACTGGAACAACTGGAGGCCAAACGGAAGCGTACGCGTTGCGGCCGTCTGCGACAGGATGGAGACGAGCAGGTAGTCGTTCCACGAGAGGATGAACGTGTAGAACCCCGCAACGGCGATGCCGGGGAGCGACAGCGGGACGATAATACGCCACAGGATATCCAGACGCGAACAGCCGTCCATCTTCGCTGCCTCGTCAAGTGAGGTCGGGATATCGTCGAAGTAGCCTTTCAACAGCCAAGTCCCCAGCGGAATCCCACCGACAGAGTGTGCAATGACAATGCCGAGATATGAGTCGATGAGGTTCAGCGAGAACATCAGCAGGAAAAACGGGATGAGGATGAGCACCAGCGGGAGCATCTGTGTCGCGAGGAACGACAGCAGAATCGACTGCCGACCGGGGAACTCGAATCTGCTCAGTGAGTATGCCGCCAACGTCCCGACAACAAGCGTCAGGGCGGTCGTCGAAACCGCGATGACGACTGAGTTGACAAAGTAGCCCTGGAATGCACCCGTCTGCAGTACGATGAGGTAGTTCTGGATGGTGAAGTCACCGAGCGACGGGATAAGTTGTGTCGAGTAGAGGAACTCCTGGGACGTGAACGTCACGAGCAGCATGTACGCCACAGGCAACAGAAGGAAGACAAAGTAGAGGCTGAGGACGGCGTACACGCCAGCGAGACGGCGCGGCGACATATCGTCGGCTAGCCACGCGTCGAAGCGTTGGGTTAGCGAACGGTTCGAAGACGAGTGTGTGGGTGAGTCAGTTGCCATTGGTCTGTTCGGTTAATCGCGAGCCTCCAGCCTCACGTACACGACGGTGAAGGCCATCATGATGATGAGCATCACGAGTGCCATGCTCGCCCCGTACCCGAGGGCGTACTGTTCGAACGCCTGCTTGTAGATGTACGTCGCCATCACCTCGGTGTTCCCGAGCGGCCCGCCGCCGGTCGAGAGATAGACGATGTCGAAGTTGTTGAACGTGAAGATGACGTGCAGCACGATCATAATCATCGACACGTACGATATCTGCGGGAGGGTGATGTACCGGAAGGCCTGCAACGGTCCTGCGCCGTCGAGTCGGGCAGCCTCGTATTGGGTCTCCGGGATGGACTTCATCGCCGCCATGAGCGCGATGGCATAGAACGGAACGTTACGCCACACGTGCATCACTACGATGAGCGGGAACGCGACACCTGGCCGGCCGAACCAGTACGTCGTCTCCATCCCCAACTTCGCGAGGACGATGTTGGCCGGGCCGAAATCGGGTTGGACGAGAAAGCGGAAGATGATGACCATCACGATGCCGGGAAGCACCCACGTGATCATCGAGGCGCTACGGAAGAAGCCAGCTCCGGGCACCTTCTCTTTGAGCGCCAGCGCTAATCCCAACCCAAGTAGGTACTGTAGCGAGACAGCGACAGCCGTCAACAGGACCGTGTGCCAGAGTGCCGACCTGAACGTCGCGTCGGACAGCATTTGCCCGAAGTTTCCGAGGCCGACGAACGTCATCTGCTCGGGGTTCAAAAGTGACACTTCGAAGAACGCCAGTTGGATTCCCCGAAGCGTCGGATAGACGATGATGACGCCGAGCATAATCACGGCCGGGAGCACCATAGCGTAGCCCAACCACGTGTCCGAGGCGAACTGCTTGAACTCCTCTACGTACGGCGAGAGTGGGCTCGACGAGATGTCTTGTGCGGCCATGGCGTTCTACAGTTCGCTTTCGAGTGCCGTTAGCTCTTCGTGGAGTTGCGTTCCGGCCTTGTATGGGTCGGTCTTACCGTAGGAGACCTCCTGCATGAGGCGGTAGAACGGCTCACGGACGGGGCCCCATCCGACCTTTGCGAGTGCGCGTCCGGTCTCGAACACGTCGACGAACGGTTCCCAGTTCTCGTTATCGATGGTCGATTCAACCTCGTCGTGGACGGGTGTCATCGCGTTTCCTGGAGCGTCCTCACCCATCGCGTTCATCGTATCAGGGCTGGCGAACGTGGCGATAACGTCCCACGCGGCGTCCTTCTGTTCGCTGTGTGAGTTCATCATTATCGGTTTGACTTCGAGGAAGGTTCCCCTCGAGCCGCCGTCACCGTAAGGGAGGTGGCCGACACCGGTGTTCTCGTTGAGGAGCGTAGTCGTCGCCTCGGTATCGTTGATGTTGGTCCCAGTCGTCCAGCTACGGAGCCACGTCCCGCACTCGATGAAGGCGAACTGGCCGTTGAGATAGCCGGGGTCATTGACCTGCCATCCCGTCCCGAGTTGGTCTGGGTTACCGAGCGGTTCGTCGGCCGCCCACACTTGGTAGTACCAGTTGTCGAATATCTGACCGATCGTATCGGCGTCGATATTCAACGCCCACGCGTCTCCCTCAGGAACGTAGAGCTGGTCCGTGTGTTGGTAAACGTGTGACATCCACTCTTGGAACGCCCGGACGCTGCCATCTTTCGTACAGTTGTGGTAGGCCTGAACACCGTCGACTTCCTTGTTGATGAGTCGGCCAATCTCCTGAAACTCCTGAGCGGTCTCTGGTGGCTCCTGTCCCAGTTCTTCGAGAATGTCCATCCGGTAGATGAGCGCCCGGCCGTTGCCCATGTACGGAAGGCCGTAGAGCTTCCCCTGGTACCGCATCGCGTCGAGCGCGGAGTCAACGAAGCCGTCGAAGTAATCAAGTTCTTCGACACGGTCGTCAAGCGGTTCGAGGTGTCCGGCCTTGATATATTCTGTTAGGTGAGCGAGGACGCCCTCAATGACATCGGGGTCACCGGTTCGAGCACCTGTGAGGAACTTCTGTCGAAGGTCTTCGTATGAAAACCGTCCGATGGTCAACGGTGCGTCACCTCGAGAGTTGTAATTCTCTTTGAACGCGTCCTTCCAGATGGGGGGAGAGTCGTCGTTGGGGAACGTGTACTCCCAAAAGAGCACCTCTTTTGTAGCACCTTCTCCGCTACTGTTACTTTGATCGGTAGCGGTATCCCCATCGCTCCCACCGAGTTGTCTGTCGCCTCCGCTATTACCGCCACCCGTACATCCCGCGAGTGCGACGCCTGCGCCGATACTGAGGCTTTTCACGAGTGAACGTCTGCTCAAACTGGATGAGTTACTCTCTGTCATGGGGTGAACCCTACACCACACATTAGACCACCATTATTTATAATTTACTAATGGTCACATTATCGGCGGCGGCGTTAGCTACCCTATCGGTGAAGAGAAAGTTCGGTCTGGACTACGACGCTTTGCTAGCCGAGTTGACTACAGACGGATATCCTGCACGTCACTCGGCACCGACCTCAACGCTACCAACGTCGTTGTCGAGGCCAACGAGCGCGTCGATGTCGCTGGACTCTGGCGGTTCACGGTTCCGGAGTGTCTCGCCCGTCTTCCCGTCGAAGAGGTGAATCCGGTCCTGCGGAAATTGAACGGTAAGCTTCCTACCTGGTTCGATAACGATGTCGCCTTCGAGCGTCGCAGTATACTGCTCGCCGTCGATTTGGAGGTAGACGTAGGTGACGTCACCCAGCGGTTCGGTTACCTCCACCGCCGGTGATAACGCGTTGTGTGTATCGGCTGGTACCGCTTCGATATCTTCAGGGCGGATACCAAGGGTGAACTGACCCTCCGAACGTCCGATATCTGTGTATACGTCGTCGTCCAACTCGTAGCTAAAAGCGTCGTGAACGAGCGTCGGTGTCTCGCCGCTCGTGTCGAGTTCGACATCGAAGAAGTTCATCGAGGGTGAACCGATGAAGCCGGCGACGAACTGGTTCTCTGGCTGGTGGTAGCATTCCAACGGAGTCCCAATCTGCTGGAGTTCACCGTCGTTGAGCACGGCGATGCGGTCAGACATGGTCATCGCTTCGGTCTGGTCGTGTGTGACGTAGATGGTCGTCACGTCGAACTCTTGCTGAATCTTCTGGAGTTCTGTCCGCATCGTCGTTCGGAGTTTCGCGTCGAGGTTCGAGAGTGGTTCGTCCATCAGGAACACTTCTGGTTCGCGGACGATAGCACGACCGAGCGCGACGCGTTGTTGCTGTCCACCGGAGAGTTCACCTGGCGTCTTACTGAGTAGGTCACCGATACCCATCATCTCAGCTGCCTCGTGTACCCGCTCTCGAATCTCGTCTTTCGAGAGGTCAGTTGTCATCTTTAGACCAAACGACATGTTTTCCTCTGCTGTCATGTGCGGGTACAACGCGTAGTTCTGGAACACCATCGCCATGTTCCTCGCCTTAGGCTTTTTATCAGTAACTGCCTCGCCGTCAAGTACTAACTCGCCGGATGTTGGTGTTTCGAGCCCTGCGATACATCGAAGTGTCGTGGACTTCCCACAGCCAGAGGGCCCAACGAGAACGATGAACTCGCCATCTTCAATCTCCACATCAAAGTCGTCGACAGCAACGATGTCTCCACTATTGTCGTGGAACACCTTCTTGAGGTGCTGAACGTCTAGCTTACCCATGCCACGACCAAGATTGTTATTCGTGTTAAATCTTGCTCTCGCAAAGATTCGTTCGTTGAGGACTCTCGACAGATCTCAGTAGGAATAGAGCAGTCGAGCAACTCGAGAGGTAACACCAGCAGACAACGGGCCGACCTGACGGCAGATCCCACTCCAGAACACCGTCTATGATACATGAAATTGCTAAGATTACCAACAACCCACTCGTGGAGATTCGACGCCTGTGCCCGTCTCCAGTAAATACCGACGGTATTTGAGATTTCACATATCATGAAATCGTTCTGATCATCATCTAATAGACCGGACAGTAGGAGATGTCGAGACGGAAGAGCACTATTCCCAACGGAAAGAGAAAGTCAGTAGTCTTGATACCCTGGGTTGGAGACCGGGTCGATAGTCGGGTCTTCACCCTCGACATCACGGATATACCCAAGCAATCGGTCTCTGAGCCGTTCGAAGACGGCCCTGTACTCAGGTCGACCGACGAGGTTGATCCGTTCTGCGGGATCGCGCGCGAGATTGTATAAGTACCTCTCGACGTAGTGGTCGCTCGACTTCTCCGCTTTGCCCCCGCGCCAACCGGTCAACGTCGGTGCAGAAACCCCAAGCTTCCAGCGATCCGTTCGGATCGCTCGGCCGATTTCGGAGCCGCTGAGCTGGATGAACGCCTCACCCGCTCGGGGGTGTTCGTCGTCGAGTAGGCTGTGGCCGTACATCGACTCTGGAACATCGTTACCGGCGGCGTCGAGGATTGTCGGTGCCCAGTCGACAAGGCTGACGGTTCGCTCGACGACGCGTCCAGCGTCGATTCCCGGTCCAGTAAGGACAGCTGGAACGTGGATTGACGCCTCGTGGCAGGTACGCTTATACTCGCCGGGCCGACTGCGGAAGTGACATCCGTGGTCGGACGTGAATGCGACTAACGTCTCGTCGCGGATACCCCGGTGTGCAAGCGCTTCAGTAAGTCGGCCGATACACTCGTCAACACGCTTGACCGTCCCGTAATAATCTGGCAGTTCGCTATACCAGTTTCCTGGCCGGTCACGGAGGTCCAACGGAACGTACGGGTCGTTTCTATAGCGTTCTGCGTACCCCTCAGGGGCGACAAACCTTTGTTGGTCATTCTGGTCGTGTGGTTCTAAGAAGCCGACCGCTAAGAAGAACGGCTCTGAAAGCGTCTCGATTGCTTCGATAGCGAAATCAGCGAAAGCGTCCGCACGATACTTATCGAATGTCACAGGCTCACCGTTCTCGTCGAACAGTTTCCCCTCCGTAGGGTGAGTCATGAACTCGGGAACGTCGGCTCCAATCCAGAAGTCCTCGTAGCCACCGCGGAGTGATGGTGGCACCGGTTCGTCGAATGTCCCTGCCAGGTGCCACGACCCAACGAAACCCGTCTCGTACCCCTTCTCGCTGAAGTGGTGTGCGAGCGTCCGCTCCCCGTCAGCAAGCGGAAGTGAGTGGCGCCAAACACCCGTCTCAGTTGCATATCGACCGGTCTGGATAACCGACTGCGACGAGCCACAGACCGGTTGCGGGGTAACTGCGTTGTCAAACCGAAGGCCGTCGGCAGCTAGTCGATCAATGTTCGGTGTGAGATCCATCGGTGAGCCGTGGGCGCCGACCGTATCCCAACGGTGTTGGTCGGTCACAACCATGAGGACGTTCGGTCGGTCTATTGTGTCATTAGTCATGCCTCTATTTTCGCCAGTTGGGATTATATATGTGTGGGCATTCCCAGAATCCCTATTCGGATGGGAATTACAGACATATACCTGTAATTTGATTCAGCTACCTGAGTCGTAGTTTACTCTCGATAGAACTCACTGTGCTCCCGAGCAGGTTCTTGAATTCGGACATATCCGATGAGTCTGAATCAGGGTCGACGGGTTTCTTGATACTCACCGCACCGATAGCTTCGTCGTTGTCGTCCGTAACCGGAGCGGCGACTTCGTGCCACTCTTCGAACTGCTCACGACGCGAGTGTGCGGCTCGACGGTCCCGCACAGACTGTAACTCCGACCGTAGCTCCTCTTGGTCCGAGATGGTGAACGGCGTCAGTGCCGGTAGTGACCGACTCTCCAGCCACGACTCGACAGTCTCTGTAGGCTGGTAGGCGAGAATCACCTTTCCCCCAGCGGTCGCATGAAGGTGGGCCCGCTCACCCTCTTGATGTGGCGGATCGGTCGCACCCGACGGGACAATCTGGGTGAGATAGACACCGTACCCGTGTTCTGGAACCATGAGCGTCGTCACACCGCCAGTCGTCTCGGCCAAGCTTTCGAGCGAGCCGTACGTCTGCCTGTAGAGATTTCGCTGGGTGCGGGCAGCAATGCCCAGTTCGAGAAATCCAAGACCGAGACGGTACTCGGACCCGTCTTTGTCGACGTACTGAATCGATTGAAGCGTGTTGAGATGTTTGTAGACAGTTCCTGAGGCGAGTTCTAACTCGTCGACGAGTTGCGGCACCGTCGCGCCCTCGTGGCGTTTTAGAGCTTCGATGATGCGGAAGCTCGTAACGGTCGTCGTCGCCAGATACCCGTTATCGTCGTCCACATCAAAGCGGTCGGTTGTCATGGTTGGACCCACGGTATCGTCGCACATAGGCTTTTTCATGATACGTAGAATAGATGCTGGTGGGGTTTTGCAAGCATTCCGCCGCCTCCAGTACACGAAAATCAGTAGCTAACCGTATTCTTCACCATTTATGTTGGCTAATTATTTCACGTATCATGAAACAAAGTCGTCATTCGACCCACCACGAGGAGACTCGGGGTAATCAACGTTGAGGCACGATAGGACAGCTAACTCGGCGCACGCGCGCCTGAGTACGGCGATAGAGTGGAGTCGAGACCTGAGTGGCGAAATACTTATACCATACCCTGAGCCATGTAGTAGCAATGCCAAAGATTGCCCTAATCGGAGCTGGGAGTATGGTATTTGCAAAGAAGCTTATCGGCGACATCCTCTCGTTCGACGAGTTGTCCGATAGCCATATTGCGTTGATGGATATCGACAAACACCGACTCACACAGACTCACCGCGTCGCTGAGGCGATGGTGGAAAACGAAGGACTCGACACGACTGTCTCGGCGACGCTCGACCGGCGCGAGGCACTCGAAGAAGCGGATTATGTTCTCAACATGATCAACGTCGGTGGGACCGAACCTTTCGAAAACGAG
The DNA here is from genome assembly GCF_003383195.1 of Haloferax sp. Atlit-6N. Classification (NCBI taxonomy): domain Archaea; kingdom Methanobacteriati; phylum Methanobacteriota; class Halobacteria; order Halobacteriales; family Haloferacaceae; genus Haloferax; species Haloferax sp. Atlit-6N. The sequence continues at coordinate 47,562 of NZ_QEQJ01000007.1, read as the reverse complement.
ATTCGCATCCCGGAGAAATACGGAGTGAAGCAATCCATCGGTGATACGACTGGGCCGGGCGGAATCTTCCGCGGTCTTCGGACGATTCCGACAATGCTTGACCTCGCGGACGACATGGAGGAGTTGTGTCCTGACGCGCTCCTACTCAACTACACGAATCCGATGGCCATCCTCTGTAAGGCTGTCTTTGACGCGACAGACATAGAGGTCGTCGGACTTTGTCATTCAGTCCCACACACCGCGGAGGCGATAGCGGAATACACGGAAACGCCACAGGATGAACTCGATTACTGGGTCGCCGGAATTAACCATATGGCCTGGTTCCTCACCTGTGAACACAACGGTGAAAGCCTGTATCCGGCACTTCAAGAGGCCTACGACGACGAAGAGACATACCGTAAGGACACAGTCCGATTTGAGATGATGAAGCACTTCGGTGCATTCCCCACGGAGTCAAGCCACCACATGAGTGAGTACATTCCGTACATCAGAACAGATGATGAGCTCATCGAGGAGATGGCTGGGACTAATTTCGCCGAGCGGATGCCGACAGCGACGTATCTAGAAGGATGGCTCGCGCGCTCCGAAGAGCGCGACGACCCGGAGCTAGACGTCGACCTCGACAAGGTTAGTGTCGAACGTTCCGAGGAGTACGCATCCCGGCTCATCCATTCGTTGGAAACGGGTACTCAGCGCCGATTTAACCTCAACGTGTCCAACGAGTCGAATACTATCGAGAATCTCCCAGGAGACGCCTGTGTGGAAGTCCCAGTCTTCGTTGACGGCACCGGACTTCACCCGGCCTCAATTGGAGAGTTGCCGACGCAACTCGCTGCTCTGGATCGCCAACACTCTGCAGTCTATGAATTGGCCGTCAAAGGTGCCTTGGAAGGCAACCGCGAGAAGATTCACCAAGCAGTAAAACTTGACCCCCTGTCAAGCGCCGCCTGTTCACTAGACGAACTATACGAGATGACCGAAGAACTCATCGAAGCAAACGCAGACTACATCCCGACTCTGGAGTGGCCCAATGAACAAACCCCAGAGAGAGCAGTTCCTGCGGATGACTAATCGAAACACAGCGTAACAGCGCCGAATCAGAGACGACACACCGCTGACCCGAACAATGTCTGCTCGGTGGAACGTGTCATCTCTACGCATCGATTCCGGTTCGGAACCTAGTCCTTTGATGTGGGCCACGACAACGGTGTGTCCCTCAGTTCGTTGTTCAGTCTGACTGGTGGGATAATTCCGTCAGCGCCACCGCTACAGATTAGCCTACCGAAATCGACGGAACAACTCGTATACGGTGAAATTTTCTGAGAATGGTGTACTGATCGAGCAGACACCAAATTTCTCGATAGATACTGTCAAGTCGTTTGTCCGATGCCCATATCGCATTGAGACGGGACGAACTGAAGCGACTACACGATCGAATAGGAATCTCTATCCTCACAATTCCTGGGCAAACAGCCGGATAGTCGTTGAACGATGTTGTTAAAAATGAGCAATTCTAAATGAATGACTACTCCCCAATGAGGAGATATGCGAGAACATAATAAATCTGTCTAAAACAAGTCTAACTAGATATAATCACCTACAATCCCCCATATAAAATTAGAAAATTAAAGATTTATATCGATAGTAGATGATATTTATCTTCAAGGTGAAAATAGAAGGAGTGAAGTGGCCATTAAATCCACGACGTATATGTTTGATTTGTACATTTCTACTCGTGGCAAATTTGATAAACGCTCTTACCTTAGAACAGAGGGGCATGGTCTTATCCAGTATTTCAAAGAGAACCGAGGCCATGGGAGAGTGTATTTTCTGACGCCGTATCGAAAGATGTGTTCTAATCATTTATCCGATAGCTCGTCAGACACACCACTCTTGCCAGTAAAACCAGTAGACATCAACGGTATTGAGTATACTGGCAACGGAGGTCTAATCTGAACGTATCATATTTTAGATATAGAATCAAAACAGATATCAGAAGATGAAACTGGCAACAGTGGACAGGGTATTGGCAATACTGGCAACGGGGGTCCATCCCAGAATAAAGCGGCTAGTCTAACGTACCGTTCTTTTTCGCAAGTTCACGGATGCCTTCTAGATCACCAAACTCACTCTCCAGCGCATCTAACGCCGACGACAACGAGACATCCAAATCGTACTCGTTGTAGTTTCCTCGACCGCCACTTGAGTCTACTAACTGCAACACACCATGGAGATTCAGGTCCGACAGGTGGTCGTGCACACGCCGACGCTTCAATGGTTCTTGCCCATTCTTCCGCGCAACCTTCTGGTACCGGCGATAGATCGCCTTTGTCCGTTCGGGTGTTTCTCCCCGAGCCGCTAGCTGGCACACCGTCAATAACACATGCTGTCCATGTTGCGTCAACGAGTGCATACCTTCAACGACTTGCTGGCGCTGAATCTGGAACTCTCCCTCGCGAACATGTTCCTCTGTTACAAACGCGTCACCACCGGCTCGTGCTTCTGACTCTGCAATATCGACTGCCTTCCGCAACAGCCGAAGTGCCTGCCGAGCCGACCCAGAGTCTCGTGCTGAAAACGCGGCACACAACGGAATCACATCATCTTCCAACACATCATCATACAACGCAATCTCCGCTCGCTCACGGAGGATGTTTTGGAGTTCGCCAGCATCGTACGGCGGAAACAAGATCTCTTCCTCACAAAGTGTGTCTTTAACTTTCGGGGACAGGTTATCGCGAAATTTGAAGTCGTTACTAATACCGATGACGCCCAGCTTCACGTCCAGATCTAATTGTGAACGTGCCCGCGGGAGTTCGTACAGAATATCATCATCCGATCCGATATTGTCGATCTCGTCGAGGACGACCAATACTGTCCCTCCGATATCTTCTAGGTCAGCATAGAGCTCACGAAACACGCGCTTTTGTTGATAACCAGTCTCACTAATTGGCGCTCGTGAAGACGACACATTTGTTAGTGGGTGATTTGGCTCTCGAATTTCGTTCACGAGGTTCACCGCAACCTGATACGACGTATTGCAGCCAGTACAATTCAGTTCAATAATATTCACGTCGACGTCGTCGTACTGGTCAGCCGACTCCTGAAGTTCTTTGAGTAGATCGTGTGTGGCCGCAGTCTTCCCGACGCCTGTGACCCCATACAGAAACACGTTGTTCGGCTGCCATCCTTGGATTACCGGCCGGAGAGCTGCCGCGTATTCGTCGAGTTCTGCGTCTCGTTCCTCAAGAGTCTCAGGCTGGTAGTCGTCCCGCAACACGTCGTTGTCTCGAATAATGAATGACTCCCGAGTGAACCGGCCCATAGATTGGACGATGTTGCTATATGTGATAAAACCACGGATGCCAGTATGACCAGTAACCACACCCCCGTTGCCAGTACCACCAGTATCTCGGGTGCTTATAAAAGACACTCTCTCCACTATTGCCAGTATTCCCTCGTAGATGAGTACTGGAATTCAAGACGAGACGATTAACAGAATTATCGAACTATATCTACAGTTGTACTTTACTAATTCTTTTCTATTACGGGTTTGGTTTTACCACTATTAATATAAATCTATCGTATAAATGCTGTTGGCGTGAGTACACCCGGGTTCGTTCGAGTGGTTTTACTGGCAAAAGTGGTGTGTGTGTGTTATTTAAATGAGGCGAATACTGGCAGTACTGGCAACGGGGGTTCTCTGGGAACGAACTTCCCCGCGAATCTATCCCCCAATCAGAAGTCCCCACGTTTGCACCAGCTTTACTGGCAATAGTGGACTGGTTATTGGCAGTACTGGCAACACCGGTTCCTCAATCAGCTAACACAATACGTCTGCGGGACTACCAAAACACAGCCGAGGCAGTCGACGCGAAGATTCTGGGCGAACATCGCGTCTCTGAACTGCTGAAGGCCACGTGTTTCTTGAGGTTATGATATCGGACCGGTGGGTGGTGGACAGGAACAAGTGAGTTATCTTGAACATCGACTGGCTCTTGATTCCGGTATTGTACCGAAGTCCGTGCTCCGAGATAACCGACTGGAAGACCTCGCGTAGTCCGCGTTCTTCTCCCGACTACACACCCCTGATCACGAGTGTAAGTTCTGACTTGTTGACTCTGGGAGCTCACACCCCGTGTACAAAGTGTAAATATGCGATATTCATACGAGAGAGCGCTCAATGAGCAGTTGAGTATTCAATTATTCATCTCTCACACAGGGTGTGGTATCCTTCGAACCCACGAAAGTTGCCTTTCTTACGTATCGGGGTTGACTGGGCCTTTATATTTGGATTTGATTTTGTCACCCTCTCACCACTGCCAGTAGTAGTAGCGGTTGTCGTTGATCTCTTTGACGGTGGTTGTCGCCTTCGTGGGCACGTCGTCTGGTAGGTTGTCGGGCCGTTTTTCGAGTTCGCCTTCCGGTGACGCTTCCTCGAGACGAGCCTCCCGTTCCTTGTGCTCGGCCAACGCTTCGGCATAGCGGGCAACGTCTCGAAGACTGCTCGGTGATGATTCATTGAGGGCATTGACGACTGCTGTAGGGAGGTCCGTCGGTGGTGTCGGTAGTTCGTAGGACATCGGCTGTTAACTCGTGTTAACCAACTCACAACACCAATCAAAAATTTTGTTGGTTAAGATGGTAATATCGACTTCCTGTTTTCCGTTGTTTTTGACATCCTCCCTGCGCTGATGCGCGAGTCATGTCCGGACACAAGCCTACATCTCCTCGTGGATAAGTAGCGCCAGTTCGCTACTCGGGCGGACGGTCTCGTCGCACGAATAGCACTCAGCGTTCGGAATGCTTGCACCCCGAACTTCCAAGAACTGTGAGTTACACGCTATTGGTTATGTCATCTAGCCCAAACAGCTGCAAGTCATCTCGGTTTGCAACTGCCTCTTGAACAGTCTGGGTCGCTCCGCTCCGAGTGAACAGTGCATACTCTTTGTCGATATCTCCGCCACTGTCAGGGGTCCATCTGATCTCTTCTGTGTGTTCTTCGAGTGACGCAAGCGCACTATAGTCGAGCGGGGCGTTCGTGAATTTACACTCGCCGACGACCATCGTCCCCTCCGTAGTGAAACCGACGACGTCGACTTCGTGTTCTTTGTACCACCACCGGCCGATATCTAAGAACGTTTTATCCGGGTACAATCCAGGAAGCGCATCCTGGCAGAGGACTTCAAACTGTGAACTCACGAAGTCAGGGAGCTCAGGCTCGATGACTGCCTCATACGCTTCGTCGCCCAATCGCTCGTATCGATCTTCGTTCCCGTAGACAAATCGGAACCAAAACCGAAATAGCGGGTCGAGAATACGGTACCGGCCACGGCGGGAGCGAGCTTTCTCTTCTGTGAGTGGGACTTCACGTTCGATGAGCCGAAGGCGCTCTAGCTTCTGGGTGTAGGTCGAAATCTGTTTTCCGTCGATCCCAACCATCTGTGCAATCTCGTTTGACGTGGTATTCCCTGCAGCGATGGCCTTGAGAATCGCAAAGTATCGATTCGGCTCAGTTAACTCAGTTCGGAGGACGTACTCCGGTTCGTTATGGAGATATCCCCGCTGTGAGAGGAGGGAGTCAGAAATCACGGTTCCAAGGTCGTGCTCAAGGTCAATGCCATCGAGATAGTATGGAACACCACCGAAGATGCCCCATGCAAAAATTCGGTCTTCAGGCTTGTAGCTGTCCGGGAAGAACTCCTGGGCAGCAGCAAATCCGAGTTGTCGGAGATCGATTTTCTCGGTGAACCGCCCGTAAAGTGGGCTGTTTCCTAACAGGGTTGCTTCCTCCATCATGCTAATCGATGATCCAACGAGGATGAGTGTTCCACTCGTGTTCTGGAGGCGTTGGTCCCACAATCGCTGAATCACCGAAGGGATGCTCTTGTCGGCGTCGATGAGATATGGAAATTCGTCGAGTACGACAATTCCGCCTTGTTCGACAAGATATCCGAGTAGTGACTCCCAATTCTGTTTGATGTGTTCGATTCCAGGGAAGGAACCTGAAGCGACGTCAACGAATTCGTCGAGTTGCACCTGTGGTGTCGTCTGCGTCGCTTGGTATACGACGGCATCATCTCGCTGCGTGAGTGAGTGTTGAACGAGTTGTGTCTTTCCGAGGCGACGCCGTCCAAAGATGACAATCATCTCTGGGCTGTTGGACGCGTAGGACTCTCGCAGCCGAGATAATTCGATTTCCCGATCCACAAAGCGTTCCATGAACCACATATATTCTCGCAAGAAGTTAATCATGCCGAATAACCAAATACAGAATAGGCTATTCTGAAATAGGCTATTTTCAATTACCCTATCAGACACACCACTCTTGCCAGTAAAACCAGCATCCATCAACAACCGCTATGAAGACGTGATTTGGAACCGATAGTGACCCGGCACTCACACAGTAGTAATTCGGTCGAGAATGGCGATTCCGTTCCTCGTCACGGGAGTTCTCCGGACACATCAACTAAGTCACCCATTCAGATTCATTTTGGTTTACTTCAGAGTAATTTACTCAAGGGTAAACTACTTTGCGTCAGAGTGTGAACTGTGATGTATGAGTACCGATCTGGGAACCGCTGGTGGAGAGAGGTCCCGTGAACTCATCCATTTCGTCACCCAGCAGACGCGGTTCGCGCTTGTCAATAACATCCTCCAGCATCCCAAGCAGCTGCCTTCGATGTACGAACTCGAGGAGCTCAACCCCAGCGTCAGCGATGCCACCGTCTACAAGCACATCCAGAAGTTGATCGACGCCGGCATCGTCAAAGAAGTCGCACTTGACGACGACCAGCGCCGACAGGGCTATCCCTGGAAGTTCTACGGCCTGACCGAGGACGGTCGAACATTCCTTGAGGAACACAATCTGCTCGCCGCTGAGGAGACGCTCCAGCAGATCTACGAGACTATCTCCGACAAGCCCGAGAAGATGGTCAAGTACGAGAACGCGCCCCGTCCAGAACAGCAGTAGTCAAGCTACTCCTGTGCAGCGACCTCGGTATCATCCGCCTCAACGCCAAGGTCGTACTCAACGTGGATGTCGCTGTACCAGACGACCGGCCGCTTTGATCGGCCATCCTGTTCAAATTCGACAAGTCCGAGTTCTGCGAGGTCGTTGACCGCGGTCGAGACGTTCTTGATGTCACGATTAACGAGTCGTGCGAGTTCGCGGAGACTCTTCGGTTCTTCGCGGGCAGTAGTCCGGATAAGTTCGAGATTTTTTTCGCTCAGAACACGTGCAAGTGCAGCCTCGTTTGGAAGTGAGACGCCAGTGTGGTCACCAGTCAGTTCACCAGCGTCGGTTTTCGCTGCGGCTTCAAGTGCACGGTCGAAGAACTCGTCGTTCGATTCGACACGGACGGTGAGTGTGTTTTCGGTCATGGTTTGTGGTGGAGATGATTCCTACTGGTATTCCGGTGCATTTCTACAGGCAGAGCAGTCCAACCGTTCTGTGAAATTGAGTTCCGCTGCATCTTGAATCTCCCCGAGAATCTCGCAGAGAACTTTAGGCCAAGAGTAGGCGACTCCCCCCTGACAACGCCCATTGATGCGGATACTGTGCCGTCTCTGGCTTTCAACAGTCCCTCGCTAGATAACTCGCCGCTCTGCGGATACTCTGTCAGACACACCACTCTTGCCAGTAAAAACTAGTATCCCCCAACGACTTCAGATACATCGCACTTCTATTGGGAGAACGCGTCGATCGAGACTTTCCAGCGTCCAAAGAGTACTCTGGAACAACTACTCGGGCAAGTCTATTACTCCCCGTTACATACTGTTACATATGCCCATTGATTTCGAAAACTACCAGCCATCGGATCTTCCAGGACCGAATACGAATGGATGGACCATTCTTCGCTTCCTCGCAGCGACTCCAGAAACAGGCTATCGAGCGGGTGAGATTGCTGAGGCGCTCGACATCCCACGAGGAAGTGTTGGGACGACACTCAGCAGACTCCACGACCAAGGATTTGTGCGTCACAAGGGCGAGTATTGGGCGATCAATCCCGACGCCTACGATGCACATACTGCGAGCTTGATTGGCTTGGCTGCCGTGAGCGAGCAGTTTGAGGGCGACTACTACGACGAGAATCCGGACTGGGATGCAAATCTCCCAGACTTCGATGAGTATGAAGATGCAGACTCGGGTGCGGAGTGAACCATCTCGGGGCCAAGCCCGAGGCACTCGCCTTGTTTTCTCTGTAGAACAAGAATGGGGTGGTGCCGCAGCGAGCGACTGGCCTTCGGTGAGTGGCAAGTTAGTTTCGAGCTTTGGCCCTTCGCCGGAAGTCTTATCACGAATTATGGATAATTCGTAATTGAAATGGCGCAATCACCTCCCCGGTCAGGCCGCCCACCAATTCAGCAGCTTCAGACGGTGGCCGACCTCCTCGACACACCCACACTTGCTCGGCTGTATGCCCATATCTTACAACACGGACCGGTCACCGTGTCCGAGTTGGTCGGCAAACTCGATATTCCACAGGGAACTGCCTACGACTATATGCAGAACCTCGAAACAGCTGGGTTAGTAGAGAAAGTCCGTGAGCAGCGTCCGTACGAATACGATGCCGAGTCGATCGCACTTACGCTCTCGACAGACGGTGAAACCCAAACGATCACACCAGCACTTATCGCCGCTGTTGCCCGCCGCGACCAGGACGAGGACATCGACATCTACATCGAGCGACATGGTCTCGACGGGCTTGCTGTCGCCCTCGAGTACGCTTCCGAGTACGTCGACGGGACGGTCAACCATCGGATTGCGGCCCGGGAACTTGACCTTTCACCGCTTGAAGCCGAGATCATTCTCCAGGCGCTGGAACCAGTTGCCACTGAGTACGCCGATTCCGGTGCATGAAGACGGTGTATATCGCTGATACCGGTGTCTTCGTTCGGTGTGGTGGGCCAGACAAGGACAAGTTTCAACGGCTCCGTCGAGCACTCCAACAGGCTGGTGTCTCATTGCGTGTCCCCCAACGCGTCTACGAAGAACTCGGTGGCGATCCGGCAGCAGACGCGTATCCCTCGGGAAATATTCCCTATCCCGATGGATTCGAGGAGGGCTGGATCGTGGTTGCCGACGAACTTGACTACACCAACCCGCTTGTCTCGACGGTGATGGACGAAGCCCGCCGGTTTATCGCTAACGAGACTGGCCGTGACGAAGATATCACCGAGAAAGCGGACACGGCACTCGTGGGGCTTGCTGCTCAGGTACTCGATACAGAGCAGGCGGATCACGTCGTTCTCTTGACGACCGACAAACCGGCGGGTCGGGCGGCCGAAACACTCCTTCCTCAACATGGCTTCAGTGACCGTCTTGAATTCCGATATGTCAGCGTTGAGTATCTCGAGACGATCACGGCCAATGAATTTCGATAACACAGCAACGAGGTGAGGACCGATGAACGACGATCATCCTTCCGTTCCAAAACAACTCTCGCCGAAGCTTTGAGCATTACCCTAGAACAGGGGATGACGTCGCGGTGGTGACGACAGGAACTATTGACGCAACCCTCTCATGGGCTGGCGGTTCTCCGAGTGGGCCGCTGGTGACCACTGATGATGACTAGACGGCAATCGTATCCGACGATGTTTACCGAGAACTCGCTTCGAGGATCTCAACGCGTGCGTCTTCCCAGAGTACGCCTGGCAGTCAGGTAGGAATCAAGGACTCAAGCAGAATACGATACAAATCTATCTGCCTTCGAGATTTCTTTTGTGAATTACATCTGATTTGGCATGCTACCACACTTCATGTTGGCCAGTAAATATATAATATTCCGGAAATCTGGTTGACATGTACGCACCGCAAGACAATCGGTGTGGAACGATACCGAACCCATGATCTCCCGCTCAGTCACCGTCGAAGACATCGATGAGTTGTTCCTCAGGTGGAACGACCATCTCAACGCATCGGCCCTCTATCGGCAAGCCCTCCGCGACGAGATGCAACTTCGCGACGTTGAGCCGCACGAACTCCGCGCACAACTCTCCGAAGCCCGAGAGTTGGGCTACTCGCTCGATGAGATTGCAACCATGACGAGTCGCTACGCCGACCTCCAAGCGCTCGTGTACGACCACACCGAGTGACCCCATGTCTGACTCACACTCCCCTACTGACGCTCGCTCCACTGACCAGCAACGGCCCTCCCGATCCATCTTCCGACACGTCGCGATCGGGAGCATCCTGTTCGCGCTCGTTGCCGTCCAGCCAGTTGCCGCACAAGACAGCGTGGTCTGCAGCGCTGAGAAGTTGCCGGGGATGGTCGAGGGGTTCTTCCAGATTACGACAACGCTCGGCTTCATTGGGTTAGCAGTCATCTGGCAGGCCGACTCCCTCGCTGAGATCTTCACGGCCAGCCCCGAACAGAAAAAGCGACTCAAAGTCCACAAGCGCGCAGCACTCAAGTCCGCCCTCATCTTGGCGGTGCTCGGCCCGCTGTATACCGTCGTAGCGTCGATCATGGGCCTCCCACTTGGGGACTGTGTGAACCTCGCTCCCTGGTAAGCGCACCGCCGACTCTGCCCTCCCATGGAGCACCGAGTGCCCTCCGTACTGGTAGCCGCTTTGCTCGTGTCGAGTTCCATCATCGGCCTCGCCACGGCACAGCCCCCGAGACCAGGGACTGAAACAAACGGCCTCACGGAAAACGAGTCGGCAACGCTCTGGTCTCGCGATAGCGACCGCTACGTCAGCCAACAGGCCTACCAGCAGCAGTATGGCGACGACCGAACGGCACTCCACCAGCTCGCCAACGGAACTGATATCACGTTCACGCGCCCGCCGGAAACAGCCGCGACGTGGACGCGAAACGACTTCGCTGATCTCGACGCCGGCGGGCCTGACACGTCGACGTACCCGCCCCACGCGTCACTCGAAGATGGGACGTTCATCGACGATGCACACGCGACGATATTCGCGGTCACGCCCTCGACGCGTGGACATCTCGACGCAGGTGAGACACCGCTCTATATCGCTCCCAATGGGACAGTTCGCGGCCTTGTCGATTATCGTGTTCGCGTTCCAACCGGGAACGAAACGGGTAACCGGACCGTCGACTGGGAACTCGTCTCCCACGAGATTGAGAACATCCGTCTGAAAATCGACGGCATTCCGGTTGCCTCGACTGCAGGCACTCACACGCCAGAATTACAGTATCAGACCACTCACTCGTGGAGCGCGAATCTCACGCTCGAAGCGACCATCTCCGTTCGCCTCAAGAAGACCGTCGAGACAACGGTTGGTGGCGAATCTGAGACGACAGTCAACTACCGGACCGAGACACGAACTGTCTCGGACACACTCGATACCGAGATTTACGACCTCGCGGCGTACCCCTACTACGCGCAGTACCCGAACGGGGATACTGGCGTCGCAATTTTCCAATCTCGGCCGTGGCAGGGCTATACGCTCACCGACGATGAGAGCTCCCGAGTCCGTGGTGTCTGGCGATTCTACACCGCTCGGAACACGAACTGGGACACCCTCGTCACATCGACCGGCGCGTCGACGACCACGGCACAGTCGGATGCGATTCCCGTCCGAGTTCACGCGTATCCTTCACAGATCGGGCCGCGAGCAGAGCCGGTTCGCGATGGCCCGGATATCATCGACATGTGGGGGGCTGACCGGGCGTCTCCCCGTGAGACGATCGGCGAGAACGTGACTGTCGAGGTCGTCAACGAGTCGTACACGCCGACCTATGGTCTGGCCATCCGTGCGAAGACCGTCGACCGGGAGGCGCTTCGAGTCGGCGGGATCGTTCGCGGGGTGAATGCCACGATTGTCGACCCCCAAGTCGGGTCGGCGCGACAGCTTCGCGAGAGTAACCTTACTGTCGAGGTCGTTTCGCAGACGACGTCGAACGCGACCCTCCAAGTCGAGTTGCGCGATAACCAGACGGGCGCGCCGATCGCGTCGAACGGGAGCGACCGACAGTATCCGATTGGCGGATCGGCACACAGCGGCTACATCTCAGTAGGTGACCAGCGCGTTGAGACCAACGAAAGTGGCATTGCGATCGTCACCCTCGACGAGCCGGGGATCTACACCGCCCGCTACCATCCCGGTACGTGGCTTGGCCACGACCCAGCGTATGTGGGCGATACGGCGTCCGTTCGCTGGCACCCGCTCGGAACTCTCGAGGGCTGGGTTGCGTTCGTGTTCGAAGTCGGCTGGCAGGCGATCCCGTTCGTCGTGACGTTCTACGCCGGCCGTCGACTCCTCCGCATGTTTGGACCGACAGATAGCTCCTATCGAAACCAATGATACCGACCGATTCACCGATTGACAGACGTACCGTCCTTCGAACACTCGGCGGGGCCGCACTCGCCAGCGTTGCTGGCTGCCTCGATGGTAGTCGCGGCTCCGGAACAACGACATCTGACCAGACGCCGGCGGCGACCGAACGTGCGGGCCCTCTTTCACGCATTGCTGTTGAGGGACAAACCATCGTTGTCGAGATCGACGCTGACGCGCCCGTTGAGCAGGTGAACCTCATACAGCCGAATGGAGAACTGTTCGGGAAGCGTGGGCTTGCCACCGGCGCACGACAGGTTTCGTTCGAAATCGGGACTGCCTACGAACCCGGTGAGTACCGTGTCGTCGCGTTGGATGGTGAAGAGACGGTTGCTGAAGGCTCACTTTCGATTCAACCGGACCTCAACATCGTCGAGATGGGAATCGGTAGAAACCAACCAGAGGAGATGTGGACTACCTCGAGCGACGAGGTTACTGATGAGGCGTTTGTGACTGTTGAGAACCGTGGTATGGGGCCAAACGCAGTCACGAAGCTTCTCTTCGTCGGGGATGTTCCGTACCCCTCCGATGAAGAGGGGACTAATTACGCTGATGCCGATGGTGTGAGTGGTATCTACGATCCAGATGCAGATGCTGAAACAACTGCAGTAACTGTTCCTCCTGGTCAGAAACTCACTCTATACAGCTACCGGTCCCCATTCGCGTTCATTCGAGCTGAGGGGACCTCGTGTAAAGATGAACCCCAAGCGGGAGAATTTGAAGTTGTTTTAGAAACACGAGTTGACGCAAAGAAAGTCTCTGAAACATACCAAGTCCAGTACTCTGCTTCAGACGAGTTCGACGACTGCGAGATTACGATTAGCGAGGTATAGCGATGGTTGACCTGATTGATATCGTCTTAGAGGGATTCAAGAAGATCGTTGCTTGGGTGACGTCTCTGTTCATGCAGGGTGTAAATCAGGGGTACGAGACGCTTTCTACTGAGATGTTCGGAACCCCGACTCCCGAAACTGATGGTGTGTTCGTTTTCGGGACACCAACGAATGGTGCATGGCCGGCCATTCAAGATGCTCTCGTCGGCGGCGAGATCATGTTGATCTCGCTACTCCTGTTGGTGATGTGCGTTCAGGGGCGACACACGATGCGGATTTTCAATGTCGGGAGTGAGTACAAAGCCAGACGCACGAAGAAGACTGCCTGGGTTGGGGCGTGTCTTATTGTCAGTTGGTACTGGGTGAGCGTCCTCGGTCTGTATATCGTTGATGGGTTTACAATCGCCCTTCTACCGAGTTTGAGTTCGCTAGGCGATGTCATGCTAAATTTCCTCCGAGAAACAGTAACCAACCCCGGGCTCAGCTTACTCTTCGCTGTCATGGGCGGTCTTTCGATGTGGGTGCTTGAAGCGCTCTACTACATTCGAGAGGTCTTGGTTTACGTCTATGTGTATGGAATGCCGATCGCGTTTGCTATTGCCTATGGCAATCTTCCGGTTCTTTCCGACATCGCTATGGGCTTCTGTAAGCGGTTTGTTCCTCTTGCAGTTCTCCCTCTCCCCGCAGCAGTCGTGTTCAAAGGATACGACTTGCTCTATTCTGAAGGCGTTCTCACCCCTAATAGTCCATTTTTGAAGTATCTTGTAGCAACATCGCTCCCGGTGATCGCGCTCTATCTCACCTGGAAGACGTTCACGTATGCGACGCCCCTCACCGCGAAGGTCATCGGCGGTGCAACGCGAGGCGCAGCCCTCATCGGTGGCGTCGCAGCCGGCGCGTATGTCGGCGGCGCTGGCGTTGCAACGACCGCCGCCCGCTGGGGGCCGAAAGCCGCCGCCGGCCAAGCACTTGCCCAGCGAGCAGCCGCCCAGCGTGACTCGACTGATGACAGCGATGGACTGCCGTCGTACCGGCGGACCGAAAACGAACCTCGAACCCGCTAACTATGTCGACAGACCAAGACACAGCCGCTCGGCGCATCATGGACCAGTTCGGCGAAGCGAGTCGCATCCCCTACCTCAACATCGAAGAGGGCGACGTTGGCGTCCTCATCGCCCTCCCAATCTGTGGGTTGCTCCTCGCCGGCCTCACCGGCGTTGAATCACTCGCCGTCCCGCTTATCGCAAGCGGCCTCGGGATGGGTGCGGCCATTGTCTATGTCGCACCCGACCATCTGAACGCGTGGACGTGGACGAAAGACGTCTATCGCTACGTCAAACGGCCCCGCATCACGGTGAGTGCGCCAGCCCACTCGGACAGCCAAACAAACGAAACTGTGCGCAACGAGGGTGGACTCGCGAACTACACACCGTTCACGCCAGACGAGCGAACCCAAGACCTCACGAATATCGAGCGAGCGTGGCCCGGCGCCGGCGCGATTCAGCGGGCCGACGGCGCCATGGAAGCGTTCATCGAAATCGACCCGGGGAACATGGACTTCGCGATGGCCGACGACTGGGCCCAACTCCAGGATGCAGGCGCCGAGTTCGCCAACAAAGAACTCGACTCGAAGCTCAAGTTCCACGCAACAACCCGGTCATTTCCGGTCGAACAGATCACCGAGACAATCGAGGAGCGACTCACCGACGAAGACGTCACACAGAACCCGATCTTCCGGGAACTCCTCGAGGAGTATCGGGAGACGCGGCCCAAAGAGATGCGCGACCGCGGCATTCAGCAGGTTCGATACTACATCGGGGTGGAAGTCTCGCCACTCGAAGTCTACGACCGATACCGCGACGAAGGAACGCCGGCTGAAAAGCTGACGCAGTTCCCCGTGATTGGGATTCTGTTCAACCCGTTTGTCACCCGGCGTGCGGACCTCTCAGACGCGGAGCGTCGCGCCCAGATGTTCGAGAAGTTGGACGACCGTATCGCGGATGTCCGCTCTGAGTTCATCCAGCAGGCATCCGGCTGGTCTGCCCACCGACTCAGCACGGTCGAGTTGTTCGTCCTGAACATGGACTTCTGGAACGGCGAGGAATACGATTTCGAGACCGAAGCAGACGTGATTCGCGAACAGCCAATTCTCAGCCGCTCACGCCGCGAGGAGGCGTTCGATGCGTAACCTCCCGTTGCAGGCGAGCCGCGGTGTCCTTACCCAACTCACCCAGTGGGCCCAACAGCCGACGTCACCCGAAGGTGCGGCGCTCTATCTGGGGACTATTGTGGTTCTCGGCGTTAGTGGAGCAGCCCTCTGGCAACGATATCGCACCGACGACGAGCCGGAAGTCGATTTCTCGGACGTCCTCGACGAGGAGACGCTTGAAGCGGGCGACGTAGAAGGCCAGCTCCTCGACGACATCTCGGAGTCACACAAGACGGCGACAGCACCGGCAGCAATCGAATGGGAGACGCGAGCTGCCCGTGTCGGTGAGCAATGGACGTCGACGCTGTACATCGCTGACTACGCCGACTACCCGAACGACGGCTATCTGAGTGACCTCTTCGAGTTGACCGACGTCGAGTTCGACCTCACAGCGCACATCACGCCGAAGAACCAGCAGCGCGCACGAAACGAACTGCAGGATATCGCTGACGACCTGCAGGTTGACGCCGATTTAGAACAGAGCGTCCGAAGTGAGTACCTCCAAGAGCGAGCCAACGAAGCGGCGGCGACGTACAAGGCCGTCGAGAGTGGCGCGAGCGTGTTCGACCAAGGCCTGTTCGTCACCGTCCGTGCCGACGACAGGGACGACCTCCAAGATGCCGTCAGAGCAGTCAAAAGCGCGCTCCGTGACGAACCGGCGAACCTCACGCCGAAGACGGCTATCTGCCGGCAGGACCTCGCACTCCAGTCCGCCGCGCCAATCGGCGACAACGTCTTTGGTCGGGAGTCGATTGCGCTCGGTGGCGCTGTTGGTTCCCTCCTAGCGTCGCCACACAACGCGACGATTCTCGAAGAAGGAGGCGTCGAGTTCGGAATCCACAAGGACAACCAGAGTCCGGTCGTCATCGACCCGTTCGCCCGCGATAACGGTTATGCGATGTTTACAGTGGGGGATACCGGCTCTGGCAAATCGTTCGGTGCGAAGGAGAACTTCATCCGATCGATCGAACAGAGCAAGGATCGCATCGGAATCATTCTCGAACCGCTCAACAACTGGGCGGGCGTCTCCGAAGCGCTCGACGCCAAGCGAATTACCGTCGGCGGGACGCTCGGGCTGAACCCGCTCGAAATCCGCCAGACGCCCGAACACGTCCAACGGGCAATGGGTGAGGACGCGAGTCCGTTCAACGAGAAACTCGACGACGCGATGAGCTTCCTGACGAATTTCTTCGCCCTCCGGGGCATCTCACTCGGTGACCGTCGGACGACACTCGAACTCGGACTTAGACACGCCTACGAGCGTCATGGCATTATGGATGATATCACGACGCACGGTAACCCGAGCCCGACGATTCGAGAAATGTTAGACGTCTTCGAAGAGATGGTTGACGACCCCGAATCGTTCGTCGTTCGGTCGGACGCAGAAGCCGAGAAGCTTAGCAACGATGCGACGTGGTTGATCGACCAACTGCGGCCTTTCGAGGAAGCGGGCCGCTATGCGAATCTCGGGAAAGAGTCGGAGTTCGACATCCGCGACGAGAAAGTCATCTACCTTGATCTCGCCCAGCAAGAAGGCAGCGTCGACAGCAGTACGGCACTGACGATGCAGTTGCTCATCTCGCTCGTCTACGAGCGGGCGAAAGAGACGGACAAGGAAGTCGTGTTCGTCATCGACGAAGCGCGGTACATCATGCAGGACGCCGCGAGTCTGGTGTTCCTCGAAACGGTGTTTCGGCATCACCGCCACCACGACCTCTCGATTCGACTGGTCACCCAGACCGTCGACGAGTTCTTCGAGCACGCTGAATCCGAAGCCATCCTTGACCAGTGTGCCGTCAAGCAGTTCCATCGCTTGGATGGGATGGACAAGGAATGGGCCGACGAGTTCGGCCTGAACCACGCCCAGATGCGGTACGTACAGGACGCAGTCCCCGGAAACGAAGACGCCGGCTTTTCAGAAGCCTTGGTCGGTGTCGACGGCGAGTGGCGTGGTATCAGAGTCGAAGCGATGCCCAAGGAAAAGCAGGTCATCGACTTCGACCCGACCGAGCAGCGGCGGGCGTCGCTGCCCGGGGCTGGAGAGACAGCAGTTTCAGCGGATATTGAGGCCTTTCGGACGGAGTTAGCGCAGCACGCAAACGGAGAGTCACAAGACATGCAGACTGATTCAACAGCAACTGACAACGGCCAGCTTGGAGGTACCGACGATGCGTGAGCGTGAGTATCTCCGCGTGACACCCACTTCAGAGGAAATTACTCCTCGTGGCATCCCGAAAACGCTCGAGAGTCTCCACAAACTGACCCCTGACAGCTCGGGCCTGCGGTCGAAACTCAACCCGTTTACATCCGCGACACCACCGCGTTTCGAGTTCCTTGCGCTTAGTACGGGGCAAGACGCTCCGGTTGAGTTCTACTATGGTGCTGACGACTATCTCGGAACACTCGAAGAGCGGCTTCGGTCGATCTATCCGACAACGTTCGACATCGAGCGTGTCGAAGTGGACGTCGCGTCGAAGCTGATTCATCCGGTTGCATTGTCCCACGAGGAGTTCGTCGAGCGGTACCAGCAGGGTGACCTGCAGTATGAGTTCTCTGACGACGAACAGTATTCGGCTGCAGATGTCGACGCCGGCACAGCGCCAGACGGCGGCACAACCACAACACGTGAGTCTGAGGGTTCACCGACGGACGCTGCCGACGTGGGTGGAAGAACGGCGGACGGGCTGGTGTCGGTTGGAGAGACAGTTGTCAAACTCGAAACGACTGATTCGCTCGCTGACGAGGTTCCACCCACGTCGGTCGAGAAGCCGACAGTAGCCGCAGACGGGACGATTCTCGCCCGCCCCGCGGCCGACGCCGTCTCACCACGGGGCGTGCGGTGGTGTGGATCGGCAGTTCGGAAGCAGGACTGGATGTCGTCGTTGACTCCGCTGACGGCGACGCCTGACGAGAGCACGCTGCCGGCGGTCGACGAACCGGGAGCTGTGCTTGCGTCGCTGATCGACCACCTGAATGATGCTCGTGAACCGCTCGCGTTCCAAGTCGTGTTTCAGCGCCGGGAGAGCTGGCAAGCGGATGCGGAACTCCGCAAAGAGGACTTGGATGATGGCCGGGATACGCTGTCGCAGAAAATCCTTGGCGACCTGCTCGACCCCGAACTGGAGTACGAACGTCGCACCCGTGACGAATTGAGTGATATCGTGGTCAAGCGGCTTGATGCGATTGATGCAGTCAATCCTAAACGCTCGTACACGACGAACATCCGGGCAATTGGTGTGCCAACGAGTGAGGCTGGTCGCGACGCCCTTGATGACCGCCTGTCGTCACTGGCACCAGTATTCGACCCACTTGATGGCCCGTTCTACGAGATCGAAGCGACGCGACTTCGAGATCGTGGCTTCCGACAATCGAAGAAAGAACAACACGCGCGAGCAGCGCTCCAGCGACTCCTTTCGCGGGAGGTAACGACCGGGCGCGGTAAGACCCGGCCGGAGTTAGTTCTCTGTGGCGCTGAGCTTGCGAACTTCATCTTGGTTCCATCGTCGGACCAACTGACAGTCGAAGGAACGCGAGGGACGCGTGCTGAACAGCAGAGTCGTGATCCGCTTCCGTGGCCCAACCCGGACTTAGTCCAGCAGTTTCGGGAGGGAATGGCCATCGGGTATGCACTCGATGAGAACGGTTCGCCGCAACAGCGTCCGATTCGGATTCCGCCGAAGCTCCTGACGACACACTACGGTCGGTTCGCCTCGACTGGAAGCGGGAAGTCGAAAGCAATCATCAACGATGCGCTGTCGCTCCGTGAGACGACCGGCGGGCCCGTCGTTATCGTCGACCCGAAGGGCGATGGGATGTGCGCCAACTACCTTCGGAGTCATTACGAGCGCTTCAACGGGCTGGACGATGTCTACCGGTTCCGTGTTCCCGAGACGATACCCGCATTCTCCTTTTTCGATATTCGGCCGGCACTCGACGCTGGACGGAATCGGGCGGACGCGATACAGGACAAGGTCGACCACTTCCACGATATCATGCGGATGATCATGGGCCGCGAGCAGTATGGACAAGCGTTCGTTGCCAACGAGATTCTCAGCTACCTCATCAAGGCGCTGTTCGACGAGGAGTACGGAAGCGACGTCTTTGGGTTAGACGACCTCTTTGCGGCCGCACTCGAGATGCAGCGGGAGCGAACTGTGCCGCCGGTTTCGGCGGACAACCGGAGCATCGAGGAGTCGCTTACACGGCACTTCGCGAAGGACGACCACCAGTTCCAGGTATCGATGGACGCCGTCGGGAACCGCCTCGACAAACTCAGAGAGGATGCCCACCTGCGACGGATCTTCAGCCATGTCCCGGAACAGGATGACAACGGCGAATACGTCGACAACCGATTCGACTTCCGCGAGTTCCTCGACGAAGACGCCACGATTCTGTTCGACTTAGGTGACCTCCGCCCGGAGGCACAGCGAGCGATCACACTCCTCCTGTTGAGTAATCTCTGGGACGCGGTGCAGGTGCGTCGACGTGACGGGAACACGGACTACGAGAACCTCACCAACCTCATCATCGAGGAAGCGGCCCCCGTCGCAGCAACGAAACTTGTCTCCGAGCAGTTGCTTCCACAGGGGCGGTCGTTCGGCTTGAGCATGGGACTGGTGATGCAGTTCCCCGGCCAGGTTCGAAATCGGAACGAACGCGCCTACGACGAGGTCCTCAACAACATCAAGACGAAGCTCATCGGAAACATCTCTATCGAGCGTGGCCTCGCTGAATCGCTGGCCCACGAAGACCTGAGTCCGACTGACCTCCGAAACCGGATCAACACGCTCCCCAGCGGAGAGTGGATCGCACAACTGCCGAGTCCGTCATTCGGGGAGACGGGTCCAGCCCCGTTTTCGGTGAAGCCGCTCCCGATAGCTGCTGGCCATCCTGAAAGCGACGAACCGTTGTCTGTCGAACAGGCGGACCACTTCGAGACCGTGGCCCTCCCGCGACTGTCGGAGCGAACCCAGACTCAGTACGGGCTTGGTGAGATGAGTGAATCGACCCCGGTCCGAGATGAGTCTGATTGGGGGTCAGGTGCCGATACAACAGTTACCGCTGATCGCAATCGCGTGGAAACAGACTCTACACAATCCTCGTTCATCGGACAAGGGACACCAACCACGTCGTCGATATCGACCGGAACGAGTGATACCAATGCTGAGCCACAGGAGAGTACCTCGTTGTTCAACATGGTGACTGAGGTCGAAGAGGAGTCACTGGGAGACGGGAACGGGCCTCCGGAGACTCGTTCATCACCCATCCAAGCGAGTGAGGTCTCTGTCTCCGATGATGAACTTCGGAAGCGTGGTCTCAGCCATGATGATGTCCACTTCCTCAGCCACGTCCTTGAGGTGATGAACCGCGAGGCTACTGAGTACACTCTTATCAACTCGATGCGCCCCCTCCGAGACGAGTACGAAGACCTCCACTTGGAACGCTTGACGGAGCAGAACCTCGTCGAGGACGCGTCTGCAGCCGGTCAAAAGTACTATACTGTCCTCCCGGCAGGGCGGGAACTACTCGGACAGAAGCTCCAAGTTGGCCCTGGCCAAGGCGATATCGGGGAGAAAACACCACACAAGGTCGGTGTTCGACTCCTCGAACGGTGGCTCCAACAGCAGGACGATGTCGTTCGCGTCGAACCGTACTACGAATACGACGACAGGACGGTGTTCGACGTAGCTGCGTTCAACGACGCTGGAGAACTCGTTTGGGTCGGCGAAGCTGAACTCCCGAGCAACAACAGCCACGCACCGGTCGACGACTACGACAAGCTTAGCGCGGTGGATGCCGACGCGATTTGGGCATTCAACAGCCGCCAGACCGCTATTGAAGTGCTTGATACACTTGCTGAAGCGGACCGAATCGAGGAAAGCGTCAGCGGGCGGGCAGCACGGTCGTTCTCGAACATCAAAGACGCAATCAGCGAACTTGATGCCGAAGGCATGGCCACCGTTCGCGGCTTCACAAATCTCAAACAGGAGGTCGACTCATGACTTGGCGACAGGCAACTCGTGAAGAGGTCTACACCTATTATGCCGAGGAATTCCCCAGCTACGTTGCCGACCTCCCTGAGTTCATCACCGCAAACGGGCCGAAACAGTATGCCGTCGCTTTTCGAGACCCACACCCCGTTCGCAAAGACGACATCCCTGACAGGGACTTCATCCGCCGGGATACGTGGCAGACAGACCGGTCCGGTGAGCCGACGACACCCGCGTTCAACGAGTTCGAGGATGTTGTGGGGTTCATTCGGGACCCCGCTCGCAACGATCCCCTCGGTCGGAGCAACTTCGCACTCGCAGATCCGTCGGTTCTCGAGAAGCCAAACCCACGCCCTGATGCCGTCTACTATGCGTTGGATCACTGGGAACGACCATGGGTGCTTCTCGTCGATATCGACGCGAAAGAGATCGCTCGGAAACGAGCCTCGGATACGGTCTTCGAGGATGACGACTGGGACAACGAGGCACTCCTCGACGCCGCCGGTATTCTCGACGCCGAACCCGCGGGCTATCCGTATGCCTTCGAGGATATCGACTGCGCTATCGAATACGGATTCGCGGTGCGAGACATCTTTGAGGAGGACTTCAACGCCGAGGAAACGATGGTCGTGTATAGTGGACAGGGCGTCCACGTCTACCTCCTCGATACGGACCTTGCACATCGATACGACGAACAGAGTCGCGAGGTGTTGAACGACCTCCTCTTAGAGACCTATGACATCCCCATCGATCCCGTCGTGACAGCCGACCGCCGGCGTGTCGCACGCCTGCCTTACTCGCTGCACGCCGATGTCTGCAGTATCGTTCAACCCATCGAGAGTCCGCATTTCGACGTTCGGTCGGCGACGCCGGAGGTGATTACGGAATGAGTCAGAATACACCCACCGACGACGAGGAGATGGCGTATCGAGTTGCGGCACTTCCGCCTGAGTACGGTGACATCCGAATCAACCAACTGTTCACGCGTGGCTACAATCGATACGTTGTCGACGGCGAAGAGCAGCCCGCGGACCTCGTGAACGACATTGAGCGGTTTGGGACGGCCGCGTTCAAAGAGCAGGTTCGTGCCGACGCTGCCAAAGAGCCGTTCGTTGACGAACCGGCGACACTCGCCGTGCTTGCGACGCTGAGTGCGATCTGTGTGAAAGCACATCCGAAGTTTGAGCACGCGTCGACCCGGAACATCCAGGTGCTCTACGACATCCGAGAGCTGTACGTCAATAATCTCGCATCACTCCTCCGAAACTACGGTGATGGAACGCTCCAGCAGGACATCGCCGAGGTGCTGTACAGTAAGGAACCGGGTGAGGATGGGCCGCATCCCGGACGTGTTTGTACGGGAATCGAGGAGATGCCGGAGTTCGGAGACGGCCTGTACCTCGAAATCCCGATGGCGGCGGCATCACGCAAATGTCTCGTTCGGAAGGGTGGGGAATCAACGAAGACAGACGACGGCGGAGAGATACTGACGCGAGTCAAAGACAACAACCTGTACGTTCCAGTCGGTGATTTTGACAGTAAGTATCGGGACTACGCTGAGCAGGCGTTCAAGAAGCTCCTGCGGGTGCAAGAAGACGGGCTCTCCGACGACCAGCTGACGTGGCTGACCACGAACGAGTCCGCGATAACGGAGCGGATCGACCGCTTCCTCGAGACCGGCCACCACGAGCGAATCTGGCGGAACTGGGACCGTGGCGAACGGACGATTCGCGTCCTCCGGCGGGCCCTAAGTGATGCGCCCGACGACGTCGCGCAAACGGGCGAATTCCACACGGCGAAAGAGCTCTACCGAGCGGTTACGGCGTACGACGCCGAGGACGACTGGGAATCCTCAGTGACAGACTGGATCTCGAGTCCGAGCAGTCTCGCGAAGACGCTGGCCGACCACGAGTCCCACTCGGCCGTCACGATCGATCGCGACGGGCGCGTCAATACGTACCGAATCGGGCGAGCCGGCACCGGCGCCGAACAGATCGAGGTCCGGGAGATCGAGGACCTCTTCGAACTCCCCTGTATGGCGAATATGGAGGAGCGACTCCACGAGAAGAAGCCGGTTCGGAAGGATCTCTACAACTTCGCGCGGATGGTGATGTGGCTGCCGCAGTACCAACACAGCAGCCTCGACGAAATCGTCGCGGACCTCAAGGACGTCTTCTCCAGGTGGCCGTGGTACGACGAGCAAGAAACTGAGTACCAAGTCCGCTACGAGTTCTCGAACACAATCGACGGCGACACGCCGTTGCCGATGAACTGCGATAACGACGATCTGCAGCGCTACTGCATCGGCCAGGACCAGTGTCCCTACTCGATCTGGGGCAGTCTTCCGTTCCCGGATGAGATGTACGAACAAGTTGACGAGGAATCAGCTGGTCCCTCAGAGCAGTTCTAAGGAATAGACTTCCCCTCAGATTTTCGAGGTTCGTGTTGCAGACCAAAGCCAGTCTTTTCAGAATCCCCGTCGAGCAATTTTCAGCCGCTAACACAACCGGAATCGAGGGAATCGGGGTGTTTCACGATTCGAAGTACTGAGTCGGGGAGCCTCGTGAAATTCAGAACAGGTGATGCAGCGGCCCGATGAAATTTAGATACGTCCGAAATCACCTTCATTACCCCCTCGTCGAGCAAATTTTGGGGCTCCAGTATCATTCCCGAACTCGTCGAGGTGTTTTCTACCGCCTTAAATCGGCCCGACGGGGCTCTTCTTCGATTTGAGGCCGTCGTATCGTCTTGCATATCGCGGATTTCGTCCAAAGAAAGAGGCGATATGCAATGTGCGAAGGCCGCCGGCTCTCTCAGGCCAAGGGGCCGTCACCCAGAGTTTGGACTCAGTAATCTGTCAGATTTAGCGCATAGGTTGAGCGGGTGTGTGTCGGTGGTGTCTGTCGCCCCCGCGAGGGGGTGGCGGGGTACATCACGTGCCCCCGATTGACGATGGCTTCGGAACAACTCAGCGAAACACAAGCAACGCATCAAGCATCAAGTACTCCTGACGGTCACGCGCCGTGGGCAGACCTCAAGGTGACGGTTCCGACCGACCGGGATCACACGTCAGTCGTCGCGCTCGTGGAGTGTGCTCTCGTCGAGCTCACGCACGAGGCCGTGGGCGCCGTCTTCATCTCCCGGCAGGTTGGGCGCTCGACTCGGACGCAGTACGTCGCCGCAGACGACGTCGGCGAGCAGTTTCAGAAGCGGCACTTCGACGACCGGCTGGGCTGGCACGAGGCAACCGTCCCTCGACGAACCGTTCGCGACGAACTGATCACCCAGCTCACGCGGTCGGCATCGACGTCGGCAGAGTGGGCTGGTGAAGGAGCAACCAGCGAGCCGGACACCTTCGTCGTAAAACCAGTTCGAGATCTCCGAACGCCGTAGTGGCTAGACTTAACCAACATCCCCGGCTGAAACCGGCACTTGGTCTTTTCAGCTATAATGCGATACCGGGTGCGCCCGCTGGAACGACCATCATTGTCAGGAAGACTGGCCTATCGTGAGTCTCTCGTTGTAACCTGAAAAGACCAAACTATGTTGGTTAACATTAAGGCTGGTCCACTCCCTCGTCCCCGCCCGCCGCCCTGATACTCGAGTGAGTGAATCCTAGTGAGATACAACATCGTCGCGAAGAAACGGGACTACAACGGGTTCTGTTGTGGGTCCTGTGCTGGTTCATTGTAATCTAGTCCCAGTCTATGTTATCACATGAGAATTCATACGTCTGGCCTGGCTAATTCTACTCGGTTACACAATCAGTGCAGAGACGCTCATGTCGTCCATCTTGAAGGTCGTATTCGATGGAGCCACAGCGATTACAGACTTCTGGGACGCTTTGTTCAAGCCATTCACTGAGTACTCCGTGTCTTAGACCACACCGTGAACACTTTGCTGCTCGCGAGTACTCTCGTAGATCGGTGATCGAAAAGTCGTGTTCGCCCTCTTCACATGCATCTGAACGAGGGTTCGTGGAACTCCCTGATTCAATCAATTCGTACTCATCATTGGCGGATAGCGCTCCAGCCCTTTCCATCTCGAGATCACCCATTGAGTCTTGTATCGTGGCTACTGGTATGGTGTCCGGTCCATCTCCTGACCCTCGAAAGACAACCTCTAATACAAGGCACTCGCGTCCGGATTTCGTATGTAGATACCGTGCCCCGATGAATTCCTGTTTCAAGTATTCACGCGGGCTGTCGATGAGGTCCTCAATCAGCTCTTGAACATCAGGTTCGTCGTATGAGTTCGCGAGAGCAAGACCGTGATTCGCCAAACGGAGTTTCGCGAGAGCAATATCCGGGGCCGTCGTGACTCGAAGGGCGAGTAAGTAGCAGATCGCATCAAGCCGCGGCCGATCATCCTCCGGTAACTGATAGACGTACATCACTCGGCTCAGAGCCCGGTATAGATGGTCAGCAATGGCTAACCGGTGTGCATCTTCGACCAGTTCGCGTTTGTGCCTCCGAACCTCTTCAGTCGACGCAAGTTGGGTTCCGGGAGGGTTCGCAAAGGTCCCCCGTCGTTGCGACGCAATAGATGACCGCATCGTGATTCGGCGTTGAGCCTGAGACACAGTCTGCATCAGCCGCTGCATCCCTCCAGGAGTCTCGAGTGGCTCTCGATCGATCTGGATCTGAACATAGGTTTGGGATCGCCACTCTGGGTTCTGTTCATCAAGCACGTCCCAACAATATGATTGCAGGATGCACCAGTAGAACTGGTCGGATGACCGTTCATAGATACAGAGCACGACTGGTATCGACGCCGAAAGGCAGTCTCCGATAAGATAGCTTGTTTGAAATTGCCACCTGGCTACCTCGGAGCCATCGAATTTCTCTGTCGCTTTCAGCTGAACGAAAAATGGAGACTGTCTGACTTCAGAATGGTTGACGAACTTCCCTGTTGGGCGAACCTCGAAATCAAATGCATAATCTGCCTCAACAAGGGAATTGACGACCCAATTAGAAAACCGGGCCAGGAACATTCCACGAGAGTACTGTTCGAGTTCGTGATTCGGATGTCTCTCCTTCGTCATTGATCATACCGCAAATATTCACTTCGATTCATTTGTATCAATGTCTTTCCAAGAGTCTTGTTCTATAGACATATTCAAACTAGCGTCCGTCCCTCGATACTTTAGAGGAACTAGTGAGTACTCAGCAGGCAGA
Organism: Haloferax sp. Atlit-6N; assembly: GCF_003383195.1. Lineage (NCBI taxonomy): Archaea > Methanobacteriati > Methanobacteriota > Halobacteria > Halobacteriales > Haloferacaceae > Haloferax > Haloferax sp. Atlit-6N. Next base: position 21,046 of record NZ_QEQJ01000007.1, on the reverse strand, counting down.
ACGCTCTGCGTTCTAGTGTGCAGACGAGAAACAGCGTTTCTCGTGCACGCCGGGAGGCGTGCAGCGCGCAACAGCGTGCGCGGCGTGACTCAGCATGCTTGGTCCCGATCCGCACGACGACACGAGTCGCGACTACGAACAGTTCGAGAAAGCACTGCTCGCCCAGGACCGTGACGCCGCCGGCGTCGACACGACGGATGTCGGCGACGCGACTGCCCAGAACCTGGTCAAGGACCTCATCGACACGGACGTCGTCACTCCGGTTCCCGAGGACCAAGTTCTGGTTCACGAACCGAGCGGTACCGCGTTCGACTCATCGACGCAGCTGGCCGTCTTCCACCGTGGCTGGACGGCCGGCCGCGACGCCGACGCGGAGGGTAAGTGATGCACCAGACCCTCGTCGGCTGTGCGTTCTGCAACGCCCCGCCCGGTACCGAGACTGGCGAGGCCCATATCTGTGGACAGGACGAGCGGGTCACTCACCCGATCTGTGTCGACTGCGCGATTCAGACGGAGCCAGCTCCCGACGAGCGCAATCGCTACGCCTGCGACGGATGCGGGCTCGTCGTCCATACACTTGCAGGGCTCACCCGGTTCCGGATCGGACTGGGGCATCTGGAAGCCCGTTACAGCTGTGCGCCCGCTGTAGTCCGGGTGGCCTTGCGACGTACTGGACGCCCGACCTCAAGGAGTATCTCGTCGCGACGCCGGCAGAGTGATCCCAAATACTCTTTACTGATTCGCTGTAAACTGTAATCAAGGACGGTCCATGTCACGCACCCCAAATCGCGCCGACGGCGACATCGTCCGCGAGTTCCTCTCGGTCGCGGACTTGCTGGAGGAGCCACAGCTAGCTCAGCTGTACGCGTATTTCGCCCAGGAGGGAGAGGCAACCGTCCAGGACGTGATGGAGGACCTCAACCTCGCCCAGGGAACGGCCTACAGCTACGTGAACCGGCTCGTCGACACCGGCGTCGTCGAAGTTACACAGGACGAGCAGCCCCGGCAGTACGCCGCCCGCGCAATCGACCTGACCGTGACGACGACTGCCGGCGACCGCGAGTACACGATCACGCCGGCGCTCATCGACGCGGTCGGCCGCCGGGAGACGAACGCAGATATCGACACCTACATCGACCGTCACGGCGTCGCCGGCCTCGCGACCGCGCTCACCTATGCGGTCGCCCGCGAACGCGGCGAGGTGACCCACCGACTGATGGCCGACGACCTCGACATCTCCCCGCTGGCCGCGGAGATGATTCTGCAAGCGCTCCGGCCCGTCGTCCACGAGCACTACGATATCGAGGAGGCTGGGGCAGGACTCGGTGAGTTGGACATCGGCGACGGCACTGACGACACGTGAGCCGGCTCCACATCGCCGACACCGGCCTGTTCGTCGCGATGGGACAGCCGTCGAACAGTCGGTATCAGGCCGTTCGGCGGTTCGCTCGCCGAAACGAAATCGCCTTCGTCCTGCCCGAACGGGTGTACGAGGAACTGTAGAACCGTATCGCTTCTGTGGGTGACTCCTAACGTTTTAAACGCTAGTCAGCTTCATAGTAAGTGTACAGATGCAATCCCCACCAACAGGCAGTTCAGGTGGATCAAGCGACCTCCTCGTTGAAATCGTCGAGACACTGGAGGCATGTGGACTCGATGACGACGCCTATCAACTCCACGAGTACGTCGACCCCGGTGCGCTCGAACAGTTGATCGCTTCCGCCGATGAGACCATCGCTGTTCAGTTTACTGTCGAAGGGATTCCGCTCGGTGTCTCACCGGACGGTGTTGACGTCATCATCGAGGACGAACCGCAGTCCGTCGGCGAATAACGACTTGCGGTTCCGAGACAGGGATCGTTCCTGAAAGCCCTCGGCCGCTTGACGCCCTGCGACCACGTGAGACTACGTCTCGCTTGTTCCCGTTCGCTTCGTCGCCGGCGCAGAGCGCCGGCTTCCAGCGGGACCGAAGGTCACGCACGGCTCACGAGGACGCCGCTGCGCGCCTCACCCCTGCAGTGCTTGCGGGGTCGGGGGACGTTCACGGCGCGAAGCGCCGTGTGCTCGGGAGACGCAGTCTTCCGGTGACCGAGGCGGCCTCGCCCTTTCTGAGTCCGCCAGGATGTCGGCTGTGTTACTGAGCGTCGAGAGTGGTTGAACGGTGTTTCTCTACGGCCCGCCCCGCTCGCCGCTGCCGCCCTCCGCGTCGCTCGCGACCGACCATTCGTAGAGGGTTCGATGTAATCGCCAAGTTGGCGACAGTTTTTCACAGCCGTGCTGAATACAGAGCGCGAGTCGGTCACGGGGAGAAGTTTAATTTCCACAACAACTTACTCAACGATATGGCGGATACCCTCACAGAACTCTCCCAGCGGAACGAAGCGTTCTGGATTGGTTTGGCCCTCTTTCTTCTCGGGGTGATTACTCCCGAGTCTCTCCTCCTCGGCGGAATTGAACTCTCACGGGTTCTCATCTGGTTTGGTGGTGGGATTCTCATAGTCAGAGTTCTCGTTGGAATATACCGAATCCTGAGAACGACGGTTGAGGCAGGCGTATTTGGCTATCGTGAAGGGAAACAGAACGACCGATAGACCCTCTGAGTGTGTCACGCATTTCCTGTCAAGGTTTGATGATTTCAGCGTAGCCTCACGGCCTCACTTCCTCCCCTCACGGTCAGATCGTCGTTGAGCGACGTTCGACGCGCCCATCGGTTACCGCGACGGTGTCTTTCTCTTCCAAACGTCGCACAATCTCCTGTACGTCCGCTGCAGGCCAGTCAAGCTCCTGTTGCAGGTCAGCCACCGACTTCGGTTCGTCAAGCGCGTGCAGCACTTCGAGCTCCTCGTAGACGCGCTCAGTGATCTCCGCCACGGGGTCGTGCAACGGCGTCGTCACGTTGTGTTGTTCGGTGAGATTGGTCAACGCTTCGTTGACGTACGTCACGAACAGCTCTTGCTCCAAGAGTTCGACCTGTGTCTCGAGTTCCGCTTCGACGACGTCGAACTCGAGGCTGGTCTGCATCAGCGAGAACATATCCTCGATGTCGTCCACCCGACCGGCAACCGCTTTGAACAGGAAGATATCTTCTGGACTCACGAGCTCGACCACGAGATTCCCCGGGTCGAGATAGCGTTCGCTCCGCTCACGAATGCCTGGAGACAGAATCAGCTTGCCAATCACCTGCTGGTTGAAAACGTCGATGCGACACCCATCATCGTTCTCGAAGATGCGCTGGGCACCAAGTTCTTCGTACTCTTCGTCCGGTTCCCGGACGATATCGTAGCCTAGCTCAAGGAGCACCGCTTGTAGCTGACTCAGATCGTTGCCGGAGGAGACGATGAGATCGATGTCTTTGGTCGTCTCTTTGAGTCCGCGAAACGCCATCGACCCACCGCCAATCAAGAAGACGGTGAGTGGGTTGTCCAGCTGCTGGCCTATGCGCTCGAGTTCCGACCGGATGTAAGAGCTATCGAATCGCGCCCTCATAGCGTCACCTCGTACTCCTCAGCCAGTTCCTGGAAGTCCTCCCACCCGGGAAGTCGGGCCGTCCGCTGGGCACCGCTGGTGTCGAGATATGTGCAGAGGTTGTCGACGACGTCGTCGACGCCGTACTTGGTGGCTTGGGCTCGGAGTTCATCGCGGACGATGTCGACGTGACTGAGCAGGAGCAGGCAGTATGACTGCGTTCGTGCGCCCGAATCAATCACGAGCATGTGACAGCACAACATCTCCGGGGAGAGCTCGCTCGTCGCCTCCGAATAGAGGTAGTACCGACGGTCACGTGCCAACAGCGGGAGGCCGTATTGCTGGAACTGGTCTGGGCCTGTCGGAATGAAGTGTTCGTCGGCGATCTCAGTCGTCGTCTGTACAAGGAACTCGTCAAGCGATTCCCACAGAATCGTGTACGTGTCGGTCTGTGCTTCGACAGTCTGGCGGTGACCGTGATGGGCAAGCTCACGAGCGACTGCACTCAGCTGTTCGAAGCCGTCGTTCAGTGCGTACGCCCCGTCGTCAGTTTGATAGACGATTCCGCGATGCTGAAGCGGGGCAAGCGTACGGTGGACGGTGCTTCGGTGGACGTCGGCGCGGCGTGCGAGTTCGGTCGCGGTCCGCGGGGTGTCGAGGTAGTAGCACACTCGGAGGGCTGCCCCTGACAACAGCTCTGACCAGTCGATGTGTGAATACTGCTGCGTGAGGTCCGTGAGTAACTCGAGTGCCTTTGCGTCCGACAGTCGAATCTGCTTTGTTTTCCCCTGTCGGCGTGCCTCGACGAGGCCGGTCGTTTCGAGCCGCTCGACGAGTTCTGACGTGTAGCTGAGACTCCGATCGAGATTCGTTGCAAGTTCAGAGACCGTCTGCTCACCGTGGAGGGCAGTAAGGGCGCGAACCTCACCTTCTGTGAGCATACTGTTGCATACTAGCGAACCAATATATAAATCAATTCGGGATTTTGCAACACTCGACTGGCACAGTCGAGATGGAAATACTTCAAGCAATAAAACAAACACACCAAACACCTATTTTCCAACAGTCCCAACACTAGCCTATGTCGAGCGGCACCATCGATATCGACGAGTTCGAAAACGCCGATGCAGACGAATTCGAGGAACGCAACGACACCGAGCAGATCGTACTGTTCCTCGACGACCACGACGACCGTGCGTGGAAGGCAGCGACGATCGCCGAGCGACTCGGGTTGGACACGGACGCTGTTAGTGCAATCCTGTCGCGATTGAAGGAGCGCGGTCTCGTGCGGCACAAGCGCCCGTACTGGGCGATCACGGACAACAAGGAGCGACTTCAGTCAGCGTACCGGCTTCACCGACACCACGAGAGTGCAGCCGAACAATACGGCGAAGAGCGTCTCGAGGATCTCCGAACCGACCAGATGGAAGAGGTACAGTGACTGCGTTCGAGGATCTGGAACGCGGCGACATCGTCTGGGGGCCGATCCGCTCTCGGAGAAAGGTCGGCCGCTGCTCATTACAGGGGCCCCTCAGTTCCCGAACCATGGCGTGCAGCTCATCACTGTCCTGATCTCCACGAAGACGTACCACGAGGAGTCACTCACGCTCCGGGACGACGACTACGCGGGCGACCCACTCGGGGAACGAAGTCACGTGCTCCCGTGGCCGCTTGCGACACTCAACAATGCTGCCGACGTCGAGTACTATCTGACCTCGCTCGTTGACGACCGCACAGAAGATGTAGTGGGCCAATTGATTGGCTACATCACTGACTGATACCTGCCTTGTCCGGCTCGTGTGAGGCTCACATCGTACACACGAAAACGGCTAAGTGCGTTGGCTCACAATGTACACATCATGAGCACCGAGAAGAAGCGCGTGCAGTTTCGGGCCCCCAATCGGCTCATCGACCGGGCTGACGCACTGGCCGCAGTCCTCGGCGAAGACCGAACAGACGTCCTCGTAACCGCGCTTCGAGAGTACCTCCAAGACGCCGCTCACGACGACACGCTCGTCCAGGAGATTGCCGCCGCCTACTACGACGACGAGATTACCTTCGAGCAACTGAAAGCACTCGTCGGCGCCGAAGAGGCGGCAAACCTTCGCGTGTTGAAACAGCAGTTGGATGAGGACTTCATCGACGAGGTCGCTGACGCATAGATGCCGCAGCTAATCGCAGACGCCTCCGCCCTTGTCAGTCTCGGGATCGTTACTGGCGACGAGCCCGATCCACTCGCACTTTGTCTTTCGCAGTACGACGTCGTCGTCCCAACGGAGGTCATCGATGAACTCCGTGAGATTGCTTCCTATGATGACGTCCACGGGAACGCTGCGTCCACCGTACTCGACCGAGCGGAGTTATTCACGACACAGTCGATCGACCTTGATGTGGAGTTTCCGCTCGATGATGGTGAAAACGCGGCGGTCACCCTCGCGAACGATCTCGGTGCCGCGCTGTTTCTCTGTGATGAGTTCAACCAACTTGGCTTGATCCACGCCTCACTCGCTGATACCCGACTCGTCACGACGCCGACGCTCCTCTCGGTACTTGTTCGAACTGAACACCTCTCAGCTGCCGATGCACGCCTGCTCCTTAATGAAATCAGCGACGCTCGTAGCTGGGGTGCGAACAGCTATGTGCAACGCGCTCGCTCGTTGCTCGACGAGCCCTAATTCTATAGAATTCAACTGTAACTGAACTATTTGTCTCGACCCGAACCGCGAGCGCTACGGGGCGAGCAGCGATTCGAGCCGATCCCGAAGTGCGTCCCTGTGGATCGCCTCGGCCGTGACCTTCGCCTTGCCGGTTCCCATCTCCTTGAACCCCGTCCCGGTCGGCACGAGAACAACGGACTCATCAGTGGCGATATCGCCGCGATCCGCGAGGCGCGACACGCCTGCTAGCGTCGTCGCGGACGCCGGCTCAACGCAGAACCCGCCGTCGACGGTGAACCGGCGCTGAGCGGTCCGTATCTCGTCGTCGGTAACGGAGACGACGGCGCCGTCAGTGTCGCGAACCGCGGCGAGCGCGCGGGCGCCGCTCGGTGGGTCTGGATTACCGATCGAGTGAGCGATCGTGTCGCCGGTCTCGTCGGGCGACAGTGGTGTCGGGTCCGCCTCTCCGGCCTCGAACGCCCGCGTTAGCGGGTCGGCGGTCGCGGTCTGGACGAGACACAGGCGCGGCGGATCCTCGATCAGTCCCGCGCGCTCGAGGTCCCGGATGCCGAGCCAGACCCCCGAGGCGAATCCCCCGGAGCTCGCAGGCAGCGCGATCACGTCGGGCACCTCTGGCGCGAGCGACTCGTAGATCTCGAACAGTGCTGTTTTGTACCCGCTGACGCGCGTGGGTGCGTCGCTCACGAGCACGTCGATCGGGAGGTGCTCGGACAGGTCGAGCGCGTCTCCGTACAGCTTCCCGTAGTCGCCGGCGACCTGTACGATGGTCGGCTCGTACTGAGCGATGAGTTCCAGCCGCACTGACGAGGTCTGCTCCGGGACGAACACGACGCACTCCCGATTGAGGCTCGCCGCGTGGGCAGCGGTGCTGATCGCCATGTTCCCGTATGAGACTGTGCCAACGACGTCGTCACCAGTCGCGACCGTGTGAGGAACGGCCACCGCGCTCCCGCGGTCCTTGTACGCGCCGGTTGGATTCTCGCCCTCATCTTTGACGAACACCCGAGCGCCCGCGGCGTCGTCGAGTCCGGGGCTCCTGACGAGGGGCGTGCCGCCTGCAGCCCGTGCGACGCCCTCGGGCCGGTCGATCGGCAACAGCGCCTCGTACCGCCACATCCCGTCCCGATCTCGACAGTCCCCCCACGAGAATGGCGTCGGGTCCGTATCGACCCAGAGCGGTTCCCCGCAGGCGCACCTGACTCGGGTGCCATCGTCGTAGCGCTCCCCACAACGGTAACAACTCCACGAGAGAGACATAGCGACGCTGCGGGGGCCGGAGACATATGCGTTCGCTTGCGGTTTCGAACGCCCAGGTCTGAACAGATGCAGTCGCGGTGAACTCGATTCTGTGAACAGAAGGCCTCCTGATGACTCGTCGCTTTCTTCGAGGAGAGCGACACACGAGGCGACGAGATGAACAGCACCATCAAACAGTGGAGCGACGGTCGTGTCGCCGGGGTTGGATTGACGTCTTCGTCTTCTTCCAGGCAGTACTGAAAATCTTGCGAGAAACCAACGTTGAAACTGGCGTGGCCTCCAACCGGATACGTGTTCAGCAGGTGTGCCTGCCGTGCGAGCGAGATGACACGGTTGGTGTGGTTGACGTCGACGACAAGGACAGTCCTCGTCGCGACGGAGTCGGGCCACCGCGTCACCCGCCATCCTAGTTGCGACGACGTCGCTGTCGTCGGCTATTGCGACCCGCGAGCAGACTGATGCTGGGCACTCTTCATCACAGTGCTGTTCAGTCTCTTACAGCTGCTTGCTGACAATGAAATCCACGTAGACCATCGATCGTGGAGTTATTCGGGTCATCCCTTATGGAGATTAATGGTCACGACACTCCCCCGTGGGTCGTTGTCTGTGGCTGTGATGGTCCCCTCAGAAAGTCGAACAACCCAATACACGAGGACGAGGCCGAGGCCAGAACCGTGCTGCAGTTCATCGATCTCCTTGTCCAACTGGAGGTAGCTCTGCTCAATCTCTGGAATGCCGGGTCCGTTATCCGTGATACGGATGACACAGTTTTCTGGCGTGGCGTCTTCGACTTCTACCATCACCTCGGGAACCTCGGTGTCGTTATGGATGATTGCGTTCTCGACGAGTTCTCGAACCGCTATATCGAGTTCTGCTATTGCATCGGCGTGGAACGACTCCATTGTGGGGACTGTGATGTTCGCGGCGGGATAGTCCTCGCGTGCATCGTTGATCACCTTGGCCACGATGTCGTCGACAGCCACCGTGACGTGGGTCTGCTTTCGGTCCGTCTCGAGAAGCTGGATGATCCGTCGTTCGTGATCCGCTTGCTGAACCAGCGTATCCGTGTGCTCCTGGATCTTACGGGCACTCTCGGCCACATCGTCTACGCGGTCTGCCTGGATGTCCTCTGCCAGTCCCCTGATGATGGCCATTTTGTTTCGGATATTGTGCCGCAACCAGTTATCCAGCACTTTCAGCTGGCGCTCCCGTTCGATACGGCTTGTCTCGTCGATGGCGATCGCCTGCCCGATATCTGTTCCGAGGTATTCCCCAATTGCCGTAGAGACGCGGATATACCGGACGCTCCCATCATCGCGACGGAGTCTCATTCGCGTCGGTCCCACGGATTCTTTCTCCTTGATAACGGAGAGTATCTCCTCTTGAGCCCGTTCTCGGTCGTCAGGATGGATCATCTCGAGAATTGACCGTCCGAGGAATTCCTCTCGGTCACTCAAGCCGAACATCTCTACAACTGCATCGTTACACCAGACCGAACGCCCGTCACGGTCAAAAATGTTGATTGGTGCGGGAGACATCTCGATCAGATGTTTATATCGTTGATGTCCTTCCACTTCCTCGTCCATCAGCCCACTCAGTTCCGAGACGATGGCCTCAGGTGTAGTCTCATCGAAAACAGCACTCACGGTGGAGGGTCCCCTTCCCTGTACTGACTCGTTCGTAGGGGATAGCAAGAGAACAGGGAGGTAGGGCTTGGAGACCCGGATCGAACGGAGTAGCGTTGATCCGTCCATCTCGGGAAGGCCGTGCCGACTAATTACTCCATCAACCGCAGATTCTTTGACAAGCGCGATACACTCCGCTGCCGATGTCACCGTAAGGCTCCCGAAACCGGCCGACGTAAGTGCGTCCGAGAGATGTGTCTCAAGTCTCCCGTCTGGGTCGACAAGAAGTACTTGCGGTTCCTCTCCCGGAGAAGATTTCATACCATACCCATCGATTCAATGACTATTAATGTGACTCAAACTCTCTATGGCCATCTCAAAGCGATCTGAAATCTCGGGATAGTAAAGCTCTCCACAGACACAACTGATCTGTTACTGGAACACGTTCAGTCAGCTAGAACTGCGTTCCAATCAGGTAGCTATACTGAACGCGCGTCGCACCCAAACCTCACCCAAGGCGTTTCCGGACGATGCACTGGCGTCGATTCGGGAAGCCGTCGAGGCCGTCCCGGCCAGCGTCTTCGACGGCTCAACGAAACACACGGAGGTCGTCGGATTCGATGCCGCAATCGCCGACGGCCACAACCCGAACTGCAAGCCTGGTCGCATCTGGGTTTCAACTACAGCGTCGACCTCTACGCCGCCGACGAGCGCATCGCCATCTGAGGTCGAGAAGAGCGAGCAGAAGAACGTCAGCGATGACCTCCTCACGTTCCAAAGGGGTACCGTACGAAGAAGGACGGCCAAAAATCGAGTTCGGCTGTTTGGTGGTGCCGGTGAACTATCTCCGGCGGCATAACCTCTACTAGCACCGCCTGACTCGACAACCTCATCGGTTGGTACCTTGGTCATATCTAGCGGTTAAATAACAAATGGCTTTATCGAATAGGTGGTTAGATAATTAATTAGCAATGTATCCACATTCCAATCTGGGCCAGTACCGACGCTGGAGGCAGATTCGAATCGGCACCAAGTGGAATCGTAGTTGTCCCCCTGTGTTCGAATAATGGCCGCTTCTCCACCCATTCTGGATTCGTCGACTGTGTTGCTCGTCGGGATGAACGACTGGCTCACGCAATTTGCCACCACGCTCAAGAGACGGACCGATGCCAATGTACAACACGTTCGAACCAAGACAGAAGCCATTGGAATCGTCCGGAAGCAGCCTACGGATTGTCTCATTAGCGAGTACGCACTCGACGAGACGACCGGGCTCGACCTCCTCCGAGAAATTCGCGAGGAAACCAGTGCACTTCCCGTCCTCCTTGGGACTACTACCGGGAGCGAAGCCATCGCTAGTGAAGCCATTGAAGCGGGAGTCACCGATTACATCGTTCTCTCGGACCCGGCAGCACAGATGACTGATGAACTCACCGAACGAACCGGACGTGCGATTCGGGCTGCACAGCAATCGGCCACGAACCGGGAGAGGGCTAGGCAATTCGATGCGATGTTCAACGATTCGCGAACTGCGACGTGGGTGCTAGACCCAGAGGGCGTACTTGCCCGGGTGAATGAAACAGCACGAGAGATGGTCGATGACGATATCGACACAATCATCGGCGAACCGTTTTGGACGCTTCCGTGGTGGTCACAGGCCGGTGCGACGAATACGGATGTCCACCAACTCGTGGAGAAAGCACTCAACGGGTCGTTCGGCAAGGCGGTCGTTCCACAACCACCAGAGGCCGATGAACAGCGGGTTATCGACCTCTCTGTCCGCCCAGTTGAGAATGAGCGCGGTGATATCGTCTCAATCGTTGTTGAAGGTGTCGACATCACCGAGCGCGTCGACCTCGAACGGGATCTCCGGCAATCGGAGGAACTCCATCGCGTCACGCTCAACAACATGACCGACACCGTCCTCATCACGGACGAGGACGGTGAGTACACCTACGTCTGTCCCAACGCTCACTTTATATTTGGATACACGGTCGATGAGATAAGGGGGCTAGGAACGATCAATGACCTCCTCGGAGAGGATCTCTTCGACCGAGAGGAACTCGCGGAAGACGGGGTGCTCAAGAACATCGAAACCACGGCGACAGACAAAGCTGGACGTGAGCATACGCTCCTCGTCAACGTTCGCGAGGTTTCGATCCAGGATGGCACCCTTCTTTTCAGCTGTCGGGAAATCACGAAACGCAAGCAGCGTGAGGAGGCCCTCGCCACGCTCCACGAGACGGCCCGCGACTTCCTCTACGCAGAAACCCATCAGGAAATCGCCCAGCACGTCGTCGATGACACACCTGGTGTACTCAATCTGGATGCGAGTGCGGTCTATCTCTTCGACGGTGAGGCCAACACTCTTCGGCCCACAGCCCACTCGACAACACTCACCGATCTGAACGGTCCACTCCCAACTGTACACGCCGACGGTGAAACGCTCCCGAGCTACAGTTTCGTCGAAGACGAGGCGCTGTTCTTCGATGACGTTCACGATGCAGACCGGCTCGAAAACCGGGCTACTGACCTCCGAAGTGTGGCCTATATCCCGCTCGGCAACCACGGCGTATTCGTTGTAGGCTCGGACCAGATCGGTGCGTTTGACGAGGTGACGCGAGAGTTAGCCGATTTGCTCGCGGCCACTGCCGAGGCAGCGCTTAATCGCGTCACACGGGAATCACAACTTCGGGAACAGGACCGAACACTCCAGACGCAAAACAAGCAGCTTTCCGCTCTGAATCGAATCAACGAGATGATTCGGGAGATCGACCAAGCCCTCGTGCAAGCGGAGACTCGCGAGGAAATCGATCACACGGTCTGTGAGCTGTTGACTGCTGACGACCGGTTCCGATTCGCCTGGATCGGGACGAACGATCCGACGACCGACATTATCGACCCCCGAGCCTGGGCAGGCGACGAGCAAGGGTACTTGGATAGTCAGTCCTTCGCCGTTCGAGCCGCAGGTACAGAGCCAGCCGGTCAGACCGCCGCTACCGGCGATGTGACGATGGTGACGAATGTCGCTGCTGGGCTCCGTGACGAAGCGTGGCGGAAAGACGCTATCTCTCGGGACTACCTTTCGGTATTGAGTATCCCGCTCGTGTACAATGATCTCATGCACGGTGTGTTAACGGTGTACGCACCGGCCCAGCATGCGTTCGACGAGACGGCGAAGGCGGTTCTGGGGGAACTCGGCGAGACCATCGCGTCCGCGTTGAGTGCGATCGAACGGAAGAATGCATTGCTCTCGACGTCGATGACCCGCGTCGAATTCACCATCGAGGACCCGAAGTTTGTCCTCTCACGGCTTGCACAGGATGCGGAGTGTACTCTCTCATATCAGGGTGGTGTCCAGCAATCCACAGAAGGTAGCTACGTATTCGTGACCGTCGAAGACCGGGTAGTAAACGATGTAGCGGACGCCGCCTCGCAGTTGGTCGGGATCGACGAAGTGCAACAGATCAGTGCGGATGGTGAGGAGGGCGTTCTGCGGCTTCGACTCACACAGCCGTTTCTCGCTTTGGAGCTGGCTGATCACGGTGCCGTCTTCCGCGAAGCGACTGCTAATCCGACCACGACGACACTCATCATCGATATCCCAGAGAGCATCGATGTTCGAACGATCACACAGCTCGTCCGTGAGACGTTTGCTGGCGTGGAACTGCGCGCCAAGCAGACACTCGATCAGACTGCAGAACACAATCTCTATTCGGAGTTCCTGGATTCGGTGACAGAGCGGCAACTGGAAGTGCTCCAAACAGCATACTACAGTGGTTTCTTCGAATCGCCGCGAGAGAACACGGGCGAAGAGGTAGCGGAGACACTCGGCATCTCCCCACCCGCGTTCTACCAACATGCCCGGACCGTCCAACGGAAACTGTTCACTACACTATTTGAAGGAAACAATCTCCCAGTCCCCGCGCCTACTGATATGGTTTAATAATAAACCCATTAGTCACTCCAGTATTTGATAGTAAACAACCGAATATTCCCTTATACACTTATTACACCCTCATAGAGTGCGCCACTCCATCCCGGCAGCACTCGTGAACTTACAATGAGAGATGTCAACCCTGAATCAGACGAGAAAACTCCCTACGAGTGCTTCGAGTGTGGCAGTATCATCATTGCCGAAGATCGCCCTGCCCAGTGCCACGACTGTGGCGGGCCGGTGAGAAACCGCCGAATACCGCTCGAATGACTATGGCATCCGAATCCACTACGAACTCCGATAAGATGGAGAACTCGACAGTAGAATCTGCTGAGCCGGAATCAGCGCTCGAAACAGCCCGCCGCCAGCTTCACCACGCCGCCGACCACCTTGATATCGACCAGCATATCATCGAGCGTCTCAAGCACCCAAAAAAGGTCCACGAGGTTACCCTCCCGATCGAACGTGAAGACGGTACCGTTGATGTCTTCACCGGGTACCGCGCCCAACACGACAGCGTCAGAGGCCCATACAAGGGTGGACTGCGATATCACCCCGACGTAACCAGAGACGAGTGTGTCGGCCTGGGCATGTGGATGACCTGGAAATGCGCGGTTATGGACCTCCCGTTCGGAGGTGCCAAAGGTGGCGTCGCTGTCAACCCGAAGGAATTGAGCACGAAAGAGAAGGAACGGCTCACCCGACGGTTCGCACAGGAAATCAGGGATGTTATCGGGCCGAATCGGGATATCCCTGCCCCAGATATGGGTACTGACCCACAAACGATGGCTTGGTTGATGGATGCCTACTCAATGCAGGAGGGCGAAACAACACCGGGTGTCGTCACGGGGAAGCCGCCGGTGGTCGGTGGAAGTGAAGGCCGCGAGGAAGCACCCGGTCGGAGTGTGGCGATCATTACGAGACAGGCCTGCGAATACTACGACAATGACCTTGAGGGTACGACGATTGCCGTCCAAGGATATGGGAGTGTCGGTGCGAACGCTGCCCGCTTGCTCGACAAATGGGGGGCCACCGTCGTCGCGATCAGCGACGTGAATGGTGCGATGTACGACTTGGGCGGAATTGATACTGCCGTCGTACCTTCTCACGACGAGGAACCCGAAGCAGTCACGGAATACGCGGATACCGTGATCTCGAACGACGAGTTGCTTACCCTCAACGTCGACGTACTCATCCCTGCAGCCCTCGGAAATGTGATTACCAGCGAGAACGCCAATGAAATTGCTGCTGACCTCGTTGTCGAGGGAGCGAATGGTCCTACCACCTCAACAGCCAGTACGATTCTGGCTGATCGGGACGTCGCTGTGATTCCTGATATTCTCGCCAACGCTGGTGGTGTCACTGTCTCGTACTTCGAGTGGCTCCAGGATATCAATCGCCGGTCGTGGTCGCTTGAACGCGTGAACAATGAGCTCGAAACAGAGATGCAGGCCGCCTGGGATGCAGTTCGAGCGGAATTCGAGGAGCAAGACGTCACCTGGCGTGATGCAGCCTACATCGTGGCACTGTCTCGAATTGCGGAGGCCCACGAGGCGCGGGGACTTTGGCCGTAGGGAGATGGACTACCAACCATTCAGACGGGTCCGAAAGCCAACCACCCCGTTTGAGAGAGGTTTTCTTCGGCTGTATCAACTGGTTACTTCTGGAGCCATTCTTTGTACTATCTGCTTTCTCGGATACGTCGTTGTCGGCTTCAGTTTATCGTTCGTTGGGGTCTATGAACCAGCGTATTCCGTGATGGGTTTCACTGACCCGATTTTCACGATCCTGACATTTCTGACAGGTCTCTTCATCTGTGCGATGTCGGGGACGCTCGCAGTGCTTACCTTCCTCCTTAGCCCCAACGATTCAAAAGCTAATTTCGTCGTTATGGTGAGTTTGATTTCATTTGGGTTTGGGGCCGCTACCATGCGAATCACATTTGGAGCCGCCCAAATGTGGTTCTCTGAGACCGTAAGCACCTTGCTGTAACGACAAAACTATTTGTACAATGTAGAAAACACGGGTGATATATTAAGTGTTGGAGAACGCTCCATAAGGTCCAGACGCAGGGTCAGCTACCGATGACAGAGCGTTCTGTGAAAGATTCTGATCCATCTACGCCCGAATTCGTTCGAGCCAGATTGCCGATCCTCGATACACACAAGTCCAGCATCGACTGCCTCTCTGGCATGTCCCAGCCAACGATGGCTGTTCTTCGTCCTTACGACAACCGCATCATTGAGGGGGTTGAGTATTTTCAGTCACTCGATGTATCTCAATCCCAGACTCGATGTTGCCAATCGGCCCGACTAATCGAGTTCCAGAGCATGCGGACTACTGTGTCTTTACGAGCGAGACGGGTGTCGACCTAATTACGACAGTGGGGTGGGAACAGCGGGAAACCACTGTTTGTGCGGTCGGGAATCAGACTGCGACCGCTGTCGAATTCCCCCGGAGTGTACACGGTAGTGACGTACTGTACTGGTTCAAGGACTAGAAACAGCAGGCGCAGTTGCCAGTTACACAGCTTGCCGAGGCAACCGTTCGTCGAATTCGCGAAGCTCGACAGTGAATCTCGTTCTGTCCCGCTTGGGTTCTTCCAGCAACGTTATCCAAGGGAATGCCACGAGCAACGCGAGAAGGAAACACGTGAATGGAGCCGACCAGTCCAGTGTTACAAGTCCCCCACCGAGGAGCGGATAGTCAACTGAACCAACTGCGAGAATCGCCGCGTTCGTTCCGATCAACACGCGTCGTTGGTTACCGGTAAAGAGATCGCCAAGGAGTGTGACCGTGAGCATCACAATCGCACTACTCGCCGCGCCGACGAGTCCCGAAGAGTTCGTCTCCATCCCATTTATCCTACTCTCGCTTGATGGCCGCTCGCCGGTCTTTTTCGATGGGTGCGCCGACCGTGTCCCCCACTCAACCCACGACGGTAATAGTTCTGAACACCCTCGTCTCCGAGTACCTTGTGAAGAACAAACCACGTGAGTGCAGGCCGTTCACCAATGCGGCAGTGACAGGGCCAGTGCTGAACATTGTGAAGCCAGACAAATCACCGAGTGCCGTTCCAAACAAGTATCCCATCTACGAACTACTACGCAGTTGTGACTGCTCCCACGTTCGACAAATACGATCACGACGCACATCTGCGCGAGACTTTCGAACTGGCGCGTGAGGCTGCCGCTCGTGGCGACGAACCGTTCGGTTCCGTGCTCGTCCGCGACGATACAGTTATTATGAGCGATTCGAATCGCGAGATCACGGACGACGACATCCGGCGCCATCCCGAACTCCACCTCGCTTACCGTGCATGCCGGGAGTTTGGTCCCGATGAACGCGCTTCTATGGTAATGTATACAAGCACCGAACCCTGTCCGATGTGTGCTGGCGGGATGGCAACAGCTGGGTTCGGACAAATCGTTTACAGTGTCGGAAGTGATGAAATCGCCGCGTTCACCGGAAATGAGCCCGCAGTCCGGTCCACAGAGATCCTTGCTGGAGTCAGTGACGTTGTCGGGCCGCTGTTGAACGAGGAAGGTCGCCAGATCCACCAGGAGTACGACTGGTGACTCCCGGTCTTCGTTTGATGAGTCCTGTTCTGTTTCACAATGCAAGGCTCCGATCTATATCTCAAGGATAGGTAAACCGCCAAGTTGAATACGGTCATAACTGACTAGAATAGTGCTGAGTGCCTCTAAGCCACCAGCATTGGCGTGTCTCAGGATGCCCGGCCTGATACACGTCGAAGGTGCCCCTTCACCTTTCACTCTGAAGTAGAACCGTCATTATTCTTGACTGATATCATGAGTTTGTCCGCAGACTTCTCGGCTACCCCAAATTGGAGCTGGCGGCGCGATTGAGGTTCTTGTGTGCCATTTCATCCCCCAGAAACCAGAGTCTGAGGGGTGGTTGTTGGAGTTGTTCGTCAACCCGTGGTTACTCGTCGATCGTCCAGATTGACGGCGGAACGTTCTTCATGGAGTCTGATTTGAGGTTACAGTAAGTGATTGGATAGACAGTTTGACGGGTAATAGTCGGTCTCGCCGCAATACCCTGAAGAACGTTTAACTACCGAAGAGTGAATGTGATATTATATGAATGGTTCTCGTCCCCCTCCAACCTCTGCCGATGATTTTTACCAAACACTAGTGGAAAATGCGGCAGAGGGGATGTTGACGATCGACTCGGATAGCAACATCGTGTATGCCAATCCAGCCGTTGAAGACATTCTCGGATATGCTCCCGCTGAGTTAATTGGGAGTTCAAAGATGAAAATCATCCCAGAGCGCTTAGAAGCAGTCCACGGGGCTGCATTAGCGTCGTATGTGGCGACAGGAGAGCGCAATATCGACTGGGATGGGATCGAGCTCCCGGCGTTGCACAAGGACGGACACGAGGTTCCGACGCTTATCAGCCTTCGTGAACACGAACACAATGGCGAACAGTACTTTACTGGCATTATTCGAGATATCACCGAGCAGCGAAAACGGGAGTCCCAGCTTCAAGACCAGAAGGACCGACTAAATGAGTTCGCCGACATCTTAACACATGATATTCGGAATCCACTTTCTATCGCCTACGGCTATACTGAGATCGCCCATGAACAGTCCGAGACCCCTGAGCTGGAGCGAGTTTTAGCGTCACTTAGTCGGATCGATAATCTCGTTAGCGACATTCTTGCCCTCTCAAAAAAGGGTGAAGTCGTTGGTGAGACCGAGTCGGTTGACATCCGTGAATGTCTCCGTGCATCGTGGAGTAGTGTTGAGACACAGCGAGCGACGCTTCAAGTTGAAGATGACCTTGGAGTAATAACCGCGGATAAGAGTCGTTTCCAGGAACTACTAGAGAACTTGTTCCGCAATGTCGTTGAACATGTTGGTGCTGAGGCGACTGTGACTGTTGGAAACCTCCCTGACGATACGGGACTCTATATCGAAGATGATGGCCCTGGAATCGCTGAGCCAATTCGGTCAAAGATATTTAAACACGGATATTCGACAACTGCTGACGGAACTGGTTATGGGCTTTCGATTGTCTCTCAAATTGTGGAGGGCCATGGTTGGGAAATCTCCGTTACAGATGGTACCGAAGGTGGTGGGGCACGATTTGAGATCATATGGTGAGCATCGGAGGTCACCCCTCGTTAACTTTATTCAACAGAACCGAATACTGAGTTGATCGACACTTATAGTTCAGCTGGTTTGAGAAGTGAGTGGGTCCGTCAATGAACCAGTCATGAATGATTCCTGTCATCCCCGATTTGTCATTAACTAATGAGTGAACAGCATTTCTCTCTCCGTCGTCAACCTACCCAGAATATGTGACGTGTGCCTGACCCACAATTTCCACTAATACACTTATACGATGAGAGGTAGCGGCTCTAGCCACCCATTCACCCCATGGAAAGTCAAGGCTAAAACTCTCCCTTTCAGGACGGGGTGGATGTCAACGCACCTCGATAGAAACTGCGGAACCCATCTGGGCTCGGCACGCTCTTGGTATGAGGAGAGGAGGCTTGAGAGAGCGGTCTCTTTCGGTGGCCTCCGGGAGTTACTGCGTCTTGCCGTCGCCGACAGCGAGGTTGCCGGGTCGCTTCAGTCGTCTGCGTCGGCTGTCGTCTCGGTCTCTAACTTGCCTGAAACGGGGGATAGGCCGTGGGCGAGGGCGTTCCCTGACGCCGTATCGAAGAGATGGACGTTCCCCCGGTCTATCACGACTTCGACGTCCGTGTCTTCCCGAATCGTCGAGTCGGGCTCAACGCTCATCAGCAACTGGTCATCAATCCCTGACTGGTCCATTGAGGTTCGACCTTCGCCCAACAGCATGTACGCGAATATCTCGTCACCCATCGGTTCGAGAATATCGACGCGCGTGGCGATGAGCGAAGAGGAGTCTTCGACTTCGACGCGCGCTCCGCTGGGATAGATGTCTTCGGGACGAATCCCGATTGTCACCTCGTCACCAACCTCAACAGCCTCGACAGACGCCGGATCGAACGCGAGCGAGAAGTTCGCTGTCGAGAGCGCGTCTTCTGTGACCGTCGCCTCGGCGAAGTTCATCGATGGCGAGCCGATGAAGCCTGCGACGAACAGGTTCGCCGGCTCGTTGTAACAGACCAGCGGCGGGTCTATCTGCTGGAGTTGGCCGGCGTCAAGGACGGCGATACGGTCCGAGAGCGTCATCGCCTCTTCTTGGTCGTGGGTGACGTAGATGATGGTCGTGTCCAGCTCCTTGTGCAGGCGCTGGAGTTCGGTCCGCATGTGGACCTTGAGCTTCGCGTCGAGGTTCGCTAGCGGCTCGTCCATGAGAAAGACGTCGGGCTCACGGACGATGGCGCGGGCGATGGCGACGCGCTGGCGCTGGCCGCCGGACATCTCGTCGGGCATGCGTTCGAGCATTCCCTGCAACTGGACGATTTCAGCGGCGCGCTCGACGCGGCGCTCGATTTCCTCCTTGTCGTAGTTGCGGAGGCGGAGCCCGAAGGAGATGTTATCGTAGACGTCCATGTGGGGGAACAGTGCGATGTTCTGGAACACCATCGCCACCCCGCGGTCCTTCGGCGGGAGGTTCGTCACCTCGCGGTCTCCAATGTGGATTTCACCCTCACTCGGCTTCGTGAGTCCAGCGATGCTTTCCATGGTCGTCGACTTCCCACATCCCGACGGGCCGACAAAGCAGATGAATTCGCCGTGGTCTATGTCGAGGTTCATGTCGTCGACCGCCGTTACGTCGTCGTAGTGCTTGCTTACGTGTTCGAGTCGTACTCGTGCCATTATTATTCTTTAAGTGCTCCTGCGGTCAGTCCGCTGACGATGCGTTCCTGTGCGATGATGACGAGAACGACGACTGGGATGACCCCTACAACACTCGCTGCGGCCATGAGGTTGTACTGCGTCGTGTACTGGGTCTGGTAGCTGAGAATCCCGCCGACGATCGGCGACCACTTGGACGCTTCGGGTGACGTCGCCATAATCGAGCTGAAAAAGTACTCGTTGTAGACGCTGATGAACGTGAGGACGCCCGCGGTCGCCACGCCGGGTGCCGAAAGCGGTACGATGACGCGGAACAGCGCGCCCAATCGGGTCGTCCCCTCCACCCGCGCCGCGTCCTCCAACCCGTCGGGGATCTGCCCGTAGAAGGTCGTGAGGATGAATATCGACAGCGGTAGGAACAGCGCGCTGAACGGCATGACCATCGACCCCGGGGTGTTCAGCAGTCGGGGCGGCGTGAATAGCGGGACACCTATGAACGGAATCGTTATTGGGGCGTTACCGGCGAACGCCTGAAACAGCGGGATGACGAACGCAGCGGGCGGGAAGTAACTGATGGCGAGGATACCGAGCATCAACAGCGCACGTCCGGGGAACTCGATTCGTCCGAACACGTAGCCTGCGAGGCTCGCGACGACGAGGACGATAACTGTCGTCGTGGCAGCTAGCACGAAGCTATTCAACACGTACAGGTGGAACGGGACCTGTTCGAAGACGGTAACGAATGCCGTCGGATTGAATCCTTTCGGAACGGGGAGCGGGAACGTGCCGCTGACACCGAACAGGTCGACTGTCGGGAGGAAACTCCCGGAAAGCAGGTTCCCCTGCGGCGTCACCGCGAGGACGAGTAACCAGTAGAACGGGAATACTGTCGTGACCATGAAAAATGCCATCGCGACGTAGAACAGCGCTCGATACACCCGTCGTGGGTTGTGGATCGCGTTCCGTGCCCACCGCGCGAGCGGACCGGCGTCGTCTGCCGTGCCGTCGGTTTCGCTGGACATTATATCGCGTCCTCCCCCTGCCACAGGATGATACCCATCACGACGACGCCGATGATGGCCGCTGTCACGAATGCGATGGCCGCGGACGTCCCCTCGTGCGTGTTGAACGTCGAGACGACCATGCAGGAGAGTGAGGGGACGACGGTACAGCTTGAGACCGTATCGATGATACCGTACACGCGCATCGCCTGCACCGAGCGGAATAATACTGCAACTCCGATGGTCGGCAGGATGAGCGGGAGCGTGATGTATCTGAACTGCTGCCACTTGCTCGCACCGGCGACGCGGGCCACGTCGTACAG
>NZ_QEQJ01000006.1:0-223836 GCF_003383195.1 Haloferax sp. Atlit-6N | reverse complement strand
CAGAGCGGTGAGGTTCCACCCGTACCCATCCCGAACACGGCAGTTAAGCTCACCTGCGTTCTGGTCAGTACTGGAGTGAGCGATCCTCTGGGAAATCCAGTTCGCCGCCCCCACTCATACAGAGCCCACTGGACTTCGGTCCAGTGGGCTTTTTTTCATTTATGGCGAGTGGTAAACGCTCGCTCGCACACTACACAGACAGCGACCGCTCTCTCGGTCGCGTCTCTCATGTCGTCTGAGAGTGGCAACGCTCTCGTCGAACGCGCCGGTTCCGCCGACACCACTCCCGTTCGACCGTGACGGTGTTTCGAGGGGACCCGGACGGCCGTTCCGCTCGAAACTCGGCGAAATCGACAGACGAAGGCCCGATTTCGAACACGTTGATTGGGGTGAAATTCAGCGAAAACCGGGGTTACGATTCTCCCCTTTTACCGTATCAGGGTTAGAAGGGAGGGTTGCATGCGCGGCAGCAAACACCTCACCGTAGTCATGGTCGTTGCGATGCTCGCCGTCGCGATGGTCCCCGGGACCGTCGGTGCAGCGAGCACCGATGCCCTCCAGGTCGGCGTCACGCAGGACGCCGACACGGGCGACGCGACAGTGACCGTGACGCGGAACGAGACGGCCGTCGAGAACGCGACGGTCGTCGTCGAATCGAGCGGTAACTACTCCGGGAACGGAACGTACGCGACGGGCGCGAACGGCACCGTCGACCTCCCCAATCCGCAGGAGCGTGTGAACGCGACGTTCACCGTCACGGAGGGGAACAACACGACCACCGCGTCGGCCGTCCTCGTCCCGCTCGACGAGTCCCTCGACATCTCCGTCGAGGCTGACGACGCCAACGACACGCTCACCGCCACCGTCACCCAGTACGGCGACGCCGTCGAAGGCGCGTCAGTCATGGTCAACGGGAGCGCGTACGACAACGGAACGTACGAGACGGACGCGAACGGCACTGTCGAGGTTGCCGAACCGACGACCGCGACGAACCTGACGTTCGTCGCGATGGACGGCGACCTCACCGCGGAGACGACGGTCGCGGTGGAGGCTGACGACCTCAACGTCTCTGTCGAGGTTGACGACGCCAACGACACGGTCGTCGCCACCGTCACGCAGGACGGAGAACCGGTCGAGAACGCGTTGGTTCAGGTCAACGGGACCGACTACGCCGACAACGGAACGTACGAGACGGATGCGAACGGCACCGTAGAGGTCGCCGAGCCGACGACCGTGACGAACCTGACGTTCGTCGCGACGGCCGACGACCTCACCGCCGAGACGACGGTCGCGGTGGAGGCTGACGACCTCGACGTCTCCGTCTCGCAGGATGAAAACGAGTCGGTCACCATCACCGTGACCGAAGACGGCGAGGCCGTCGAGAACGCCTCGGTCGCGGTCGAGGGCAACTACACGGACGCGGGCGAGTACGAGACGGACGCGAACGGTACCGTCGAACTCACCGCGCCCCTGCAGACTGTCACGGTCGACGTGACCGCCGAGTACGACGGCCTCAGCGCCGAGACGACCGCCACCCTGCAGGGTGAGGTCGCCGAGGACGACCCGTTCGGCCAGCTCGTCAGCCGGTTCGTCGAGCGGCTCAAGGACACGGGCGGTGACGGCCCCATCGGACAGGCCGTCTCCGACTTCGTGACCGAGAACAACCCGGGTAACGCGGACGACAAGCGTCCGGACCACGCCGGCCCGAAGAACAGCAGCGATGACGCCGACGGCGAGGAGGACGCACCCGGAAACTCCGACAAGGCCAAGAACGGTAACGCCGGTGGCCCGCCGGAGCACGCGAACAACGACAAGGCGAACGACGAGGACGAACAGCAGACCGCCGAGACTGAGGAGACCGACGAAGAGGAGACCGACGACGACTCCGACGACGAGTCAGAAGACGATGACGAGTCCAACGGTAACGGCAACGGCAACGGCAACGGCAACGGTGGTGGCCCGCCGGAGCACGCGAACAACAACTAACTAATCGAACACGGGTTCCCACGCATCAAGCGTGGGCTTGGGTTTCACCCTTCGTACGCGCCCGGGCGGGTACTGTGGACAGAGGCACCCCCAACATCTTACGCCCCTGACCGTGGTTGTCAGAGCACGACGGTCGGGCTACTCACTCGCCCGACGCGACTTTTTCTGTGGAAACGTCACCGAGCGCGCCGACGAGCGCGGGGTCGACGTCGAACCGTCGAACCGCGAGCCGTGCGCCCGCGACCACGAGGTCGTCGTCGACGCGGGCGGGCGCGCCGCTGGGATACCACGCCGAGTCGTCGGACGCGCGGACGCTCGACCGGAGCGACTCGCGGAGCCGACGGTGTGCGAACAGCGTCGAGACGAACGCGAGGGACGCCGCGAGCGTCACGCCGCCGCCGTCGAACTCCGTCTCGGTCGCTTCCGTTCTGGCCGTTTCGAGCGCGCCGGCGACGGCGAGCGACTGTCTCGCGTGGTCGCCGTCGGTGAGCGCGCGGGTGAGCGCGGCGTCCTGAATCTCTCGAATCGCGCTTGCTGTCGTCGGGTCGGTCATCGGAGGAGAGACGAGTTAGCTCACGCCCCGTCGAGCGGCGGCACGCGGAGCGTGTGGTCGACGACGGTCTCGTCCGGTCGCAGCGTCACCGTCCCGAGGAACACCGTCTCGCCCTCGGCGGCGTTGGTCGCGACGGTCTGAAGCGTCGCTCGTTGGTCGAGTTGCTCCCAGGTGACGCGCTCGACGAGGCGCTGGAACGCGTCGGGGTCGGTCCACCCCGAGTCGATATCGGACGGGACGTTGACCACGAACCGAAGTTCGGTCTCGGTGACGTGGATGCCGACGCGAAACGTGTCCGCGTCGGTCGAATCGTCCGGCGAGGGCTCGGTGGCGGCCGCGTCGGAGTCCGTGCTCGACGCGGGTGCGGTTTCGCTCGCCGTCTCGTCGGGGTCGGTCATGCCCGGCTGTCGGAGACGTGGAGACAAAGATGCACCGGACGTGAGCCGAAAGGCGAACCACGAGCGCGCGTCGTCGCCGACACCCCGGCGCGACCCGGCTACCGCGTGCCGCGAACCCGGTGACGGAGCCGCGTCTCCGGCGCTCGAACCGGGGTGTCGACCCCGGGGAACCGTCCTCCTCGACCCCGGTAGCGTGCGAATCTCACGCACACAGAGACGAACGTCGAACGGTTATTAGCGTTCGAGACACCAGTCCGACCAACGAATGAGTTACAAGATCGGTCTCGTCGGAAAACCGTCCGTCGGGAAGTCGAGTTTCTTCAACGCGGCGACGATGAACGACGTGCCCGAGGGCGCGTACCCGTTTACGACCATCGACCCCTCCATCGGCGAGGCGTACGTCCGCGTCGAGTGTGCGGCCCCGGAGTTCGACGAGTCGTGTACGCCCTCTGTCGGCTACTGCGACCACGGAATGCGGTACGTCCCGGTCAAACTCGTCGACGTGGCGGGTCTCATCCCCGGCGCGCACGAGGGGAAGGGCCTCGGGAACCAGTTCCTCACCGACCTCAACGAGGCGGACGTGCTCGTCCACGTCGTGGACTTCTCCGGTGAGACGGACATCGAAGGCGAGGCGACGGAGGGCCACGACCCCCGGGAGGACATCGACTTCCTCGAGAACGAACTGGACATGTGGTACCTCGGCGTCCTCGAGAAGGGCATCGACCGCTACCGCTCGGGCTACCACGGCGAGGACAAAGACATCGAAGTCGACCTCGCGGAGCAGATGTCCGCGTTCAAGACGAACAAGGACGAAATCAAGCAGATCATCCTCTCTCTCGGCCTGGAGCTCGACCCCGACGAGTGGGACGACGCGGACAAGGAGTCGCTCGCCCGCGAGATTCGAAAGCGGACGAAGCCCATCATCATCGCGGCGAACAAGATGGACAAGCCGGTCTCCCAGGAGAACTACGAGGAAATAACGGCCGACGCCGACTACGAACACCTGACGTTCGTCCCGACCTCGGCGCACGCGGAGAAGGCGCTGAAGAAGGCCGACGAGGGCGGCGTCGTCGACTATCGCCCCGGCGACGACGACTTCGACATCGTCGGCGGCGTGAGCGACGAACAGGAGGCGGGCCTCGAACAGATTCGCGAGTTCGTCGCGGAGTTCGGCGGCACGGGCGTCCAGCAGTCGCTCGAAAACGCGCTGTTCGACGTGATGGGTGCCATCGCCATCTTCCCCGGGAGCGCGAACGGCAAGAGCGACTCGCAGGGCGTCTTCCGCGACTGCTTTATCCTCCCCGAGGGCTCGACGACCGAGGACTTCGCGTACCACCTGCACTCGGACATCGGCGACGGCCTCCTCCACGGCATCGACTGCCACTCGAAGCGCCAGATCGGTTCGGACCACGAACTCGCGCACCGGGACGTGGTCGAAATCGTCTCGACGAACTGACTCTCTCGGACGCCAACCGCAACACCGTTATATCCGTGGCTGTAGGACCCGGGTATGGGTGAGGCCGAAACGACGGCCGCGACACTCGACGTCGAGATTGGGGGTCTCGGCGGCGAGGTGACGCTGGCCGACTTGTTCCCGTCGTCGTGGGTCGAGTCACATTGTCAGGCGGCATCGATTAGTGAATTCCTCGAAGAGAGCGGTTTCGCGGTCGCAGACCAGGAGTCCTTCGAGTCGATACCGGCCCACGAGTTGGACCGGTACGTCGACGCGAACACCGAGTTCGACGACTGGCAGGCGATGCTCTCCGCCGGCGTCGAGCGCTACGTGCTCGAACAGGCGGGGGCAGACGGCCCGACCGCCGACGCGGCCGCCGAGGTTGACGACGTCGGCGAAGTCGAGGCGGTCGAGGGGAGCGACTCGGCGGAAACCGAGACGGAAGACTCCCTCGAAGCCGGCGTCTGAACGCGGACGCGGGCGAGGGGCCGGGAGAAGGGAAGGAATCTCGGCTCAGGTAGTGCTGTTCTGTCCGGTGTCTTCGACGAGCGCAGCGCCGCGAGCGAGCGCGTCGTCCCACCAGTCGCATTCCCGAGCGTCGGCCACGGACAGCGGTGCTTCGGGTTCTTCGGGTCGTTCGCCGAGGTCGAGGCTCCACCACTCCACGTCGTGCCACGCGTCGTGTTTGTAGCCGACGCGCTCGAAACGGCCGACGCGCTCGAAGCCGAACGACTCGTGGAAGGCGATGCTCGCGGGGTTCGGGGTCGTGACGACGGCGACGGCAGAGACGTATCCCTGCCGTTCGAGCAGGTCTAAAAGCGCCGTGTAGAGGCCGCGGGCGACGCCGCGACGCTGAAAGTCCGGGTGGACGTAAATCGAGGTCTCGACGGCCCACTGGTAGGCGACGCGCTCTCGAATCGCCCCGGCGTAGGCGTAGCCGGCCACCTCGCCGTCGAGTTCGCAGACGAGCCACGGGTAGCCGGTCTTCTTCTCCAGTTTCGCTTCGAGGTCCGCGACGCTCGGCGGGTCGTAGGCGAACGAAATCGCGGTGTCCTCGACGAACGGCGCGTAAATCTCCCGAATCGCGGGGAGGTCGGACGCCGTCGCCGTGCGGAGGCGGACAGTCATGACTCAGGAGGGGTCACGCGGAGAGAAAGATGCGACGATGGCGGCCGGTCTCGCGGGTGATTCGGCTCGAGGTCGAACCGGCGCTCAGTCGCTCGTCGGCGCCGCGTCGAGGCCGTCGGCGACCGCCTGCGCCCGCTCGCGGATGTCGTCGGCGTCCGCGCGAACGTGTTCGCCCCCGTCGTAGAGCACGTCGCCGTCGACCATGGTGAACACCACGTCGTCGCCGTGGGCGGAGAAGACGAGGTGCGAAAGCACGTCGTGCATCGGCGTCGCGCGGGTGAGGTCGGTGTCGATACCGACGATATCGGCTTTCCACCCCTCGCGGAGCGCGCCGACCCGGTCGAAGCCGGCGGCCTTCGCGCCGTTGCGAGTCGCCATCTCGAAGACGGTCGCGGCCGGCGTGCTCGTCGGGTCGAACGAGTCGACTTTCTGGAGGAGGCTGGCCTGCCGCATCTCGGTGAAGGGGTCGAGCGTGTTGTTGCACGGCGGGCCGTCGTTGCCGAGGGCGACGTTGATGCCGCGGTCGAGGTAGTCCGGAATCGGCGCGATGCCCGACGCGAGCTTCATGTTCGACGACGGGCAGTAGGTGACGTGCGTACCGGTCTCGGCGAGCACTTCGCGCTCGGACTCGTCGGTGTGGACGCAGTGGGCGAGCACCACGTCGTCGCCGGTGATTCCGACCTCGTCGAGCCAGTGGATGTTCCGCATGCCCGTCTCCGCCTCGACGGTGGCGATTTCGTCGCGGTTCTCGCTCGCGTGGGTGTGGATGCGGACGCCGTCGTACCGGTCTGCGAGTTCGCGGACGCCCCGCAGACACGCCTCCGAGCAGGTGACGGCGAACCGCGGCGTGACGGCGTACCGAATGCGCCCGTCGAAGCCGTCGTGGTAGCGCTCGATGAGGCGCTCGGACTCGGCGAGGCCGGCGTCGGTGTCTTCCTGTAGTCCCTCGGGCGCGTTCGTGTCCATGAGCACCTTCCCGATTCGCCCGCGGATACCCATCTCGCCCGCCGCCTCGAACGCCTCCTCGGCGTGTCGGACCGAGAGGTGGTCGACGACCGTCGTCGTCCCGGACTCGATGCATTCGAGGTAGCCGAGCTCGGCGGCGACGCGCATCCCCGCCGCGTCGAGGCCGGCTTCCATCGGAAGCACGTGGTCGAAGAGCCAGTCGAGAAGCGACGTGTCGTCGGCGATACCTCGTCCGAGCGACTGTACCGAGTGGACGTGCCCGCCGACCAGCCCCGGCGCGATGACGTCGAACTCGCGTCGCTCGTGGTCCGGATACCGCTCTGTCAGGGTAGCGCGCCCTCCGACCGCGACGATGCGGTCGTCGTCGACGACTACGGCTCCCTCTTCGATGATAGTGGACGCGTCGGCGACCACGGTTCCCGCGAGTAACATCCTCGTGCGGGTAGACGACCGGGCGTGAAATAGGTGGTGACCCGGTCGCCGTCCGAGGTTGGTTGGAGTGAGCTTGCGGTCGGTGGCGGTGTGGGTGGTCGGGACCGGTTCTCGCGAGGCGAACGGACCCCGCGTCACTCCGACTCTTGTTCCGCCCGCAACTCCCTCACAATTTCGCTAGTATATGCTAACCAGTTCCGACCCGAGCGGTATCGCTCCAGAAATACTCGGAGAGAACCCCGAACACGCACGGGCGTGATTAGTACATGCTAAGTCAGTTCGCGACAGAGCGGAGACCGAATGCGCGAGTTCGAATTCGTCGTTCGCTTTTCCGAGGGCACCGACGAGCTGATGGACCTGTTTTACGAGTATCCGAGTTTGCGGTCCCGTTCGTCGGTCTGTTCGTCCACCGAGGACGTGATGTGGCGGGTCGACCACGTCGTCGGCACGCCGGAGGCGCTGTCGGCGTTCGAGGGGGTGTTCCTCGACGAGACGCGGTGCAACGAGTGTCTCGACGCGCCCGACTGCCACACCCACCGCGACTACCACGTCCTCGACCGGTCGGACAACTCGATGACCGTCTACACCTACCGCGAGGAGGTGAGTAACTGCCACTCGATTCCGCGGTACGTCCTCGAACACGTCGGACCGGGCGTCATCTTCGAATCGTCCCGCCGTGCGGGCGCGTACCGCTGGCGCATCCTCTACCCCGGCGACCACCCGCTCGGCGAACTGTACGAGACCATCGAGGCGCAACTCAGGGAGGGGCTGCAGCTGGACGTCGAACACCTCACGAGCGCGGGCAACTGGGACGCCGAAGCGCGTATCGCGGCCGACCTCTCGTCGGCCCACTGGGAGGCGCTCGAAACCGCCGTCGAACACGGCTACTACGAGCGACCGCGAAAGGTGACCGTCGAGGACCTCAGCGAGGTGCTCGACGTGCCGCGCTCGACAGTTCAGTACCGTCTGCGAACCGCCGAGGACCTCGTGATGTCGAAACTCGGCGACCGAAATCGGTAAGGAATCGACGACGCTCGGAAGCGGACGCTCGCTGCTCGAACCGTCATCGTATTTCGAACCGAACACGCTCGCTGTCGCTCGCGGTTCGAGAGTTGAGAGAAGTGCTCCGTCAGGGATTCGAACTCACTCGCAACGCGCTGCGTTGCTCGCTGCTCGAACCCTTCTGTTGCACCTCGGACTCGAACACGCTCGCTGTCGCTCGCGGTTCGAGAGTTGGGAGAAGTGCTCCGTCAGGGATTCGAACCCTGGTCATCACCGTGAGAGGGTGATATGATTGGCCGGACTACACCAACAGAGCACGTTGGTACATCCTTTCGTATTGCTCGTGATTGTAAAAGGCTGTCGCTTCAAATCGGGTATGATACCGACTGCCGTGTTGCGATTAGACGACCTGCTCGCCCTCGCGATACACCTGCTCGACCGTCCGCCACGCGCCCGCGTCCTCGCTCGGGTCGGCGTCGAGGACGACGAGGTCCGCGACGTAGCCCTCGGCGACCTTCCCCACGTCGTCCAGTCCGAGCAGGTCTGCGCCGCCGACGGTCGCGGCTTCGAGGGCCTCGGCGGGCGACAGGCCGTACTCGACGAGCAGTTCCATCTCGCGGAGCGCGTTCTGGCCGTGGTCGTTGAACGGCGTGCCCGCGTCGGTTCCCATGGCGATTTTCACGCCGGCGTCGAGCGCGTGTTCCCACGCGCCTTCGAAGCGCTCGACGGCGTCTTCGGCCTTCGCGACCGCCTCGGGCGGGATGCCGGCCTCGACGCCCGCCTCGACGATTTCCCGAACCGCCGAGGCCGTCGGGACCCAGTACGTGCCGTGGTCGACCATGAGCGCCGCGGCCTCCTCGTCCATGAACATCCCGTGTTCGACGCTCGAAATTCCCGCGCGGACGGCGTTCTTGATACCTTCCTCGCCGTGGGCGTGGGCCGCGGTCGGGACGCCCTTCGCGCTCGCGGCGTCGACGAGGGCGCGAATCTCAGCCTCCGTGAACTCGGGCGCGCCCGTGACCGCGCCGGTGGTGAGGACGCCGCCGGTCGCCATGCACTTCACCACGTCGGCGCCGCGTTTCAGTTGTTCTCGGGCGGCCTTGCGGACCTCGTTCGGGCCGTCGGCCTCCCGGCCGAACCAGTGGCCGTGGCCGCCGGTCATGGTGATGTTCTCCCCGGCGGCGAGGACGCGCGGCCCGTCGAGTTCGCCGTCGGCGACCGCGGCCTTCGCGCTCGTCGCGAGGTCGCCGGAGCTCCCGAGGTCGCGGACGGTCGTGACGCCCGCTTCCAGCGTCTTCCGGAGGTTGGCCGCGGCTCGGTAGCAGGCGCGTTCGACCGGCTCAGACTGGTAGGCCGCCACGTCGGGGCGGCCGTCCATCATGAGGTGGACGTGGGCGTCGACGAGCCCCGGCGCGACGACCGCGCCCGGGAGGTCCCGCGTCTCGCCGTCGGTCTCGTCGCCGACGGACGCGATGCGCCCGGTCGACTCGTCTATCACCACGTTCGCCTCGCGGGCCCCGTCGGCGTCGACGACCCGCACGCCGGTCAGCGTGAACATGGGTCTCTCAACCGAGCCGGACGACGTAAATCCGCGGGTGTCGGCGAGGTGGAACCGCCCGACAGCGAGACGGTCGACCAGTACGCGAAAAAACGGACCGACTCACTCGGGAACGACGTCGCCGACAGTGACCGCGTCGCCGACGGACAGCGTCTCGCCCCACGACGACTCCGGGACGGCGGTGTTGACCATGAGCCGGAAGTCGTGGTCGAACCAGTCGCCGCCGGACCACTCGGGGAGCGTCTCGCGGCGCTTCGTCATGAACGTCGTTCGGAAGTCGGGCGTCTCTTCGCCCGTGTCGGGGTCCCGGCTCGGGACGACACAGCGCTGGCAGGGGTTGACGCCCTCGAAGGCCGCGGCACCGATAGCGAACTCGACGACCGTCCCGCGCCGGTCGAACAGGTGGTCCTCCCAGAACGGCTCGGTCGCGTCTACGACGAGGTTCGGCCGGAGGCGACGGCGCATCTCGTCGGCGTCGACGCCGTCGAACCACGAGGCGACCGCTTCGAGCGTTCCCGTCGAGATGACCGTCGGCCCGCTGGCCTCGGTGTCGTCGGGGAACCCGCCGGCCGGGTCGCGCCGGAGTTCGACCGGGTAGCCGAAGTACGCCGAGAGCCAGTCGTCGGCCTCGGCTATCGGCCCGTCGTAGTCGGCCATCTCGGGGGCCGAGAGTTCGACCGTGCCGTCGTCGAGCGAGACGGAACTCCGGATGCGGTGGACCGCCCGCTCGCGCTTCCCGTTGACGTACTCGCCGTCCTCGTCGAAGATGGCGTACTCGCGGTCGCCGCGGAGCCCGCCGTTCTCGACGATATCGGCGGCGTCGACGAACTCGGCGTCGAGCGACTTCACGGGGTAGACCGCGATGCGGTCGAGCGTCACGGCCGCCGCTCCGGCGGTCGCGCCCGCTGCCGAATCCGTGGTCGCGTTCGCTCCCGTCTCGGCCGTCGCCGAGGTGCTATCGTCGTTCGGGCTCCCGTCCGTCATCTACTCCTCGGCTTCGTCCGCGTCGTCGTCCTCGCCTTCGGTCGCGTCGGCGAACAGCTCGGCGATGGTCTCCTCGTCGACGATTTCGTAGCCCGCCTCGGAGACGGTGACGAGATTCAGCTCGTCGCTCTCGATTTCGTCGTCGGCCGCGACGAGCGCCTGGACGGCGAGCGCGAGGCCGTCTTCGAGCGACAGGTCCTCGGCGTACCCGTCTTCGAGGGCGGCCTGCACGTCTTCGCGGTGGCCGCCGATGGCGACCGCCTTCCACTCTTGGGGCGTCCCCGACGGGTCGGTCGCAAAGAGGCGACCCGAGCCGTTCTCGACGCCGCCGATGAGGAGCGACGCGCCGTACGGGCGGGTGCCGCCGGACTGCGTGCTCTCCTGGATGTTGTCGGTGATGGTCTTCGTGAGCGTCTCGACGCCGATGGGCTCGCCGTAGCGCAGGTGCTCGCGCTGGGCGGTCGTCCGCGCGAAGTCGACGAGCTTCCGCGCGTCGGCGACGTGGCCGGCCGTGGCCGCGCCGAGCGCGTCGTCGAGCTTGTGGAGCTTCTCGATGCTTTCGGCTTCCATGAGTTCCGACGGAGTCGACCGGAGGGCCGCCAGAACGACGCCGTCGGCGGTGCGGACGCCGAGGACCGGCGCGCCGCGCTTGACGGCCTCGCGGGCGTACTCGACCTGATAGATGCGTCCGTCGGGGGAGAAAAGCGACGTACCGCGGTCGTAGGCCTGCTTGTCGTTTCGGTTCATCGTGCGACCTCCTCGCTCGCGTCGGCGACGTTCGTCATTACTCCGTGGTCAGTTCCGGAGGCGGAAAAAGCCTCCACACCCGGCATCGGTGTGGGGTTCACGTTCGAATCGCCGGGAAATCCGCGTTTTCAGACGAATCGAGGGCTGGAAGCCCCGAACTACGCTTCGACCACGTCCGCGTCGGGAGCGTTCCGCTTCACGCTCTCGATGCCCTGTTTCGCCTTCTGTTTCGACGCGTAGCCCTCGCCGGAGTCGGCGAGGATGTTCCCGTTGTCGTGGACGAGTCGCCACCGGTACTTGTCCGCCGCGTCGACGAACACCTCGAAGTGCGCTTTGCTCATACTCGGATACTGTTGTCAGCAAACAAAAGTGTACCCGCCAACGACGGGATTCGAACGCAGACCTACGCCGCCTCGGGTTCGAGCGCGTCGGCGTCGACCTCCAACAGTCGTTCCTCGCAGTCGTCACAGCGGACGACGAACACCTCCCACGAGCGGCAGCACGACTCGGCCGTCTCGGAGCCGAATCGAACGTCCCCGCCGCAGGCCGGACAGCGGTCGAGGTAGATGCGGAGCCCTCTCGCCAGCGCGCTCCGCTGTTCGCCCGTCAGGCGGTCCCAGTCGTCGAAGCGGTCGCCGAGGGCGGCGTCGGCGGCCACGTCCGCGACGAGCGCGGCGCGCGACTCCCACGTCCCGATGGTGGTGCCGTCGACGACCGCGACGAACCACCGGTTCCGAGACCGGGATTCCAGCGAGATGTCGTCGGCGTCGAGGTCGGTGAGGTCGGCGAGTCGCCGTCGAATCGTCGCGTCGTCGGTGCGCTCGATTTCGTCGTTCCACGCCGACTCGAACGCGGGGTCGAGGCGTAGTTCGTCGCCGCTTTCGTCCCAGTCGAGCGCGCCGGCCTCCAGGAGCGACGCCTCCACGTCCAACTCCTCGGCGGACTCGCCGCCCTCGTCTAACTGCCCCGCCTCGACCTGGTCACTCGTCGATTCGGCGTCAGCGTCGTTCTCCGTCGCCGGCGCGGCCGGCGCGGACCTGACGCGGGTCGGCGTCGGTTCCTTGTCGAACCATCGGAGGACCCGGTCGGGGAAGTACGTCTTCGTGAGCGTCGGCGTGCCGGGAATCAGGTAGCCGCGGAAGTAGATGGCTCCCGCGAAGACGGCAAACGAGACGAGCGCGAGCGGCGGCCACGCGACGCCGAGCAACAGACTCAGCGCGGCGGCGATGACGACGTTCACGACGGTACACGGCGTACACCGGTTCTCGCCGGTGTACTCGGGCTGACGGAGTCGGTCTGCGAGTGTCGAGGCGGTCATAGCGAGGGAAACTACGTTCCCTGTTATGAGGACTCACCCGTCAATAAACCTACCCGTCATCTGCCACGAATCGCGCGGACACTCCGCGCCGCGGATGTCCCGCCGGTCTCACAGACGACTTGCAGACGAACGTGTCAGTCGGCGACGACCCTTCCGATAGCACGCGTCACGCACTCGCTTATCGCTCCGTGGCGCGTGTATCGAGTATGGCTTCGTACTCCGCTGTCGCCCTTCTCGCGGTGTTCTTCGTCGGGCTCGTCGTCGGTGCCGGCGTCGTCGTCTACTCGCTTCCGACGGAGACGACGACCTCGCCGACCAGTTCGATGACCACCGCGACCGGCTGTCTGCTCGCCGACGAGACCGCGCCCAGTTCGTGGGTCGGTCGGATGCCCGCCGGCGAGCAGACGACCGTCGCGTTCAACCGAACCTTCACGCACGACGCGCCGAGCGTCGTCGTCCGCGGCGAACTCGACACGGCCGAAGACGGCGTCTACGTCTACCGAATCACGACCGCACCCGACGAAGACGGCGAGAAGGAGCCGTCAGACGACTGCGTGCCGCGCACGACCCTCGACGCCGTGGTCTCGGTCCCGAGCGACTTCGACTCGGTCACGGTCACCTTCGACGGTGAGGAGATGGTCCGCTTCGAGGCCGGTGACTCGTCACCGCTGTTCCGGACGCTCGAAGAATGAAGAGAGTAGGTACAACGGGAACGGCGAGTCTCAGCGCTTCGGTCGCTTGAACACGAGCGCCGTCTGTCCGCTGTTCGCGCCGGCACCGCGCGAGTCGGAAATCGTGTCCACGAGCTCCCAGCCGTCGCCGCCGAGGGAGTTGAGGGCGTCTTCCATCGGGGAGGTGTCGCCGCTGAACAGGCCGCCGTCGGCCGTGCGGACGATTTTGTACTCCCACTCGCCCGAGTCAGTCATCGGATTCCTCCGCGCCGCGGTCGGCCGCGTCGGGTTCCCGGTGTTCTCGGTGTCCCCGGCGCTCGTACGTGACGAACGAGAAGCCGTCTCGGTCGTCGCGGTCGGTCTCGACCCACCCGCCGCGGTCCCACTGGGGGAACCGCGTGTCGCCCTCGTGGGTCTCGTCGAGTTCGGTGCGAACTAGCCCCGCGGCGCGGGCGAGGAACTGCTCGTAGACGGTCGCGCCGCCGACGACGTACACGGTCTCGACGCCCATCTCGTCGGCCGCGTTCTCGGCTGCGGCGACCGCGGAGTCGACCGAATCGACCGCCTCAGCCCCCTCGGGGAGGTCGAGGTCGCGGGTCGTCAGGACGACGCTGTGGCGGTCCGGAAGCGGGCCGCCGAGCTGGCGGGCGATGCTCTCGTAGGTCTTGCGGCCCATCACGACCGGATGGCCGGTCGTCGTCCGCTTGAAGTGCTTCAGGTCCTCGGGAATATGCCACGGCATGTCGCCGTCGCGACCGATGACGCGGTTGTCGGCGACGGCGGCGACGAGGACGAACCGGACCGCGACGTCGCCCCCGGTTCCGGACCCAGCGGGCTCCTCGCCGCTCATTCGGCCACCGCGAAGCGAATCCCGTCGGCGGGGTCGTAGTCCCGGAGGACGATGTCCTCGAACGAGAGGTCTTCGAGCGGCACGTCGGCCACGTCGAGCGTGGGGCGCTCGCGGGGTTCGCGCGAGGCCTGCAGGAGCAGTCCGGGAACGTGGTCGTAGTCCTCCTCGCCCTCGGCCTCCTCGGGTGCCACGTCGAGGAGCCACTCGCGCACGTCGAGGTACCCTTCGGGGGAGTCCACGTCGGCGAGACGGGACTGGAGTTCGTCGAGGTGGTCGCCGTACCACGCGCCGCGCTCGCCGGTGCCGCAGTAGACGTGGGCGTCCACGATGGTGTGGGCGAACGACCCGAGTTCGAAGCCGGCGCGCTGGGCGACGACCTGCGCGAGGATGGCGTACGCCGCGAGGTTGAACGGGACGCCGAGCGCGATGTCGCCGGAGCGCTGGGTCAGATGGAGGTTGAGTTCGTCGCCCTGCACGTTGAAGACGAAGGTGTAGTGACACGGCGGGAGCGTCGAGACGGCCGCGTTCGCGGGGTGCCACGCGTTGATGACCAGCCGGCGGGAGTTCGGGTTCTCGTCGAGCGTGTCGAGGACGTACGCGAGCTGGTCGAACGTCCCCTCGTCGTTCATCCAGCGGTGGTCGTCCTCGGGCCACGCCTCGCCTGCAAGCCCCTCCTCGGGGACCGGATAGCGCCGCCAGAACCGGCCGTAGGCCGTGTCGAGATGGCCGTCGTCGTCGGCCCACGCGTCCCAGATGCCTGTTTCCTCGCGCAGGGTGCGGATGTGTTCCTCGCCGGAGAGGTACCAGAGGAGTTCGTGGATGAGGGAGTTCCACCGGAAGCCCGAGAGGTCCTTCGTCGTGAGGAGCGGAAAGCCCTCCTGCAGGTCGACGGTGTAGTGCTTCGAGAAGCCCGAGATGGTGTCTACCCCGGTTCGGTTGGGTTTGTGTTGTCCGGTGCCGAGAACGTCTGTCACGAGGTCGAGATATTGGCGCATGAGAGGTGGCCTGGTTGGGTGTTGCTCTCGGTTGCGAGTTCTTTCGCTTTTCGGCTCAGCTCCGCAGCACCCACAACACGGAATAGCCCGCTTTTCGTACCTGTGCCCATGATTCGCAACCTCGCGCAGGGAATCCGGGTCTTCACGAGCAACGCCTTTCTCGTCGACGGCGAGACCACCGCGCTCGTCGACGCCGGCGCGAACTTCGACGTGGTGCCGAAGGTCCGCGAGTTCACGGAGTCGCTCGACGCGGTGTACCTCACGCACACGCACCCCGACCACATCGGAAACGTCGACGCCGTCCGCGACGCGTTCGACGTGCAGACGTGGGGTTACGACACCGGCAACCTCGCCGTGGACAAGCGCATCGACGACGGCGAGCGCATCCAAATCGGCGACGACGTGTACGAGGCGGTCCACACGCCGGGGCACAAGGACGACCACCTGTGCTTTTTCTCCCGCGGGTCGGGCGTCTGCTTCGCGGGCGACCTCGTCTTCGCCAACGGCGGCTTCGGCCGGACCGACCTCCCCGAGGGCGACCGCGGCGCGCTCGTCGAGAGCATCGACCGCCTGCGCGAGGTCGTCGGCGACGACCTGACCGAACTCCACACCGGCCACGGGCCGAGCGTCACGACTCGCCCGAGCGAGGACCTCGAACTCGCGGCGAAAGCGGCGCGGACGAGGTAATCCCACCGTAGCGACCGCTTCACTGTCGCACTTTCTGTGTGTGCTATCGGCTCGTGTAGCCGCCGTCGACGGTGAGCGCCTCGCCCGTCGTGAACGACGCGCCGTCGGAACAGAGCCAGACGACCGCGGAGGCGATTTCGTCCACGTCGCCGAGGCGGTTCATCGGGTGGAGCGACTCGATTCCCTTCCGCGCCTCGGGGTCGTCGAGGCCGCCCTCGCCGAGTAACGGCGTATCGACGAAGCCCGGACACACCGCGTTGACGCGGACGCCCTGTTCGGCGTACTCGATGGCCGCGCTCTTCGTCAGCCCGAGGACGCCGTGCTTCGCGGCGACGTAGTGGCTCGCGTTCGCGAAGCCGACCTTTCCGAGAATCGACGCCATGTTGACGACGACGCCCCCGCCGTTTTCGAGCATCGCGGGAACCTCGTGGCGCATCGACCGCCAGACGCCGTTGAGGTTCACGTCGATGACCTGCTGCCACTCGTCGAACGAGAGGTCGGCGGTCGGTTTCTGCGCGCCGCCGATGCCCGCGTTGTTGCAGGCGAAGTCGAGTCGGCCGTACTCGGAGACCGCCGTCTCGACCATCGCGGCGACGGCGTCGCCGTCTGTCACGTCGGTCTCGACGAACGTCGCCGTCCCGCCGGCCTCCTCGATTCGCGCGACGGTCTCCTCGCCGCCCTCGACGTCCACGTCGGAGACGACGACTCGCGCACCCTCCGCGGCGAACGCCTCCGCCACCGCGCGGCCGATTCCCGAGCCAGCACCAGTTACGACCGCGACTTCGGTGTCGAATTGAGCCATAGTACGCTATAGTCAACAACCACCTGACAGATAACCGTTTGTGCGACTCTCAGGTCGGGAGAACGTCGCGGGCGCCGACCAGTGTGGTGGGTGCGTGGCGGCGGTTACTCCTCGTCTTCTTCCGGGACGGCGTCCGGATGGAGGCCGAAGTAGCCCGGCTCGTCGCTCCGGGGGTCGTTGATGACGAAGTCCTCCTGGTTGGCGACGATCCACGGGATGGTCCACTGAACGATGCGGTTTTCGGTCTCCTCGCTGAGGTCGTCCTGCGGGGACAGCCCCTGCATCAGGCGGGCGATTTCGCCCACGGTGTACATGTAATCGGGGTCGAGGATGTCGGCGGGTTCGTACAGGAGATACCCGTAGAGGGTTTCGAACTCGTCTTTCGGCTTGGGCATACTCACGCTTCTCGGTCGACGGGCAAAACCCCGACGACCGCGGGCAGCGAGCGGCCGGCGGCGTGCTGGTCGACGGCGGGCGTCCGTCGCCCGTGCGACCGCCAGCGACCTCATGAGTAGGCTTATCAGGCGCGACGCGAGACCCGAAGCGATGAGCGACGCCGCTGCACGACTGGTTGAGACCTTCCGAGACTTCGGTGGGGACGACCTCCGAGACCTCTGGGTCTTCGACCATCACGGGTACGAACACCTCTATCTGAGAGAGGACGTGTCCGACGCCATCGGATGCGTCGACATCTCCCGATTCATCGACAACGAACGGTTCGGCTACATCACGAGAGACACCTACGAGACGCTGTACTACGCCGACTACGGCTACACCGTCCGCGGATTCGACTCGTTCGAGCAGTTCCGAACGTTCCTCGGCGACCGTCCCGTCGGCATCTTGGCCAGCTTCGACCGCGGCACCGACGGCCGGGATTTCGCCGCCCTGAACGACCGAGTCTGCGAGCTGAACGAGGCGTTCGACGGAGCGGAACTGTTCGATGACGCGGCCGCCGGCGACCGACAGTCCTGAGAAGGCGACCGTACCCGCGAGAGACGACCCTCAGCACTTGGTTCGACGCGGAGAGCGCCGCCGCTGGCGACGTCGCGTCCGAAAGAAAAGTCGGGATGTACCGGGTCTACTCGAAGAGTTCGACGGCCTGGTCGTAGCGGGCGGCGGGTTCGTCCCAGTCGACGACCTCGAAGAACGCGGAGACGAAGTCGCCGCGGGCCGGGCCGTAGTCGTGGTAGTAGGAGTGTTCCCAGACGTCGAGCGCGAGGATGGGGTGGGAGCCCCAGAGCGCACCCTGGTCGTGCTTGTCGACGACGACGTTCCGAAGCTGGTTCGAGAACGAGTCGTAGACGAGAAGCGCCCAGCCGCCGGCCGCGCCGGCCGCCGCTTCGAATTCACCCTTCCAGGCTTCGTAGGAGCCGAAGTCCTCCGCGATGCGCTCTGCGAGCGCGCCCTCAGGCTCATCGCCGCCTTCCGGCGACATGTTCTGCCAGAACAGGTCGTGCAGGATGTGTCCCGAGCCGTTGTGGGTGACGTTACGAAGCGCGCCGGCAGACGAGCCGAACTCGCCTGCTTCGCGGTTGTCGGCGAGGGTCTCCTCGGCCGCATTCCAGCCGTTGACGTAGCCCTGATGGTGGGTGTCGTGATGCCACGTCAGCACCTGCTCGGAGATGTGCGGTTCAAGGGCGTCGTACTCGTACGGAAGCGGGTCGAGTTCGTAGCTCATAATGTGTAACCTCCATATCACGGGTCGGGCGGAATCCTGTTAAAACTTGAGGAGAGGTATGCTAGCACAAACCACGACGTGCGGGTCGCTGTCGGTCGATTTCTCCGATTCGAGAAACTCCGCTTCGCGCGAGCGTGTCAGCCGTCGAACGGGTCCGTTCGGCGCTCGTACTCGATTTCGGTCGAGACGGCGTCGGCGATGTCCGACCCGAACTCCCGTTCGACGACGTGCAACGACAGGTCCAGTCCGGAGGTGACGCCGCCCGCGGTGAGCACGTCGCCGTCGTCGACGACGCGGGCGGAGACGACTTCCGCGGCCGTCTCGCGGAGGTCCGAGAGCGCGCCGCCGTGGGTGACCGCGGGGCGGCCGTCGAGGATGCCGGCGCGGGCGAGGAGCATGCCGCCGGTACAGACGCCGGCGACGGTGGTTCCGGCCTCGTGGAGCGCCGCGATGGCGTCCGGAATCTCGCCTTTCTCGGCTTCGGCCCACGCGCTCTGTGCGGCCCGGGAGTTCCAGCCGCCGCCGGGGACGACGAGGAGGTCCGGGCGGTCGGTCTCGGGGTCGAGGACGCCGTCGACGCCGACGCGCATCCCGTGGCTCGCCGTCACGAACTCGCGGTCGTCGAGCGCGACGAGTTCGGCCTCGCAGTCGGCCCCGGCCGCGCCGGCGTTCTGGAACACTTCGAACGGCGCGACGGCGTCGAGTTCGTCGAAGCCGTCGTAGAGGATGATAGCGACCTGCATGCTTGCGGAGTCGGTTTCCGGGGAGAAAGTCGTTCGCGCCGCGGCGACCGAGGGCGGAGAACGGAAGCGGCGGTCGAGAGCCGCCGTTGCGGCCGTCGGTCAGTCGTCGCCGCGGGCGGCCTCGAACATCGAAATCGCCCGTTCGCGGCGCTCGGAGTGGTCCACGATGGGCTCCGGGTAGTCGGGCGCGAGGCGCTCGCGTTCGAGGTCGGTCAGCTCGTGCCACTCGTGGATGGTGTTGGCCGTCACGTCCGATAGCTCGGGGACGTACCGCTTGATGTACTCGCCGTCGGGGTCGTAGCGCTCGCCCTGCGTCATCGGGTTGAAGATGCGGAAGTACGGTTGGGCGTCGGTCCCGGTCGAGGCGGCCCACTGCCAGCCGCCGTTGTCGTTTGCGGTGTCGTGGTCCGCGAGGTGCTCGCGGAAGTGCGCGTAGCCGTGTCGCCAGTCGCACAGGAGGTCCTTCGTGAGGAACGACGCGACGATCATCCGGACGCGGTTGTGCATGTACGCCTCCTCGCGGAGCTGTCGCATCCCGGCGTCGACGATGGGGTAGCCGGTCTTCCCCTCCTTCCACGCCGCGAGTTCCTCGGCGTCGTCGCGCCACGCGATGTCGTTTTCGTACTCCTTGTAGTTCTCCGTGACGACGTTCGGATGCTCCCGGAGGACGTGGGCGTAGAACTCCCGCCACGCCAACTGCGACTGGAACTCCTCGACCGACTCGTCTCGCTCCCCGCCGACGCCCTCCCGGGCCGCCGCGGTCGCCGCGTACACCTCGCGGATGCCGATGGTCCCGAACTTGAGGTCCGTCGAGAGCCGCGACGTGGCGTCCCGCGTCGGGTAGTCGCGGTCGTCGGCGTAGCGGTAGATGGCGTCCGCACAGAACGCCGAGAGGCGCTCGCGGGCCGCTTCGGTCCCCGCCGACTGGACCGCGGCCGACGGCTCCTCGAAGCCGAGGTCCGACATGGTCGGTAGGTCGCCGGCGGCGACGTCGAACTCGGCGTCACCGAGCGCTTCCACCGCGGTTTCGAGCGTGTTGGCGTCGGCGAGGTCGTCGGCGTCCGGTTCCGGATAGGGCTCGGGCTTGTCGCGGTCGCGCCACTTCTTCCAGAAGTAGGTGTAGACGGAGTAGGTGTCGCCCGCGTTTGTCGTAATGCTCCCCGGCGGGTGGAAGATGGCGTCGTGGACCGGCTCGCGGCCGACGCCGGCGTCGTCGAGGGCGAGTCGCACGTCGGCGTCGCGCTCGCGGGCGAGTCCGGAGTAATCGATTCCCCAAGTGGCTTGCTCGGCGTCGAGCGCCGCCGCGACCGCCGGGACGACGGCTCGGGGGTCGCCGCGGGCGACGAGCAGGTCGCTCCCGCGCTCTCGGTACGCGCCGCGGAGTTCGGCGAGCGCGTCGAGTAAGTACCTGACGCGGGGCGCGCCGGCGTGGTCGAGCACGTCCCGGTCGAAGACGAAAAGCGGGGCGACGGGGCCCGCCTCGGCGGCCGTCGCGAGGCCGCGGTTGTCCGCGACTCGCAGGTCCCGGCGGTGCCAGTGCAGTTGCATAGCCGCGCCTCAGGACGGCGGCTATGTCAATGTAGCGGCAGTCCGACCCCGACGCGAGAGCGAAGCCGCCTAACCCGTCCGTTCGAACGAACTTAATCGGCCTACGGCTCGGGAAACGGCATCCTACCGCGCCTAACGGCCGTCACTGCCCCGTTTTCGGACGCCTGCTGGCATGGATATGGTACGGTGGCCGACCCTCGCGGCGGCGCGACTGTCTCGGGTAATATGATGTTATCGACCGAATTCCGGGACGAGAGCACGTTTACGTTCTTGCTATCTGGTGTACCCGGTTCATACCTATACCGCGTCGTAGCCACGGTTCTGGTATGTCCGGGCATCGCTTCCTTCCTGACTCCGCGGTCCGACAGCCGCGTCTCCGCTCCCCACTCGTGTTTCCGCTCCTCCTCTTGACGTTCGTCTGCGGAACGCTCGGGTGGCTCGTCTGGGTCCCCTACGGCGTGTTCCTCGGCGTGCTTCCACCCCTGGTCGTCTTCGGCTTCGCGTTCGCCGAACTCTCGTCGACCTCGCCGTCGCCGCCGATGCTCCCGTCGGCGCGTCCCTCGCCGCCGCTCTCGCTCGACGGCCGCGTCGACCTCGCCGCCGCGCTACACGGCGCGGGCGTCTTCGCGACCGACGCGGACGACAACCTCTCGCTGTCGCCGCGGTTCGCCGAGGACTGGCGCGCCCGCATGCTCGACACCGACGGTCGGGACCGCGACCGCGAGGCGCTCGCGGCGCTCCTCGGCGTCGCCCCGGAGCGGGTCGAGATGGGGTGGAACGAGCGGGGACTGTTCGCGCGACTCGACCGCGGCACCGTCGGGCAGTGGACCTCCCGGGCCGCGTTCGTCGCCGACCTCACGGCCGTCGCGACGTTCCGCCGGTACTACCCCGAGTGGTGGCGATTGCCGACGGCGGACCGGAACCGCGTCCTCGGCGCTCTTCGGTTGTGTCTCCGAACGTGCCCGACCTGCGACGGTGCAGTCGCGGTCGAGAGCGAACAAGTGGCACGGCCCGACAGCGAGCGGGCGAAGCGACGCGTCTCGGCGACCTGTCGGGGGTGCGATTCGGTCCTGTTCGACGGCGTCGTCGAGCAGTCGGCGGGCGAGCCGTCCGGGTCCGACGAGGGGGCCGGCGTTCACCCGCAGAACACGCGCTGAGCGCGCCGCTCCGCCCGACTGAGCCGCGACGGCGAGGGCTCGGATTCGCGGCGGACCGCCGCTCTCAGGGCAGCGGGTCGATGCCGTCGCGCCGGCCGTCGAGAACGGAAAAACGCTCTCCGCGGCGTCGTTCGAGCCACCGGAGCAGGCGCTCGGCCCACCGGAGCTTCTGCGCTTTCATCGCCCCCACGCTCGGGTCGTCGAAGTCCCAGCCGACGAAGACGAGCCGTCCCGCGCCGAGTTCGTCGGCGATGAAGGCCGCTCGGTCGCCGTCGGTGAAGCCGCCCCAGTTGACGACGGGGCCGACCGGGGCCGCCTGCGTCGTCCCGAGGACGTTGTCGGCGTCGAACCGCGGCACCCACTCGCGGACCGCGGGGAGGTTGTCGCCGTGGGCGTGGGCCGCGACGGGCACGCCGGATTCCGTTAGCTCGACCGCCGTCTCGGGGTTCTTGTCGAGGTCGGTCACCATCAGGTCGAGGTCGAACCCGGCGGCTCGGACCGCGTCGGCGGCGGTGGAGGCGGCGACGACCACGTCCACGTCGGGGGCGTCGAGCCTGTCGAGTTCGTCGTCGAGCGTCGGTGCCGCCCCGCAGACGGCGACGGTCGCGTCCGCCCAGTCCAGTCGGTCGCGGTCGAAGGGGCTCACGAGGTCGGCGAGCGCGTCTCTGGCGCGCTCGTCGCCGGTTCGGTCGAAGCCGAAATCGTCGAGAATCCGTCCGTAGACGGGTTCCCACGTGGTGAAATCCATGGTGTAGCTGTCGCTCAGAATGTAACTGTATGGGCCGGAATGGCACTCGTGTACCCCTACCCGCGTGCCCTTCCGGCGTCCACAGGACCGTTTTAGGGTCGGATGGTATAAGTTTTCTCTTAGTAGAACGATCAACGTCTGCCGAACGTCAGACGAATAGACGGGTCTGGCACGAGATAGCGTACCAGTCAGTTCGTCGCCCGCTCGACGGTCTCTAACGCGGCTTCGAGGGCATCTGAGGCGTCCGTGACGAGCGTCGGAAGCCGGGCGAGCGCGGCGGGACTTCCGACCAGAAGCGCACCGGTGTCGCCGGCGGCCAAGACGGCTCCCGCGTCGCCGGCGGCGGCGGCGAGAGATTCCCGGTCGTCGGCCCCGAGCCCTTCCAGTTCGAAGACGCGCGTGACGCTCTCGGCGGCGACCTCGCGGTTCGCGCCGACGCGGTCGAGGTGCCTCGCGGCCTCGCCGGGCGTCGTCACGTCGAGTTCTTCGACCGACACGTCGCCGGGTTCGCGGACGCGGCGGCGCTTGAACTCGTGGCCGATGAGGGCGGCGTCGCGGGTCTCTTTCACGTCGTGGGTCCGGACGACGTGCGCGCCGCGTTCGACCGCCATCGACGTGGCGGCGAGGCTGACGGGCAGCGCCTCGTCGGTCGAGCGACCGGTCACGTCGCGGAGGAAGTTCTTGCGGTTGATGGAGACCAGGATGGGGTGTCCGTAGCCGCGGAACTCCCGCAGGCGGTCGAACGTCTCGCGGTCGTGTTCGAGCGTCTTCGCCTCCGACCAGCCGCCGAAAGCGGGGTCGACGATGGTCTTATCGGTGAAGCCGTTCAGTTCGAGGGCGTCGTAGATGTCGTCGACCTCCTCGACCGCACCGGGGCGAGTCAGGTCCGGCGGGCTGGCCATCTTGGCGACCGCGGCGTCGTACTCCTCGCAGACGCGGGGCATCTCCGGGTCGGCGAAGCCGCAGATGTCGTTGACCATGTCGAAGCCGCCGTCGAGCGCCGCCTCGGCGACCTCGTGGTAGCGCGTCTCGATGGAGAAGACGGCGTCGCCGGAGACGCTGTCGAGGACCGAAAGCGCCGTGTCGAGCCTGTCGAGTTCGTCTTCGGCCGACAGCACGTCGAGGCGCTTGTTCGCCGATTCGAGGCCGACGTCGACGATGTCGGCCCCCTCGTCGATGAGTTCGCGGTCGACGTACTCGGCGGCCTCGCTCGGGTCGTTGAACACGCTCGGCTTGTACGGGGACTCCTTGGAGACGTTCAGCACACCCATGATTCGCGGCGGGTGGTCGTCGCCGATTTCGAGTCCTGCCGCATCGACGGTTCGCATACCCGCCGGTTGGACCACACGAACATATGCCGACCGGTCGCGGAAGGTGGGACGAAAGCCGAG
This sequence comes from Haloferax sp. Atlit-6N, assembly GCF_003383195.1. Classification (NCBI taxonomy): domain Archaea; kingdom Methanobacteriati; phylum Methanobacteriota; class Halobacteria; order Halobacteriales; family Haloferacaceae; genus Haloferax; species Haloferax sp. Atlit-6N. The sequence goes on along the minus strand of NZ_QEQJ01000006.1, from coordinate 200,041 downwards.
TTCGAATCCCCGAAACACGGGAATTGAGCCCTATTGAGCCCTCATAGCAACCGCTTAATAGCGCTCTTTGGACGTTACATCCAACCGGGCTCCAACCGGGCGCACCCACCGATTATGACTGGCGACGGACTCCCGACGATACTCGCCGTTGACGACGAACCGTCCCTGACGACGCTGTACGAGGCGTGGCTCGCAGACGACTTCCGCGTCAGGACGGCGTCGAGCGCCGAGGAGGCTCTCGAACTCGTCACCGGCGAGTCGTTCGACGCCGCGATGCTCGACAGGCACATGCCCGGCGGCACCGGCGACGAGGTGCTGTCCGAACTCCGGGCGCGCGACCACGACTTCCCGGTCGTGATGGTGACGGGCGTCGAACCCGACACCGACATCGTCGAGATGCCGTTCGACGACTACCTCGTCAAACCGGTGGGAAAGCGGGAGGTCCAGCGGACCGTCCGCTCGCTCGTGGTTCGCGGGTCGTACAACGACCACCTCCGGGAGTACTTCGCGCTCGCCCGCAAGCGGGCCGTGTTGGAGGCCTCCTGCGACCGCGAGGCGCTCGAAAACTCGGCGTCGTACCGCGAACTCACCGCCGCCGTCGACGACGCGGAGACCCGCGCCGACGCGGCCCGTGCGGAACTGCTCGAAGACGGCTTCGAGGGGACGACTCCCGACCTCGGATGACAGACGGGAGGTTCGCTCGACCGTGACGAGACGCCTCCTGCCGCGGTTCGTCAGGAAGCGGTACGCGGTGAAGTTCGCACTCGCGCTCGGACTCGTCACGCTCGCCATCGCGGCCGTCGGCGGCTACTCGTACCTCCACGCCAACGAGGTCATCGGCGAGGAGACGCGCGACGGCCTCGTGACGAACGCCGAGATTCAGGCGCAAAACCTCGACGAGTGGCTCACCCGGATGGAGGTGCAGATGCGGTCGATATCGGAGTCCGCGGCGTTCCAGTCCGGCGACGACCGCGACATCAACCTCTATCTGTGGTCGGTGGTCGAACGCGACCGCGACATCGACGCCGCGTACTACATCGACACGAGAAACGAGACGGTCCTCACGAGCACGGGGAGCGCCAGCGTCGCCTCGGCCGAGTCGGTGACGACGTATTACGGCCGACAGGAGTTCACCGCGCTCGCCCAGCAGTCCCACGGCGACGTGGTCATCTCCGACCCGTTTCGCCCCTCGGAGGGGGCCGCACCGGTCCTCCTCTTCGCGACGACGATACCCGAGCGGCCGAACCGGGCCGTCATCGCCGTGGCGAACCTCCGCGATATCTCTGAGACACACCTCCACGACATCAACGCCGGTCGGTTCGTCGTCGTCGACGCGGCGGGCACCGTCGTCCTCGCGGAGGACGAGTCGCGGCTGTTGGAGACCGACGCGCTCGAAACGACCCGGTACGACTCGGCGTCCGGGTTCGTCCCCGGCCAGTCGCTCGGCGACTCGAAGACCGAGGTCGGGTTCGCCCGAATGGAGGCCCACGACTGGGTCGTCACCTCGCGCGTCCCCACGGGGGAGGCGTACGCCCTCCGGACGGACATCCTCACCCAGATACTCGCGACCCTGTTCGTCGTCGGCGCTGGAGCGGCCCTGCTGGCGGCCACCATCGGACGGGACACCGTCGACGCGGTTCGGACCCTCGGGTCGAGCGCGCGGGAACTCACCGACGGCAACCTCGACGTGGCGATCGACCGCGACCGCGAAGACGAGTTCGGCGACCTCTACGAGGCGTTCGACGTGATGCGAGTTTCCCTGCGCGACCAGATTCTCGACGCCGAGCGCGCCCGCGAGGAGGCTGAGTCGGCGAGACGGGAGGCGTGGGACGAAAAGGAGGCCTCGGAGCGCCGCCGCCGCCACCTCGAACGGACTGCGGAGGCCTACGGCGAGGTGATGCGGGCCTGCGCCGACGGCGACCTCGCGGAGCGAATCGACCCCGACGAGGAGAGCGAGGCGATGGCCGAGGTCGCTCGGTCGTTCAACGAGATGATGGCCGACGTCCAAGAGCGGAACGAACAGCTTCGAACCGTCTCGAACGTGCTCTCGCACGACCTCAGAAACCCCCTCAACGTCGCGGTCGGCCGGGCGGAACTCCTCGCCGACGAGACCGAAAGCGACCACGTCGAACCGCTCGTCGAATCGCTCGACCGCATCGACGCCATCATCGACGACGCGCTCGTGTTGGCGCTCCAGCGGCGGGTCGAAGACACGCTCCCGGTCGCGTTGTCCGACGTGGCGCGTCGGTCGTGGACGCACGTGGACACCGGGGACGCGACGCTCGTCGTCGACGAGAACCCCCGGTTCGCCGCCGACCCCGACCTCGCGGCCCACGTCTTCGAGAACCTCTTTCGGAACTCGGTGGAACACGGTTCCACGGGCAGTCGGATTCCATCCGACGACGCTGTAGAACATGGTTCTACAGGCAACCGGACTGTGTCCGACGACGCCGTCGAGCACGGCGACGACGGAGTGACCGTCACCGTCGGCGCGCTCGGGGACGCCCGCGGGTTCTACGTCGAAGACGACGGCCCCGGCATCCCGGAGTCCGAGCGAGCGAGCGTGCTCGAACCGGGCTACACGACGAACCGCGCCGGCGGCGGGACCGGCTTCGGCCTCCCGATCGTCCTGCAGGTCGCCGACGCCCACGGCTGGGACCTCACGCTCTGCGAGTCGGCGTCCGGCGGGGCGCGATTCGAACTCAGCGACGTCGAGCGCGTCGGCCGCGACACCGACGACGCGGCCTCCCTCGTGTGACTATATATCGCACTTAGCAACCACCATGACCGGACGCGAGAAACGACTGACCGTAATGCCACCTTGTCGGGACGACGAACCGAGTCGGCGTGCGCTTCTCGGCGCGCTCGGGGCGACGGGAGCGGTCGGGCTGGCCGGCTGTCTCGGGAGCGTCGGGTCAACACCGACCCGGACCGCGGCCACGACGACCGACGACGACGCGCTCTCGGGGCGTATCGCCATCGCCGGCAGTAGCACGGTCTACCCGCTGACGCTCTCGCTCGGAAAGTCGTTTTCGGACGCGCACCCGGACGTGACGGTGTCCGTCACCTCGACGGGCACCGGCGGGGGGTTCGCCGACTTCTTCTGTGCGGGCCGAACCGTCGTGAACGACGCGAGCAGGGCCATCGAGACGGACGAGCGCGACGCCTGCGCAGCCGCCGGTGTCGAGCCGGTGGAGTTCCGCATCGGCACCGACGCCATCTCCGTCGTCGTCAATCCCGACGCCGACTGGGTCGATTGCCTCACGCTCTCCGAACTCGCCGAGATATGGCGCGTCGACGGGGCCTCGTCGTGGAGCGACGTGCGACCCGAGTGGCCCGACGAGCCGATTCGCCTCGCCGGCCCGACCACGGCCTCGGGCACGTTCGACTACTTCTCGGCGGCTGTTCTCCCGAGCGCGGTCCAGCGCACGGACCACCTCACGACGGAACAGGACACGGCCATCGCCAAGACCGTCCGCGAATCGCCGTACGCGATGGGCTACTTCGGCCTCGCGTACTACCTTCAGAATCGCGACGCCGTCCGGGCGGTCCCGATTTCCGAGCCCGACGGGTGCGCTCTCCCGTCGCCAGCGAACGCCAAGAACGGGAGCTACGACACGCTCTCGCGGCCCCTCTATATCTACGTCGCTCGCGAGGCGCTGTCGCGCCCGGAGGTCGCCGCGTTCGTCCGGTACTACCTCGAACGGTCCACGTCGGAGCCTGCGGTCGTCGGCTACGTGCCCGTCACGGCGGAGACGGCGTCGGCCAATCTCGACCGGCTGGACGCGCTCCTCGCGGACGGCTGACCGGCATCACGCCATTTTTATCCGCCGCTCGGCTACCTCGGCCCATGGCGAAGGTCAGCGTCGGACTCCGCGGATGGCGGTTCGAAGAGTCCGAGATATTCACCGACGAGGGCGAGTTCAAACCGCTCGACGAGATTCCCGAGGACCCGCGGGAGCGACTCATGCGCCTCGTCTCGCTCGTCGAGGAACCGTGCGACGCCTGCTATCTGGTCCACGGCGACGAGGACATACAGCAGTGCCGACAGGCGTCCATCGTCTACGGCGAGCCCCGCGAGGAGGTGCTCCTCTGTGACCACCACGAGCCGGACTTCCTCTACTGGTTCCGCGAGGAGGACGGCCGCGACTTCGTCGGCGACGCGGTGTTCGCCGACGCCTTCCACGAGTGGTTCGCGGACGGCGGTCGCGCTCCCGACGGCTACGGCGGACTGGACTACGTCGACACCGACCCCGACGAACTCCCGTCGCCGCCGGACGCCAACGAGATTCAGCGCCGGCTGGAGGAGAACTTCGTCGAGGGCGAGCGCATCAACCTCCGCGACTACGGCCCCGGCGCGGACGACGACGAGGACGCGACGCCCCTGACCGAAGACGACCTCGACGCTGTCGACCTCGACACGGACTACCCGACGAAATGAGCGGCGACCGAGACGCCGGTACGGGCGGGGGCCGCGAGTTCGTCGTCGTCGTCGTCGAACCCGAGACGCCCGGCAACGTCGGCACCATCGCGCGGGCGATGAAGAACTTCGGCATCTACGACCTCCGCCTCGTCGACCCGCCGGAGCTGGACCCCGACGGCGAGGCGTACGGCTTCGCCGGCCACGCCCGCGAGGACGTGCTCCCGAACGCCACCGAGACGACCTTGGAGGAGGTCGTCGAGGAGTTCCACACCATCGGGACGACCGCGGTCTCCCACGAGGACTCCACCCGGCACATCCGCTACCCGTTCAAGACGCCGGTCGAAATCGCCGACTCGCTGGAGTCGGTGGAGACGAAGACCGCGCTCGTCTTCGGCCGCGAGGGGACCGGCCTCGACAACGAGGAGTTGGCGATGCTCGACGAGGTCTGTTGCATCCCCGCCGACGACCGCTACCCCGTGCTCAACCTCGGACAGGCGGCGACGATTCTCATGTACGAGCTTCGCCGCTTCACCGTCGAGGAGACGCAACTCCCCGACGTGGAGCGCGAGCGCGCCTCCGAGGCCGAAATCGAGGTCGTCTACCGCTTCTTCGACGAGTTGCTCGACGCCGTGGACTACCGCGAGCACAAGCGGACCAAAACCTCGCGGATGATGCGCCGACTGCTCGGCCGCGCTCACCCGACCGAGCGCGAGGCCGCGACGCTGACGGGCGTGTTCCGTCGCGCCGCCGAGGCCGTCCGCGACCCGGACCGCTTCCGCGACGACGAGAACTGACGCGACCCGTCTCTACTCCTCGCCGCCGGCGCGCCGCGCTACTCGTCACCGCCGCTCCGGCGGGCGAACATCACGTAGCTCACGAACGAACAGACGTCCTCGACTTCTCCGGACTCGCGCTCGGCGCGGGTCGTCGTCCGAATCTCCACGAGCCCGCGGTCGTCGGTCTCGGCGGTCGTCTCCAGCACTTCGGTTTCCACGACGAGCGTGTCGCCCGGGTACACCGGTTTCCACCAGCGGAGTTCGTCGACGCCCTTCGCGCCGAGGGACGCCGAGTCGGCGAGGAAGCCGTCCACGAGCAGGCGCATCGTCATCGCCGTGGTGTGCCAGCCGCTGGCGATGACGCCGCCGTACATCGACTCGGCCTCGGCGCGTTCGGGCTCGGTGTGGAACCACTGCGGGTCGTACCGCCCGGCGAACTCCAGAATCTCCGATTCGGTCACGTCGTACTCGCCGAACTCGTGGGTGTCGCCGACGGCGAAATCCTCGAAGAACTGCATGACCCCTCTTCGGCCGCCCCCGTGGAGAAAGTAGCGGTGCCGGTGGTCCGGGCGGCGGGGTCGCTCGACCGCGTTCGACGACTCCGTTCCTCCGGCGCGCCAGACAGCTTTTGCGACCCGACGCCGTATCCTCACGCGAGATGGCATCGCCCCCGCGCCGCTCTCGCCTCCCGATGGTCGTCGTCGGCGTCGTCGTCCTCGCGTTCTACCTCTCGCTCAGCGCGCTCAGCGCGTTCGCGGTGGTGACGCTGTGGCGGCTTCGCCCGGACCCCCTGACCGCCGCCGTCGTCGGCGTCGTCGTCGCCGTCGTCCTCGGCTACCTGAGCTTCCGCTTCGGCACGGTGCGACTGCTCAGCCAACTCGACGCGCGGGACATGTCGCCCGGGGAGTCGCCGTCGGTCCACCGCCTGCGCGACCGCCTCGCCGAGCGGATGGACCTCGACCCGCCGACGCTGAAGCTCGCGCGTTTCTCCGCGCCGAACGCGATGGCGCTCGACCCGATGGGTCGCGACGTGGTCGTCCTCGACGCCGCGCTGTTTCGCCTCCTCGACGCCGACGAGTTCGAGGCGCTGCTCGCGCACGAACTCGCGCACCTCGAACGGAAAGACGGGCTGGTCCAGTCGCTCGTGGCGAGCGTCCTCCAGACGGTCGTCGGCGTCGGTTACCTGTTCGTCTCGCCGGTGACGTTCCTGACGACGGGCGTCGCCCTCGGCTCGGCGTGGATGCGCGGCCGGCCGGGGTCGTGGCACGAGACGCTCGCCGGGCGGCTCCGACTCCGACTGGACGAGTTCGTCGGCCTGTTCGGCTTCGGCCTCACCGTGTTCGTCCGGTCGCAGTCGCGAAAGCGGGAGTTCGCGGCCGACGCGCGGGCCGCCGAGGTGACGGGCAAGCCGATGGCGCTCGCGTCGGCCCTGCGGAAGTTAGAGCGGGCCGCTCGGCCGGGGTTCGGCCTGTCGCCGCTGTGGGTGTACGGCGAGGTCGAGGTCGAAGACCCGGTGTCGGACCTGCTTTCGACCCACCCCTCGACCGACGAGCGCGTCGAGCGACTGGCCGCGATGGCCGACGAGTCGATGACGCGAATCGAGGTGCGGTGAGATGCCCGGCTCACCCGACCCGGTGCTCGGTAATTGGCTTCTCACCCACGTCGTCGCCGTCGCCGCCGCGCTCACGACCGTCGGCGTCGTCTACGCGACTCGCGCTCGGAGCGCCCGCGGCTCCCTGATACCCGCGCTCCTCGGCGGCGGCTACGCCGTCGCCACGCTCGCCGTCTGGACCGCGGCGCGACTCGCCACCGACGCGTTCCCCTCGGGCTTCGTCGAGGACTCGCTGGCCGCGGCGGGCTTCGTCGGGTTCTCGTTCCTCTTGCTCGCCGGGTTCGTCGTCGTCGCGGCCCTGCTGTTCGCTCGCCGGGGACTGGTCGCGCCGCTCGTCGGCCTGTTCGGCGTCACGGAACTCGTCTGGTGGGCGTTCCTCCACGTCCGCGGCGAGACGGACGCGCTCGGGATGTTCCTCATCGTCGGGCCGGCGCTGTTGGCGCTTCTCCTCGTCGCGGCCGGCGTCGAGTACGCGGGCCGGTGGGGCTGGCGGCGGTTCGTCCGCGGTGGCGGGCGCTCGACGACGTGAGAACGGAGAAAAACCGGGTGCGGTCTGACGGCTTCAGGCCCGCTTTTGAATCTCCTCGCGGAGCACGTCGCTGACGATTTCGCCGTCGGCCTTGCCGCGGAGCGCGCCCATCGCCTCGCCCATGAGCGCGGAGAACGCGCCCATGCCCTGTTCTTCGACCTGGTCGGCGTTGCGCTCGACGACCTCCGCGATGGCCTCGCGGACCTCGTCCTCGGAGACACCGGAGAGTCCGGCCTCCTCGACGGCCTCCTCGGCCGTGAGGCTCGGGTCCTCGGCGATGGTGGCGAGCACGTCGTTGACGCCCTCTTTGGCGAGGTCGCCGTCCTCGACGAGGTGCATGACCGCGAGCAGGTGGTCGTCTGTGAGCCCCGCGACGGCCACGTCGTCGCGGCGGAGTTCGGTCAGCGTCGATTCGAGCAGGCCCGCCGCGAACGTCGCGTCGATGCCGGCGTCCACCGCCTCCTCGAACAGGGGCATCTTCCGGCCGTAGGCGACCTGTTCCGCGAGGCCGGCGTCGAGGCCGAACTCGTCTTGGTAGCGGTCGACCTTCTCGGTCAGGAGTTCGGGCGTCTCAACGTCGCTCGGGTCGAGGTCGACGGTGAGCACGTCCGTCTCGGGGTACATCCGGGCCGCGCCGGGGAGCGGGCGGAGGTAGCGCGTCGTCCCGTCGTCGTTAGCGCCGCGGGTCTCCTCGGGGACCTCCTCGATGGCGACGGCGGCGCGCTCGGCGACCGCGTCGATGGCGAGGTCGGCCGTCTCGGGGTCGTCGGCGACGATGGCGACCGCGTCCTCGGGACCGGCGTCGACGGCGTCGCGGAGCGCTTCGACCTCGGCCTCGGTGACGCCGTAGGCCGGGAGTTCGTCGGTGTGGAAGATGCCGCCCGCGCCGTGGCGCTTAGCGTGGTCGGAGAGTTCGGTACCGAGGCGGCGGTCGGGCTGGAGTTCGCGGCCGACGAGGCCGTCGAAGCCGTACAGGGGGACGGCCGTGACCTTTCCGCCCGCGTCCAGCGCGCCGCGGATGACGCCCGAATCGCTGTCCTCGAACACGTCGGTCGCGTCGGCCACGTCGCCGACCGAGGCGTCCCGCGACTGGAGTTCGTCGCGAATCTCGACCAGTTCGGCCTGTCGGCCGACCTCGAAGCGGACGATTTCGTCGATTTGGTCGAGCGCCTGCACGCCCTTGATTTCGACGCGCGCGCCGTCGGCGATGGAGACGTTCACGTCCTGCCGGATGGTGCCGAGGCCGCGTTTGACCGTGCCCGTCGAGCGCAGGAGCATGCCGATGGTCTGGGCCGCCTCGCGCGCCTGCTCGGGCGAGGAGATGTCCGGCCCGGTGCCGATTTCGACGAGCGGGATGCCGAGGCGGTCGAGGCTGTAGAGGACGCCGTCGTCGCGCTCTTCGACCCGCTGGGCGGACTCCTCTTCGAGCATGAGGTCGACGACGGAGACGGGGCCCTCGCTGGTTTGAATCTCGCCTTCCTGCGCGATGAGCGACGAGCGCTGGAAGCCCGAGGTGTTCGAGCCGTCGATGACGAGCTTGCGCATCACGTGCGCCTCGTCGACGACGTTCATGTCGAGCAGTTCGGCGATCTGCATGGCGACCGTGCGCGCCTCGTGGTCGAGTTCGTGCGGCGGCTCGTCGTCCTCTTCGACCAGACAGGTCGAGTCGTAGGCGAGGTACTCGAACTCGCGTTCGACGCGGCTCTCTTCGAGCGCGGCGTCGTCGAGTTCGCCCAGTTCGCTCTTGGTCGGGTGGAGGAAGCGCGTGAACGTGCGCGCCGCCTCGTCGGGCTCGCGGAGGTCGGTCGGACACCCGCAGAACAGCTTCGTCTCGGTGTCGAGTTGCTGGTGAATCTCCAGTCCAGCCACGAGGCCGAGGTCCTCGTAGTCGTAGTCGTAGTCGGTCATTGCTACTCCCTGCGTTCGGGGGGAGTAAAAAAGGATTCAGTCTGCCGTCAGAGGCGACGAAGCCCCTCGCCGATACCTTCGACCTGTTCACACTCGGGACAGACGTACGTCCACCCGTCGTTCGTCGCTCGTCCCTCCGGGAATACGGCCCCACAACCTCGACACTCCAACATGTCTCGCCCGCGGGCCCGCTGCTCTTGCAGTCCGGCCATACTGGTATAATCGTCAAAATCAGGCTTCAAAATACCGATTTTCGAGATTTCGTGACAGTTCTTCACTCGGGGGTGACTGTCACGGCGGTGCCGGAGTGCGATTGCTACCGCGAGCCGAGTAAATATAACCGTCTCTACGACTGAACCGACTGAAATCGTCGAGCGCGCGACTCGAATCGGGACGTCCACCCGCTCGCCCCGACGTATCAAAAAGTGGACTGCTTTTCCGGCCGGGCTCAGTCGTCGCCGAGGATGCCGCGATGGGTCATCTTCTCGGGGTCGAGCACCTCGTCGGCCTCCGCCTCGGTGAGGTAGCCCTCGTCGACGGCGACCTGCCGGACGCTCTTGCCGTCCGCGAGCGCCTTCTTGGCGACCTTCGAGGCCTTGTCGTAGCCGATTGCGGGGTTGAGCGCCGTCGCCAGCGCCATCGACTGTTCGACCCGCGTCTCGCAGTGTTCCTCGTTGGCTTCGAGCTTGGCGACGAACCGCTCGGCGAACACCTCGGAGGAGTTCGCCAGCAGCTTCGCCGATTCGAGGAAGTTGTGCGCGAGGACGGGCTTGTAGAGGTTGAGGTCGATTTGGCCCTCGGCGGCGCCGGCGGAGACGGCGGCGTCGTTGCCGACGACCTGCTTGTGGACCTGATTGACGGCCTCCGCGACGACCGGGTTGATTTTGCCGGGCATGATGGAGGAGCCGGGCTGGTTCTCCGGTTGTTCGAGTTCGCCGAGCCCGTTGCGCGGGCCGGACGCGAGCAGGCGGAGGTCGTTGGCGATTTTGTTGAGGGAGCCGGCGACCGTGCGGAGCGCGCCGTGGGCCTCGCTCATCGCGTCGTGGGCCGCCTGCGCCTCGAAGTGGTTGTCGGCCTCCCGGAACTCGACGCCGGTCTCCTCAGACATGTACTCCGCGGCCTTCGCCGGGAACTCGGGGTGCGTGTTCAGTCCCGTGCCGACCGCGGTGCCGCCGAGCGCGAGTTCGCCGAGGTGTTCGCGGACGTTCTCGACGCGGCGGACGCCCTTTTCGACCTGCGTGCGGTAGCCGCCGAACTCCTGTCCGAGGCGGACGGGCGTGGCGTCCTGCAGGTGAGTGCGACCGGTTTTGACGACGCCGTCGAACTCGTCTTCCTTGTCGCCGAGCGCCTCGGCGAGCGTCTCCAGCGCGGGGAGGAGGTCCTTCTCGACGGCTTCGAGGGACGCGACGTGCATGGCCGTCGGAATCACGTCGTTCGAGGACTGACCGAAGTTGACGTGGTCGTTCGGGTGGACGACGCGGTCGCCGATGCCCTCGCCCATAATCTCCGCGGCGCGGTTGGCGATGACCTCGTTGGCGTTCATGTTCGAGGAGGTCCCGGAGCCGGTCTGGAACACGTCGACGGGGAACTGGTCGTCGAGTTCGCCGGCGATGACCTCGTCGGCGGCCTCGACGATGGCGGCCGCGACGTCCTCGTCTATCATGCCGAGGTCGCGGTTGGCCTGCGCGGCGGCCTTCTTCACCACGCCGAGCGCGCGGACGAAGCGCCGCCCGAAGGTGATACCGGAGATGGGGAAGTTCTCGACCGCCCGCTGGGTCTGTGCGCCCCAGTAGGCGTCGACAGGAACTTCCATCTCGCCGAGACTGTCCCGCTCGATTCGATAATCATCGTCGCTCATGGCTCGGGGGTCGTTTTGGCAGGGGGTAAAATCCATTGGTCCGTGCGCCCGCCCCTCGTTCATGAAAATTTACTCATGTTTGAATAGTTATTAATTTGTACCGTATGTAAACGCAGTCTAGCGATTCTGACCAACCAGTTTTCTGATGACAAAAAAATTTACTCGATTTCGAATTGTTGATTTGGAAAGTCTTAAGTAAATCGTGTAAAATTCATTGTCTGGACTTGTCACGGACCAACAATCATGACTGACACACCTGATTCGGACGACGTTTCTCGACGCACGTATCTCAAACTGGCCGGTGGTGCCGGAACCGCGACGTTCCTCGCGGGCTGTACCGGCGGCGGCGGAGAGTCGACGACGGAGTCCACGGAGAGTTCCGGCGACTCCGAGAGCACCGAGGAGACGAGCGGTGACGACTCCGACTCTTCGACGGAGTACAACGCGCTCGAAGTGCAGCACTGGTGGACCGGCGGCGACGGCGGCGCGGCGGTGCAGGCGCTGTTCGAGGGCTTCGAAGAGCAGCACCCCGACATCGAACTCACGGAGAACCCAGTCGCGGGCGGCGCGGGACAGAACCTCCGCGCGGTCATCAAAAAGCGCATCCTGAACAACGACCCGCCGAGCTCGTGGCAGGCGTGGCCCGGCGCGAACCTCCAGCCCTTCACGGACGCCGACAAGCTGGAGGACATCGAGGAGTCCGTCTGGGACCACAACGACATGAAGAACACCTACCTCGACGGCCCCCAGGAGGCGGCGCAACCGGCGGGTAACTACGTTTCGGTCCCGCTGAACATCCACCGCCTCAACAACCTCTTTTACAACGTCGAGGTCGTCGAGGACGCGGGCGTCGACCCCGCGAGCATCGACTCGCCGAGCGCCCTCGTGGACGCGATGGCGACCGTCGACGAGGCGGGCTACGTCGGGATGGCCCAGCAGACGAACTCCGCGTGGTCGACCGGTCAGCTCTGGGCGCAGGTGCTCCTCGGCGAGTACGGCGCGGACGTGTACGCCGACGTGACCGCGGGTAACGTCGAGGCCAACGCGGACGCCGTCCGCGACTCGCTCGACATCGTCAAGCAGTACTCCGAGTACTACCCGAACGACGCCGGCTCCATCTCGTGGCAGGACGCCAACTCGAAGATTATCGAGGGCGACGCGGCGTTCTTCCACCAGGGCGACTGGGCCGCGGGCATGTACCGCGGGCAGGACGGCTTCGAGTACGAGTCCAACTGGGACCACGTCCCGTTCCCGGGTACCGAGGGACTCTACTCGCTCAACATGGACTCGTTCCCGATGCCGACGAACAACCCGTCGCCCGAGGCGACGAAAGCGTTCCTCCGCTACGTCGGCTCGGTCGACGCCCAAGAGCGGTTCAACCCCAAGAAGGGCTCCATCCCGCCGCGCACCGACGTGCCGCAGGACGCCTTCGGACCGTTCCTCCAGAACCAGATGGACGACTTCTCCAACTCCGAGGCCCAGCCGCTTTCGATTCAGCACGGCCTCGCGGTCGCCCCCGACGCGCTCACCGCGTTCGAGGACGCGATGGCCTCGTTCATCTCCAACTACGACGTGGAGGCGGCCTACAGCGCCGTGCAGTCGGCGTTCCAGTAAGGGAACACTCCCCCATTTCCGATTATGTCAACTCACATCCTCAAGCGACTCCTGGACCGTCTGCGAGACGGCGGTTCGCCGGTTCGAACCGACGGCGGGACGGCCGCCGCGGGGAGCGAAACGGCCGGGGGCGACTCCGACCTCGGGTCGGCGCTGTCGTCGCTCCGCGAGAGCGACGCGGTCCGCTCCGCGCCGTTTTGGCTCCCGCCGTTCCTGCTGATGGGCTTTTTCGTCTACGGCGCTATCAGCTGGAACATCGTCATCTCCCTCACCGACTTCGGCGGGCTCACGCTGCCGACGTACGACCCCTCGACGTTCGACCTGGAGATGTACCGGCGGGCCTTCTCGGACGGCCAGTTCTGGATCGCCACCCGGAACACGTTCGTGCTCCTCATCTCGTTTACCGGCCTCTCGCTGGCCGGGGGGCTCGGCCTCGCCATCCTCGTCGACCGCGGCATCCGGTTCGAAAACTGGTTCCGCACCGTCTACCTCCTGCCGTTCAGCCTGTCGTTCGTCGTGACGGCGGTGTTCTGGCGGTGGATGTACAACTTCGACTCGGGGCTCATCAACGCGTTCCTGCGGGGAATCGGCCTCGACTTCGTCGCGTCGAAGTGGCTCACCGGCAGCATCGACACGGGCGCGCTCGGGGCGATACCGCTCGTCCCCGACACGTTCTACTTCAAGCTGTTCGCCGTCATCTTCGCGCTGCTCTGGCAGTTCAGCGGCTACGCGATGGTCGTCTACCTCGCCGGTCTGCGCGCGATTCCGAACGACCAGTACGAGGCCGCGCGGGTCGACGGCGCGTCCATCCTCCGGATGTACCGGCGGGTCATCCTGCCGCAGCTCCGCGCCTCGACGGTGAGCGCCGCGGTCGTCCTCATGGTGTTCGCGCTCAAGGCGTTCGACTTCCTGTACGTCCTGTTCGGGAGCAACCCGGGCCCGACGGCGGACATCCTCTCGACGATGATGTACCGACAGGCCTTCTCGGCCAACGAGTGGGCCTACGGCTCCGCCATCGCCGTGGTGCTCTTCGTCGTCGCGCTGACCGTGGTCGCGCCGTACCTCTACGGCGAGTACCGGCGGGGTGAACTATGAGCGTCCGCGACGACCTCGCGGAGCGCGTCGGCGTCGACCTCGAAGCCGTCGACCCGCTTCGCGTCGCCCTCTACGCGACGCTCGTCGGGCTGGTGGCGTTCTACCTGTCGCCCCTCGAATCGGGGCTGATGACCGCGCTGAAGACCGAAGCCGAGTTCGCCACGTCGCCGCCGTTCGTGCCGCCGACGGTCGAGGGCTTCACGCTCGAACCGTTCGGCGTCGCTATCGACACGCTGTCGTCGGCCATCCTCAACAGCATCATGCTGGCCGTGCCGGCGACGGTGCTGTCGGCGCTGTTCGGCAGCTTCGCGGCGTACGGCCTCACGAACTTCGAGTGGCGCGGCCAACTCGGCGTCGTCGCGCTGTTCATCGCGGGCATCTTCATCCCGTACCAGGCGGTGCTCATCCCGCTGTCGCGGCTCTGGGCCATCGTGGACACGCAGTCGTTGCTCGCGCCGGTTCTCGACATCACGGTGTTCTCGGCGCAGGTGCCCGTCCTCGGGACGGTCGAACTCGCCACCCACCCGCACTACGCGAGCATCATCAACCTCATCATCACCCACACGGCGTACGGGATTCCCATCACGACGCTGCTGTTCCGAGGCTACTACAAGAAGCTCTCGACGGAGATGCTGGAGGCCGCTCGCCTCGACGGCGCGGGCGCGTTCACCGTCTACCGCCGCATCGTGCTCCCGCTTTCGATGCCGATGTTCGCGGTGACGCTCATCTACCAGTTCACGCAGGTCTGGAACGACCTGCTGTTCGCGCTCATCATCATCCCCTCGGGGTCCGGCCCCGCGGCGGTGGCGACTATCGCGCTCAACGAACTGACCGGCGGCATCATCCAGACGTTCAACACGCAGATGGCCGGCGCGTTCGTCGCCGCCCTGCCGACGTTGCTCGTCTACGTCCTGTTCGGGGACAAGTTCGCGAAGGGGGTCGCGGGCGGCACATGAGCCGACTCGCACGCGGCGCGGTCGGCTTCCGCCGCTCCCGTACCTCCCTCGTCGCATCGCAGACGACCACCACGACACGCACACAGACCCATGGCTGACCTCACGCTCGACCACGTATCGAAGTTCTTCGACGACGGCGGCTCCAAAGTCGTCGCCGTCGACGACGCCTCCGTGACCATCGAGGACGGCGAGTTCCTCGTCCTCGTCGGTCCCTCGGGGTGCGGGAAATCGACCACGCTCCGCATGATTGCGGGGTTAGAGACCGTCTCCGAGGGCGAGATTCGCCTCGGCGACGACCGGATGGACAACCGCCCGCCGCGCGACCGGGACATCGCGATGGTGTTCCAGTCGTACGCGCTGTACCCGCACATGACCGTCCGCGGGAACATGCGCTTCGGGCTGGAGGAGTCGACCGACATGGCCGACGCCGACATCGACGAACTGGTCGAGGAGACGTCGTCCATGCTCGGTATCGCCGACCTGCTCGACCGCAAGCCCGGCGAACTCTCCGGCGGCCAGCAACAGCGGGTCGCGCTCGGGCGCGCAATCGTTCGCGACCCCGAGGTGTTCCTGATGGACGAGCCGCTGTCCAACCTGGACGCCAAGCTCCGCTCGCAGATGCGGACGGAGCTCCAGCGCCTGCAGGAGGACCTCGGCGTCACCACCGTCTACGTCACGCACGACCAGACGGAGGCGATGACGATGGGCGACCGAATCGCCATCCTCAACGACGGCGAACTCCAGCAGGTCGCCACGCCGCTGGAGGCGTACCACCGCCCGGCGAACCGCTTCGTCGCGGGCTTCATCGGCGAGCCGTCGATGAACTTCTTCGAGATGGACGTGCAGGGCGACGAACTCGTCGGCGACGCGTTCTCCTACGAACTCTCGGCGAAGTCCGCGAACGCGGTCGAGGGCTCGGAGCGCGTCACCCTCGGTATCCGCCCCGAGGACGTCGAAGTCATCGACGACGCGGCCGCGGACCACGCCTACGAGACGACCGTCGACGTGGTCGAACCGATGGGCAACGAGAACGCGGTCTACCTCGAACTCGGCGGCGAGCGCCGCTTCGTCGCCACCGTCGGCGGGATGCGCCGAGTCGAAGCCGGCGAGTCGGTCGTCGCCCGCATCCCCGAGGACGCGGTTCACCTGTTCGACGCGACCACCGGCGAGACGCTCCAGAACAGGTCGTTAGAGTCGGCCGACCTCGACGCGCCGGAAGCGAACCTCTGAGCGGGCCGTTCGGGTTCAGTCGGGTTCAGCCGGATTCAGTCGAGTCGGTCTCTTTTCGGTCGGTTCGCCGTTCGCTCAGTACGTCGGTCGCGGCGGTTCGCTCACTCCTCCAGCGCCGTTCACTCCTCCAGCGCCGCGTACTCCTCGGGCGTGTACGTCTTCAGTTCCATCGCGTGGATGTCCGTCGTCATGTGGTCGCCGAGGGCGTCGTAGACGAGTTGATGCTGCTTGACCAGCGACTTCCCCTCGAAGGCGGGCGAGACGACGACAGCGGCGTAGTGGTCGTCCTCGTGGTTCTCGTCGACCGTTCGCGGCCGCGAGACCGTCGCGTCGGCGTCCTCGATGTGCGATTCGATGAGTTCCTCGATGGCGGCGAGTTCCATGTGCGTACTGGCGGCCCGCGCCGGCAAAAAGCGTCCGGGAAGTGACGGGCGTACTCGCGGAGCTTTTTATACGGTGACGACACACCTCGGTTCGTGACTGACGCGACACCCCACGCTGGACTCGCCGAGGAGGCCGCTCGCGTGCTCCGCGACGAACACGAGCGACTGTTGACCGTCGTCGGCCAGTGCGCCACCGCCGTCGCCGCCGAGTGGGACGGCGATTCGGTGGCGGACCGCGAGCGCGTCATGCCGCCGTTCAGGCGCGCGCTCGACGGCTCCGGCGCGCTCTCTCGACTGCCGCGAGCCCTCGCCGACGCGGTGACGGCCACCGGCAGACCGATGGCCGCGCCGCCCGTCGCGGCCCCGCCGTACGTGGTCGTCACCGGCGAGGGCGTCGTCCTCCGCGCCAACCTCGGCGAGGAACGACTGGTGGTGCTCCTCCGGGCGTTCGAGGTCGTCCGCGACGGCGACGACGGCTCCCACCGCTACCGCCGCATCGACGGCGTCGAAATCGAGGCCGAAATCGTCTGAGTCGAGTCGCCCCGTCTCGACCGCGGTTACATCTGGTAGCGGCGCACGTCGTCTGAGTCGGTTCGCCCCGTCTCGACCGCGGTTACATCTGGTAGCGGCGCACGTCGTCCCGCGGCGGGGCCTGCGACTGCCCGGTCATCTCCTCGTAGGTCATCCCCGCGAGGTACTCGTCGTAGGTCACGTCGTAGCCCTGCCGGAGGTGGAAGTCGAGCTGTCCGCGGTCGAGTTCCGACTGGAACAGCGCGTGGACCGCCCGGCGGACGAGTTCGTCGGCGTCGTCGGGGTCGAACAGAGCGACGAGCATGGCGAGTTCGTGTCGCGTCTCGCGGTCGAGCGACACGTCGAGGCTGTCGCCGAGGTCTCCGTAGGCCGCGTCAACGTCGTCTGTGAGTTCGTCGAGCGTCATCGCCCGGCGATGGGGTCGTCACGGGGATACGCGTTTCGACCGCGGTATCTGTCCGCCGTGCGTCCCGCCGCCCGGTCGACGGTTCCCGACAGAAGACACTTACTGGTAATCCGGCAATTTCCGTGCATGTCCTCGGAACTCTCCCGACGGTCCCTCCTCGGCGGGCTCGCGGCCGGTTCGGCCCTTCTCTCGGGCTGTCTCGGCGGGCTCCCCGGCAATAGCTGTCCCTCCAGCTACTCGCTCGAAGCGACGGCACTCTCCGACCCCGAACTGGTCGATACCGTGACTCAGGACTTCCACGAGCACGCTGAGACGGTGTCACGTCTCGTCGCAACTGCGGCCAGCGAGGGCGAGGCCACGTACAGTACGTACCGCCATCTCCCGCTCGATTCGGGCGACTACGTCGAACACGACGGCGCGTACTACCGCGTCGAACGCGAGCGAATCGAGACGCGAGAACGCACCGCCCGCGAAGTCGGAATCGAATACGACCGAAACGAGTCGCCGCCGACCGGGGCGACGGTCTTCGACTTCGACGAACTCCCGAAGGCCGACCGCGAGGCGTTCCTCGCCGCGTATCCGAGCGAGAATTTCGAGAACGGCGACGGTCCGCGAGGATTCTCGGTCGGCGGATACGCGTACGTCTATCCGGACGGTTCCGAGTCCCGACTCGTCGACGCCGGGACCGTCTGGATACGGTACGATGGGCGACCGTTCGAGGTCACCGTCGGAGAGACGCGAACCGTCACAGAAGAGACCAACAGATACACGCTCGAACAAGTCGGCGAAGACAGGGCGGCGTTCGTCGCGTTCGTTCACGAGGAACTCGTCGTTCCGCTCGACGACCTTTCGGACGCCGAACGCGCGGTGTTCGAGCGCGCAATCGACGGCGAGGTAGACGAGTGCGAACCGCTCTCCGACGACTTCGCCGCGCTCAAAGACCGGCTCGACGAGATATCGGAGAATACAGCGACCGGCTACGGTGCCCCGCTCGTCGAGTACGAGGGAACCACGTACGAAGTGGACCTGATAAACGCGGTCGTCTGATAACCGTTCGGCATCGCCACGGCTAAACGCGGGCCGTCCCAAGCCGGGGCGATGAGCGACGCGCCGTCCGAA
Source organism: Haloferax sp. Atlit-6N (assembly GCF_003383195.1). NCBI lineage: Archaea > Methanobacteriati > Methanobacteriota > Halobacteria > Halobacteriales > Haloferacaceae > Haloferax > Haloferax sp. Atlit-6N. The sequence continues at coordinate 181,601 of NZ_QEQJ01000006.1, read as the reverse complement.
CTCCCCGCCGACCTCGACCGCGAAGCAGTCCAGTCCGCGCTCACCGAGTGGTACGAGGCCGACCACCGGGACTTCCCGTGGCGGCGCACCGACGACCCCTACGAGATTCTCGTCTCCGAGGTGATGAGCCAGCAGACCCAACTCGGCCGCGTGGTCGAGGCGTGGGAGGCGTTCCTCGACGAGTGGCCGACGACGGCCGACCTCGCGGCGGCCGACCGCGCCGACGTGGTGGGCTTCTGGACGAACCACCGACTGGGGTACAACAACCGCGCGAAGTACCTCCACGAGGCCGCCCGGCAGGTCGAAGAAGACCACGGCGGCGAGTTCCCACGGACGCCCGACGGCCTCTCGGAGCTGATGGGCGTCGGCCCCTACACCGCCAACGCGGTCGCCTCCTTCGCGTTCAACAACGGCGACGCGGTGGTCGATACCAACGTCAAGCGGGTCCTCCACCGCGCCTTCGCGGTCCCCGACGACGACGCGGCGTTCGAGGCCGCCGCCTCGGAACTCATGCCCGACGGCGAGTCCCGCGTCTGGAACAACGCCATCATGGAACTCGGCGGGGTCGCCTGCGGGAAGACGCCGACGTGTGACGAGTCCGGCTGTCCGTGGCGGCGGTTCTGTCACGCCTACGAGACGGGCGACTTCACCGCGCCCGACGTGCCGACACAGCCGAGTTTCGAAGGGAGCAGGCGGCAGTTCCGCGGTCGGGTCGTCAGGGTTCTCGGCGAGTACGACGAACTCGGCCTCTCGGAGTTGGGACCGCGAGTCCGCGTCGATTACGGCGGCGACACGGGGTCGGAGTGGCTTCGCGGCCTCGTGGACGACCTCGAATCCGACGGCCTCGTCGATGTCGCAGAAGGTGACGACGGCATCCGCGTCTCGCTGGCGAAGTAGTTCGCGCTCCGCCGGTGGTTCTCGCCGCGCTTGTCTCGTCGCGGTCGTCTCGCCGCTCGTATTTATCCCACCGCACTAGTCCGGCACCAGTCGCACCCCTCGGTTCCGACTACGTACACTCGATGCCAACACGCGACGCGTCGTCGTTCGACCCTCGCGAAGTCGCCGAATCCGCCGAATCGAAGACCCTCGCGCTGGAGGGTGGGAGGCGACTCGCATACGCCGAGTACGGCGATTCCGACGGAATCCCGGTCGTGTTTCTCCACGGTGCGCCGGGGTCGCATCTGCTCGGGGCACTGTTCGACGCGTCGGCCGAGGAACGCGGAATCAGAGTCCTCGCGCCCGATAGACCCGGCTACGGCTGTTCGTCGCCGCGCCCGACACCCGAAGAATCGGACGGCCCGAGCCAGCGACCCACGACACCTGCACCTGCGGAGTTCTTCGACGCGCTTCTCGACGACATCGGCGCGCAGTCGGCGGGGTTGGTCGCGTTCTCCGGCGGGAGCCGCGACGCGCTGGCTGTCGCGGCGGCGCGGCCGGACAGGGTTCGGCACGTGAGCGTCGTCGCGGGGGCGGTTCCACCGGAAGCGAGCGAGGAGACGCCCCGAACGCAACGGCTCCTGTCGTGGTTGGCGACGAACGCGCCGGCGGTCCTCAACTATCTCTTCCGCGGGCAGGCGTGGCTCGCCGGGAGGCTCGACCCCTCGCTCGTCGTCGCGCAGTACACGGCCGACGACGCGACCGGAGCGGTTCCAGACGGGGTCGCCGCGCTGGTCCGAGACGACTTCGTGGCGGCGGTCAGCCGGTCGCGCCGGGGCGTCCTCGACGATTTCCGAAGCGCGGCCGCGCCGTGGGGGATTCCCTTCGGCGACATCGAGGCCGGCGTGTCTCTGTGGCACGGCGACGCCGACACGAACGTCCCGATAGCCGACGCGAGACGCCTCGAATCGGAGGTTCCAGCGGCTCGGCTTCGAGAGGTGTGCGGCGCAGACCACCTCCGGACGCTCCTCCGGAGTGCCCCCGGCGTGCTGGACGAGCAGCGCCGCGCCGCGGGATCGCTCGACTCGGACGCTTCGGACGGCCCGCCGGGGTCGACCGCCGCCGCCGAATCGCACCACTGCGTTTGATATACCGGACCGAAAAACGGTCGGTCGAACGGAATGAAACACGCCCAGTTCTCGGTCGACTACCCGGACCGGCTGGTCCACCCGCTCCAGCGCGGGATGATGCGCGACTCGCCGGTCGACCGGGCGGAGCTGTTGATGTGGAGTCCGACGGCCGACGCGACGACGCTGTTCTGGTTCGACGGCGACCGAGACGCGGCCGACGCGCTCGTTTCGGGCGTCGATTCGCTCGTTCGGGCGCACTTCGTCGAGGGAGCGGAGGGGACCTACGGCTTCCTCCACCAGCGCGACTACGAGTTCGCGGACCCGCTTCTCGGGGTCGTCGCCGACGCTCGAGTGATATTCCTCCCGCCGGTGGTGTTCCACGCCACCGGCTCCGTCCGGTTCGAGGCTGTCGGCGAAGTGTCGGCGCTTAGCGCGTTTTACGACGACATCGCGGCGCTCGGCGACCTCACGGTCGAGCGCGTGAAGCCCTTCGACCGGCGGCGGTCCCCCTCGCAGCTCACCGACCGACAGCGGGCCGCGCTGGAGACCGCGGTGTCGGCCGGCTACTACGAAATCCCTCGCGAGGGGTCGGTCGCGGACGTGGCTGACGCGCTCGACTGCTCGACGAGCACGGCCGGCGAGCTACTCCGAAAGGCCGAGGCGACGGTGCTCCGGGAGTTCGTCGGTTCGAGGTGACGCGCGCCGATTCCTACGGCACCTTCAGGTAGGCGTCGCCCGCCGCCTGTCGCGCCACGAGCTCGCCGACGCCCGAGGGAACGACCTCGACGCCGTCGGCCAGTCGGTCGGCGTCGAACCCGCGGCCGTCGAGCGAGTTCCGACAGGCGCAACAGCGAACGCCGGCCTCGAACAGCGGGTCGAGGCGGTCGCGGACGGGCGAGTCGGCGAGGAAGAGGAGCGCCGCGTCGCCGTTGGCGAGGAGCGTGACCTCGCCCGTCTCGACCGTCTCGTCGTCGAGCAGGTTTCGGACGTTACGGATGGCGTGTCGCCAGTCGCCGAGGTCGGCGCTGGAGACGTGGAAGACGACGTTCACGGTTGGTTTTCGCGGTCCGGGTTCCTGTGTGTTGTGCCCGTCCGACACGCTCGACTGCGGCCGACGAGATTTTCACGGCGCTCTCGGAGATACAGGGTATGACGCAGCCACACGTGGTCGCCATCTGCGGCAGTCTCCGCGACCGCAGCTACACCCGATTGGCGCTCGAACACGCCCTCGCCGGCGCGTCGGCCGCCGGCGGTACGACGGAACTCGTGGACCTCCGCGAGTACGACCTCCCGCCGCTCGACGCCGATTACGACGAGCAGGGCGATTCGGCCGAACTCGTCCGCGTCGTCGACGGCGCGGACGCGGTCATCCTCGGCACGCCGGTCTACCACGGCTCGTACTCCGGCGTCCTCAAGAACGCCCTCGACTACTGCGGCTTCGACGAGTTCGGCGAGAAGACCGTGGGCCTCCTCGCCGTCGCCGGCGGGTCGTTTCCCGTGACCGCCCTCGAACACCTCCGGTCGGTCTGCCGGTCGCTGAACTCGTGGGTGCTCCCCCATCAGGTCGCCATCCCCCGCGTCTCCTCGTCGTTCGACGGCGACGACCTCGCGAGCGAGGACCTGCGCGAGCGGGTCGAGCGACTCGGCCGCGACGCGGTCGTCTACGCCAACATCGAGCCCGAGCCCCCGACGTTCGAAAGCGGCGAGAACGTCGGCGCGGACGACTGAGAAGTCGCCACGCGCCGTTTCGAACGCGGCGCGGGTTCGGTGGACCGACCCGTCTCGACTCCCGACCGTCGCGGCAGATGAACAATCGTTTTGACCCTCCTCGTCCCCCAGTCAGGATATGCACGCCATCACGCAGAGCGGATGGATAGAGGTCATCTCCGGCTCTATGTTCTCGGGGAAGACGGAGGAGCTCCTCCGACGCCTCCGCCGGGCCGAAATCGCGGGACAGGAGATTTCGGTGTTCAAGCCCCAGCTCGACGACCGCTACGGCGAGACGACGGTCGGCTCTCACGCCGGTCGTTCGTGGGAGGCGAGCGTCGTCCCCTCCGAGGGCGAGGGCGTCTGGCAAATCGCCGAGGAACTCAACGGCGAGGACGTGGTCGCAATCGACGAGGCGAACTTCTTCTCGGCCGAGCTGGTCGACGTGTGCGAGGCGCTGGCCGCCGACGGCAAGCGCGTCGTCGTCTCCGGGACCGACCAGACGTTCCGCGCCGAACCCTTCGACCCGCTTCCCCAACTGATGGCGCTCGCCGAGTACGTCGACAAGCTCCAGGCCATCTGCACCGTCTGCGGCGAGCCGGCCACACGGAACCAGCGACTCATCGACGGCGAGCCCGCGCACGTTGACGACCCCACCATCCTCGTCGGCGCGGAGGAGTCCTACGAGGCGCGGTGCCGGAACTGTCATACCCTCCGGCGGGACTAGAGGCTAGCGTGACTACTTGGGTCGAAACCCCACGCGAGGGCCGCGACCGCGGACCGACCGGCATCCTCCGCGCGTGGGTCGCCGTGGTCGTCCGCCCCCGCCAGTTCTTCCGGGACGGCGTCGCTCCCGGCGACCAAGCGCCCGGCCTCGTGTTCGCCATCGCGGTGGCGCTCGTCTATCAGGGCCTCGGGTTCGCCTTCGCGCCGGCGACGATTCCGGCCATCGAGGGCGGCCCGCTCGTCTCGGCGCTCGTCGCCCTGCTCGTCGTCGCGCTGTTCGTCGCGCCGGCGCTCCTCCACCTGACGGCGGCCATCCAGACGGCGCTTCTCATCCCGCTTTTGTCCCGCCGCGCGGGGGTGAGCGAGACGGTGCAGGTCATCGCCTACGCCGCCGCGCCGTGCGCTTTCGCCAGCCTCCCGATTCCCGGCGTCCGCGCGCTGTGCGCCGCCTACGGCGCGGTGCTCCTCGTCGTCGGCATCAGCGAGGTCCATCAGACGACGGTTCCGAAGGCGGCGCTCGCCGCGGCCGTCCCCGCCGGCGTGGTCTTCGGCTACGCCTTCGGCGGCTTCCGCGCCGTCTCGGAACTCGCCGCGGCGCTCGCGCTCGTCTGAGCCGAACCGCGCCTCGAATTCCCGCGTTTCGACCGACGGAGCGCCGTTTTTTCGCCCGCACACGCGCAAATCTCCCCTGAGCGTTTTTCGACAATCGTTTTAGTTAGGGGTTGTTTGCTCAACGCAATGGATTGGATTACGCACGAGGAGGACGTCTGGTTCGAATTCCGGGGCAATAGCCCCCACCAGCTCGTCCCCGGCCGATTTTACAGAGGCACCGTCGACGGGTACGCCGACTTCGGTGTCTTCGTCGACCTCGCTTCGAACGTGACCGGATTACTGCACCGCAGCGAACTCGACCGCCGCCTCGAATCCCTCGAATGGGAGCCGGGCGACGAGGTGTTCGTCCAGGTGAAGAACGTCCGCGACAACGGCAACATCGACCTCGGCTGGTCGATTCGCCAGTCCGACTCGGAGTTCCGCGGCGCTCGCATCCACGACCCCGACGGCGACGCCGACGGCCAGCCCGTCGAGAAGGAAGCCGAGAGCAGCGGTCCAGCGACCGTCAAGACGCGCCCGAAGACGGGCAAGACGACGAAGCCCGTCGGCGCGAGCACGTCGTCCGAGACGGTCGAAGCCGAGCCCGAGTCCGAACAGGAAACCGAGCCCGAGCCCGAACAGGACGCCGCGTCCGAGTCCGAGTCCGAGTCCGACGCCGGAGACGAGGACCGCGCGCCGACCGCCGGGGACGTCGTCGACGACATCGCCGTCAACGGCGAGTCCGAGCAGGACGTCGAAGCGGAACCCGAAAGCGAACCCGAGTCCGAGTCGGCGCCCGAGCAGGACGACACCGACGCCGAGCAGGAAGCCGAGACCGAGGCTGACGCCGACGCCGACGAGGCGGAGCGCGTGACCCTCGCCAGCATCGACGACCGCGTCGGCGACGTGATTCGCGTCGAGGGCGAAATCGCCAGCGTCCGCCAGACCGGCGGCCCGACGGTGTTCGAACTCCGCGACGAGACGGCCATCGCCGACTGCGCGGCCTTCGTCGAGGCCGGCGTCCGCGCGTACCCCGAAGTCGAAGTGGGCGACTACGTCCGCATCGACGGCGAGGTCGAGCGCCGCCGCGGCGAACTGCAGATAGAGACCGAGGAGCTGACGGTTCTCGACGGCGACGAGGCCGATACCGTGGCCCAGCGCCTCGCGGACGCCCTCTCGGACGAGGCCCGACCGGACGCCGTCGCGCCCCTCGCGGCCCACGAGCCGGTCGCCGCCGTCGGCAAGTCGCTGCTCGACGCCGCGGAGGCCATCCGCCGCGCCGTCCTCGAATCGCGACCCATCGTCGTCCGCCACACGGCCACCGCCGACGGCTACGTCGCCGGCGCCGCCGTCGAGCGCGCCGTGCTCCCGCTCATCCGCGAGGAGCACCCCCGCGACGACGCCGAGTACCACTACTTCACCCGTCGCCCGCTCGAGGAGGCCGTCTACGGCATGGACGCCGCCACGAACGACGTGACGCGGATGCTCGAAGACCGCGACCGCCACGACGAGAAGCTCCCGCTCGTGCTTCTCCTCGGTGCCGGCTCGACCGCCGAGTCCCTCGACGGCCTCGGCCTGCTCGGCGTCTACGGCTCCGAGCGCGTCGTCGTCGACGCCGCGCCCGCTGACGACGAGGTCGCCGAGGAAGTCGACGTGCTCGTCAACCCCGCCCGCGAGGGAGCCGACGCCCGCGACCTCTCGGTCGGCGCGCTCGCCTCCACGCTCTCGGTCGCCGTCAACGAGGACATCCGCGACGACGTGTCGCACCTCCCCGCCGTCAGCTACTGGGAGAACTGCCCGCAGCAGTACCTCGACCTCGCCGAGTCCCACGGCTTCGACGCCGACCGCGTCCGCGAACTCCGCGAGGCCGTCGCGCTGGAAGCCTACTACCAGTCCTATCAGGACAAGCGCGAACTCATCGCCGACCTGCTGTTCGACGCCGACGAGGGCCTCGCCGGCCACGTCTCCGAGCAGTTCCGCATCAAGCTCGAAGACGAAATCGAGACGGCGCAGGCGAACCTCGAACGCCGCGACGTCGGCGCAATCTCCGTGGCCGTCCTCGACTCGGACGCCTACAGTCACCGCTTCGACTTCCCGCCGACGGGCCTGCTCGTGGACGAACTCCACCGCCGCACCCGCGAGGGTGACGCCTTCGTGACCGTCGCGCTCGGCATGGACGAACTCTACCTGCGCTCGACGGGCGACCTCGACCTCCGCGCGGTCGTCGAGTCGGCCGCCGAGAAAGCGCCCGCCGCCGGCCTCGCCGCCGCGGGCATCCGCGAAGGTCGTATCGAGTTCCTGACCGGCGCGCGCGACGAGGCGCTCGAAGCCGTCCTCGACGCCGCCGCCGAGCAGTTCTAAGCCGCAATCCAGACTCCTCCTCGCGCGGTTCGACGGAGGGCTGTATTCCAGCCTCCCGAGCGACACGCTTATCCACGAAACGACCCGATTCGCGCCCATGAACCGCCACCGCGTCGCCGAACGGGAGGTGTGTCCGTGAGCGCCGAGACCGAGACGGAGTCCGAGGCGTTCGAACGGACCTGCGAGGCGCTCGTCGAGCGCATCCTCGCGGGCGACGTCGACCGCGACGGCCTCGAATCGGCAAAGCTCGACGCCTGTTCGGAACACTCCTCGCCGAAGGTCCCGAAGAACGCCGAGATTCTGCAGTACGCCCCGGAGGACCGCCGCGAGGAGGTCAAAGAGGTCGTCCAGCGCAAGCCCGTCCGGACCGCCTCCGGCGTCTCGCCGGTCGCCATCATGACCTCGCCGCACATGTGCCCCCACGGGAAGTGTCTCTACTGTCCCGGCGGGCCCGCCAGCGAGTTCTCCTCGTCGCAGTCGTACACGGGCCACGAGCCCGCGGCCGCCCGCGGCGTCCAGAACGACTACGACCCCTACGGGCAGGTCACGCTCCGACTCGAACAGCTTCGACACATCGGCCATCCCGTGGACAAGGTCGAACTCATCCTGATGGGCGGGACGATGACCGCCCGGAGCCACGACTACCAGGAGTGGTTCGTCAAGCGGGCGCTCGAAGCGATGAACGACTACGACCTCGACAAGGAGCCCGAACCGGCGGAAGATCGGTCGTTCAAGCCCGACCCCGAGGATGTCGAGTTCAGGTACATCGAGGACGTCATCGCGGAAAACGAGACGAACGACATCCGCAACATCGGGACGACCTTCGAGACGAAGCCGGATTGGTGCGACCCCGAGCAGATAGACCGGATGCTCGATTTGGGCGCGACGAAGGTCGAAGTCGGCGTCCAGACGACCTACGAGCGCATCAACCGCGAGATGCACCGCGGCCACGGCGTGCAGGCCTCTATCGACGCCAACCGCCGGCTCCGCGACTCGGCGTTCAAGGTCGGCTTCCACATGATGCCCGGCCAGCCGGGCATGACCAAGGAGATGTGTCTGGAGGACTTCCGTCAGCTGTTCGAAAACAGCGACTGGCGGCCCGACTACCTCAAAATCTACCCGACGCTCATCGTCCGCGACACCATCACCTACGACATGTGGCGGCGCGACGAGTACGAACCGCTGAACAACGAGGAGGCCGCCGACATCGTCGCGGAGGTCATGGGCATGATTCCGAAGTACACCCGCCTCCAGCGCGTCCAGCGGGACATCCCCGCGGACTTCATCGACGCCGGCGTCTGGAAGTCGAACCTCCGACAACTGGCCGCCCAGCGCGCCGAGGAACGAGGTATCGTCCAGCGGGACATCCGCGCCCGCGAGGTCGGCATGAACGAGGCCGACCCGGACCCAGAGCGCATCGAACTCGACGTGATGACCTACGAGGTCGCCGGCGGCACGGAGCACTTCATCTCGTTCGAGGACCCCGTCGAGGACCTGCTCGTCGGGTTCTGTCGCCTCCGGTTCCCCGGCAACCCGGTCCGCCGCGAACTGCAGGACGCGGCGCTCGTCCGCGAACTCCACGTCTACGGCTCCGAGGCGGGCATCGGTGCCGACGGCGACTGGCAGCACAAGGGCTACGGGAAGAAGCTCCTCGCGCACGCCGAAGAACTGTCCCGCGACGCCGGCTACGACAAGATTTCGGTCATCTCGGGCATCGGCGTCCGGCAGTACTACAAGGAGAAACTCGGCTACCACCAGGACGGTCCGTACGTGTCGAAGCGGCTGTAGCCGACGAAAACACCCTCATCGACCGATTCTCACCGCTGATTGTCGCTCCGCCACGTTTTTACTTTTCGGCCGACCGCAGTCGATAGAATGGCACCACAGGGGGGTGCGGCGGTTCAGGGGCAGGCGACGACGTGGCTTCAGGACCTCCGCTCGGCGCTCGCACAGTTCGTTTCGACCGAAGAACGGCTCGGCATCTCGGCGGCGCTCGTGGCGCTCGCGCTCGGAATCGCGGTCTTCCTCGCGCCGCGACTCGTCTCGCGGGCGACCGCCGAGTTCCGAACGCGAGTGTTGGACCACCCGCGGGTTCCCGACGCCGTCACCGACGCGGCGTGGCTGTTTCCCGCGACGGTCGTCGTCCGGACGCTCCAACTCGCGGTCTTCGTCGGCGCGGCGCTGTCACTGTTGCTCCTCTGGGGCTTTACGGGCCTCGCCGCGGATTTCGCCGAGGTGCTCGCCGTCGCGGTTCCGAACGCCGTCAAACTCGGGGCTACGGTCGCGCTGTTCGCCGGCGCGCTCGTCGGAACGAACGTCCTCGAAGAGCGATTGGAGTCGTACGCGACCGCCTCGGACAACATCAACGCCCACCAGCAGGGCATCGTCTTCCGCGTCCTCCAACTGGTCGTCCTCCTCGCGGTCGGGATGGCGGCGCTCACCGTCTGGCAGGTCCGAATCGGCGGCCTGCTCGTCGGCGCGGGCTTCCTCGGTATCGTGGTCGGGATGGCCGCGAGACAGACCCTCGGGTCGCTCATCGCGGGCTTCGTGCTGATGTTCTCCCGGCCGTTCGAACTCGGCGACTGGGTGGAGATAGACGACGCCGAGGGCATCGTCACCGACATCACCATCATCAACACCCGGCTGAGCAACGCCGACGGTGAGACGGTCGTCTTCCCCAACGACCGCGTGACGAACGCGAAGATAACCAACCGGACGAAGCGCAATCGCCTCCGACTCCGCCTCGACGTGGGCATCGACTACGAGGCCGACATCGAACACGCCGAGTCGGTAGCGGCGGAAGCGCTCACCGACCTCCAGTTCGTCGAGGACGTGCCGAAACCGCAGGTGATGCCGACGACGTTCGGCGACTCGTCAATCGGGCTCCAACTCCGCTTTTGGATTACGAACCCCTCGGCCCCGCGTCGGGCGCAGGCGAAAGCCGAGGTGCTTCGGAGCGTGAAACTCGCGTTCGACCGCGAGGGAATCAAGATACCCTACCCGCAGCGCGAACTGCTCGCCCGCGAGGAGTCCGACGGCTTCCAGCTCCGAGAGGCCCGTCGCAGTCGGCCGGTGGAGAAGTCGGTCTCGAAGGAGTAGGCGTCCCGGCTACAGCGATTTTCGCATCTCGACGTGCGGGATGCCGGCCTCGTCGAACTCGTCGCTCGTCGTCTCGTAGTCGAGGCCGTGGTAGAACCCCTCAGCGGTCGTCTGGCCGTGGAGCAGAAGCGAGTCGAACCCGCGCTCGCTCGCCTCGGCTTCGAGCGCGTCCATGAGCCGTCGCCCCCAGCCCTCGCCGCGGGCCGATTCGAGGACGGCGACGCGCTCGACCTTGCCGACGCCGGGTTCGTACTCGCGCAGGCGGGCCGCGCCCACCGGGTCGCCGCCGCGGTAGGCGACGAAGTGGACCGCCTCGGCGTCCGGGTCGTCGTGTTCGTCCCACTCCAGTTCCTCGTCGACGCCCTGTTCGTCCACGAAGACGGCCTTTCGGACGGCGAAGGCGTCGTCGCGCTCGCCCTCGGTGACCGCGACGCGGACCTCGGTTTCGCTCATGGGAGCAGTTCCGCGGGCGGCCACCTGACGATTGCGGAGCGGGTTTTATCGTGTCGTTCCACTGACTACCGTCCGTGAGTACGCTCGACAGGTTCTTCCTCGGACGCGAGGACGCCCCCGTTCGACAGCATCAACTGGGCGGCGTCGCCCTCTTCGCGCTCGTCTTCGCCACGCACCTCCCGCCGGACGCGGTCGGTCCGCTTTCGTACCCGTTCGGGCTCCGGCTGTGGCCCGTGGTCGCGCTCGGCCTCGGTGGCGGCGCGGTCGGTGCGCTCCGCGGCGACGGCGTCTTCGGGGCGCTCCCGCTCGGCGCCGGCCCGGTACTCGGCTTCTTCGCGGCGCTCGGCGCGGCCGAGTTGACGACGCCGAGCATGGGACTCTGGCAGGGAGTCGCGACCGGTCTCGTCGCCGGTGGGCTCCTCGCGAGCCTCGGATTCGCGCTCGGCTTCGTCGGGCGCTACGCCGTCGCTCGCGTACTGTCGTCGGCCTGACCCCGTTCGGACTCGCCGCCGAGCGCCCAGCCGAGTCGGTAGACGAGCGACCCGGTTGCGAGTGTCACCAGCACCCAAACGACGAGCAGAATCCCGAGAAAGAGGACGCCGTAGCCACCGAAGGGAACCAGCGGCAGCGCGAAGACCACGGGTGCGGCGACGATGGCGAGCGACAGCGGGCGCGTGCTTCCGTCACGTCGGGCCGCGTACCCGAGGGGAAGAAACAGCACGACGGCGGCCTCTAACGCGAGCGCGCTGACCGAGAACCACGGGTTCGGCCCCGGCATCGCAATCGCGGTGGCGACCGCGAGCGCGACCTGCGGCCCGACGGTCGCGGCGACGAGACGACGGAATCCGAGCGCTTTGGGGCGGACCGCCGAGACGACGCCGAGCGCGACGAGTTGGAGTGCGAGGAGCCACGCCATCGCGGCGACGCTCCCGGAGAACGCCCGGACGGCGAGGAGACAGAGGCCCCACAGGACGCCGAGTCCCGCGACGACGGGGCCGAACCGCCGCGCCCCCCGGTCGCCGTCGAACCGGCGGTCGAAGTGCCGGATGAGGAGGACGCCGACGGTGAGCACGAGCGTCGGGACGAACGCGACCCACGCGAGGTTCGTGAGGATACCGGGTCCCGAGTCGGCGGCGAGACTGGCGTAGGCCGCGGCCGTGGTCGCGAGTCCCGCGTCGGGGCCGAACGTGAGGTACGTCTGGCTTCCGACGCTGGACGGGTCCCCGTCGTCGGCGCTCCAGACGGCGGCCGTCTCGTTGGTCCGAGTCCCGGGGGGCGCGGTGAGGAGCGCCGACCCCTCGGGACCGCTCACGGCGAATCGGTCGGCGTCGACGTAGACGGTGCCTCTGACCCCGTCGACGTGGAAGTAGTCCACGACTAGCACGTCGCCGTAGCCGCGGTACGCCATCCCGGGCACCTCGAAAGTCACGACCGCGGTGTCGCCGTCCATCCGGGTTTCGAGGCGTCTGCGGTCGTCGGTGAACACGCGGTGTTCTTCGAAGGTCCGGCTGACGACGCGGTCGAGTCGGTCGGGGTTCTCGCGGAACGTCGCGGCCGACTCGTCGTCGAGTTCGACGCGGGCGGTCCACGTCCCGACGCCGTCGTCGTCGACGCGGACCCGGAGCGCGCTCGATTCGACGGTGAGCGGGACGCCCGCGGCGTCGGCCGTCTCCTCGAACGCCTCGCCGCAGACGCCGCAGACGGCTTCGGGCGGCGGTCGCGCCTCGGCGGGGACGCTCCCGACGGGGAGCGCGGCCAGCGCGACGAGGAGGGCGAGGGCGGCGAGAGCGAGGGTACGGGGGCGCATTCACCGAATACATTCCGGTTGGTTGATAAGTATCTTATCCCCGATCCGGGCGGCCGTCGCACCCGCGGAAACGACACCCCTTTTCGTTCGCCGCCAAAAAGCGAGTCCATGGACCCGAAGCGGGAACTCACGAGCGTCGACCTCGCGGCCCTCGTCACCGAGTTGAACCGGTACGAGGGCGCGAAGGTCGACAAGGCGTACCTCTACGGCGACGACCTGCTTCGCCTCAAGATGCGGGACTTCGACCGCGGTCGGCTCGAACTCCTCCTCGAGGTGGGCGAGATAAAGCGCGCGCACCTCGCCGCACAGGAGCACGTTCCGGACGCCCCCGGTCGGCCGCCGAACTTCGCGATGATGCTCAGAAACCGGCTCAACGGGGCCGACTTCGCGGGCGTCGAGCAGTACGAGTTCGACCGCATCCTCACGTTCACGTTCGAGCGCGGCGACGAGAACACGAAAATCGTCGTCGAACTGTTCGGACAGGGCAACATCGCGGTGCTCGACGAGACGGGCGAAGTCGTCCGCAGTCTGGAGACGGTGCGGCTCAAGTCGCGGACGGTCGCGCCTGGGTCGCAGTACGAGTACCCCGCCTCGCGGCTCGACCCCCTTACCGTCAGCCGCGACGCCCTCGGCCGGAACATGGAGCAGTCCGACACCGACGTGGTGCGGACGCTCGCCACTCAGTTGAACCTCGGCGGCCTCTACGCCGAAGAGCTGTGTACCCGCGCCGGCGTCGAGAAGACGCTCGATATCGCCGACGCGACCGCCGAGGACTACGACGCCGTCTACGACGCCATCGTCGACCTCCGCCAACAGGTGCGCTCCGGGGAGTTCGACCCGCGGCTCTACCTCGGCGACGACGGCGAGGTCGTGGACGTGACGCCCTTCCCGCTGCGCGAACACCAGAACGCCGGACTCGACGAGGAGGCCTACGACACGTTCAACGACGCGCTCGACGAGTACTTCTTCCGGCTCGATTTGACCGCCGACGAGCAGGAAGCCACGTCGAACCGGCCGGATTTCGAGGAGGAAATCGCCAAACAGCAGCGCATCATCGACCAGCAGGAGGGCGCGATAGAGGGCTTCGAACAGCAGGCCGAAGACGAGCGCGAGCGCGCCGAGCTGCTGTACGCCAACTACGACCTCGTCGACGACGTGCTGTCGACCGTCCGCGGCGCGCGCGAGGAGGGCGTCCCGTGGGACGACATCGCCGCGAGGCTTGAGGAGGGTGCCGAACAGGGCATCCCCGAGGCCGAGGCCGTCACGAACGTCGACGGCGCGAACGGCACGGTCACCATCGAACTCGACGACGCGACCGTCACCCTCGAGGTGTCGATGGGCGTCGAGAAGAACGCCGACCGCCTCTACACCGAGGCCAAGCGCATCGAGGAGAAAAAGGAGGGCGCGTTGGCCGCCATCGAGGACACCCGCGAGGAGCTCGCGGCGGTGAAGAAGCGCCGCGACGAGTGGGAGGCCGACGACGACGAGGACGACGAGGAAGACGAGGACGAAGAGCCGGAGGAGACCGACTGGCTCGCGCTCGATTCGGTCCCCGTCAAGTCCACGGAACACTGGTTCGAGCGGTTCCGCTGGTTCCACACTTCGAGCGGCTACCTCGTCGTCGGCGGCCGCAACGCCGACCAAAACGAGGAGCTGGTGAAGAAGTACATGAGCAAGCACGACCGCTTTTTCCACACGCAGGCCCACGGCGGGCCGGTCACGCTCCTGAAGGCGACGGGGCCGAGCGAGCCCGCGCAGGCGGTCGACTTCTCCGACGAGACGCTCCGCGAGGCCGCGCAGTTCGCCGTCTCGTACTCCTCCATCTGGAAGGAGGGCCGCTTCGCCGACGACGCCTACATGGTCGAGCCCTCGCAGGTGTCGAAGACGCCCGAGTCGGGCGAGTACATCGAGAAGGGGAGCTTCGTCATCCGCGGCGACCGCGAGTACTTCGAGGACGTGGCCGCGAAAGTCGCGGTCGGCATCCAGTGCGAGGACGAGACGCGCGCCATCGGCGGTCCGCCGTCGGCAATCGAGGCGCGCGCGGAGACGACGCTGACGCTCACGCCGGGGCAGTACGCCCAGAACGACGCCGCGAAACTGTGTTATCGCCGGCTCCGCGAGCGCTTCGCCGACAAGTCGTTCGTCAGAAAAATCGCATCACCCGACCAGATTCAGGAGTTCCTCCCGCCGGGCGGCAGCGACATCGTCGACGAGTGAACGTCGACGCCGTCCCTCGGTAATCAGACGCTAGACGGCTTAATATTCAATTATTCGGTCGCGTCGGGTACAAGATTATATACTTTCTCGTCGTAATGTTGCTTCGAGCGCGCGTGTCAACCCGCGAATCTCACATTCGGCCGAACGGCCGGTGGGTGGGTGGGTGGTGGCGCTCGGTGAATCCCAATGCTTTCAGAATCACTCAATTACCTTCGAAACGGCGAGGACTGGGTAAAGACGGTCCTCATCGGCGGCGTCCTCGGCCTGTTGAGCTTCCTCATCGTCCCGACGTTCCTCGTCATCGGCTATCTCCTTCGGGTCGTTCGCGCGACCATGAAGGGCGACGAGGTGCCCCCGGAGTTCGACGACTGGGGTGACATGGCGGTAGACGGCGTGAAAGGCTTCGCTATCGCGTTCGTCTACGCACTCGTCCCGGCCATCATCGCGGGCGTGTTCGGCTTCGCCGGCATCGTCGGCGCGGCGGCCGGCGGCTCCGACGCCGCGGGCGCGCTTGGCGGCATCGTGGCGCTCGTGGGCCTCCTGCTCGCGTTCGTCCTCGGCCTGCTCGCCGCGTACCTCATCCCGGCGGCGCTGTCGAACTACGCCGAGACCGACCGCATGGGCGCGGCGTTCGACTTCGGCACGCTCCGGCCCATCCTGACCTCGGGCAAGTACGCCACCGCGTGGCTCACGGCCTTCGCGGTGCTGTTCGCGTCGTCCATCGTGGTCGGCGTCCTCAACGTCATCCCGCTTCTCGGCTTCGTCGTCGGGGCGTTCGTGACGTTCTACGCGGCCGTCGCCGCCTACTACATCATCGGCAAGACGTGGGGCGAACTCCACGACATCGAGATGATGGACGAAGGCGAGACGCCGGGCGAACAGCCCGCCGTCTGAACTGTCAGCGAAAACCCGAATTTTCGACGGAATATCTAAGCCGCTAGCGGCGCGACACCCCAACGGTATGCTCTCCGACGCGCTGTGGTTTCTCAAGCGAAGCGACGACTGGGTTGCGACGACGAT
Organism: Haloferax sp. Atlit-6N; assembly: GCF_003383195.1. Lineage (NCBI taxonomy): Archaea > Methanobacteriati > Methanobacteriota > Halobacteria > Halobacteriales > Haloferacaceae > Haloferax > Haloferax sp. Atlit-6N. The sequence goes on along the minus strand of NZ_QEQJ01000006.1, from coordinate 165,614 downwards.
TATCGGCGGGGTTCTCTCGCTGCTTTCGGTTCTGGTACTCCCGGCGATTATCCTGCAGGGCTACTTCGTCAGGGCGATGCAGGCGGCCGCGAACGGCGAGCGGGCCGCTCCCTCGTTCACCGACTGGGGCGGCCTGTTCGTCGACGGCCTGAAACTGTTCGTGGTGACGTTCGTCTGGGCGTTGGTGGCGGTTATCCCGGCGATGCTCCTCTCGGTCATCATCGGCATCGGCACCTTCACCGTCTCCGAGGCGGCGACGGGGAGCGCTGCGGCGTCCTCCGCGGGCGGCGTCGGACTCGGCATCGTCTCGGTCGTCCTCGGGCTCCTCGTGTTCGCGCTCAGCCTGCTCGCGGCCTACCTCGCACCGGCCGCCGGGGCGAACTTCGCCATCGAGGGGAACCTCGGTGCCGGCTTCGACGTGCGCACGATTCTCTCGGGCGCGCTCACCGGCGAGTACGCCGTCGCGTGGTTGCTCGCGCTCGTCGTCGCGGTCGTGCTCGGCTTCATCGGCGGTCTTCTCTCGGCCATTGTCGTCGGGTTCTTCGTCCTGTTCTACGTGCAGGTGATGACGTACTACCTGTGGGCCCGCGGCTTCGCCGACGCCACCGGCAAGGGCCAACAGTCGACGCAGTCGACCGGATGGTAAGCGGCGCAGGGCGGTAGGCGGCGACCGCGCTGGCATCCGCGACGCCGACTCGCGCCGGGTGACCGCGATAGCAGGACTCTTTTCCGTTCCCCGACGACCGGACGTGTATGCGCATTTCGAGCCGCGGTCGCGGCGAGGAGGGGCGCGAGCGAATCACGCTCGTCCCCGAGAACGTCGACGACCTCTGGCACCTCTCGTACGTCCTCGAACCGGGTGACCTCGTCTCCGGCGACACCACCCGCCGCATCCAGCGCGACGACGAGCAGATGCGGGACACCGGCGGCGAGCGCGAGCACCTCAACGTCACCATCGAGGTCGACGACGTGGAGTTCGCGCGCTTCGCCAACCGCCTCCGCGTCGGCGGCGTCATCGTCTCCTGTTCCCGCGAGGACCAACTCGGCCACCACCACACGCTCAACGTCGAGGAGCGCGCCGAGATAACCATCGAGAAGCACTTCAAGGCCGACCAGATAGACCGCATCGAGACGGCCGAACAGGCCGCCGAGAACCCCGACGTCGCCATCGCGACCGTCGAGGAGGGCGCGGCCTACATCCACACCGTCGCCCAGTACGGCACCGACGAGTACGCCTCGCTCACGAAGCCGACGGGGAAAGGCGAGTACGCCCGCCCGCGGTCCGAACTGTTCGACGAACTCGGGTCCGCGCTGTCGCACCTCGACGTGGACGCCATCATCCTCGCCGGCCCGGGCTTCACGAAGAACGACGCGATGGACTACTTCGAGAACAACTTCCCCGAGGTCGCAGAGACAATCGTCACGACCGTCGACACCGCCGGCGTCGGCGACCGCGGCGTCCACGAGGTGCTCAAGCGCGGCGCGGTCGACGACGTGCAGAAACAGACCCGCATCGCCGAGGAGGCCAACCTCATCGACGAACTGATGGAGAACATCTCGACGGGCGCGAAGGCGGCCTACGGGGTCGAACAGGTCGCCGAGGCCGCCGACTTCGGCGCGGTCGAACATCTGCTTCTCCTCGACTCTCGGCTCCGCGCCGAGCGACAGGGCGACGGCGACTGGGACGTGGACGTGAACGACATCATCGACTCGGTCGAACAGAAGGGCGGCGAGGTCACCGTGTTCTCCGCGGAGTTCCAGCCCGGCGAGCAGTTGAAGAACCTCGGCGGCATCGCCGCGGTCCTCCGGTACCGACTCCAGTAGCCCGCCTTCGCCGCCACCGCCGGAGAAACCGTTTAGCCGCCGGAAACCAACGTCTAGTCGTGATGCGGAGGGGGCTCTCGGAGGCGACGAGGCGGGTCGACCGCTGGCTCGACCAGGTGTTTTTCGCCGCGTGGGAGGTGTCGGTACTGGCGATTCCGACGCTCTGGCTCCTGCTTTTCGCGACCCCGAGAGCCGCGGTGTCGCTGTCCGGTCTCACCGCCCTCGCGGTGAGCGCCGTCGCCGTCGGCACCTTCCGTGGCGGCTACGTCGGAACCGGGTCGTGGCCGCGGCCCGGCCACCTACCGACGCTCCCGATTCGCTCGGCGTACTACAGCCTCGCCGTCGGCGGTGCGGCGCTCCTCGGTGCCGCAGCACAGGTCCACACCGGGTGGTTCTGGGCGGGCATCGTCGTCCCCGTGTTCGCCGTCGGGGCGTTGGCGATGCTGCCGTCGGTCGTCGCCGCCGTCGAACAGACCGCACGACTGACGCTGTGATTCGATATCGACAGTGAGGCGACATTCACTCCGAATTTGGAAGAAACCCGGCACAGAGTGGTGTGAAATATCGAAAAACCACTATCTGCTTTCTCGTCCCTCGTTCACTCGAATCGTCGGGCCGGGCGCGGTCTCGCCCGACTCGTCGATTTCGAAGGAGAACGACTATGACGAACACAGAACATCGAGACGGCCCGACCCGTCGCCGGTTCCTCCGGGCGTCCGGACTGCTCGTGGGCGGACTCGCCCTCGGCGTCGGCGCGGCTGGAACCGCCGTAGCGGGAGTCTCGGTCGCAAACGGGTGGTACGAAGAAGAAGAGATATACTACGTCGCTCACGGGGTGGAGGAGGGAGTGACGGAACGCGGAGAAAACGACATCTACCTCATCGGCGGCGACAGGACGTTGCAGGCACAGGTCGTCGAGTTCATCCCCGGGGAGTCCGGGTACTCACCCCACTGGAACGCAAACCTCGTCAATACGGCCGCAGGGAAGACGGTGGCCGACATCGTCGCCTCGCCGTACGTCTCGGACCACTATCCGGAGGCGCTGTTCGACGACGTCGAAGACATTCGGGCGGCGGCAGACGCTGGTCTGGTCACGATATCGAAACCCGGCGTCGTCGTCCTGTGTCCGATCGTTCCGGAACGCGTCGCAGATGCGCCTGGAAACACCGAACTTCCCGAGGCGTTCCCCCGTCCGTGGCCGACGACGTTCTGAGCGAGAACGAACGCCGGTGACGGTCGCTTTTTGTCACGACTGCGCGGCGACCGTCTCGGTGAGACTCCGCTCGTCTATCGAAACTCCGCCCGTCCGTTCTACTCGCCAGTCAGCGACTCGCTCGCCGGCGAGAAGTCGATGGTCGTTCCGAGCCCCTCCTCGCGCGCCTTCTCGTAGAGCATGTGCGCCGCGGCGACCGTCTCGATGCCCGTGCCGCCGCTGTCGAAGACGGTTATCTCCTCGTCGTCCTCGCGCCCGGCGGCGACGCCCGCGACGACCTCGCCGAGTTCGGCGTGGATGTGGTCCTCGTCGACGACGCCGGCCTCGACGGCGGCGAGGAACGACCCGGCGTCCATCGTGGCGCGCTCGCGGAGGTCGGGGACGTACGTCGCGCGCTCGATGGTCGTCTCGTCGAGTTCGCGCTTTTCGGGGTGGTACTGACCCATCGCGGTGACGTGCGTGCCGGGTTCGAGCAGGTCGCCGTCGAACACCGGCTCCGCGGCGGTCGTGGCGGTGACGACGATGTCGGCTCCCTCGACGGCCGCGGCGCTGGAGGCGACGGCGGCGACGCTGGCGTCGAGCGTGCGGTCCATCTCGCCCGCGAACGACTCGCGGCTCTCCTTCGTCGGCGAGTAGACCCAGACGGTGTCGAGGTCGCGGACGGTCGCGGCGGCCCGGAGCTGTCCGCGGGCCTGCGCGCCGCTCCCGATGAGCGCGAGCGTCGAGGCGTCGTCGCGGGCAAGGGCGTCGATGGCGACTCCGCCCGCCGCCCCGGTCTTGAAGGGATTCATGCTCGCGCCGTCGAGGAGCGCCAGCGGCTCGCCGCTCTCGGCGTCGAAAAGCGGCGTCATGAACCACGCGTCCTCCGCGCCGAAGCCGGCGGAGTACATGTAGCCGCCCATCGCGCCCGTCTCGGGGAGCACGGCCGCGTAGGAGGTGAGCATGCCCGGCGGCTCGCGGTTGAACAGTTTCGTCCGTGGCTCGGCCGGCGCGCCCTCGCCGCGCTGTCTGTAGCCCTCGCGGACGGCATCGACGTACTCGACAGGGGTCGCCAGTCCGCTAACCTCGTCGCTCGTGAGGAACAAGGTCGCTGTCATGGTCGGAAAAACGAGACCTGCGGTCAAAACCCTGCGGGCCGGCGAACCGACCGGACGGGCGCGGGTTGGGGGTTAGTCTGCGTCGAGGACCGAAGGAGAGGGCGCGTCAGCGGCGTTGGGACCGGCGTGTTCGTCGAGGCGGGCGGGGGACGGCGACGAGGGCCCGTTCACGAAGAGCGCGTGGCCGGTGAGGAGCGCGGCCATACCCGCGGCCATCGGCACTGCCGTGGTCAACTGCAACCCGGCGACGGTAAGCGTGCCGGTGATGCCGAGGAGTGTGAGCGGGATGAGCCCAAGAATGTAGTCGTAATATCCGGTCATAATATATAACATACTACGGACGTAAGTGGTATAATTCTTTCCCATAGATGACTGATACTGTTTTTGTGGCATTCGGGTACCTTCTCCATAACTTATAGCGAGATAATCGCAAGACGACGGAGGGGTTGTAGCCCCAGAAGAACATCACGAATTCGATACTGTGGATTGTGCCTCTCGCCCGAACAGTCGGGCCGGCGCTCGCGTCGTCTGCCGGAACTCCACACGATTATGGGAGTCGGTGCCGTGGCCGGAGACGTGAACCGTAACGACCGCTCAATCGTCGCGTTGGTGATGCTCGCCCACGGGATGGTCCACACGTACGAACTGTCCATCCCCATCTTCGTGGCCATCTGGCTCGGGGAGTTCGCGAGCATCGACCTCGGCATCGCGACGATTCCCGTCACGACCGCCTCGCTGGGCGTGATGACCGGCCTCGGATTCGCGCTGTTCGGCCTCGGGGCGCTCCCCGGCGGCATCCTCGTCGACCGCGTCGGTTCCAAGCGCCTCATCGTCGCCTGTCTCCTCGGCATGGCCGGGTCGTTCGTCCTGCTCGCGCTGTCGCCGAACCTCGTCGTCGTCGCCCTCGCGCTCGTCGTCTGGGGCGCGGCGGCCAGCGTCTACCACCCCGCCGGGCTCCGGCTCATCAGCACCGGCGTCGAGGAACGCGGGACCGGCTTCGCCTACCACGGCATCGCCGGGAACCTCGGCATCGGTTTCGGCCCCTTCCTCACCGCGCTCCTCCTGTTGTTCTTCGACTGGCACCTCGTCGCCGGCGTGCTCGCGCTCCCGGCGCTCGTGGCCGCCGCGCTCGCTACCCGCGCCAACTTCGAAGAGCAGGCCGCGGTCGCCGCGACCGACGGCGGCGACGGGAGCGACACCGGCGGCGACGACAAAGCCGGCGCGGGCGTCTCCTCGTTCGCGGAACTGGTCTCGCAGTCGAAGCACCTGTTCGCCGGCGGGTTCGCGCTCGTCTTCGCGCTCGTGATGTTCTCGGGGCTCTACTACCGCGGCGTCACGACGTTCCTCCCGGACCTCCTCGGCTCGGTCATCGGCATCGAGCCGATACCCGTCTCCGAACTCCTCCCCGCCGCCCTCGCGTCCGGGTCGGCCGGTGGCGCGCCGACGCTCGACGTGGAACTGTTCGTCTACGCCGGTCTCCTGACGGTCGGCGTCTTCGGGCAGTACGTCGGCGGGAAGCTCACCGACCGCATCAGGACCGAACGCGGTATCGTCGCCGGCTTCGGCGCGCTCGCCGTCATCGCCGTCGCCTTCCTCCCCGTGGCGAGTCTCGGCGTCGGCCCGCTCCTCGCAGTCTGTGCGCTCCTCGGCTTCTTCCTGTTCATGGTCCAGCCGTTCTATCAGGCGACCGTCGCGGAGTACACGCCCGCCGGGCTCCGCGGGCTCTCGTACGGGTTTACTTACCTCGGCGTGTTCGGCGTCGGCGCGCTCGGCGGTGCCGTCGCCGGCTACATCCTCACCGTCGCCGATTCGACGGCGCTGTTCTTGGTCCTCGCCGGGTTCGCGACGGCCGCGACGCTCCTCGGCGTGACGTTGTTGCGACGGCGGCCGACGCCCGCCTGAGGGCGGTCGATCGGCCGAAAAAACAGTTTTTGACGGACGGGTTCGGTCCGGTCTCCGCGTCTCAGAAGAGTCGGAAGTAAATCGTCCGCCAGACGCCGAGCGCGACGGAGCCGAGCACCAGCATGACCGCGACGAACGTGAGTTCGACGCCGCCTTCGAAAAGCGGCGTCCAGCGAATCGCCATGCCGATGACGGTCGCCGCGAGCCACGAGCGAATGCCGAGCGGGACGGCCGACTTCGCCGACTCGGCCGCGCCCGGCGAGTACGCGCCCAACAGCGGGGCGGTGACGAGCCATCCGATGAGGAACGGGACCGAGGTGAGTACCCAGCCGACCGGGTCGGCCGAGAGGTACGACACCCCGTTGTGCTGAACCACGCCGACGGTGACGAGGAGGAAGATGGCGAGCACGTCGCCCACCGCGATGGGTAACGCCCCGGCATCGAGTCGCTCCTCTAAGAACGAAGTCGAGGTTGCCATAGGCGAGGATTCGTCGCCCCCCTAATGGCTTTCCCGCTTTTTTCCGACCACCGTGTACTCGAAGCCCCGTTCGACCACGTCGGCCTCGAACCCGACGCGTTCGAGAAAGCGCACGAGCTCGTCGGGCGCGGCGAACGCCGAGCCGAAGCCGACGACGCGCTCGGCGGCGACGAGCCCCCGCCCGAGGAGCGTCTCGGGGTCGAACTCGTTGACGGCGAACACCCCGCCGGGCGCGAGCACGCGGAAGACCTCCTCGGCGACCCCCCGCTGGTTCGGCATGTGGTGGAAGGCGTCCACGACGGTCACGGCGTCGAGGGAGTCGTCGGCGAAGGGAAGCCCTCGGGCGTCGCCGCGGACGCAGTCGAGGCCTCGTTCGCGCGCCCGACGGAGCATCCCGGCCGAGCGGTCGAGGACGATGCGCTCGGGAACGTCGAGCGCGAGGGTCGCCCGCCCGGAGCCGCCGCCGATGTCGACGACGCGCTCGACGGGGCGGTCGGCGCGGTCGAGCGCGGTCCCGAGCGCGCCGGGGTCGGCGGGCGGCATCACGAGGTCGTAAACGGGTGCGAAGCGGTCGAAGAACCGAACGTCGCCAGCGCCGTGCATGCCCGACTCCACGGCTCCGCCGGGGAAGGTTCTTGCGCGCGGCGGTCCCATCTCGGCCATGGAGTTCGACCTGCTCGGGTGGCCCGAAGACGGGCCGCGACTCCGCCTCGACTACCGGCGGTTCGCCTACGCGGGGAAGTTCGTCACCGCGGGGACGGGCAAGACGGTGTTCCGCGACCCCGACGCGCCCCTGCCGGCGCTCGACGACGACCGACCCGCGCCGACCGGCGGCCCCGATTCTCTGCCGCCGCTGGCCGAGGACGTGGTCGCCGCCGTCGCGTTCAACGAGGACCGAACGGACCCGACGACGCTCTGGCTCCGGTACGTCACGGTCCGGCGGGACCGCCGGGGCGACGGACTCGGTCCCGACCTCCTCCGCCGGACCTGCGAAGCCGCCGCGGACCGCGGCTACGAGACGGTCCGCATCGCCGCGAACAACCCCTTCGCCTACGAGGCGTGCCACAAGGCCGGGTTCGGCTTCACGGGCCGCGAGACGGGCGTCGCCGAGTTGGTGCTGGAGCGCCCCGCCGACGCGCCCGTCGCGGTCTCACGCGAGACGTACCAGTCCGGCCTCGACCGCTACCGCGCCCGCGACCTCGGTGACCCGGAGCGGTCGTTTCTCGCGGCGCGCGAGGGGGCGGAGCCGCCCGGAGTCGGCGGCGTTCACTCGGACGATTGAAACCCTCGGCCCCCGAAGGCCGAGCAAATGGGAAACGCAGACCTGCGGACGCTCGCCGCGCTCTCCGAGGTGTCGTTCGACGAGGTGGCCGGGAGCGTCGTCGCCGTCGACGCCCACAACTGGCTGTACCGGTATCTCACGACGACGGTCAAGTGGACGAGCTCGGAGAAGTACACGACGAGCGAGGGGAAAGAGGTCGCCAACCTCGTCGGCATCGTCCAGGGGCTCCCCAAGTTCTTCGAACACGACCTGACGCCCGTCTTCGTCTTCGACGGCGGCGTCACGGAGATGAAAGACGACGAGGTGGCAAAGCGCCGCGAACAGCGCGAGAAGGCCGAAGAACGGCTCGAAGCGGCCCGCGAGGCCGGCGACGCGGTCGAGGCCGCCCGGATGGAAGCGCGCACCCAGCGACTCACCGAGACGATTCAGGACACCAGCCGCGAACTCCTCTCGCTGCTCGACGTGCCCGTGGTCGAAGCGCCCGCCGAGGGCGAGGCGCAGGCGTCCTACATGGCCCGCAAGGGCGACGCCGACTACGTGGGCAGCGAGGACTACGACACCCTCCTGTTCGGCGCGCCCTACACGCTCCGACAGCTCACGAGCAAGGGTGACCCCGAGCTGATGGACCTCGACGCGACGCTCGACAAGCACGACATCACCTACGAGCAACTCGTGGACATCGCCATGCTCTGCGGGACCGACTTCAACGAGGGCATCACGGGAATCGGTCCGAAGACCGCCGTGAAAGTCGTCAAGGAACACGGCGACCTCTGGTCGGTCCTCGAAGCCCGCGGCGACAGCATCCCCAACGCCGACCGAGTGCGCGAGTTCTTCCTCGACCCGCCGGTCACCGACGACTACGACTACGACACGGACATCGACCCGGACGTGGCCGCCGCCCGCGAGTTCGTCACCGAGACGTGGGAGGTCGACCCTGACGAGGTCCACCGCGGCTTCGAGCGCATCGAGGAGTCGGTCACGCAGACCGGCCTTGACCGCTGGACGTAGGCCGCGCTCGCGCCGAGCCAACAGCCCGCCGACACGTTTACACGGGCCGGTTCGGAACTCCGGCGTGTGTCCCCCGACGACGCCCCTCCCACAGACGACTCTCCCTCCGACGAACCCTCCTCGCTCTCGCGTCGCCAACTGCTCGGCCTCGTCGGCGGCGCGGGCGCGGTCGGCGGAATCGGCTGGTTCAGGCCGACGTGGCTCCCCGACCCGATTACCGACTGGCTGACGACGCTGTATCCCAATCCACCGAGTAACTACGTCTGGCAGCCGCCGGTGAGCGACGACCACGCCGACGCGGCGGTGCAGCGACTCGAAGAGACTGTCGAGCAAGCGACGGAACTGCGTTCGCGAATCGACCTCGATTCGGTGGGCGAGGAGATGCGGTTTCACCTCCGCGGGTCGCCGGCGGGGGGTCACCTCGAATCTGCCAAAGAGGAACGAGACACCCGTGACCGTCTCTTCTCGGCAACCTACGGAATGCTGTTCGCCGGCGAAGCCGTCGGCTACGCGAAGATTGCACTCGGAGAGGAGGACCCGGAGGCCCGTCTCGAACGCGGCCGTGAACTGCGGGAGGCGAGTGACGCGGTTGCGGACTCCATCTCTGCGTACCGTGTCTCCGCCCCCGGCCGTGACCTCGGGTATCTCTACGCCATCGAACGCGAACTGGCCTTTGTGCGAATCAGTTCGAACTGGAATGGGACGTACGTCGGCAGCGACCCCGACTCGGTAGACGAGTACTCGCCCCACGGACTCGCGAACACGTGGGGGTCGCAGTTGCGGGCGGAACAACGACTCGAAAACGCACGACACTACCGAGAGCAGTATCGCTCGGGTCTCGGAGACGACCCACAGCCGCATCGCGAGCGACTGGACGACGCGCTTCTCGGCCTCCTCGCCGAAACCAACCGGTTCCCGAGACGTGACGAGATGCGGACGAAACTCGAAGACGAACTCGAACTCGACCGGTCGTCGCCCTACGGTGCTGCCCGCTGGGAGTTGTACACGCTCTGCTTCGACAACGGCTTCAGATTCTACGGCAACGACCTCCGACGAGACCTGACGGTCTTTCGCGTCGTGAAGACCGGTCAGGCCCTCCTCGCGCGACAGGCCCACGACTTCGCGCTCGACGCCCTCGACGTGGAACCCGGCGATACCGACTACGACTCCGGCCGGTCGTTCCGAGCGAAACGCCGAGCGATGCGCGACTTTCGGGCGACGCGCGACGAATACGACTCGAACTTCGCGGGCGTCGTCGCGAACGAGGCGGCGAGCATTATCCGCGGCGGCGACGTGGGTCTCGAAATCGGCGACGGGCCCGCGTGGAAAGAGCGCGTCGAATCGGCGGTGTACTACCTCGTCGGTGCCGGGATGATGCGCGAACTCGGGAACGTGGTCGAACCCGTCGTCAACCGCGACGCGACCTGACCGGCCGCGTTACGACACGTCCTCGATGGCATCCAGAAGCATCGTCGCGCCGAGGTCGATTTCTCGGTCCGTCACGTCGAGCGGCGGGAGGATTCGAAGCACCTTGTAGCCGCACGAGAGGGTCAGGAGGCCGCGTTTGAGGGCGGCTTCCTGCACGGCGTCGCGGCGTTCTTTGGTGTCGAACTCGACGGCGAGCAGCAGGCCCTTGCCGCGCACGTCGACGACGGTTTCGGGCGCGTCGTCGCGCAGCCGCTCGATGAACTGTCGGCCGCGGGCGACGGCGTTGTCGAGCAGGTCGTACTCCTCGATTGCTTCGAGGGTGAACACGCCCTGCATCGCGGAGACGATGTCGCCCGCGCCCCACGTCGAGGAGAGCCGCGAGGTCTCGTCGGGGAATATCTCGTCGTTCGAGATGGTCGCGCCGACGCGGAGGCCCTTCGCGCCGGTGATGATGTCGGGCTCGATGGGGTAGTGGTCGGAGCCCCACAGCTCGCCGGTTCGGCCGACGCCGGTCTGAATCTCGTCGGCGATGAGCGTCAGGTCGTAGTCGTCGACGACGGCGGCGAGCTCTTCTGCGAAGGCGTCCGACGGGAAGCGGTAGCCGCCCTCGCCCTGAATCGGTTCGACGATGACGTAGGAGACCTCGTCGGCGTCGATGTGGCCCTTCTTCGGGTGGAGCTTCTGCCGGAGCTTGGAGACGGCGGAGTCGCCGTCGGGGAAGAAGCCGCAGGAACACGTCTCGGGCGAGCAGGTCCGGTCGTCGCAGAACGGCACGTCGAGGACGCCCGAAATCTCGGGGAACTTGCGCCGGTAGACGGACTTCGAGCGGTTGAGCGAGAGCGCGCCGAGGGTGCGGCCGTGGAACGCGCCCTCGAAGGTGACGCCGTACTTCGCGCCGTCGGCGTGGTCGTAGGCGATTTTGATGGCGTTCTCGACCGCCTCGGCCCCGGAGTTCGACAGGAACACCGTGTCCATCCCGTAGTGGCTCGTGAGGTCGGTCAGTTTGTCCATGAGCGCCGCGGGGCCGGGAAGCCGCTCCTCGCCGGGCGCGGAGCCGTCGCTGACGTAGAAGTCCTGGCCGGCGATTTTCGTCGGGTCGACGAGGTCGAACTCGGCCATGCGGTCCATGACCTTCGGGTTGTTGTAGCCGAGCGGGGCGGCCGCGACGTGGCTCGTGAAGTCGAGGAGGACGTTGCCGTCGACGTCGGTGCAGAAGGGCCCCTCGGACTCCGCCGTGATGTCCCAGACGAAGTCGTAGACGTACGTGCTCGGCGCGGCGTGCTCGTGGTGGTACTCGACCCACTGGCGCGCTTTCTCGCCGGGCATCGAATCGACGCGTGGCACCGCCGTCTCTCGGTCCATGCGGCTCGGTACGGAGACACGTGTGTTAAGATATTCGTTATTAATGGTGCAATATCGGCCGGGGCGCGGTCCAGTCGGTCGGTTTCGCCGCGCGAGAGGACGCCTTCGACGGCCGAACGTGACGGTGTGGCGTCGTGACCTGTCGCTCCCGCGATAGGCTTTTGACGCCTCCGCGTCCGTGTTGGGTATGGCTCTCCCCGACATCCAGCGTTCCCGCGCGATGTGGTGGTCGCTCGCGTTGGTCCTCGCGGGCGCGCTCGCCTACGTCGTCTACTCTTTTATCGGGACGTTCGTCTTCGGTCTCTTCATCTACTACGCCACGCGACCCATCTACCGGCGGATTCGGAGGCGGGTGAAGCCCCCAAGCCTCGCGGCGGCTGTGGCGCTTTTCGCCCTCGCGCTCCCCGCGCTCGGACTCGTCGTCTACGCCGCGACCATCGCCCTCCGCGAGTTCCTGAAATACGCCGACCAACTCTCCTCCGACGAGGTGCCCATCGACCTCGAAGCCTACGGCATCGACCCCACGCTGCTGGAGGGAATCGCCAGCCCGCAGGCGCTGTTGGAGTACGACTTCCGGTCAGTGTTGACTCCCGAAGCGATCAGCTCGGTGTTCGATTCGCTGAGCGTCGCCGCCAACACCTTCGCGTTCCTCGGTATCGGCGCGATTCACCTGTTCGTCATGATCGCGTTCGCGTTCTATCTCCTCCGCGACGGCCACCGACTCCGCCGGTGGGGCCAGTCGATGTTCGCCGACGACCACGGTATCCTCGAAGCCTACATGCGCGGCGTGGACCGCGATTTCAACAACATCTTCTTCGGCAACATCCTGAACGCCATCCTCACGGGCACCATCGGGGTCATCGCGTACTCGCTTTTGAACGTTATCGCGCCCATGGGCGTCAACATCCCCGCACCGGCGCTTATCGGCCTGCTCGCCGGCGTCGCGAGCCTCATTCCCGTCGTCGGGATGAAGCTCGTCTACGTCCCCGTCGCTGCCTACATGGCTCTCGAAGCGACGATTGCCAACCCGCCCGGGTTCTGGTTCGTCCTGCTTTTCGCCGCCGTCTCGTTCGTCATCGTGGACACGATTCCCGACCTCGTGCTCCGGCCGTACGTCTCCGGACGGAGCCTCCACGTCGGGGCCGTGATGCTCGCCTACACGTTCGGCCCGCTCCTGTTCGGCTGGTACGGCATCTTCCTCATGCCGATGATACTCGTGCTGTTCGTGAACTTCGTCCGGCTCGTTCTACCGGAGCTCCTGGCGGGAAAGCCGATTCGGCCGTACATGGTCGACCCCGGACATCTGGTCGACGGCCCGCCGGTCGAGGAGTTGACGGCCGACGAGGCGGACGACGAACCGCGAGAAACAGCCGCGACCGACCGGCCGGAAGTGAGCGAATCGGACGAGCTAGAGACGTTTACCGACCGAGACGAGAAATCGAGTCGTGACTCACGGTCGCCGTCCGACGCCGGCGTGGACGGGTAGTCCGAGTCGCCCGCTCACGCTTCGAAGTCTTCGGGGACGTACTCCGCTTCCCACTCGTCGCGGGCCTTTATCTCGCGGCGACCGCGGCGGGTGAGCGTGTAGTAGTTGGTCCGGCGGTCGCGCTGGCCCTTGTCGACCAGCCCCTTCTCGACGAGCGTGTCGAGGTTGGGGTAGAGCCGCCCGTGGTGAATCTCCTTTTCGTAGTAGGCTTCGAGTTCTTCTTTGATGGCGAGTCCGTGCGGCTCTTCGAGACCCGCGATGACGTACAGCAGGTCTCGCTGGAATCCTGTCAGGTCGTACATCGGTAAATTCGACTCGTATGTTACTGTCTAATTCAGATAAGCATATCGGCCTCGACCGACGATTCTCCCTCGAAAACCCGCTAGTCTCCGAGATACTCCGTCAGCAATCATGTAGTCCAAATTACTAATCTCCCGAAGTTGCCGTTTCGATGTCCGGATATGTCCACAACTGGACGGCTCGGGCGCAGTAAGCGAGTAGATTGTTAAGTGTTATCAATGAACAATCACACGACTATCCAAAACGGAAATCCGAGGCGAGATGGCGGCGTCACCGCTCTCGGAGCGACTGGCGGCGGGTCGAACACGTAGCTCGTGTGATGAGACCGAGTTGACGACTCGGATGGCCACCGAGAACGGCTGGGGCCGGGGCCGGGACCGGAAGCCGGAGCCGGAGCTCGGATGTGACTCGAACGCGGCACGAATGGAACAGTCGCTCTCGGGTCGTAGCTTCGCGCAGAAGGAAAGCAAGCCGTGCCGGAAATCTCCGGCACGGCATGCCGCCCTGAATTGGTCCCCGCTGACGCTTCGGCCCTCCAAAGCGAAGCGTCACTATCGGCTACTGTTCGGTTTCACTTAAAGATAACGACGCGTGCCAAACATTGACAATTCGGCTAACTGTCCGTCTGAGTGGCACGCACGCGCCGAATTCCGGAAACGATGCGGTTCCGCTCTACTCGAAGATTTATGTTATGAAACTCACATATGTTCCTCTTCCAGGACCCAGCCGAGCGCCCGCTTATAATGGGTCATGAGCTTTCTGACCCCCTCGTGTCGCATCTCGTCGGAGTCGAGTTCGTCCTTCAGGAACTCGTACTGCTCTCGGACCTCGGATTCGCTTCGCATATGCCGACGGTGGGCCGCCGGACGTATGTAGCCCGGCGGTCGTCTCGGCTGGCGACCGCTCGCGGCCGCGTCGACTCGCCTCGTCCCTGATGCCTTCGCGTCGGGTCGCCGTGCTTTTGCGCCGCCGGGTCGAATCCAGTCGCATGGAGATACGCGGCGAGCGCGAGTGCAAGGAGTGCGACCACCGGTGGTCGTACTACGAGACGGGAAGCGTATCGTGCCCGCAGTGCGGGAGCCTCCGGAGCGTCGGTGTCGGCGACAGGGAACGCCACACCGCCATGCAGGTCGACCTCGACCTCTCGGCGCACCGGTCGGCCGTCGGCGACGGGTCGATTCGCGACGCCGCCCCGGCGTTGAAGTCCGACCTCCGCGACTACATCCGGCAGACGGGCTACATCCGCGGGGGCGAACTGCTCCCCCTCGGCGACACCCCGCTGGCGGCTCACGAACTGCTCCACGCGGTCGACGTGGTCGCCCGGTCGAACCGCCCCACGGACGACGAACAGTTCTACGTCATCACCCTGCTCCGCCGCGCCGACGAGGGAGAGCGCCCCGACCCCGACGCCGTGCCCGACTCGATGGCCGACGCCCGCGGCCTCGCCTACGCCGAGGCCATCGACGCCTACTGCCGCGACCTCTCGACGTGGCTCGACGACAACCCGAACCCCGAGGTCAGGACGACGCTCGAAACCCTCTCGAACCATCGCAAGCGCGTCGAAGCGCTCGACGGGGCCGTCTCGCTTTCGGAGTCCGAGGCGCTCGTCGCGGCCGCCCGCGAGATACACACCGCGCTCGTCGACGACGACCTCGACGCGCTCGCGTCGGCCCGCGACACGCTCGCGGCGCTGTTCTGACGCTCCCGAACGTTTTTCCTCCACGACGACCCTTCGCCGACGATGACTGCCGGATTCGACATCCACGACGTGCGCCACCGGGTGAAACTGCTCCGCGACGACGGCGACACGATGCTCGTCGAGAACCGCGATGGCGTGGCCTGTCCGGCCTGCGGCGACGACTTCTCGCAACTGCTCATCTCCGACCGAAACGCGCACAGTTTCGACGTGGACGCCGACACCCGGTTCTGCGTTCGGCGGGACGACGACCGACTGCTCGTGGCGACCCACGAGTGAGAAAAAATCGCGGTCGAACGGGCCTCAGCGCCCGAGCAGAAACCGAATCAGCCCGCGGTCCAGCGTGTCCTCGGGGAGCGTCTCGAACCACGCCACGTCGGCGATGGCCTCGTCTTCGAGGCCGGGGTCGTCGGTGAGGTCGCCCGCGACGGTCGCCTCGTAAATCGCGAATCGAAAGCTCGCGGCGTCCCCACCGTGGTGGAACGACTGCTCCGTGACGACTCGGAGCGCGCCCGCGTCGGCGTCGAGGCCGGTCTCCTCGGCGACCTCGCGGACCAGCGCCTCGCGCCTCGTCTCGCCGGCTTCGACCCCGCCGCCGGGGAGGACCCACTGGCCGTCCTGCCGGACGAGAAGCACCGCGCCGTCACGCTCGCGCTCGCAGAGCGCGCCGACGCCCCATTCGAGGCCGCCTTCGATACGCTCGACGGCGCGGGCGAACGCCTCGGCGTCGAGGTCGTGGCGGTTCCGACGCCGGATGACGCCGTCCACGTCGTACGTCCACTCGCCGTCGATGTCGGCGTCTGACGGGGGACTCACGTCCCGAACTCAGGGAAGGTCCACGTCGACGTCCTCGGCCTCGGCGGCGGCCTTCACGGTGTTCCAGAGGAGCATCGCGCGGGTCATCGGGCCGACCCCGCCGGGGACGGGCGTGATGGCGCTGGCCTTCTCCTTCGCGGAGTCGAACTCCACGTCGCCGACGAGTTCGTAGCCCTTCTCGTTGTCCGCATCGACGCGGTTGACGCCCACGTCGATGACGACGACGCCCTCCGAGAGCATGTCGCCGGTGACGAGTTCGGGGACGCCCGCGGCGGCGACGACGATGTCGGCCTCGCGGGTCTTCGCGGCGAGGTCGTCCGTGCGCGAGTGGCAGACCGTGACCGTGGCGTTGCCGCCCTCGGCCTTCTGGATGAGCAGGTTCGCCATCGGCTTGCCGACGATGTCCGAGCGGCCGACGACGACCACGTCGGCGCCCTCGGTCTCCACGTCGGCGGCGGCGAGGAGCTTCTGGACGCCGTGGGGCGTACAGGGCTTGAAGCGGGCGTCACCGGCGACGAGGCGGCCCACGTTCTCGGGGTGGAAGCCGTCGACGTCCTTGGCGGGGTCGATGCGGCGGAGGACCGTCCGGTCGTCGACGTGGTCGGGGACGGGCATCTGGACGAGGATGCCGTGGACCTCGTCGTCGTCGTTGAGGTCGTCGACGAGCGAGTACAGCTCGTCGGCGGGCGTCTCGGGGTCGAGTTCGTAGTCGAACGCCTCGATGCCGACCTCCTCGCAGTCGCGCTGTTTCATCGAGACGTACGTCTCGCTCGCGGGGTCGTCGCTCATCAGCACGGTCGCGAGCCCCGGCTTCACGCCGGCCTCGTCGAGCGCGTCGATGGCGTCGGAAAGCCCGTCGCGAATCTCCTCGGCGACGGCGTTGCCGTCGATGATGGTCGTCATTGTCTCAGACAGCGCGCCCCGCCCATTTCAAAGATTCGGATTCGTGCGTATTCTCGGTCGTGATGGAGTCAAAATATGCACAAACGTGGACACAAGCAGTCATCCGAAAAGTAAGTTTACGGCGGCCACCGCGACGCCCGCGAGCGCCATCCGCAGGCCGGCGACGTACCACCGCTGGTCCGATATCGACCCCATGTACGCGCCGAACGAAAAGAGGATACTCGTCCCGAGGCCGACCGAGGCGAGCGTCGCCCACGTCATCGACAGCAGCGTGCCGACCGCGAGGAACGGGAGCAGCGGGACGACGATGCCGACCAAGGGACCGAGTCCGCTCGCGGCCGCGTTGATTCCCCGCGCGGCGACCTTGTCGCGTTCGACCGCGGTCCCGCCGAGGTCGGTCAGCATGGCGTCTTCGATGCGGCCCAACTCGGCTCGCTTCTCGGCGCGCTCTATCTCCCAGACGCTCCAGACGCCGGAGGTCGTCAGGCCCACCGCCGCGCCGACGCCGATTTTCACGACCGTCAGCCCCTCCGTGACGCCGGTGAGGTACGCGCCGATGACGAGCCCGATGCAGGTCAGCGCCCCGTCGAAGCCGTTCGAGACGAAGTACCGGCGGGAGATGGCGCGGACGCGGTCGTCGCGCAGGAGCGAAGCGAGGCGAGCCGACATCACGACGACGACGGGTCCTGCGGCTGGTCCCGGTACTCGACCAGCGTCTCGCCCGCAACGACCTCGTCGACGGAGTGGACCGTCCCCCCGAGGTCGCGAATCCGTCGTTCCACCTCGTCGTCGTCGACGGCCTCTCCCTCCACGACGAGTCTGAGGTTCTGGACCTCGCGGTCGGTTTCGAGGAGCGTCGCGTTCACGCCGGCCACGCCGGCCGCGTCGGCGACCTCGCGGGCGAACTCGACCGTCGACGGCGAGTGCGGTTTCAACACGTCGAGAACGAGCCGACGAATCGGAGCCATGTCGAGTGGCGATACGGCGGCGCGGCTAATAGTGTTACTCGACAGAGGGGTTTGAAAACCGGGCGAGCGGAACCGCGATAGTTCCGTCTGGACCCTTACTCGTACAGCGGGTTCGCGTCGCAGAGTTCCTGCACGCGCTCGGAGACGTCCGCGAGCACGTCGTCGTCCTCGGGGGCGTCGACGACCTTCACGATGAGTTCGCCGACTTCGCGAATCTCCTCCTCGCCGAAGCCGCGGGTGGTGAGCGCGGGCGTGCCGGCGCGGATGCCGCTGGGGTTGAACGCCGAGCGCGTCTCGCCGGGGACGGTGTTCGCGTTCAGCACGATACCCGTCGATTCGAGGGCCTCCTCGGCGGTGCCGCCGGTGAGGTCGGGATGCGAGTCGCGGAGGTCGACGAGCACGAGGTGCGTGTCGGTGCCGCCGGAGACGACGCTGAGACCGTGGTCCTGGAACGTCTCCGCGAGGACCTTCGCGTTGTCGACGACCTGCTGGGCGTACTCCTCGAAGGCGGGTTCGAGCGCCTCTTTGAAGCCGACCGCCTTGCCGGCGATGTTGTGCATGAGGGGGCCGCCCTGACCGCCGGGGAAGACGGCGCTGTCGATGTCGGAGGCGTACTCCTCGTCGCACATGATGATGCCGCCGCGACCGGCGCGGATGGTCTTGTGGGTCGAGCCGGTGACGAAGTCGGCGACACCGACCGGCGAGGGGTGGACGCCGGCGGCGACGAGGCCCGTGATGTGGGCGATGTCGGCGAGGTGGAGCGCGTCCACGTCGTCTGCGACCTCCTGAATCGTCTCCCACTCGACGGCGCGCGGGTACGCTGAGTAGCCGGAGACGATGATGTCCGGCTCGAATTCCGCGGCCTTCTCGGCGAGCTGGTCGTAGTCGATGTAGCCGCTTTCGGCGTCGACCTCGTACTGTTCGACGTCGTAGAGCTTGCCCGTGAAGTTCGCGGGGTGACCGTGGCTCAGGTGGCCGCCGTGGGTCAGGTCCAGCGAGAGAATCTTGTCGCCGGGTTCGAGCATGGCGAGGTAGACGCCCATGTTGGCCTGCGTGCCGGAGTGCGGCTGCACGTTGACGTGCTCTGCGCCCCACAGTTCCTTCGCGCGCTCGACGGCGAGGTTCTCCACGTCGTCGGCGTACTCACAGCCAGCGTAGTAGCGCTTGCCGGGATAGCCCTCGGCGTACTTGTTCGTCAGCGCGCTCCCCTGCGCTTCGAGGACCGCTTCGCTGACGTGGTTCTCCGAGGCGATCATCGCGAGCGTGTCGCGCTGGCGTTCGACCTCGCCGTCGAGGGCGTCTGCCACGGCGGGGTCGACGTCGCGGACGTGGCTGTAGTCCATACGTAGTATCCGGTCCAATTACGGCATAAATGTGTCCCATTTGGCTACGCCTGCCGGTGTTGTGTTGCACGCCCGTGTATATTCTGTGGTGTGCTACCGTGAACAGATACACGAACGCGCGATACCGACCGTCTCCGACGTGTTCCCGAGCCGAACTGACTGCCGAGGCCGACCGCCGCGGGCGACAACTCCCGGACGCACGGGGTTCTCGGTTCGCCATCGATTTTCCCGCTCGCCGATAGGGGTAAAATTTCTGAAACGAAATGCTCAATTCGCGCGATACAGCGTTGGTACAACTTGATTTCGAATACGTTCTGCCGGTCGTCTTGCGTTAATATTAAATATATTACTGGCGATATTCAAGCTATGGCTATTCGTTCTAATCTACTCGCTGAGGGGGTAGGAGACATCATCAAGTCCGTCCTTTCCTCGTCGGAAGACGAGGTGTTGGTCGCGAACCCGACCGCCGAGGTCATCGAAGGGCTCGTCGCCGTGGCGACCGACATCGACGGCGACCTGCCGGAGATCCGTCTCGTCGCCGACGAGGGCGTCCTGAAGGACGTGCTCGACGACTTCATCGTCGCCTCCAACGCCGCGAACCTCGTCGCCGAAGGCGCGCTCTCGATGCGGACCGCCGACGACGAAGTCGAGAACACGCTGTTCGTCACGCCGAACTCGGTCGTCGCGCTCGTCGCCGCCGGTGACAAGGTCGCCGGCCTCGTCACCGACGACGAGGCGTTCGTCGAAACGGCGTTCGAGGCCCATCAGGCCCACTGGGAAGCCGCGCCCGAATTCAAGCTCCGGACCCCGCCGCTCTCGCGCGTCCGCGAGACCCTCGGCGAGGACATCGGCGAAGAGACGCTCGCCGACTTCGACGCCGTGCTCGCTTCGCTGTCGTCGGCTCGCGGCGACGGCGACGGCCTCGACGAAGTGACTATCTCGCTTCTCGTCGCCGCCCGCAACGAAGTTCTCCTCTACGACATCTCGAAGTGGGGCGAGGACGTGGGCATCGCCAGCAAGGCGACGTTCTCCCGGACGAAGACGAAGCTCGAAGAACTCGGCCTCATCGACACCGAGAAAGTACCCATCGACGTCGGTCGCCCGCGGCTCCGCCTGAAGCTCGGCGCGGACGAGCTCGTCGCCGCCGCCGCCGACGAACTGGCCGACGAGGCCCAGAAACTGCTCGACGCGTAGCCGACCGCGACCCCCTCGCTTTTTCCCGCCGCCGCCCCTCGTCGCGCGCATGAACATCGGACTCGTCGGGAGCGGTCCCGCCGCCGAGTCGATTCGCGCGGCGTGCGCCGACATCGACGCGACGGTCTCGGAGACGACCCCCGACTCGCTCGGTTCGTTCGACCTCGGCTTCGTCGTCGCCGCGGCCGGCAGCGACGCCTTCGACGCGGCCGACGAAGCCGCTTCGAGATGGCTCGCCGTCGAAATCGGCGGTGTCGGCGGCCACCCCGTGGACGACCTTGACGCGGCCGTCTCGGCGTTCGAC
The DNA here is from genome assembly GCF_003383195.1 of Haloferax sp. Atlit-6N. Taxonomy (NCBI): domain Archaea; kingdom Methanobacteriati; phylum Methanobacteriota; class Halobacteria; order Halobacteriales; family Haloferacaceae; genus Haloferax; species Haloferax sp. Atlit-6N. Next base: position 145,010 of record NZ_QEQJ01000006.1, on the reverse strand, counting down.
CCCGCCAGCGCCGACTTCGCGGACCTCCGGGCGCGCGTCGCGTCCACCACGGAGTCAGAGGGACGCCCCGGCGGTGACCGCGCGGCCGTCCGACTCGCCGGCGCGGTGGCCGGGCGGCGCGGTATCGCGCTCCTCTCGGGCGACGACGTGGCCGGGACCGTCGTCGAAGTCCCCGGTCCCGAGCGGTCGTTCCTCCCCGCGCCGTCGCCGATGGAGCGGGACCGAACCCTCGACCGCGACTTCCGCGCCGTGGAGTTAGACGACGCGCTCGCGCGGGCCGAATCGGCCGTGGACGACCGCGTCGGCATCGTCACGCAGGTCGGCGAGCGCGAGTCGTTCCCGCTGCCGTACTACGTCGCGCAGACGGCGGACACGACGGTCTACGCCGACGCTCGGGCGGCCGAACTCGCCGGCGGCGCGGCCGCCGGCTGGGACGAGGCCTACATGAAGGCGCTCGGCGAGGCGCTCGAACGCTACTCGGCGGGCGTCTACCGCTCCAGCGAGTTCGCCGTCGCGCCCGCGGCGTCTCGGCCGGCCGCGGTGCCGCCGAGTCGCTTCGTCAGACCCGACTCCTTTCGCGACCCCGACCCCGAGGAGCCGATTCAGTGGGTCGAAGGCGAGGACCTCGCGACCGGCTCGACCGTCTCGCTCCCGGCGGAGTTCGTCCACTACCCGCCGCCGTCCGAGCGACACAAGCCGTCGATTACGACCGGGCTCGGCCTCGGCAACTCGGGGACCGAGGCGATTCTCTCGGGGCTCTACGAGGTCGTCGAGCGCGACGCGACGATGCTCGCGTGGTACTCGACGTTCGACCCGCTCGGACTGGACGTGACCGACGAGACGTTCGAGACGCTGGCGGCCCGCGCCCGCTCGGAGTCCCTAGAAGTGACCGCGCTCCTCGTGACGCAGGACGTGGACGTGCCGGTCGTGGCGGTGGCCGTCCACCGCGACGGCGAGTGGCCGAAGTTCGCGATGGGCTCCGGCGCGGACCTCGATGCGAACCGCGCCGCTCGCTCCGCGCTGGCCGAGGCGCTCCAGAACTGGACCGAACTGCGCGGCATGGGACCGGAGCAGGCCGCGACGCAGGGCGGCGCGATTGCGACCTACGCCGACTTCCCGAAGCCGGCTCGGACGTTCGTCTCGCCGGACGCGACTATCCCAGCGGACTCGGTCGGCCCCGACGAGGTCCCCGAAGGCGCGGCCGAACTCGACGCGGTCGTCTCGGCGGTCACGGACGCCGACCTCGACGCGTACGCGGCGCGGACCACCCCGCGCGACGTGGAACGACTCGGCTTCGAGGCGGTCCGCGTGGTCGTTCCGGCCGCACAGCCGCTTTTCATCGGCGAGCCGTACTTCGCCGACCGCGCCGAGTCGGTGCCGCGAGACCTCGGCTTCGAGCCGCGACTGGACCGCGAGTTCCACCCGTTCCCGTAGCTGGCGGGTCCCGGGGGTCGCGGGCGTCAGAGCTGACAGCCGGCACGGGCGGCCGCGTGGCAGGCGGGGGCCTTCGTATCCGCGCGCCGGTGTGCCGGACACCCGCAGGCCGCCGCGCGGCGTGAGTCACAGAATAGCGGCGTTGGCCGCGGCTCGGTACTTGAAGCTTCGCCGGAGGAGAAAACGAGGGGTCGGAACGCGGGAGACTGCGGGGCGGTTAGACGCCGAACGTCGCGCGGAGCATGTCGCGGCTCCCCGGTCCGAGGCCGACCGCGAGGACGGCGATGAGGAGCAAAATCGCGTAGCGCGGGCTGTCCTCGAATATCTGCTCGTCGAACACCCAGACGACGGCGGTCGCGGCCACGAGCTTGACGAGCAGGAACGGCCACGCGTCGCCCGTGACGGCCAGCACCGACTCGGGGAGCGTGGAGGCCGTGAAGTCGACAACCGCTTGATTCACCGGGTGCTTCGGGACGAGGTTGTTGCCCGCGCCGAGCGCGACCATCCAGTCGAGGCCGATGACGTTCGCCACGCCGTCGATGGCGTGGCCCCAGATGACGACGAGGCCGATGTATCCCGTTCCCTCGTTGACCTCGGGGGCGAAGCGCTCGACGAGCCACCACGTCGCCGCGGTGACGAGCGTCGCGCCGACGAGGATGACGACGAGCACCTGCGGGTAGAACGTCGCGCCCTGCGCGCCGGTGAGGCCGGCCCACAGGAGGTAACCGACCGCCACCGCGAGCACCGCGAGGCCGGCCCCGAACAGCGGTTTCACGTAGTCGTCGACGAGCCCCCGCCGTTCGGCGAAGACGCTCGCGACGACGGCGACGAGCGTGATTGCGAAGACGGTCACGTAGATAACCGGGCTGATGACGAGCGTGTTCAGCGGGTAGCTGATGAGCGCGTCGGCGACGCCGGGCGAGTCGTTAGCGTCCTCGACAACGCGGAACGCGCCGCCGAACAGCATGAACGGGAAGAGCGCGTAGAAGAACCGGGGGCTCTCGCCGATGTCGAGGCGGCGGAGGAGGAACACGACGCCCGAGAGCGCGATGACGAGCGTGACCATGTAGCCGACCTCGGAGACGAGGGTGTAGCCGGGGTACGCGACGGGTTCGGCCGCGGCGGCGCAGGCCGACGCCGTGTCGAGGTACTGCGTGGCGCCGTTCGCCCGAATCGCACAGACGGCCGAGTTCGCGTCGGCTTGGACGGGGCCCCAGAAGTAGTGCCAGATGAAGCCGTCGTAGACGACGCGAGGGAACGCGAGCGACCCGCCGACGAGGGCGACGAGGATGGCCGCGACGCCGAGCCCCCAGAGGCGCTCGGGGTCGAGACCCATTCGCTCTGCTACCGTTGCCATAGGCGATACCCCGACGGCGGGCCTGTTGAGGGTTCCGGTCTCTCGCATCCGTCGCGCACGCCTCGGCGCGGCGAGTCCGCGTCGTGGCGAGTCCGCGTCGCAGCGAGGTGGCGCTCCGCGGCGGGCGTGGTTCAGTCCTCGTCGTCGGGGTCGCGAATCGGAAGCACCGGGTCGTCGTACTCGGTCCCGAGGATGACCATCGTCTGGGACCGCGAGAACCCGTCGAGCTCGGCGATGTGGTCGAACATGAGCTCGCGCAGGGCGTCTGTGTCCTCGGCGTACACTCGGAGCATCACGTCCCACTCGCCGGTGGTGAGGTCGATTTCCTGGACGCCCTCGATGTCGCGAAGCTGTTGGAGCGCCTCCTTCTCGCGACCCTGCTTGACCCGGAAGCCGACCAGCGCGGAGGTGCCCAGGCCGACCTGCCGCGGGTCGACGTGGGCGTGGTAGCCCTCGATGACGCCGGCGTCTTCCATCCGACCGACCCGGTCGTGAACCGTCGCGCTCGACATGTCGATTCTGCGGGCGATTTCGCTGAACGGGGTCCGCGCGTCTTCCATCAGAATCCGGAGAATCGCCCGGTCCGTCGCGTCGAGGTCCATGCTATCCTTTCTGATGGGGGGTGACTTCGCACTTGCGGATGGGAAGCACGCTCGCGCCCGCGGCGAGCGCGTCCGGTTCCGGGTTTCGTCCGTCTACCGCTCGTCGATTTCGCGGGCCGCCTCCAGCACGACGTCGTGGACGCGCCCGTTCGAGGCGACGAGTCCCGCCGAATCGTGTCGCCACTCGTTGCCGTCGAGGTCCGTGACCGTCCCCCCGGCCATCCGGATGAGGTGTGCGCCGGCGACCGAGTCCCACGGGTTCGCCCGCTTGTTCGTGATGACGCCGTCGAGCGACCCGTCGGCGACGTACGAGAGCACGACCTGCATGCTCCCGTAGCGACGGAGGTCGCCGAAGCGCGTCACGATGGCGCGGGCCGCCGCGGCGTACTCGTCGCGGACGTCGTAATCCCACCAGAACGTCGGACAGACCGTACACGTCTCGGGGTCGTCGCGCTGGCTCACCGAAATCTCCTCGCCGTTGCGGTAGGCCGCCTCGCCGTCGGCCGCGTAGCAGTCGTCGAGGGCGGGCAGGTAGTTGGCCGCCGCGACGGGGTCGCCGTCGCGGACGGCGGCGACCGAGGTCGCCCAGACCGGCACGTTGCGCACGAAGTTGTTCGTCCCGTCGATGGGGTCGACGACCCACGCCGGTCCCGACTCGGGAACCGACTTGAGTTCGTCGTCCTCCTCGCCGACGATTGGGTCCTCGGGAAACGCCCCGCGGATTCGCTCGACGACGCGGCGCTGGGCGTCCTTGTCGGCCTGCGTGACCACGTCCGTCTTTCCGTCTTTCGTCTCGACGGAGATGCCGGTTCTGAAGGCGCGCCGCGCGACTGCGCCGCCGTCGCGGGCCGCGCGCTGTGCCCGGTCCGCCCGGGCGTCGAGTTCGTTCATGGGCGTGACAGGACGGGGAGGCGCCTATATCCACCGACCCGACGCCGACGCGGCCCGGTGGCTTATGTCGATGGACGGTTTACCTCGTGTCGTGTCAGACGCTATCGACCTCCCGGCGCGGGTCCGCGAGTCGCTCGCGGCGTCCTTCGACGACGCCAGAGCGGCGGTCAGAGCCGGCGACGCCGAAACCGCGCTGGAACACGTCGAGACGGCGTCCCGCGTGCTCGGCCACAAGGTTCCGCCGAGCCCGCTCAAGGAGAAACTCCGGCACGGCGTCGCGGCCGTCGAGCGCACCGCGGCCGACGAACCGCTCGTCGCCTCGGAGTACCTCCGGCTCATGAGTCAGTTGGTCCGGCCGTAGCGTCGCCGCCATGGCGACCCGAGCCCGACGCGTCGCGGACTGCGTCGTCCCGCCAGACGGCCGGCTCGCTCGGGGGTCGGAAAACGGGAAAAGCCAGAATCCGCAATTAGAACCCGGACGGAAGACGTTTTCCGCAGCCCTCACGACCGTTTCGGCTTGCGCCGAGTTCCCGAACTCCGATTTCTCGTGGTCCGGTACTTGGTCTTCCCGCCGCTCGCTCGCAGAGCGGTTTACGGGGCTGTTTCGGTTCCTCTTCGGCACTTTGACCTCGTCTTCCTGTTACGAAAGACTCGGTGTTCGTGTCGATTCCATTCCTCCGCGTCTTGCGATGCGTACCGTCGTCGACGCCTTTCACGTCGTCCGACAGATTCGGTTTGGTCGTCCGGTGCGTCCTTGCGCTTCCGGCAACACTACAGTAGGCCCGGGAATATAATGAATGTTTCTGATAGATTCTGGACTGTCCGGAGAAGCTGATAGTTCGGTCGACGGAACGGTGGTCACGCTCGTCGCCGAACGTCGTCCTCGGTCGGCCCCCTTCCGGCGCTTTTCACCGGAAACCCGGTCTGTTCATGATGAATCGTTCGGAATGTGGGCGGCGGCGCTGTGGTGGCGGCGTAACCGGGAGACGACGGAGACAGAAGAGAACGCGTCCGCGGTCGAGCGACCGGGTTTATACCGGGGTTGCGGGCCGCCTCGGCGTCCCGCTTTTCTCCCGCGGGGTGAGATGCACTCGCCGCTCGGCACGTCGTTTCTCGCGATAAGTGCGAGGGGAGGGATTTGAACCCACGGACCCCTACGGGAGCGGATCTTGAGTCCGCCGCTTTTTCCTGACTTAGCTACCCTCGCGCGTACTCAAGTACGACAGGGGGACCGCTAAAACGTTGCGAAACGTCAGACGAGACCGCCGAACTGCTCGACGACGAGGAGGCCGCCGACGGCGATGCCGACGACGCCGGCCGCGGCGCGGAGGACCCGCGTTCCGCCGACCGCCATCGAGCGGCCCCAGAGGTACGAGACGGTCGCCATCGTGGCGATGGTCAGGAGGCTGAACGCCGCGAGGAACGCGACGGCCTGCCCCACCGCGGGCGCGGTCGAGACCATCGCGATGACGAGCGCGCCGCTGCCGGCGAAGCCGTGGAGGACGCCGACCCCGAACGACTCGTCGTGGACGTGCGTGTGTTTCGTCCCGAACGCGACGTTCCCGAGCGAGAGGTGTCGGTGGACGCCGCTGTCGTGGTCGTGGTCGCGGAGCGTCGGCACGGAGACGCCGGCGGCCCGGAGAAGCATCCGCGCCCCGAGGAGGACGAGAATCGCACCGACGACGACTTCGAAGAAGTGCGTCACCGACTCGGGCAGGCGGACGCCGAGCGCGACGAAGGTGAGACCGACGACGGCAATCGGAATCGAGTGCCCGACGCCCCACGAGGCGCCGACGATGCTCGGTCGGTCGTCGTCTTCGACCATCGTCGCGACGGCGGCGAGGTGGTCGGCTTCCAGCGCGTGCCGGACCCCGATAACCCCGCCGGCCACGAGTGCTGATGCGAGTGCCATACGCTCGAAAGGACGAATCGCGGTAAATAGGTCAGGGGTCCCGGCGGGTACTCCGACCCGGTCGGAGCCTACTCCGGCCGCCACTCGCAGGACGCGCCGGTCGTCAGCCCCGCCGCGTCGATGTGCGACGAGAGGCACGCGTAGTTGCAGAACGCGCCCGCCGGCACGCGCTCGCCGGCTTCGAGTTCCGCCACGAAGACGGGGTCGTGACGCCGAACGTCGCTTCCGCAGTAGGTGCACTCGATTGCGTCCGTCACGTCCGACCGTTGTCGCGCTCGCACGAAAAAGTTGAGCGCCCGGTGTCGCCACCGATGGAGTTACCGGCTTCCCGGTCGCCCTGACTCACATGGACGAACACACCCGCGACCCGAGCGTCGCCCCGCCGCTCGGCAACCCGACGGGGTGGAACGACGAACTGCGGCTGTGGGAGCACGCGACGCTCCGCCGGGCGGTCGAACACGGCGTCCGCCTGTTCAACTCGGGTGATTTCCACGAGAGCCACGACTGCTTCGAAGACGAGTGGTACAACTACGGCGCGGGGACCGCGGAAAGCGCCTTCCTCCACGGGATGGTGCAGGTCGCCGCCGGCGCGTACAAGCACTTCGACTTCGAGAACGACGCGGGGATGCGGTCGCTGTTCGAGACGGCGCTTGAGTACATCCGCGGCGTTCCGAGCGACTTCTACGGCGTCGGCGTGGACGACGTGCGCGAGACCCTCCGGGCGGCGCTGGACGACCCGACGGCGCTCCACGGCTGGCAAATCGAACTCGACGGCCACCGGGCGACCGCCTACCCCGCCGACTACGAGTACGTCGAGGGACTCGACCACTAACCGCGTCGGGCCGCGGTCTTCGCCCGCCACGAACCGTCCCCGCCGACTAACACGTCCGCGAAAGCGGCGCGAACCGGGAGAATCTAAAGGTCCATTAGCGTCCAGTTCTAGGAACCGGCAATGCGAATCTACGAACTCGGTGACGGCACGCCCGAAGTGTCTGTCGTCGGGTCGATCCACGGCGACGAACCGTGCGGCGCTCGCGCCATCGAGCGGTTCGTCGCGGAGGACCCCGACGTCGAGCGTCCGGTGAAGCTCATCGTCGCCAACGAGGAGGCGCTGGCGGCGGACGAGCGCTACCTCGACGAGGACCTCAACCGGGCGTTTCCGGGCGACCCAAACGCCGAGAGCCACGAGCGACGCCTCGCCCACGACCTCGGCCGCGAGGTCCGCGGCACCACCGCGTTCTCGCTTCACTCCACCCAGTCGTACGCCGAACCGTTCGCCATCGTGGACACGGTCGACGCCATCTCCCGGTCGATTCTCCCCCGGCTCCCGGTCGACGTGGCCGTCGAGACGAACCACTTCGCGGAGGGCCGACTCATCGAGCACGCCCACACCATCGAGGTCGAAGCCGGCCTCCAGAAGTCCGACGAGGCGGCCGACAACGCCTACTGGCTCATCCGGGCGTTCCTCACCGCGACCAACGTTCTCCCCGCCCCCGCGGTTGCGAGCGACGGGAGCGGCGAGCTCGACGAGGAGTCCGAGTCGCAGACCGAAGACGACCGCCTGAAACTCGCGATTCCGGAGGAGAACAGCATCGACGTGTTCCGCCTGCTCGAACGGCTTCCCAAGCCGCCGGCGGACCAGTACGAGGTCCACGCGACCAACTTCGAACCCGTCGCCGCCGGCGAGACGTTCGCCCGCGCCGACGCCGAGCAGTTCGTCGCAGACCGCGACTTCTACCCCATTCTCCTCTCCGCGTACGGCTACGCGGACATCTTCGGCTACGCCGGCGACAAAGTCGGCACGCTCCCGTAGTCGGCAGACCGTCTCGTCTCTCCGCGCTACGCGTCGTCCTCGCCGAGGATTCGAGCGGCCGCCTCGGCGACCGATTCGACCGCCGCCGGGTCGTCGCCGGGACCGTCGTCGCCGACGTGGTACGCCTCCCACCCGGCGTCTCGCGCCCCGACCACGTCCTCGTCGTAGGTGTCGCCGACGTAGACGTAGTCGTCCGCGGGGAGCGCGGTCTCCGCGGCCTCGAAGATTCCCGAATCGGGCTTCCGAGAGGCGACCGCGGGGTCGTTCGAGACGACGACGGCGTCGACGACGCCCGCGAGGTCGTGGCGTTCGAGCTTCGCCCGCTGGACCGCCGGCGCGCCGTTCGTGAGAATCCCCGTCGGTCGGCGGTCGGCGACGCGGACGAGCGCCTCGCGGGCCGACGCGGGGACCGTCGTGGCGGCGAGTTCGGCCTCCGCGTAGCGCGCCACGAGCGCCTCCGGGTCGTCGCCGATGTCGAACTCGTCGGTGATCGCCTCGAAGCCGACCGCGTAGGGGTCCACGGCGAGGTCCTCGAACGCGTCGAAGAAGACGGAGAGATACCGGTCGTAGGCACCGTCCGGAGCGTCCGGCACCGCGCGGTCGAAGATGGTCTCGAAGTCGGCGGTGTAGCGGAGGAGCGTCAGGTCGAGGTCGAAGAAGACGGCGGTCGTCATATCAGGGCCAGCGGCCGGGAACCACAAAAACCCCTACTCGTCGGCGGGCTCGAACTCGACGAGCGTCAGGTTTCGGTCGAGGTGGCAGTGGTCGTGCGGCGGGTCGCCGAGCACGTCGCTGATGCGGTACTCCTGGTCGAACTCGGCACCCTCGGGGACGCAGTACTCGTGGCTGGGGCACTCGGTGTGCGGACACGGGCCCTGCAGGCTGGCCTTGCTCCCGGCGTACGCCCCCTTCGAGGGGACGTTCGCCGTGACCGGTGCCGGTTCGACCTCGACGGCGCGGACGCCCTCGTCGTGGACGGCGCAGTCGAGGACCTGCGTGTTCTCGCGCACGCCGAGGACCCGGTAGCGGACGCCCTCGGTGAGGTTGAGGCACTGCTGGCGGTATGGACACCCCTCGCAGGCGCTCGATTCACCGTGGTAGACGAACTCGGTGCCGGGGTCGGTCAGGCGGGCACCGACAAGCGTGACGGAGGTCATAGCGGTGGTTCTCCTGCGAGGTGGTTAAGGCTCCCGCCCGGTCAGCTCGTCGAGCTTCTCGAAGTAGTCCTCGCGGGGGACTTGGTAGGCGCTCCGGTAGTCTATCTCGCCGTCCGAAAAGCGCCCGGCGATGTCGGTCGCGCCCTCGACGGCCGCCTCGCGGGAGTCGAACTCCTCGACGACGACCTCGATTTCCGGTTCGAGATAGAGCACCGCGTGCCACGTCTCGGTGCGTATCTGCGTCGCGCCCGGGCGGTTCGCCCGCGACCCGTTCCACACGAAGACGGTCGGCATGCACTCGGCGGGAAAGGCGCTCTCGTTGAACACGTCGGGGCGGAACGCGAGGATGCGCCGACCCTCGTGTTCGTCGTTCCAGAGGGTCCACCCGTCGGGGAGGTCGGTCATGGGTGCGCTAGTCCGCCGCGCGTCCTAAGCCTTCCCGCTTCCGCGCCGAGGGGCGGCCGTCTCGACCCGGCTCGAAGCGCGTGGTTCGGGCCTCGAACGCGACCCATCGGAGACGACATGAATCCCAACCGACCCGATTAACGACACCGACAGTCGACTGAACCGCCGATTAAATCGACACACTTCGGCTGGTTGGAGGGTCACGGGACGTGGTACGTATCTGGATTGGTTGGCGTTCGAGACAATTTGTTGACTACTTTCAGAGAAAGCGTTATATGTTAACGTCTCTCATTGATTGGTAGTCTCGGTCCCCGGGCCGAGCGAGCCGTCGCGCATCGTCCGCAAATTGCCGATTCTGTCGCCAGTCGCCGACCCGTCGTAAGCGCGCAGCGGCGGCGACGCACTTCGACCTACCGCCCGCGGTCTGCGCCGCGGGTCCGTGGTTCGCGGTGTGTCGTCTGCGACCCGCGAACGCGGGCGCGTCGCCCTCGGTCGTCTAACCGGACGGCTGGTCCGACGAGGCTCCACGAACAATGACCGGCGAAATTGAAACACTCGCAGACCTGAGCAAGCACTACAAAGACTCCGTGCCCGCGGACCTCCGCGAGGCGAAGAGCTTCGAGTGGTACTTGGAAGAGGTCTACGCTCACCCAAAGATCGCTCGCAACGCCCACCAGCGCGTGGCGGACATGTTCGACTTCTACGGCACCCGTTACGACGAGGACGCGGGCGTCGTGGAGTACCTCATGGCCTCCGAAGACCCCCTTCACGACGGTGAAAACGTCTTCTACGGTCGCGAAGTACACGAGTCGATCCACGAGTTCGTCAACAAGGTGAAATCGGGGGCCCGCGGCCTCGGCCCCGAAAAACGCATCAAACTCCTCTTGGGTCCCGTCGGCTCCGGGAAGTCCCACTTCGACTGGATTTCCCGGCGCTACTTCGAGGATTACACGATGTCTGACGAGGGGCGGATGTACACCTTCCGGTGGACGAACCTCGGCGACGTCATCCGCGACCAGGACCCCTCCGACGACGTGGTCCAGTCGCCGATGAACCAGGACCCGCTCGTGTTGCTCCCGCAGGAACAGCGCGACGTGGTCATCAAGCAGTTGAACGAGAACCTCGACGCGCCGTACACCATCCGGAACGACCAGGCGCTTGACCCCGCCTCGGAGTTCTACATGGACCGGCTGCTCGCCCACTACGACGACGACCTAGAGGAGGTCGTGGCGAACCACATCGAGGTCATCCGGCTCGTCGCCTCCGAGAACAAACGGCAGTGTATCGAGACGTTCGAGCCGAAGGACAAGAAGAACCAAGACGAGACCGAACTCACCGGCGACGTCAACTACTCGAAACTCGCGGTGTACGGCGAGTCCGACCCGCGGGCGTTCGACTACGCCGGCGCGTTCTGTAACGCGAACCGCGGCATCTTCTCCGGCGAGGAACTGCTGAAGCTCCAGCGCGAGTTCCTCTACGACTTCCTGCACGCCTCGCAGGAACAGACCATCAAGCCGAAGAACAACCCCCGAATCGACATCGACCAGGTCATCGTCGGGCGGACGAACATGCCGGAGTACAGAGAGAAGAAGGGCGACGAGAAGATGGAGGCGTTCAACGACCGGACGAAGCGCATCGACTTCCCGTACGTCCTCGAGTACGAACAGGAGGCCGAAATCTACCGGAAGATGCTCCGGAACGCGGACGTGCCCGACATCCACGTCGAGCCGCACACCTTAGAGATGTCCGGGCTGTTCGGCGTTCTGACCCGCATCGTCGAACCCGACTCCGACACCATCTCGCTCGTCCAGAAGGCGAAGGCCTACAACGGCGAGTTGGACGACGGCGACGACGTGGACGTGCGTAAACTCCGCGAGGAGGGCGAGAAGAAAGCCGACATCGCCGAGGGGATGGACGGCGTCTCCGCCCGGTTCATCGGCGACGAAATCGCCGAGGCCATCATGGACGCGACCCACCGCGGCCGCGGCTACCTCTCGCCGCTGTCCTCGTTTACCCACCTCGAAGAGAACCTCGAGAACCACGGGTCGATTCCCGAGGAGAACCTCGAACGCTACCACCGCTACCTCGAGATGGTCCGCGAGGAGTACAAAGAGCGCGCCATCGAGGACGTGCGCCACGCCCTCGCCTACGATATCGACGAGATTCGCCGGCAGGGCGAGAAGTACATGGACCACGTCATGGCCTACATCGACGACGCGACGGTCGAAGACGAACTGACGGGCCGCGACCAAGAGCCCGACGAGAAGTTCCTCCGCGCGGTCGAAGAGAAGCTCAACATCCCCGAGGACCGCAAGGACGACTTCCGACAGGAGGTCTCCAACTGGGTCTCTCGGCGTGCCCGCGAGGGGACGTCGTTCAACCCGCAGGACAACGACCGCCTCCGCCGCGCCCTCGAACGCAAGCTCTGGGAGGACAAGAAGCACAACATCAACTTCTCGGCGCTCGTCAGCGCGAACGAGCTGGACGACGACGAACGCAACGCGTGGATAGACGCGCTCGTCGACCAGGGCTACTCGCGCGACGGCGCACGGGAGGTGCTCGAGTTCGCCGGTGCGGAGGTGGCGAAGACCGAACTCGAAGGGTGACCATGCGAGACTACATCCGCGAGGCGGACGAGGCGCTCCGCGGCACCTACGAGGAGCCGATGAGCCTCGGCGAGTACGTCGACGCCGCGTTCGAGTCCCCGTCTATCGCCTCCCACGCGTCGAAGTACCTCTTGGAAGCCATCGAGTCGATGGGGACCAGACAGGTGGTCGAACAGGGCGAGGAGAAACAGCGCTACCGCTTTTTCGACGACCCCGCCAACGACGGCGAGCACGCGGTTCTCGGCAACACGGAGGTGCTCAACGCCTTCGTCGACGACCTGCGGACCATCGCCGCCGACCGCGGCAAAGCCGAGAAAATCGTCTGGTTCGACGGCCCGACGGCCACGGGGAAATCGGAGTTGAAACGCTGTCTCATCAACGGGCTTCGGGAGTACTCGAAGACCGACGCGGGGCGGCGCTACACCGTCGAGTGGAACGTCGCCAACGCCGACGACACCCGCGGGCTATCCTACGGCGGCGAGGTCGATGCCGCCGACGAGGACTGGTACGAAAGCCCGGTCCAGTCGCACCCGCTTTCGGTGTTCCCCGCGGAGGTTCGCAAGCGGCTGCTCGCCGACCTCAACAGCAGGAACGGCGACCACATCCCCGTCGACGTCGACGAGGACCTCGACCCGTTCTGCCTGGAGGCGTACACCTACCTCGAAGAGGAGTTCCGCAGAGCGGGCAAGCAGGACCTCTTCAGCGCCGTCACCGACCCGAAACACCTCCGGGTGAAAAACTACGTCGTCGACGTCGGCCGCGGCGTCGGCGTCCTCCACTCGGAGGACGACGGCTCGCCCAAGGAGCGACTGGTCGGGTCGTGGATGCCGAGCATGCTCCGCGAACTGAACTCCCGGGGGCGCAAGAACCCGCAGGCGTTCAGCTACGACGGCGTGCTCTCGCAGGGCAACGGCCTCCTCACCATCGTCGAGGACGCCACCCAGCACGCCGACCTGCTCCAGAAGCTCCTGAACGTCCCCGACGAGGGCCACGTCAAGCTGGACAAGGGAATCGGGATGGACATCGACACCCAGCTCGTCATCATCTCGAACCCGGACCTCGACGCCGAACTCGACAAGTACGCCGACAGGAACGGCCGCGACCCGCTGAAGGCGCTCAAGCGCCGGCTCAACAAACACGAGTTCCGCTACCTGACGAACCTCTCGCTGGAGGCCGAGCTCATCCGCCGCGAGCTGACCAACGAGACGAGCGTCTGGACCGACGACCCCGAGGCGATGGCCGACCGCGTCGCCGAGGCCGTCTCGCTGGACGTCCGCGAGGGGCCGGGCGAGGTCCGCACGCGAGAACTCGCGCCCCACGCCGTCGAGGCCGCGGCGCTCTACAGCGTCGTGACCCGGCTCGACGGCGACGACGTGCCGCGCGACCCGGACATCGAGTTCGACCTCGTCGACAAGGCGCTGTTGTTCGACCGCGGCTACCTGCAGGTCGGCGACCAGCGCCGCGAGGTGTCGGCGTTCGAGTTCGTCGGCGACTCCGAGGGGACTCACGGGATTCCCGTGACGTTCACCCGCGACGTCATCGCCGACCTCCTGCACGACCGCGTCGACCGCAGACACCCCGACCTCGACGTGTCGTCGGTGGTGATGCCGACCGACGTGCTCGACGAGATGGTCGCCGAGCTATCGGACGCGCCCGTGTTCTCGCGGGCGGAGTCCTCGGAGTACGAGGGCCGCATCGCCATGGTCAAAGAGTACATCTTCGACCAGCAGGAGGCGGACGTGCTCGACGCGCTTCTCGCCGACAAAGGCGTCGAGCGCGAGACGGTCGAGGAGTACGTCGAACACGTCTACGCGTGGGCGTCCGACGGGCAGATAGAGACCGAGCGCGGGCCGGTCGACCCCGACCCGCTTCTCATGAAGCTGTTCGAGACCGAGCACCTCGGGCGCTTCTCGCCGGACGACTACGAGGGCAACGACCCATCCGAGACGGTCGAGGACTTCCGAAACGAGAAGGTCATCACCGCGCTCAACCGCTACGCGTGGGAGAACCGCGACGAGGGCTTTACCGTCTCCGACGTGGACCTGACCGAGATTCCGGTCATCCGGACGGTGCTCGAAACCCACGACTGGGAGGACGTGCGCCGGCTGTTCTCCGACCTCGACCCCCGCCAGTGGGACGACCCGCCGGCGAACACCGAGACGGCGCGCGTGAAAGCACGCACCATCGACGAGTTGGTCGACCGCGGCTACACCGCGGCGTCGGCCGAACTGACCAGCCGTGCCGTGATGAAGGAGGTGAGCCACACATGGGACTGAGAGACGACCTCGAACGATTCCGCGAAGTGGGCGAAGAACGCCGCGAAGACCTCAAGGAGTTCATCTCCTACGGCGACCTCGGCGCGTCCGGCTCGAAAGACATCAAGATACCCATCAAGGTCGTGGACCTGCCGGAGTTCAAGTACGACCGCCTCGACATGGGCGGCGTCGGGCAGGGGAAAGGCGGCACGCCCGACGTGGGCCAGCCGCTCGGCCAGCCACAGCCCGGTGACGGCGAGGGCGAAGACGGCGAGCCCGGCGAGGAGGGGGCCGAACACGAGTACTACGAGATGGACCCCGAGCAGTTCGCCGAGGCGCTGGACGAGGAACTCGGCCTCGAACTCGAACCGAAGGGCAAGGAGGTCATCGAGGAGGTCGAAGGCGACTTCACCGACATCACCCGCAGCGGCCCCCACAGCACCCTCGACTTCGAGCGCCTGTTCAAGGAGGGCCTGAAGCGCAAGCTCGCGATGGACTTCGACGAGGAGTTCGTCCGCGAGGCGATGAAAGTCGACGGCACCTCGGCCCGCGAGGTGTTCCGGTGGTGCCGCGAGCAGAACATCCTCGTCTCGATGGCGTGGATCGAAGACGAGTGGAGCCGCATCCCGGACGACGAACGCGGGACGTGGGCCTCCTTCGAGGAGATGGAGGAGAACGTCGAGCGGACGACGGCCATCCAGCGCATCCGACGCGAGGGGCTCCGCGAGATTCCGTTCCGCCGCGAGGACGAGCGCTACCGCCACCCCGAGGTCATCGAGAAGAAGCAGTCGAACGTCGTGGTCGTCAACATCCGCGACGTGTCGGGGTCGATGCGGGAGACGAAGCGCGAACTCGTCGAACGCACCTTCACCCCGCTGGACTGGTACCTCACGGGCAAGTACGACCACGCCGAGTTCGTCTACATCGCCCACGACGCGGAGGCGTGGGAGGTCGAACGCGACGAGTTCTTCGGCATCCGCTCGGGCGGCGGGACGCGCATCTCGTCGGCCTACGAGCTGGCGAAGGAGGTGCTGGACGAGCGCTACCCGTGGCGCGAGTGGAACCGCTACGTCTTCGCCGCGGGCGACTCCGAGAACTCCTCGAACGACACCAAAGAGCGGGTCGTCCCGCTCATGCAGGAGATAGACGCGAACCTCCACGCCTACGTGGAGACCCAGCCCGGCGGGACCGCCATCAACGCCACGCACGCAGAAGAGGTCGAACGGAGCCTCGGCGAGCAGGGTAACGTCGTGGTCGCGTACGTCTCGGAGCCCGACGACGTCATCGACGCCATCTACACCATCCTCAGCACGGAGGCGACAGCAGAATGAGTTTCAGACGACACCGCAGAGACGCACAGCGCGAGGCCGCCAGACTCGACGAGCCCGTCCGGGAGGCCGGCGCGCTCGCGAAGAAGCTCGGACTCGACCCCTACCCGGTGAACTACTGGGTGGTCAACTACGACGAGATGAACCAGCTCATCGCCTACGGCGGGTTCCAAGAGCGGTATCCGCACTGGCGGTGGGGGATGACCTACGACCGCCAGCGGAAGACCGACCAGTTCGGCATGGGTAAGGCGTTCGAAATCGTCAACAACGACGACCCGGCGAACGCCTTCCTCCAGGAGTCGAACTCGCTGGCCGACCAGAAGGCCGTCATCACCCACGTCGAGGCGCACTCGGACTTCTTCAAGAACAACCAGTGGTTCGGGCTGTTCTCCGACGAGGGGCAGTTCGCCGCCGCGGCGATGCTCGAACGGCACGCCCAGACCATCGAACGGTACGTGGAAAACCCCGAAATCAGCCGGGACGACGTGGAGAAGTTCATCGACGCCGTCCTCTGTCTGGAAGACACCATCGACCAACACCGGACCATCCGCGAGGCCGCCGCCGACGAGGACGGTCGTATCCCCGGAGACATTCGCGCCCAGTTGGACAGTCTCGACATCTCCGACGACGTGCGCCGCGAGGTGTTCGACGACGCGTGGCTCGAACAGGTCGAAGAGGCCGAACGCGAGGCCGCGAAGCTCACCGACCCCCGGAAGGACGTGCTCGCGTACGTCCGCGAACACGGGATGCGGTACGACGAGGAGACGGGCAAGGCCGAAGAGATGGAGCCGTGGCAGAAGGACGTCCTCGACATGCTCCGCGAGGAGGCGTACTACTTCGCCGCCCAGAAGATGACGAAGGTGATGAACGAGGGCTGGGCGGCCTACTGGGAGTCGCTCATGATGGGCGACGAGCGCTTCGCGGGCACGGACGAGTTCATCACCTACGCCGACCACCAGTCGCGCGTCCTCGGGTCGCCCGGGCTCAACCCCTACAAGCTCGGCAAGGAGCTGTGGGAGTACATCGAGAACTCGACGAACCGCGCGGAGGTCGCCGACAAACTCCTGCGCGTGAAGGGCGTCACGTGGCGCAACTTCCACGAGACGGTCGACTTCGACGAGGTGCAGACGCTCCTCCGGGCGGACCCCGCTATCGACGGCGTCAGCGCCGACTCCCTCGACGAACTGTCCGAACTCGGCCCCGACGACCCGAGAGTCGACCACGAGACCCTCGACAGGGCGCTGTCGGGCGACGAGTCGCTCGACCTCGAAGCGTACCCGTGGAAGCTCCTCACCTACGAGGGGCTCGCGGAGCGACACTACTCGCTGGTCAAGGCGCAGAACCGCGGGTTCCTCAGCCGGATTCGGCGCTCCGAACTCGAACAGCTCTCGCGGTACATGTTCGACGACGAGGTGTACGACAGCGTCGAGGAGGCCGTCGCCGACGTGGACAAGACCGCCGGCTGGGACCGGATGCGCGAGATTCGCGAGAGCCACAACGACGTGACGTTCCTCGACGCGTTCCTCTCCGAGGAGTTCGTCCGCGCGAACCACTACTTCGCCTACGAGTACTCCCAGTCGTCCCGGCAGTTCCGCGTCTCCTCGTCGGAGTACCGAGACGTGAAAAAGAAGCTCCTGTTCCAGTTCACGAACTTCGGAAAGCCGACTATCGCGGTGTACGACGGCAACTTCGACAACCGCGGGGAACTCCTGTTGGGACACCAGTACAACGGCGTCATCCTCGACATGAAACAGGCGAAGGGCGTCTTGGAGCGCGTCTATCACCTCTGGGGCCGCCCGGTGAACCTGATGACCATCACGAAGGAGTTCGACGAGCACGAGGTCGAAGTCGCCCGTCGACGGGGGCGCGAGCCGACGCCGGAAGAGCGAGCCATCCGCGTCCGCTACGACGGCGAATCGTTCGACGAACACGACCTCGACCCCGAACTGGAGGCGCGTATCGCCGCCGGCGAGGTCGACTACGACACGAAGCCCGATGACTGGCTCTGAGCGGGGCGATGGCCGAGCCTGACTCGCCGACCGTCTCCGGCGAGCAGGCGGACGGCTCGCTCGACGAGGCCGACATCCACGACGTGCTCAGAAACGAGCGGCGGCGGCTCGCGCTCGAACGACTGCGCGACGGGGACGGGCCGGAGTCGGTCGGCGACCTCGCGGAGCACATCGCCGAGATAGAGTCCGGCGAGTCGCCACCTCCCAAGAACGTCCGTCAGAGCGTCTACATCTCGCTCCACCAGACCCATCTGCCCAAGCTCGACTCGCTCCGAATCGTCGCGTACGACTCGCGGGCGAAGACCGTCTCGCTCGGGTCGAGCGCGGCGGAGCTCGACCACTACTTGGCCGACGAGGAGCCGACGCAAGCTCCCTTCGCGCTCCTGTCGCTCGCGACGTGTCTCGCCGGGCTCGCGCTCCTCTTCGCCGGCTGGATGGGCGTCCCCGTCATCGACCGCGTTGACCCGCGACTCGTCGCCGGGCTCGCGCTCACCGTCGCCGCCGTCGTCGCCGGCGCGGAACTCGGCCTGCAGACGCGAAGCCGGACGTAGACCCGGCGACACGGCCGGGGGTCGCCCCAGGACCGCCGTTCGACTCAAGTCATCCCCATCCTAAGCGCCGCCGACGATGTCCGAGTCAACTTCGCTCGCGTGGTTCCGCCGCGACCTCCGCCTGCACGACAACGAGGCGCTCGCGGCCGCCTGCGACGCCGGCGGCGTCCTCCCGGTCTACTGTCTCGACCCCCGCGAGTACGGCGACCGGCCCTTCGGCGGGCCCGACTCCTTCGACTTCGACAAGACGGGCGCGCACCGCGCCCGCTTCCGCCTCGAATCGCTGTCCGACCTCCGGGCGTCGCTCCGTGACCGCGGGAGCGACCTCGTCGTCCGCGAGGGAACACCCGAGTCCGTCCTTCCGGAGTTGGCGGCGACCGTCGACGCCGACTTCGTGACGGTCCACACGCGTCCGACCCCCGAGGAGTCGAGCGTCGAGTCGGCGGTCGAGCGAGAACTGGGAGGCGACGGCGTCGACCTCCGGCGCTTCTGGGGCCACACGCTCACCCACCTCGACGACCTCCCGATGGCGCTCTCCGAAGTTCCGGACACGTACACGACGTTCCGGAAGGCGGTCGAATCGGCCGTCGAAGGCGACGAGGGAGGCGGCACAGGGCGAAGTGGCGAGTCAGCGGGCGACGGCGACCCCGCCGGTCGTGACCCGCTTTCCGAACCGGACGTCCCGCCGCTCCCGGTCGACGCACCCGTCGCGGGCGACCTCCCCTCGCTTTCGACCCTCGTCGGGACTGCGGACGCCGAGTCCGCCCGCGCCTCCGACGACCGCGGCGTCCTCTCCTTCGACGGCGGCGAGACGGCCGCGCTCGACCGCGTGGAGTCGTACATCTGGACGGGCGACCACCTCCGCGAGTACAAGGAGACGCGAAACGGGATGCTCGGAGCCGACTACTCCTCGAAGTTCTCGCCGTGGCTGAACGAGGGCTGTCTCTCGCCGCGGTACGTCAAGGCCGAGGTGGACCGCTACGAGGACCGACGGGTCGCAAACGACTCGACGTACTGGCTCGTCTTCGAACTCCGCTGGCGCGACTTCTTCCAGTTCCAGTTCGCCAAACACGGGAGCGACTTCTTCCGCCGCGGGGGCATCCGCGAGCGGACCGACATCGACTGGCGGGCGGACGAGACGCAGTTCGAGCGCTGGGCGGCGGGCGAGACGGGTATCCCTTTCGTCGACGCGAACATGCGGGAGTTGAACGCGACGGGCTACATGTCGAACCGCGGGCGGCAGAACGCCGCGTCGTTCCTCGCCAACGACCTCCGACTGGACTGGCGACGCGGTGCGGCGTACTTCGAGACGCAGCTCGTCGACTACGACCCCGCGTCGAACTACGGCAACTGGGCCGCGGGCGTCGGCAACGACTCGCGGGACCGCTCGTTCGACGTGCGCTGGCAGGCGAACCGCTACGACGAGGACGCCGAGTACGTGAAGACGTGGCTCCCCGAACTCGACGCGTTGCCCGCCGAGTACGCCCACGAACCGTGGGAGCTAAGCGACGAAGAACAGGCGACCTACGGGGTCGAGTTGGGCGTGGACTACCCCGAACCGATGGTCGACCTCGACGGGAGTTAGAGCGGCGACGGCGCTCGGAGTGCGGTCCCGACCGCGGTCACATCCCCCACGCGTCGTCGGCCGACCCGCCGAGGCGGGCGGCGGCGAGCGCGAGGACCGTCACGAGCGCGAACCCGATGAACGCGAGTCGCGGAATGGTCAGGATGCCGCCGAGCATGGGATATTGGATGGACGTACACGGGCCGCCGACGGTACAGGTCGCGCCCGGTGCGACCTGCAGGTACGAGTGGTAGCCCGAGAGGGCGAGCCCTCCCAGCGAGAGGGGAAGCACCGTCTTCCAGACGCCGGGTCGGTCCTCGACCGCAGCGACTCCGAGCACCACGACGAGCGGGTACATCAGGATGCGCTGGTACCAACAGAGGTCGCAGGGCGTGAGTCCGAGACCGAGGCTGAAATAGAGGCTCCCGCTCGTCGCGGCGAGGGCGACGAGCGTTCCGGCGGCGAGCGCGGCGCGCGTCGTGTCCGACACGGTCAGACGCTCCCGAGATCGTTTCTCGCCCGGTTCGGCTTCGGGGCCGACTGTTGTCGCTTCGCGTGCGGTTCGCCACGGTCTCGTCGGGTCGGGTCGCGTATCATCGCTCGGTGGACGTAGAGCCACGATAGACGCCGGCGAACCTCAAGCCATCGGCTTCGCAGTCGAGCTGTCGGCGCGAACGGGGGCGGTCGGACGAATCGGGCCACTCAGACGAGCGCAGTCGCTCGGGAGGGTGGATACGCGGAGTGACCCTCGCCCGTCGGGGGACGACCGACGGGCGAATCTTCGTGGGCCGCTCGGTCACGGGATACGCGCCGAACCAGTGCGATTTGATTGCCGCAGCACGGTGTTATCAATGTTGTGTCGCTGACTGTTGTGTCGGTTGCGGTAATTCCGCGTGCGCGTGTCTCCGTGCCGCCCGCTTTACGGGCGAAAGACGACGATAGCGACGCCGGCGACGCCCGCCGCCACGAGGAGCGCGCTCCGCCGGGCGACCGGCCCGAGGAGTTCGCGGTCGACGCTCGCCGCGAGAGCCACCTTGACCGCGATGCTCGCGGCGGTTCCGGCGAGGACGCCGACGACGGCGGTCGTCCCGTCGATGTTGCCGCCGCCGTAGAGCGTGACGGCGGTCGTGACGACCGACCCGCTCGACACCAGTCCGCCGAGGAAGCTCGTCACGACGAACCCGGTCGCGCCGAAGTACTCCTGTGCCGCCGCGGACGCGAGCAACACGAGGAGGAAGAACACGCCGAACCGGAGGGCGCTTTCGAGGCTGAACGGCGACTCGAACGCCACGTCGAGGTCGACGCCCCACTCGCGGGAGTGCAGCGCGTAGCTCACACCCACGAGCGCGACGAGTCCAAGGGGAATCCCCACCTCGACCGCGAGCTCCGGGATGAACACGACGACGAGCGAGAGGTTTCGGAGCGCCATCGCCGCGTCGGCCATCAGAATCGCGCCGGCCGCGAGCGGTCGAATCGACGGGTTCCGGCTGGTCCGACCGGCTATCTCGCCGATGACGGCCGTCGAGTTCACCAGCCCGCCGAAAAAGCCCGTGATGGCGATGCCGCGTTCGCCGTACCGTCGGATGATGACGTAGTTGACGAAGCCGATTGCGCTCACCGCGACGACGAGCAACCAGACCGTCCGGGGATTGACGGCATCCCACGGACCGATTCGCCCCTCGGGGAGCAACGGGTAGACGACGAACGCGATGATGGCGAACTCGACGGCGCTCCGAACCTCGTCGGTCGTGAGCCGCCGGGCGAACCCGTGGAGTTCGCGCCGCAGGACCAACAGGAGCGACGACGTGAGCGCGACGACGACGCCCTCGATGACGAAGCCGCTCACCACCGCCGCGCCGACCGCGTAGGCGACTAACAACGACGTCGACGTAGTGAGTGAGAGGTTCACGCCGAGGTCGTCCAGGCGAACGACCTCGGCGTCACCGCGGCGGCCGTCGTCGGCTTCGGCGTCAGCGTCCGCGTCGAAGTCGAGTTGAGAGTCGGCTCGGTCGTCCTCGCTTTCGTGCGACCCGCGTTCGACGAGTCCGCGACTCCCGAGCAACACCGCCTGTGCGACCACCAACAACCCGCCGACCGCGAGGAGGATGTCGCTTCCGACCACGACGGCGACGCCACCGAGGAGGCTCGTCAGCGTGAACGTCCGCACGCCGGCGCTCTTCTTCGACCGCTCGCGCTCCAACCCGAGGAACATCCCCAACGCCGCCGCGACGAACAGGCGGACGACGACGGGGTCGATTTGGGAGACGAACTCTTCGAGCATCATCGAACTCCCGTCCCGGGACGCTCGTGTTCCATGCTATCGTGTATATTTTAATTGCTATCGTTAAAAACGTGTAAGCTAACTACCGCGGGCGGGAGTCGAGTCGTCCGGGGTGAGAGAACTGCTCGGGAGAGGAGTTGAATTCCACTCGCAACAAGTTGCTCGCTAGTTCGAATATCCCGCTCATATCCGCACCTTCGCGGTCTAGGCGACATGTACAGCGGTCGCTTGGAAGGTAGTTCAGCAGAGAAGTGCTCGGTCAGGGATTTGAACCTCAGTCGCAGCAAGCTACTCCCTGATTCAAATCCCTACACTGCGCGCTCTTCTTCGTCACGTTGTTCCTTAGAGAAGTGCTCGGTCAGGGATTTGAACCCTGGTCCTCGGCTCGAAAGGCCAAGATGATTGGCCGGACTACACCAACCGAGCGTCTGCATTCACGAGTGGTCGTTGGACTATTTTAAGCGTTGCGTTCCATCGTGGGTGAGTGAGAGGAACCCACCCACGGCGGCGGCTTACTCGCCCGTGAACTCGGGGTCGCGGTCGCTCGTGAAGGCGGCGATGCCCTCCATCAGGTCCGAGGTGGTAAACAGTAGGCCGAACGCCTGCGCTTCGACCTCCAGTCCGGAGTCGGTGTCTTCCCAGCCGTTGTGCATGGCGCGCTTGGTGTAGCGCTGGGCGACCGGCGGGCCCTGTGCGAACCGCTTCGCGTACTCGAAGGCCCGTTCTTCGAAGCCGTCGTTCTCGACGACCTCGTTGATGAAGCCGTAGTCAGCCATCGTCTCGGCGTCGTAGCGGTCGGCGCTGAAGATAATCTCCTTCGCGCGGCCGGTGCCGACGATGCGCTGGAGGCGGACCGTGCCGCCCCAGCCGGGGAGGAGCCCGAGGTCGTGCTCCGGCTGGCCGAGTTCGGAGCGCTCCGTGGCGATGCGGAGGTCGGCGCACATGGCGAGTTCCATCCCGCCGCCGAGACAGAAGCCGTCGATGCCGGCGATGACCGGCTTGTCGAGTTCCTCGAGCTTTCCGAACGTCTGTTGGCCCTTCCGAGAGATTTCGACGCCCGAGACGGCGTCGCCGCCGCCCGCGGCGATACTCGTCACGTCGGCTCCGGCGGAGAACGCGCGGTCGCCGGCCCCCGTGAGGAGCACGGCGCGGACCTCGTCGTCCTCGGCGAGGGTGTCGAGCGCTTCGGAGAGTTCGTCCATCAGTTCGATGCTGATGGTGTTGAGGCGGTGCGGGCGGTCGAGGGTGATGTGACCGATGCCGTCGCGCACCTCGACGGAGATGTCGTCGAACGCGGGTGCCTCGTCGGATTCCTCCGCGCCGCCGTAGAAGCCCTCGCCGGACTGGGCGAGGTCGCGGAGGTACTGGACGGCCTCGTAGCGCTCCTCACCGGTCTCGTCGTGGTGCTTGTCGAGCGCGCCGACGAGGGTGGCGATGCCCGCGTTGTCGGCCATCTTCGCCGGGCCGTCGGGGAAGCGCCCGCCGAGTTTGACCGCGCGGTCGATGGCCGCCGGGTCGGCCACGTCGTTTCCGACGAGACCTGCGACTTCGTTCGCCATGACGCCGAGGAGGCGGTTCTTGACCGCTTCGCTCCCCTCGTCGTGGGGGACTTCCGCGCCCTCGCCGTCCTCGTAGTCGTAGAAGCCCGTGCCGGTCTTCTGACCGAGGTCGCCTTCCTCGACCTTCTCGGAGAGGAGCGGACACGGCTCGTAGGCGTCGCCGAGCACCTCGTGCATGTATTCGAGGACGTGATAGCCCACGTCGATGCCGACGTAGTCGGCGAGTTCGAAGCTCCCCATCGGGAGGCCCATGTCGTACTTCGTCGTGGAGTCGACCTCGGCCATCGTCGCGTCGCCCGAGTGGACAATCCACGCGGCCTCGTTCATCAGCGGGACGAGGATGCGGTTCACGATGAAGCCGGGGCTGTCCTTGCGGACGCGGACGGGCGTCTTGCCCATCGCCTCGGCGAGGTCCTCGACGAGTTCGAGCGTCTCGTCGGCGGTGTGCGCGCCGGAGATGACCTCGACGAGGTCCATGCGGACCGGCGGGTTGAAAAAGTGCATTCCGCAGAAGCGCTCGGGTCGCTCCGTCACTTCGGAGAGTTCGGTGATGGAGAGACTGGAGGTGTTGGTGGCGAACACCGTGTGGTCGGGGGCGTGTTCCTCCAACTCGGTGTACACCTCCTTTTTGATGGACATCTTCTCGGGGACGGCCTCGATGACCACGTCGGCGTCGACGACGGCCTCGCCGAGGTCCACCGCCGTCGAGACGCGGGCGAGCGCGGCGTCGGCGTCGTCCTGCGACAGCCGGTCCTTCTCGGCGAGTTTGTTCAGCGACCACTCGATTTGGTCGTAGCCCTTCTGAACGAACTCGTCTTTGATGTCGCGCAGCACGACGTCGTAGCCGGCGAGGGCCGCGACCTCCGCGATGCCGTGGCCCATGTTGCCCGCTCCGAGAACGGTGATACTGTTGACGTCATCTACGTTCATGGACGAACGTTATAGTGCGCGGCGGTTTCAACGTTTCCCTCGCGCAGAATATAAACGTAACAGATGTTTATTTTCTCGGTTAGAAATACCGGCGCAGTCTGTCGATTATTCGTCTCGGCTTTGCTTTCCACCCGTTCGAAGTTAGTCCACGCACCGCCAGAGATACCGGCTGGCGTAGCTCCGATAGGGGGCCCAGCGCTCGGCGCGTTCGCGCATCTCGCCGCGGGAGACGGCGTCGGGTTCGAACCCGAAGACGTGTTCCATGCCGCGTCGAATCCCGAGGTCCTCGACCGGGAACACGTCCTCGCGGGCGAGCGCGAAGATGAGGAACATCTTCGCGGTCCAGTCGCCGACGCCGCGAATCTCGGTGAGCGCCGCGACGACCTCGTCGTCGTCCATCTCCCGGAGAGATTCGGCCGAGAGGCCGTCTCGGAACGCGTCGGCGACGTTGCGGACGTAGCCGACCTTCTGATTCGAGAGGCCGCAGTCGCGCAGGACGGCCTCGTCGGCGGCCAGTATCCCCTCGGGCGTGACCTCGACGCGGTCGAACAGGCGGTCCCGAATCGTCGCCGCCGCGGTCGTCGAGAGCTGTTGGTTGACAATCGAGACGACCAGTCGCTCGAAGGGGTCGTCGGCGGGGTCGAGCGAGAGCGGGCCGTGTTCCTCGACCACGTCGCCGAGGTGCGGGTCCGCCCGGAGTTCGCGGTATGCGTCGTCGCTCATCGACCCGTGGTTGGGTCGTCGGAGAGAAAAGTGCGCGTGTCTCGGGTGCTCGGATGCGGTCACCGGTCGGAGCGACGGCGGTCGTCGCGCCGATGGCGAGCGCGCCGGTGGCCGTGGCGTGGCGCGGGCCGACTTACTCTTCGAGGAGTTCCTCTTCCTCGTCGTCGCTGTCGTTGCGGTCGGCGTTGGCGCGGCGGCGCACGTCCACGCGGTAGTGTTCGAGGATGTCGCGCCCGAGCAGCAGCGGGTAGTCCATGTGCGAGCGGTCCTCGACGCTGGCGGTCACGGTGTGCTGGGTGCCGCCGATACCGATGACGAGGTCGACCACGGGGCGGGCCTTCCCGCCCTTGAGGCTCCCGGACTTCACGCGCGTCATGCTCTTGATGGGCCCCGCGCCGATTTCGGCGGCGAGGCTCGTGTCGATGCTCGTCCGGGTCGCGCCGGTGTCGGACTTCGCGAGGGTCTGCTGGGAGCCGCTGGTCCCGTTGACGACGACCTCCTCGATGTAGCCGATGATGGGCGCTTCGCCGTCGATGATGGGCGACTCGTTGGGGGCACACGAGGGGACGGAGTCGTCGAGCGTCGCGGACAGTTCCTCGACGCGTGCCTCGTCGACCTCGCCGCCCGCGCGCTCGATTGCGAGCTTCGCGATGTGCGGTGCGGGGCTCTTGCCCGTCGCCTGATAGAGGCCCTTGAAGCCGGCGGTCGGGTTGGCTTCGAGGACGAACCAGCCGTCTTCGCCCTCGACGAGGTCGACGCCGACGTAGTCCATCTCCATCACTTCGGCCGTGTAGAGCGCCGTCTCCCGCGCTTCCTCGGGCATCTCGTCGGTCGCGTTGAGCACGTCGCCGCCGAGGGCGACGTTGGTCCGCCAGTCGCCGTCCGGGGCGTAGCGGTACATCGCGCCGATGATTTCGCCGTCGACGATGTAGACGCGCAGGTCGCGGTGGCGGTCGCCGTCGCGGTCGATGAGCTTCTGCAGGAACGCCTGTCGGTTGCCGACCTTCGGGTTCACGGGCTCGGTCAGGTCGACCTTCCACGTCCCGCCGCCGTGGGTGCCGATGGCGGACTTGTAGACGCCGACGTCGCCGAAGCGCTCGCGGCCCTTGTTCAGCCGGTCGTTCGAGAGCGCGAGGAGCGCGTCGGGCACCTGGATGTTCCAGTTGGCGAGCGTCGCGGCCGTGGCGAACTTGTGGATGGCCGCGAGAACCGCGTCGGGCTCGTTGAGCATCGGTCGGATACGGTTGAACGTCGTCGCCAGCCCGAGCAGTTCCGCGGGTTCCTCGGTGTTCGACAGGAGCAGTCGATTCGCGATGATGTCCACCTCAGGCTCGACCGTCACCTCGCCGTCTTCGATGCTGACCGCCGCGTTCTCCCGGCGGAGCCACACCGGCTCGTGACCGAGGTCTTCGACCGCGTTGAGGATTGCCTTCGTCTCCTTGCTGTTGTGCAGAGAAAGCACGCCGACACGCACGGCGTCGTCTGTGGTGGACATACTCAGTTGATATCCTTCCGGTTTCAAAGACATGACGGTCGAGAGCCGGCCGCCCGCGGTTCGCGGCCGCGAGGACGGCGTCGGGCGGTCCGTCGCGACCGTTTATAACCCCGGCCCTCCCATCGCATCACATGGCCGACAACGAGGCCTTCACCTACAACGGCGGGAAGGTCGAGCCGGGCGAGACACAGGACATCCGGTACGGCATCTCCGAGACGTATCTCGGCGACCCGGTTCGCATCCCCGTCACCATCATCAACGGGGAGCGGCCGGGGCCGACCGTGTTCCTCTCCGCCGCCGCCCACGGCGACGAACTGAACGGTATCGAGGTCGTCCGCGAGGTGGCCTACGAGTGGGACCTCGCGGACCTCGCGGGCACCCTCGTCTGCATGCCGGTGATGAACGTCCCCGCGTTCCTCGCCCAACAGCGGTACCTCCCCATCTACGACCGTGACCTGAACCGGTCGTTCCCGGGCTCCGAGACCTCGACGGGAGCAAAGCGGATGGCACACCGCATCTACCAGAACTTCATCGCGCCCTGCGACCTCGGCATCGACTTCCACACCTCCACGCGGGGGCGAACTAACATGCTCCACGTCCGCGCGGACATGTCCGACCCCGCCGTCGCGCGACTCGCCAACGCCTTCGGCTCGCACGTCATCATCGACAGTTCGGGGTCCAGCGGGATGCTCCGAACCGAGTCGTCGGCGAGCGGGACGCCGGCCATCACCGTCGAGATGGGCGAGGCCCACCGCTTCCAGCGCGAACTCATCGACGAGGCGCTCGCGGGCGTCGAGAGCGTCTTCGCCGAGTTCGGCCTCCGGGGGACCTCGACGGTCAACTGGCCGGGCTGGCGGACCGTCATCTCGGACGAAAACGAGAAGACGTGGCTCCGCGCCGACGCTGGCGGCATCGTCGACATGCACCACGACCGCGGCGCGCTCGTCCACGAGGGCGACCGCATCTGCACGATTACGAACCCGTTCAAGGACGACAACGTCACCGTCGTCGCCCCCTTCACGGGCCTGCTCGTCGGCGTCCTCGAGAACCCGGTCGTCTACCCCGGGAACCCGCTTTGCCACCTCGTCGAACTGAAGGACAAGGTGCGGCGCGTCGTCGAGCGCGAGCAGTCCGGCACCCCCGAGCCGACGCTCTGAGACCGGCCGCCCCGCCCCGAGATATTCGGGGTCCGGCGACTTTTGCCAACCCTCACGAAACTCCATACACGTAAGTTCTATACCCTCCCCTTCCCGACACTCACAAGAGCATGAGTCAGTCTTACAATCGGGGCCTCATCGAGGACTTCAGCAGATGGCGGGAGTTCTCGGCCGGCATGTGGGCCTGGATATTCCACAAGTTCACCGGCTGGGTGCTTGTGGGTTATCTCTTTACCCACATCGCCGTGTTGTCGACGGCCCTCTCGGGCGCGGCGGCGTACACGAACACGATTCAGGCGCTGGAGAGTCTCTTGGTCGTGCGTATTCTGGAAGTCGGGCTGCTCGCGGTGGCGGTGTTTCACATCCTCAACGGACTGCGGCTGCTGTTCGTCGACCTGGGCGTCGGGCTGGAAGCACAGGACAAGAGCTTCTACGCGTCGCTCATCCTGACGGGTGTCATCGTCGTCGCGAGCGTTCCCACGTTCCTCTCGGGGGTGAGCATCTAATGGCAGAGCGATACACGTCCTTCGAGCCGGGCGGCCGGCGGTGGCTCTGGCAGCGGCTGACAGCCGCCTTCCTCGTCGTGGTGCTGGCGTTCCACTTCTTCCTGCTCCACTTCGTCAACCACGCCGACGAAGTGACGTTCGCCCTCTCGCAGGCGCGCATGGAGCAGCTGACGTACTTCTCGCTGATGATCCTGTTCCTCGTCACCGCGACGTTCCACGGGGTCAACGGCGTCTACAACGCCCTCGTCAACCAGGGCCTCACGGGCACCCGGAAGACGGCGGTCAAGGCGATTCTCGGTCTCGCGAGCGTCCTCCTCATCGTGCAGGGCGTCCGCACGGCCCTCGCGTGGGCCGGAGGTGTTCCCATCTAATGAGCACGCAAGTTCCCGAAGCAGTCGAAGAGGAATCGGCCACGGAGACGGCGTCCGCCGGCAAGCAGAAGCGCGACGCGAAAAAGCGCGAGCGGGCCGAGCGAGTCCAAGAGCAGCGCGAGGCCGAGGCGGCCGAGAAGGCGCGCTCCGCGGACGACACCTTCCACCTCAAGGTCTTCCGCTACGACCCCGAGGTGCCGGAGAAGCAGGAGCCCCGCTTCGACGACTTCCACGTCCCGTACAAGCAGGGGATGACGGTCCTCGACGCGCTCATGTGGGCGCGGGACCACTACGACTCCTCGCTTACCTTCCGGCACTCCTGCCGGCAGGCCATCTGCGGGTCCGACGCGCTGTTCGTCAACGGGTCGCAGCGACTCGGCTGCAAGACCCAGCTGTCGGACCTCTCGGAGCCGATTCGGGTCGAGCCGCTCCCGCACGCCGACGTGGTCAAGGACCTCGTCGTCGACATGGAGCACTTCTACGACCAGATGGAGTCGGTCGAGCCGTACTTCCAGACGAACTCGCTTCCGGACGGCGAACTCGACGAGCAGCGCCAGACGCGCGAGAACCGCGAGAAGGTCAAGATGTCCACCCGCTGCATCTGGTGTAGCGCGTGTATGTCCTCGTGTAACATCGCCGCCGGCGACAACGAGTATCTCGGTCCCGCGGCCATCAACAAGGCCTACCGCTTCGCCATGGACGAACGCGAGGGCGAGGACATGAAGCAGCGCCGCCTCGAAATCCTCGAACAGGAACACGGCGTCTGGCGCTGCCAGACCCAGTTCTCCTGTACCGAGGTGTGCCCGAAGGACATCCCTCTCACGGAGCACATCCAGGAACTCAAGCGCGAGGCGATTAAGAACAACCTGAAGTTCTGGTGAACTTTCCGGTGAAACCCTGAAGTTCGACCAACCCTACGACACACCCAAACACACCATGTACGAACACGACGTTATCGTAGTCGGCGCGGGCGGGGCGGGCCTGCGCGCGGCGATTGCGGCACACGAGGAAGGGGCCGACGTGGCCATCGTGTCGAAGCTCCACCCGGTCCGAAGTCACACGGGCGCGGCGGAGGGCGGCATCAACGCCGCGCTCCGCGAAGGCGACTCGTGGGAGGACCACGCCTACGACACGATGAAGGGCTCGGACTATCTGGCCGACGCGCCGGCGGCCGAGACCCTCTGTAAGGACAGTCCGAAAGAGACCATCAAGCTCGAACACTGGGGGATGGCGTTCTCCCGGGACGACGACGGCCGCGTCAGTCAGCGACCGTTCGGCGGGCTCTCGTTCCCGCGGACCACCTACGCGGGCGCGGAGACGGGCCACCAGCTGCTCCACACGATGTACGAGCAGCTCGTCAAGCGCGGCATCAAGGTCTACGACGAGTGGCACGTGACCCGACTGGCCGTCTCCGACGAGGAGAAGCCGGAGGACCGGAACTGCCACGGCATCGTCGCCTACGACGTTCAGACCGGACAGGTCGAGGGCTTCCGCGCCCGCAACGGCGTCATCCTCGCCACCGGCGGCCTCGGGCAGGTCTACGACCACACGACCAACGCGGTCGCCAACACCGGCGACGGCGTCGCGATGGCCTACCGCGCCGGCGCGCCGATGGAGGACATGGAGTTCATCCAGTTCCACCCGACGACGCTCCCCTCGACGGGCGTTCTCATCACCGAGGGCGTCCGCGGCGAGGGCGGCATCCTCTACAACGAAAACGGCGAGCGCTTCATGTTCGAGTACGGCTACGCGAACAACCTCGGCGAACTCGCCTCGCGCGACGTGGTCTCCCGGGCCGAACTCACGGAGGTCAACGAGGGCCGCGGCATCGAAGACGAGTACGTCCACCTCGACATGCGCCACCTCGGCGAGGAGCGCATCATCGACCGCCTCGAGAACATCATCCACCTCTCGGAGGACTTCGAGGGCGTCAACCCCCTCGACGCGCCGATGCCGGTCAAGCCCGGCCAGCACTACGCGATGGGCGGCATCGAGACCGACGAGAACGGCGAAACCTGTATCTCCGGTCTCTACGCGGCCGGCGAGTGCGCCTGTGCCTCCGTCCACGGCGGCAACCGTCTCGGCGGCAACGCGCTCCCCGAACTCATCGTCTTCGGCAAGCGCGCCGGCCACCACGCCGCGGGCAAGGACATGGAGGCGGCCAAAATCACGACCGGCAAAGAAGGCGAGTACGAACTCGGCGAGGTCGACTCGCCGGTCGAACTCGGCGAAGCGGGTATCGGTGAGGACGCCGTCGCCGACGGCGGGACGGCGGCGGACGCGGGCGCGTCCGTCTCCGGAGCGGACCTCGTCCAGCGCGCCGTCGAAGACGAGCGCGAGACCATCGACACCCTCCTGGAGCGAGAAGACGGCATCCAGCAGGCCGAGATTCGCGAACGCGTCCAGAAGTCGATGACGCGCAACGTGAACGTCTTCCGCGAGGAGTCGGCCCTCAAGGACGCGCTCCGCGACATCCGCGAGGCGCGCGAACTCTACCAGGACGTGTTCGTGGCCGACAAGTCGCGGACGTTCAACACGGACCTGCTCCAGACGCTGGAGACGCGCAACATCCTCGACATCGCCGAGGCCATCACGCTCGGCGCGCTCGCGCGCAACGAGTTCCGCGGAGCCCACTGGCGCAAGGAGTACCAGGAGCGCCGCGACGAGGAGTGGCTCAAGCACACGATGCTCTCGTGGAACGACGGCCGCCCGGAACTCTGGTACAAGCCGGTCATCCTCGAAGGCGAGGACAAGACGTACGAGCCGAAGGTCCGGAGCTACTGAGTCGACCGCGACTCGTCCGAGTCGCAGACGCCCTTTCTTCCGACGTCGACTCCCGAGCGGTGCACCGACGTGCACAGCGCGCCGAACCGCGTGACCGCGGCCGGAGCCCACCAACGGCTATTTGCCCGCTCGACCCCTACAGCCGCCCGGAAGGGTGGCTCAGTGGTAGAGCACACCGGCGCAGGCCCTCGCGGTCGGTCCGGTGGTTTTCAATGGCTTCGCGTGGTTCGACTCCCGCCCCTTCCGTCTCGGAACCGCGGGCCGCCGGGCCTCGCCGCCCGCCGGCCCGCGACCCGCTCCCTTCGACGACAGTCGAAGTCGGCGGCGTCGAACACCGACAATTATCCGATGTACGTTCGTGACGAATACAACGATTCTCTCGAATTCGGGACGTTCGCGGCCTCACCCCCGACCTCGGTTCTTCGACGATTGTTGTAAGAGAGTTTTATTATCGTCGAAGCAAAGGGGATGACAACGACCATGCAACAGACGGTTCCGACCATCGAAGTCCCCGGCGAACTCGAATCGCCCTCGGCCAAGCTCGTGTACCTCTATCTCACCACGCACGACGGCGCGTCCATCACCGACCTGCAAAACGGGCTGGAGATGAAGAAAATCGCCCTCTACAGCATCCTCAGTACGCTGTCGAAGCGCGGCTTCGTCCGACAGGACGCCGAACGCTACCACGTCGCTCAGTGACGGCTCGGCGAGTCAGTGATTCCTCGGCGACCGCGCCGCCCGGACCTGTGCGCCGTCGCGGACCATATCCTCGCAGTTCGGGCAGACACGCGGATTCTCCATGCCATCGGGAGTGAAGACTCGGGCGTATGCGGGCGTCACGAACGAACCACAGTTCTGACATTCCGGCATGGTATCTAGTATCCTCCATGAATATCACATAAGTTTTCTCCCTAGACGAGTGCGAGAAGGAGGCCGACGAGGAGGAGCGCGAAGATGAGAAGCGTCACGGCGAACATGAATTGATCGGTCCCGTTCATACCGAACACGACGTTCCGGATAAAGATAAAATTCCGTCTCGACGCCGCGTCCCGCCGCGCTCGGCGGGATTCTCTGATTTTCGACCGCGATAACGAGGGGGGTAGAACTAAATTCATCGCCCCCGTCGGTCCCGTAACGGTCCTCCAATGGAGTTCGTGTACGCGTTATCTGGGTTGTTCGCCGGGCTCTTTCTCGGAGCGGTGGCAGTCGTCACTGCGCTCACGTACACCCCCTACGGCGCGTCGCTGTTCGACACCGCGATAACGGCGCTGACCGGTGTCACGCTCCAACTGGGAAACCTCCTGTTCATCTCGGCGCTCACCGCCCTCGCGTTCGAGGGGCTCGCGATGAGCGGCATCCGGTATCCGGTCGTCGTCCCCGCGGCGTTCGCGTACGTGCTCACTCACGTCACAGTCTACTACTCGTGCATCCGCATCACCGACCTCCAGTCGGAGCCGCTCGACCCCGACGTTATCATCAAGCATAATCCGTTTCGGGCGCTCGTCCTCGGCGTGCCGGGGTCGCTTCTCCTCATTCGGGTCCGGCCGCCCGCGAGGCGGAACTGAACCCGTCTCGACGAACCGCGGGCGTGGCTCCGGCTCGCGACGACTGAACGCGGGGCCCGCGTGGGCGCAGAAAACGGTCGAACCGGCGACAGAAGCCAGGAGTGGGATTTGAACCCACGAAGTCTCGATTACAAGTCGAGTGCATGAACCGCCCATGCTCTCCTGGCGCGTCCGTCGATTACCGGTCCTCCTTTGAGTGTGTATCGTTTCGCATCGATTTCTCCAGTTCGACGCGGTGCGGTCGGTAGCCGTGCCGCCGGTAAAACCGACGGGCGGCGTCGTTGTCCGCCAGCACGTCCAACGCGACGGTATCCGCGCCGGCGTCTCCGAGCGCGGTCTCCGCCGCCGCCAGCAGTCGCGCGCCGACCCCGGCGTCTCGGTACGCCGGGCGGACGAACAGGTTCCGAATCATCCCGCGGGTCGCGTCCTGCTCGTACGCCCCCGCCTCGATGTCGAACATGACGAAACCGACGATGTCGCCCGTCTCCGGTCCCTCCGCGTCGTTCCCGTCGTTCCCGTCGTTCTTCTCGGCCCCATCGGTCCCCTCCTCACGGGCGACGAGCACGCCGTCGGCGGCGACGTGTCGCGCCAGCGCCTCCCGTATCGGCGCCCGATTGGCGTCGGCGCGGAGGTGCGACCCGAACGACCGCTGGTCCGCGGCGAGTTCGACCCACAGGTCGGCGAGGTCGTCGAGGTCGGAAAACGCCGCCGAACTGACGCGCATGGGCCCTGTCGGGGCTCTATCCGCTTTTAAGTGTCGGCGATTCGGACCGAAATCGAGGAATCGCGGCCCTGCGGGGTGCCGAGCGGGGTCAGTAAAGACGACCGATGAAGAAAGATTTATCTATGTTTATCGTCCGCACATATCATGAGGATAGTTATCAATGGGTATTGCCGAAACCTACTCCCGTGGCAGGCAGTTCGCCATCGAGCGTCCGTTCGCGCTCGTCTTGGCGGTCATCGTAGTCGTACTATTCGGTGACTTGCTTCGCGGGTTAGCAACAGGGCAGACGCAGTTTGCCGACATTGGCACGCTGGTCTGGGATGGTCTGATGCGGGGGCTCGTAATCGGCCTCGCGGGCATCGGGTTGTCGATGACGTACAGTATTCTAAACTTCGCTAATTTCTCGCACGGCGACTACATCACAGCGGGGGCCTTCTCGGGGTGGGCAACGACGTACCTCATCGCCGGACTGGGACGCGCCGACATCGGCGCGCTCCTGCTCGTCGGGGCCGGGGGGTCGGTCTACGGCGGGACGCTCGGTATCGGAATGCTCTCGACGCCGCTCGCGGTCGTCGCCGGCATCGTGGTCTCCGGCGGCTTCGCCATCGCGCTGTCGCTCGCGGTCGACCGGACCATCTTCAAACCGATTCGGAACGAGGACGGTATCACCCTCCTCATCACGAGCATCGGGGTCGCGTTCGCGCTGCGCTACCTGATGCAGTTCGTCTTCGGCTCTGACGTGCGCGGCACGACCGCGCAGCCGCCCTCGGTGTCGCTGTACTTCATCGACGGCACGGTCTTCATCAACGCCCACGACATCACGCTTCTCGTGGTCGCCTCGGCCCTGATGCTCGGCGTCCACGTCCTCTTACAGCGGACGAAACTCGGGAAGGCGATGCGCGCGATGGCCGACAACAAGGACCTCGCGCTCATCACCGGTATCTCGACCGAGCGCGTCGTCCGCGCGACGTGGATTATCGGCGGCGGGCTGACCGGCGTCGCGGGGTACATGTTCATCCTCTGGAAAGGGACGCTCGGGTTCAACGACGGGTGGCTCCTCTTGCTTCTCATCTTCGCCGCGGTCATCCTCGGCGGCATCGGCTCCATCTACGGGGCCATCGCCGGCGGCCTCGTCATCGGACTGACGGCGTCGATGTCGGTCCTGTGGATTCCCTCGGCGTTCTCGCGGGCCGCGGCCTTCGTCGTCATGATCGTCATCCTCCTCGTGAAACCGTCCGGGCTGTTCAGCGGGAGGGCGACCGCATGAGCGTCCGCGACGACTTCACCGCCCGCATCCCGGGCGGCGACGCGGGCCTCATCGTACTGGTCCTCCTCGGGACGTACCTCGCGTACGTCCTCGCGGGGTTCGTCCTCGGATACACGCTCCGCGGTCAGCTCAACTCCATCGCGACGCTGACGTTCTACATCGGCGTCTTCGCCATGCTGTCGCTCGCGCTCAACCTCCATTGGGGGTACACCGGGCTGTTCAACATCGGCATCGTCGGCTTCATGGCCGTCGGCGTCTACGTCACGGCAATCGTGACGAAGCCGACGTACGTCGCCGGCGGCGCGGCGCAGGTCGGCGGACTCGGCCTGCCGCTTTGGGTGGGCATCCTCGCCGGCATGACCGCGGCCGCGCTGTTGGGACTCGTGGTCGCGCTCCCGGCGCTTCGGTTGCGAGCCGACTACCTCGCAATCGTCACCATCGCGATGTCGGAAATCGTCCGGTTCAGCTTCCTCTCCGGCGAACTCCAGCAGTTCCAGCTGTTCGGTAACCGCGTCGGCTTCGGCGGTGGGTCGGGTCTCATCCTCGACTTCGCCCCGCCGCTGGAGGCGCTGCTTCGCGGCGTCGGCCTCTGGAACGGATACCTCGGCTTCGTCGACGCCTTCCAGGTCCTCGTGCCGAGGAACCCCAAGCCGGTCGTCGACGGCCTCGTCTACGGGCTGTTGCTCCTCGGGTTCGTCGCGGGTTTCTACTGGCTGCTCAAGCGCACCGGCGAATCGCCGTTCGGTCGCGTGCTGAAGGCCATCCGTGAGGACGAGGACGTCGCGAACGCCCTCGGCAAGAACACCGACCGGTTCAAAATCAAGTCGTTCATGCTCGGCTGTGCGCTCATGGGGCTCGCCGGCATCCTCTGGCTCGTTCCGCAGGGCGCGGTGACGCCGAACTTCTTCCGGCCGCGCGTGACGTTCTTCATCTGGATCGCGCTCATCATCGGCGGGGCCGGTTCGAACACGGGCAGCGTCCTCGGTGGGGCCGTCTTCGCGGCGGTGCTCTACCAGGGGCCGCGGTACTTCCAGAACCTCGTGTCGGCGGTGTTCCCCAACCTCGACTCGCCGTCCGGCTTCGGGCAGGCAATCTCGCCGCTCATCTCGCAGTTCGACCCCGTGCCGTTCCTCCTGTACACGGTCGACAGCATCCGGCAGCTCCAACTGGTCGTGATGGGGCTCGTGCTCATCTGGCTGATGCACAACCGGCCGGAGGGGATGCTCGGCTACCGCAAGGAGACCGCGTCAGTCATCCCGCTGTCGCGGCCGAAGTCGATGGCCGTCGACGGCGGCGACGACGACTCGGTCCGCACCGACGGCGGCGTCGACGCCGCGGCCCAGGGAGGTGAGACCGATGAGTGACGCCGCGGACCAGCCGGTCGAAGACGTGGCGAACAAGGTCGACGAAGACGCGCTCGGCGCGTTCGCCTCCGGCGTCGACACGTCGGTCGACTACCCGCTCCGAGTCGAGGGACTGGAGAAGTCCTTCGGCGGCATCACCGCCGTCGACGGTGCGACCTTCGAGGTCGAAGCCGGGTCGCTCACGGGTCTCATCGGTCCGAACGGGGCCGGCAAGTCGACGACGTTCAACCTCATCACGGGCATGCTCAAGCCCGACGCCGGCACGGTCACGTTCAACGGCGAGGACATCACCGGCGAGGAGCCGCACGAAATCGCCAACCGCGGGATGGTTCGGACGTTCCAAATCGCCCGCGAACTGAGCGAGATGACCGTCCTCGAAAACATGATGCTCGCGCCGAAACACCAGCGTGGCGAGACGCTGTGGCGCTCCGTCATGCCGGGCGTCCGCGACGACGTCCGCGAACAGGAAGAGGAACTCCTCGAACGCGTCTGGGAGGTGCTCGACTTCTTCGACATCGCCCACATCGCAGAGGAGTACGCGGGCAATCTCTCCGGCGGGCAGCGCAAGCTCCTCGAGATGGCGCGGGCGCTCCTGACCGACCCCGACATGCTGCTCTTGGACGAGCCGTTCGCCGGGGTCAACCCCACGCTCGAGAAGAAACTGCTCGAACACGTACACGAACTCCGCGAGCAGGGCTACACGTTCCTGCTCGTCGAACACGACATGGACCTCATCATGAACAACTGTGAACACGTCATCGTCCTCCACCAGGGCTCGGTGCTCACGGAGGGGACGCCGGACGAGATTCGGAGCAACGAAGAGGTCATCGAGGCCTACCTCGGTGGTAACGTATGAGCGTCGACGCCAACACCGACGCGACGAGCGGCGCGGGCGTCGAAGGACGCGACGACGTGCTCCTTCGCGTCCGCAACCTCGACGCCGGCTACGGCGACCTCCAGATTCTCACCGACGTCGACATGGACGTGTTCGACGGCGAGTACGTCACCATCGTCGGCCCGAACGGGGCCGGCAAGTCCACGACGATGAAGTCCGTCTTCGGCCTGACCGCCCACATGGGCGGGACCGTCCGGTTCAAAGACGAGGACATCACCGGGCGTCGACCCGAGGACATCATCCACGTCGGCATCGGTTACGTCCCGCAGAACGACAACATCTTCCCGACGCTGACGGTCGAAGAGAACCTCGAAATGGGCGCGTACATCCTCGACGAGGTGCCGCAGGACGCCATGGAGGCGGTCTACGAGCGGTTCCCCATCCTCAGAGAGCGGAAAGACCAGAAGGCGGGCACGATGTCCGGCGGGCAACAGCAGATGCTCGCGATGGGTCGCGCGCTCATGCTCGACCCCGACCTGCTGCTCCTCGACGAACCCTCGGCGGGGCTCGCGCCCGACCTCGTCGAGGAGATGTTCGACAAAATCGACGAGATTAACGAGGCCGGCACGGCCGTCCTGATGGTCGAACAGAACGCGAAGGAGGCGCTCCGGCGCTGCGACCGCGGTTACGTCCTCGCCAACGGGCAGAACCGCTACATGGACACCGGCACGGCGCTCCTCGAAGACGAACAGGTCCGCCAGGACTTCCTCGGCGGGTAGTCCGTCTCGGCGGTCCACGCTCTTTTTGGGCAATCAACTGCAGACGTACTCGAATGACTCGACCGAGAGGTCGCCATCTCCACCGCCGCCTCCGTCGCCGTCGCCTCCGCCGCGACCATTGAGGGTCACCGTCACGTTCGTGTTCCAGCAGTAGCACGCCGCGTAGTCGACCGTTTCGGACCCCGCGGCCGTCTCGATAGTGAGTTCGTACACGTCACCGATGGGAACCTCGAAGCCGACGGTCGATTCGCCGGGCGGGGCAGTCCGGTTCGTCTCCGAGACGTCCGCGCCACCAGAGCCGGTCTCGCCGCCGGCGTCGTCACTAGCGGTGTCCGCGTCGGCGGGTCGAACGAGCGTCAGCGTCAGGTCGCGCTCCGCCTCGCCCTCGTTTTCGACGTGAACCGAGGCCGTCTTGGGCCAGCCAGACCCGACCCGAAGCGAGCCGTCTGCCGCGACGAGCACCGCGAGCGTCGGCCAGCCCCAGTTCTCCGGGATGTCCCACTCGTGGGTCGCGGTGCGGCCGTCTTCGGCCTCCACGACCACCTCGTAGGTCCCGTGGGACGCCACGAGCGCCGGCGTCGAAATCTCGCGGTCGGTCGCCGCGTCGAAGGCGCGTTCGAAAACG
This sequence comes from Haloferax sp. Atlit-6N, assembly GCF_003383195.1. Classification (NCBI taxonomy): domain Archaea; kingdom Methanobacteriati; phylum Methanobacteriota; class Halobacteria; order Halobacteriales; family Haloferacaceae; genus Haloferax; species Haloferax sp. Atlit-6N. Next base: position 106,161 of record NZ_QEQJ01000006.1, on the reverse strand, counting down.
CGGCTCCCGTCGTGGTCGATGGCGACGGTGAGCCGAGCGTCGGCGTCGCTCCGATTCCGAATCGTCGCGCCCGGCGGTGCGAAGATGTCTTTCGCACCCGTGACGGTGTACGGGAGATCGGCAGCGTCGAGAGCCGGCCGCACGCGTTGTCGCGGTTCGAGGTCCGCGTCGGACGTGACGACGAGTTCGAGATGGCGCGCCTCGTCGGTGACCGTCCACTCGTAGTCGAGCGTCGCGCCCGCTTCGAGTTCCGCGACGACGCGGACAGTTCTCTCACCGACGAGGTCGTTCTCGACGCTCCGCCCGCGGCCGGGCCCCGCTCCGATGTCGAGCGACCCGACGAAACGCGTCTCGTCGCCGTCGGTCACACGGACCGACAGCGTGTGCGACTTGTCGTCCTCGTTGACGACCGAGAGGCCGATGCTGGAGTCCGGTTCCGACGTGTTCGTCTCGGTCGTCGTCTCGGTCGGCGGGTCGGTCGTCGCCATCGTCGTCTGTGGGTTCACGGGGGTCTCGACCGGTTCGTCCAAGTCGCTGAGACAGCCGGCGGCGAGCCCGAGGGCCGAACCGGCGACCGTCGAGAGGAGGGCGCGGCGCTTCATCGACTCACATCTGTCAGCGGTCGTATGAGTGTCTTGTGTCGGGGAGTCGTGTGCGGCAGTCGAGCGCAACCGCTCGCGTCGGCGGCGACGAAAGAAAAGTCGGGTCTGTCGAGTCGGTCTCAGTTGTCCGGGCCGGAGAGCGCCGTCTCGATGACGGAGGAGTACGACGACTCGCCGATGTTGAACGCGACCTGGTTGTACACTTCGCCGTCGAACGAGTCGCTGAACACGTTCGAGAAGCGCTCCGAGAGCTGCTGGCCGTAGTCGTTGTTGACGTACAGCGTCGAGACCGAACTGACTTCGAGGCGCTCGGCCATGACCTGCGCCATGACGCGGCCCTGCAGGAAGTCGGACGGTGCAGTCCGGAAGATGAAGTCGTTGTCTTCGAGGTTCGAGACGGACAGCGCCGTCGAGGACGGCGAGCAACCGACGATTTCGTTCGGGATGAACGCCTGCTGCGAGACGGGGACGTTCACGCCGGAGGACGCGGAGCCACAGACGGACGGAACACCCGCGGAGACGAGCGACTGCGCGGCGGAGACACCGGCGTCCGGGGACGTCTGGGTGTCTTCGATTTGGGCGTTGACGGAGAGCCCGGCCGGGTTGGCGTCGTTGACCTGCATGACAGGAATCTGTGCGGCCTGAATCATCGGCGCACCGACGGCAGCGAGGTCGCCGGTTTCGGGCAGCAGGATGCCGACCGACATCTCGCGGTCGGAACCGCCCGGACCGCTGTCCGCGGACGGGCCGTTCCCGTCGGGGTTCTCGCCGGCGAACGACTGCGTCTCGACGCTCGACGTGGCGTTGTTCTCGGCGTCGAACTCCCAGATGGCGTACGCGGCTTCCGCCGGGTCGCCGTTCTCGTCGAAGTTGACGGACGAGGACGCGCCCTGGTAGTCGATGTCTTCGCCGTTCGCGGCCGCCTCGACGCCCTCGACGAGGTTGTCCGGTCCGACGGTCATTCCATCGGGGTTCGCCATCCGGCGCATCTGGTCTTTGATGGCCGGGCCGGAGTTCTCCCCGGCGGCGGCGTTCGCGAGCAGCTGAATCGCGACCGAGTCGTAGGTCTGCGACGTGAAGACGCCCGGAGCCGCGCCGTACTCGTCTTCGAACAGTTGATTGAACGTGTCTTGGTTCGGACCGCCAGCGGCGGGTGCCGTCCCGGTCACGTTCGCCATGTCGTTGCCGACCTGTCCGGGCATCGACCCGGAGCGCATCCCGTCGGGCACGAGTATCTCCTCGCTCCCGTCGGACGCGCTGTAGTAGTCACGGAACAGTTGAATACCGCTTTCGGGGTAGCCGATGACGACGAGTCCTTCGGGACCGCCGCCACCGCCGCCGCCACCGATGCATCCGGATAAGCCAGTCAAGCCTGCCGCGCCCGCGGCTCCCACTCCCTTGAGGAAGTCGCGGCGTACGATATCATGTACCATGTGAAAGGCAATGGCAACTCCCGCTTATAAAATTTACTCCCTGCGTTTGAAAAGCCATGATAATTGCGACCGACGGCGGTGCGAGAATCGGCTGTGTGAGAACGTCAGACATCGTGATTTATATACCCAACGCGCCGAAGCCGGAGAACCGCTGCGTTCAAACCCGTTCGCGGGCGTCTTTGGGACAATGACTATCCCGTCGTTCGTTATCGGTATCGCGGGGGGGAGCGGTGCCGGCAAGACCACCGTGGCCCGACTCATCACGGAGAACGTCGGCGAGTCCGTGACGCGGATTCCGATTGACAACTACTACAAAGACCAGAGTCACCTCGAGATGACCGAGCGCGAGCAGGTGAACTACGACCACCCCTCGGCGTTCGAGTGGAACCTCCTGTACGAACAGCTCTCGGAACTGCTGGAGGGGAGAGCGGTCGAGATGCCGCAGTACGACTTCGAGATACACAACCGGAAGCCCGAGCGGAACACCGTCGAACCGACCGACGTCATCATCCTCGAGGGGATTCTCGCGCTCTACGACGAGGACGTAAACGAGATGCTCGACCTCCGGCTCTACGTCGAGACCGACGCCGACGTTCGCATCCTCCGGCGCATCCAGCGGGACGCAATCGACCGCGGACGCGACCTCCAGGGCGTCATCGACCAGTACCTCTCGACGGTCAAGCCGATGCACGAGCAGTTCATCGAGCCGACGAAGAAGCACGCGGACCTCATCATTCCCGAGGGGGCCAACAGCGTCGCCGTCACGCTGCTCGAAGAGAAAGTCCAAGCGGAAGTCGAAGGCGACGAGACGCGCACCTGGGAGCGCGACGCTATCGAACGGAAAGTCCAAGAGCGGACCTCGTCCCGCGGGCCCGACAACTAACGCGGCGTCGCGGGTCGAAAATCGGGGCCTCGAAGATTACGCGTTCTTGCCGGTGACGAACTGCGCTGCGCCCTCGTAGAACCAGAAGTCGTTTTCGCGCATCGCCTTGCCGACTGCCTTGTGCAGTTCGACGAAGTCGCCGAACTCCTCGCCTTCGACGTGCTCGAAGATGTCCGCGAGCGAGACGACGCGCTCGTAGTCGAGTCGGATGGGGTGGTCGCCGAACTCCTCGACGAACTCCGCTTTGTTCAGCGGGAAGTCCTCGTCTTCGTCGATCTTCTTCGCGATGACTGCCTGGCCGTACTTGCGTCCGCCTTCGCTCCCCTCTTCGCCGTCCGGGTCGTGTGGCCAATCCATACCCGAGTGTTGGCAGGCCGATTCAAAGCCGTTACGCATTTGTGGGAATTTGTCACGCGGAACGTCGCGGCCGAGTCGCCCTCGCCTCTTCGTGTCGCTTGCTACCGATGAACAAGAAATATACGCGTGGCACGCCATCGTTCTTGGAGTCATGCGAGCGACCGAGCGGCCGACGTTCGAATCCGAGGCCAGCAAGCTGATTTACGAGTACGTCGAGCGGCACGGCACCGCGAAACGGAACGTCCTCCTCGACGTCGCGCCCGTCTCGTCCGACGAGTTCAGAACCGAACTGGAGCGACTGAAATCCCGCGGTTATCTCCAAGAAGACGGCGGCACCCTCCAGTTGGCGCTCGACGTGGGCGCTATCGAGGAACACGAGACCGACGCGGGAATCGTCACCATCCGACCCGCCCGTCAGCGCGACTTCGAGGGTCTGGTCGACGCCATTCGCGACGTGACGTCCGAAGAGACGTACGTCGTCGCCGAGACAATCGCCGAACAACTCCTCTACGACGAGGCGGTCACGCGCCACAACCGGGTGGAGTCTCGGGTGTTCTTCGTCGCCACCATCGGCGAGGAGGTCGTCGGCTGGACGCACCTCGACCTCCCGCAGGTGTCGCGCATCCGCGAGACCGCCCAGCAGACCGTCGGCGTCAAGGGAGAGTACCGCGGTTCGGGCATCGGCAGCCTCCTGCTTCGCCGCGGCCTCGACTGGGCCGAAGCCAACGGCTTCCGGAAAGTGTACAACAGCGTTCCGATGACGAACGACCGCGCGCTGGAGTTCCTCGGCGACCACGACTGGGAGACCGAGGCGATTCGCAGGGACCACTACACTATCGGCGACGAGCACGTCGACGAAGTGATGATGGCGTACCGGTTCTGAGCGGGTCGGCGGCGGTGGGTCGGTTTTTGTGGGGTTGTCGGTCGATTCTCTGAGAATGCGGTGGGACTGGGATTTGAACCCCACTCGCTCCGCTCACGTCGTTCGCGTCGCTCCCTGCTTCAAATCCCAGTCTGTCTCCGCGTCACGTGTTCACCGGAGACGCGCAGCTAAACCTGCGCGTCTCGGTTCTCTGAGAATGCGGTGGGACTGGGATTTGAACCCAGGATTCCGTGAGGAAACCTGCTTTCAAGGCAGGCGCGTTAGGCCACTCCGCCATCCGAAACTCAAGCGGAGTAGTCTAACAGCGGACTATCCCACCGTTGTCTTGCGGTCTCACGCATCCCCGTGGTGGTCACAACATGGAGGAATACGAAACATGTCGAATGCTACTGCGCCTACCTTGAATCGACCACACCAACTCCGTCTTGCGATTTCACGGGGGTGTCCCAACTAATGGCGACTGACAACCACAAAACCTCGTTCGGGACCCAACACAATGAGGCGAGCAATGTTGTAGAAACAGAGGATGGGAGAATCGTCCTGCTACCCGAACCAACCCGCGAATTGCTGAACGACCGCCAGCGAATTGACTACCGAAACCACCGTGAGCAGTGGGTCAAGTGGTTGCTCAATCTTGGTAAGAACCCCGATAAGGCGGACGGCTACGCGTACACAGTGTCCAAACGACGCGCCCACGACACTGACGTGTTCTATCGGTATGTCTGGTCAGAACACGCGGATGGGTACACTACGACCGTAACCCACGAGCATGCCAACGCCTACATGAAACAGTTGGCGTACAGTGACTACTCGGAGACCCACAAGTCGAACGTACAGAAATCTCTAATGTCGCTGTTCCGCTGGCGCGACGACACCGACGAATGGGACCCCGAAATCAAGTTCAGTGGTGAGAGTCAGACCGCTCCACGAGACTACCTTACGCGAGAGGAACGAACCCGTCTGCGAGAGGCTGCGCTTGAGTACGACAGTATCCCCGCCTACTCGTGGATGTCTCCTGAGGAACGCGACCGTTGGCGGGAGTACCTTGCTTACCGCTTGGATAAGCCACTGTCCGACGTTCGTCCCGCTGACTTTGAGGATGCTGATGGGTACAAGTTCGCCAGTATGGTGTGTGTCTCGTTGGATTGTGGACTTCGACCCGTGGAAGTTGGGCGAGCAAAGGTCCAGTGGGTAGACACGGATAACGCGGTCCTCCGTATCCCCAAAGAGGAATCAAGCAAGAATCGTGACAACTGGATTGTTTCGCTAAGACGGGCTACCGCTGAACTGTTACAGAATTGGTTGCTGGAACGTCGGTTGTATGACAAATACGACGACACGGACGCCCTCTGGCTCACACGCCACAGTAATCCCTACGGGTCGTCGTCACTCTCGGGGCTACTGGAACGTCTGGCGGACGTAGCAGATATCGACACGGAGAACCGTTCACTCACGTGGTACAGTCTCCGTCACTCAGTTGGGACCTACATGAGTCGTGAGGAAGGACTTGCAGCGGCTCAAGCACAGTTGCGTCACCGTAGTATTCGTACTACCGTTAAGTACGATGCTGCTCCGATAGAAGATAGACGGGACGCGTTGGACCGTATGGGTTGAACTGATAGCAACCACCTACCGCGTTCATAGATTCTATTTAAACGAGACCTTTAGCGTACGTCAGTATAGGGCGCGAGACCGTCAGTAAATTGATGACCGCCTTGTAGTACATCCGCAGTCGTACTTTGCTGTCTGATACATCGTTATCGGGGCAAATGCTCGAAAATGGTGGTGTGGGAACCACTGTTTTGTCTCCTTTTGTCGTTCCTCTGTCCGACCTAACTACGGCGTAGATACATCTATACGAAGTCAGACAGTCCGCTCGTCTCGTTCTCGTAGTCGTCAAGCGTCCGCTGTTCCATATCCATTTTCGTCATCCGTCCATGCCTCATTGAAAAGTGAAAGTCGTCAAACTCGTAGACGACGTTTTGAAGCGTTTGGCGAGTGACTCCAAACAAATCGGCTATTTGCCGTGTCGAATATTTCAGTTGCTCGTGGAAATACTTGAGAACCTGTTTCGACTTCCACGGCTTGTCAAGTTCAACTAATGCCCGCTGAATCTCGTTGCTCGGAATCTCACAATCATATCGGTGGTCCTCGTGGGTGTATCCCGTCATGCGGACCACCTCACGTTTTCAACAACTGTCTTGAGAGTGAACCCGTATTCGTCCTCAACCTTCTCTGCTACGTCCGTGAGGCGGCGCTGTAACAAGCGCTGAATCCGCTCGTCGTCTATCACATGGCGTAGGTTGTTCAGAATACGGGACCGTTCAGTGGGACTATCAGCGTGTTCAATCGCCAACTGTATCTGCTGAATATCGTCGCTCTCAGACTCAATACGCTGAATCTGTCTTGATACATGCTCGTCTCTTGCAATGACGAGCGATGCTGTGGCGGTCGCCTCGAACGTCCGCCCATTCGTCTGTTGCTCGTCAAGCGAGGCAACGAGCGTTCGGGCGCGGTTCTCCACCGCCCCGTCTGCATTCAGTTCGTCCGCGACGTTCGAGACGACCGTAAGAAGGGTCATACTACGGATTCGGTCGTCACCGTCGGTCTCAACGCCAGAGCCACGGTGACACTCTAAGTACGCGTCACCCTCTCGTTCGTAGCGTTCGGGGTCGAATGTCAGGATTTCTTCGTCACGCTTTCGGAGACGTTCCCACTGCTCGCTGTTACAGTCGTTAGCGGATATTTGAGACCCAAGGGGACGCCCCGATTGGTCTCCACGCTTCGGACTGTCGCGTGTCTCAAGGTCACGTCCGTCGGTTACGCTCGTGTCGTACTCCCGTCCGCGAATTTTCGTTGCACTGTTTTCATTCGGTCGTACAAATGGTGAGGCGGAGGCGGGACTACGGTCTAATCCGTCGTCAATCCACGTCGTCGGTCGTTGCTGTTTGCAGTCGGTACTACTGTTGCTCTGTTGGGGCGTAATGCTCATGGGAATAATCGCAATACGGCGTCCCGCCGAAACCCCTCCCGTGTCTAAAGAACGTAGTACGTCCTTGGGGGTTCTGCGGGACGGTTCAAACGTTGTTAGTTATCAGTCTATTCTCCGCGTTCAACAGTGACCGTAGGGTCACGAGCGACCGCTTCACTGTTGATGTTGATACCCGTGTTCCCACCGCTGTTGGGAACGTCCGTGTCTCTGTAACTCATGCTTGTCCCGCCAAGTTGATGGGAGGGTTCACTGTCCTCAGATTCGTTCGAGTGAATCAATCCCACGTTGCGGAGGATTGCACGAATCTGATTCGGGGTCACGTTCCGCCCTTCGTCGCTGAATACCTCCGCAATCTCATTGGTCGAACACCCAAGTTCTGCATAGAGTGTAGAGACCGTAATCGCGTTCGAGGGGTCTCGCATATCTTCGGGGTAGTCGCCCAACAATTCCGTGAGACGACTCTTGCTGTCTTGCATGTCGTGTTCGTCGCTGTCTTCTGGGATAGAGACACCAAACAGTTCAGTCGCCCTCTCAAATGCCTCACGCCAGTTAGCGACAATCAGTCGGTCACCAGTTGCGGGCGTCGTCTCTTGGATTGCGTCATCAATTGACGAGACGAGCGGATGGGCGAATAATTCGGTGACGAACTGGTTCGCTTCGGGCGTCGTCAAGTCGTCGGGCTGTTCGAGGTAGTCGTCATAGTCGTCACCGACGAGCGGGTCCGACTCACCATATCCAAGACGTGGGCGGTTCAGTATCTCGTCTACGCGGTCGTTGCGGTCCTCTGCGGCGTCACCGTCGCGTTGGCGGGCGCTTTGAATGTCGTACATCAATCATCGCCCCCATACGCGTTGGCGGGAGTCAGAACGTAAGCGACGCCCTCACCGTAGTCAAGGACTTTCGCTCCGTCTGCTACCTCAAACGTGTTTGCGTCACCGTATCGGTAAACGGAAAACACGTACTCCTGTTGGTCGTCCGTGTCTGCGGGATAGGCGACACGAATCCGCCCGTTCTCACGGTCATAATTGGGTGTCGCGGACTTAGATATACTAAGAGTGTCAAACGGTTCAATCTGTTGGTCAATGACGTGGACTTTACTACTCATGTTTGCTGTAACTCTCGATTAGTTCGGCTCGTCGCTCGTCGTCAGGGACGTGAGAAAACGAGGGGTCGTCGTCGTAACAGTCACGACAGTAGAGATAGCCATTCTTGTCAGGATATTGTGGGAACCGTCTGCACCCATCAACAGTGCAAACCTCCGCAATCTCACTCATGCGATAGTCACCTCTTCGCTGGCGTCGTTTTCTTCAACAATCTTCCTCGCTCCAACTCGGGCGACGTAACCAAGCGGAACGTCCGCCTCGAACTGTGCTTTTGCTGATTTCAACATCTGGTGGTCCGTGTCATTCACTCGGATAGCGTGTTCTCTGGTTTCTGTCATATTTTCACGTTGGGCGGGGCGTTCAACTTCCCCACATCTAATACGTACTGACAAGTGATTGAACGCCGCAGACAACTGATTTCGACCGATTCGGATTTTCGACACTCGTTCTGCGTGTCGTTCAACGCCCGCCTCTACTTCTACCGTAGTCAGAGTGAGGTATTTAAAGGAGAATCGCGGTTGCTCGCTTCTACGCGACGTGTCGAACCAGTGGGCGGTCCCCCCTACGTTCGTTTAAGTAACCACCTTTCACGTTAGTAATATAGGGAGGTAGTGAGGGAGAACTGTGGTGGGTTGCGGTGAGATAGTGGGAACAACCTCGTGGGGTTGCGGGGCCTCAACGTGGCGGTGTCCTACGGACGTTCGAGGACTTGTCCGTAGAAGAAATGGATTTTGCTGGCGATTCATCGGCGTATCTCGTATTCCACGCCCGTCCTATATCATGGGGCGTGAGGACATCTGACGCCGATTTCTCCTATTTATCTCACCTTTGACGTACTACTAATATGGGGCTGTTTTTTGAGCAAATCATTCAGCGAGTACTCCGCTGTCCTCCCGCGTGGAACGGTGACGACGTAGAACGAATCACGTTCAACGTGGGTGGTGTCGAACGGCTTTGCGAAAACATTCAACATACCGAACAATCGTCCGTGGATAGGACAATTCATCTCTCACCTACGTGATAATATGACTGAGTGTCCCGAATGTGGTGAGCGATTTGAGCGACTTGGACAACACTTCGCGTATCATTCGGACCACCGACCCGACTTAACGCCACAACAGTTGGCGATGGTCGAATATCTGATATTTCGTGGGGCTAACGTTCGTGGCGACAGCGCAAAATCCCGATTAGAGGTGTATTCCACGTCGGAGGCGTGGATTCGGGACGTTGCGGATACCCTTGGGTGGGTAGCGAATGACCCACGGATACATCAGTCTGCAGCGGACGTAGCCGAACGCCTCAATGACCGTGGATGGAACACGAGTGTGACTGAATGTAGCGATGTGTGGGCGTTCTCTACGGTCCCACATCCGTCGTTGAACTACGACGGTCCTACCGACGTGACTGAGTTGCGACCCCTCACACTTCGCTTACTCGCCTCTGAGCGGGCTACGTTCGTGGGGACAATATTCGGGTCACTACATGTGGACCTACGGGGGTGGAACGTTTCGAGCGACCACCTTCGCGGACTACTCCACGGCATGGGTGTGACCACTGTTGAGTACGAGGGTGAGGGCTACGCAAGGGACACCCATCGTTGTCGCTACCACTGGCATGACGAAGTGCTGGCTATCCCTCACTACGACGCCCTCGAACTACTCGAATCAGTTGGGCTGTCGCTATCAGATGTTTCGGAACCTATCAAACTTGAATAGCGGGGCGGTTGCGGTCAGTGGGCGGTCAGTTCTCCCGACGGGCGGGGCGGTCGCTGTTGCTCACGCCATCGCCGCTCCGATTCTCGCCTCTGTCGGGGCGTCAAGATAGGGTTCAATCGCGGAGTACGACGACCATCCACCGATAGCCATCATGGTACGAACATCCACAGGGTCTGGTCGTTCCACAAGGTGCCACGTCGCCCATGAGCGGCGTAGGTCGTGAGAACTGACGTGGCCCCACCTATCGTTCTCAGTCGTCTCTCCTACTGATTGAGCCGCTTCACGGACCCACCGACGGACTGACGACGGTGACACCGACACAAGCGGGTCGTCGTCGGATAGGTCTCGCTCACGGGCGTACTTCGAGACGTTCCGCTCAACGTCCTCTGGCATCCATGCGTCCCGCATTTTGGGGTCTCCACCGTCGGTGTTCTTGCCCGCGACGGTGAACAGCCAACACTCTCCCTCTTCGGAGTAGCGAATGTCTCCAAGCGTCACCTTGGGTACTTCGTCTGACCGTAGTCCACACCGTGTCTGTAATTGAATGGCTATCTCGCGTTGCCAGTCGCGTTCGCCCGCCGCTCGTTCTAACTGGTCACATTCGTCCCGAGACAGCCAACACTTGACCGTTCCACCGCCAGTCTCTTGGACTGATACCATACACACATTTTCATAGACAATCTACGTAAAGTTTGGGACGGCCGAACCGCTTGAGACGAGACTACTTATAAACAAACTGTAATTCACGGTCGTCAGTAAGCAAGTTGTTATACAAAGTGGCTACGGGGGTGGGGACGGGTTACCCCCGTCAAGATTACAGAGCGGACGGGTCCCATACTCCACGTTGGTGGGGGTGGATAATCACCCGCTACGTATCGGGATTGAGGACACTCTTATCACAATTGCAAAGTTATCTGTTCTCAATGTCAGAAAGTCAATCAAAGATAAACGAAGGTGAGAGGGATGCTCTCGGAGCAATCGCTGGTGATGCCCTCAAGGTGTTCAGGGCAGGGCTGTTCATGATTGTGATTTACATCTCAATACTCTCATTGACGCTGAGGACGGGTGGCGTTGATTATATTGAGAATATTATCGGCTCGTTCTATACTATCAACGGCATCGTGTTTTGGGTTGGTTCCATCACGAGTAGTGTACTCACACATAGAATGGCCCGCCGTGTCACACTGCAAGAGCACTACTCCCAACTTGGACGGATAGACGACAAATTCGACGTATTGAATTTTGCTACCGCTGGTACTGTTGGACTACTGATTTCAGTACTCTCGCTCATCTTCGGTTTGCTTGAAGGTTGGTCGAACACAGTAAACCCTTCAGCGGGGGGTATCGGGATTGACCAACCGCTCTTGATAGTTGGTTTCTCTCTGCTTTTTGTTCTCAGTATCTACACTTTCTTCTCATTCTTAGATATGGTTAGAGACAGGTGGGGGTCAATAAGGAACCTTCTCGGACTGTCGGGCTGATTGTTGTGGTTCACTGAAAACAGCCCGCACAACCAAGACAGAGCAATTAATCATTTGACCAGTACGTTTATCAGGAATCCTTTGATGAATAGTTCACACCTATGTCATTATGGGCTTACGCGTTCGTCGGGTTGTGTCTCAACCTGTCAATTGCATATCTAACCGCGAGAGACGCACACCAACGGGGACACGACAGAGACAAGTGGTTTGTCGCGGCGTCGGTTTTCGGACTACTGGCGATTATTGTCTATCTTCTCACGAGGAACGACCGTGTAGTGCCTGAATCAGAGCGACAACCAAAGCGAACGGGGACTCGAACAGCCTACGTAGGTTCTGCGATGATAGCGGTGATTGCTCTATTTATCATTTCGTTGTCTATCTCTCCGATTCTATTCCCAAACCCGTCCCTTTACGATTCATGCGATGGGGACATAGTTGTTAGTAGCCACCCAAGCACCTCTGACCAATGTGAGATTTCTAGGGGACGGTGGAATGAATTGCAGGAACCGAGAGAACACCGAGGGACGTTTGAGTTCGTCACAGGCTTATCTGGAATTGTGTTAGGTCCCGCAGGACTCTATTTATACAAAAATAGGGAGTCCATTTAGATTCTGGATATCGTGAACAAGTCGGCAAGGATACTCTTTGTTCAGCCAATGTAGCCGCGCAGTCAAGACAGGCCCAATTAGCCCCGAGGCTATCGTGCCCAAGTTTTATCACCGTGAGTCAAGCGCATGTGGATGTGAACGCTACGGGTCCGAATGCCGAGACACCCGATAATCGCCATACAAGGCTGTAAGGAGTGTTAGAAGGCGGTGGGACTGGGATTTGAACCCAGGATTCCGTGAGGAAACCTGCTTTCAAGGCAGGCGCGTTAGGCCGCTCCGCCATCCCACCTTCGCACGACAGTTTTGAGTCGGATACCTAAGTGTTGTCGCTTCGCTCAGTCGCGGACGAGTTCCAACACGCCGTCGGTCGGTTCGACCCGAAGCCCCCTCTCGAAGACGAACGTCGTCGTGTGCTCGGGGACGACCCGCTCCGACTCGACCCGCGAGCGGAGCATCGGCACGACCGTGGCGAGGTCCGCGCCCGTTTCGAGGACGGGAAGCATCGGGACGTAGTCGAGGCCGTGGCCCGCGTCGTCGGCGCGCTCGGCGAGCGTCTCGACTTCCGGCTCCGCGTAGGCGTCGGTGAAATCGATGGGGTCGAGGAAGCCCGAGAAGTAGACGCGTCCTTCCGTCGAGGGGCCGAGGACGACGGGCGTGCTCCGGAGCTTCATCGCCGCGCTGTCGATGTGGGTGCGCCCGAGAAGCGGCGCGACCGGGCGGACGATAGCGGCCGAGTGGACCTCCTCCTCGTTGAGGAGATGCGAGACGGTGTTGCCCGCGCGGGCGGAGAACGACGAGCCGACCTGCGGTTCGAACCGCACGCCGTCGGTGCCGCCGAGGGCGTCGGCGACGACGCTCCGAATCTCGGCCTCCGAGTCGTGGTCCCCGGCGAACTCGTCCGGGAGGTCGTCCTCGGTACGGTAGTTGACGAGGAGGTCGCCGCCGGAGCGCTCGACGGCGATACAGGCGTCTTTGAGCATCGCGGCGTAGAGCTCCGCGGCTTCGGCTTCGGTGAGCGGACTCGTCTCCGCGAGTTCCGAAAGCACCAGTCCCGGCCGCGGCGGTTCGGCGAGTACGGCGATGACCGTCATACCCTCCCCTCGCGCCGGGGAACCCTTGAACCCGCCGCTTGTGACCCGTCGAATCGGGGGGCCGCGGGGACGGAACGCTCCGCGCGCCGTCCCGTTTCAGCGACTCTGCCGACCCTTCGTCTGCCGGTAGTCCCGGCCGAACACCGACTCGCGGACGTGTTCGACGAACGCCTCGGCGTCGGCGTCGGTCAATCGCTCCGGCTCCTTCATCGGGACGAGTTCGAAGCCGCGGCCGCGGATGGTCGTCGCGTGCTCCGCGTCGACGTCGAAGCTGTCGGCCGCGCGCGTGGTGTAGTCGAACGCGAGCGCCTCCAGCGCGGCCTGCCCGACGGGGACGATGATGTGCGGGTTTATCATCCGAATCTCCGCGTTCAGGTAGGGCTCGCAGGTCGCGACCTCGTCGTCGGTCGGCCCGCGCTCGGGATGGCGACAGCGCGTGAGGTACGTGAAAAAGACGTTCTGCACGTCCGGCTCGTCGGCGTCCGGTTCGGACCGGACGAACCCGAGGTCGACGAGGATGCGCTGGACGCGCTGGCCGGCCTCGTCGCCGGTGAAGGGGACGCCCGTCCGCTCCGCGGCCGCGGTCGGAGCCTCGCCGACGAACAGGAACTCCGCGCCCACGTCGCCGTAGCCGTGGACGACCTGCTCGCGCGTCTCGCAGAGCGCCGAGCAGTTCGTGCAGTCGGTGTCCATCGAGAAGGGGTTCCGGAACTGGCGTTGGTGTGCGTCCACACCCTCGAATTCGGCTCCGGAACCAAAACCCGCCCGGTCCGCGCAGATAATCGAGTCGCACCCTCGCTGGCGGGGGGCAACCGAGTCGGCGAGTGCGTGGTGAAAGTGAACACGGGGCGAATCGGAGGAGACGCGGGCAAAGAGGGCGCAGTCGCTCGAATCGCGGAGTCGACAAAAGCGGAAGTGAACCGAGCGGAGGCGAACGCGAGTCGGACGGTCAGCGGTGTTCGGCAGTCGGGGGAGTCAGTTCAGCGGTCGATGCCGCCCTGCGCCTTGATGTCCATGATGTGGCGGACGTTCAGGTAAATCTCCTCGGGCGAGGTGTCGCCGTCGGGGTCGTAGAGGTCGCTGACGCGGTAGAGGATGGCCGACACCTGCCGGCTCTCGGAGGACTCGCCGTAGATGTCGTCGGCGATGTCGCGGAGGAACGCGACGCGTTCGGGGTCCGCGGGGAAGTCGGCGTCCGAGTCCGGAGCCATCTCCCAGTCGACCTCGTCGGGGTCCGCCTCTGGGCTCGCATCCGCATCGGCGTCCCCGCCCGCGTCGGGCCGTCCGTCGTCGCTCATCGCTCGCTGACGGTCCGCCGCTGGACGACGCCGACCATGTCGGCGATGTTCTCGGTCATCACGCGGAACGCGTCGGCCGTCTCGTCGCCGTCTTCGAGGACGATGGGCTTGCCGCCGTCGCCGCCCTCGCGGACGGCCGGGTCGAGCGGGAGCGCCCCGAGGAACGGCAGGTCGTTCGACGCGGCGAACTCGCGGCCGCCGCCCGCGCCGAAGATGTCGTGGCGGTTCCCGCAGTCGGGACACCGGAACGTGCTCATGTTCTCGACGATGCCGAGGACGTTCGTGTCGTGCTTGCCGAACATCCGGAGTCCCTTGTTGGCGTCGTCGAGGGCGACGTTCTGCGGGGTCGTGACGATGACCGCACCCGTGAGCGGGAGCGTCTGAAGGATGGACAGTTGGGTGTCGCCCGTGCCCGGCGGCAGGTCGAGAACGAGGTAGTCGAGGCTGCCCCACTCCACGTCCTCGACGAGCTGGGTGAGAAGTTGGTGGACCATCGGGCCGCGCCAGATGACCGGGTCGTCGTCGCCGACGAGGAAGGCCATCGACATGAGCTTCATGCCGTACTTCTCCGGCGGGACGATGGTCTGGTCTTGGGTCGCCTGCGGCGCTTCCTCGGCGGCGACCATCCGCGGGACGTTCGGCCCGTAGATGTCGGCGTCGAACAGGCCGACGCGTGCGCCGAGCTTCGAGAGGCCCGCCGCGAGGTTCACGGCGACCGTCGACTTCCCGACGCCGCCCTTGCCGGAGGCGACGGCGATGATGTTCTTCACGCCGGGGAGGACCTCCTCGTCGGGGTCGCGGTCGCTCGGAATCTTGGCGGTGAGGTCGGCCTCCAGTCCGTCCTCGGCGAGGACCTCGCGGATTCGACGGCCGATGTCCGTCTCCGCCGGGGAGTACGGGGCACCGAGCGCGAGCGAGATGCGGGCGGTGTCGCCGTCGACCTCGACGGCGTTCACCAGTCCGAGCGAGACGATGTCGTCTCCGAGTTCGGGGTCCTCGACCGCACGCAAGCGGTCGCGTACGTCGGCTTCGTCCATGTCCGTCACTCCGGCGGTGCGGCCGATAAGAGTTTTGTAAGGGCCGGTCGGGGATGGCTACCGAGACGGCTGCACCCGAAGACGTATATATCCTGTCTGGGAACAAACATTAGTGCCCTCTTCTCACGGTCCCGGTGCCGACGGACAAGCCCTCTCCAGACGCCGACTCCTCGCAGCGCTCGGAACCGGCGCGACGGTTTCACTCGCGGGGTGTTCGGCGATGAATCGTCGCACGACTGTCTCCGGGTCGTGGCAGACGCGCGGGTACGGCCCCGCTCGTACCGGCGCACCTGCAGACGTGTCTGGACCGAAACCTCCACTTAAGCGGCGGTGGAAAGCCGATTTCGTCGGTGACTGGAATCAATCTTCACCGGTCGTCGCCGGTGACACCGTCTACCTCGGGTCGATGACCGGAGGAATGTCTGGGAGGGAGGCCGAAACCTACCTCAACGCCTTCGACGCCAGCACTGGCGAGGGTCGGTGGACGCGGTCCATAGAGCAACACACCCCGAAACACAACAGTTCGTACGCTGACTCCCTCACCGCTAGTGACGACGGCCTCTTCATCCAGACGTTCCGTGGCCTCCGCGCGCTTGACTTCGACGGCACCGAACGATGGAAATTCGAGAATACTGGCCCTCGATTTCTCGCGGATACCTGCCACCCGGCCATCACCGACGGCGTCGTTTACACCGGAACCTACGGGTCAACACGAGTTCGGGATGACGACGACGAGTACAGCGGCTCAGAAGGTCTATTCGCTCTCGACGCCTCAGACGGGAGTCTCCTGTGGGAGTACAGACCGGACGAGTACGCGACCGACCTGACGTTCAGTCCGACTGTCGCCGATGGAACGGTCTATCTCTGCTTTCTCGGACGCGGTATCGTCGCACTCGACACCGCCGACGGCGAGGTGCAGTGGACGAGAGCGGTTCCTGTGGACACACCCGCAACCGTGCGAAACGGAACGGCGTACGTCGCAACGCAAGTTTTCCACGAGCGTGACGACGCGTATGAGTACAGACTGTACGCGTTAGACGCCGAAACCGGGGAGACGGTGTGGGACCGACCCGTCGGTGGTGCGTGGTCGTCACGGGGAATCTCACACGACGGGTCTGCGCTCTATCTCTCGAGTGACCGCTACCTGCTGTCGCTCGACGCCGAGACCGGTGAGGTGCGGTGGCGTGCCTTCGGCGATGCGAGCGACTGGCACTCCGAGATTGGATGGTTCGACGATGACCACGCACCGATTTCCGGCTGGGGCGTCCCCGTCGTTATCGATGATGTGGTCTACGCGGGCGACGGCGAGTACGGAACGCTCGTCGCACTCGACAGTGAGACAGGTGAACTCCTCGATGCCGCACCGAAACGACGATGGGGAGCGAGCGGCACAGAAGGTTCACCTGCAGTCGCAGACGGTGTCGCGTTCTACACGACACCGCACTTCCTCCACGCTGTCGACACGAACGTCTTCGAGTTTTGGTGAGTTGTAACTAATACCAGTTACGCCGCCCCAGTCATCGACAGCGAATTTATCAACGTACGCTCCCAGGATTCGGTATATGGTGCTGGTGGACGACTTTGGCCGCGAGGTAACCGGCGTTCGAATCTCTCTGACCGACCGGTGTAACTTCGACTGCGTCTACTGTCATAACGAGGGCTTGGGCGACACGCGCGGGCCGATGGACCCCGCGGACGAGGAGATGAGCACTGACGACGTGGTCCGTTTTCTCGAAGTCGTCGAGGAGTACGGCGTCGAGAAGGTGAAGTTCACCGGGGGCGAGCCGATGCTCCGCTCGGACCTCGAAGAGATTATCCGCCGGACGCCGGACTCGATGGAGACGTCGCTCACCACCAACGGGACGTTCCTCGGCGACCGAGCGGAGGACCTCGTCGCGGCCGGACTCGACCGCGTGAACGTCTCGCAGGACGCCCTCGACCCCGAGGCGTTCGCGCAAATCACCAAGTCCGGCGCGTACGACAAGGTGATGGAGGGCGTCAAGGCCGCGGTCGACGCCGGTCTCACGCCCGTGAAGCTCAACATGGTCGTGTTCACGAAGACCGCGGGCCACGTCGAGGAGATGGTCGAGTACGTCGCCGAGAACGAGGGGCTACAGCTCCAGCTCATCCAGTACATGCCCGAACTGACGGGCCGCCCGGAGTGGAACATCGACATCGAGCGGGTCCACCGCTGGCTGGCCGACCTCGCCGACGAGGTGGAGGTCCGCGACATGCACCACCGCCGCCGCTACTACGTCGGCGAGGGAATGGTCGAAATCGTCGACCCCGTGGAGAATCCCGAGTTCTGCGCCAACTGCCACCGCGTGCGCGTAACACACCAAGGATACCTCAAGGGCTGTCTCAACCGCAACGACGACCTCCGTCCGATGGGCGAGATGACCCGGGAGGAAATCCGCGAGACGTTCGAGGCGGTCGTCGCCAACCGCGTGCCGTACTACGGCGAGTACCTCGTCCGCGACGGCGACGACGGCTGGACCATCAACGAAGAGTACATCGGGGCCTGAGCGGCGACCGTCCCGACGCGCGAGCTTTTCTCTTCTGACGACTTTTCGGAGCCCATGACTGTCATCGTCGAGCGCGTGGTCCTCGCGACGGACGGAAGCGAACCCGCGAGAACGGCCGCGACCCACGCGCTGTTTCTCGCCCGCGTCCTCGACGCGCCGCTCCACGTCGTCTCCGCGACCGGCACGTCGTCGGCCGCCGCCGAGACCGCCGAACCGTCCGTAAGCGCCGCCTTCGAAGCGGAGGAGGCCGTCAGCGCGGTCGTCCGTCGTGCGCTCCTCGCGGACGTCCGAGCGACCTCGGAAGTCGCCGACGGTCCGGCCGCGACCGCCGTGGAGCGCGCCGTCGGCGAGGGAGACCTGCTCGTCCTCGGGCGGCGCGGACAGACCGGTTCCGGTCGGTTTCTCGTCGGGTCGGTCGCGGAGCGGCTTCTCGGCGCGCCGCCGGTCCCGACGCTCGCGGTTCCGGCGGCGGCCACCGACCCGGACTACCGGACGGTTGCGCTTCTCGCGGACGGCGAGTCGTCGTCGGGGTCGGCTGCGCCGCTCGCCCGCCGCATCGCCGCGGCGACCCGCGCGACGCTCCAACCGCTCGCCATCGTAGACGGCCGCGATGCCGCGATCGCGTCGCCGGAGGCCCTCCGAGCCCTCGAAGCCGAGGCGCGAACCCGACTGAACGACGTCGTCGCCGCGGCCGCGAGAGACGCCGTCGAATCCGGCGGAACCGTCCGAACCGGCGAGCCCGCGGCCGAACTGCTGGCGCACGTCGAACGGGTGGGGGCCGACGTGGTCGTCGTCGGCGTCGGGGGGTCCGGCGGCGAAAACCGACGACCCCGGCCCACGGAACACCGCGCCGGCGGGGTCGTCGCCAGTCGGGTCGTCCGCCACGCGGAAGTTCCGGTCCTCGTCGTCCCGAGCGTGAGCGACAGTGTAAAACGCTGAACTAGTTTTTAGAAGTTCCATTCAATTTATACGTCCCCACTACTCAGGGTAGCGTGTTGATTGTACGTTCAGTCAGCCGGCGTTCGGCGTGGGCGTACGACCGCGTTCGTCTCTCCCCCATCCCCACCGGCGGACGCGATTCAACATCCGAACCCCACCACCCCCTCTACACTCCATGAAACTCTCACGTGCACTTGTGGTCTTGCTGGTCGTCTTGGTCGCCGTACCGAGCCCAGCGATGGCCGGTATCGTCGGCGAACCGAACCTTCAGGCGTACGCGCCGAGCAACAAACTCGTTCCCGGGCAGGAGACCTCCCTGAACGTCGTCGTGACTAACTACGGCGGCGACAGCGAGTACCGGAAGTTCTCCTCGTCGGAGAGTTCGGGAACGCTGAGCGACCAACAGCGCTCGGCGCTCGAAGCCCAGGTCAAATCGACGCGGAACGTCAGGCTCACACTCGAATCCGGTGAGGCGCCGGTCGAGGTGAACACCGCGACGCTCCCGGTCGGCGACATCCCGCACGCGACCCAGCGGGACGCCTCGTTCTCCGTCTCGGTCAAGGAGAACGCCACGCCGGGGACCTACGAGATGACGCTCGTCGCGAAGTACGAACACGACTCGTCCGTCCGCGACGACGGTGACGTGAAGAACGAAGAGGAGAAGACCGAGGAGATTCCCGTGACCGTCGTCGTCGAGCAGGCCCCGCGCTTCGAGGTCGTCTCCGTGAACACGACCGCGCAGGTCGGCGGCAGCGGGACGACCACCGTCACGATGCGCAACGTCGGGTCGCTCCCCGCGTTCGACTCGTCCGTCACCGCGACCTCGCAGAACCCCTCGATAACGTTCGGTCAGTCTGCCTCCGCGACCCGGTACGCCGGCTCGTGGGGCGTCAACGAGACGCGCCGGCTCGAATACGAGACGAGCGTCGCGTCCTCCGCCGCCGTCCAGCAGTACGCCCTCTCGCTCGGCGTGAGCTACGAGGACGAAGACGGCGTCGCCAAGCAGTCGAAGAACATCGCCACCGGCGTGAGGCCGGTGGCCGAACAGGAGTTCTCCATCGACGCCGAGCAGTCGACGCTCCGCGTCGGCCGCGAGACCACCGTCAGCGGAACGCTCACGAACGACGGCCCGCAGACGGCCCGCGACGCCGTGCTCACTATCTCCTCGAAGTCGCCGAACACGAACATCAAGGAGACCGAGTACGCGCTCGGCACCCTCGACGTCGGCGAGTCCTCGGACTTCTCGTTCTCGGTCGAAGTGACCGACTCCGCGGACGCCGGCCAGCGGCAACTGAGCTACACGGTCGAGTACCGCAACTCCGAGGGCGACACCCAGCAGTCGAAGGCCCTCTTGATGAACGCCGAAGTGAAACCCAAGCAGAACCTCTTCGGCGTGACCACGAAGAACGGGAGCATCGAGGCGGGCGGCTCGCAGACCGTCACGCTCGTCGTGACCAACAACGGCGACGAGACCTACCGCAACATCGACGCGAAGGCCTTCGCCGACAGCCCGCTGACGCTTAACGACGACACCGCGTTCATCCAGGAGCTCGAACCCGGCGAGTCGACCGAGATTCCCCTCGAACTGAGCGTCGGTTCCTCGGCCAACCCGAAGGCCTACTCCTTCGACATCGACTTCCAGTACGAAAACGAGGACGGCGAACGCAAGCTCTCTGACCAGTATCCGGTCGCCATCGACGTCACCGAATCGAGCGGCGGCGGCGGCCTCTCGACGCCCCTCGTCGGCGGTCTCATCGTCGTCGGACTCGGCGTCGTCGGCTTCCTCTGGTACCGCCGCTAACCGCCCCACTTTCCCCCCACAATGATAGACTACGAAGTGTACGTCGACCGCCTCGGCGGGTTCATCGTCGAGAACCCCGGGAGAGTCGTGGCGCTGTTCTTCGTGCTGACGCTCGTCTTCGGGGCCGGTCTCGGAAACATCTCGACCGACTCCGGCACCTCGCAGTTCACCGAGGACTCGCCCGCACAGGAAGCGCTCGACGACGTCAACCGGGAGTTCTCACCCGCGTTCGAGACGAGTTCGGGGAGCACCCAACTCATCCAACGGGACGATAACGTCCTCTCGAAACCGGCGATGCTCGACATGTTGCGGCTCCAAGAGCGCATCTTGAGCCGCCCCGACCTCCGGGCGACCTCCACGTCGAGCGTCGCGTCCACGGTCGCCCAGACGCTCGACCCGTCGGCGACGACCATCGACGAACAGATAGGCGCGCTCGAATCGGCCTCGCCGAGCGAGGTCCGCGCCGCGGCCAAGCAGGCGACCGCGAGCCCGCAGGTCTCGTCGCTCCTGAGCGATGACTTCAACCGCCAGTCCGTCGAGGCCTCCTCGACTATCGGCGTCGTGAGTCACGAGGTCCCCGGCCTCTCGTCGAGCGCCGGTACCTCCGGAACCAGCCCGATGACGGGCATCCAAGAGGAGATTCAGACGATGACTTCCGTCTCGAACAGCGACATCCGCGTGTTCGGGAGCGGCATCATCTCCGGCGAGTTAGGCAACGTCATCGCCGACTCGCTCCTGCTCGTGGTTCCGGCGGCGGTGCTCCTCATCTTCGGGTTCCTCGTCGTCGCCTACCGCGACCCCATCGACCTGCTCCTCGGCGTCGTCTCCCTCGTCATCGCCGTCGTCTGGACGTTCGGCTTCATGGGCCTCGCGGGCATCGCGTTCAGCCAGATGCTCATCGCGGTGCCGCCGCTGTTGCTCGCGGTCGGTATCGACTTCGGGCTCCACGCGGTGAACCGCTACCGCGAGGAGCGCGTCAAGGACATCTCGCCGGTCCCCTCGATGCGGACCACCATCAAACAGCTCTCGGTCGCGTTCTTCATCGTCACCGGCACGACCGTCCTCGGGTTCCTCGCGAACGCCACGAGCGACCTCGCGCCCATCCGCGACTTCGGTCTCGTCGCGGCGGTCGGCATCATCTTCACGTTCCTCGTCTTCGGGGTGTTCCTCCCCGCGGCGAAGCTCTACGCGGACGAACTCCGCGAAAAGTACAACGTGCCCGAGTTCGCCTCCGACCCTCTCGGAAGCGAGGGTGGCATGCTCGCGCGGGTCCTGTCGGGCGGCGTCGTCGTCGGGCGGAAGGCCCCGCGGGCGTTTCTCGTGGTCATCCTGCTCACGACGGTCGTCGCGGGCGCGTACGGGACCGGCGTCGACACGACGTTCTCCCAGGAGGACTTCCTCCCGCCGGAGGACCAACCCGCCTACCTCCAACAGCTTCCCGAGCCGTTCAAGCCCGGCGTCTACACCGTCACGAAGGACCTGAACTACCTCGAAGACAACTTCGAGAGCACGCAGGGTGACAGCGTGACGATATACGTCGAGGGACAGTTACGACAGGACTCGTCCCTCGAGATGATTCACCGCAACGGCGAGGACCCGCCGGAGTCGTTCGTCACGGACGACCGCCGCGCGGAGGCGACGAGCATCGTCACGGTCATCCAGAGCTACGCTGAGCAGGACCCCGAATTCGCCGCGCTCGTCGCCCGGAACGACGCCGACGGTAACGGCGTCCCCGACGACAACCTCGAGACGATATACGACGAACTCCTCAGTTCGCCGGTATCGAACCAGGCGTCGTCGTACATCACGGAGGACTACCGGCAGACGCGCATCGTCTACACCGTCGAGGGCGACGCCACGCAGGACGAAATCGTCGCCGACGGGAAACTCGTCGCCGAGCGCCTCCGCATGGACGCCACGGCGACCGGGAGCACCGTCGTGTTCAAAGGCGTCTCCGACACGATCTTGCTGTCGGCCATCGAGAGCCTCACCGTCGCGCTCGCCGCGACCGCGCTGTTCTTGGTGGTCATCTACCAGCTCCTCGAAGGGCAGTGGACCCTCGGCGTGGTGAACCTCGTGCCCATCGTCGTCTCCATCGCGCTCCTCGCCGGGACGATGCGCTATCTCGGTATCCCGCTGAACGCGCTGACGGCGACGATTCTCTCCATCGCCATCGGGCTGGGTATCGACTACTCGGCCCACGTGGTCCACCGGTTCGCCGACGAGTACAACGCCGAAGGTCACGACCTCGACGAGGCGCTTCGGCTGACCGTCGGCGGGACCGGGGGCGCGCTCACCGGGAGCATGCTCACCACGACCACGGGACTCGGCGTCCTCGCCATCGCCATCACGCCCGTCCTCGGTCAGTTCGGGGTCGTGACCGCGCTGAGTATCTTCTACTCGTACCTCACCGCGCTCCTTGTCACGCCCTCGGCCATCGTCCTGTGGGAGCAGTGGACCCAGCAGGACACCGCCACCGCGGCACCAACGTCCCCCTGACGCATCGCCTTCCAACCCCCACGCTGACGCATCGCCTTCCCAAATTCAGTTTGCCCCTGCCCCGGCCCCCACGCCCGCATCGCTCGCAGACCAGCCCACACGGACGAACCGCACGCCAACCGGCCCGCGAGGAACCGCGCGTCGAACAGCCCGCGACGAATCGCACGCGACCCGCCCACGACTCCCACGACACACCACGAACGGAACCCTCATGAGCGAGAATCAATCGAGTCCACGTATGTCCGCACTCACGAAGCTCCGTCCTTGGCTCGCCGCGATACTCGGACTGATATTCACCGGGTTCGGCCACATCTACCTGCGTCGCTGGCGACGGGCCGCCATGTGGGTGCTCCTCGTTCTCGCGGTGGCCGCGCTGTTCGTTCCTTCGGGGACGCTCGAGGCGTTGGACGCCGCCGAGACGATGTCCCCCTCGGAGTTCACCTCGGTTCTCACGGAGCTGTTGCCCCTCCTCGCGGTGAGCTTTGCGAGCGTCCTCGACGCGTTCGTCATCGGCTTCCGGCAGGCCGCCGAGGCGCAGGCGCAGGCGGCGCGCTCCACCGTCGACGACGCCGACGACTCGGCGGCGGCCGTTTCCGACCCCGACTCGGACGCCGTCACGTGCCCCGAATGCGGCCGCGAGGTCGACGCCGACCTCGACTTCTGTCACTGGTGTACCACTCGCCTCGACGAACCAACTGACGACTGAGAATCCCAACGAGACACATCATGGACGACGACCGAATCGACACCGGCCGAAGCGAGACCGAGCAGGCGATTATGGACGCCACGCTCCGGGCGCTCGCGAAACACGGCTACGCTGACCTCTCGATAAAGAACATCGGCACGGAGTTCGAAAAGAGCACCTCGCTTCTGTACTACCACTACGAGAACAAAGACGAGCTGCTCCTCGCGTTCCTCGACTACATCATCGACCTGTTCGTCGAGACCATCGACCCGGAGGCCGACGACCCCGACGCCGAGCTTCGGCAGTTCGTCGAGTACGTCCTCCCCCCGGAGGGCGACCTTTCGACCTGCGAGTCGGTCCCTCCCGGCGTTCCGGAGCCGGTCGCGGACAGCGGCAGCGTCGACCCGTTCCAGCGGGCCATCTTCGAACTCCGCACGCAGACCGTCCACGACGAGCAGTACCGAGAGAAGTTCCGGCGCATGGAGACGCACATGGTCGAGACGGTCGCGACGCTCATCGCTCGGGAGATGGAGTCGGGCCACTACCGCGAGATGAACGCCGAGATGATGGCCGAGAACCTGATGGCCTTCCTCTTTCGGAGCCTGGACGTGCGCGTCACCGGGACGCGGCTCGAATCAGCGTACGCGATGCGCGACTCGGTGTACTTCCTCCTCGACAACGTGATGCCGAAAGGGAGCCACCCGGGCGAGGCCGCTGCACGCGACGCCGACGGTAACGACGCGGATTACGACGCGTAACCGGCGTCGCCACCGTACCGAACCGACTCCTCACCGCTCGTCGTTCTCGACGAAGTCGACGACCGCCTGCGCGCCCTGAAACCCGTCGGCGAGGCGGTCGACGAGTTCGCCGTCCTCGAACAGGAGGAGCGTCGGGACGCTCCGAATCGTGTACCGTTCCGCGACCGACATGTCCGTCTGCGGATTTATCATCGCGACGACCACGTCGGTCGCCTTCGCGACGTTGCCCAGCACCGGCTCGATGCTCTGACACAGCGTGCAGCCCTTGGTGTAGATGTCGAGGAGGACGCGGTCGTGTTCGGCCACGAGGGCGTCGAGCTCTTCGACGGTCTCGATTCGGACCGGCTTCGTCGCCTCAGGAGCGGACTCTGTCGAACTCATTGACCAGAATACGTAACCGTAGTTATTATGATTTTGGTGAGATTGTGTAACACCCCACAGTTCGCCGGCGAGCGACGGTGACTCGGGGTCTCACGCGAGGTCCCTTTCGTGATGTTTAAGTAATGCCCCCGTCTCGTAACGGATGCAATCGATGTAGGGGAATGTCGTCCCCGAGTCCGGAAGGGCGAAACTAACACGAACGAAGTGTTGCGGTAGCCAAGCCTGGCCCAAGGCGCTGGGTTGCTAACTCAGTGGCGTCAAGCCCCCGGGGTTCGAATCCCCGCCGCAACGCTCACAACACGACTTCCAAAGTCATGAGTGCAGAAGAACCACAGGACGGCTCTCCGGAGGAGGAAGAGGACCTCCGTTACTTCATCCGAATTGGTCAGACCGACCTTGACGGAACGAAGACGGTAGAGCGCAGTCTGACGGACATGAAGGGTATCGGCAAGCGCACAGCGCGCATCATCGCCGACGCCGCGGAAGTGAACCGAACGGCGCTGTTCGGTAAGCTTCCCGAAGACGAGATCGACTCCGTTGTCGATGTCGTCGAGAACTTCGAGGACCACGCCCCCGAGTGGATGGCAAACCGACGGAAGGACTTCTTCTCCGGTGAGACCGACCACATCACGGGTTCGGACCTCGAAGAAAAGCGGCGGCATGATATCAACCGCATGAAGATGATCAGCTCCTACAAGGGCGTTCGACATCAGCGCGGCCAGAAGGTTCGCGGCCAGCGGACGAAGTCCACTGGACGTACCGAAGGCACCATCGGTGTCAACGTCGAGGAGATCAAGGAGGCGCAGGCTGAAGAATGACGACGGGTAACAACACCAAGTTCTACGAGACCCCGAACCACCCGTTCCAGGGCGAGCGTATCGCGCAGGAATCGGACCTCCTCTCTCGGTACGGTCTCAAGAACAAGGAAGAACTCTGGCGCGCGCAGTCCGAACTGCGCAACCTCCGCCGCGAGGCGCGACGCCTCCTCGGCGAGGCCCAGGGTGACGTCGAAGAGGCCGAGTCGCTCGGTGCCGAGTTCATGGCGCGCATGCGCCGCTACGGCATCCTCTCTGCGGAGGACGACATCTCCCAGACGCTGCGTCTCGACGTGACCGACATCCTCGAACGTCGGTTCCAGACGGTCGCCTACCGCAAGGGGCTCGCACAGACGCCCCAGCAGGCCCGTCAGTTCATCGTCCACGGTCACGTGGCCGTCGGCGGTGCTCGGACGACCGTCCCCTCCCGCAAGGTCGAGGTCGACGAAGAGGACACCGTGGCGTTCGACGAGACGTCGAAGCTCGCGGACGAACTGCACCCTGAGCGCGCGGAGGCCCAAGAATGAGCGAATCCGAAACCGGTGACAAGTGGGGCATCGCCCACGTTCACGCATCGTTCAACAACACGCTCATCACGGTGACTGACATCACGGGCGCCGAGACGATCGTCAAGTCGTCCGGCGGTTCCGTCGTCAAGCAGAACCGTGACGAGGCATCTCCGTACGCGGCCATGCAGATGGCAGAGAGCGTCGCCGACCAGATTAAGGCGGCCGGTATCGCCGGTCTGCACGTCCGCGTCCGCGGTCCCGGTGGCAACGGTAACAAGAGCCCCGGACCCGGCGCACAGGCAACGATTCGCGCCCTCGCTCGCGCCGGTCTCGAGATCGGTCGCATCGAGGACGTGACGCCGATTCCGCACGACGGAACTCGCGCGCCGAAAAACAGCCGACTCTAACACACCATGGTAAACGACTTCCAGGTCGAGTTCATCGAACGCGAAGACCGACGCGCCCGTTTCGTCGCGCGCGGTCTGACCCCGGCGCTAGCCAACGGCATTCGCCGGGCGATGGTCGCCGACGTGCCGACGTTCTCCATCGAAACCGTTCGGTTCGTGGAGAACACCTCGGTCATGTTCGACGAGATGATCGGGCTTCGTCTCGGTCTGGTTCCGTTGACCACGCCTCTCGACGACTTCGAGCCCGGTGACACCGTCACCGTCGCGCTCGAAGTCGACGGGCCGGCAACCGCCTACTCCGGGGACATCGAATCCGCGGACGACATGGTCGTCCCGGCGGACGAGAACATCCCCATCATCGAGCTGAAGGAGGGCCAGCGCCTCGAGTTCGAGGCCGACGCCGTCCTCGGCTACGGAAAGGACCACGCCAAGAACCAAGGCGGGGTCGCCGTCGGCTACCGACACCTCCAGCGCGTGGAGGTCGTCGGCGACGCCGGCGAGTTCGATGAACAGGAACCGAACATCCTCCGCGGCGTCATCGAAGAGGCCGCGGCGGAGCACGCCGAGGGGGACGCCGAAGACGGCGACCTCGTCGCGACGGAGACGTTCGGGAACGACCTGACGGAGCGGTACCCCGGTAAAGAGGTCGAAGTACACGACGTGCCCGGAGCGTTCGTCTTCAGTGTGGAGACGGACGGTTCGTTCGACGTCGACGAGCTCGTGACCCGCGCAGTCGCCTCCTTGGGTGACCGCGCGGCCGAGCTCGAAGAGAAGGTCGCACTGTAAGAATGAACACTGCCCCGTCTCAACACCGACGTTCGCCCGCCCCGCGAGGGGTCACGACCACCGATAGCGTGGCGTGTGACTCCCTCACGGCGGCGGGTCGGACCGAAGGTGTTTTTACGGGGCATGAAGTACAGCGGAATGCTTGCAGGGATAGCCAAGTCTGGCCAACGGCGCAGCGTTCAGGGCGCTGTCTCATAGGAGTCCGCAGGTTCAAATCCTGCTCCCTGCACTCCGCTTTCTCTCTGGAGGTAGACAATGAGTAAGACGAACCCGAGACTCAACAGTCTCATCGCCGAGCTGAAGGCGGTCTCGCGTGAGTCCGGTGCCAACGTCTGGCAGGATGTCGCGGACCGTCTCGAAAAGCCACGGCGCACCCACGCGGAAGTCAACCTTGGTCGTATCGAACGATACGCTCAGGAAGACGAGACCGTCGTCGTGCCCGGCAAGGTGCTGGGTAGCGGTGTGCTGCAGAAGAACGTCACAGTCGCGGCCGTGGACTTCTCGTCCACCGCTCGAAAGAAGATCGAGCAGGTCGGCGACACCGTGACGCTAGAACAACTCGCTGAACAGAACCCCGACGGGTCCAACGTACGGGTGATCCGATGAGCCTCGCAGAATTCGACGCAGACGTCGTTGTCGACGCTCGAAACTGCATCGTCGGCCGCGTCGCCTCGGAGGTCGCACAGCGCGCCCTCGCAGGGGAGACGGTCGCCGTCGTCAACGCTGAAGACGCCGTCATCACGGGCTCGGAACAGGACGTGATGGCCAAGTACAGAAAGCGCGTCGAAGTCGGTTCGGACCAGGGTCCGTACTACCCGAAGCGTCCCGACCGCATCTTCAAGCGTGCCATCCGCGGCATGCTTCCGTACAAGAAGCCCCGCGGCCGCGAGGCGCTCTCGAACGTCCGCGTCTACGTCGGCAATCCGTACGACGAAGACGGCGAGATGCTCGAAGACACCTCGCTGGACCGACTTTCGAACATCAAGTTCATCTCGCTCGGAGAGGTCTCCGAGAAGCTGGGTGCTAACGTCACATGGTAACGAACACGTCCGGTAAGAAGAAGACCGCAATCGCTCGCGCCACCGTGCGCGAGGGCGAAGGTCGAGTCCGAATCAACTCCCAGCCGGTCGAGCTGGTCGAGCCGGAGATGGCCCGCCTCAAGATGCTGGAACCGTTCCGCATCGCAGGCGAGGACCTCCGCTCGCAGGTCGACATCGACGTGCGCGTCAACGGCGGCGGCGTGGCCGGTCAGGCCGACGCAGTCCGCACCGCGCTCGCTCGTGGCCTGGTGCAGTACCTGAACGACGCGGAGCTTCGCGACGCGTACATGGAGTTCGACCGCTCGCTTCTGGTCAACGACGTCCGCCAGTCCGAACCCAAGAAGTGGGGCGGACCGGGCGCGCGCGCTCGTTACCAGAAGTCCTACCGCTGAGGTGATCTAACCATGATGATTCCCGTCCGGTGTTTCACCTGCGGCACAGTGATCGGCGAACACTGGGACGAGTTCAAAGCCCGTGCTCGCGAGGGAGACGAGGACCCCGCTGACGTCCTCGACGACCTCGGGGTCACCCGTGCTTGCTGCCGGCGGATGATGGTGTCGCACAAGGACCTCGTGGACGTCGTATCTCCCTACCAATGATGCAACGGTACAACCGATACGAGAAGGCACGCATCCTCGGCGCGCGAGCGCTGCAGGTCTCCTACGGTGCACCCGTACTCGTCGATTCGGAACAGACCGAACCGATATTAATCGCCGCTGAGGAGTACGACGCAGGTGTACTTCCGTTCACCGTCAAACGAGAGGGTAAGTGACAACATGACTCGAATCACATCCGTAGCTCTGCGCCGCGTGCTCGACTCCCGTGGAAACCCGACGGTCGAAGCCGACGTGCTCACCGAATCCGGTGGGTTCGGTCGCGCTGCGGCCCCGAGCGGGGCGTCCACCGGCGAGTACGAGGCAATCGAACTGCCGCCGACTGAAGCCATCGCCGCCGCGCGGCGACACGCCGTTCCCCGACTCGTGGACGAGGTCCACGCGGGCAACCAGCGTGAGGTCGACGCGACGCTCCGCGCCGCAGACGGCTCCGAGAACTTCTCGGAAATCGGCGCGAACAGTGCGGTCGCCATCTCGATGGCGGCCGCGAAGGCCGGTGCCGACGTGCTCGGTGCACCCCTGTACCAGCACCTCGGCGGCGCGTTCCGCGGCGACAACTTCCCGACGCCGCTCGGGAACGTCATCGGTGGCGGTGAACACGCCAAGGAAGCGACGAACATCCAGGAGTTCCTCGCCGCGCCCGTCGGCGCGCCGAGCGTCTCCGAAGCCGTCTTCGCCAACGCGAAGGTCCACGCCCGCGCGTCCGAGATTCTCGACGAGCGCGGCGTGCCCGCCGCGAAGGGCGACGAGGGTGCGTGGGCACCGCCGGTTTCGGACGCCGACGCGTTCGAAATCATGTCCGAAGCGGTCTCCGACGTCGAGGACGAACTCGGCTTCGAGATTCGCTTCGGCCTCGACATCGCGGCCTCGGAGATGTTCGAAGACAGCGTCTACCACTACGGTGACGAGACGAAGACGACCGACGAGCAGATCGACTACGTCGCCGAAATGGTCGACGAGTACGACCTCGTCTACGTCGAAGACCCCCTCGACGAGAACGACTACGAGGGCTTCGCGGAACTCACAGAGCGCGTGGGCGACCGCACGCTCATCTGCGGTGACGACCTGTTCGTCACCAACGTCGACCGTCTGCAGGACGGCATCGACGTGGGCGCCGCGAACTCCATCCTCATCAAGCCGAACCAGATCGGGACGCTGACCGACGCGTTCGACGCCGTCGAACTGGCCTCCCGAAACGGGATGGACGCCGTCATCTCTCACCGCTCCGGTGAGACGGAAGACGCGACCATCGCACACCTCGCCGTCGCAACCGACGCGCCGTTCATCAAGACTGGCACGGTGCAGGGCGAGCGAACCGCCAAACTGAACGAACTCATCCGCATCGCGGACGACGCAGTATGAGCGACAACGAAAACGACGCGGTGGAGGTCGCCGACGAGGAACCCGAGACGGAGACCGAAGCGGTCGCCGAGACGGAACCCGCCGAGGCCGCCACCGAAGACGAGACAGCAGAGACCGCCGAGGCGGCCGACGAAGCCGCCGAGGCCGAAGAAGCAGAGCCGGAACCGGCCTTCGACGAGGACGTTATGCCCGACGAAGACGCCGACCTGCTCATCCCGGTCGAGGACTACCTGGCCGCCGGTGTCCACATCGGTACCCAGCAGAAGACCAAGGACATGGTCCGGTTCATCCACCGTGTCCGCGACGACGGGCTCTACGTGCTCGACGTCAGCCAGACTGACTCGCGAATCCGCACCGCCGCGGACTTCCTCGCGAACTACAGTCCGGAGCAGATTCTGGTCACGTCCTCCCGCCAGTACGGTCGCTTCCCGGCCGAGAAGTTCGCCGACGCCGTCGGCGCTCGCGCCCGCACGGGCCGCTTCATCCCGGGAACCCTGACGAACCCCGACTACGCCGGCTACATCGAACCCGACGTGGTCGTCGTCACCGACCCGATCGGTGACGCGCAGGCCGTCAAGGAGGCCATCACGGTCGGCATCCCGGTCATCGCGATGTGCGACTCCAACAACCAGACGTCGAACGTCGACCTCGTCGTCCCGACGAACAACAAGGGTCGACGCGCGCTGTCGGTCGTCTACTGGCTCCTCGCCAACGAGACGCTCGACCGCCGCGGCTCCGACACGGTCTACGCCCTCGAAGACTTCGAGGCCGAACTGTAGTTCGGGACGACATTTCGATTCGACTTTTCTGACACCCGCCCGGTGAGCGGCGGCACGTTCTCTCGGTTCGATAGCGGTGCAGCGACGCCGACCCGAGAGCCGCGCGCGTCGCTCCCGCCGCAAACGGTTTTGTGCGTCGTTCCCATAGCTAACCACATGAGTAAACTCCTCCACCAGCTCACCGTGAGCGAACTCGCTGACCAGGTAGACGCGGGAGAATCGTTCACCGTGGTCGACACGCGACCGCCCGAGAGCTTCGAGTCGTGGCACATCGAGGGCTCGGTTAACGTTCCCTTCCACCCCGTCGACGGACTCGGCGGCGACTGGGATTGGGAGCGCGTCGACGACCTCGCCGAGGAAGGGCCGGTCGTCGCCATCTGCGGGAAGGGCCTGTCCTCTACGTCGTTCGGGTTCGAACTCGCGTCGCGGGGCTACGACGACGTGGAGGTCGTCAAGGGCGGCATGGAAGACTGGAGCAAACTGTACGAGGTGGTCGAACTCGACACCGGCGACGACGACCTGTTCGTCGCGCAGGTCCAGCGGCGCGCGAAGGGCTGTCTCGGCTACGTCGTCGGCTCGCGGTCGGCCCGCGAGGCGGTCGTCGTGGACGCGACGCGGCAGGTCCACGAGTTCGAACTCGTCGCCGCCGACGCCGGCATGACGGTCTCGGGTGTGCTCGACACGCACGTCCACGCCGACCACGTCTCGGGCGGCCGGGCCCTCGCCGACCGACTCGGCGTGCCGTACTACCTCGGTTCGGAGGCGGCGGACCGCGACGTTGCATACGAGTTCACCGCGCTCGACGACGGCGAGACGCTGAGCGTCGGCGACTACGGTATCGAGGCGATTCACGCGCCGGGCCACACCTCGGACATGACGAACTACCTCGTCGACGGTCGGTTCCTCCTCACCGGCGACACGCTGTTCGTCGAGTCGGTCGGCCGGACGGAACTCCAGTTCGGCGACGCCGACGCGGCGACGGGCGCGGAACTCCTCTACGAGACGCTCCACGACACGCTGTTGTCGCTTCCCGACGAGACGCGCGTCCTCCCCGGGCACGTCTCGGTCGGGGCGGACGGGCGCTACGGCGTCGCCGCGCCGGGCGAACTCGTGAGCGCGACGCTCGGCGACCTGCGCGGGGAACTCGACTTGCTGTCGATGGACGAGCAGGCGTTCGTCGACCGGGTGGCCGGAGATACGCCGGAAAAGCCCGCGAACTACGAGCGCGTCATCGCCATCAACACCGGGCGGGCCTCGGTCGGCGACGAGGAGGAGGCGACCGAACTCGAACTCGGACCGAACAACTGCGCCGCCTGAGCCGACCGTCGGACCTCGACTCGCGATTCAGGGCGATTCGGGCCGATTCGGGCCGATTCAGGGGAGTTCCACCACGCCCAGTCGCCCCTCGAACAGGTCGTGGTCGAACCACGCCATGTGGCGGTCGCTGTAGCGAATCTCGGGGCCGAGCGACAGCGAGTTCCGCGCCCGGTCGAGGTCGGTGACGCCGACGAGAAACGCGCACGGTCCCTCGCCGACCGCGTCGATGCGCGCTTCGAGCGCGCCGCCGCCGGGTTCGCACAGGGCGAGCGGCGTGCCGGGGAGGACGGCGAACTCGGAGAACGGCCCGTTGATGTCGACCGGCGAAGGGTAGCGGTGCCGTCGGGCGAACAGCGCCGCGGTCGCTTCGCGGTTGCGGGTGGCGACGACGACGGTGTGGAGTCCGCGGACGGCGGCGTTTCGCGCGGCTTTCGGGACGCGGTAGCTCCGCGGGGTGCGGTCCCGGATGAAGAAGGGGAGCCGCTGGTCCGCGCCCTCGAAGCTCATGTCCCACTCGACGAGGCGGCCGTCCGGCCGAGCGCGGGAGGCCTCGTGCGGACCGTCGACGGGAAGGCCGGCGTCGATGGCGGCCTTGGCGGTGGCGGCGGCGTCGTCGGTCTCCAGACACCACGATGCGGGGCCGGCGTCGGCCGCGAGGTGGTCCGGCCAGAAGCCGGCGTCCGCCGCGTCGGTTCCGAGCGTCGGCGCGATGAGTTCGAGGTACGACCCGTCGGGGAACGGGACGACGGCCATGTGAGTCGTTCCGGTCCCGTGTTCGCCGCCGTAGGTCGGGGTGAGACCGACCTCGTTCGCGGCCGCCCGGAGTTCGTACAGCTCGGTACCACCGAACGCGACGTGGTCGATGGTTCGGTCCATACGCCCCCCACGTTCGACTCGGTATAGTGTTTAGGGGCGTCGTGTCTGCGAATTAGAGGGTTCGTTTCGCCCGACCGAAGCGTTTTGCGTCCGGCCCGCCACGATACAGTATGAACCTCTTTCGGAGCGTCAGAGCGGTCGCGGACGCTTCGGCGACCGGCTCCGGCACCATCGACTGGGACGCCGTCGCCGAGGCCGCGAAAGCCGCGACCGACCCCGGCTCGCTCGACCTCTCGGAGGCGGAGCGAGCGGGGTACGCCGCGGACGTTCGCGACGCGCGCGACCGCCTTTCGACCGTCGCCGAGGTGGAGTTCGACGTGCCCGAAGTCGTCGAAGTCCAGAACCGACACCACTGGATAGACGCGAACGTGGCGACGTTCCGCCGGGTGATGGTCCCGTTCGAGGAACACGGCCCCGCGCTCCTTCCCGGTGTCACCCGCGCCGTCAACACCGGCTCGTTCGCCTTCGTCCTCTCGTTCCTCGGGAACAACGTCCTCGGGCAGTACGACCCGCTGCTCCTCGCCGAGGGCGACGACGACCACGGCCTGTACTTCGTCCACCCGAACATCCGCCGGGTCGCCGACAGCCTCGACGTGGACTACCCGCGGTTCCGCCGCTGGATCGCCTTCCACGAGGTGTCCCACGCCGCGGAGTTCGGCGCGGCCCCGTGGCTCTCGACGCACCTCGAATCGCGGATGCAACGCGGCGTCGACGCGCTCGTCGAAGGCGACATCGACCGCGACGCGTTCCGCGAACTCGACACGGCGATGACCGCCGTCGAGGGCTACGCGGAACTGCTGATGGACCGGGCGTTCGACGACGACTACGAGGACCTCCGCCGGAAGCTCGACGAGCGACGACAGGGCGGCGGTCCCGTCGCGAAGCTCGCGCGGCGGCTCCTCGGACTCGGCCTCAAGCGCCGGCAGTACGAACGCGGCGCTCGCTTTTTCGAGCACGTCGCCGACGAACGCGGCGTCGCGGCCGCTTCGCGAGTGTGGGACCATCCGGAGAACTTACCGACCGACGCGGAATTGGACGCGCCCGAGCGATGGATCGCACGGGTATCGCCCTGAGGAGACTGCAACTCCATCACATGCGTACCCGACACCCGAACCGTGTCCGGGTCGCGCACGCACCTTGGGTAGGACGCCGCGTTGCACCGAAGGCCCAATTCCGGTGTCCCACAGCGTCTTCCGGTGAATAACCAGGTCATTGCCCCTGCCCTGGTTACCGGCGAGAAACTGTCCTCAGAGGACAGATATATACCCTGCGATTCAGTGCCACGCGTTTAATCTGAAATATGTGTTTGTGTTCGAATTTCACAACAGACGATACGTCTAGCGTCGGTTCACCGCGGTGAACTCCTTGGCCCAGCGGCCCAGATACCACGTGAGGACCCCGCCGACGGCCACCCCGGCGAGGAGCG
Organism: Haloferax sp. Atlit-6N; assembly: GCF_003383195.1. Classification (NCBI taxonomy): domain Archaea; kingdom Methanobacteriati; phylum Methanobacteriota; class Halobacteria; order Halobacteriales; family Haloferacaceae; genus Haloferax; species Haloferax sp. Atlit-6N. Next base: position 71,159 of record NZ_QEQJ01000006.1, on the reverse strand, counting down.
CGATTGCGCTCTGAACGAGCGTCGCTCCGGCTTGGACGGCGACGAGCCCGGCCGACACGCCGACCAACAGGACGAATCCGATTTTGATTCGGTTGTTGGCGAGCCGCGTCTCCTCGTCGCTCATGCTGGAACCGACCATCGTTCCTCCGAAATCGCGCCGTGGGGCGGTTTTCGCGACCGCCCGCGGAATCTATCGTCCATAGCAGTCCATTGGGTTGGGAGGGTTTGAAACCGGTGTCTCACTGGAACCCGCGGTCGACGCCGTCGGACTCGATGAGGTCGTCGAGGTCCGTGGACAGCAGTTCGTCGGCGTCGGCGAACTCGTCCGCGAGGTCGTCGAGGCGGTCGGGCCGGGCGTCGAACTCGTAGTCCATCGGGCCGAACGCCGGGCTTTCGAGCGCCTCCATCACGTCGGTGAAGAAGTCGTCGGCGGTGGTCGGCGCGTCGGCGTGGACTTTCACGGTCTCTTCGAGTCGCCGCGCCATCGATTCGGCCTGCGACTCGTCTTCGGGCGGTTGCTGGACGGCGAACCGGCCGGCGTCGTTCTCGCCGTCGTCGCCGCGCCGGCGCGGGAACAGCGGGTCGAGGTCGTCGTCGATGCGACGGGCGACGCGAGCGCCGACGCCGCGGACCTCGTAGGGGTTCTTCGCGTACGTCTTCAGTTGGTAGACACCGGCGTTCGGATGGGCGAGAAAGAGGTCCTCACCGAGGCTCCGTCGCCGGGTGCCCGCGACGGCCCGCCACGCGTCGGGGTCGCGGCCGCGGCCGTCTTCGACGACCTCCGAGAGGATGTCCTGCCAATCTCTGACGCGCATGGTTGGGCGTACCACGCGGGAGAGAAAGAGCGTGACGGTCGGGGAGAGTCGCGCACGCGAACCGCGCGGGACTCACACCCCACCGACGGCTATTTGGCCGCGCCTCACCGACGGTTCGGACGTGAACCTTCGCGGTCCGCTCGTCGAGGTCGGCGAGCCGCGTGACGTCGAAACGAAGTACGGCGAGCGGTCGCTGGCGGAGGTGACGCTCCGCCCCGAGCGCGGGACCGGAGACCCCGTGACCGTCACCCTCTGGGGGAAGTGGACCCACGCCGCCGAACACGCCGAACCGGGGATGGACCTGCTCGTCACCGACGCCGAGGAGTCCGAGTACCGCGGCGAGACGACCTATTCGACCGGCTCGGAGTCGTTCGTCGTCGTCGAACCCGACTTCCTCGTCGACGTGACCGACATCCGCTCGTGGGTGCAGTGCTCGCGGATGTACTACCTGAACAAGCTCTCGGGTATCCCGCTGAACTACCCGGTGGTGAAAGGGACCATCGTCCACGACGTGTTCGGCGACCTCCTCCGCGGCCGCGACCTCGACTCGTCCATCGACGAGCGCATCGACGAGCGCGGCCTCGAACTCGGCCTGCTCGGCCGCGAGGTCGACGAGGTCGCGGACGAGGTCCGCCGCAACGCCGCCGCCATCGAGGGCTGGCTCTCGCAGGGCGTCCTCACGGACGAAGACGAGTGGCGCTCCGAGTACACGCTCATCTCGCCGACGTTCGGCATCAAGGGCCGCGCCGACGCCCTCCGCCGAGGGTCGCCCGTCGAACTCAAGACCGGCAAGAACCTCAACCGCGACCCGCGGTTCCAGGACAAGATTCAGGCCGCCTCCTACGCGCTCATCCTCGAAGAGCGGGGCGTCCCGGTCGACACGGGGACGCTCCTCTACACGAAGAACACGACGCTCGACCGGACCGAGGAGTCCGGCGACCTCTCGCCGGCGAAGGACTTCTCCATCGGCCGCGGCCTCCTCGAGTTCGTCGTCCGCACCCGCAACGAAATCGCGGCGATGGAACACGACGCGTCGGTGCCGACCGGCTACGAGGTGAACTCGAAGTGCGAGTACTGCTTCGAGAAGGACACCTGCATGGTCGTCTCCGGCAGACTCGACCAGGAGTCGAAAGCCGGCGCAATCGGGAATCCGGTCCCCGAGGAGGAACGCGACTACTTCGACCGCTTCTACCGCGCCGTCGAGGAGGAGCGACGAGCGGTCCACAAGGAGTACCGCAAACTCTGGGACCAGAGCGCCGAGGAGCGCGCCGACGACGACCGGGCGCTCATCGGCCTCGAACCCATCGGCCAGACCGAGCGCCCCGACGGCACGTGGGAACTCCGGGCGAAGCAGACCGACGACGCGGTGTCGAAACTCCGCGCCGGCGACGTGGCGCTCGCCAGCGACGGCCACCCCGTCGAGGGGCACGCCGAACTCGCGCGCATCGTCGAACTCGGCGACGAAATCGTCGTCACGACCGACGAACCCGTCCCGCTCCGCCGCCTCGACGTGTACCCCTCCGAACTCACCGTCGACCGCCTGCTCACCGCGCTCCACGACGCGGTGCTCAAGGGCTCGCCCGACCGCAAGGACGTGCTGTTCGACCGCCGTGACCCCGACTTTTCGGACCGCTCTGCGGGCCGCACGTTCATCGACAACAACGACGCGCAGGACGACGCGGTCCGCCTCGCCGTCGACGCCGACGACCTCGCGCTCATCCACGGGCCGCCGGGGACGGGCAAGACCTACACCATCGCCCGGACCATCCGCGCGCTCGTCGAGGACGGCAACCGCGTCTTGCTCTCGGCCTTCACGAACCGCGCGGTCGACAACGCGCTGGAGGCCCTGCGCGACCAAGGATTCGAAGATATCGTCCGCGTCGGCACCGAATCCGGCGTCCGCGAGGACATGCAGGACGTTCGGCTCTCCCGGAGCGGCGACCCGAACGCGCTCGCCGCCGCTCTCCACGACGCGCCGGTCGTCGCCGCGACCACCGCCTCCTGCGGGTCGCGCGTGATGCGCGAGCAGTCGTTCGACGTGGCGCTCGTCGACGAGGCGTCGCAGATAACCGAACCGGGCACGCTCGCCGCCGTCAACCTCGCAGACCGGTTCGTCCTCGTCGGCGACCACAAACAGCTTCCGCCGGTCGTCCGCGCCGAAAACGACCTCCAGAAATCGCTGTTCCAGCGACTCATCGAGACGTACCCGGACGCCTCGGTCATGCTCGACCGCCAGTACCGCATGTCCCAGCGGATTCAGGCCTTCGCCTCCAAGGAGTTCTACGACGGCGCGCTCCGCCCGGCCACGGGCGCTGTCGCGTCTCAGCACCTCCGCGACCTCGGCGTCGACACCGCGGACCTCCCCGCGGAACTTGCGGACCAAGTCGCCTTCGTCGACCCCGACGGCCGGCGCGTCGGCAACACGAACCCCATCGAAGCCGACCGCGTGGCGGAGGTCGTCGCCGCCTACGAGGCCGCCGGCGTCGACGCCGACGACATCGGCGTCATCGCGCCGTTCCGGGCGCAGGTCGCAGAAATCTCCCGCAGAACCAACGCGACCGTCGACACGGTCGACCGGTTCCAGGGCTCCTCGAAGGAGGTCATCGTCGTCTCCTTCGTCGCCACCGGCGACTTGGACGGCCCGCTGTTCGAGGACCACCGCCGCATCAACGTCGCCCTGACGCGGGCGAAGAAGGCGCTGTGTCTCGTCGGCGACGCCGACGCGCTCGAATCCGACCCGTTCTACGACCGGATGCTCGCGTGGGCGCGCCGGTAGGTCGTCTCGGCGGCGCACCGACCGTCGGCCCGCCGCCCCGCCGACTCGCCGACCCGTCGCCCGTCAGTCCACGTCGATGCCGAGGTCCGCCTCGTCGTCGCCGATTTCGGCCTTGACGCGCTCGTGGAACTCCCGGAGCGCCGCGCTCTCGTCTTCGGCGAGGACCACGTCGCTCGCGGTCAGCGTGGCGAGGCCGAACGCCCGCGGCGTCGGCGACGAGACCTGGTGGCCGACCACGTCCACGTCGCCCGTTTGAATCGCCGCAACCGCGTCCTCGATGGCGGCGAGGTTGAGTTTGTCTTCGAGGATCTCACGGTAGGTCTCTTCTATCACGGCGAACTCGTCGAGGTCCTGTGCGAACGACAGCAGCATCTCCGAGGAGACCTGCTGTTGGGCGGCGGACTTCTCGTAGCCCTTGTAGCGCTTGAGAATCATGAGCGAGCGCGTCGCGTTGATGCGGAAGTAGCGCTTCAGGAGGTCGGTCCCGTCGAGGGCGGCCCGCAGGTCGGCTTCGACTTCCTCGGGTGTCAGGTCGCGGAGGACGCCCGCGAGGTCGACTTTGCGGTTGAGCGGCATCGAGAGCGAAAAGCCGTTGTCGGCGACGGCGACCTGCACGTTCGCGTTCGTCCGGCGGGCCGCGTGGTACGCGAGGAGCCGCGAGAGGCCGTCGTTGAACCGCCGGCCGTAGGTGCAGTGGACGTAGAAGTGCCGGCGGTAGGTGTCGCGGTCGAGTTCGGTCTCCACGACGAGTCTGTCCGGAGTCGCCACGCTCTCGGGGCCGGCGTACCTGACCTGCTCGTCGAACATCCGCGTGACGGCGCGGACGCTGTTCTCGTCGAGCGGGAACTCCCGGAGCCACGACCTGACGGCGGGCGCGCCGCCGGCGTCGAGTCGGTCCACGAGGTCGGCCTGGAACGCCGCGAGTTCGCGGCCGAGGTCGTACGAAAGCGGCAGGCGCTCGGAGAACCACGAGGGGACCGTCGGGCGCTGTGCGGTGCGGTCGACGTACACCTTCGACCCGCGGCGGTAGCGGTACGCGAAGTGGTCGCCGCCGAGGACGAACACGTCGCCTTTCTCCAGCGTGTCGAGGTAACCCTCGTCGAGCGTGCCGACCCACTGGTCGGCCCCGCGGACCAACACGTCGCAGGTAAACGAGTCCGGAATCGTGCCGATGTTGGTCATGTAGATGACGCGGGCCATCCGACCGCGCTTGCCGATGAGGTGCTCGCCGACGGGGTACTCCTCGTAGTGGTGTTCGCCGTCCGGCGGGTCGTTGGTGTCGCGCCAGATTTTCGCGTAGACGTTCTTGTCTTCGAGACCGTCGTAGTCGGCGGTGAGATAGCGGAACAGGCGCTCGAAGTCGTCGTCCGAGAAGTTCCGATACGGGTAGGCCCGCCGGAGCGTCTCCCGCAGTTCCGACTCGGGGCGAATCGCGTTGATGGCCATCCCGTACACCTGCTGGGCGGCCACGTCGAAGGCGTTCTCGGGGATGAACACCCGGTCGACGAAGCCAGACTCGGCCTTCGAGAGCATCACCGCGCACTCGACGAGTTCGTCCCTGTCGAGGGCGATGACGCGCCCTTCGACCGTCTGGCCGAGCTGGTGGCCGGCCCGACCGACCCGCTGGAGGAGCGCGGCGACGGATTTGGGTGAGCCGACCTGCACGACGAGGTCGATGTGGGGCATGTCGATGCCGAGTTCGAGGCTCGTAGAAGTTGTGACGACGCGTAACTCGCCGGCTTTCAGCTTCGACTCTATCTCCTGTCTGCGCTCTTTCGAGAGGCTCCCGTGGTGACAGCCGGAGTTCGACTCGTCGATGTCGTCGAACCCCTCGCGGAGGTTGTGGAGGACGCGCTCCGCGCCCGACCGCGTGTTGGTGAACACGAGCGTGTTCGTGTGCGAGGCGACGAGGTCGTGCAGGCGGTCGTAAAACCGGCTCTGGACCTCGCTTCGGGGCGTCCGAATCAGGTCGTCGGTCGGACACTCCAGCTGCACGTCGAAGTCGCGGACGAACCGCGTGTCGACGAGTTCGTAGTCGCGGGGCTCGCCGTCCTCGCGGCCGACGAGGAACTCCGCGACCGTGTCGAGCGGTTCGACGGTGGCCGAACAGCCGATGCGCGTCGGCGACGACTCGGCGAGGTCCTCCAGCCGCTCTAACGACACCGACAGATGAGTGCCGCGTTTGTTCTCCGCGAGGCTGTGAATCTCGTCGACGACGACGTACTCGACGGTTCGGAGCTTCTCTTTGAACTTCGGCGAGTTGAGCAGAATCGCCAGCGTCTCGGGCGTCGTGTTGAGGATGTGCGGCGTCTCCGAGAGCATCTTCTGGCGGTCCGCCGAGGAGGTGTCGCCGTGGCGGATGGCGTGTCTGATGTCGACCGTCTCGCCGCGGTCGGCGGCGATGTCGGCGATGCCCTCTAACGGCTCGGTCAGGTTCCGGTGGATGTCGTTGGCGAGCGACTTCAGCGGCGAGACGTAGAGGCAGTACACCGAGTTGTCGAGGCCGTCGGGCGACTCGCGCTCCCGGCGGAACAGCTCGTTGATGATGGCCGTGAAGGAGGCGAGGGTCTTGCCCGACCCCGTCGGCGCGCAGATGAGGGCGTTGTCGCCGTCGTGGATGCGCGGGATGGCCCCGCGCTGGGGCGGGGTGAAAAAGCCGCCGTTGCCGGGGACGAACTCCCCGAACCGGTCGACCCACCACTCCTGGACGGCGGGCTCCAACAGGTCGAGGACGTCCTCGTCGGCGACCGTCACCGACTCGGGGTCGAACTCGTAGTCGCCGCCTCTCGACGCGAGAAGCGAGCGGCCGCGCCGGGTCATTACCTCGGGGTTAGCCTGCGCGGGTATGAGGGTTGTGCCCGCGGCCGAGCCAGCGGGCGCAAGGACTAACGCCGCCGCCGTGGTATCTCGGCGCATGCGCGTCACGTTCCTCGGAACCGGTAGTGCGATGCCCGTCACCGGCCGCGCCCAGACCGGGCTCCTCCTCGAATCGGACAGCAACGCCCTCCTCGTGGACTGCGGGTCGGGCGTCCTCGCCCGACTCGCGGAGACGGAGGTCGGCTACGAGGGCGTCTCGTCTGTCCTCCTCACGCACCACCACCTCGACCACGTGTCGGACCTGATGGCGCTCGTGAAAGCCCGGTGGCTCGCCGGACAGGACCGACTCGAAATCGTCGGCCCCGAGGGAACCGAGGACCTCGTCGAGGGGCTGTTCGACGTTCACGACTACCTAAAGGGACGCCTCGACGTGCAGGTTCGGGAGGTCGGGCCGACCGAGTTCGGCGTCGCCGGCTTCGACGTGATGGGGTTCGAGGTCCGCCACTCGATGCCGACGCTCGCCTACCGCTTCAGCAACGAGCGGGGCGAGGCCGACTTCGTCTTCTCGGGGGACACAGAGGCGTTCTCCGCCCTCGGCGACTTCGCCGACGGCGCGAGCGTCCTCGCGCACGACTGCTCGTTCCCGGACGACGTGGACGTGTCGAACCATCCGACGCCGTCGCAGGTGGGCGAGGCGCTCGCCGGCTGGGACATCGATTCGGTCTACCTGACGCACCTCTACCCGCACGCCGACCGCGTCACCGACGACCTCCGAGCGAGCGTGAGCGAACGGTTCGACGGCGAGGTTCGGGTCGCAAAAGACGGCTTGGTCGTCGAACTCTGAGTTCGAGTCCGACTATTCTCCGCGGATGACGGTCCCGGGCGACTCGCCGGCGACGAACGCCGACAGCCCCTCGGGGCCGAAGACGTGCGCCGGCGCGCCGAGCGCGAGCAGTTTTCTGACCTTCGCGGCCATGCCGCCGGTCACGTCGGTCGACTCCGACCCGCCGAGCGCGTCGGCCGCGTCCGCGAACGCCGTAATCTCGGGAATCACGTCGCCGCCGGCGTCGAGGACGCCGGGGACGGTCGAACAGAGCCCGACGCGGTCCGCGCCGAGTCCGGACGCGAGCGACACCACGAGGTCGTCGCCGCTGACGATGGTCGCGCCCTTGCCCGCGTGCGCGATGACATCTCCGTGGAGGACCGGGACGAAGCCCTCGTCGAGCATCGTCTCGGTCGCCGCGAGGGGAAGCGACAGCGAGCCGTCGGCCTCGCGCGCGCCGGCCGAGAGCGGATGGACCGGCAGGGCCGAGACGCCGCGGTCCGCGAGGGCGTCGAGGACGGCGTCGTTGAGTCGCTTCATCGCGTCGTGGATGGCGCGCACGCCGCGGGCGTCGTGGCTTCCGGACTCCGAGGAGACGCCGTGTTCGGCGGCGTGGTGGTGGCCGAAGCTCCCGCCGCCGTGGACGACGACGATGCGGCCCGACTCGGCGAGGGTCGCGACCGCGTCCGCCGCGGCCGCCAGTCCCTCCTCGTCCACCGTCTCCGGTTCGTCCTTGTCGGTGACGACGCTCCCGCCGAGTTTGAGGACGACGAGACTCACGCCGAGTCCTCCCCGTCTCCGTCGCGCTCGGGGTCCGTTTCTGCCTCTGCTTCCGCGTCCGCTTCGGGCGGGACCTCGACTCTGACGCCCTCGGTGGCGAGTTCGGCGCGGAAGGCGTCCTCGCAACCGGGGGTGAACCGGAGCGCGGTCTGGGTCTCGGGCGTCGGGTCGAGAGAGACGATACAGCCGCCGCCGCCCGCGCCGGTCAGTTTCGCGCCGTACGCGCCGGCCTCGCGGGCGGCCCACACCATCGAGTCGAGCGAGCGCGAGGAGACGCCGAGGGCTTCGAGCAGGCCGTGGTTGAAGTTCATGAAGCGGCCGAGTTCCGAGAGGAGCTCCTCGGGCGGTTCGTCGGCGTCGGGGTCCGACTCGGCCAGCAGTTCCTCGCCCCGGCGGACGATGTCGCCGACGGTCGAGACCGTGTCGGCGGCGAAGTCGTACTCCTCGCGGAGCGCGCGGACGCCGGAGACGAGCGCGCCGGTGTCGCCCGCACCGCCGTCGAAGCCGATGACGAACGGGAGGGGCGGCGCGTCGATGGTCCGGCAGTCGTCGCCCTCGACGCGGACGGCCCCGCCCATCGCGGAACAGAAGGTGTCGGCGCGGGAGGCCTGTCCGTCCTGGACCTCGTGTTCGGCGCGGTAGGCGCGTTCTGCGATTTCGCGGGGCGCGAGTTCGACGCCGAGTTCGCGGGTCGCGGCGTCGATGCCGGCGACGACGACCGCCGCGGAGGAGCCGAGGCCGGCCCCGAGCGGGATGTCGCTTTCGACGGTGATGTCGAAGCCGGCGTCGGGCGCGTCGGCGGCCTCGCGGGCCTGGTCGACCGCGGCGTCGATGTAACCCATCGCGGCCTCCACGAGCGGTGCCGGAACGTCCACGTCGGGCCGGTCGCCGGTCGAGCCGCGGTACTCGACGGTGAAGCCGTTGAGACTCAGGTCCTCGGCGCGGACGCGGACGTGGTCGTCGTCGCGAGCGGCGACGGTGACGGTCGCCCGGCGCTCGACCGCGCAGGGGACCGCCGGTTCGCCGTAGACGACTGCGTGCTCCCCGAACAGGTACACCTTGCCGGGAGCGCTCGAAACGGTCATACCCCGGAGTTGCTACGGGATTCGCTTAAGGGTATCCGACCGCGGCCGAACCCGGCGGTGGTCGTCGGTGGGAACGGTCGCGGAAAAACGGTGTTCGGAGCCGCCGGCTTAGGCGTCGATTTCGACTTCGTCTCGCTCCTCGTCGTCGAGGTCGGCCAGTTCGTCGAGGTCGTCGCCGCCGCCGCGGATGTAGCGGACCGCCGCGGCGATGCCGACGAGGAGGACGAACCCGACGAGCAGCGCCATACCGGGGCCGCCGCTCGACTCGGATTCGTCGGTCTCGTCGGCGTCGAGCTCCGCGTCGTAGTCGTCGTAGTCGTCGTACGATTCGTCCTCGGTTTCGAGTGCCGCCGCCTCGTCGCCGCCGCGCTTGGAGAGGAGCGGCGCGCTGTTGGTCGGGCTGAACTCGAAACCGTCGTGCAGGTGGACCTCGAAGAGGGTGAAGTCGGCCATACCCATCAGTACGCTCACAAGATGGATATGCCTTGTGGCGACGGGACGACGCGGGTCGCCGTGAGACGCGACGACCTCGCCCCGCGGTGACACCCGGTGGGGTGTGCTGGATTCGCTGTGTTCTTGTTCCGCCGCCCGCGAATCTCCCGTATGGACGACGACCGACGCGCCTTCCTCGAAGACCTGCTCACCACACCCAGTCCGTCCGGCTACGAGGTCGCCGGCCAGCGCGTGTGGGTGGACTACGTCTCGCAGTTCGCCGACGACGTGACGGTCGACGACTACGGCAACGCCGTCGCGGTCCACGAGGGCACCGGCGAGGGCCCCGAAATCGCCTTCACCGGCCACGCGGACCAAATCGGCTACATCGTCCGCGACATCGACGACGACGGCTTCGTCCGTATCGGTCCCATCGGCGGCGCGGACCGCACCGTCTCGAAGGGCCAGCACGTGACGGTCCACGGCGACGGCGGCGACGTGGCCGGCGTCATCGGCCAGACCGCCATCCACCTCCGTGACGTGGGAAGCGAGGAGTACGACGACCTCGAAGAGCAGTTCGTCGACATCGGCGCGACGAGCAAGGGCGACGCGAAGGACCACGTCGAGGTCGGCGACCCAGTGACGGTCGAAGCGCGGGTCCGCGACCTCGCGGGCGACCGGGTCGCGGCCAACGGGATGGACAACCGCGTCGGCACCTGGTCGGCCGCGGAGGGCCTCCGCGCCGCCGTCGAGGCCGACGTGGACGCGACGGTGTACGCCGTCAGCACGGTTCAGGAGGAAGTCGGCGTGCAGGGCGCGAAGATGGTCGGCTACGACCTCGACCCCGACGCGATGGTCGCCGTCGACGTGACCCACGCGACGGACAACCCCGACGTGCCCGGCAAGCGCAAGGGCCCGGTCGAACTCGGCGAGGGGCCGGTCGTCTCCCGCGGGAGCGCGAACCACCCCAACGTCGTCTCGCTCGCCCGCGACGCGGCCGGGGACGCCGACATCGGCGTCCAACTGCAGGCCGCCGGCATCCGCACGGGAACCGACGCGGACGCCTTCTACACGAGTCGCTCCGGTATCCCCTCGCTCAACATCGGCATCCCGAACCGCTACATGCACACGCCCGTCGAAGTGGTCTCCACGAGCGACCTCGACGACGTGGCCGAACTGCTCGGGTCGATGGCCGCGCTCGCGGGCGACGTGGACTCGTTCGGCGTCGAACTGTAGGCGGGCGGACGGCGCCCCCGCGCTGTGCGTAGTTGTCGCACACGCCTCCGGGCGAAAGAAAACCGTTAAAAGTCGCCACACGGTGTTTCCACGTATGGCTGGAACTATCGAAGTACTCGTTCCCGGCGGGAAGGCGAACCCCGGTCCGCCGCTCGGCCCGGAACTCGGCCCGACCCCCGTCGACGTGCAGGACGTCGTCAACGACATCAACGAACAGACGGCTGCCTTCGACGGCATGGAAGTCCCCGTCACCGTCGAGTACGACGACGACGGCTCGTTCAGCATCGAGGTCGGCGTCCCGCCGACGGCCGCCCTCATCAAGGACGAGGTCGGATTCGACACCGGCAGCGGCGAACCCCAGAAGAACTTCGTCGCCGACATGTCCATCGCACAGCTGAAGAAGGTCGCAGAGCAGAAGTCCTCTGACCTGCTCTCGTACGACCTCAAGAACGCCTCGAAGGAAGTCGCCGGGACGTGCGCGTCCCTCGGCGTCACCATCGAGGGCGAAGACGCCCGCACGTTCAAGCAGCGCATCGACGGCGGCGACTTCGACGACCACTTCGACGACGAGTAATCGTCTCGGAACCGTCTCGGCGGTTCGAACCGCCCTTTCCGTCGGGCCGAGTCGACTCGGCCCGCTTTCTTCTCTCCACGGACCCGACTCGACCCGGAGCGACTCGACCGTCGACGACCGCACATCGCTCGCGTGCTCGCCAGTTCGCATGTGTGGCTGTGGCACGCGAAACCCCCGAATTCGGGGGTTTCGGCTCCCGTGGTTCGACGGACTTAAGTTGAGCCTACTCGTCCTGCCGGACGAGGCAGGCAGTAGCCTGTTTCACTGACCCGTAGGAGCAATCCTGCGTACTACGGAGGTGAATAATGGCAGACACAATAGTTGACGCAGTCTCTCGCGCACTCGACGAGGCACCCGGGCGGAACTTCCGCGAAACGGTTGACCTCGCCGTGAACTTGCGAGACTTAGATCTTAACGACCCGTCGAAGCGTGTCGACGAGAGCATCGTGCTCCCGTCTGGCACCGGCCAGGACACCCAGATTGTGGTGTTCGCGACCGGTGAAACCGCGCTCCGCGCAGAGGATGTCGCCGACGAAGTTCTCGGGCCCGACGAGCTCGAAGACTTCGGCGACGACACCGATGCGGCGAAAGACCTTGCCGACGAGACCGACTTCTTCGTTGCCGAGGCTGGACTGATGCAGGACATCGGTCGCTACCTCGGTACCGTGCTCGGTCCCCGTGGTAAGATGCCGACCCCGCTTCAGCCCGACGACGACGTCGTCGAGACGGTGAACCGGATGAAGAACACGGTGCAGCTCCGCTCGCGCGACCGTCGCACGTTCCACACGCGCGTCGGCGCAGACGACATGACGCCCGACGAAATCGCGGAGAACATCGACGTCATCGTCCGTCGTCTCGAGGCGACGCTCGAAAAGGGCCCGCTCAACATCGACTCCGTCTACGTGAAGACGACGATGGGGCCGTCCGTGGAGGTGCCCGCATGAGCGAGTCCGAGGTTCGGCAGACCGAGGTTATCCCGCAGTGGAAGCGTGAAGAGGTCGACGAGCTCGTCGACTTCATCGAATCCTACGAATCCGTCGGCGTCGTCGGCGTCGCGGGCATCCCGAGCCGCCAGCTCCAGGCCATGCGCCGCGAGCTTCACGGCTCGGCCGCGGTGCGCATGAGCCGTAACACGCTCGCGAACCGCGCGCTCGACGAAGTCGACGACGGCTTCGAGGAACTCAAGGAGTACATCGCCGGGCAGGTCGCCCTCATCGGCACGAACGACAACCCGTTCGCCCTGTACAAGGAGCTCGAGGCGTCGAAGACGCCCGCGCCCATCAACGCCGGTGAAGTCGCCCCGAACGACATCGTCATCCCCGAGGGTGACACCGGTGTCGACCCGGGTCCGTTCGTCGGCGAACTCCAGCAGGTCGGGGCGTCCGCCCGCATCATGGACGGCTCGATCAAGGTGACGGAAGACTCCAACGTCCTTTCGGCGGGCGAGGAAGTCTCCGAGGAACTCGCGAACGTCCTGGCGGAACTCGGCATCGAACCCAAGGAGGTCGGTCTCGACCTCCGCGGCGTCTTCTCCGAAGGCGTCCTGTTCGAGCCCGACGAACTCGCCATCGACGTGGACGAGTACCGCGCCGACATCCAGTCGGCCGTCTCCGCCGCGACGAACCTCTCTGTCAACGCGGTCTACCCGACCGCTCAGACCGCGCCGACGCTCATCGCCAAGGCGACGAGCGAGGCCAAGGCCGTCGGCCTGTTCGCCAACATCGAGAGCCCGGACTTCATGCCCGAGCTCATCTCGAAGGCGGACGCCCAGCTTCGGGCGCTCGCGGCGAACATCGACGACGAAGAGGCGCTTCCCGAGGAACTCCGCGGCGTGTCCGCGGCTGACACGGGTGCCGCCGAGGAAGAAGAATCGACTGACGAAGAAGCAGCGGACGCCGACGAGGCAGACGCCGACGCCGACGAAGACGCCGCCGAAGACGACGGCGACGACGACGAAGACGCTGGCGACGCCCTCGGCTCCCTGTTCTAACAACACACAAGGTACACAACAATGGAATACGTCTACGCTGCGCTCATCCTGAACGAGTCGGACGAAGAGGTCAACGAAGAGAACATCACCGCGGTCCTCGAGGCCGCCGGTGTCGATGTCGAGGAGTCCCGCGTCAAGGCGCTCGTCGCCGCGCTCGAGGACGTCGACATCGAAGAGGCCATCGAGACGGCCGCCGCTGCCCCCGCGCCCGCCGCGGGCGGTTCCGCCGGTGGCGAGGTCGAGGCCGCTGACGACGACGACGAGGAAGACGCCGAAGAAGAGGCCGCTGACGAAGGCGGCGACGACGACGACGACGACGAAGAAGCCGACGGCGAGGGCCTCGGCGCGCTCTTCGGCTAACTCCTGCGAGACTCAGCCGCATCCGCGGCGACGCTCGCTTCGAAACTCCGATTTCTTTCGACGCAACTCACCAGCGGCAGTTCCGGTCGCGTGTTCGCCGATTCGGACGCGGGCCGCGCCACCGTCAGCGCCGGTGCCGAGCGCGTAGCTTCATATCGAAAGCCGCGGCCACTCCGGCGCGATGTTCCTCACCGGCGGGGCAGTCGTCTCCCTGTTCGCTCGAGCGGCGGCGCTCGCGTCGCCCGTCGCGGCCGACCCGACGACCGCCGCCCTCCTCGGCGTGGTCGTCGGCGTCTTCCTCGGGACCTGTTCGGGCCTCATTCCCGGCCTCCACGCGAACGCGTTCGCTCTGCTCCTCGCCGGCGTCGCGTCCGAGTTCCCCGGCCCGCCGGTCGCCGTCGCGGCCGCCGTCCTCGCCGCGTCGACCGTCCACACCTTCCTCGACGTGGTGCCGGCGCTGACGCTCGGCGTGCCCGACGCCGCGCTCGCGCCGGGGGCGTTGCCGGCGCACAAACTCGTTCTCGGCGGGCGGGGACGCGAAGCGCTCAGGCTGTCGGCGCTCGGTAGCGGCGCGGCGCTCTGTCTGGCGGTGCCGGTCGCGGTGCCGCTCACCGAGGTACTGGTCGAGGGCTATCCCGTCGTCCGGGACCACCTGTGGGTGGTGCTCGCCGCCGTCGCCGCCGCGCTCGTCTGGACCGAACCGAGTCGGCGGGCCAAACTGGCGGCCTGCGTGACCATCGTCGCCTCGACGGGGCTGGGTCTCGCGGTTCTCGACCGGCCGTTCGGGGGACCGCTTCCGGTCGGTGGCGTGTTGGCCCCGCTCTTGGCCGGGCTGTTCGGTGTTCCGGTCCTCTTGGCGGCGCGACGCGGGGCCGGCGTCCCACCGCAGGGTGACGCCGCGCTCGCGACCTCGCCGCGTTCGGTCGCGCGGAGCGTCGCGGCGGGTGCCGGCGGCGGGGCGTTCGTCGGCTACCTCCCGGGCGTTTCCGCCGGAGTCGCCGGCACGCTCGCGCTCGCGGCGCTCCCCAGAACCGACCCAGACGAGTCGACCCGGGCCTACGTCACGGCGACGAGCGCCGCCACGACGGCGACGACGGTGTTCGCGCTGTTCGCCCTCGCCGGGTTGGGGACGCCCAGAACGGGCGCGCTCGTCGCACTCACGGAGGCGAAGCTCCCGACCGGCCTCGGCCTCGCGGTGCCGGTGACGGTCGTCTCGGGTCTCTGCGGGGCGGTGTTGGTGCCTGTCGTCGGCGACCGGGCGCTCGCGTTCGTCGGGAGACTCGACCAGCGCCGACTCGTCACCGCCGTCTGCGCCCTCCTCGTCGTTCTCTCGTGGGCGTTCGCTGGCGTCGGCGGCGTCGTCGTCCTCGCCGTCGCCGGGGCTGTCGGCCATCTCCCCGTTCGGTTCGGCTGTCGGCGCGTCCACCTGATGTGCGTCCTCATGGGGCCGCTGGTACTCGGGTGAGTCGTGTCCACGCGGGACACGGATTTCCCCCAGCAGAACCCGGAAAGACAACGGTTAAAAGTCGCGCGCCGGTTTATGAGCGTATGAGCGAGTCCGAACAGCGACACGCGCACCAGTGTGTGTCCTGTGGCATCAACATCGCCGGCATGAGCGCGGCGACGTTCAAGTGCCCCGACTGTGGCCAGGAGATTTCGCGTTGTTCCAAGTGCCGCAAGCAGAGCAACCTCTACGAGTGCCCCGACTGCGGATTCATGGGTCCATAATCATGGGAAAAGTAGCTGCTAAAATCAAGGTCATGCCGAACAGCCCCGAGCTCGACCTCGACAACCTCGAGGACGCGCTCGAAGACTCCCTGCCCGAGGGTGCGAAGATCAAGGGCTTCGAACGCGACGACGTCGCGTTCGGACTCGTCGCCCTCCTGCCGACGGTCATCGTCCCCGACGACGCCGGTGGCACCGAGGCCGTCGAAGAGGCGTTTATCGAAGTCGAAGGCGTCGAGAGCGTCTCCGTCGAGAACGTCGGCCGTATCTGAACTGACGACCGACCTTTTTCGAAGTCTCGTCCCCGGAGCGACCGCGTTCGACCGCCGTCAGCGGCGCTCCATGAAGTAGACGCCGAGGACGACGCCGAACGTGAGCCCGAGCATCACGCCGATGGCCAGGGAGTCGCCGATGACGCCCGCGACGCCGCCGAGAAGGAAGCCGATGGCCAGCCCGATACCGAACTGCTCGGCGCTGTGGCTCGACCCCTCGTGGTCGTCGGAATCGACCATCACGCGGTCGGTCGGTTCGGCGTAGCTCTGTCGCTGTACGGACTCCGCGCTCAGGGTGACTGACTCCTGGGACATACCTCATTATTCTTCGTGCTATTCAATAACCCTTGCCCGCGTTCTCAACTTTCGGCAACGACCGGCGTGCGAGCGCGCGAGGGCGCGTGAGGACGAGTCGACGCGGACTCCGACGCTCAGAACGCCGCGTCGAACGCTCGCTGAAGGTCGGCTTTCATGTCGTCGATGTGCTCGATGCCGACCGAGACGCGGATGAGGCCGTCGGTGAGGCCCGCTTCGAGTCGCTCCTCGCGGGGGATGGCCGCGTGAGTCATCGCCGCGGGCTGTTCGATGAGGCTCTCGACGCCGCCGAGGCTCTCGGCGAGCGTGAACACCTCGGTCTCCTCGACGACGGTCGAGGCCTGTTCGAGCGAGCCGTCGAGTTCGAACGAGAGCATTCCGCCGAAGTCGTCCATCTGCTCGGCCGCGAGGTCGTGTTGCGGGTGGGAGTCGAGGCCGGGGTAGAACACCTCGGAGACCGCCTCGTGGTCGTCGAGCCACGCGGCGAGTTCGCGGGCGTTGTCGCAGTGGCGGTCCATCCGGACCGGGAGCGTCTTGGTCCCGCGGAGGACGAGGAAGCAGTCGAACGGCGAGGGCGTCGCGCCCACGGAGTTCTGGTAGAACGCTATCTCCTCGTCGAGGTCCGCGTCGTCGGTGACGAGCGCGCCGCCGACGACGTCGGAGTGGCCGCCGAGGTACTTCGTCAGCGAGTGCGAGACGATGTCCGCGCCGTGGTCGAGCGGGCGCTGGAGATACGGCGTGGCGAAGGTGTTGTCGACGGCGCACAGCGCGTCGACCTCGTGGGCGATGTCGGCGAGCGCCTCGATGTCGTTGACGCGCATGAGCGGGTTCGTCGGCGTCTCGACCCACACGAGCTCGGTCTCGTCGCGGACGGCGTCGCGGACGGCGTCGTGGTCGGTGGTGTCGACGAAGTCGAACTCGAGGTCGTACTTCTCGTAGACCTGCGTGAAGATGCGGTGGGTGCCGCCGTAGACGTCGTTGCCGGCGACGACGTGGTCGCCCGCTTCGAGGAGGTTGAGCACGGTGTTTATCGAACCCATCCCCGAGGAGAAGGCGCGGCCGTGCGAGCCGTGTTCGAGCGCCGCGAGGTTCGATTCGAGGTCGGTTCGCGTCGGGTTCCCCGTGCGGGAGTACTCGTAGCCGCGGTGGTCACCCGGCCCGTCTTGGGCGTACGTCGAGTTCGCGTAGATGGGCGTCATGAGCGCCCCCGTCTCCTCGTCGGGCTCCTGTCCCGCGTGGATGGCGCGCGTCTCGATGCGTCGCTCGTCTTCGGACATACGAGAAGCGCCGCACCGACTCGGGTTAAGTCCGTCCCTCCCGCGCGACCACGCGGGGGACACACACGCGCGGTTCGTAACGTGCAATTTATAATGGCGACGCAAGTATTCGTTCTCACGACTATGCCGAGCTCCAACGGTCCGATGAAGGGGACGCGAGGAAAGCTCTCGAACAAGCCGCGCGAGCGCGGCACTTCGCCGCCGCAGCGCGCTATCGCGGAATTCGAGGAGGGCCAGAAGGTCCACCTCAACATCGACCCCAGCGTTCGCGAGGGTCGTTTCCACCCGCGCTTCAACGGTCTCACCGGCGAGGTCCTCGGGAAGCAGGGCCGCGCGTTCAAGGTGCAGATCAACGACGGCGGCAAAGAGAAGACGGTCATCGTCCGACCCGCTCACCTGCGCGCCCAGCAGTAAGCGATGACCATCTTCAAAGAAAAGCTCGACGAGGAGTATCTGACGACCTCCGAGGTCAAGGAACTGCTCGCCGAGGTTGAGGCGGAACGCGCCGCCGACGAAGAGCGCGAGATGCGCTACGAACTGGCCCGTGCGATAGAACACGTCAACCGGTTCGCCCACCTCGACCCCGAGGAATCTCGCGAACTCGTCGAGGAGCTCGCCGAGCTCGAGAAGGTCGACGGTCCGACCGCCATCAAAATCGCGGACCTCCTCCCGCAGTCGCGCGACGAACTTCGCGCGGTGTTCGCCCAGCAGCGCTACGCGCTCTCGGGCGCCGAACTCGACGAAATCCTCAACGTCGTCGCGAAGTACGTCTGACCGCGTGACAGCGCGGCCAACTATTTAAATATCGGCTCGCCGTAACTACTGGCATGACACGTACGGAGAGCGGTGACGCCGACGCCACGACCGAGTACGTCGTCGTACTCGACGTACTCCGCCACGGGCGTCAGGGAGACGACCGACGGCGCTTCGACGCGGCACCCATCGCGTACGCGCTCGGAGAGTCCGACTTCCGTCTCCTCGAGTTGACCCTCGTCGAAGACGCCGACGTGAGCATCGGCGACCGGCTCGTCGTCTCGCCGGTCGCCGACCGCGAGCTGATTCAGTCCGTCGAAGAACTCTCGTACGGCGACCTCTCGAACACGGCGACGGCCGAAGTCGACTACGTCGTCGAGGACATCGTCGAGGCCGACGAACGGCGGTTCGTCGACTTCTACAACGACGCACAGCCCATCACCCTGCGGCTCCACCAGCTCAACTTGCTTCCCGGCATCGGGAAGAAGCTCCGCGACAAGATTCTCGAATCGCGCAAGCGGCAGGGACCGTTCGAGTCGTTCGAAGACCTCGAAGAGCGGGTCTCCGGGCTTCACCGCCCGAAGGAGGTCATCGTCGAGCGCATCCTCGACGAACTCCGCGACAACGACGTGAAGTACAAGACGTTCGTCGGACGCGACGGGCGGTAGCGGAACGGGACTTTTACCCGCTCCCGCACGATACCTCTCCCAATGACGAGCGACGGCAGCGAACAGGTCCGCGGGGCCGGCGCGCGCGACCCGGACGCCCTCATCCGGCGGGCGGGCGCTCGCGGGAACCCGGACCACGACCAGCACTTCCTCGTCGACGACCGCGTCGTCGACCGCATCCCGACGTACCTCCCCGAGGACGCGGACCGCTCGCACGTCCTCGAAATCGGCGGCGGGCCGGGCGTCCTCACGGACCGACTGCTCGGCGTCGCCGACCGCGTCACCGTCGTCGAACAGGACCGGACGTTCGCCGAGCACCTGCGCCGCGAGTTCGCCGACGAGGTCGAAGCGGGACGGCTCACCGTCGTCGAGGGCGACGCGCTCGAGGTCGACCTGCCCGAGTTCACCGCGTGCGTCTCGAACCTCCCGTACGGCATCTCCTCGGAGATTTCGTTCCGGCTGCTCCCCCGCGGGAAGCCGCTGGTGTTGATGTTCCAAAAGGAGTTCGGCGAGCGGATGGCCGCCGAGGCGGGCACCTCGGAGTACGGCCGCCTCTCGGTGAGCACCCAGCACTACGGCGAGGTCGAGGTCTGCGAGCACGTCCCCCGCGAGGCGTTCGACCCCAAGCCGGCGGTCCAGAGCGTCGTCGTCCGCATCACGCCGCGCGACCCGGAGTACGAGGTCGAAGACGAGGCGTTCTTCCTCGACTTCGTGAAGGCGCTGTTTACCCAGCGACGGAAGACCATCAGAAACGGCATCCGAAACACGGCGCACATCTCCGGGCTGTCGGACCCCGAAGCGGTCGTCGAGGCGGCCGACGAGGACGTGCTCCGAAAGCGCGCCGGCAACATGGCTCCCGCGGAGTTCGCCGAACTCGCGGAACTCGCCGCGTCGGTCGGCCGGTAACCTAACTCCATGATACGCCCCGCGCTCGCCGTGACCCTCTCTCGTCTCGCCTCCACCGGCACGCCCCTCCAGAGCGACACGGTTCTCGACATCGCGTCGCTGTTCCCGACGTTCGAGCTTCGCGTCGCCGCGAGCCTCCTCGTGACCGTCGCCGTCGTCGCCGTCTGGCGACTCGGCGCGCGACTCCACGACAAGGAGGTCGACGCCGTCTCGATGCCGGTGTGGCACCTCTCGGTGACGGTGCTCCGACTCGTCGTCGTCGCCGGCGGCGGGGCGTTCGTCTTCGCGGTCTGGTCGCTGTCGGGCGACATCGGCACGATTTCGGCGCAGTACGACCTCAACAGGCAGACGTTCGTCCGCATCGCGCTGTCGGCGGCGTTCGTCGTCGGCGCGTACGTCCTGACGAGCGTCCTCGGTCGGTTCATCGGCGAGATTGCGAGCACGCGACCGGAGATTTCCGACCACCAGCGCGAAATCATCTACCGCATCGCGCAGGTGACGACCTACCTCGCGACGCTCGCGGTCATCCTCGGTATCTGGCGGGCCGACCTCGGCGGCTTCCTCGTCGGCGCTGGCTTCCTCGGCATCGTGGTCGGGATGGCGGCGAGACAGACCCTCGGCGCGCTCATCGCGGGCTTCGTCATCATGTTCTCCCGGCCGTTCGAAATCGGCGACTGGGTCGAAGTCGGCGACCACGAGGGTATCGTCACCGAAATCACGGTCGTGAACACGCGCATCCAGACGTTCGACGGCGAGTTCGTGATGATTCCGAACGACGTGGTGAGCTCGGAGAGCCTCGTCAACCGGAGCCGAAAGGGTCGACTCCGCCTCGACGTCGAGGTCGGCGTCGACTACGAGACCGACATCGACCACGCCGCGGACGTGGCGCAGGCGGCTGTCGAAGACCTCGACGAGGTGCTCTCGGTGCCGAAGCCGCAGGTCGTCGCCAAGCGGTTCGACGACTCCGCGGTCGTCCTCGGGGTTCGCCCGTGGATAGACCGCCCGAGCGCCCGCCGGTGGTGGCGCGCCCGCACGGCGACCATCTCGGCCGTCCGCGAGACGTTCGCCGAGGAGGACATCACCATCCCGTTCCCGCAGCGCGCGCTGTCCGAGCGCGACCCCTCGGGGCCGATTCCGCTCACCGATACGAGGCCCGAGGCGAGCCCCGAAGCCGACGGCGGCGTCGAGGGCGGTGAGGCCGATGGCGACGCCTCGACTGGTTCCACGGAGGCCGACGAATGACCGACCTCGCCGAGCGCCGCGGGATGAACACCTCCGTCTACCAGCCCGCGGAGGACTCCGGACTGCTCGCGCAGGCCGCGGTCGGGCGCGTCTCGGGACGCGTCCTCGAAGTCGGCACCGGCTCGGGCTGGGTCGCAGAGCAACTCGCGACGAAGACCGACGCCGACGTGGTCGCGAGCGACCTCAATCCACACGCCTGCCGGCAGGCGGCCGAGCGGGCCGCAGCCATCCGCGCCGAGGGCGGCCGCGGCTTCGAGGTCGTTCGCGGGAGCCTCGTCGAGCCGTTCCGCGACGACGCCTTCGACGCGGTGGCGTTCAATCCGCCGTACCTCCCCGAGGACCTCGAAGCCGCGCGCGACGACTGGATGGAAGTCGCGCTCACCGGCGGCGAGGACGGCCGCGAAATCATCGACCCGTTCCTCGACACGGTCGGCCGCGTCCTCAAGCCCGGCGGGACCGTCTTCCTCCTCGTGAGTAGCTTCACGGGCTACGACGAGGTGCTCGCCCGCGCCGAGGCGAACGGCTTCGGCCACGAGGTCGTCGTCCAGGAGTCGTACCCCTACGAGACCCTCACGGTGCTCGCGTTGGAATAACCAATGCGCATATGTTGATACAGGAAATATTATAGGCCGTCATTTCTTAGCCAGGAGTGATGACTGAACTCGTCTCGACGACACCGGGACTGTATCCCCTCCCGGATTGGGCGAAACAGGAGCTTTCCGACCTCAAGGGTCACCAGAAACACGACCTCATCTCCGGTAACGAGGGCGCGGACATCGTGAGCGCGTACGACCGCGCCCGCGAGGAAGTCGTCTCCGAACAGACTGACGCCGGTCTCGACCGCGTCGTCGAGGCGCAACTCCGCTGGGACGACATGCTCGCGCACCCGCTGACGGTCCACGAGAACGTCGAGACCGGCGGTATCGTCCGCTACTACGACAACAACAACTTCTACCGCGACCCGCAGGTCCGCGGCGAACTCACCTTCTCCGGCGACGTCGCGGCCGAACTCGACGCTACCGCCGACCTCCTCGGCGACGAGTCGCTGCAGGCGGTCCTCCCCGGCCCGTACTCGCTTTCGGACCTCGCGACCGACGAGCACTACGGCGACGAGGCCGACTTCCTCGGCGCAGTCAGCGAGTTCCTCGCCGGCGAGGTCGACGCCTTCCCCGACCACGAGACGCTGTTCCTCCTCGAACCCTCGCTCGTGTTCTCGCCGCCGGGCGAGGACGTCGACGAGCGCGTCGCCGAGGCCATCTCCGCCGTCTCCGACGCGACCGACGCCGACGTGGTCGTCCACACCTACTGGGGCGCGCTCGACGAGAAGGTCTACGCGCACCTCATGGACGCCGACGTCGAGGCCATCGGCTTCGACTTCGTCGCCGGTGACCGCGACCAGACGCTCTACAACATCAACGAGTACGGCACGAAAGACGACATCGCCCTGGGCCTCGTCGACGGCCAGAACACGCTGGTCGAAGACCCCGACACGGTCCGCGAGCGCGTCGAGTGGACCCTCGACAACGTCCAGAGCCAGACGTTCGACACCGCCTACGTGACCTCCAACACCGAACTGTTCTACCTGCCGGAGAACCGCGCGACGGAGAAACTCGCCGCCCTCGCGGCCGCCACCGAGGACGAACTGGAGGTGGAAGCATGAGCCGCGACGCCGAGAACCGCGAGCAGTTCCGCCCTGAAGGCCACGAAAACGAGCACTTCCTGCTCACCACCGTCGTCGGCTCCTACCCGAAGCCCAAGTGGCTCAACCGCGCCAACGACCTCGCGGAGGACCCCGACTCCAAGTTCACCCAGGAGCACCTCCACGAGGCCCACGACGACGCCTGTCGCGTCATCACCCGCGAGCACGAGCGCTCCGGCCTCGACACCGTCGTCGACGGCGAGATGCGCCGCGAGGAGATGGTCGAGTACTTCGCCCACCGCATCCCCGGCTACGAGTTCAACGGCCCGGTGAAGGTGTGGGGCCACAACTACTTCGACAAGCCCTCGGTCGTCGGCGAGGTCGAGTACGACGAGCCGTGGCTGGTCGACGAGTTCGAGTTCACGAGCGACGTGGCCTCCAAGCCCGTCAAGGTCCCCATCACGGGCCCGTATACGCTGGCTAGCTGGTCGTTCAACGAGCACTACGACTCCGAGGCCGACCTCGCGTACGCGCTGGCCGACCTCGTCAACGAGGAAATCGAGAAGCTCGTCGAGGCGGGCGCGACCTACATCCAGATCGACGAGCCCGCGCTGGCGACGACGCCGGACGACCACGCCATCGTCGGCGAGTGTCTCGAACGCATCGTTGCGGGCATCTCCGACGAGGTCCGCATCGGCCTCCACGTCTGTTACGGCGATTACTCCCGCATCTACCCCGAACTCAACGACTACCCAATCGACGAGTTCGACGTGGAACTCTGCAACGGCGGCTACGAGCAGATTGACGTGTTCACCGACCCCGAGTTCGAGCCGGACCTCGCGCTCGGCGTCCTCGACGTGCACACCACCGAAGTCGAGACCGTCGAGGAGATAAAGGAGAACATCAAGCAGGGTCTGAAGGTCGTCCCGCCGGAGAAGCTCACCGTCTCGCCCGACTGCGGCGTGAAGCTCCTCCCCCGCGAAGTCGCCTACCAGAAGACGGAGAACATGGTCAAAGCCGCCCGCGAGGTCGAAGCCGAACTCGACGCCGGCGAAATCGACCTCGACGCGCCCGTCCCGCAGGCCGACTGAGCGGCTGAGTGTCCGAGCGCCCGAACAACTCCCCGTTCGTCTTTCTTGTCCGTATCGAACCCAGAGTCGCAGACTCCCATCGCGTTCTCGCCGCCGTGAGTGTCTCCCCGTCCTGTACGTGAAATAAATGTTAACATAGCACATAGCGTATCGCTCGGTATGGGCACCGAATCAGTCGCACCGGAACGGACGAACGTCGAACTGTGCCGCCGATACGTCGAGGAGTTCGTCAACGAGGGGGACGCGGCGGCGGCCGAGGAGTTGGTCCGCGAGGACGTCGTCACTCACCAGTTGGGCGTCGACGTCGACAGAGTGGGGAGAGACGCGCTGGTCGACCAGATACTCGGTTTCCGGGGGGCGGTTCCGGACTGGACCCTCGCTGTCGAAGACGCGGTCGGCGAGGGCGACCGGGTGATGATGCGGCTCACGGCGCGGGGGACGCCGCAGGAGCCGTGGGGGAACCTCGTCCCGACCGGGAAGTCGTTCGAGCAACCGGCGTTCTTCGTCTTCCGACTCGAAGACGGCCGCATCGTCGAGCAGTGGAACCTGGTGAACCTGATGGGAATCGCGCGCCAACTCGGGTTGCTTCCGCCGGGACCGCGGGTCGTCGCCAAACTGGCGGCCCGGCGCATTCGGTCGCGCCTCGGCGGCGGCCGGTGACGCGGTCGAGCCGACAGACCGAGTTAGACGCGCTCGGTCTCGAACGAGCGTTCTCGGGTCGCGTCGTCTCCGACGTCGGCACCACCGAGCCCGCGATTGCCCTCACTCCCGATTCGCCACCCGCCGTCGGCACCGCGGACTAACGGAAGCTCCGTCCCGACGGCGTCTGAAATCTCTTCGGGTGGCACGTCGCACGCCGCGGCGATGCGTTCGAACCGCGAGCCGCCGGTCAGCGCCTCGGGAACCGGAACCCAGACCGTCGCGGTCCGGTCGTCGGGCGTCGCGAGCGCGAGGTCGAGTCGCACGCCGTCCCGGCGAGAGAACCGGGCGAAACCGCTCGCTCCGCGCCGCCGCTCGGGGACCACGTTCGTGACGACGCCCGAATCGACGTGGTCGAGCGCGCGCAGGCCGGCCACGCGGAGTTCGACGTCGCGGATGTCGGTCGGCCCGAGGACGACCGGACGCACGAGCGTCGAGAGCGTCGCCGCCAGTCGCGCGGTCGTCCACGCCGCCACCGCGGTCGCGCCGAGCATCGCCACCGCGCCGACGACGAACAGCGCCGCGAGCGCGAGGAGTACGAGTTCAACTTCGACCATGTGACACGTTTCGCCGGGCGACGAGAAAACCGTTGTTCGCCGCGCGGTGGACGGTCAGGTCGCGGTGACGGTCGTCGCCGGCAGTCCTGGTGTGACTGATGATAGTCTTTCGCACACTCCATTGTCGACGGGAGCGTCCCCGTCGGCTGGAGCGCGGACGAGAGGGGAGACGTGGCCGCCGCTCCTCTCGGCAGAAAACGTGAGAACCGCGAGACGAGACTTACTCGTAGAGCCAGGTCTCGTCGATGCGCTCGTAGTCGACGAGTTCGTCCTCGTCGAAGAAGAGCGCGATTTCGCGCTCGTTCGCGCCCTCGTCCTCGTGGTCGGAGCCGTGGATGACGTTCCGGCCGAGGTCGAGACCGTAGTCGCCGCGGATGGTGCCGGGAGCGGACTCTGCGGGGTCCGTCTCGCCCATCATGCCGCGGACCTGTCGAGTCGCGTCCTGTCCTTCCCAGACCATCGCGAAGACGGGACCGGACGTGATGAAGTCGACGAGACCCTCGAAGAAGGGCTTGCCCTCGTGCTCACCGTAGTGGTCGTGAGCGAGCTCCTCGTCGATCTGCATGAACTTGCCGCCGACCATCTTCAGACCGCGGTCCTCGAAGCGGGAGACGATGTCTCCGATGAGGCCGCGCTGGACGCCGTCGGGCTTGACCATCACGAAGGTGCGCTCTGCGTCGGACATCAGTTGTCCTCCGACTTGCCGCTCGCGCGGCGGCCGGCCTCCGTCCACTCGAGGTCGCGGGCCTCGCGGCCGAGGAAGTAGTTCTTCTCGGCCTTCGAGTCCTTGAAGTGGAGGATGGTACCGTCGGTCTTGACGTACATCGTGCCCGTGCCGGGCTCGATTTCCTCACCGCTGTAGTCGCACGTGCGCTTTTCGACCATTGTTACTGCCCTCCGATGGAGTCGGCGTCACGCTGAGTCTCGCGGAGCTGGAGGATGTCGCCCTCGCGGACGGGACCCAGCACGTTTCGCGTGATGATACGGCCCTGGTTGGAGCCTTCGCGGATGCGGCACTTGACCTGCATGGCCTCGCCGTGCATCCCAGTCTTTCCAACGACTTCGATGACTTCGGCAGGCGTCGAGTCGCTGGCTTGTTCGTCCGCGCTCATAGTCGGTTATCGAAGGTCCTCGACCTTAGTCGCGATGTCCTCGACATCGTCGGACGCGTCGCCGGCGTCGACGATGGCGGCCGCGGCACTGCCGACTTCGAGGCCGGCGGCGTGGCCGATGTCGTCCTGCGTCTCGACGAAGATGAACGGAATGCCCTTCTCGTCGGCGAGTTCGGGCAGGTGCATGACGATCTCCTCGGGGGAGACGTCTTCCGCGATGAGGACGAGCTGGGCGTTGCCCCGCTCGATGGACTTGGTCGTTTCGTTGGTTCCTTTCTTCACGATACCAGTATCTCGGGCGACCTCGAGCGCCTCGACGGCGCTGTCAGCGAGGTCGGCCGGTACGTCGAAGTCTACGTAGACAGCCATTGTTGTTCACCTATATCCTGCTCGCGGGCTCGACTCCCTCGCCGGTATCACACCGGTCGGTCGGTCGCGACCGGTCAACGATTTCCCTACGGCGAGGAGGTTCATCAACCCCGGACAGGCTGTAACCACTCTTTGCTTCGGCCCCCATAAAAGCGCTTTCAAAATCGTACCGCCGTGCGACGCGTCCGCACGACCCGCGAAACACCCGATTTCTCGCCGACCGAAGCGCCACGGATTCGCGTGTCGATTGCTCACACGAAACGCTCGTGGCGGGGCGTGACACGCCACCGAAACCGCCGGCTGAACCGACTGGGAGACGAGCGCGCTCGCACCCGACCGAAGGATGTGAATAGTCGCGCCGGCGTATCGCCCCCATGACCGAACTCGGCGACGACCCCGACGTCGAGGCGCTCGCCGCCGCCCGTCGCGAGGAGGCGCTGGCGACGAACCAGCGACGCCTCCTCGTCCTCGCCGGCGACCGGGACGCCGGCATCGACGCCGCCTTCGACGCGGTCCGCGGGGCCGACGTGCCCGACGACGAGGTGACGTTCGTCACCGCGCGGGAAGGATTTCGCTTCCACCGCGTCGAACCGAAGCGCGCCTCGTCGCTCCTCGGGACGACCCGGACGCTCGTCGTCCTCGACGCCCACGAGGACTTCTCGGCGAACGCGCTCGGCCGCGTCGCCGGCGCGGTCGACGGCGGCGGCCTGCTCGTCCTGCTCACGCCACCCCTCGACGAGTGGCCGACCCGCTGCGACGCCTTCGACGAGCGATTGGCGGTCCCGCCGTTCTCCGTCGCGGACGTGACCGGCCGCTTCCGCGGCCGACTCGTCTCGACGCTCCGGGACCACCCCGGCGTCGCCCTCGTCGACCTCGATTCGGGGACCGTCGAGCGCGACGGCGCGTACCGACAGGGAATCAGTTTCGACGCCGCCCCGCCGCGGATACCGAGAGAGAAGAACCGAAGGTTCCCGCGGCGCGCCTACGAGGACTGCCTCACCGCCGACCAGTCCGCCGCGCTCGCCGCGCTCGAAGCGCTGGCCGAACCGGACACCGCCGTCGTCGTGGAGGCCGACCGCGGCCGCGGGAAGTCGAGCGCGGCGGGCCTCGCCGCCGGGAGTCTCGCCGCGGAGGGCGCGGACGTGGTCGTGACCGCGCCCGGAAAGCGAAACGCCGCCGAGGTGTTCGCCCGCGCGGAGCGACTCCTCTCCGAACTCGGCGCGCTCCGAGGCGGCGGCGCGGACGATTTCGACCTCGCGGCCGAGAGCGGCGGTCGCGTCCGCTACGTCCCACCGACGGAAGCCGGCGCGGCGGCGGCCGACGCCGACGCGCTCGTCGTGGACGAGGCGGCCGCCCTGCCCGTCAGGCTCCTCGAATCGTTCCTCGCCGCGCCCGCGGTCGCCTTCTGTACGACCGTCCGGGGCTACGAGGGCGCGGGCCGCGGCTTCGCCGTCCGCTTCCGCGACCGCCTCGACGACGCGGACCGCGAGGTGACCGACGCGCGCCTCGACGACCCGATTCGCTACGCCGCCGGCGACCCCGTCGAGTCGTGGACGTTCCGCGCGCTCCTCCTCGACGCCCGGCCGCCGGTCGACCAACTCGTCGCTGACGCGACGCCCGATACCGTCTCCTACCGGGCGTTTTCGCCCGACGACCTGCTGGCCGACGAACACCTGCTCCGCGAGGCGTTCGGCCTGCTCGTCCTCGCGCACTACCGGACCGAACCGGACGACCTCGCGCGACTTCTCGACGCACCGAACCTGACGCTCCGGGCGCTCACCCACGGGGGGCGAGTCGTCTCGGTCGCGCTCCTCGCCCGCGAGGGCGGCCTCGACGCCGACACCCGCCGGCACATGTACGACGGCGGCCGCATCCGCGGGAACATGCTCCCCGACGTGTTCACGAGCCAACTCCGGGACGAAGCGGCGGGCGTCCCCGTCGGCTACCGCGTGATGCGCATCGCCACCCACCACGCGGTCCGGTCGTCCGGCCTCGGCTCGCGGCTCCTCTCGGAGGTACGCGACGAGTTCGCGGGCGACGCGGACTACCTCGGCGTCGGCTTCGGCGCGACGCCCGAACTCCTCTCGTTCTGGCGCGACAACGGCTACGGCACGGTCCACATCTCGACCACCAGAAACGACACCAGCGGCGAGTACTCGGCGCTCATGATGCGCCCCCTGTCGCCCGCCGGCCGCGACCTCCGGGACCGCCACGCCGAGTGGTTCCTCGGCCGCGTCGGCGACGTGCTCGGCGACGCCCTCTCGGACCTCGACGCCGACGTGGCGCGGGCCGCGCTCGCCGCCGTCGACGCCGGTGCCGACCCAAGCGCCGACGCCGCGTTCTCGCCCGGCCTCTCCGAGTACGAGTGGCGCGTCGTCGTGGGCGCGTCCTACGGACCGGGGCTCTACACGACCGCCCCCGGCGCGTTCCGGCGAATCGGCCTCGCGCATCTCACGAACCCGGACCGGGCCTCGTTGACGCCTCGGGAGGAGCGACTGCTGGTCCGCAAGGTCTTCCAGATGCGACCGTGGGACGCCGTCGCGGACGAACTCGACTTCCACTCGACCGCGGGGGCCATGCGCGCGCTCGGCGACGCCTACGAACCGCTCGTGGACGAGTACGGCACCGACGCGGCCCGCGAGGAACGCGAGCGATTCCGGTGAGCGCGCGGTGAGCGCGAGCCGTGCCGCGGGCGAGGGGGCGGCGAGCCGACCGTCTCGCTCGCCGACACACCGATAGTCGTCGGAACCGACGCTCCTCGTATGGCCGAGTGTAGCGAACCCGACTGCGAGAACGTCGCGGCGGTCAGGCTCTACGTTCCGTGGGACGCCGACAGAGACGTCTGTACGGCCCACGCGAGGGCGCTCGTCCAGCAGGACGGCGTCGTCGCCGAACCCCTCGACGGGGCCGAAGACGACTGGTCGTAGCGCCGCCGGTCGCGAGCGGGGGCGGCCGCACCCCGACGCGTCGCTGGCCGGAGAAGACAGTGCGCAGAAATTCAGGGTCGGAGACGGGGCCGGTCAGCGCTCACCGGAGCGTGACGGCCATCATCACTTCGTCGACGTAGTCGCCGTCTATCTTGTAGTGGGCGTCGCGGACGGCTTCGGTCTCCCAGCCGTGGCCTTCGAGGAACGCGATTGCCTCCTCGTTAGTCGCCGGAACGCTGTTGTAGAGCTTCTCGAAGCCGCGCTCCCGAGCCCAGTCGACGCCGCGGTCGAGGAGCTTGCTCCCGATGCCGTGGCCGCGGAACTCCGGTCGAGTGCCGACCGTCAGGACGGCGGTGTGGCTCAGCTTCTCCGCCTCGGGCAGGTCGAGGTGGACCCAGCCGGCGAGTTCGTCGCCGACGGTGGCGACGAACACCATCCGGGAGTTGACGTCGTTGTGCCGGAGGACGACCTCCTCGTGGTCCAGCAGGTCGGCGACCGTCTCGGCCTCGATGTACCGGCCCTCGTCGGCGACCTCGTGGATGGCGTCGACGAGGCTCTCCAAGTCGACGTTCTGGGCCATCCGAATCGTCACGTCGAGGTCGCCGAGTTCGACCGTCTCCTCCTCGCCGGGCGCGTAGGCCACCTCTACGTAGTTGCCGACCTTTCGGATGTAGCCGTCCCGTCGCAGAACGGTCAGGTGCGCCCCCAGCGCCGCTGGCTCGAAGTTGAGCGCCCGCCGCACCTCGTCCTCGCGGACGGTCCCGTGGCGCTCGATGTACTCGTAGATGTCCTTGCGGTCTTTGTGTCCGAAGTTGAGACTGTCAGTTACTTCCATGGTACACAATCACACTCATGATTTATAATTGTTGTTCGTGCCGGACCCGACGACAGTCGGTGGAGCCGACGGGTGAATCGGGGTCCGTGCGCCGCCCTCAGCGCCTCTCGGGGACGCAGGTCAGCAGTTGGGCGGTGTCGAGCACGTCGTGGGTCCGCAGCAGGACCTCGGCTGCCTCGCGGACCGTGAAGTCCGCGTCGAGGTCGACCCCGTAGCACCGGGCGTACATGTCGAGCCAGTCGTTCATCGCCCGGTGGAGGAGTTCGAACTCCTCGCCGGTGAAGGAGACCTGCCGGTCGCCCGTCCGCGCGCTGACGTAGAGCGAGACCGCCGGGCCGACGCCGTCGCGGGCGCATTCGAGCGCGCGCTGGTCCGCGGCGGACGGCGGCGGCGGGTCGAACGACTCCCGCGCCTCTCGCGCCTCGGCGGCGAGGGCTCTGGCGCGCTCCCCGAACCGAACGTCTTCGGGATGTCGCTCCTCGGCACCGCGACCGTCGGCGACGGCGCGGGACTCCGAGTGGGTCGCCTCGCGGCTCATGGTCTCACCTCCGTCACCCCCACTTGAACTCGACGCCCTTGTCGCCGCGCGGGTGGGTCCACTCCGTGTCGGCGACGACGGCGCAGGTGCCGCACTCGACGCAGGGCTGGGTGTCGAGGCTGACGACGCGCTCTTCCGAGCCGTTGGTCCGGACGACTTCCTCGCGGTAACAGCCGCCGCCGAAGTCGACCGCCGAGACGGGACAGGCCGCAACCGCGGCCCCGCTGGCCTCGTAGGACTCGTCGCGGAGCGTGATGTGCGGGTTGCCGATGTCGGTGTCGTAGGTCAACCCGCCGATGCGGGCTTCGAGGTCCGGCGGCGTCACCGAGCTCTGGTCGCGGACCCGCGTCCCCAACTCCTCGGCGATGACCGTCGGGAGCGTGACGTAGGGCGTCCGCGTGTCCGGCATCAGCGCCGACAGCGTCGGGACGTTGTAGAGCCGTTCGAGCCGCCCCGAGAGCGCGCGGATGCCGGCGCGCCCGACCGGCGAGGTGAGCACGGTGTCGACCACGTCGGTCACGCCGTCGTCTTCGGCCACGCCGCGGAGCAGTTCGTAGCCGCGGGGCCGGAGCTTCTTCATCACGCCCTCGCTCCGGAGCTTGCGGGCGTAGCGAGTCCCCGCTTTTTCGGGCTCGTTGCGCGATTTGGCCTGCGCGTACGCCTCCGCCGCGAGTGCGCCCGCCGTGACGGCGTGGTTCATACCCTTGATTATCGGTCCCTGCGCCTGCATCTGACCGGCCGCGTCGCCGACGAGGAGCAGGCGGCCGAAGTGCGGTTCGCGCAGGGCGACCTTCTTCGAGTCGGGCACGAGCTTCGCGCTGTACTCCAGTTCGGTGTAGTCGTCGCCGAGCCACTGCGCGAGAAGCGGGTGGGTCAGGAGAGCGTCGAGGAGCTGGTGTGGTTCGGCCTCCTCCGCGACGAGGCTGTCGAGGTGGAACACCGTCCCGAGCGACAGCGTGTCGCGGTTCGTGTAGAGGAAACCGCCGCCCCGGACGCCCTCGAAGAGGTCGCCAGAGAACAGGTGCGCCGCGCCCTCGTCTTCCGCCACGTCGAACCGGTCGGCGATGGCGTCCTCCGGCATGTCGACGACGGCCTTGACGCCCTGGAACCACTCGTCGGGCTCGTCCCAGTCCATCAGGCCGGCGTCGCGGGCGAGTTCGGAGTTCACCCCGTCGGCCGCGACGATGATGTCGGCGGTTATCGGGTCGAGTTCGTCCAGCGTGACGCCGACGATGCGGCCCTCCTCGCGGAGCAGGCCGTTGACGTGGACGCCCGTCAGGAGGCCGCCGCCGGTCTCGCGGGTCCGTTCGTGGACGCGGTCTTCGAGCCACGAGTCCATCTTTCGCCGGAGGACGGAGTCGGACCACTCGGTGTCGTGTTCGTGGAGGTCCGTGAGGTCGAACGACTCGACCTTGTCGCCGGCGATGTTGTGGATGCGGTACTTCGTGATGGGCCGCTCGGCGGCCGCCTCCCGGAACCCCGGAAAGAGGTCGTCGATGGTGTACGGCGCGGACTCCTCGGCGTAGATGAGCCCGCCCGAGACGTTCTTCGACCCGGCCTCGACGCCGCGTTCGAGGACGAGCGTCTCGATGCCGTAGTTGGCGAACGTCGCGGCCGCCGCCGCGCCGCCGGGTCCGGCCCCGACGACGAGCGCTTCGTAGTGTTCGTAGTCGCTCATCGTGACTCACCTCGGTCGTCTTCGGCCGCGCCATCGTCCGGCGTTCCGGTCGGTGCGGTACCCCCGTCGCTCGCCACCGCCGCCTCGAACCGACCCTCCTTGAGCGCCGTCGTCAGCCGCGGCAGCACCTCGAACAGGTCGCCCTCGATGAAGTAGTCCGAGAAGTCTCGGATGCGGGCGTCGGGGTCGGTGTTGACGGCGACGATGGTGTCGGACTCGTCCATGCCGACCTTGTGTTGGACCGCGCCGGAGATGCCCGCCGCGACGTAGAGCTTCGGCGCGACGACCTGTCCGGTCTCGCCTATCTGTCTGTCCTCGTGGGTGTACTGCTCGACGTGGCCGTCGAAGTTGAACGACCCCGTGACGATGCCGCGGGTGACGCCCACCTCGGCGTCCTCGAACTGACCGGCGAGGTCCAAGGCGAGTTCGATGCCCTTCGTCGGGTCGTCGCCGATGCCGCGGCCGACCGCGACGATGACGTCGTGGCCGGTCAGGTCGATACCCTCGTCGAGCTGGTCGAAGTCGGTGACGGTGACGCGGAACCAGTCGTCGTCGAGTGGGGCGTCGTGTTCGACCACGAGGCCCTCGCGCTCGGCGTCGGGTTCGGGCAGGTCGAAGCTCCCCGGGATGACCGACGCGCCCTGCGGGTGGAACTCCCGCGTCGGGTTGTCGATACAGAGGATGGTCGAGTACTCGAAGCCGGAGAAGTCCGGGCGCTTCATGTGCAGGACGCGCTGGAACTCCTTTTTCTCGCCGGCGACGCCGGTCTTGACGGGGTTCGAGATGACCTCCTCCGTGATGTAGAGCCCCGAGCAGTCGCTGGCGAGACCGGAGTCGAGTTCGGCCTGCACGAGCGCCGAGAGGTCCCGGCCGTTGTTCGTCGCCGGGAACAGCACGTACCGCGGCTTGTCGTAGTCGCGCCACGGCTCGTCGCGGCCGCCTCGGACCTCGAAGTTCTCGTGGGTCGCCCCCGCGCGGGCCATGTCGCAGAATATCTCGGTGTACGGCTTGTGCTGGAAGCGTTCGAGCCGGGCGTCCTCGCGGACGACGACCACGTCCGCGCCGTAGGCGATGACGTCCTCGACGTGCTTCGACACGTCGGAGCCGATGAGGACCGCGACGACCCGCTCGTCGGTCGTGTAGTCGTCGTTGTAGGTGTCCATCAGGTCGCGGGCCTTGCCGAGCATCTCCTTGGACACGTCCACGAGTTCGCCCGCCTGCGTCTCGCAGTAGACCCACATGTCGCGGTAGGTCCCCCCGTGGAGCGACCGGACGTGCCGCTTGTCCCGGGTCGGGTGGTCGAGGTCCGGGTGGCGCTCCTCGGGCGGCCGGTCGTCCACCTCGATTTCCGTGTCCTCCTCGTCGCTTCCCTTCACGGAGTCGATGCGGCTTCTGATGAGCCGCTTCACCGAGTCGCGGTCCTCGCCGGCCTCCTCGCGTTCGAGGAGGGATTCGAGGTCCGAGACCTCCTCGACGCTCTGGAGGGCGTTTCCGACCTCCGCGGTGCTCATCGACGCGAGGTCCATCTCGTCGGCGTCGGCCGGCTCGTCGTCGTCCTCGGAGAACTTCTCGATGCGGCTCTCGATGAGGGCGATGGCCGGCGCGCGGTTCTGTCCGCGGTGTTCCGCCTGTAGAATCTCCTCTAACTCGCCGAGGTCGTCGATGTCCTTGATGGCCGGGCCGAGCTCCGAAATCTCGTAGTCGCCGGGGTCGAAGTCGGTCACGTTCAGTCACCCCCCGCGGCCGCGGCGTCGCCGGCGTCGTCGCCGACCGCCGACTGCATCGCGCCCAGTACGTCCTGCATGGCTCCCGTATCCTCCGGGTCGACCATCGTCGCCTCCCGCTCCGCCGGGGCCTTCGGAATCGGGTCGACCGACGAGACGATGGTCGGCGAGCCGTCGAGGCCGATGTAGTCCGGGTCGACGTTGATGTCGGCGTGGTCCCGCACCGTCAGGTGCTCCTCGTAGTTCTCGGCGCGCGCTCGAGTCTCCTCGCGCAGGTCCTTCAGCGTCAGGCGTTCGCCCGCCGTCCGATACGACGGCTCGAACTCGGGGTCCGCGACGACGAACGCCGGAAGCTCCGTCTCGACGGTCTCTATCTCCTCGATATCGCCTTCGACCAGCCGCTTGGCGCGCAGCGTCCCCTCCGCTTCGTCGATGTCGAGGGAGATGACGTGCGTGACGAGGGGCATGTCGAGACACCAGTTCGTCTGCGGGCCGGTGTGGCCCGTCTCCCCGTCTGCGGTCTTGAACCCGGCGAACACCACGTCCGGCTCGCCGAGCGTCTCGATGCCCGCGCTGAGCGTGATGGCCGTCGCCCACGTGTCGGCGGCCGCCATCTCGCGGTCCGAGACGAGATGGAGGTCGTCGGCGTACACCGTCTCCATCGCCTCGCGTAACACCTCCTTGTACCCCGGCGGCCCCATGCTCATTACGCTCACTCGCCCGCCGTGTCGAATCCGCGTCTGGAGCGCCGCCTCCAGCGCGAAGCGGTCGTTCGGATTCATCACTGTGGGCGTCTTCCCCCGTTCGAGGTGCCCGTCCTCGTCGAACGATACCTGGCCCTCCCGGAAGTCGGGCACGCCTTTTGTAAGTACCACCATGTGCATTGAGAACACTCTCCAGTTAATGCTAGCTCATATTCATAATAATCTTTTGTACTAGGTGACCGGAATGTCCGCGCCGCGTATCGACGTCGCTGTCGGCGGTGTCGCCCGCAAAAAATCGGGGTTTCTTCCCTCAGATGCGTCCCGCTCGCCCGGGGTCGACGTCGATGGCGTCGACCGGACAGACGTCGACACAGAGCATGCAGTCGATGCACTGGTCTTCGTGGGTCGGTTCGGCCTTGATGTCGGACTCCGGGTGCCCCGGCGTGTCGACCCACGTGAACACGTCCACGGGGCAGTCTTCCAGACACGCTCCGTCGGCGAGACAGATGTCGAAGTCCACCGCGACGTGCGTGCCGTGGATGCCGTGTTTCTCCGGCGGGTCGACCGGTCCCCAGACGGCCACGCCGTTTTCCTCTCCGACCTTCTCCCTGTTTGTCTCGAACTGCGGGTCGATAGCCATGACTCTTAGTGACATATTTCGGTAGAGGCAATAAACTATCCCCCGAACGGGCGGAACCCGGGCGACGTGGCGCGCGAGTTAGAACCCGGTCACACCCGCCGTCCTTCCGCCGCGGCCTCGACGCGCCCACTCGGTGGGGTGAATAGCCCCCGGCCCGAACCACCCCGGTATGGACGTGTTCCTCTGGGTCGCGCTCGCCCTCTTGGTCCTCGGCGTCGTCGGGAGCGTGCTTCCGCTCCTCCCCGGCGCGCTCCTCTCCGTGCTCGGCGTGGTCGTCTACTGGGTATCGACCGGCTTTTCGGACCCCGGGCCCATCGCGTTCGTCGGTCTCACCCTCGTCGGCCTCGTCGCGCTCGTCACCGACTACGCGGGCGGGATGGTCGCCGCGCGGTTCGGCGGCGCGTCGACCCGAACGTCGATTGTCGCCGGAGTCGCCGGCTTCCTGCTCATGTTCCTCATCGGCCCGCTCGGCATCTTCGTCGGCGTCGCTGGCACGGTCTTCGCCCTCGAATATCTCGAACACCAAGACGCGGAAGAGAGCGGTCGGCGAGCCCTCGTCGCCACGGTCGGCGTCCTCGCCACAGCGGCGGTGCAGGCGCTGTTGACCTTCTCGATGCTCGTCGGCTTCGTCCTCGTCGTGGTGCTCTAACGCCGGCCGACTTCGCTTCGCTCCCGAGTTACCGCTCGTCTCGACGCCGAATCAGTCCCGTCTCCGCGTCGGCGACGACCCGAGCGGGCGCGCCGTCGGCGTCCACGCGCAGCGGCATGACGTACAAATCGAACGTCCGGTCGGTCGGCAGCGCGTCCAACCCGCGGAGGTTCTCGACGACGAGCAGTCCCGCCCCGAGAATCGCGTGGTGCGCCGGGACGCCGTCGCCGCCGGTCGGGTCCGGGCTGAGCGCGTCGATGCCGACCGAGAGCCCCCGTTCTGCGCAGGCTCTGGCCGTCTCGGGCGCGAGCGCCGGGTGGTCGGGCATGCGCTCTGTCCCCCACTCGTCCTCCCAACCGGTTCGGAACACGAGGAAGTCCACGCGCGGTTCGAGGTGTTCGGGAATCGCGTCCGGCCCGATTCGACCGCGGGGGCCCGCGTCTCGGCAGTCGGCGACCCGAGCGGTGAACCGGAGTTCCTCGACCGGGAAGTCGTCGAGCGTCGCGCCGTCCAGTTCGGTGTGTGCGGGCGCATCGACGTGCGTTCCGGCGTGCGTCCCGAGTTCGAGCCGCGAGACGCGGTAGCCGTCGGCCTCGAAGTCGGCGTGCGACTCGACGGCGACGGGCGGGTCGCCGGGGTACGTCGGCATCCCGGTCTCGACGCGTCGGGTGAGGTCGAGGAGGGTCATACCGTCCCTTAGGCGGGGGTGGGTAAAACGAGTGTTCGTGTCGAGAGCGACTGTCCGTCGCTCAGTTCACTTGTGCGCGAAGTAGACGACGGTCTCGTCGTCGCCGCGGTCGTCCACGCGGACGAAGCCGACGCGCTCGAACTGGACGAGTTCGTCCTCGGGCACGTCGCCGAAGTCGGGTTCAGCGACGCCCGTCACGTCGCCGTCCATGGTGCGCATGCGGACCGGGACGCCGTCGGTCGGTGCCCAGTGAATCACGGCCACGTCGCCCTCGCGGACCACGTCGAGGTCGTCGCCGGTGGCGACGAGCGAGTCGCCCTCGCGGCGGACCGCGCCGAAGCCCTTCAGCCAGACGCGCTCGCCCTCGGCGGGCACGTCGCCCGATTCGAGGAGGACGCTGTCGCCGACCGGGATGTCGCGGGTGCCGCGCTCCTCGAAACTCGGGTGGAGCGGCGGGTGGGCGCTGTCGGGGCCGCCCTCGACGGCGAACTCCTCCCCGTCCCGAACGAGGAAGTAGCGGTCCGTCTCGTCGTCGACGAGGTCGCGGTTGTTCGCGTAGACCGTGGACATCGAGAGGTCGACGTTCGACGTGGAGGTGCCGAGGCCGACCATCGCGTCCACGATGGCCTGTCCGCGGATGCCGCGGCGGCGGAGGCTCTTGATGGTCGGCACGCGCGGGTCGTCCCAGCCTTCGACCTCGCCCGCGTCGATGAGCTCCTTGATGCTCGACGTGGACATCTTCACGTCGTAGGCGTCGACCTGCACGTGGCCCCAGTGGACGACCTCGGGGTAGTCCCAGCCGAAGTAGTCGTAGACGAACTGCTGGCGCTTCGCGGAGTCCTGCAGGTCGATGCCGCGGATGATGTGGGTGACGCCCGTGAGGTGGTCGTCGACGCCGGACTGGAAGTCGAGCATCGGCCACGCGCGGTAGTCGGCCGCCTCCTCGCGGGGGTGCGGCGTGTCTATCATGCGGAAGGCGACCCAGTCGCGCAGCGCGGGGTTCTTGTGTTCGATGTCGGTCTTGACGCGGAGGACCATCTCGCCCGAACTGTACTCGCCTTCGACCATGTCCTCGAACTCCTCGCGGGTCGTCTCGGGGTCCTTGTCGCGGTGCGGACACGGCTTCCCGTCGTTCTTCAGGTTCGAGAACGCCTCGCCCGAACACGAGCAGGTGTACGCGCCGCCCATCTCGATGAGTTCGCGGGCGTAGTCGTAGTACGTCTCCACCC
This sequence comes from Haloferax sp. Atlit-6N, assembly GCF_003383195.1. Taxonomy (NCBI): domain Archaea; kingdom Methanobacteriati; phylum Methanobacteriota; class Halobacteria; order Halobacteriales; family Haloferacaceae; genus Haloferax; species Haloferax sp. Atlit-6N. The sequence goes on along the minus strand of NZ_QEQJ01000006.1, from coordinate 33,234 downwards.
GGTCGGAGGCGCGAATCACGTCGTCGGGCTCGAACCCGAGGTAGTCGATGTCGTCGAGGATGGCGTCGTACGCCGTCAGGTCCGGCCGCTTCGTCTCCGGGTCGGTGTCGTCGAACCGGACGATGAAAGAGCCGTCGTACATCTCCTTGTACGTCCCGATGACCGCGGGCATGCGGGCGTGGCCGAGGTGCCACGGGCCGTTGGGGTTCGGCGCGGCGCGCATGCGGACCTCGTCGTACTCCTCGACGTTGGGGAGGTCGGGGAGAAGCGACTCGTCCGCTTCCTCCTCGGCTTCCATCTCGGCGAGTTCCTCGGGCGCGAGGTCTTCGAGTCGGTCGCGCTTTTCACCCGCCGACAGCCGGTTGACCTCGGCGACGACGGGACCGATGAGTCCCGGAATCTCGCCGCCGTGCTGTCGGAAGTCGGGGTTTTCGCCCATCAGCGGGCCCATAATCGCGCCCACGTCGGCGTCGCTGTCGTGTTTGACCGCGTTGAGAAGCGCGTGCTTTTCGGCCTCTCGCTCGATGCGCTCTCGAAGCTCGTCGTCCATTACCGTTGGCTTCCGCGGCGCGCCTAAAAACAGGCCCGGATTGCGGGGAAGGGTCCTCGCGCGGGCAGGGGTACGTGGGATGTTAGCACTTCAGAGCAAATATGCGTTACGGCGGCGGGGCTCGGGAGGCGGACGGACCGAAGAGAAATCCTCGTGGCCGCGGTTCGCGGGCGCGTCGCGCTCTCAGTAGCCGCGGGTGATGAGGTAGTCCGCGATGTCGCAGAGCAGCTCGCGGGCCTCGTTGTCCGGGAGGACGTCGAGCCGCGACTTGGCCTGTTCGGTGAGGTCTTCGGCCATCTCGCGGGCGTAGTCGATGCTGCCCGCCTCGTTCAGTTCGGCGACGGCGGCCTCGACGGCGTCCTCGGTGAGCTCCTCGGCCGTCTCGGCGTCGACGAGGTCGTCCACGTCGATGCCCTGCTGGCGCGCGTGGAGCGAGATGATGGTCTCTTTGTTCTCCACGAGGTCCGAGCCGCGCTGTTTGCCGAGCTGCTCCGACGGCACCGTCAGGTCGAGCACGTCGTCCTGAATCTGGAACGCGCTGCCGGACTCGATGCCGTACTGGTAGAGTGCCTCGACGACGTCGTCGTCCGCGCCCATGACGACCGCCGGAACGGCGGCCGCGGTCCCGTAGAGGACCGCCGTCTTCAGTTCGACCATCTGGAGGTACTCGTCGGGGAGCACCTCGGTGCGGCGCTCGAACTCGATGTCGAGCGCCTGCCCCTCGCAGATCTGCGTGCAGGTGGTCGCGAGTCGGCGGACGGCTTCGAGACCGTCGGCGGGGTCAGCGCCGGTCTTCGTCAGGAGTTCGAACGCCTTGGCGTACAGCGTGTCGCCGGCGAGGATGGCGGTCGAGTTGTCGTACTCCTTGTGGACCGCCGGAACGCCGCGACGGAGGTCGTCGTCGTCCATGATGTCGTCGTGGATGAGCGTGAACGACTGGATGACCTCGATGCTCACGGCCGCGACCATCACGTCGATGGGGTCGCCCGCGAGCGTCGGGAACGCCCGGTAGTCCTCCGACATCGGTTCGACGTCCGCGAGGGACTCCGCGGTCAGGAGTGAGACGGTCGGCCGGAGGCGCTTGCCGCCGGCTTTCAGGAGGTACCGGGAGGCCTCGTAGAGCCGTTCGGGCTCGGCCATCGGCACGTCCTCGTCGAGCGCGTCGTTGACGAGTTCGCGCCGCTCGCGAATCGCCTCGAGCACCCGCTTTTCCGTCGCGTCGGGAGTCATCACTCCACCAGCTGAATCATGTTTCCGTTCCGCGTGACGTGGACGTCGCGACCGAGGGCGTAGCCCTGACTCTCGGCGAGGTCCACGTACGGAGCGAAGCCTTTCAGGTTCTGGTGAGCCGGGATGACGTGCTGGGGCTGGAGCGCCTGCAGCATCTCGTAGTGCCCCTCCTCGCGGAGGTGGCCCGAGACGTGAATCTCGTCGTAGATGCGCGCGCCCTGCATGCGCAGGAGGCGCTCGGACTGGTAGCGCTGGCCCTCGTTCGTCGGCTCCGGGATGACCCGCGCCGAGAAGATGACCTTGTCGCCGTCGTCGATCTCGTACGGCGTCTCGCCGCGGCCCATGCGGGTGAGCATCGCGCGCGGCTCGCCCTGGTGGCCCGTGACGATGGGCAGGTAGTTCTCCTTGCCCTCCTTCATGATTCGCTTGAAGGTGCGGTCGACGGACTTGCGGTGGCCGTACATCCCGAGGTCGTCGGGGAGGTCGACGAAGCCGAGGCGCTCGGCGGTGCCGGAGTACTTCTCCATCGAGCGACCGAGGAGGACCGGCTGGCGGCCGATGTCCTTGGCGAACTCGACGAGCGAGGAGACCCGGGAGATATGCGACGAGAACGTCGTCGCCACGATGCCGCCGTCGTAGTCCTCGACGGAGGTCATCACGTCTTTGAGGTGGCGGCGCGCGACGGACTCGGAGGGCGTGCGGCCCTTCCGGCCGGCGTTCGTACAGTCTTCGATGTACGCGAGCACGCCGTTGCCCTCGCGACCGATTTCGCGGAAGCGCTTCATGTCGATGGGGTCTTCGAGGACCGGCGAGTGGTCCATGCGCTTGTCGAGACCGTAGACGACGGCGCCCTCGGGCGTGTGGACGACCGGGTTGATGGCGTCGATGATGGAGTGGGTGACGTGGACGAATTCGAGTTCCACGTTGCCGGAGTCGCCGATGGACATCGTCTCGCCGGCTTCCATCTTGACGAGGTCGTTGTTGACGTTGAACTTGTTCTCGCCTTCGATCTGCTGTTTCACCAGTTCGATGGTGAAGGGCGTCGCCACGACGGGGGCGTCGTAGCGGTGGGCGAGCTTGGAGATGGCACCGATGTGGTCGAGGTGACCGTGCGTGGGGACGATGGCCTGCACGTCTCCTTCGAGGTCGCTCATGACCCGGTCGTCCGGGATAGCGCCCATGTCGATGAGGTCGAGGCTGTGCATCTTTTCGGTCTCGACGTTGTCGTGGATGAGGACCTGCGACAGGTTGAGACCCATGTCGAAGACGACGACGTCGTCTCCGGCACGGACGGCCGTCATCTGACGGCCGACTTCTTCGTATCCGCCTATGGTTGCGATTTCGATTTCCATGGTTTGTGTCTCGATATTCCGAGCATCGAAAGCCACGATGTGGCGAAGGTGCTCACGGAAAGACGGGTGTCTGGGGGCCACCGGCCCCGGCGTCTTGCAGCTCGTCGGTCGAATGACCCCGCGTACGAGACGGCCCGAACCGGTCGAACTGGGCGCGCCCGCACTTACCCGCGGGTTTCTGGTACTGAGTTCTACTCACGGGGGTACTAAAAACTACGTGGGTTCACCGCGCCCGCACGCCCGGGCTCGTGAGAGAACGTCTCACGTGACCCGGGTTTTCCTCCGTTCGACGACGGTTTCGACCCGGACGGTCGGATTCGACGGCCATCTCGCACTGTCGGTCCGGCACATTTAAGATAACTACGAGACGGGTTTGATGCATGAGCGGCCGACCCCTCGACGTCCTCGAAGCGTCACTCGACGAGCCGGTGACGGTTCTCCTCAAGGACGGAAACGCGTACTTCGGCGTCCTCGCTGGTTACGACCAGCACATGAACGTCGTACTCGAAGAAGCGCTGGACGAAGACACCGTGCCCGGGGATATCGAACTCGAGCAAGTCCAAGACACAACCATTATACGCGGCGATAACGTCGTCACCATCAAAGCATGACGGGTGCAGGAACCCCTAGCCAAGGAAAGAAGAACAAGACGACGCACGTCAAGTGCCGTCGCTGCGGCGAGAAGTCCTACCACGTGAAGAAGAAGGTCTGCTCGTCTTGCGGCTTCGGTAAGTCGAAGAAGCGTCGGAGCTACGCCTGGCAGTCGAAGTCCGGCGACAACTAACGACTCTCGACGGTCTCTGACCGTCTCTGTCTTCTCTCTCGCCGTCTGCGGCGAGAACGAACCCGCGTTCCTGACTCCCGGTTTGTCCCCGCGCCCGTGACACTCGCTAGCACCGAGTACGGCGTCGCTCTCCGCCCGTCACGCCCGAGTTCCTTCCTCGTGTGCTCCGGTTCCCCGAACTGTCACTTCATCTCGTCACCGCCCTCGACTGGTTTGGTTTACCTCCGTTCTCAGCCCTCGCCGTCCGTGCGCCGCATCGTCCGACTCCTCGTCGAATCCCCGCCCCACCGAGCGGTCACCACCGCGCACGAGATATGCACTTCTATGCATATTTGCCGGTTACTGAACCCGTCGTTACTGCATAAGGACGGGTTTTTTACCCCCTCGACTCTCTATCGTCTTCCATGGTATCTGGGCGGGACGACTCCCACCACCACATCGGCGGACCGACGGAGAAGTGCGGTGTCGTCGGCGTCGCACTCGGCGGTCGAGACGCCGCACGACCCCTGTACTACTCGCTGTACGCCCTCCAGCACCGGGGCCAAGAGTCCGCAGGCATCGTCACCCACGACGGGTTCCAACAGCACAGTCACGTCCAGATGGGGCTCGTCGGCGACGCGTTCGGCGCCGACGACCTCGACGGCCTGAAAGGTGAGGCGGGCATCGGCCACGTCCGCTACCCCACCGCCGGCGACGTGTCGAAGTCGTGCGCCCAGCCGTTCGCCGTCTCGTTCAAGTCGGGGTCGCTCGGGCTCGCGCACAACGGCAACCTCGTCAACGCCGACGAACTCCGCGACGAACTGGAGAACTTCGGTCACGCCTTCACCTCCACGGGCGACACCGAGGTCATCGCCCACGACCTCGCGCGCAATCTCCTCGAAGAGGACCTCGTCCGCGCCGTCAAGCGGACTATGGAGCGCATCCACGGCTCGTACGCGCTCACCATCATGCACGACGAGACGGTCCTCGGCGTGCGTGACCCCGAAGGGAACCGTCCGCTCTGTATCGGCAAACTCGACGACGGCTACGTGCTCGCCTCCGAGTCGGCCGCCATCGACACGCTCGACGGCGAACTCGTCCGCGACGTGAAACCGGGCGAACTCGTCGTCCTCGACCCCGACGGAAGCGGCTTCGACTCGTATCAACTGGTCGAACGCGACAACACGGCCCACTGCTTTTTCGAACACATCTACTTCGCCCGCCCGGACTCCGTGATGAACGACACGCTCGTCTACGAGGTCCGCCGCGGGCTCGGCCGGAAGCTCTGGGACGAAAACGGCGTCGACACCGACGTGGTCATGCCCGTTCCCGACTCGGGCCGCGCGTTCGCCTCCGGCTACGCGGAGGCCGCCCAAGAGGACGACGCGACCGTCGAGTTCGCCGAGGGACTGATGAAGAACCGCTACGTCGGCCGGACGTTCATCATGCCGACTCAAGACGAGCGCGAGCGCGCCGTCCGCCTCAAGCTCAACCCCATCAAGAGCACCGTCGAGGGCAAGTCCGTGACGCTCATCGACGACAGCATCGTCCGCGGGACGACCTCGAATCAGCTCGTCCAACTGCTGTACGACGCCGGCGCGACCGAGGTCCACATGCGCATCGGCGCGCCGCCCATCGTCGCGCCCTGTTACATGGGCATCAACATGGCCACCCGCGAGGAACTCATCGCCTCGGACAAGTCGGTCGAGGAGGTCCGCGACACCATCGACGCCGACAGTCTCGGCTACCTCTCTATCGACGCCGTCGCCGAAGTGCTCGAAAAGTCCCGCGCCGACCTCTGTCTCGGCTGTGTCACCGGCGAGTACCCGTACGACATCGACGGCGAGGAGACCGACCGCGACGTGAGCCGACCAGTCGTCGGTGCCGAAGCGCCGCTGAGCGACTGAGTTCCGGTTCCGGACCCCGCCGGTTCCGCTCCCGTTCGTCCCCCCCACGCCCAACCTATCGCTCCGTCTGACAGTCACCGGGAGCCTCGATAGCATAATCAACGCGGTCTTTCTTGTCTCTCGCACCCGTTGTTCGAACCGTACTCCGACTCGCCGAGGACCGGGTTGCGAGCGGAGTACGGAGTGCGAATCGACGGGGTGGTGGAGCGCCGCGGGAGGGCCCGCACATCCCGTCTCTGTGACCTGCCGGTCGCACCACGTACTACCGCCCGTCCGAATCGGCGGCCCTCGGGCCGCGCGCCCCGCCGCGGGCGTCGGACGGGTACTCCCTTTGAACGCCCGAGCGACGGCGCTCTCCGAACGCGCCTCAGTAGACGACGTAGAGGAGGACGTAGACGACGTTTCCGAGGACGAACGAGACGAGCCACAGCGAGGCCGCGACGCGGCCGAACCGGGCGTGTTCCGTCCCGAAGACCTCGGTTATCGGTCGCGTCAGCGCCAACAGCAGCGCGTAGTAGACGACGGGGACACAGACGACGGCCAAGAGGATGTGAACCGCCAGCGTCGGGAGGTAGACGAACTGGTAGACCGCGTCGGGGCCGGGGAACTCCGCGGTTCCCTGGACGACGACCTTGTAGAGATAGAGGACGAGGAACGTCGCAAAGAGGAGGAACGAGGCGAGCATCATGCGCCGGTGGCGCTCGATTTCGCCGCGGCGGACGAACCGGACGCCGGCGAGGATGGTGACGATGGCGACGGTGCTGATGACCGCGTTCACGTGCGGAATCGCGTTCAGCACGGCCTCGGGGGCAGTCGGAATCGCGGCGCGGGGAATCGCGCCGAGCGCCGCGCCGAAGACGAGCGCGAGCGACAGCACCGAGAGAATCGCAGTCAGTCCGCGGACGTGGTCGCGTGCTCGGAACTCCATAGGCGTATCCCGGTGCCGCGAGGCCAAAATCGTTCTGTCGCCCGCCCGCGGCACGGCGCCTGCAAACGCCCGACATTGCCGAGGCGAAAGGAAAGTCATTTAAATTACCGCGGGGTAAACGAGAGTGCAGCAAGACACAGCGAGCGTGGGTAGCCAAGCCAGGCCAACGGCGCAGCGTTGAGGGCGCTGTCCTGTAGAGGTCCGCCGGTTCAAATCCGGTCCCACGCATCGCAAGATGCAGGTGACGTCCCTACACGGACATCACCCACGCACAATCCTTCCACGAAACTACACCCCGGAGAGGTTCGCCTCTCTCGGGTTCTCCGAACTATTCTTCGACAGCAAGGGCGCTGTCCTGTAGAGGTCCGCCGGTGAGAATCCGGCTCGCCGGATTCGAACGTCGAGACGAGCGGAGTGAGTCTCGGAAGTTCAAATCCGGTCCCACGCATCGCATGTGCGGACTCACAGTCCGCAATGAGGCGGCGTAGCCGCCGAATGATGCAGGTGACGTCCCTACACGGACATCACCCACGCACAATCCTTCCACGAAACTACACCCCTGAGAGGTACTCCTCTCTGGGTTTCTCTGCACTGCTCCTCGTTGAGGGACACCTCTCCGAACGTCTCGTTATTCACCGGCCAGCGCCCGTGCCGCCCCCGACTTCGACTACCGACCGCCGTCCCGTGCCGCGAGTTTAAAAGGGTCGAACGAGTAACACGCGGCATGGCCAAGTACTCGACGAACCGGGGCGGTGGCGGCGGCGACGGCGACAGTTGCGAACTCTGCGGTCGCAGCACCGCGAAGCTCCGGCGCGCGAACGTGGCCGGCGCGGACCTGTTGGTCTGTCCGGACTGCGCGCCGCACGGCGAGAACCGCCACGCGGACCGAAAAAGCGAGTCGACCGACGCCTCGCGCGACGGCTCCGAGCGGAACCGCAAGAAGCGCGCCGCCCAGCGCACCGCCAAGATGTACGACAGCGCGAAGGGCGATTCCAAACACTGGGAGGAAAAGGGGACGAACTACGAGAAAGACCGGCTCCCCTATCTCGTCTCCGGCTACGGCGGCGTCGTCGAGTCCGCCCGGCAGGACGCCGGCCTCCAGCTCGCCGACCTCGCCGACGAACTCGAACTCGACGAGAAGCAACTGCTCGCCATCGAGCAGGGCCGGGCCACGCGGGCGAACGTCGGCGGCTCGGCCATCCGCGCGCTCGAAGAGCGCCTCGACGTGACCCTCGTCGACGAGTAGCACGATTTTTCTCGGTCGGGCGTCTCGACGCGCATATGTCCGACTCACTCGCACCCGAGTCCCCGACGGTCCGGGCGTTCGACGCGACGGTGGCGCGCGTCGATGGCCGGTCGGTCGTCCTCGACGAGACGTACTTCTACCCCGAAGGCGGCGGTCAGCCCGCCGACCGCGGTGTTCTCGGCGGCGTCGACGTCGAACATGTCCGAAGCGAAGCCGACGGAACGGTCGTCCACGACCTCGCGGCCGACCCCGACTTCGGCGTCGGCGACGAGGTGACCGGCGTCGTCGACGACGACTTCCGGACGTACTGCATGCGGGCGCACACCGCGAGTCACGTGCTCTACGGCGCGGGTCGCCGCATCTTCGACGACCTCGGCTACGGCGGCTTCGACATCTCCGCGGAGAAGGTGCGCGTCGACTTCGAGACCTCGACCGAGGTCGACGACGGCGCGCTCGTCGAACTGGAGCGTCTCGTCAATCGGGCGGTGTGGGACAGCCGCGAGGTGTCGTGGGAGGAGATTCCCGTCTCGGAGGCCCGCGAGCGCGGGGAAATCGCGTTCAACGTCAAGACCGAGGAGGGCGTCTTCTCCGAGTCCGACACCGTTCGGGTCGTCTCCATCGACGGCTGGGACTGGGCGGCCTGCGGCGGGACGCACGTCTCGAACACCGTCGAAATCGGGCCGGTCGAGGTGCTCGGCCGGTCGAACCCCGGCGAGGGACTCACCCGCGTCGAGTTCGCGGTCGGCGCCTCGGCCATCGACCGCCGCGCCGCAGTTCGAACGTCCGCCTACGAGGCCGCCCGAGCGCTCGGAACGAACCTCGACGGTCTCGGGGAGTCGGCCGCCACCGTCGCGGCCGCGCGCGAAGAACTGGAATCTGAACTCGCAGACCTGAAGTCCGAGGTGCTGCGCGCTCGCCTCGACGACTTCGAGACGGTCGAGCGCGACGGACTGACGTGGCGGGTCGGTGCGGTCTCCGGCTTCGACGCGAACGAGGTCGGCGACGCGGCCAAGGAGGCCCGCGACGGTGCGGACGTGCTCGTCGCCGTCGGCGAGTCCGACGCCCCGTTCGTCGTCGTCGCCAGCGCCGGCGACGCGGCCGCCGGCGACGTCGTCGCCGAGGTGACAGACGAGTTCGGCGGCGGCGGCGGCGGGGGACCGACCTTCGCGCAGGGCGGCGGTCTCGGCGCGCCGGCCGACGAGGTGCTGGCATACCTGCGCGACTGAGTTGACTCTGGCCACCGATACTGTGTCGTGCTGACGCCCGACGGACGACCGGCGGTTCAATCATCTTTTTCAATGATGGTCCGTACTCACCACCATGGAAACCGTAGGGTCTGCCACGGGTCTGACCGACGAGCAGCGGGCCATCCGAGACGTCGTCCACGAGTTCGCCGTCGAGGAGATTCGCCCGACCGCGCGCGAGGCCGACGAGACGGAGACGTTCCCGGAAGACGTGTGGAACGGCCTCGCCGAACTCGACCTGACCGGCCTGACCGTCCCCGAGGAGTACGGCGGGTTCGGTGCCGACCGCGCCACCTACGCCGTCGTCAACGAGGAGGTCGCCTACGGCCAACTCGCCGTCGCGACCGCGCTCTCCGTGCACTGTCTCGCGACCGAGTGCATCGCCGAGTTCGCCACCGACGAGCAGAAGGAAACGTGGCTCCCCGAGATGGCTCGCGGCCGGCCGGTCGGCATGTTCGGCCTCTCCGAACCCGACGCCGGGTCGAACCCCGCGGAGATGTCGACAGTCGCCCGACGAGACGGCGACGAGTACGTCATCAACGGCAAAAAGCAGTGGATAACGAACGGCCAGCGCGGCGGCGTCTGCATCCTCTTCGCCAAGACCGACCCCGACGACCCCTCGTCGGTCACGCAGTTCCTCGTCCCGAAGGAGGCCGGCTACGAGGTCGGCAAGAAAGAGGAGAAACTCGGCCTCCGCGCCTCCGACACGACGGCGCTCCTCTTCGACGACGTTCGCATCCCCGCGGAAAACCGACTCACCGAGGAGGGCAAGGGCCTCTCCGCCGCCTTCCGCATCCTGACCGGCGGCCGAATCGGCATCGCCTCGCAGGCCGTGGGACTCGCGCAGGCCGCGCTCGACGACGCCATCGACTACGCCAACGAGCGCGAGCAGTTCGACAAACCCATCTCGAAGATTCAGGCGATTCGCCACAAAATCGCCGACATGGGCACGCAGGTCCACGCCTCGCGGATGCTCGTCCGCGAGGCCGCCCGCGTCGCCGACGCCGGCGACGACCCGCGGACCGCGGCGTCCATCGCGAAGTACTTCGCCAGCGAGGCCGCGGTCGACGTGACGAACGAGGCCGTGCAGGTCCACGGCGGCTACGGCTACACCACCGATTTCGACGTGGAACGCTACTACCGCGACTCGAAGATCACGACCATCTACGAGGGGACCAGCGAGATTCAAAAGGAGATTATCGCGCGGTCGCTCCTCGACTGAGCGGTCGGGTCAGCCCGCTTTTTCACTCGGCCGCGTCGCTCACGGACTACGGGCGAGCGTCGGCAGCCCTCGCTCGCGGACCACGTCAGCGGCGGCGACACCCGCGAGAAGCATACACCCGACGAGCGTCACCCATGCGCCGACAGCCGAGACGAACGTCTCGTCCCACAGTTGGATGAACCGCAGGACTGCGACGGTCCCGACGACGCCGACGACCAGTTCCGCGCGGCGGGACCGCCGTCCGGCGAGCGCGGCGAGAGAGAGCAGGACGACTGTCGGGAGGAGGACGATGCCGTGGACGAGCTCCAGACCGTTTCCCATGCCGCCGTAGTAAACGGAGATAACCGGACCTTCGTGGGCCGGGTCGACCTGTATCCACGGGAGGAAGACGCCGACCGCGACGACGAGCGACGGGAGGACCGGAGCGAGGCGTTCGCGGAGCGGGGATGCCATACCGGAGGCGACGCCGGTTTTCCGTATAGGCCTTCTCCCGAAGCGCCTTTTCCCCGCGGTTCCCTACTGCGGGCAATGACGCTCCCCGACCTCTCGGCGTTCGACGCCGTCGTGTACGACCTCGACGGTACGCTCGTCAACCTCCGCGTCGACTGGGACGACGCCGCCAGCGACGCCGCGGCCGTCCTGCGCGACGCCGGCGTCGACGCCGACTCGCTGGACCTCTGGAAGATGCTCGACGCGGCCGACGCGGCCGGCGTCCGCGACGAAATGGAGCGAGAGCTCGCGGCGCACGAGCGAGAGGGCGCGTGGGTCTCCGACCGCCTCCCGCTCGCGGATCACCTCGCCGTCGACGGCGTTCCCTCCGGCGTCTGCTCGCTCAACGCCGAGGACGCCTGCCGGGTCGCGCTCGACGTGCACGACCTCGCGGACCACGTCGACGCCGTCGTCGGCCGCGACACCGTGGCGACCCGCAAGCCGGACCCGGAGCCGCTGCTCGCGACGCTCGAACGGATGGCGGTCGACCCCGACTCGGCCGTGTTCGTCGGCGATTCCGCCCGCGACGAGGTGACCGCCGACCGCGCGGGCGTCGCCTTCAGATACGTCGACGGCGGCCCGTCGGGCGTCTGAGACGAGGCTCTGAGGAAGCAGAAATCGAGAGACGCAGGGCGAACAGGCGGCACGTCCGCTTCGCCGGACGGCGTGCCGCGCTCCCGCGTCTCGCCCGGCGGCGATGCTCAACGCACGGGGGCGCTGGCCGCGGAATCGGTGATAAACCTCCGCTCCGGCGCGGCCGTTAAGCCCGCCGAGTCCTACGGTCACGCATGGGATTTCCGGTCTCGTACTACTGTCCGCACTGCGGCGCGGTCGTCGAACTCGAACGCGACGGCTACCTGGCCGACAAGTCGGTGACGCCGTACCCGCTCGAAGGCTGGTCGTACGCCGACCCGACCGACGACTTCGAAGACGCCGAGGGCGTCCGGTTCGCCTGCGGCGAGAGCGACGCCCCCGGCCTGTCGTGGACCGGTGACGTGGTCGACGCCGACGACGTGGAGAACCCCACGCTGGCGTCGCCGTGCGGCCGCGAGTTCTACCTCTCGTTCGTCAGATACGAGGACGGCCGCGAGGTCGAAGCCGTCCCCGAGAGCGACTACGTCGTCATCGGCGGGGGAGGCCCGTCCGGTCCGTCGGGCCCGCGAGGTCCGGACGCGGGGCCGCGCGGTCCCGACGGGTTCTGAGTCTTCGGGGGCCTCCGCGCCCGCGACGGACGTCCGCGTCGTGCGAACGCGCGTCACTCCGTATTCAATAGCTCGCGCGTCGACTATCTATCATGGTTCCCATTCAGTCCACGTTCGGTCTCGGTGACGCGCTGTTCTTCGTCCCGTTCGTCGTCATCGCCGTCGTCATCTTCGCGTTCGCCGGCGCGGTGGTCTACCTCGAACACAGAAAGGAGATGGCGCTCATCGAGAGCGGCCACTACGACGAGGTCGGCCGCGACTCGCGGGCGTGGATTCTCGGCGGCGGCCTGCTCGTCCTCGCGCTCGGCCTCGGAAGCGTCGTCTCGGCGCTCCTCTCCGGCGGCGCGGTCGGCGACGGCGTGACCGCGGTGTTCGTCGGTCTCGCGGCGCTCGCGTACTACTTCTACAAGCGCCGCGCGGTCGGAACGACCGCCGCCTGAGCCGCGAAAAGCGGTCGGGAACTCAGCCCTTGATGTTGCAGACGGGGAACGTCCGCGCGACCTTGTCGCCGATGCCCAGTTCGTCCGAGACGCGGACGACCTCGTCCACGTCCTTGTAGACGCCGGGCGCTTCTTCGGCGACCGTCGCGCCCGACTGGGCCTTCACGTATATCTTCTCCTGCTCGCGGAGTTCGTCCTGCACCGTCTCGCCCCAGTACTCCTGTTTCGCCTTGGTTCGGCTCATGAGTCGGCCCGCGCCGTGGGCCGTCGAGCCGAAGGTGAGGTCGAGCGACTGGTCGCCGCCACGGAGGACGTAGCTCCCCGCGCCCATGCTGCCGGGGATGATGACCGGCTGGCCCACGTCGGCGTAGGCGGGCGGGAGTTCGGGTCGCCCCGCGGGGAACGCCCGCGTCGCCCCCTTCCGGTGGACGTAGAGTTCGCGCTCCTCGCCGTCAACTTCGTGAACCTCTTTCTTGGCGATGTTGTGCGCGACGTCGTACAACAGTCGCATCTCCATGTCGCGCCAGTCGCGGTCGAACACGTCGGCGAACACCTCGCGCGTTCGGTGCATGATGAGCTGTCGGTTCACCCACGCGAAGTTGATGGCGGCGCACATCGCGCCGTAGTACTCTTCTGCGAGCGCGGAGCCGGCGGGCGCGGCCGCGAGCTCCTTGTCCGGCAGCTCGTCGAGCAGGTCCTTGTGTTCCTTCTCGATGCGTCGGAGGTAGTCGGTGCAGGTCTGGTGGCCGAGGCCGCGGGAGCCGCAGTGGATGAGCACGACGATTTGGTCGGCTTCGAGCCCGAACGACTCGGCCACGTCCTCGCGGTAGACGTCCGTGACGCGCTGGACTTCGAGGAAGTGGTTCCCGGAGCCGAGACTGCCGATTTGGTTGCGGCCGCGGTCTTTCGCCTTCTGCGAGACGAACTCCGGTCGGGCGTCGTCGCGGAAGCCCTCGTCCTCGCAGTGGGCGAGGTCGTCGTCCGTGGCGTAGCCGGCGTCGACCGCCCAGCGCATCCCGCGGGCGAGGATGTCCTCGATGGTCTCGGCGTCGCCCTTGACGACGCCGCCGCCGCCGAGGCCCGAGGGAACCGCCTCGAACAGGGCGTCGACGAGTTCCTCCTCGTGTCCCTGGAGGTCCTCGTAGGTGAGGTTCGTCGTCATCATGCGGACGCCGCAGTTGATGTCGTAGCCGACCGCGCCGGGCGAGAGACAGCCGTCCGTGGCGTCGGTCGCGCCGACGCCGCCGACTGGGAACCCGTAGCCCTGGTGGCCGTCGGGCATGCAGATTGCGTGCTTGGTGATTCCCGGCAGGTGCGTCGCGTTCCGTAGCTGTTCGAGCGTCTTGTCGTCGCCGATGTGGTCGAGCAGCGCCTCGGAGGCCAACACCCGCGCGGGGGCGTTCATCTCGCCCTCCCGCGGAATCTCCCAGACGTGCTCGCGAACCCGTCGCAGTTCGATGTCGCCGAACTCGCGCGTTTCCATACCGGGACAATCGACGCGGCGACTCAATAGGATTCCGTCACGCGCCCGCGGACCGCCCGGACGCGTCGCCGCCGCTTTCGGCGTCGCCCGCGCCGCGGTCGGAGAGCGCGCGGTCGACGGACAGCGGCCCGCCGCCGGTCACGAGCAGCGCCGACACGAGACCGAAAAGCGAGATGTGCGCCAGCACGGGGTCGTCCGGCAGGCCGAACAGCGTCGTCGTGAACAGCAGGAAGGCGACGGCGGAGGCCGCTCGGGTGAACGCGCCGGCGACGAGCAGGACGCCGACGAGCGCCTCGGTCAGCCCCGCGCCGACGACCCACAGTTCCGGTGCGACCGGGACGACCGCGGTGAGGTCGTACTTGGCGACGACCGCGAGCGCGTCGCCGGGTTCCATGAGCTTCTGGGCGACGCCGAGGTAGACGAACGTGAGGCCGAGACCGACCCGGAGAACCGCGGGCACGTAGGCTTCGAGGTGGCGAGTCCGCTCGACGAACGGGAGGGCGACCCGTCGGTAGAACGGGTCGACCCGAGAGTAGAACGTCCGGTCGTCGGCCGCCATCGAGGCGACGGCGTGGTCGGCGCTGGGGCGACCGCCGCCGACGAGCGCGATGGCGAGGAAGCCGGGAACGTACTCGAACGCCAGCACGAGCGCCGGTTCGACCGCGAGTCCGACGAGGTAGCCCGCGAGGCCGACCGCGGCGACGAGGCGCGTCCCGAACCCGAACAGCAGGAGGAACCCGACCGTGATGCCGAACAGTCTGACGAAGACGGGCGACGAGGACTGGACGGCGGGCGAGAAGAAGTAGCCCGAAAAGCCCGCCCCGACGAGCGGGAGCCCAACCGCGAGGCGGAGGAGCCACGGGAGAAGCGACTCGTAGGACGCCATCGTTCGGCGGAACGCCCGAACGTCGTTCGGGAGCGGTCGGAACCGCAGGTAGGCCGCACCGGCGACCGCGACGCCGACGCCGCCCGCGCCGAGGACGGCGAGGTTGAACGGGTCGGTCAGCGCCGCCAACAGAAACGCCGCCACTTCGACGGGGTCGCTCCCCGGCGTCACGTACTTGACGTGCGCGCTCGCGTTCCCCGCCCCCGCCGCGAGGAGCGCGACGAGGCCGGCGAGTCGGGTCGCCCCGCGGACGTGCTGTGTCATGTCTCGGGTTACGACCGACCGACCATAACGGCGCGGGATGAATACAGCCGAAACCGGGCGAGAGAAGGTATGAAACGATTGAATCGGAACGTCACACGTCGAAGACGACGTACGCCTCCCAGCCGGCGTCGGTCTCCGCCAGTCGCATCTCGGAGTAGGTGACGGCCTTCACGTCGCGGGCGTCCACGTCGGCGAAGGGGACGCCGCGCGCGGACGCCTCGACGGCCCACTCGTCGCCCTCCCGCCGGACGGTCGCCTCGTGGGCCGCCGGGAGGACGCCACGCACGTCGCGCTCGTAGATGAGTTGGTCGAGGTAGTCGAACAACAGCGCCTCGCGGCCCTCAGCGCGGACGGCGACCGAAAAGCGGTCGCCCGTCTCGGCGGGGTCGTCGCACATCGCGGCGGTGAGCCCGTCGGCGACGGCGGCGAAGACGGCACCGAGGCTCTCGCCGTCGGCCTCGACGGCCACGTCGGCGGTGTGGTCGCGGAGCGTGAATCCCATACCGGAGGGAGGGACGCCGCCGACCCTCGTCCTTTCGGTCGGCGACGGGTGCGCGTCCCGACTCCCGCGTTGGTGCGCCGCTCGTGTCGGTGAGCTATCCTGTTTGCCGACGGCGGCTTCGGTCGGACCTGCAAACGGACGGTGGAGTTATATTCTCGCTCCGGCTACGACGGGACGTGAGCGTCAACGTGGAGATGCGGGTCGACGCCCCCGGCCAGCGCGAGTACGCCGAGGAGGCGTGGGACCTGAAAGAGCGGATTCGGGTCGATGAGGGGCTCCTGAAACAGCGCCGGGGCTTCTTCATGGACGCCTACCGCCGGTCGAACACGTATCTCCTCTACGAGAACGACGCGCTCGTCGCGTTCGCCTCCACGCGGCGCGACGGCTACATCCTCTTTCTCGCGGTCTCGCCCGACGCCCGCGGCGAGGGCTACGGCAAGCGACTCGTCGCCGAGGTCGCGAGGGAGCATCCGGTCGTGACCTGTCACGCCCGGACGACGAACACGAACGCCCTCGACTTCTACGAGCGGATGGGCTTCGAGGTCCGCCGCCGCATCGACAACTACTACGAGGACGGCGGGGCCGCCTTCTACCTCCGACTCGGGGAGGAAGCCGGCCTCAGAGAGAAGCTCTCGGAGTTCCTCCGCCGGTAATCCACTGACGGAACCGCATTCGACGCAGATTCGGAGAGCCGCCGCGCCGCCGTCGACCCGGTTGCGTGTATCCTTAATTTTTATTCACTTCCTAGTATATGTGGTTGATATGTACATCGGAGTGCTCACCGTCCCGCTCGGAGACGAACCCCTCGACGACGCGCTCGACTACCTGTCCGGTATCGGCGTCGACGGCGTCGAACTCGCCGTCGGCGGCTGGCCCGGCGAGGACCACGTCGACCGAAGCGCCGTCCTCGCGGACGACGACGCGCAGGCCGACCTCCTCGATTCGGTCGAGAGCCGAGACCTGCAAATCAGCGCGCTCGCGACGCACAACAACCCGCTTCACCCCGTCGAGGAGACGGCCGCCGAGGCCGACACCGAACTCCGCGAGGCCATCGAACTCGCGGACGCCCTCGACGTGAACACCGTCACCTGTTTCTCGGGACTCCCCGCCGGCGGCCCGAACGACGAGGTCCCGAACTGGATTACCGCGCCGTGGCCGACCGAGCACGCCGACGCCCACGACTACCAGTGGGAGGTCGCCGTCGACTACTGGTCGGACCTCGCCGCGTTCGCCGACGACCACGGCGTCGACATCGCCATCGAGATGCACCCGAACATGCTCGTCTACGAGCCCACGGGCATGCTGAAGCTCCGCGAGGCGACGAACGAGCGCATCGGCGCGAACTTCGACCCCTCGCACCTCTACTGGCAGGACATCTCCATCACCGACGCGATTCGGTTCCTCGGCGAGGAGGACGCCATCCACCACTTCCACGCGAAGGACACGAAGGTCTACGAGTCCGAGTCGCGCATCAAGGGCGTCCTCGACACGACCTCCTACGCGGACACCGCCGACCGCTCGTGGCTCTTCCGCTCTATCGGCTACGGCCACGACGAGGGCCACTGGAAGGACGTGGTCTCGACGCTCCGGATGGTCGGCTACGAGGGCGCGCTCTCCATCGAACACGAGGACGCGCTCACGTCGTCCAAGGAGGGGCTCGAAAAGGCCGTCGACGTGCTCTCGCGGGCCGTCTTCGAGACGCAACCCGGCGAAGCCTACTGGGCGGAGTAATCCATGTCTGAACCGCTCTCAGTCGGCGTCCTCGGCTACCGCTTCAGGCCCACCTTTTTGCGGTTCGGGGCCGCTTCGCGACCCGCTCTCCCCAAAAATCTGGACCAAAAAGTGCCGCGAGACTCGGCCTCCGGCCTCGCCCGCGGTACCGCATCGGGCACGGAGGTGGCGCAATGACTGAACCGCTCTCAGTCGGCGTCCTCGGCTACCGCTTCATGGGGAAGGCGCACTCCAACGCGCTCGCCCGCCTGCCGATGTTCTTCCCCGACGCGCCCGACGTGGAGCGCTCCGTCATCGTCGGCCGCAACGAGGAGGCGCTCGCCGACGCCGCCGACCGGTTCGGCTTCGAATCGACTGCGACCGACTGGCGCGACGTGGTCGACGACGTGGACGTGTTCTACAACCTCGGCCCGAACCACCTCCACGCCGAACCCTCCGTCGCCGCGCTCGAAGCCGGTGCCAGCGTCTTCTGCGAGAAGCCGCTCGCGCCGACGCTCGACGAGGCCGAGGCGATGCGCGACGCCGCCCGCGCGGCCGACGGCGTCGCCGGCTGCGCGTTCAACTACCGCTTCGTCCCCGCCATCCAGTACGCGAAAGGACTCATCGAGAACGGCGAACTCGGCGAGATTCGGCACGTCCGCGGGCGCTATCTCCAGGACTGGCTCGTCGACCCCGAAGCGCCGTGGTCGTGGCGAAACGACGCGGAACTCGCCGGCTCCGGCGCGCTCGGCGACCTCGGCGCGCACACGGTCGACCTCGCGCGCTTCCTCGTCCGCGACGCCGCGGGCGACATCGAACGCATCTCCGGCCACCTCCAGACGTTCGTCGACGAGCGGCCCGTGCCCGGCGCGGACGAGTACAAGCCCGTGACCGTCGACGACGCCTACACCGCGCAGGCGGAGTTCGGAAACGGCGCGGTCGGGAACTTCGAGGCCTCGCGGTTCGCCGACGGGCACAAGAACGACCACACCATCGAGGTTCACGGCTCCGAGGGGAGTCTGCAGTTCTCGCTCGAACGCCTCAACGAACTGGAGGTGAAGACCGGCGACGCCCGCGGCTACGAGACGGTGCTCGTCACCGACGAGGACGACCCCTACCTCGACCACTGGTGGCCGCCGGGCCACGTCCTCGGCTGGGAACACACCTTCGTCCACGAGAACTACGAGTTCCTGTCGGCGGTCGCCGAGGGCGGCGAGTTCTCCCCCTCGTTCGAGGACGCCTACGAGGTCCAGACAGTGCTCGACGCCATCGAGCGCTCCGACGAGACCGGCGAGTGGGTCAGCCTCGGCTGACGGCGTCGAACTGAGCGAAAAGGAACGAACCGCGGGCGAGTCGCCGCCCGCTCAGAACTCGATGACGCCCTCGTCGGTGATGACCTCGTCGATGAGGTCGACCGGCGTGGCGTCGTAGGCGGGGTTCTCCAGTTCGATGCCCTCGACGGGTTCGAGCATGACCTCGCTGGGCGAGCGAATCTCGTTTTCGAAGCGGAAGCCGCCGTCGACGACCTTCGCGCTGGAGCCGACGACCGTGACCGGCACGCCGACCTCGTTGGCGGCGGCGACGAGCGGGAACGTCCCGATGCGGTTGTAGAGCGTCTCCTCGACGATGCAGTCCATGCCGATGATGACGCGGTCGCACTTGGGGAGGAACATCCCCGACGCGCCGTCGACCATCAGGTGCGGTTCGACGTCGTCGATGGCGGCGAGTTCGCGCGCGAACTTCCGGCCGAGGAAGCGCGGGCGGGCCTCGGTCACGTAGGCGGTGAGTTCCGCGCCGTCGGCGACGGCGAGTTCGACGGCCTCCATGACCGTCGAGGAGTAGTCGTGAGTGAGGAACGTCTGGCCGTCCTCGATGGTCGCGGCCGCCTGTTGGGCCGCGCGGCGCTTGCCCGTCTCGACGGTCTCGACCACGCGGTCGATGGTCGCCAAGGTGAGTTCCCGCGCCTCGTCGAGGTCGTCGACCTCGCCTTGGATGCTGTGCAGCACGTCCTGTAAGGCGTTGTACAAAGACGCGTGCGACGGGTTCGCCCGCTTGAGCGCGCCGACGTTTCGCTCGAGGTCGCGTTCGAACTCCTCGACGGTCGCGTAGTCGCGCTCCGTCAGCTCCGCGAGCGCCCGCGTAGCCTTGACGGCGACGACCGAGGAGCTGTGCGTCTGCATCTCGCGAATCTCCTCGATGGTCTCGTCTATCATACGAGAACGTCGCCGTATCGTGTGAAAGAGTTTCCGGGAGCGAGCGCCGCCGCGGGCGCGGACGCGGACCTCGGGCGGGGCTCGGTTCGGCTCAGTTCTCCGCGTCGATGTCGGTGTCCAACTCCGCTTCGGGGGGCGTCCCGCCGTCGCCCGCGTTGGTCCGCTTGGCGTAGACGAACAGGGCGACGGCGGTCACGAACCAGATGACCGCGCCGACGCGAATCGCGAACTCGGCGCGCGCGCCCCACGTCTGGAGCCCCGCGTTCACGGAGAGAACCGCGACGATGGGCGACCCGACGAGAATCGTCGTGACGAAGGTCATCTGCATGACCCACCCGTAATCGACGCCGTCCGGATTCGAGCGCTCGACTGGTTGCACGGGTAGCAGTATCACGGCGACGGCTAATGCGTGCCGGTTCTCGTTCGCGACCCGCGTCCCGACGGTCCGGTGTGCCCCGGCCTCAGCAGGCGGCGCTTTTCGAGGTCGGTTCGGTCGGAACCTCGTAGTCGACGAGGATGCTCGACGACCCGTCCTCGTGTTCGATGACGACCCGGTAGCGCTGGCCCGCCTCGCAGACGGGGTTCAGCGCGCCGTCGGAACCGGCACCGTCGATGTGGGCGTACTCGCCCGCGGGGCCGACCGTCTCGCCGCCGGTCCACACGTCTTCCCACGCGATGCGGTTGTTGGCGTCGTCGACGACGAACACCCGACTGCCGTCTTCGAGACTGCCGAACTCGTGGGTGATGTTGATGTACGCGCCGTTCGCCCCGTTATCCGGGCCGTCGGGGTGGTAGTCCACGTCGAACGACACCTGCGGTTGTGGCTCGGAGAGCACGTCCTCGAACCCCATCACCATCACGCCGACCGTGGCGGCGAGGAGGACGACGATGACGACGAGGAGCGAGACGCCGACGACCGGCGAGAGGCCGCGGGCGGAGCGGTCGTTGGAGGGCGACGAGGCGGGCATGCGTCGTTCGTACAGGCGCGTTCCGCCGAGTAAAGTGTTCCCTCGGCCGCAGGTTCGGGTGAGCGGGCGCAACGAGCGAACCTCGCGCGGCGCGCTGGGGGTGGCTGATAAGGCTGATAACCCGGACGCGCGAACGGCACGCATGGTCACGGTACGGTCCATTCGAGCGAAGGCTGGTAGCGAGCCCATCACGATGCTCACGGCGTACGACGCGCCGACCGCGAGCGTCGTCGACGAGGCGGGAATCGACATCATCCTCGTCGGCGACAGCATGGGCAACACGGCGCTCGGTTACGACTCGACGCTGCCGGTGACCGTCGAGGACGTGGCGAGCCGGACCGCCGCGGTGGCGCGCGCGGCCGACGACGCCCTCGTCGTCGCCGACATGCCATTCCTCTCGTTCGGCGTGGACGAGGCGTCGAGCGTCGAACACTGCGGTCGGATGCTCAAGGAGGCCGACGCCGACGCGGTCAAACTGGAGTGCGGCCCCCACACCGTCGAGCTGACAGAACACCTCGTCCGGCTCGGTATCCCCGTGATGGCCCACCTCGGTTTGACTCCCCAGCGCGTCAAGGAAGTCGGCTACGGCAGACAGGGGACGGACCGCGACGACGCACAGGTGATTCTCGACCTCGCGAAGGCCCACGCCGACGCGGGCGCGTTCTCGCTCGTCCTCGAACACGTCCCGGCGAACCTCGCGAAACAGGTCACGGCGGCCATCGACATCCCGACTATCGGCATCGGTGCGGGCCCCGACTGCGACGGGCAGGTGCTCGTCGTCGACGACGTGGTCGGGATGAGCGACCGCACGCCGCCGTTTGCGGCCCAGTTCGGCGACGTGAAATCGGAGATGGAGAAGGCGGTCGGCGCGTACAGGGACGCCGTCGAGGCCGGCGAGTTCCCGGCCGACGAACACAGCCACGTCGAAGACGACCTCGACGAACTGTACTGAGGAGGTTCGCGTCCGCGCGGCTTCAACTCACGCGACGCGACTGTCGAGGAACGCTTTCACGGCCTCGTTGAACGCCGCCGGCCGTTCGAGCATCGCCAGGTGCGCGGCGTCTTCGATTGTCCCGAGTTCGCAGTCGGGCATCGTCTCGGCGAGGTACTCGTGGTACGACGGCGGCGTCAGTCGGTCGTACTCGCCGACGAGCGCGAGCGTCGGAACCGAAATCCCCTCGATTTCGTCGCGCACGTCGAAGGTGTGACACGACCGGAAGTCGCGGCGGGTGACGGCCTGTCCCGCGTCGTACATCGCTTCTTTGGAGCCCTCGACGAGTCGCTCGTCGTCGGTGTGGAACAGTTTGTCCTCGCCGTGGAGAAAGGAGACGGCGCGGTCGAAGTCGTCGTCGAGCCAGTTCAGCAGGTCCGAGAGCACGGCGAGTTTCGCGCCCGTGCCGGCGAGGACCAGCGCGTCGAGGTCGAGGTCGCGTTCGAGCGCGAGCGTCAGGACGACCGCGCCGCCGAGCGAGTTGCCGACGAGGACGCTCGCGTCGGTCTCCTCGGCCACGGCGACCACGTCGTCGACGTAGGCCGAGAGCGTCTCGTAGCCGACGTCGGCGTTCACGTCGTCGCTGTCGCCGTGGCCGCTCAGGTCCAGCGCGGCGACCGGGTAGTCGCTCGCGAGGCGGAACTGACCGCGCCAGACGCCGTGTGCGCCGCCGCTCCCGTGGACACAGAGGACCGTCGGTCCCTCTCCGCCCGCGTCGCGGTATCGATAGGCTGTCTCCCGTCCGTGGTGGTCCGCCGAGGCCGTCTCCATACCTCGAAACTGGTCGCCGCGAACCAATAAACCCCCACGCCGGCACCGAGTTTCGGGGGCGGTCGTCCCGCCTCGACCGTGCGGGCGACTGCCGTGGCCACTAGTTTGACGTTACTCCGCCGCGAATAGCACGGTGAGGCGTGACGACTGTGAACCGCAATTCAACCGAAATGCGGCATATCGGTGTCGTCACCCGATTCGTCAGGGAAAGATTTATATATTCAAAACGCTAACCTTGGGTTAGACTTACCATGAGCATGCAACAGTTCGCCGGCGGGAACGAGCGGTTCATTCGCCGGTACGAATACGAAGACTGCTGGGTCATCGCGGCCGACGTGGGCCTCTCGGAAGACGAGGTCGACGTGGACATCGTCGGGTCGACGGCCATCGTCGTGGCCGACACCGGCGACCGCGTGACCGAGACGGAGTTCGAACTCCCCGCCGGCGGCGACGCCGACGTGGCGGTTCGAAACGGCGTGCTCACCATCACCCTCACCAAGTAAATGAAACTCATCGTCAAACCCCTCAAACAGAAGGACGCCGGTCGCGGACTCGCCGCTATCGACCGAGCCGCGGCCGCGGAACTCGACCTCGAAGGCGGAGATTTCATCCGCATCGACGGTCCGAACGACGGGACCGCCATCGCCCGCGTCTGGCCCGGTTACCCCGAAGACCAGGGAACCGGTATCATCCGCATCGACGGTCGTCTCCGCCAGCAGGCCGGCGTCGGCATCGACGAGCGCGTGGACGTGGAGAAAGCCGACGTGAAGCCCGCAAAGCGCGTCACTATCGCGCTCCCGCAGAACCTCCGCATCGGCGGTAACATCGGGACCTACATCCGCGACAAGCTCTCCGGCCAGCCGGTCGCGCAGGGCCAGAGCGTCCAGCTTCCGCTCGGCTTCGGCTTCATGAGTGCGTCGAACCAGTCGGTCCCCATCAAAATCGCGTCGACCGACCCGGACGGCACCGTCGTCGTCACCGACAACACCGAGTTCCAGGTGAGCCAGAAGCCCGCCGAGCAGATTAAGGACTCCGCGCCGGGCGACGACGGCGGCCCCTCCGTCACCTACGAGGACATCGGCGGCCTCGACAAGGAACTCGAACAGGTCCGGGAGATGATCGAACTCCCGATGCGCCACCCCGAGCTGTTCAAGCGCCTCGGCATCGAGCCGCCGAAGGGCGTTCTCCTGCACGGCCCGCCGGGGACGGGGAAGACCCTCATCGCGAAGGCCGTCGCCAACGAAATCGACGCCTCGTTCCACACCATCTCCGGCCCGGAGATCATGTCGAAGTACTACGGGGAGTCCGAAGAGCAGCTCCGCGAAATCTTCGAGGAGGCCACGGAGAACTCGCCCGCCATCGTCTTCATCGACGAGATAGACTCCATCGCGCCCAAGCGCAGCGAGGCCGGCGGTGACGTGGAACGCCGCGTCGTCGCCCAACTGCTGTCGCTCATGGACGGCCTCGACGAGCGCGGCGAGGTCGTCGTCATCGGCGCGACCAACCGCGTGGACGCCATCGACAACGCGCTCCGCCGCGGCGGGCGCTTCGACCGCGAAATCGAAATCGGCGTGCCGGACCGCGACGGTCGCAAGGAGATCATGCAGGTCCACACGCGGAACATGCCGCTGACCGACGACGTGGACCTCGACGCCTACGCCGACAGCACGCACGG
Source organism: Haloferax sp. Atlit-6N (assembly GCF_003383195.1). Taxonomy (NCBI): domain Archaea; kingdom Methanobacteriati; phylum Methanobacteriota; class Halobacteria; order Halobacteriales; family Haloferacaceae; genus Haloferax; species Haloferax sp. Atlit-6N. The sequence continues at coordinate 9,198 of NZ_QEQJ01000006.1, read as the reverse complement.
CTTCGTCGGGGCGGACCTCGAATCGCTGGCCAAGGAGTCGGCGATGCACGCCCTGCGGCGCATTCGGCCGCAACTCGACCTCGACGCCGAGGAGATAGACGCCGAGGTGCTCGAAGGCCTCAAAGTCACGGAAGACGACTTCAGACAGGCGCTCAAGAGCATCGAGCCCTCGGCGCTCCGCGAGGTGTTCGTCGAGGTACCCGACGTCACGTGGGAGGACGTGGGCGGACTCGAATCCACCAAGGAACGCCTCCGCGAGACCATCCAGTGGCCCCTCGAATACCCCGAGGTGTTCCAGCAGATGGACATGGACGCCGCCAAGGGCGTTCTGATGTACGGCCCGCCGGGCACCGGGAAGACCCTGCTGGCGAAGGCCGTCGCCAACGAGGCGGAGTCGAACTTCATCTCCATCAAGGGCCCCGAACTCCTGAACAAGTTCGTCGGCGAGTCCGAAAAGGGCGTCCGCGAGGTGTTCAAGAAGGCCCGCGAGAACGCTCCGACGGTGGTGTTCTTCGACGAAATCGACTCCATCGCGACCGAGCGCGGCCGCGACTCGTCGAGTTCGGGCGTCACCGAGCGCGTCGTCTCCCAACTGCTCACCGAACTCGACGGCCTCGAAGCGCTCGAAGACGTGGTCGTCATCGCGACGACCAACCGGCCGGACCTCATCGACTCGGCGCTCCTGCGCCCCGGCCGCCTCGACCGCCACGTCCACGTGCCCGTGCCCGACGAGGACGCCCGCCGCGCCATCCTCGACGTGCACACCCGCGAAAAGCCGCTGGCCGACGACGTCGACCTCGATAAAATCGCGTCGAAGACCGACGGCTACGTCGGTGCCGACCTCGAAGCGCTCGCCCGCGAGGCGTCGATGAACGCCTCCCGCGAGTTCATCCGGAGCGTCGAGAAGGAGGACATCGGCGAGAGCGTCGGTAACGTCCGCGTGACGATGGAACACTTCGAGAACGCCCTCGACGAAATCGGCGCGAGCGTCACCGACGACGTGCGCCGCCGCTACGAGGAGATCGAAGAGCGCTTCCAGAAGAGCGAGGTCGAACGCGACCGCGAGACCGAAGTCGGCCGCACCTTCCAGTAAGCGCCTCGTAACGCCCCTTCAGACGTATTTTTCGAACGCGTCCCAGCCACCGAGCGACGGCGACTGTTCGCCTACCATCCGCCCGACTCAGAGGCGCGACCGTCACGTTCATATCACTCCCGTCTGCTACGTAGTGGTACGCGGTTCTCGGGATACGCAATAATCAACGAGTTCTACGTTTATTTCACCGGAAATGCGGTGTGTCTCCCGTCGTTTGTAAAGAATGTACTCGGTCAGTAGTTGTCGGTTCGGCGCGAGACGGAGACCGGGCGGTCCGGCGGGGCGGGGCAGTCGCCCGGTCGAGGTGGTCTCCCCGTTCAGCCGTCCAGTTCGTCGAGGTCGGCGAGGATTTCGTCGGCGTGGCCGTCGGGCGAGACGCCCTCGTAGACCCGCTCGACGGTCCCGTCGGGGCCGACGAGATACGAGTTGCGGAAGACGCCGTCGAACGTCTTGCCGAACATGTTCTTTTCGCCGTACGAGCCGTACGCCGAGGAGACGCTGCCGTCTTCGTCCGACAGGAGCGTGAAGGGGAGGTCGTACTTCTCGGCGAACGAGTCGAGGTCCGAGACGGGGTCGTCGCTGATGCCGAGAACCGTCGCGTCGCGCTCCTCGAACTCGTCCCACGAGTCGCGGAAGCCGCAGGCCTCGGTGGTACAGCCCGGCGTGTCGGCGCGCGGGTAGAAGTAGACCACGACGTGCTCGCCGCGGAAGTCGGAAAGCGAGACGAGGTCGCCGCGCTGGTCGGGCAGTTCGAAGTCGGGGGCGTCGTCGCCAATGTCGAGCATAGCCACCAGTTCCGGCGGCGGGAAGAAGGGTCTTTCTCAGTCGAGTTTCTCGGCCGCGCCGCGCTCGACCAGCGGGTCGGCGTTGGCCGACGGGAGCGTCACCACGTCCTCGGTGGCGAGGTCGTACTCGCGCTCGTCGACGCCGAGGATGGTCCCCACGTCGGCGGTGATGCGGACCGTCTCGCGCTCGTCGGCGAGGCCGGAAAGCGGGTCGTCGGCGGAGGGTTCCACCGTGTCGGCTTCGCCCGCTGACGGGGCCGCGGTCTCCGGGTTTGGTTCGTCCGGCGGAACCGCGGGACCGGAGTCCGCGGGGGCGGAATCGGTCGACGCCGCGGCGGCCTCGGTGGCCGGTCGGTCGGTCCCCGACTCCGCGTTCGATACGTCGTCGCCGGTCCCGCCGCCCATCGCGTCCGCGAGCACGTCGCCCGCGGCCGAGTCGCCGGTGGGGGCCTCGGAGCCGTCGGTGGCCGTCCCGGAGCCGTCGGCGTCGGTGCCGATGCCGGTCGGCGCGGTCTCTGGGTCGGGTTCGTCCGGCGGAATCGCGGGTCCGGAATCGCCGGGCGCGCCCGGTTCCGCGGTCGTCACGTCGGTCGCCGAAACGGCGTCCTTCGGGGAGTCGGCGGCAGACACGTCTTCGAGCGCGGAGAGCACCGTGCCGCGGTTCTCCTCGATGCGGTCGACGAGGTCGTCGAACAGCCGCTTTTCCTCGTGGGTCAGCCCGTCCGTCTCGGAGGACATCCCCGCGGCCGCGAAGCTCGCGGCCTTGACGACCTTGCCGACGCGGCGCTCGTAGATGGAGGTGACGACCTCCTCCGCGGTCTCGATTTCGTCCGTGAGCCGCCGAATCTCCGGCGAGTAGTGGGTGCCGAGCTGTTCGGCCTTCTCCTCGCGTTTCGCCTTCTGCTCGGCGATGAACTCCGCGACGTCCTCGTAGAACGACTCGCGGAGGTGCTGTAGGCTGTCTTTCTGTCGCTCCGTCCGAAGCACGCTCCTGAGGTCGTCTACGTTCATTCTGTCACCTTCTCGGCTCGACCGCGGGTCATGAGAAACACGCCGAGGCTCTCGTCTACCGACTGCACGCCCGAGTCGAGTGTAAAGCTATCGCCGTCGAACTCGACCTCGCCGGGGTCGGTCACTTTGACGGCGATGTCGCGGCCGCGGAAGCGGTCCGGGACCGCGTCGGAGAGGGGGTCGAAATCGTCGATTTCGTCGCGGTCGAGCGGTTCGACGACGAGTCCCGACCCGCCGTGGAGGCTCTTCGGGAGGCGAATCAGCCGTTTCGTGTCGGTCGTCACGGGTTCGTCTATCGGCGAGGTCTCGTCCTCGACGGTCTCGTGGGCGAGCGCCTCGACCAGGGTCCGGACGCCCGGGCCGCCGGCCTCGACGTTGCCCTCGCGGACGGCGTCGGGGTTGTTCCGGAACGCGCCGAGAATCGTCTTCGCGCGCCCGTCGCCGATGCCGTCGAGTTCCTTCAACCGCGAGAGCGCGGCGTCTTCTTCCATCTCCAACAGCGCGTCCACGAACGCGAGGAGTCGCCGGTGGGTCCGCCGGCCCCACCCGCCCTCGGTTCGGAGGACGCGCTGGGTCGTCGTCCCGTGCTGTCGCGTCTCGACGAGCGCGTCGAAGTCGAGGTCGATGGCGCGGATGTAATCGACCACCTCGCGGCGGGCCTCGCTGTCGAGGCCGCGGACCGACTCGTCGCGCACGTGGACGTGGTAGCCGCGGCCGCCGGAGAACACGGCCTGCATCTCCTCGAACGCGAAGTCGTCTTCGAGGAGGTTCAGCAGGTCCAACAGGGCCTCCTTCCCGGCGTCGAGCATGTCGGCGTACCCCGTCGTCTCGGGGTCGACGCCGGGGAGGTGGTCCGCGTCGATGTCGAAGACGAGGTCGGCCTCGCGCCAGTCCTTGTCGTCCATCGAGGCCGCGCCGGGGTCCGAAAACCGGGCCGACGAGAAGTAGACGTGCCGGGGCGCGCTCCGGGCGAGGTAGTCCGAGAGGTCGCCGAGGTCGAGAAGCGACTGGTGGCGGTGCATCCGCGTGCCGCCGGCCGACCACGGGATGACCCCCCACTCCCGTTCGCCCGGCGCGGGCGGGAGCGGAACGTCGGTGCTCCGGTAGTAGTCACCGAAGCGACCTTCGAGGTACTCGCGAGTGCGCCCGTCCATACACCTCGGGTTCCGGAGGCGCGGGTAAAGCCATTACGTCTCCCCACGGCCGTGGTCGTTTCTCTCACGTCCGTGATGTGCGTATGCTTATCATTGTCGTTCGTGTATGAGGCGGTGTGACCGACATGGAGTACACTTACCTCGGCGACACCGGCCTCGAAGTCTCACGGCTCTGTCTGGGCTGTATGAACTTCGGTTCCAGCGCGGAGTGGATGATGAACGACAGGCAGGCGAGTCTCGACCTCCTCGACAGCGCGCTCGACGCCGGCATCAACTTCCTCGACACGGCGAACGCCTACTCCCGCGGGGAGTCGGAGGAAATCGTCGGCGAGGCCATCGCCGAGCGCGACCGCGAGGAACTCGCCATCGCGACGAAGGTCTACTTCCCGATGGGCGACGGGCCGAACAAGTCCGGGCTCTCGCGCAAGCATATCATCGACCAGGCGCACGCGAGCCTCGACCGCCTCGGCACCGACTACATCGACCTCTATCAGATTCACCGCTGGGACGACGGGGTCCCCATCGAGGAGACGCTCTCGGCGCTCGACTACCTCGTCGAGGAGGGGCTCGTCCGCTACGTCGGCGCGAGCACGATGTCTTCGTACCAGTTCACGAGGGCGCTGTACACCGCCGACGTGGAGAACTTCGAACGCTTCGCCTGCATGCAACCGGAGTACAACGCGGTCGACCGCCACGAGGAGGCGAACCTGCTTCCGGTCTGCGAGGGCGAGGGCATCGGCGTCATCCCGTGGTCGCCGCTCGCGGGCGGCTTCCTCACGGGCAAGTACGAGCGCGACGCCGAGGTCCCGGCGGACACGCGCGCGGAGTCGGACGAGTACACGTCGAACCGCTTCACCGACGAGAACTGGGCCGTCATCGACGCGATTCGCTCGCTCGCCGAGGAGAAAGGGGCGACGCCCGCGCAGGTGTCGCTCGCGTGGCTCCTCCACAAACCCGTCGTGGACGCGCCCATCATCGGGCCGCGCCGACTCGACCACCTCGAAGAGAACGTCGGCGCGCTCGACGTGGACCTGAGCGAAAGCGATATCGAGCGAATCGAAGCCCCGAAGACGCCGCGGTGGCCCGCGCCGGGTAAAGACTAAGCGTCAACGGCGATATATTTTATAAACAATCGTTACAAATACTCTATTGATTGAATTTCGGACTGCCGAGACTATTGACAAGTAATTTACTACAACACCGGTAGTGGCCAGCACCAAAACTATAAATAATCACTAATTGTAGAATACAGACTGTAATGGTTGATGCTGACTCACGCAAGGGCAAGCGTACTGGCGTCTCTCGACGCAATTTTGTGAAGGCGGCCGGCGCATCGGGCGTCGCCGTCGGACTGGCCGGGTGCATTAGCACCGGCGGCGGAGACGGGAACGGCGGCGGAAACGGTGGCACCGACACCGACACCGACACGCCGATTAACACCGAAGAGACCACCGACGACATCACGCTTCAGTGGGCCGCCGACACCCGCGTCGCGGAGTCGGAAGAGGAAGTCGTGCAGGCGCTCCGGGACGCCGGCCTCCCGGAGAACATCGATATCGACATCCTCGCCGGGTCGCAGGTGACGGACAACCGGCAGGCGCAGTACCAGCAGTGGCTCTCCGGCGGTCGCTCGGAGCCGACGCTGCTCATGATGGACAGCGGGTGGACGATTCCGTTCATCGCGCGGAACCAACTGCAGAACCTCTCGCAGTCGCTCCCGGAGGAGCTGACAAGCACCATCGAAGAGGAGTACTTCGAGGCCAGCGTCTCGACGGCGAAGGGGTCGAACGGCGACCTCTACGGCCAGCCGCTGTTCCCCGACTTCCCGACGGTCCAGTACCGAAAGGACCTGCTCCGAAACGCGGGTTACACCGACGACGACTTCTCGACGTGGGCAACCGAGTCGATGTCGTGGGAAGACTTCTCGCGCGTCACGAAGGAGGCGCTCGACGCCAACCCCGACATCGAGAACGGGTTTACCTTCCAGGCGAACGTCTACGAGGGGCTGTCGTGCTGTGACTTCAACGAGTTCATGACCTCGTACGGCGGCGCGTACTTCGGCGGCCGCGAGAACCTGTTCGGCCCCATCGGCGACCGACCCATCACGGTCGAAGAAGAGCCGGTTATCAACGCGATTCGGATGGTCCGGACGCTCATCCACGGCGAGGACGACGAGTACGCCCTCGACGGCATCACGGGCGGCATCTCGCCCGAGGCGGTCCTCCAGTGGACCGAGGACCCGTCCCGACAGCCGTTCACGACGGGCAACGCGGTCATGCACCGCAACTGGCCGTACTCCATCGTCATCAACGGCGCGGAGCCGTCGGAGGAGAACGACCAGACCGGCTTCGGCGAGGACCTCGGCGTCATGCCGATTCCGTACGGCGTCACCGCCGACGAGGCCCAGTACGAGGGCACGGGCGGCCCCGTCGCCGCCCTCGGCGGCTGGCACATGACGATGAACCCGAACTCCTCGGACGAACAGAAGCAGGCCGCGGTGCAGGTGCTTCGGACGATGCAAACCGAGCAGTTCCAGCTCGATATGTTCCGCATCATCGGCTGGATTCCGCCGCGCCCGTCGCTGCTCGAATCCGACCAGGCCGCCGAGGTGCCCATCATCGGGCGCTACCTCGACGCCCTGAAGGTCGCCGGCGAGAACGCGATTCCGCGCCCGGTCACCGTCGTCTGGCCGCAGCAGTCCGGTCGCATCTCACAGGAGGTCAACGCCGCGTTCGCCCAGGAGAAATCCCCCGAACAGGCGATGTCCGACCTCGCATCACAGCTCGAACAGATCGAGCAGAACGCGTAGAGCAACGTCTTTACCGAGACGTAACCAACATACACGTTATCATTTGACATGGCTACAGAACAACAATCAGGGGAGGCACTTTCCGACACCCGGCGGAGCGGCCCGTACGCGTCGGCCGTCAACTGGATGGAGTCGCTCTCCGAGACGCAGTTCGCGTACCTGCTTCTGACGCCCGCGCTCGTTCTCTTGGGGGTAATCGCCGTCTACCCGCTGGTCTCGACGTTCAGCATGTCGCTGTTCGCCGACCAGTTGACGGGGAGCGCGCGACTCGGCGAGTTCGTCGGATTGCAGAACTACGTCGACCTGTTCACCGGCGCGCGCAACTACGCGCTCCCGTCGCAGTTCCTCCCGACGTTCAGCTCAGAGTTCCCGTTCGTCACGAACATCTACTCCAGCGCGCTCGCGGTGACGCTCATCTTCACCGTCTTCAGCGTGCTGTTCGAAACGCTCATCGGCTTCGGTCAGGCGCTCATCCTCGACCAGGACTTCCGCGGTCGGCGCTGGGTCCGCGTCGCCATCATCATCCCGTGGGCCGTTCCCATCGTCATCCAGGGGATGATCTGGTACCTGATGTTCCAGCCGAACATCGGATTCCTCGTCGGCACGTCAGAGAACCCGGCGCTGTTGAACCAGCTCGGTCTCATCGGCACGACGCCGCTTCGGAACACCGCGGACGCGCTGTTCCTCATCATCGTGGCCGACGTGTGGAAGACCTCGGCGTTCATGGCGCTTCTCATCCTCGCGGGGATGCAGAGCATCGACCGCTCGCTGTACGACGTGGCGAAGGTCGCCGGCGCGTCGCGCTGGCAGCAGTTCAAGCTCATCACCTTCCCGCTCATCCTGCCGACGGTGCTCGTCGCGATGCTGTTCCGCACCATCGACGCGATGCGCGTCTACGGTATCATCCAGACCATGGCCGGCTGTCAGACGGTCCCGTCGCTGTCGTGTCTCGTCGTCACGACGTTCAACACGCCGCTGTACGGGACCTCGGCGACCGTGGCGTTCGTCACCGCGGGCATCATCGCCGTCGTGGTCTCGGTGTACATCGTGAACTTCGCCAGCGAGGGTCTCTAAGATGTCCAGCGAAACTTCGGGAGCCGGCATCGGCTCCGACGACGCCGACATGGAACAGGGGCCGCTCGGCCGCTGGGTCGACTCGGCCATCAAGAACCCCGACAGGGTCTACCGCGCGATGTTCTACGTCGCGATGCTGTTCTTCCTGGTGACGACCCTGTTCCCGTTCTACTGGCTGCTCGTGCTCGCGCTCACGCCGAACAACCTCATCGCCAACATGGGGCTCGTACCGAAGGGATTCAACCCCGAGGTGTTCCTCGCGATGTTCGAACGGGTGCCGTTCCACCTCTACATGTTCAACAGCTTCGTGCTGGGCATCACGACCACCGTGCTCGTGTTGCTCATCGCCAGCCTCGCGGGGTACGTCTTCGGCCGCCTCCGGTTCCCCGGCAAGGGCGTGCTGATGCTCGGCATCCTCGCCATCAGCTACTTCCCGCCGGCGGCGTTCCTCATCCCGCTGTTCGAGCTGTTCACGGGGAACACCTCGCTCAGTATCGGGATGGTGACGATATCGACGCCGGACCTGTTCAACACGCCGGCACCGATGGTGTTCCCGTTCAGCGCGCTGTTCCTGCCGCTGTCGATATTCATCCTCACGACCTTCTACGGGCAGATTCCCGACGGGTTGGAGGACGCGGCGCGGGTGGAGGGAACGACCAGACTGGGCGCGCTGTTCCGCGTCATCGTGCCGCTTTCGGCACCCGGCGTGGCGACCGCGGGCGTCCTCACGTTCATCAGCGTCTACAACGAGTTCTTCTTCTCGTTCCTGATGAACAACGGTGAGGCCGACTCGTGGGCGCCCATCGTCGCGGGTATCCTGAAGTATCAGGGACAGTTCGACACCCCGTACAACCTGATGGCCGCCGCCTCCATCGTGGGAGTCTTACCCGTGGCCATCCTTGTCATCATCGCACAGGAACGCATCGTGAGTGGACTGACTGCAGGAGCGCTGAAGGAGTAACCATGGGAGACGTAACACTCGAACACGTAAGCAAGCACTACGACGACGTAACGGCGGTCGACGACATGAACCTCGACATCGAAGACGGAGAATTCATCTGTCTCGTCGGTCCGTCGGGGTGCGGGAAGTCGACGACCATGGAGATGATTGCGGGCCTCACCATCCCCTCCGAGGGGAAGGTGTTCATCGGTGACCGCGAGGTGACGAACCTCCCGCCGAAGGACCGCGGCGTCGCGATGGTGTTCCAGAACATCGCGCTGTTCCCCCACATGGACGTCTACGACAACATCTCCTTCGGGCTCCGCCTCCGC
>NZ_QEQJ01000005.1:0-322545 GCF_003383195.1 Haloferax sp. Atlit-6N | reverse complement strand
ATCGGACTGGCCCGCCGGTGTCTCACTCGGAGAGACGCCCACGGCGAGTTTTCGATGACTGGACACACGGCGACCTTTCCGAACCCGATGTTCTTCCACGGTCTCTCCGGCGTCGTCTACTCGCTATTACGATTAGAGAACCCCGAACAACTTCCTTCTGTTCTCCTCTTGGAGTGAGTGGGGGACCTCAACTCACCCGTCGTCGCCGACCCGAGCGTCGTCGAGTTCGGCCTGCACCGCGCCCCACGACACCGGCGGTTCGAACGCGGCCAGCGTCGCCTCGAACGACTCGATTCGCGCCCCGTACTCGTCGGTCCACGACGGCCGGGCGAGGTCGCCGAGTCGCCCGCGGAGCCGTTCCACGCGGGCGTCGAGTTCGTCGAGGTCGACGGCGGCGTCGCCGAGACCGTCGTCCTCCCCGGCCGACTCGGGAGCCAGTTCCCGCAGGTCGGCGAGTTCGGCTCGCACGTCCTCGACCAGCAGGTCCGAAACGCGGGCGCGGAGCGCGGCGTTGTACCATTCGGTCGCGCGGTCATCGCCTCCCGCTTCGGGCGTGTCGGCGTCCTTCCCGTCGGCGACGAACGCCACTCGGTCGGCGAGCCCGTCGAGCGACTGTTCGAGCGCCGCCACGTCGCCGTCGAGCCCGCGCACGCGAACGTCGTGGGTCGACAGCCACCGCTCGAACTCCTCGATGTCGAGTTGTACGTTGTCCGCGTGCGTGGTGAGCGCCTGCGCTTCTGACGCGACCTCCCGGAGCCCGAGCACGGTGTCGTAGACGGACCGGGGGTCGCCGCGCCACCCGGAGAGCCCCTGTACACTCTCGCCGAGCGATTCGACCCGCTCGGTCGCGTTCGAGACCTTCGCCTCGAACACGTCGAGACGGGAGCGAACGGCACCGACGGCCGCGTCGTCGCCGGCGGCCTCGCGGGCGTCGTCGAGGTCGATGGACGCGAGTTCGACGCGGGTCTCCGCGGTCGAGAGAATCATCGACGTGTCCGTGACCGCCGAGTCGACGCCGTCGGCCGTCACGATGCCGTCTTCGGTCACGTGGTCGAGCACCGCGCGAACGGTGTCGGGGTCTCGGGACTCGTCGGCGTCCACGACGCGCTCGACCGCCGCGGGTTTCGACAGACCGACGATACGTTCTGAGCCGGTGGTTCCGTCCTGCTGGGCCATCGTGCGTACGTATCTCGGGACCCGTTATATTTTCTGTCGTCTCGATTACGTTCGAGTATATAGGTCTCGGTACCGATGTGTGCGCTAATATCGGACTATTTCGACTCTTAGTGTTACGTTAAACTCTGATAGAACTAAAGTGGTATTATAAACGCATTTTATTTAAAACCGGGTCTGACCACGTGATGGCGCAAGATTCCAAGAAGTTGGCAGGCAGCGTATCACGTCGGCAGTTCCTCGTCGCATCGAGCGCGGCGGGCGTCGCGGGGCTCGCCGGTTGTTCGGGGCAGTCGAACCCCGAGACCGACGCGCCGGCGACCGAAGAAGAAGAGACGGACGCTCCGGAGACCACGACCTCGACCCCCGAGGAGACGACCGAATCGAGCGCGCCGCAGATGCTCACCGCCGAGGGCTCCTCGACGGTGTATCCCATCGCGAACAAGGGAAGCTCCTACTGGAACTCCAACGCGCCGCCGAGCGACGGCGAGTACTGGGGTTCGACCGACGAGGCGTCCGTCCCCGGGTGGGACGAGATTGAGACGGACCTCCGCCTCGCCGACTACTTCGCGAGCCTCTACGGCTTCGAGCCGACCGACACGCAGGCGAACCCGCCGTTCGCCACCAGCATCGGCCTGAGCCACTCCGGAACGGGCTGTAAGTCCGTCCGCGACGGCCTCGTCGACATCGGTAACTCGTCGGGTCCCATCACGGCGGAACTCGGCATCAGCGAAGAAGAGCGCGACGCGAACTACGTGGACCACGTCCTCGGCCGCGACGGCCAGCCCGTCGTCGTCTCGAAGGACGTCTCCGACGCAGGCGTGACGGAACTCACCGGCGAAGAAGTTCGCAAGATCTACCAGGACGAAATTACCAACTGGAGCGAAGTCGGCGGTCACGACCAGGAAATCTACGTGGTCGGCCGCGCGGAAGGCTCCGGGACGGACACCTCGTTCCGCCTCAACATGCTCGGCAGCGCCGACGCCTCGATGGAAGGCGTCGACACCCGGAAGGGCCAGAACCAGCAGGTCGCGACCGTCGTCCAGCAGAACGACGGTGCCATCGCGTACATGGCACTCGCGTTCACCGGCCCGCAGGTCCAGCCCATCGGCATCGAATTCGAGGGCACGCTCTACGCGCCGGACAAGAGCGCGGAGCACACCATCTTCGACAGCGACTACCCGCTCAACCGCGACCTCCACCAGTACACGACCATCACGGAGGACACCCCGAGCGGGACGGACATGCGCGAAGCCGCGTTCATGAACATGTTCCTGACCACGTTCGGTCAGAAGCTGTTCGTCGAGGACAACAACTACATCCCACTTCCCGACAAGGACCTTCAGTCCGAGAAGGACAAGCTTCCGAGCCAAGCGTAACGCGACTCGGACGCGGTAGCGGTTCCTGAACCTCGTTCTTTCCATTCATCGACGCTCCAATCATGAACGTACTTCCAGACTCCGACGGTGCCGGCCTCCGAGCGACGGCTCGGCGAGGGCTCCGGCGCGGTCGCGACTTCGTCGACGAGACGCCACCGGACGCGCTCGTCACGGTCACGGTCGCGGCGGTGTCGCTCCTCGCGGCGTTCGCGGGCTTTCTGGCCGTCTCCTCGCTGACAGCTATCCCGTTCGCGGTGTTCCTCGTCGCGACGGGCTACGGCTGGCTCAGACACCAAGAATTGACAGCGCGCGTGCTCACGCTGACGACGACGGTCTCGACCATCCTCGTCCTCGGGCTCATCCTCGTCTTCATCTTCGCGGAGGCGTGGCCGACCGTGCAGTACGCGACCGTGAACGTCTTCGGCGTGCCGATTCCGGGCCTGCGACTCTTCATCGAGACGCGCTGGAGTCCGGTGACGCCGCCGATTCAGTACTCGCTCGTCCCGATGATTCACGGGACGGTGCTCGTCACCATCATCGCGACGGCGGTCGCCGCCCCGCTGGGCGTGGCCGCGGCGCTCTTCCTCAGCGAAATCGCCCCGCGGACCGTCCGCGAACTCGTCAAACCGGGTGTCGAGATTCTGGCGGGCATCCCATCCATCGTCTACGGTTTCATCGGCTTTACCATCCTCAGCCCGTGGGCGGCCGACCAGTTCGACATCCTCGGGCAGGGAACGTACCTGTTCGTCGGCATCGTCGTCGGCCTGATGGCGCTCCCGACGGTCGTCTCGGTCGCCGAAGACGCGCTCAACAGCGTCCCCGAGTCGATGAAAAGCGGATCGCTCGCTCTCGGCACGACCGACTGGCAGACGATGACCTCCATCACGTTGCCGGCGGCGTTCTCGGGCGTCTCGGCCGCGGTCCTCCTCGGCGTGGGCCGCGCCATCGGCGAGACGATGGCGGCGACCGTGATGCTCCGCGGCAGTCCGGGGCTCACGAAGCCGCTGTACAACGTCTTCTACGGTAACGACACGCTCACGTCGCTCATCGCGGCGAACTACGGCGACGCCGACGGCCTCCAGCTCTCGGCGCTGTTCGTCGCGGGCGTCATCCTGTTCGTCACGGTGCTGTTCCTCAGCATCGGCTCGCAGTACATCGAGGCGCGCATGCGCCGGAAGCTCGGAGGTGCCGAATAATGGCGAGTGCGACCGACACCGCGCTCGTCAGCGAGGACACCTCCGAGACAGAAGCGGTCGCCGCCGGCGCGGTGGGACTGGCGGCGGTGCTGTTCGCCCTCTCGCTCGCGTCGGTGTTCGAACTCGTGACCATCACCGACCCCGTGGCGGGCGTGCCGATGGTCGCGCTCCTCGGCGGACTGTTGGTCGTTCTCGGCTTCGCCGTCGTCACCTTCGGCGTCGGCTCCCGCCTCGGCTACGTCGCCACCGACCCCAGACCGACCGCCGGGCTTCTCGCCTCCGGGACGTTCGGCCTCATCTGGTTCGTCGTCGGCGGGCTGGTCGCCTCGCAGACGCTCGGGCTCGGGACGGCCGGGTGGGTCGTCGCGTCGCTCGTCACCGGCGGGGCCGCGTTCGCGGTGAGCGCGGTCCCCCGCGAGGACATCGGCTCGACGCTCCCCGCCGGCGCGCTGGCCGTCTTCGCCGGCGTCGTCTTCCTCACCGGCGTCATCGGGCCGTCGTGGGTCTGGGACCTCGGGTGGGAACAGCAGGCGTCGTTCAACGCCGAGTTCACGATTCCGGTCCTGACGGCGTTCTGTTCCCTGCTCGTCGGCTGGGCCGCCGCGAAGGCCTACGGCGGGTTCGGCGCGCGCGGCCGCCACATCGGCGCGTACGTCCTCGTCTACCTGAACGCCATCTCCATCATCGCGCTGCTGTTCCTTCTCGTCGCGTTCACGGTCCTGAAGGGCCTGCCGGGGCTGTTCAAGGGCCTCGCGCTCGGCGCGGGTGCGGGCCCCGAAGTGACGCTGGTCGGCGTGACGTTCTCGCTTCCCGTCTCGTGGCCGTTCGTGATGAACGGCGTCGCGCTCCTCAACGACGTGAACGGCGTCCTCCCGGCCATCGTGGGCACGATTTGGCTCGTCGTCGGCGCGGTGCTGTTCGCCGTTCCGCTCGGTATCGGCGCGGCGGTCTTCATCACCGAGTACGCGGACCGCGGGCGCTTCACGCAGGTCGTCGAAATCGCAACCAACGGCCTGTGGAGCACGCCCAGCATCGTCTTCGGGCTGTTCGGACTGGCGTTCCTCGTCCCGCGGCTCGGCAACCGGAAGTCGCTGCTGGCGGGGATGCTCACGCTCGGCTTCATGCTCCTCCCGCTCGTCGTCATCACGAGTCGGGAGTCGATGCTGGCGGTCCCCGACGAGTACCGCGACGCGAGCGCGGCCCTCGGTGTCACGAAGTGGCAGACCGTTCGGAGCATCGTCCTCCCGGCGGCGCTTCCGGGCATCGTCACGGGTATCATCCTCGGGGTCGGCCGCATCGCCGGTGAGACCGCGCCGATTCTCCTGACCATGTCGGGGAGCGTCGCCCCGCCGGGCAGCCAGACGGTCGACGTGCTCGGCGGCTTCCAGCTCCAGTCTGCGCCGCCGTTCGTCACCAACCCCGAACTGATGCAGGCGACCTCGGCGCTCCCGTATCAGCTCTACTCGCTTATCACCGCGGGCGTCGGGGAGTCGTCGAACATCAGCGCCATCGACGAGTTCCGGTGGGCGACGGCGCTCATCCTGCTCGTGGTCGTCTTGGGCTTCTACGCGGTCGGCATCGCGACGCGGTACTACTTCCGGAGTAAACTTCAGCACGACTAACCATGAGTGAAACCAGACAGACGACGGACGACGCACAGGCGACGACGGACAGCGAACTCGCCGGCGGCGCGAGCCCCGGCACCGACCAGCCGCTCGAAGTCACGAGCGGCGAGACGCGCGAGCGGACCCGCGAGGAGTGGGTCGAACACGAGTTCGAGGGCGAGGCGAAGCTCTCGGTCTCCGACCTCGACGTGTACTACGGCGACGACCACGCGCTGAAGAGCGTCTCGATGGAGATTCCCGAAAACAGCGTCACGGCGCTCATCGGCCCCTCCGGCTGCGGGAAGTCGACGTTCCTCCGGTGTCTCAACCGGATGAACGACCGTATCAAGGCCGCGAGCATCGACGGCTCGGTCCGACTCGAAGGAGAGGAAATCTACCAGGACGGCGTCAACCTCGTCGAACTCCGCAAGCGCGTCGGGATGGTGTTCCAGTCGCCGAACCCGTTCCCGAAGAGCATCGCGGACAACATCTCCTACGGCCCGCGGAAGCACGGCGACCTCGACACCGGCCTGCTCGCCAACTTACTCGGCCGGAGCGACGACGACGCGGTCGACGAACTCGTCGAGCGCTCCCTCCGACAGGCGGCGCTGTGGGACGAGGTGAACGACCGCCTCGACGACAACGCGCTCGGCCTCTCCGGCGGCCAGCAACAGCGGCTCTGCATCGCCCGCGCGCTGGCGACCGACCCCGAAGTGCTGCTCATGGACGAGCCCGCCTCGGCGCTCGACCCCATCGCGACCTCGAAAATCGAGGACCTCGTCCACGACCTCGCCGAGGAGTACACGGTCGTCATCGTCACCCACAACATGCAGCAGGCGGCGCGCATCTCGGACCAGACGGCGGTGTTCCTCACCGGCGGCGAACTCGTCGAGTACGGCGACACCGACCAGGTGTTCGAAGACCCCCAGAGCCAGCGCGTCGAGGACTACATCAGCGGGAAGTTCGGGTAGTCGACGCCAGACTCACACCCGCCGTCTCGACCCGGACAGACCGCCGACCCGCCCGCCCGTCCCCGCGGCCGGCAACGCTCGCTTCTCGCCAGTCGAGCTACCCGTCGAGGCGGGGTCGGCGTCACCGCGGAACTGGCATTCAGACAACACGAACTCAGACAGCCAACACAATGGAGACACGCAAGATTCAGCAGGTCAGCAACGGGACGTTCACCGTCTCGCTCCCCCGAGAGTGGGCGGACGGTGAGGGCATCACCGCCGGAACCGTCGTCAACCTCCACACGCACCTCGACGGGATGTTAGTCGTGCAGGCTCCCGAGTGCGAGGACGATTCGTCGATGCAGTTCACGGTGACTGTCGGTGGGAGCGACGCGGACGGCGCGGACGGCGGAGTCGACCCCGCAGGCGGCGACTTCCTCGAACAGACGCTCCGGGCGGCCTACGCCGCCGGGTCGAAACAGGTCGTCATCGAGGCCGACGGGACGTTCGACGCCGAACAGCGACAGGCCGTCAGGCGGGTCGCACGGAACCTCGTCGGCGTGACCATCACGGAGGAGTCGGACACCGCCGTCACGGTGCGGAACGTCCTCGACGCGAACGAGGTCTCTATCCGCCAGTCGGTCCGACAGCTCCAGTTCGTCGCCGTTTCGATGCACCGCGACGCGACCGCCGCGCTCACCGGTGCCGCCCCCCTCGACGGCTTCGCGGAGCGCGACGACCGCGCCGACCGCCTGTTCGCCATGGTCGACCGGCACTTCACCCGCGGGCTCGACCGCCTCGACGAGGTGGACGCCCTCGGAGAGACGCGCCCGGAGCTGTTCCGACTCCACACCGCGGCCCGCGAGTTAGAGCGCGTCGCCGACCAGGCCGAGCGAATCGCCGCCGTCGCGTCGGCGGTTCCCGACCCGCTTCCTCCCGCAGTCGCCGACGAGGTGTCCGAACTCGCCGAGTTGGTCCCGGCGTCGCTCGAATCAGCGGTGCAGGTCGCCCTCGAAGGCGACGACCCCGACGCGGCGCGGGAGGCGCTGGCGGCGCGCGACCGGGTCTGCGAGGGCGTCGCCGACGCGGAGCGACGGCTGTTCGAGGAGGTCGACGCTGACGCGAACTACCGGTTCGCGCACGCGCTCCACGCGCTCGAACGAACTGCCGAACACGCCGGTAACGTCGCCGAGGTCGGGCTCAGGACGGCGGTCCGAACCCGAAACATGGACGAGCGCCCGACCCGCGAGGACGGGACCGAGTCCGCAGGACACTCCCAGAGCGCCTGACGCGGTCGGTGTCCCGCGTCTGTCGGAGCCCGCGGTTATCGCCGGGGTCGCCATCCGGGAAAGCTTATTAATTGACCGATTAATTAAACGAGACATCGACCATGAAGGGACTAACCGGAAAGACGGCAGTCGTAACGGGTGGCGGTTCGGGAATCGGGCGCGCGACGGCGGAGCGGTTCGCCGCGGAGGGCGTGAACGTCGTGGTCGCCGACGTCGTCGAGGAGACGGGCCGGGAGACGGTCGCCCGCATCGAGGCCGCCGGGAACGAAGCGACGTTCGTCGCCGTCGACGTCACCGACGCGGAGTCGGTCCGGCGAATGGTCAAAGTCGCGGTCGACAAGTACGGGAGCCTCGACATCGCGTTCAACAACGCCGGCATCCTCACCGGGTTCGCGGAGACGACGAGCATCAGCGACGAGCAGTGGCAGCGGCTCATCGACATCAACCTGAAGGGCGTCTGGACGTGCATGAAGGCCGAACTCCCCGTGCTGAAACGGCACGGCGGCGTCATCGTCAACACGGCGTCGGAGGCGGGTCTGGTCGGGATGGGCGGGCTGTCGAGCTACTCGGCGAGCAAACACGGCGTCGTCGGCCTGACGAAGTCGGTCGCGCTCGAGTACGCCGAACAGGGCGTCCGCGTCAACGCCATCGCGCCCGGCCCGACGAAGACGAACATCTCGTCCAGCATGTTCGACGACGGATTCCTGTCCTCGATACCGTTCCTGAGTAAGGTCGACAGGGTGGTTCAGATGCTCAAGATGGCGATTTCGACGATGCGGGCCGAATTCGACACGTCCGCCATGCGGGACGTTCCGATGGGTCGCGTCGCCGAACCCGAGGAGATGGCCGGGGCAGTTGCGTTCCTCTGTTCGTCCGACGCCTCGTTCATCACCGGACACACGTTGCCCGTCGATGGCGGGCAGGCGGCCGACTGAGCCGATGGCGACGAGCCGAGAGTACGTCGCGTTCGCCCTCCTCGGGCTGTTCGGGACGAACGCGGTCCCGCACCTGGTCAAAGGCATCACCGGGCAACGACACCAGACCCCGGCCGGAGAGGATTCGAGCGCCGTCGCGAACGTCGTTTGGGGGAGTGCGAACGCCGCGATTGCCGTCGGACTCGGGTGGCGAAACCGAGACGCGGTCACCCGAGGGACGCTCGCCACCGCGTTCGGGACGGGTGTCCTGTTCGCCGTCTCGCTTGCCTCGTACTGGAGCGAGGACGAATGAGACCCAAACGGCGGGACGCCGGTTGCGACTGCGTCGATGAGAATACTGAATACGGGCCGTGGACGAACTCGAACCACAGACGCGATGAGTGACAATCCCGGGACGAAACAGCGAATCAGGGAAGCCGCGTTCCGCGCGCTCTCCGAGCACGGATACGCGGACCTCACGATCAAGGACATCGGTGAGGAACTCGGACAGAACCCGTCGATTATCTACCACTACTTCGACAGCAAAGACGAACTGTTGCTCTCGATGCTCGACGACTTCGTCGGGATATTCGTCGGACAACGGTTGGAGCGACCGGTGACCGACGCGGGGGCAGAGCTTCGGACGTTCGTCGAACAGGTCCTCCACCCGTCTACCGCGCAGCTCGAAGCGGCCATGCACTCCCCGCCGGCCGATATCGAGACGGCCACCGCGCGAGTGTTCGTCGAGTTGTGGGCACACGCGACGTGGGACGACGCGTTCCGCGAAGAGACGACGCGAGTCGACGGGCGGATGCGGGACGCGCTCACGCACGTTATCGAAGCCGGCATCGAGAACGGGCAGTTCCGCCCCGTCGACCCGGAACTGACCGCCACCCACGTCCTCTTTCTGCTCAAGCAGGGACTGCACACCCGGTCGACGACGAACTGGGCCGACGCCGACGAACAGGCACGGGCCCTCATCGACGGAATTATCGCCGACATCTCCGCCGACAGCTGACACCGGTTCGGTGCCGCCGGTACCCCGCCGGTAACCGGCCTTTCCGCCTCTCCCACCCCGTAGCGCCGCCTCCAAACGCTGTGTGCCGTCACTCTCTCTCTCGAGAGCAGAAGCCAACAAGCCTATAACTGATTAATTGGTCAATTAACGCGTGCAGTCAACTGATTCAGTCGACAGTGCTCGCCAGTTACCGGCCGCGCTCCGAAGTCGCGACGCCCACCTCGCACCGTTCGAGTGGTACGCCGAGATGCGGCGTGATGCCCCAGTCCAGTACGACGAACAGCGCGAAACGTGGGACGTCTTCCGCTACGAGGACGTCGACCGCGTCCTCCGCGACCACGAGACGTTCTCGGCGGACCGCTCCGGCAGTAGCGCCAGCCTAGGGGACGACGCTGGGGGCGAGATGTCCGTTCTCAAAACGATGATTAGCACGGACCCGCCGGAGCACGAGCGCCTGCGGGGATTCGTCAACGAGCGCTTCCAACCCGGCGCGCTGCGCGAGTATCGGCCTCGACTCGAAGAACTCACCGACGAGTTAGTGGACGGACTCGAAACTCGGGACCAATTCGACTTTGTCGAATCGTTCGCCGTCCCGCTCCCGGTGATGGTCATCGCGGAGCTACTGGGCATCCCCGCCGAACGTCGCGACCAGTTCAAGGAGTGGTCCGAGGCGCTCATCGCTCGCCCCGAGGACCCCAGTGACGAAGCGGTTCAGCGGATGAAGCGAAAGCGGGGGGCGGCGCAAAAGGAGATGGGCCAGTACTTCGCCAGACTCCTCACGGAACGACAGGGAGGCGACGGAGACGACCTCATCACGCTGGCGGCGACGACGGACGAACTGAGCCAGCAGGAGAAAATCGGGTTCTGTATGATTCTCCTCCTCGCGGGGAACATCACGACGACGAACCTCCTCACGAACGCCATCTGGTGTTTCGAGGAACAGGGCCTCACGGAGGCCGTCCGCTCCGGCGAGGTCAGCCGCAAGAAAGCCATCGAAGAGGTCCTCCGCTATCGCTCCCCGATACAGGAGATTCAGCGCATCGCAAGCGAAGACGTCGAAGTGGGCGGAAAGCACATCTCGGCGGGCGAAGTCGTGAACGTCTGGGTGGGTGCCGCGAATCGCGACCCGGCGGTCTTCGACGACCCCGAGACGTTCCGCCCGGAGCGCAGACCGAACCAACACCTCGCGTTCGGGAAAGGCGTCCACTACTGTCTGGGCGCACCGCTCGCGCGCCTCGAAGCGGACATCGCACTCGACCGACTCCTCGCGCGTTTCGACAGTCTGGAAGCCGACCTGTCGGACCTCCACCCGCTCAACGGACACTACGGGCTTCAGTCGCTCCCATGTCGCGTGAACTAACGCGCGGGCGTCGAGACGCGCGTTCGCGCAGGGGAATCGCTCGCTCTCGTCGAGGATACAAACGACGCGCACCTCACCATTCGAGGAGCGTCCGAAGGCGAGGAACCGGTCTGTACGTCCGTCCGCGGTCGTCGAAGTAGGCCCGCGTCCGACGCTTACCGTCGACGATGAACCGAAGCCGGTCCCGCGGCGTTCGGTTCCGCAGGTGGAACGAACTCGCGGGGTCGAACACGAGTCCGCGCGCGTCCTTCCGACACCGACCGCGGATGAGTCGCTGTTCGAGCTTCGCGAGGTCCGCGTCGTGCCAGTGGACGAGGACGCACGCGGGCTGGCCGTCGACCGGCGTCACGTCGTCCGGCGGCGTCAGCCGGAGCCGACCGTCGCGGACGGTCGCGGGCGAAACCGGCCAACTTCGGGGATACCCCGCGTCGTCGGTGACGGTCGCGACCACCCGGTCGTAGGTCTCCGCCTCTCCGCCGTCGACGCCGGCCGCGCTCCACGTCGGGACCGTCGTCGTGCCGTCGGACGGGCGGGAATCGACCGCAGTCGGCCGAATCTCGATGAGAATCCGAAGCCCGTACCAGTCCAGAAGGAGCAGCCCGAGCCGCGTTCCGAGGAAGTCTGCCGCCTCGACCATCGCCTTCCGTTTCGGCGACGGCGGCTCGTCGCGGATGAGCCGCTCGACGACGGCGGTGTTCGCTTCCAGGTCGTCGTCTCGAACCGTCGCGCGTCCAGTGAGGTGCAATCGACCCTCGCCTTCGTGGAGCAGGAGCGACACCCGCGGGTTGGCCGCCGCTCGCTCGGCCTTCCCCGCGAACGCCGGCGCGGCCGTTACCACGACGACCTCCCGTTCGCGGTCGAAAAAGGGCGTGACCGGCACCACCGCCGGGCGGTCGTCGCGGGCCGTCGCGAACTCGGCCGTCAGCGAGTCGTACACGGCGTCTCGAATCCGGTCGGTCCCGGTGGACGCCGTCACGGACGACTCCGGGGGCGCGGCAATCGACCGGCCGCTTCCGGAGTAGCGGCAGGTGCCCAGCGTCGTCGCCAACGGTCAGTCATCTAATCCCCAGCCGCTCGTGCGCAGTCCCCGGAACGTCGACCGCAGTCCGCGCTCGGCCTCGCCGGGGTGTGGGAGTCCCAGCCGAAACGCGACCTCGTCCTGCCGCTTCGGCGGGTCGAACAGTTGCGGCTCAGACAGCCCCCAGACAGTCGGGGGCGGCGCTCCGGCCCCCGTGCGCTCGACGATGCCACCGACGGCTCGGCGGGCCGCCTCGTTCGCGCTCTCCATCGTCGCCAAGTCAGTGTCCGTGCGGACGTAGTCGGCCGCCAACACGAGGTTCGGTGCGTCGGTCACCGCGGGGGGTCGGTCTCGGAGCGAGCCGACCGTGTTGATCAACAGCGGTTCGTGGTTCTCCATGCCGTCACCGGTCTCGACGATTGCGGGGTCGAGCACCCAGTCGTACAGGTACTCGGTCGAGAGCCGCTCCGCATCCCGGTTGAGGTGAGCCGTCAGTTGGTGCCAGACCTCGGTTTTGATCTCCTCGCGGCTACACTCGCGGGCCGGCTTGTCGTACACCGGCCCGGGGGTCTCCCAGTCCGAGATAATCGCGGAGAGGACCCCTCGAATCGAGCCGTCGGCACACGTCTCGATGTCGAACGGGCCGTCGTCCCAGAACTGGCGCTGCGAAATCGCGGTCAGCGCCCACGGGGAGTCTGTGTACGCCTGATGGCCGCGCGCGAGCGGCAGGTCCTCGGTGAGGTAGAACTGAATCCCGTTCATCCAAGCGGTGTCGAGTCGCCCGATGGCTCCGAGCGACGGGGCCGCCAGCCGGAGTTCCGGCGTCACCAACGACGCCATTACCTCGACCGGAAGCGCCGCCACGTAGTAGTCCGCGGTCACTCGCTCCCCGCCGGCGAGTTCGACGCCGGTGACGCGACGGCCGTCGGAGTCGATTTTCGCGACCGGCGACTCCGTTCGGACGGACACGCCCAGCGATTCCAGATAGGACTCCCACGGCGTAATCCAGACCTCGCTCGTCGGGCCGTTGAGCACCGCCTCGGTCGGTCGGTTGGGGTCAATCTGGTCGAGCATCAACTGCGCGTAGATCTGTCCGATGGTACGGGCGCTCCCCCGCTGGGGCTTCAGCGCGACGAGCGCCTGCGTGCTCTCGGCGAGGTGCTTGCGGTAGGCCGGTGACTGCGCCTCCGCGTCGACGAACTCCCACCACGACACGCGGTCGAGTTCCTGCTCGCGGCGCGCTCGACAGCTCGTCAGCAGCACCAGCAGGCGTCGTAAGAAGTAGTTCGTCTCGGCGGGGGTGATTTCGCCGCCCCCGATCGTCGGTTTGAGCGCGGCGACCCACTCCGCAATCGTGTTCGGCGTCCGCGTCTCGGACCGCATCTCTTCGCCCGTCGTCGTCGCGATGAGCGTTTCGTCCGTCTCGACGAGGTTGTCCGCGACCGTGCCCCCGGACGGCCGCGGGATTCGGCCGAGCGTGTCTCGGAGATTCCGATAAAACCCCGGGAAGAACCGAAATCCGTGTTCTGCCGGCAGCGAGTGACCGTCGTCACCGGAGGGGACCGAGAAGCTCCGAGCTTTCCCGCCCAGTCGCGATTTGGCCTCGTACACGGTCACGTCGAAGCCGCGTTCTCCGAGTTCGTGCGCCGCGCTCAGCCCGCCGACCCCTCCCCCGAGAACGGCGACTCGAAAACTGCCTGCTGACATACGCTACTCGTGGCGCGAGACGGAATAATTATTTGCAATATCGAAGCATCTGCCGTCTCAGCCGGCGAGAACCGAGCGACCCCGTCCCGTAGCAGAGAACGAGTGGACGGAGGCGACGAGAGCGTCGCTACAACGTGGTGGTGTCCTCGGGAACCGACGTCCAACACCGATTCCGAGCGTTGTCAGCGGAGACGAGCGGAGTATCAGAACAGAGGGGTATGTTCGCAAGTCGATAGACGAGCTCGCCGTGGCTCACGTAGTACCCCGACGGAATCGACGCATCGTGCTCCGAACGGTCGTAGTACGGGAGGTCCTCCAGTGCGGTCGTGACAGTCGCGTACTCGTCTCTGGCCAGTCTGAAATCCATCACGCTGTAGGGGTCTCGTCGGGTCACTCGGTCGAGCGCCCGCTGTATCAACTCCGCTCCGTCGAGTCGGTCGTCCGAGGCGGGAACGACCGCCGCGGCCTCCGGTGACGAGATGTGCATCACCGTGAGCACGCCCCCGTTGACTCCTTCGACGTTGAGACAGCCGCTCAGCGCGGCGACCGAACCGAGCCCGAGCGCTGCGAGTAGCGACCGCCGGTTCACGACGCTGTAACTCCGACGGAGTCACATCACCGTTCCGGTGCCCGGCGCGTTCCGACCGGGCCTCACGCGTCTTCGGGAACGAGGTTCGTCAGGACGCGGTCGCCGAGCAGGACGACGAGCGCCGCGCCGACGAGGTTAAAGACGAGGTCGAGCGCGGTGTCGACCCGGCCGTAGGAGACGAGCACGGGGTCGATACCGAGCGCGTCGGCCCCGCGGTGGATGGCGTACTCGGCGAGTTCCCAGAGCACGCCGGCGCAGACCACGACCGCGAGGACGCGAGTGGACGGGTCGCGGCCGCGGCGGCGCGAGAGGACGTGGACGACCCCGCCGAGAATCGTCGCCGAGTGGGCGTGGGTGAGGTGGTCCCACCACCACACGTCGTCGTAGGGGCCGAGCATCCCGACCGAGTGGGTCAGCATCGCCGACTCGACGTAGAGGCGCTGCCACGGACGGAACTCGACGCCGGCCAGTCGCTCGACGGCGACGGGGAGGAACGTGCCCGCGAGGGCGAACACGGCGTTCACCATCGCGGCCGGGTTGCGGCGGCGGAGCCCCGTCAGGAACACGGCGACGATGGCGGCCCTGATTCCGTCGTCTGGTCGCCGCCGTCCCGCTGAATCACTCGTCTCGGTCACGGTTGTTCTCACCGAGACTGTCGTCGGCTTCGGGTAAAAGCGTTGACAGCCGGCCGACGGCCGACCCGCGTCCTCAGACGACGGTCGCGAGCGCGTCCATCACGCGGTCGACCTTCTCCGCGTCGGCGTTGTAACCCATGTGGCCGACGCGGAGGATGTCGTCGGCGAGGTCGGCGAGGCCGGTCGCGAGGACGATGTCGTGTTCGGCCTCGAGTTCGTTCCGGACGCGCTTCGCCTCGCCGGGGAGGTGGAACGCCGTCACCGTCGGAGCGCTCCGCTCGGCGTCGGTGTAGAGGTCGAGTCCGAGGTCGGCCCCGCGCTCGCGGCAGTGCGCGGCGGCCTCCTCGTGGCGCTCGTAGACGGCGTCGAGCCCTTCTTCGAGAAGCATCGACAGCGACTCGTCGAGGGCGGCGACGTTCGCGCCGAGGTGGGTGTACGGGAAGCCCTCGCTCGTGTCGCGCCACGGGAGGAGGTTCGTGTAGAGGGAGTCGGGGTCGCGCTCCTCGATGACCTCCCACGCGCGGTCGCTGACGGCGGCCGTGGTGAGACCCGGCGGCGAGCTGAACGCCTTCTGCGACGCGCCGAGGTTGATGTCGATGTGCTCGCTCGGGACGGGCGTCCCGCCGAGCGAGGAGACGGCGTCGACGACGGTCAACACGCCGTGGTCGTGGAGGCGTTCGAGGACCGGCGCGATGTCGTTGAGCGTCCCCGTCGGCGTCTCGCAGTGGACCATGGTGGCGACCTCGAACTCGCCCTCGTCGAGCGCGGCTTCGACGCCCGCCACGTCGAGCGGGTCGGTGTAGTCGGCACCGACGACGGTCGGCTCGCCGCCGTAGCTCTCGACGAAGTCGGCGAAGCCGTCGCCGTAGAGGCCGTTCGAGACGCAGAGCACGTCGTCGCCGGGGGCGACCGTGGAGGCGATGGCGGCTTCGAGACCGAGGATACCCTCGCCGCCCATGACGACCACGTCGTCGTCGGTGTCGTAGACGCGCCGGAGTTTCTCGCAGACGCCGTCGTAGGTGTCGAAGAAGGACTGCTCGATATCGGGGTTCGGCATCGGCTCGCTCAGTCGGTCGCGGACCCGCGGCGGGACGGCCGTGGGACCGGGTGTCATCAGCATGGATTCCCGTTACGAACAGAGCGTCTTAGCAGTACGGCATCCGCGGCGGGTGCCCGACCACGGCCTGCTCGGCGGGGGTGGCGGGCGGCGGACGCGGCCGGCGAGCGCGACCGTCAGCGTCGGCGGCGGACGGGAAGGCACAAAAGCGCCCTCGCCGTCACCCACGTGTATGGGCAAACTCTCACCTGCGGACCTCGACCGCTACGTCTTCTCGCGGACGGGGGCCCCCAACGACGACCTGCTCGTCGGGGCCGGCTACGGCGAGGACGCCGCCGCCGTCGCCACCGGCGAGGGGACGATGGTCGTCAGCACCGACCCCATCTCGCTCGCCGCCGAGCGCATCGGCACCCTCGGCGTCGCTATCGCCAGCAACGACGTGGCCGCCTGCGGGGGCGCCCCCGAGTGGCTCGTGAGCACCGTCCTCCTCCCCGAACCCGACGTGGACCTGCTCGACGACATCACCGCCCAACTCGACGCGGAGGCCAACCGACTCGGCATCAGTATCGTCGGCGGCCACACCGAGACGGTCGCCGGCCTCTCCCGCCCGCTCCTCTCGCTCACCTGCATGGGACCGACCGACCGCTACGTCCCGACCGGCGGCGCGGAGCCCGGCGACGCGGTGATTCTCACCAAGGGTGCCGGCATCGAAGGCACCGCCGTCCTCGCCACCGACTTCCGCGCCGACCTCGATACCGCCGGCGTCGACGCCGAGACGGTCGAGCGCGCCGCGGGCTTCTTCGACGACATCAGCGTCCTCCCCGAATCCGCCGTGCTCGCGTCCGCCGCGACCGCGATGCACGACCCGACCGAGGGCGGCGTCCTCAACGGACTGGTCGAACTCGCCTGCGCTTCCGGCGTCCGAATCGAAGTCGACGGCGACGACGTGCCCGTCCGCCCCGAGACCCGGGCGCTCTGCGACGCGATGGGCGTCGACCCGATGCGGATTCTCGGCTCCGGCGCGCTCCTCGCGGCGGTCCCCGGCGACGAGGCCGACACGGCTCTTGCCGCGCTCGACGACGAGCGAATCGAGGCGACGGTCGTCGGAACCGTCGAGGCGGCGAGCGACGACACGAGCGCGGCCGCGGACACCGACGTTGATTCGGACGCGGGCGTCGTCTACGACGGGACCCACTACGCCGACGGCGTCGAAGACGACATGTACGAACTCTGGGACTGAGCCGAACGCGGGTCGCCGACCGACGCCGTCCCGGGCGACCCGACCCAACACAACTTTGACTACTGAAATTCCACTTGTTGATATGACTGCCGAACGTCCGTCTCGACTCGCGAGCGACCCGCCGGAAGCGCCGCCAGCGACCCGGACCGCGGTGACCAGATGAGAGGCGTCGTCGTCGCCGGCACGGCCTCCGGCGTCGGGAAGACGGTCACGACGCTCGCGGTGTGCCGCGCGCTCGAACGCGAGGGCTACGCGGTCCAACCGGCCAAGGCCGGTCCCGACTTCATCGACCCCTCGCACCACGCCGCCGTCACCGGGAAACCGTCGCGGACGCTCGACCCGTGGCTCGAAGGCGAAGACGGCATGCGCCGGACCTACGCCCGCGGCGAGGGCGACATCTGCGTCGTCGAAGGCATGATGGGCCTCTACGACGGCGACACCTCGACGGCTCGGGTCGCCGCCCTCCTCGACCTCCCCGTGGTCCTCGTCGCGGACGCGAGAGCCGGGATGCAGAGCGTCGCGGCGACGGCCTACGGCTTCCGGACCTACGCGGACCGGATGGGAATCGACGCCGACGTGGCCGGCGTCATCGCCTCTCGCGCTCACGGCGGCCGACACGCCGAGGGTATCCGCGACGCGCTCCCCGAGGAACTGCCGTACCTCGGCCGAATCCCGCCGAGCGACGACCTCGAAATCCCGGAGCGCCACCTCGGACTCCACCTCGGCGACGAGGCTCCGCTGTCCGACGAGGCGCTCGACGCCGCGGCCGACGGGATTCGCGCCGACGCGCTCGCCGAGGTGGCGCGAGAGTCGGAGTGGAACACCGAGGAGTTCGAATCGGGCATTCGAGCCGAGTCGTCCCAAGCTACGGATTCGGACGGTCCGACGGTCGCCGTCGCCCGCGACGAGGCGTTCTGTTTCGTCTACCCCTCGACCCTCGACAGACTGGAATCCCTCGGCACCGTCTCGTACTTCTCGCCGGTCGCCGGCGACAGCCTCCCCGACTGCGACGGCGTCTATCTCCCCGGCGGCTACCCCGAGCGGTTCGCCGCGGAACTCGCGTCGTCGCCGACGCTCCCGGCGCTCGCCGACCGGGCCGCCGACGGCCTCCCGGTGTTCGGCGAGTGCGGCGGCCTGATGGCGCTCACCGAGTCGCTGACGACGACCGACGGCGACACCCACGAGATGGCCGGTATCCTCCCCGCCGACGTGACGATGCAAGAGCGCTATCAGGCGCTCGACCACGTGGAGCTCCGGGCGACCGACGGGACGCTGACCGCCGACGCGGGCGAGATGCTCCGCGGCCACGAGTTCCACTACTCGTCGGCCGACCCCGCGACCGACGCCCGGTTCGCCTTCGACGTGGAGCGCGGCACCGGCATCGACGGCCGCGAGGGACTCACCGAGTACCGAACCCTCGGCACCTACGCCCACGTCCACCCCGAGAGCGGGGCGTTCGACCGCTTCGTCTCGCGGCTGACGGACTGACCGCGGCGAGAGCGCGAGAGCGTGCGAGCGCGGGAGCGAGGGCGGCGAACCCCTATATACGAAGCCGCGACAAGCACCGACCGACGACCGACCCACGCGGGGCGGGACGGACCTGTCCGGTCCGCACCGACCCGACCCCGACGCGACACCGATTCACACTCAACGATGACCGACGCACCCGACGGAAATCCCGAGACAGACGACGAGACCACCCCCGACTCGGTTCGGGCGAACACCCCCGGCCGCGGCGTCCGCCCCGAAGCGGCCGCCATCGAACCCGCCGCGCCCGACGACTTCGGCCTCGTGCAGGTGTGGTGGGGCGACGGCAAGGGCAAGACCACGGCCGCGATGGGCATGGGCTTTCGCGCCGCCGGCCACGGCTACCGCGTCCACATGCTCCAGTTCCTGAAGGGCGGCGCGGACTCCGTCGAGGCCGTCCGCGGCGAGTACAACGCCATCGCGGCGATGCCCGGCTTCTCCTTCGAGAACCTCGGCCACTACGGCTGGGCCGGCATGGCCGACGGCAGCGACGACGCCGACCACGAGGCGCAGGTCGCCGCCGGTCTCGACCGGGCGCGCGAACTCGTCGACGCCGCGGCCGACGCCGACCTCACCGAACCGCTCGCCCTCGACGGCCCGCCGGAGGACGGCGTCCACCTCCTCATCATCGACGAACTCCTCTACGCCGTCGCGATGGGACTGCTCGACGAGGGAGACGTGCTCGACCTCGTGGAGCGAAAGCCCGAGCATCTCGAACTCGTGTTGACCGGGAGCCACGAGGAGCCGACCTACGTCTACGACGCCGCGGACCTCGTGACCAACGTTCGAAAGGAGAAACACCCCATCGACGCCGGCCAGCGCGCGAGAAAAGGGACCGAGTACTGACGCCGAGTCGGTGCCGGCTCAGTGCCGACTGAGCGCCGACTGAGCGGTGAGACAGCGCCGATTCAGAGCCGTCGGGCGATATCCAGCGCCTCGTCGGTCGGCACCGGTTCGTCGAGCGACCGGAGCGTCTCGACGAGCGCCGCGACCTTCGTCTCGTCGGGGTCGTCGCCGACCCGCTCCAAGAGCCGCCGGGCCGCGCCGGTCCCGCTCTGCGGGCCGAAGTAGAGCGTCCGCGACCCGCCGAACGCGGCCGGGTCGAACGGCTCGAACGTCGCCGGGTCGTCGAGCATCGCCGCGGTGTGGAGCCCGGACTCGTGAGAGAACACGTCCGACCCGAGCACCGATTTCTCCGCCGGCACCGACTCGCCGAGCGCCGTCAGCACGTCGTTCGCCCGGGGGATGAGCGTCGAGGGGTCGAGCGCCGGGCGGTTCACGGCGCGGCTCGTCTCGGCCGCGACGACGAACTCCTCGACGGGGACGTTGCCGGCGCGCTCGCCGATACCGCCGACCGACACGTCCACTTTCTGCACGTCGTGGGCGACCGCGGTGAGCGCGTTGGCCGTCGCGACGCCGAGGTCGTCGTGGAAGTGGACGCCGAGGCGGGTCGGGTCGGTGTCGAGGTCGTGGAGGAACGACGAGACTTCGAACGGCGTCTTCGAGCCCACGGTGTCCGCGATAGTGAGGTACGTCGCGTCTATCGAGTCGAACAGGTCGTCGAGGAACGCGGGGTCTGTCCGGAAGCCGTCCATCGCGGTGAAGTGGACCTCCAGCCCGGTCTCGGTCGCGGCGTCGACCGTCTCGCCGACGAGCGAGCGCAGTTCGTCCTCGTCTTTCCCGAGGAGTTCGGTCCGCTGTCGCTCGCTGGTCGGCGCGAACACGTCGATGACGTCGACGCCGGCGTCGACCGCGGCCTCGACGTCCTTCGGGACGGCCCGGGCGATGCCCGTCAGTTTCGTCTCGACGTCGACGGCGTCGCAGACCTCGCCGGTCTGTTCGCCCGCAATCGGGAACCCGACCTGCACGTAGTCGACGCCGAGGTCGTCGAGGGCGCGCACGGCCGCGACTTTCTGTCCCGTCGTGTAGGACGCGCCGGGTCGCTGTTCGCCCTCGCGGCAGGTCACGTCGAGGAGGACCGGCTCCGCGGCGGCCATTCAGACCCCTCCCGCGCGCCGGAGCGCGTCGATGTCGGCGGCGTCGTAGCCGAGCGACGAGAGGATGGCCTCGGTGTGCTCGCCGAGCTTCGGCGGGTCGGTCGAGTCGGGGCGGTCGAAGCCGCTGGCGACGACGGGGAACCGCGGGACGCTGACCGACCGCGACGTTCCCTCGGCGGTCTCGACCTCGGTGAAGAAGTCGGTCGCCCGCAGGTGCGGGTCCTCGGCGACCTCGTCCATCGAGTTCACCTTGGCGACGGGGACGCCGACCTCGCGCAGTCCGGCGACGAGGTCGGCCGCGTCGTGGGTCTCGCACTCGGCGCGGAGCAGGTCCATGAGTTCGTCGAGGTTCTCCCGGCGGCCGGGGAGCGTGTCGAACCGGTCGTCCTCGTGGAGGTCGAGGCCGAGCGCCTCGCAGAGCGCCGTCCACTGGCGCTCGCCCGAAGGACCGATGAACACCCACTCGTCGTCGGCCGTCTCGAACACGTCGTAGGGTGCCCAGTTGGGGTGCGACGCGCCCATCGGTCCCGGCACGTCGTCGTAGGCCTCGGTGTACGCGAGCCAGTAGCCCATCATCGAGACGGTGGACTCGAACAGCGGCGCGGTCACCTTCGACCCCTCGCCGGTCCGGTCGCGGCGGTAGAGCGCCCCGAGGACCGCTATCGCGCCGTAGAACGACGCGGCCATGTCGGCGATGCTCGTGCCCGACCGGACCGGGGGCATTCCCTCGTGACCGGTGACGCTCATCAGCCCCGACAGCGCCTCGGCGATGGGGTCGAGCGCGGGGTACGACTCGTAGGGACCGGGGTTGAACCCCTTGATGGAGCAGTAGACGAGGCCCGGATGCGTCTCTTTCAACTGCTCGTAGCCGATGCCGAGCCGTTCGGCGGTTCCCGGCGCGTAGTTCTCGACGACGACGTCGGTCTCGTCGAGCAGGTCGAAGAACGCGTCGAGCGCCGCGTCGGACTTGAGGTCGAGCGTGAGGCTCCGCTTGTCCCGGTTGACGTAGTTGAACGAGCTGTTACCGACCGGCGACGACCCGCGGATGAGGTCGCCGCCCTTCGGGTGTTCGACCTTGATGACGTCCGCACCGAGGTCGGCGAGGAGCATCGAACAGAACGGTCCGGCGATGATGTGGCCGAGTTCGAGCACGCGCACGCCGTCGAGCGGGAGCCCGCGCGTCGCCGACGCGGTCGCAGAGCCGGTCGCGTCCGCGGCGGCCTCGCTACTCTCGGCGCGCTCGGCGCTGTCGCCGCTCATGGAGTGACGCCCCCCGCCCCCGCGGGCGACGACGAGCGCTCGCTGGCGCGTTCAGACCCGAAGAGTATCGTCTCGCCGTCCTCGCCGAAGACGAACGCGTCGGCGAGGTCGAACGACACGTCGAGTCGGTCGCCAGCGACCGCGTCGTCGACGGCGTCGCTGACCACGTCGAAGGGGGTGCCGTCTTCGAGGCGGCCGTGGACCACGGACTCGGTCCCGAGCGTCTCGACGACCTCCACGTCGACCGAGAGCCGACACGCCCCGGCGGAGCCCACGTCGAGGTACTGCGGCCTGATGCCGAGTCTGACGCGGCCGTCAGTTGGCACGTCGACGCCCGCCGGAAGCGAGAGCGTGAGCCCGGGGCCGACGAGCACGGTCTCGCCGTCGCGGTGCTCGACCGCGCAGTCGACGACGTTGGTCGAGGGCATGCCGATGAACTGCGCGACGTACTCCGAGTTCGGGTAGTCGAACAGCTGTTTCGGCGGGTCGACCTGCGCGAGTTCGCCGTCGCGCAGGAGGACCACCTGGTCGCTCATCGTCATCGCCTCGGTCTGGTCGTGGGTGACGTAGACGACGGTCGTGTCGAGCTCCTGGTGGAGCCGCTGAATCTCGACGCGGAGGTCGGATTTGAGCTTCGCGTCGAGGTCGGACATCGGCTCGTCCAACAGCAGCACGTCGGGGTCCTGCACGAACGCGCCGCCGAGGGCGACGCGCTGTTGTTGGCCGCCGGAGAGCTCGGCGGGCATCTTCTCCAACTGCGCCTCGATTTGGAGGACTTCGGCGGCCTCGTCGATGCGCTCGTCGCGCTCGGCCTTCGGGACGCCGTGAATCTTCAGGCCGTAGCCGATGTTCTCGCGGACGGACATGTGCGGGTAGAGCGCGATGGACTGGAACACCATCGAGACGTTGCGCTCCTGCGGCGGGAGGTCGGTCACGTCCTCGTCGCCGAACGAGACGGTACCCGAGGTGGGCGTCTCCAGCCCGGCCAACATGCGCAGGGTCGTCGTCTTCCCGCAGCCCGAGGGGCCGACGAAGGTCGTAAACGAGCCTTCGGGGATGTCGAGGCTGAGGTCGTCGACGGCGACGTGCGTGTTTCCGAGGGTGCGAAACTCCTTTCTGACGGTGTCGAGGTGGATGCTGGTTGCCATTATTCGAGGCCTCCAACGCTGAAGCCCTGGAGGAGGTATCGTTGCAGGAACAGTGCGATGAGGAACGGCGGAATCGAGATGAGAAGCGAGACGGCCATCGTCTCGCCCCAGCCGATGCTGACGCGGTCCAAGAACAGCGACGCGCCGACGGTGATGGTGTACATCTCGTCGCGGCTCATCACGACGCGCGCCATGGTGAAGTCGTTCCACGCGACGGCGAACGCGAAGATGGCTGCGGAGATGTAGCCGGGCCGGGCGACCGGCAGGACCACGTCTCTGACGGTGCGCCAGCGGCTCGCGCCCCGGACCCACGCGGACTCTTCGAGCGCGATGGGGACGGTCTGGAAGTACTGCCACATCAGCCAGATGCAGAACGGCGCGGAGATGGCCGTCAGCGCGAGGGTGAGCGCGAAGTGGCTGTTGAGCAGGCCGAGCGTCGAGAAGACGACGTACAGCGGGATGGCGAGGACGATGGGGCTGAACATGTACGAGAACAGCACCGCCCGCGCCGCCAGCGACTTCCCGGTGAAGTCGAAGCGCGTCAGGCCGTAGCCCGCCGCGACCGCGATGGTCGTCGAGAGGACGGTCGACCCGAGAGTGACCACGAGGCTGTTGATGAAGTACCGAACCGTGTCGGTCGACCCGAGGAGGACGAGGAAGTTCCGGAGCGACGGCTCGGTGGGCAGCAGGTTCACCCGCCCGCCGGCGAACGTCGTCGCCGGCGACTGGATGGCGATGACCACCATCACGTACACCGGGATGATGGTGAACACCGAGATGAGAAGCGCCGTCAGGTAGACGGCGATTCGCTGGAGGCGTTTCTGGGTGTCGTGGGAGACGAGGCCGCGACCGGCGGACGTCGCCATCTCACGCCACCTCCTTTTCGGGGGCGAACGCCCGGAAGTAGACCACCGCGACGCCGGCGAGGAGGAAGAACATGACGCCGGCGAGCGCCGTCGCCATACCGAAGTTCACCTCGCTGAACGCGAGCTGGTAGACGCGAATCGGGAGCGTCGTCGTCTGCTGGAGCGGGCCGCCCCGGGTCGAGAGGTAGATGATGTCGAACTTGTTGAACATCCAGATACCCCTGACGAGGAGGATGATGAGAATCGCCCCGCGGAGGTGCGGGAAGGTGATGTCGCGGAACGCCTGCCACGTCGTCGCGCCCTCGACCCGCGCCCGCTCGTAGAGGTCGGGGTCGATGGCCTGCAGGCGCGCGAGCAGGATGAAGAAGGCGAAGCTGGCGAACTTCCAGACGCTCGTGACGACGACCGCCGGCATGGCGAACTCCAGGGTCGAGAAGAACGCTATCGGCTTGTCGATGAGCCCGGCGTCGACGAGGAACTGGTTCAGAATCCCGATGTTGGGGTCGAGGATGAACTTCCACATGAAGATGACAACGAGCGTCGGCAGGAGGTACGGGAAAATCATCAGCGTCCGCAGGGCGTCGCCGCCGCGGATACGCTGGTTGATGACGAGCGCGAGCCCCAGCCCGATGACGAGGCTCAGCCCCGTCGTCGCCACCGCGTAGACGACGCTGTTCCAGAGGAAGCCCCAGAACGCACCGTTTCCGAGGAGTTCCGCGTAGTTGCCGAGGCCGACGAACTCGGGGTTCCGCACCGGCGACGCGAACAGGCTCATCCCGAGCGCGTAGACGATGGGGATGACCCAGACCACGACGAAGAACGCGAGCATCGGGACGAAACACGCCGCCAACAGGAGCGTCGTGCCGTCCACGTCGCGCTCTCGGAGGGCCGACCCGGCGGCCGCCAACCGCGATTTGAGGGCCGTACTCATTGCAACCCGCGGAGCTCTTCGGCCAACCAGTCGACCGTCTCGTCGGGTGTGAGCCCGCCGACGAGAAGCTGGTCAGCCGCCTGTCCGAAGAGCTGTTCGCTGTAGGCGTCGGCCGCGACGATGTTCGGCGCGCCGCCGTCGCCCGTCGCGAGGACGCTCGTGAAGGCGTCCCAGTTGTCGCGGACGAGATTCATCACGTCGGGGTGCTGCTGGATGACCTCGTTTTCGGCCACCTCGGGCGCGTCGAGTTGCTCCCGCGTCGGCGGGAACTGGAACAGCGGCGCGGAGAGCACGAAGTCGAAGAAGCGCGACGAACTCGTGAAGAAGTCGACGAACGCCTGCGCGCCCTCGGTGTTCTGGCCGTCGTTGCGGACGAGGTGACCCTCCATGTACGCCCACCACCTGTCCTGTGCGGCCCCGCTCGGCACGGGGAAGGGCATCGGGCTGAGATTCTCGACGAGGTCGGGGCGGTTGGCCTGAATCGTGAGAATGGGGAGGCCGCCGACGCTGGCGATAGCCGCGGCGTTCTCCTGTTGGAGCGCGCCGATGGCGTCGCCCCACGCCCACCCCGAGCCGTTCGGCGAGTGTTCGGCCATCGACTGGACCCACTCGAACGTCTCGACGGCCGCCTGTCGGTTGTCGTCGTTGTCGAGTCTGACCTCGATGCCGTCGGAGGGGCCGCCGTAAATCTCCACGTCGTTCTGCCAGAGGTACTGCGTCATCTGGGTGTCGGCGTTGTTCGTCTGGCCCGACTGGATGACGTAGCCCTCCATCGACTCGTTGGCCGACACCTCGCCGGCCGCCTCGACCCACTCGCTCCACGACGCGGGCATCTCCGAGTACACGTCGTTTCGGTACCAGCCCATGAGCGGTTCGACCATCGCGGCCGCGAAGTACGACTCGCCGCCGACGCTGACCGGGTCGGGCAGGTCGTTGTCCTGAACCGCCCCCGTGACGGGCGCGAGGACGCCGTCGCGCTGGAGCCGGTACGCGTCCGTCGAGGTGTCGAAAAGCAGGTCCGGCGGGTTGCCCGCGGCGACCATCTTCTGCATCTCGGCGTCCGAGGAGGTCCCCTTCGCCGTGTAAATCATCTCGACCGTGTGGTCTGTCTCCTCCTCGAACTCGGCGATGATTTCGTCCATCACGTCCTTCGAGTCGCCCCGGTCCGAGAGGTATCGAATCGGCTCGTTGGAGCCGCCGCCACCGCCGCCGCCCAGACAGCCAGCCGTCGTTACCGCCGCCGCGCTCCCGACCGCCGCGAGGAACGTCCGGCGCGACGACCCGCGCGTTTTCCGCCCGTCACCACCACGAGAGTGATTCCCATTTATCATGGTAATTGCAAACAATACGTACACCGCTAGAGGGCACGGGAGTACCGCCTACCCCTGTTGGCTCTTTATATCGGAATCCGCGGATATGATGACGCGTTTCAGGTGTACTAGGTGCTTGAAATTCGGGATGCAACGTGCGCCGGGGCCGAACCGGTCCGGTCGTGGTCAGGTGCTGTCGGGGTTCGCGGGCGTCGTCGCGTCGGCGAGCGCGTCGCTGAGGAGTTTCTTTTCCGCCCGCCGGAGGTGTTCCAACACGGTCGGTCGGCTCACCTCGAACGCCGCCGCGATTTCCTCGACCGTGACGCCCCGCGGCCAGTCGTAGTAGCCACGTTCGAGCGCGTAGCCGACGACCTCGGCCTGCCGCTTCGAGAGCCGCGTGGAAGGGCCGACGAAGGGCTTCAGCCGGCGGAGTTCGACGGTCCCGAGCGACCGGAGCCCCGAGATGATGGCCTTGAGGTCGGCCCGCCGGAACACGACCACGTCGAAGACGCGCGAGCGACCGTAGAACTGGCTCATCCGCTGGAGCATCCCGTGGTTCTCGCGGATGACGGGGAGCGCCCCGGACGACCGCTTCGTGATGAGCAGTTGGTCGTCGCCGACGAGTTCGAGGTCGCGGACGACCTCGCTGGCGGCGAGCCGTTCGGCCATCTCGTCGCGGTGTTCCCCGGCGTCGACGACGAAGCGGATGTCCGTCTCGCCGAGCACCTCGCAGTTCGTCACGACGACCGGTCCGTCGACGAGGTCGCTCACGTGCGACAGCACGTAGTCCTCGTTCAGTTCGAGGAGGATGGTCGCGCGAAGCATCGGCTACCGGACCCTCCGGCTGTCGGGGCTGGGCGGGCGTCCGAGACGGTCCTGTTCGACCACGGCTACTGCGCCGATACGTCGCCCGCGGGTAATAGCTGTATCCCGAGTCGGGTGGCTGGCGGCGGGCCACCCGCTCGCGTTGGACGGTTCGCGGCCGCCAGTTCGACCAAGTTACTCCTCGTCGGGCGACACCGTGATGACGGGGACGGGGGCGCTCCGAACCGTCTGCTCGGCGACGCTCCCGAGGAGGATTCGGTCCACGCCGCTCCGCCCGGTGGTCCCCATGACGACGGCGTGGATGTCGTTGCCTTCGACGTACTCCCGAATCGACTCGCTCGGCGAGCCGTGTTCGATGGTTTCGGCGAGCTTCGTGACGCCGCGCTCGTTCGCCTCCTCGACGACCTTCGAAATCGCCTCGTTCGCGCCGCGCTCGCTCTCTTCGCCGGAGAGCATCGACCGAACGTCGAAGCCGAGCGCGGAGTCGTCCACGACCGACAGCACGTGGACCGTCGCGTCGAGTTCGGCTGCGAGTGCGAGGCCGTGGCTCGTCGCTCGTTTCGCGGAGCGGCTTCCGTCGGTCGGGATGAGGATGCGCTCGTAGGGGAACGTCAGCTCCTCGTCGGGCTTCATGCGGGCGGTGAGTACCGGCCGGTCCGACAGGCGGACGACCTTCTCCGTGACGCTCCCGCGGAGCTGTCGAGAGATGCCTTTGCGCCCGCGGGTCGGCATCACGACGAGGTCGTAGTCGTACTCCTCGGCGTACTCGACGATGGTGGGCGCGGGGTTGCCCTGCACCACGTCCGTCGAGTAATCGACGCCGAGGTTCTGGAGCGTCTCCGCCGCCTCCTCGACGACGCTCTCGCCCTCGCGTTCGAGCGCGTCGACCACGTCGTTCCCGACCACGGTGACGCTGTCGCGGGTCGTGTCGGCGACGAAGAGCAGTCGTATCTCCGCGTCGTCCCAGTGGGCGAGTTCGCTGGCGTGGTGGAGAACCGCGCTCGACGACGTGCTCTCGTCGACGGGCAGGAGGATGCGCTCGTACATAGCCTGTCATACACCCGGTCGCCGGTAAGTCCTTTCGCCGGACGGCGACCGCGGACCGGCCATCGTCGGGGGCGCTAGCTCCACCCGCACCACACAGTTATCACTCGACAGTCACAATCGGACGGTCATGGCACCGACAGACGAGTCTCCGCACGGCGGCGCGCGGACGCGGCGCCACCGCCGACAGGGCGGCGACGACGACGAAACCGGCGTCGACGCG
Organism: Haloferax sp. Atlit-6N; assembly: GCF_003383195.1. Lineage (NCBI taxonomy): Archaea > Methanobacteriati > Methanobacteriota > Halobacteria > Halobacteriales > Haloferacaceae > Haloferax > Haloferax sp. Atlit-6N. The sequence goes on along the minus strand of NZ_QEQJ01000005.1, from coordinate 294,285 downwards.
TGGCTCGACGCGACGGTTTACTTCGGGCTCGGACAGCACCTACTCCTCGCGCTTCCGATGCTCTGGGTCGCCTTCATGACCGTTTCGACGCCCGTGGCGGTCACGACCGCGGCCGTCGTCTCGCTGGCGGTCGCCTGCCTCGCCATCGGCGCGCTCCGCATGAACGCCGTCTCCGTCGGCGCGCCGTGGCACCGAATCGAGGACAACGAAATCGGACTCGGCCCCGACGCGGGCTACGGCTTTCTCGTCCGGCGGGCGGCCTATCTGAACGCGACGCTCGGCCTCGGGACGTTCCTCGGCGCACGCGCCGACCTCGCCGGAGCGGGGCTCCCCGGTTCGGTCGTCGTCGCCGGCGGCGTCGCGCTCTGTGCGATGCTCGCGCTCCCTCGGCTGCGCGCCGCGCCGGCCCGCACGTCGGCCGCGGTGGCCGGCGTCTACTACGCCGTTTCGCTCCTCGTCGTCGCCACGTTCCCCGGGATGGTCGACCTGTTCTCACTGTCGCCGTCGGTCGCGCTGTGCGTGCTCGCGGTCGCGCTCGCCGCCGCGTTCGACGTGGCGACCGGCCGAGACCGGCGCTGACTCGGCTTCCTCGACCCACCGCCGTCCCGTCTTCCTCGGTCACCAAGTTTTCAACCCTCGCGCACCGACTCGTCGGGCATGACACCGATTCCGCGCACGGGCCGCCCTCCCGAGGTGCCGCGGCGTGACTGACGCCGCGCTCGCCGACGACCCCGTAGCGGCGCTCCGCACGGCGGCCGACACCCTCAGCGACCGGCGCGAGACGGTCGACGAAATCGGCCGCGAGGAGCTTCGGACGCTCTCGTCGGCCGTCAGCGACGTGACGGGGATTCTCGACCGGTTCGAAGAGCGGGCGACCGACGACCTCGAAGGCTACGTCGCGTTCCGCGAGACGCTGTCGAACCGGCTGGAGGAGGTCCCCGCCGACGTGCGCCACAGCGACGCCTTCATCGCCGCCAACGAGTCGCTCACGACCGGCATCACCTCGTCGCTGTCGGCGTCGGACTTCGAGCAGGCCAGACGCGAGTTGGAACCCGCCCGCGAGGAGGCGGCGCTGCTCGACGAACTGGACGAGGCGAGAGACGACTACCGGAGCGCCCGACGACGACTGCGCGAGCGCGCGGACGAACTCGACGCCCGAATCGAGCGCCTCGAACGCGTAGAGCGACTCGGGGAGGTCGACATCGACGCGCCGGTGGACGAACTCCGCGACCCCATCGAGCGGTACGACGACGCCGTGGCCGAGGCGTTCGGCCGGTTCCGCGCCGAGTCGCCCGCCCGCGAGGTGCTCGCGTGGTTGGCGGCCGCCGAGTCGTACCCGCTCGTCGAGACGCCCAGTCCCCCCGAGCGACTGCGCGAGTACCTCGAAACCGCCGCCATCGGCGACGAGCCGATTCCAACGCTCGTCGAGTACGCCGGCTACTCGCGGTCGAAACTCGACCATTACGTGGACGACCCCAAGCGGTTCTCCGCGGCCGTCGGGACGAACAAGCGGTTTCTGGAGACGCTCGACGCCGACCCGCTGACCGTGTCGTGGCCGCCGGAGCCCGCCTCGGAACTCCGCTGGCGGACGAAGGAACTCGTCTCCGTGGTGAGTCGGTTCGCCGGCGACGAGACGGTCTCGCGGGCCCGCGAGGTCCACGAACTGACGTACGAGGAGTCCTACGACCGCCTCCGCGACGCCGCGGTCGCCCGGGCCGAACTCACCGACGACCAGCGCGACCGCCTCCGGCGGGGCGTCGTGGCCGACGAGTTGGCTTCGGCCCGCGAGGAGCGCGAGAGGGTCGCCGACTGCCTCGACGCGCACCCGCGACTGGACGACTGAGCGTCGCCCGGCGACCGCGGCGATGAAACCGTGAGGCGAGCGAGACGGCGACAAAAAACACTTACCGCGCTCGGCGGAACTGCCGACGATGCGTCTCCGGAAACTCGCCCTCCTCCTCGCGGTGGTCGGCCTCGTCTGTCTCCCCGCGCCGGTGTACCTGCCCGCGCTCGCGGGGGCGACGTCGCCGCCGCCGCAAACCTCGCAGTCGTACCGAGCCGAGACCGTGTCGCTCGCGAACGAATCCGACGTCGAGACTATCGTGAGTCGCCACGGGCGGACGGTCTCGATTTCGGTGCACCAGGTCAGCCACCGGTACTCGGCCGGCGAGTACCGCGCGCCGAACGAGACCCGCGAGACGCTGGCGGCGGCGATGCGGAACGGCACCGCCCGGACAGCGTCGGCGGGCGCGAGAGCCGACCTCCAAGCCATAGCGCGGAACAACACGTACGTCCACGACGCCTACGGCGAGCGCCAGCAGTACTACCGGTTCAGCGTGGAAGAAAACGGCTCGGTCGTCACCGCGCGAAACGCCACGCTCCAGCGCGTCGCAAACGCCACCGTCGAGCGAGGGGCGTATCGCTACGAGAACCTCTCGCCGGGGGCGAGAGAGACGGTCGATAGAATCCTTCGGAACTCCTCAGATGAGGACTTCGGCTACCGACCGCGGGTGAACGACGCCTTCGTGGACCGCCTCCCGGCGTTCGTCGAGAAGGATGGAACGCTCCACAGCATCACCGTCTACGGCCACGTCGACGACTTCGGCTTCGGAGTCTCGCTCGTCGTCGGACTCGTCGTCGGACTCGGCGTCGCCGGCGTCGGCGCGGTCTTGATTCTCGTCGGTGGAGTGCTGTACGCCGTCGCGTGGTGGCGCGAGTAGCGGGAGAAGAACGGTCGAACCGCGAGACCGCGGCTCAGTTCAGTTCAGTTGGCGTCGACGATTTCGACGTCGAAGACGAGCGTCTCGCCGGCGAGCTCGTGGTTGAAGTCGATGCGGACCACGTCGTCGTCGGCGTGGACGATTTCGCCGAGGCCGCCCTGCTGGGTCTGGACGTACAGTCCCTCCTCGGGCTCGTCGCCGAGCACCTCGCGGAGCTGTTCGGTCTCGTGCTCGCGGACGAGGTCTTCGTCGTGCTCGCCGTAGGCCTTCTCCGGCGGAATCTCGATGCTCTCTTCGTCGCCGACGGACATGCCGACGAGCGCCTCGTCGAGGCCCTCGATGACGGTTCCCGCGCCGACTTCGACCACGAGCGGCTCGTAGTCGCGGTCGCCCTGCGCCTCGGAGAGTCCTTCGGCGTCGGCCACGTCCTGACGCGACGTGTCGAAGACCGTGCCGTCGGGGAGCTTTCCAACGTATTCGAGCGAAACGGAGTCGCCGGTTTCTATCGTCATACCGCCTACTCTCTGCCGGAGACGGATAAGTGACCGTACTGCCGACGAGAGTATAATCTATCTGTTACATCGAGGCGCGCGCTCATGCTCTCCGCGCGCCACTAGATAGCATGGCGTTCGCTCGAACAAATGGCATCGACACCTACTACGAACGGCGGGGTGAGGGACCGCCGGTGGTCTTCGTTCACGGGGCGATTCTCGACCACGGCCAGTGGGACCGCCAGACTGAGGCGCTGTGCGACGACTACACTACGGTCTCGTACGACGTCCGGGGACACGGCCGGACCGGCGGCTCGGAGCCAGCGACGTACTCGATGGAACTGTTCGCCGACGACCTCGCGGCGCTCGTCTCGGAGTTGGGCCTCGACCGGCCCGTCGTCTGCGGACTCTCGACCGGCGGCTGTGTCGCGCAGGCATACGCGATGCGGTATCCCGACGGGCTCTCGGGGCTCGTTCTCGCGGACACGTTCTCCCCGGTCGTCTTCGACCGTCTCGAACAGTTCCAGCGACTCGTCGTCCCCCGGTTGACGATTCCGTTCGTTCGACTCGTCGGCTACGAGCGCGTCGAGAAGGTCATGGTCTGGTTCCAAGAGCGGCTGTCGGGAACGCCCGCGGGCGGCGACTACGGAAACGTCGAGCGTCTTCGGGAGCGCGGCCCACCGATGGCGACCGACGAGTTCGCGAAGGTGATTCGGGCGGTCAGTCGGTTCACCGACTCGTCGGTCGTCCTCGGCGACATCGACGTCCCGACGTTGGTCCTGTACGGCGAGAACGAACTCCCGTTCGTGCGCAGGCACGCCGCGGCGTTCGGCGACGGGATTCCGACCGTCACGGTCCGCGCGGTTCCCGACGCGGGCCACGCGTCGAACCTCGACAACCCCGCGTTCTTCGGGGACGCCCTTCGGGAGTTCCTCGACGGCCTCAGAACAGTCGCCAGATGAGCGACCGAAGTTTGTAGCTCAGTGACCCGCGCTGGTAGCCGTTCCACCCGCTCATGCCGCCGGCGAGCGTCGCCGCGTCGTACCCCTCCTCGCGGAGGAGCTCCGTCGCCCGCTTCGCGACGATGCCCATCTTACAGACGACGACCACGTCTCGGTCCCGCGGAATCTCGTCCAGCCGACCTCGAAGCGAGGCGTCGTCGCCCGACCGGAGGTCGTCGTAGACGGGGACGTTGCGGCTCCTGTCCGGTCCGTTCGCTCCATTCACTTCCCCGACGTAGTCACGTTCGCTGACGCTCACGCGACTCCCGTCGATTGCGCCGCGCTGGTAGTTCGACTCCGGGCGGATGTCGAGGATGAAGGGGTCGTCGCCGTCGGCGAGGCGGGCGTCGAGTTCGTCGGGGCGAATCGTGGTCACGGCTCTCTCCACGTCGCTGACGCGGAAAGCGCTGGTGCTTCCGGCGTCCCGGCGCTCCGCCGGTGGTTCCGCGTGAGCGTTCGACGCCGTCCCGTCCGCCGGGAACGACGCCGTAGCTTGAACACGGCGGTCCGCGTAGCGCCCTCATGAAGTGGGACGAGCGCTACCGGACCGGAACGTACCCGACCGACCCCGAGCCGTCGCCGGTGTTACGGTCGTACCTCGACGAACTGCCCGAGGGTCGCGCCCTCGACGTGGCGGCCGGGAACGGCCGCAACACGCTCTTTCTCGCGGAAAACGGCTATCGGGTCGACGCGCTCGACCAGTCGGGCGAGGGGCTCAGTATCGTCGAAGAGCGCGCTCGGTCCCGCGGGTTCGCCGACCGCGTGGAGACGATTCAGGCGGACGCGACGACCTACGACTTCTCCGAGTCGACGTACGACCTCGTCACCATCAGCTACTTCCGGACGCTGGACCGCCTCGCGGACATCAAAGCGTCGCTGAAACCCGGCGGCGTCCTGTTCTACCAGCACCACCTGCGGGCCGACCCGCCGGCGACGGTCGGGCCGAGCACCGACAGATACCGCTTCGATTCGAACGAACTGCTCCGGGCCTGTCTCGACCTCACCGTGCTCTACTACGATGAATCGACCGAACTCCGCGACGACCGACGCTCCGCGACAGCGACAATTATTGCGCGGAACACGAGGGGTGGCGCGCAGTCGTATCCGCGGAGAGGAGTAAATGAAAGTATTCCAATAAATTTGTCTTAGAGAAGTTCGAAGAAGAACACGCTTGAAACGCGTCTAAATAAAAGAAATCACATATTAGTTCTGAAATGGCTAGTCTCAGATTTTGTCGGCAATTCGGTGATTCACGCTTATTACGCCCAATACAGAATTATTTAGTGAGTCCGTGTAGAAACAATTATCTGTTTAAAATATCTTTGATATGTGTTATTGATATCAAACTAAATTGTGAACCCGCCCACATTTCTAAAAGACATCATTTTCTGACCTCATTATGGTCCATTTTACTTTAGTGTTGGAATATTTCTGCTCGTATTTGAACTAATATTCTGTCGCGTGATTTGAATCAACACACGTAGCCACGCGTTTGCTGAGGTAGACTGCCACTTCGCAATTAAGACAATTCATTGATAATTTATCATGGGCATAAATTTTTACTATTTGTTAATAATTGGTTTGGTTGAAATGTGGAAAAAGATCATTTTGGTGGTTTTGATGTTAGCGACTTCGGGGTGTATTGCAAGTACGCCAACAGAACAGACTACAACCATGGCAGATACACAGACCGCAACTGTGCAAAGTTGTGATATTGCATATACACCCAACAACGAAGAATTATCCAAAAGTGAGGCAAAAGAATTCCCTCAGAAGCCGAACGAAATTTCCCGGGGTAGTGTTGGGCAACTTGCAGTAGATGTCGAAAGCGTTGTAGCATACAACAGCGAGTACGACGACGACCTGGATTCAGTAACGATTACTCCAAGAGATGTGTCCGTGGGTGAATCTGGAGACGGGTTTATGATTACAATACATCGCGTAGAAGTGACAACCCTTGAAGATAGAAGAGCTGGAAGTACAGCCTGGCGATCTTTTTATTTTATTAACGAAAGTATTGTGAAACGAGGGACTGGACCGGGTACAGAAGATAAAATACCACAACTACGAACGATTCATTGCTGGTGATTCGTTATCAAATATTTGTTTTTCCAATTTGACTCGTAGTATCGTTTGGTCCATATACCAGAATAGACAAAGTGTATCAATTTGGATCTGTTGAAGTAGTTCAACGTTGATATTGATAGTAGCCCCTCTTCACACAGTTTCCGTGGGTATTGCTGGAAACCTGCCTTAGTAAATCGCAGGCGAGAAAAATATTCAACGGAACTCCATTTTTATATATTAAAATTCACGTCTGTTTCATCGGTCTCAGCGAGACCACAGATGCGAGTGTCACATCCGACTTCAGCGACGAGTGCAACGCCACTTCGAACCGAGACGACGACTGAGCGGCGAGCCTAACCGGATTGGCCGGTGACTGATTGGGCTGCGCGTCGAATCGCCTCCCGTGGCGGTACGCCAACGCCGCCGCGCCATCATTCGGTCGGATTCGTCCGTTCGATTTTTATCGCTCCGCGACGGTCATACACGAATGACCGTGTTGGATTGGCTCGACGAGCCGCGCATCATCGACACGCACGCCCACCAACCGACCGCGGAGTTCCTCGAAGACGCCGGCGGCGAGATGATGCGGGACGCGGCGAACAGGTTCGGCGCGGAGATGGAGACGTGGAGCTACGAGGAGATGATAGCCGAGTACCGCGAGCACAACATCGGGCGGGCGGTGCTCCTCGGGTGGGACGCCGAGACGAACACCGGAAATCCGCCGGTTCCGAACGACTACGTGGCCGAAGTGAGAGACGACCATCCCGACTTCTTCGTCGGCTTCGGTAGCGTTGACCCCCTGAAAGACGACTGCGTCGAGGAGGCGGTCCGGTGCGTCGAAGACCTCGGTCTCTCGGGGTTCAAGTTCCAGCAAATCGCACAGGGGTTCGACCCGAGCGACGACGAGCACGCGGAGTTGTTCGACACTATCGAGGACCTCGGCGTGCCGGTCGTCTTCCACGGCGGGAACTCCACCCTCGGCGCGTGCTCGCCCGGCGGTCGCGGCCTGAAAATCAAGTACGGAAACCCGATGCTCATCGACGACGTGGCCGCCGAGCACCCGGACCTCCAGATTCTCATCGCCCACCCGGCGTACCCGTGGGAGAGAGAGCAACTCGCCATCTGCCAGCAGAAGGGCAACGTCTACATGGACCTCTCGGGATGGCTCCCGAAGTACATCGACGAGCAGGTGCTCCACTACGCCAAGACCGTCCTGCAGGACAAGGTGATGTTCGGCACCGACTACCCGATGATTCGGCCGGGCCGGTGGTTCGAGTCGTTCGAGGAGCACTTCGACGCCTCCGAGGAGGTGAAGCGAAAGCTCCTCTGGGAGAACGCGGAACGGTTCCTCGGCCTCGACTGAGGCGGGACAGAACGGGACGGCCGAGACGAGACGAAACGGGCCGGGACCGGCGTCCTCAGTCGAACTCCGGCCGCCGCTTTTCCAAGAACGCGGAAACGCCCTCCTCGTGGGCGTCGGTGTCGTAGGCGAGGGTCTGCGCGTGCGCCTCGCGTTCGAGGCCGTCAGTCCACGACCGGCCGAGATTCGCGTGTATCGCTTCCTTCGCCAGCGCGAGCGTCTCCGTCGGCTGTGCGGCGAGCGTCTCTACCGTCTCGTCCACGGTGGCGTCGAGGGCGGCGGCGGCGACCGCCTCGTTCACGAGGTCGAGTTCGGCGGCGCGCTCGGCCGAGATGAGTTTCCCGGTGAAGGCGAGTTCCTTCGCGGCCCGGAGGCCGACCAACCGGGGGAGCGTCACCGTCGCGCCCGCGTCGGGGACGAGACCGACGTTGACGAACGACGCGCCGAACCGAGCGTCGCGGGCGGCGTAGGCGAAGTCGCAGGCGGCGACGACGGAGGTCCCCGCGCCCACGGCGTCGCCGTTGACGCGGGCGACGACCGGCACCGGAGCGGTGAGAATCGCCTCGGCGACGCGGCCGAGGGTGCCGCGGACGCGCTCGTAGGCCTCGCGGGCGGTCTCGTCGCGCTCGGCCATCGCCCGAATGTCGCCGCCGGCGCTGAAGGCGTCGCCGTCGCCGGTTATCACCGCGGCGTCGAACGCCTCGGGCGTCAGTTCTTCGAGCGCCGCCGAGAGCTCTCGGGCCACGTCGGCGGTGAACGCGTTTTTCGCCTCGGGTCTGTCGAACGTCACGGTCCGGACGCCGTCGGCGTCGTCGACTCGCATACCCGCGCTACGGGGACGCGGGGTAAATAGCCTCGCCGGCGGACCGCCGGGCGAGCCGAGCGAGTCGGCCGCGGTCCCGGCTCATGCGAGCAGCGCCCCGAACACCGACTGTTGCGCCCGGCGGAGCCGTTCGAGGAACGCCGACTTGCTGATTCCGAGTTCGTCCGCCACGTCCCGAGCCGTGATACTCCGGGGGAGGTCGAAGTACCCCATCTCGACGGCCGCCCGGAGGGCGGCTTCCTGCGCGGGCGTGAGGTCCCACGCCCGACCGATGGGCGATTCCTCGTCCGCCCGGAGGGGGTAGACGCGCTGGAGTTGGATACCGACGGTGCCGCCGGCCGTCTCCATCACGCCGCGGAGCACGTCGTAGCCGACGACCGCCCCGCGCATCGTCGCGCCGCCGTCGTCGTACCGCATCGACTCGACGAGGAAGCCGGCGTCGACGAGCTCGTGAACGACGCAGGGGTGTTTCGAGAGACAGCGGAAGGTGTACGTGTCGTCGCCGCGGGTGACGTGGAGGTAGCGGATGGCGTCGTCGGCGTCGAGGGCCTCGGGGAGTCGGTCGTCCGCGGGGGCCGAAAAGTGAAGCAGGACGTTGCCGTCGGCGCGGAGTTGCGGCGCGTTCGCGTCGACCGCGACTGGAACCGCGTCGGTCGCCCGCGCCAGGGGGCAGTCGTCGCCGTCGATTCGGAACTCGGCCACCAGGCACTCCGCTATCATCGGCGTGTGCGTACGCGGCACGAATATAAAAAGGCAGGCCATGGGCGGGTCAATTCGTAAGTAGTTATAGATGATAGTTCCTGATAGACCAATGGACCTCGAAACCGTCAAAGAACGAGCGGGCCCGCGGCAGTTCGCTCCGAAAGACGACATGCCCGAGGAGTACCGCAAGGCCGCGACGCGGATGATTCAGTTCCACGCGAACAGCGAGGTGATGGGCGGCTACCTCGAAAAGCCGTTCATCCGGCAAGCGCCGAGCATCGACCGAAAGCTGGCGTTCTCGGCGAAGGTACAGGACGAAATCGGCCACGCGCAACTGCTCTACCGCGCGGCCGAGTCCCTCGGCGTCAAGACGCGCGACGAGATGCTGGACGAACTCGCCCGCGGCGACGGCAAGTTCCTCAACTGCTTCCACTACCCGATGGAGTCGTGGCACGAGGTGCCGATGATAGCCTTCTTCGTCGACGGTGCGGCCATGCACCGGCAGGCGACGCTCAAGAACACGTCGTGGACGCCGTACGCCCACGCGATGGACAAAGTGTGCTTCGAGGAGGGCTTCCACGTCAAACACGGCGAGTCCATCCTCTCCGAGTTGATGAACGGGTCGAAGGCGACCCAAGAGAAGACGCAGGCCGCCTTCGAGACGTGGTGGCCGCGAATCATCCAGTTCTTCGGCCCGACCAACGACAAGTCCGTCCACAACGACTTCGCCCAGGAGGTCGGCCTGAAGACGAAGTCCAACGACGAACTGCGCGACACCTTCCTCGACACGTACGTCCCGAAGGCCGAGAAGTACGGCCTCGTCGTCCCCGAGTACCCGCGCATCGAGTACGACGAGGAACTCGACACCTACCACGTCAACGAGGACGACCTGAACTGGGACGAGTTCTGGACCATCGCCAAGAACGCCTCCGAGGGGAGCCACGAGCAGATCAACTCCCGGGCACAGGCACAGGAGGCGGTCGAGTGGGTGCGCGAATCGATGCACGGCTGGGAGGGCGCGTCGGGGGCCGGAACCCCGCAGGCGGCGGACTGAGAACCATGATTTGGGAAGTGTTCAGACAGGACAAACCGGGAGCGTACCACAAACACTGCGGCAACGTCCACGCGCCGGACCGCGAGCTGGCGCTCCAGTTCGCGGCCGTCCAGCACGGCCGGCGGATGAAGACCCACAGCCTGTGGGTCGTCCCGCACGACGAAATCGGCGAAATCGACGCCGACGAGACGAGCTTCGGCGGGACGACCGACAAGACCTACCGCTGGGCCACCTCGTACACGGACATCGAACCGGCCGCGCCGGAAGTCGCCGAAAGCGAGGCCGAGCAGGCCGACGTGGAGAAATCGCTCGAGGCGGACAGCTAACCATGCCAGCGACGCTCAACCCCGAAGACCTCGACGCCGAACAGCGCGCCGCGCTCGAAGAGCTGCTGTTCCGCCTCGCGGACGACGAGTACGTCCACGGCGAGCGCCTCATCGAGTGGCAGATTTACGCGCCGACGCTGGAATCCGACCTCGCGTTGGCGAACGTCGCACAGGACGAGTTCGGCCACGCTCGGCTGTGGTACGACCTGCTCGAAGAGCTCGGTCACACCGAGGCGGAACTCATCTGGGAGCGCCCCGCCGACGAGTTCAGGCACGCCACGCTGGTCGAACTCCCGTTCGCGGAGGGCGACTGGGCCGACGTCGTCCTGCGGAGCTATCTCTACGACGCCGCCGAGCGCCTGCGCCTCGACGCGCTCGTCGACACCAGCTACGCGCCGCTCGCCGACCGCGTCGGCAAGGTGCTGAGCGAGGAGCGCTACCACCTCGAAAACGCCCAGAGCTGGCTCGACCGCCTCGCCGAGGGCGACAGCCGCGACCGCGTGCAGGACGCGCTCGACCGGCTGTTCCCCCACGCGCTCTCGCTTTTCGCCGAGCCCGAACACGAGGCGGCAATCGTCGACAACGGCTTCCGGACGATGTCTACCGCCGACCTCCGCATCGAGTGGCTGGAGACGGTCATCCCGTACCTCGAATCGCTCGGGCTCGACGTGCCCGAACCCGACGAGGTCGAGCGCCCGAGCGCCCGCGGCCGCGACGGCACCCACACCGACCACTGGGACGAACTGGCCGCGGAGTTCCGGCGGACGTACGATGAGCTCGAAGCGCCCGAGCCGGCGAGAATCGGCAGGGAGCGTGTCTGACGTGAGCGCCGACGACGCGCCCGAGGCGACCGCCTGCGGCTACACGGAGTACGCCGACGGCGAGGTCCCCGAGGGCTTCCCGAAGACGGGCGTCGGAGCCGCGGGCGTCGAAGCCGACATCTGGGACGCTCTCTACGAAATCGAGGACCCAGAGATGCCGGTGAGCATCGTCGACCTCGGCCTCATCTACGACGTTCGCGTCGTCGAGCGGGGGGGCGAAGACGGCGAGGCGAAGACGCTCGGCATCGTCGAGATGACGCTGACCTACACCGGCTGTCCGGCGCGCGACTACCTCGAAAACGACGTGCAGTGCGCGATTCTGTCGGCCGGCGTCGACGAGGCGTCCGTGCGACTCCGGTTCACGCCGGAGTGGACCGTCGACATGGTGACCGAGGCGGGCCGCGAGGCCCTCCGCGAGTTCGGACTGGGGGTGTGAGCGATGCGCCGCTTCGACCCCAGCACCGAGACGACGGGCGAAACGTCGGGCGCGGAGTGCCCGTACTGCGACGGCACGAACACCGTCCGCGAGCATCCGAAGGGGCCGGGACTGTGCCGGTCGATGCACTTCTGTAACGACTGTCAAGAGCCGTTCCAGCGGTTCGAATAGCGTCGGCGGAGAGACTGGAGAAGAGCGTTTTTCGGGAACGACCACCGCGGAGAGCCGAGGCGGTCGGTCCGGGGACGACGGGTCGCGGTCCGGAGCGTTCAGCGGGAAGTGGGTCGAGGGCCGAGGCGTTCAGTGGGAAGTGAGTTGAGGGCCGAAGCGTCCAGCGGATTACGGGCCGAATTGGCGGCCGAGTCAGCCGATGTTGAGGTTCACGTTCTTCGCCTGCGTGAACTCGCGGACAGCCTCCGCGCCCTGCTCGCGGCCGTGGCCGCTCTGTTTCGTGCCGCCGAAGGGCGTCTGCGGGAACGTCACCGGGTACTCGTTGACGCTGACCATTCCGTAGTCGAGCGCGTCGGCGACGCGGTGGGCGCGAGAGAGCCCCTCGGTCCAGACGCCGGCGAGAAGCCCGTACGGCGAATCGTTGGCGAGTTCGATCGCCTCCGTTCGGTCCGAGAACTCGGTGACGACGAGGACCGGGCCGAATATCTCCTCGCGGGCCACGGTCATGTCGTTCGTCACGTCGGTGAGGACCGTCGGCTCCACGAAGTAGCCGGTCTCCTTGTCCTCGGGAACGCCGCCGCCGCAGGCGACGGTCGCGCCCTCCTCGACGCCGAGGGAGATGTACTCCAACACGTCCTCGCGGTGGGACTCGCTGACGACCGGCCCCATCCGACCGTCGTCGTCGATGCCGGAACCGAGCGGGGTCGACTCGGCGCGCGCGACGATTCGCTCGACGAGGTCGTCGGCCACGTCCTCGTGGACGAGCAGGCGCGACCCGGCCCAGCACATCTGGCCGGCGTTCATGAAGATGCCGTAGTGGACGCCCTTGGCGGCGGCGTCGAGGTCGGCGTCGGGGAAGACGACGTTGGGGCCCTTCCCGCCGAGTTCGAGCGTGACGCCGGTCACGGTGGCCGCGGCGTCGGCCATGACGCCCTTACCGACTTCGGTGCTGCCGGTGAAGGTGACGTGCGCCACGTCGGGGTGCGAGGCGAGCGCCGACCCCGCCTCGGACCCGCTCCCGGGAACCACGTTCACCACGCCGTCGGGGAGGCCGGCTTCCTCGGCCGCGAGGCCGTAGTAGAGCGCCGAAAGCGGCGTCTGGCTGGAGGGCTTTACCACCGCCGTGTTGCCGCAGGCGAGCGCCGGCGCGAGGCTGCGCCCCGCGAGTTGGAAGGGGTAGTTCCACGGGACGATGTGTCCGGTGACGCCGAGCGGTTCGCGGGTCGTGTAGTTGACGCGCCCGCCGGGGACGGGGTTGTACTCGCCGGTCACCTTGTCGGTCCACCCGGCGTAGTAGCGGAAGGTGTCGACGACCATCTGGACCTCCATACCGGCCTCGAACGGCGTCTTGCCGTTATCGTGGGACTCGACGAGCGCTATCTCGTCTTTCCGCGCCTCGATGAAGTCGGCCATCGCGCGCAGTTTCTCGCCGCGCTCGGCCGCGCTCGTGGTCTCCCACTCGCCGCCGCGAGCGCCCGCCGAGTTCGCCGCCCGCACCGCGGCGTCGACGTCCGCCTCGCCCGCGCGGGCGACCTCGGCGTACGGCGCTTCGGTCGCCGGGTCGCGCGTCTCGATGGTCTCGTCCGATGCCGCGGCTACCCAGTCCCCGTCGATGTAGAGACTGGTCGGGCCACTGTATTCCATTACGAAATACCCTTTTCGCGCATAATATTAACTATTGTTGATTACTAACTGTGCGACGGGCGGGGAACTCAACCGGTCTTGTAGACTCCCCTCGCAGTCGCCACGTGATTCCCGTCCGTCGCGTACACGTCCACGTCCACGGTTCCCACGTCGCCGCCGAGTCGGACCACGTCGGCCTCGGCGCGGAGGTCACCGGTCCCCGCGTTGAGGTAGTCGATTCGCATGTCGATAGTCGGGACGGGCTGGTCGACCTCGCTGACGAGCGCCGCGCCGCCGACCGTGTCCGCGAGAGTGAACGTCACGCCGCCGTGGGCCATCACCCGGTCGGCGTTCCACGACAGTTCCTCGCGCATCTCGATGCGGCCCTCCGCGTGCCCGTCTGCGGCCTCGGTGACTTCGACGCCCAAGAGCCGCGCGAACGGCATGCTCTCGAAGAACTCTTCGATGTCCATGCCACCAGTTCGCACAGGTGCGTTAAGTTCGTTTCGTCGGTCGGCCCCGACCGAGCGACCGGCGAGACGCCGGTCGCAGTCAGTCGGCCATCGAGACGCCGAGGTACCGGTCGAGGACCTCGTCGGCGGCCGCGACCTCGTCGGCGGGGCCCTCGTGGACGACCCGGCCCTTGTCGAGGATGTAGACGTAGTCCGCGGCGTCGAGGGCGACCTGCACGTTCTGTTCGACCAGAAGGATGGTCGCGCCGTCGTCGTTCAGTTCCTCGATTTTTCGCTGGACCTGTTTGACGATAGCGGGCGCGAGCCCTTCGGTCGGTTCGTCGAGCAACAGGAGGTCCGGCGCGGAGACGAGCGCGCGGGCGATAGCGAGCATCTGCTGTTCGCCGCCCGAGAGGTTCGCCCCCCGGCTGTTCCGGTGGCGCGCGAGGTTCTCGAACTCGTCGACGACGGCGTCGACGCTCGGCTTCTCGACGTCTCGCCGACCGCCGATACGGCCGATTTCGACGTTCTCGGTGACGGTCAGGCCGGGGAAGACGCGGCGCTCCTCGGGGACGAGCGCGATGCCCTCGCGAGCGGTCTTCTCCGGCGACAGCGTCGTGATGTCCGTCCCGTCGAAGGTGATGGTCCCCGCTGACGGCGGGACGTTCCCGAGGATGCTCCGGAGCGTCGTCGTCTTGCCGACGCCGTTGCGCCCGATGAGCGTGACGACAGACCCCCGCGGCACGTCGAGGTCGATGCCCTGCAGAACGCGGGTCGACCCGTACCCCGAGACGAGTCCGCGGACGGACAAGAGCGGTTCGTCGCTCACGCCTCGACACCCCCGAAGTAGGCCTCGCGGACCTCCGGGTCCTCCGAGACGGCCTCGGGCGTCCCCTCGGCCAGCACCTCGCCGCGGTGGAGGACCGTGATGCGGTCGGACACCCGCATCACGAGGTCGATGTCGTGTTCGATGAGCAGGAGCGTCCGGTCCGACAGCACCTCGTCGATGAGGTCCATCGTGGCCCGCGTCTCCTCGGCGCTCATGCCGGCGGTCGGTTCGTCCAGAAGCACCATGTCCGGGTCGGTGGCGAGCACGATGGCGATTTCGAGCCGGCGCTTGTCGCCGTAGGCGAGCACGTCCGCGGGTTCGTCGCCGCGGCCCAGGAGGCCGGACCGGTCGAGCACGCGGTCGGTGTGCTCGTTCACGTCGTCGAAAGCGTCGCTTCGCCGAAGGTACTCTTCGACCGGCGTGAAACCGCCCTCGCGGGCCGCCTGCGCGGCGAGGCGGACGTTCTCGCGGACCGTGAGCCCCGAGAAGACGTTCGTGATTTGGAACGACCGGCCGAGGCCGCGGCGCACGCGCTCGTGCGGCGGGAGCGCGGTCACGTTCTCGCCGTTGAACGTCACGGTGCCGCGGGTCGGCCGGAGCGCGCCGGTCAGGAGGTTGAACGTCGTCGTCTTGCCGGCCCCGTTGGGGCCGATGAGACTCCGGAACTCGCCGCGTTCCACGTCGAGGGTCACGTCGTCGACGGCGACGAGCTTTCCGAACTCCTTCGTCAGGTTCTCCGTCCGCAGTATGGGGTCACTCATGGCGGTCTACCTCCGGGTCGGTGACACCGGCCTGTTCGCCGACGCGGTCGCGGAACCGGTCGCCGACGGCCGATTCGAAAAGCGGGTGGTCGGCCACCGTCCGCGGGAGCGACACGAGCCCCCGCGGCACGAAGATGACGAACAGGACGAACAGCACGCCGATGGCGAGCTGCCACTGGTCGATGTACGACGAGAGCACGTCCTCCGCGGCGACGAAGACGCCCGCGCCGAGCATCGGTCCGTAGAGCGTCCCCATGCCGCCGAGGACGGTCATCACGATGACCTCGCCCGAGTTTATCCAGTGGAGGAACGACGGCGCGACGTAGCCGTTGTTGGCGGCGAACAGTCCGCCGGCGAGCCCTGCGAGGCCGCCGGAGACGACGAAGGCGCGGCGCTTGTAGGCGGTCACGTCGTAGCCGATAAAGGAGGCGCGCTCTTCGCTCTCGCGGATGGACTGCAGCACCGAGCCGAACGGCGCGCGGATGAGGCGGCGGGCCAGCAGGTACGACCCGACCACGACGGCGAGGAGGAAGTAGTACTGGACGACGCCGCCGTCGAGGACGACCGGTCCCAGCGGGACCGCGAACTCGCCGGGGTCGATGCCGAGGCCGGCGAGGCCGTAGAACGCGTCGACGCCGAACAGGCCGTCGGAGCCGCCGGTGAAGTCGAACTTGAACACGGCGTTGTAGAACAGCTCCGCGAACCCGAGAGTTATCATGGCGAAGAACACCCCGGACACGCGTATCGAGAGGTAACCGACGCCCCACGCGATGGCCGCGCAGACGGCGACGGCGACGACGAGCGCGACGAACACCGACGGCGAGACGTGCATGAGCGTGAGGACCGAGGCGTACGCGCCGACCCCGTAAAACAGCGTGTGACCGAGCGAGACGAGACCCGCGTAGCCGAGCACGAGGTCGAGGCTGAGCGCGAACAGCGCCCAGATGAGGATGTCTTCGAGGAGCGTCACGGAGTAGGTGACGCCGGTCACCTCCGCGAGAAGCGGGACGACGAGGAGCGCGCCGACGCCGGCGTAGCCGAGTTTCGCGCGCGTCTCCGCGGACAGCACGCCGCCGCCGGAGCCGTGGAGGAGCGCGCCGTCGTGGTGGTCGCCCGCGCCGACGCTCGTGCCGAACAGCCCCGTCGGCTTGACGACGAGCACGGCGATCATGAGCAGGAAGACGATGAGTCCCTCCAGGAACGGCGCGTACGTCCGGGCGAACGTCTGGACGAGGCCGACGAACAGCCCGCCGACCACGGCCCCGCGGAACGACCCGAGGCCACCGAGAACGACGATGACGAACGCCGGGATGATGACCGAACTCCCCATCGTCGGGCTGACGTTCTGGTACGCGCCGAGGACGATGCCGGCGACGCCGGCCAGCGCCGCGCCGAATCCGAACGTCAGGGTGTAGTAGCGGTCGATGTCGATGCCGAGGGTGCGGACCATCTCGCGGTCCTCGGAGCCGGCGCGGATTATCATCCCGAAGCGGGTGCGGTTCAACAGGAGCCACGTGCCGAGCGCCAGCGCCGACCCGAAGACGATGATGCCGTAGTTGTACAGCGAGTAGTTGAACCCGAACAGCGCGACCGGCTGGTCGAGGACCGAGGGAACCGGAAACGGCTGGGCGGACTTGCCCCACACCGACGTGATGAGGTCGTTGATGATGAGGACGAGTCCGAACGTCAGGAGGATGTGGTACAGCGGGTCGCGGCCGTACAGCCGCTTGACGGTGAGCCGCTCGATTCCCATCCCGACGACGCCGACGAGGAGGGGCGCGACGACGAGCGCGACCCAGAAGCCCGCGCCGCCGAGGGGGCCGGCGATGGCGAACGCGAAGTACGCGCCGAGGGCGAACAGCTCTCCGTGGGCGAAGTTGATGACGTCCATGACGCCGAAGATGATGGAGAGCCCGGCCGCGAGCAGGACGTACACCATCCCGACGACGAGCCCGTTGAGGACCTGCTCGGCGACGGCACTAGCGACCGACATGCTAGAGCGAGCAGCCGAGTTCGCCGCAGTCGGGGAGCGCGTCCGCCCCGGCTATCATCTCGCCGAGTTCGACGGTCGCGGGACCGCTCCCGCCGTCCGGCGCGACGAGTTCGCCCGGCCACACCGGGTTCATCGCCTGGTGGTCGCAGTCGCGGAACTGGTTCGGCCCGAGAATCGTGTCCATTTCGAGGCCCGGAAGCACCTCCTTGACCTCCGCGGGGTCGGTCGAGCCGGCCTCCGCGATGCCCCGCGCCGTCATCCGAATGGACATGTACGCGGCCCGCGCGAAGTTGTCCGGCAGGGAGTCGTACTCGCTTTGGTAGGCCTCGACGAACGACTGGTTGTCGCCCGTTTCGAGCGTCGGCAGGTAGCGGACCCCGCCGTAGGTTCCGTAGGCGGCCTCGCCGAGCGCGCCGCGGACGACCGAGAACGTCATCGTCGGCGACATGAGGTTCACGCTCTCTTTGAGCCCCTGGCTCGCCGCCTGCTTGACGAAGTTGATGAGGTCGCCGCCGGTCATGCCGAGAACCGCCACCTCGGCGTCGGAGTTGGCGATTTGGCTGACGTAGGAGTTGTAGTTGGTCGAGCCGAGCTGCGAGCGGCTCCGGCCGACGACTTCGATGTCGTGGCCGTCGCGCATGCGGCGCTCGACGCGCTGCATCACCGACTCGCCGTAGGCGTAGTCGGCGATGTGGAACCACACCTTGGTCCCGAGGTTCTCGGCGGTGTAGTCGGAGACGGCCTCGGCCATCTGCGCCGTGTTCGTCTCGGCGCGGAACACCCACTCGTTGCAGTTCGACCCCGTGATGGGAACCGCGGCCCCGCCGGGGTTGTAGATGAGCTCCTCTTCGGCCGCGAACTCGTTGAGCGCGAGCGCGACGCTGGACGATATCGCGCCCATGAGATACGACGCGCCGTCCTGCTCGACGACGGACTGCGCCTTCCGCCGGCCGGTCGAGGGGTCCGCCTCGGTGTCCTCGTAGACGCCCGTTATCTCCACGTCGATGTCCTCGTTCTCGTTGACGTGTCGTATCGCCAACTCGGCCCCGTTTCGCTGGCCGACCGCGAGACCGCCGTACGGGCCGGTCATCGGGCTAATCACTCCATAGGTGATGGCGTTCGACCCGCCGCCCCCACCGCCGCCGAGACAGCCGGCGACGCCCGTCAGCCCGGTCACGCCCGCCAACCCAGCCGCCTGTACGAACCGTCGCCGCGACGGACGCGGCTGTGCGCCGCTGTCCGCTGAACAATCGTCTCTCATGGTATGTATGTTCACATGTAACATGAAAAACTTCACGTTTAAATGTTTGCGTTTCGCTGGCGACAAGAACGTCGCGTTCGGCCCTGAACCGCCGATTCGGCCCCTTCAGACGAGTCGCGGGCGGACCTCGTCGCCGAGTCGGCGGACGCACTCGACCATCCGGTCGGTGCCGATTCCGGGGTGGTAGGTGCGGAAGATGAAGTGGATATCGTCGCCGAGGGCGTCGCGGTAGCGGTCGAGTTCCGCGACCACGTCGTCGGGCGTGCCGAAGACGGCCTGTGCCTTGAGTTCCGCCCGGCGCTCGTCGGACAGTTCGGGGACCTCGTCGCCGGAGAATATCTCGGCGTACCGGCGCTGGAGGTAGAGGTAACCGTCTCTCATCGCGTCCCACGCCTCGGCCTTCGAGTCGCCGACGAAACCGTGTTGGAGGACGTATATCGTGAACTCACCGTCGAGTCCTTCGGCCTCCCGGACGCTCCGGATGTCCTCGACGCGCTTGCGCAGGCCCCCGAGGGAGAGCGACGACGGCGCACACCACGCGTCCGCCGTCCGGGCCGCCCGGCGAACCGCGGGCTTGGCCGCGCCGCCGAGCATGAGGGGCACGTCGTGTGCCGGTTTGGGCGTCACGTCGACGCCGGTCGCACCCTCGTGAAACGGCGACTCGTGCGCTATCGGACCGTCCGACCACGCGTCGCGGAGGAGGGAGACCGTGTCGGCGAGGCGGTCGACGCGCTCGTCTCGCGGAACGCCGAAGGCGTCGAACTCGCGGGGGTTGGAGCCGATCGCGAGGCCGAGCGTCGTTCGGCCGCCCGAGAGGAGGTCGACCGTCGCCGCGTCCTCGGCGAGCCGAATCGGGTCGTACAGCGGCGCGAGCGCGATACACGTGCCGAGTTCGACCGACTCGGTCGCCGCCGCGAGCGCCCCGAGGGAGGGCATCGTCCCCGAGAGGTAGCCGTCCGCCATGAAGTGGTGTTCGGACACCCACGCGCTGTCGAGGCCCGCGTCGTCTATCGCGCGCCCGAGCGTCAGCATCTCGTCGTACAGGTCGGCCATCGGCCGGTCGTCGTCCGGCCGCCGCTGGCAGGTGAACAGTCCCGTCCCGAGTTTCATGACTCGGAGTTCGCACCTTAGCTATTAATAGTTAGGAACACCGAGTTCGTCGGAGATGGTTCCCGACGACTCGGTACCCCCGGATTCGACGACCGCGACCGCGACGGAGCCGGCGCCGCCGGCCGCGCGCGTCGACCACGTGGGCATCGCCGTCGAAGACGTCGAGGCCGCCGAGCCGACGCTGCTCGCGCTCGGCTGCGAGCGCGTCCACCGCGAGACGGTCGCGGACGGCTCGTTCGAGTGGGCGACCTACGTCCTCGGCGACGCCTCCAGAATCGAACTCGTCGCGCCCGTCGAAGGGGAGTCGTTTCTGACGACCTTCCTCGACGAGCACGGCCCCGGCCTCCACCACGTCACGCTGGAGGTGTCGGACGTCGACGCGATGGTCGCCGCCCTCGAAGCCGCGGGCGAGCGCGTCGTGGGGCGCGCGGTGGAAGACGGCTGGACCGAGGCGTTCGTCTCGCCGCGAAACCCGACCGGCGCGCTCTTTCAGTTGATGGAGTACCACGACGACTACGGCGAGAAGGGAGCCGACGACGCGTTGTTCGTCCGCGGCGAGCGGGTGGATTCGTGAGTCTCCTGTCGGGGAGCCGGCTTACTCCTCGGCCGACTTCGTCTTGATGAGGAACTTCATGTCGCCTTCGAGGACGACGGTACCGTCCTGCTTCGTCATCTCGATTTCGAGGACGACCAGTCCGGCGTCGTCGCGGCTCCCGAGGTCCTTTCGCTCCGAGACGACCATCGTCTGCGAGAGCGTGTCGCCGATGAACACCGGGTTCGGCAGGTCCATGTAGTTCATCCCGAGGAAGGCGATGGCGGTGCGCTCGACGATGCCCGAGCGATACACGAAGCCGGTCGACTGGACGAACGTCATCGGCCCGTGGGCGATTCGCTGGCCGAACTGGGTGTCTTCCGCGTACTCGCTGTTCGTGTGGAGTTCGGTCCAGTCGCCCGAGAGCGCGGAGTGCATCATGAAGTCCGCCTCGGTGACGGTGCGGCCGACGCTCTGGAACTCTTTGCCCTCCTCGAAGTCCTCGAAGTAGTGCGGTTCGTAGCTGTATGCCATATCTCGCCGTCACCGTCATCAGATAAAGTAGTTTACATACCTATCTTTCCTGACAGTCGGTGCCTACTTGGGGAGCGCAGGACGACGTGTGGTCGCATGTCGGAGCAAGACGACTACGCGGAGATACGGGAGCGCGCCTCGAACGACCCCTACTGCGGGCGCGTCGGTATCGACCTCGCCGAGGTCGGCGACGGGTACGCGGAGACGACGCTGACCGTGGCCGAAGACCACCTGAACTTCCACGGGACGCCCCACGGGGGCGCGGTGTACAGCCTCGCCGACGCGGCCTTCGCGGCCGCCTCGAACAGCCACGGCGACGCCGCGTTCGCGCTGGAGACGAACATCTCGTACCTCGCGGCCGCCGAGGTGGGCGAGACGCTCCGCGCGGTCGCCGAGGAGACGCATCTCGGGGGGCGAACCGCTGAGTACGAGGTCGTCGTCTCTGACGGGGGCGGCGAGCGAATCGCGACGTTTCGAGGCCGCGTCTACAAACCCGGCGGTCGCTGACGGCGCGCGTTACTGGCCGCGGTGGTCGTAGACGCGCTGGACCTTTCCGACCTCGGTGCGCGCGATGTCGCCGTACTCGACGAGGTTCAGTTCGTCGGGCGTGAACGAGAGCACGTTCGAGAGCCGCTTTTGAATCCGACCTTCGAGGTCCGACAGCGACCCGCCGAACTCCTCGACCAGTTCGACCGTGATTTCCACCCGGTCGAGGTTCCCCTCGCGGCGGAGGTCGATGCGGTAGTGCGGCGCGATTTGGTCGAACTCGAGGACGACCGACTCGACCTCGCTTGGGTAGAAGTTCACGCCGCGGACGATTATCAGGTCGTCCGACCGGCCCGTGATGTTGTCCATGCGGACGCAGGTTCGGCCGCACTCGCAGGTGCCGTAGTCCAGCGTGGTCAGGTCGCCCGTCCGATACCGGAGGACCGGCAGCGCGTCCTTCGCGAGGGTCGTCAACACGAGTTCGCCCTCCTCGCCCTCCTCGACGGGGTCGCCGGTGTTCGGGTCGACCACCTCGGGGTAGAAGTAATCCTCCCAGACGTGGAGGCCGTCCTGCGCCTCGCACTCGACGGAGACGCCGGGGCCGACGATTTCCGAGAGGCCGTAGATGTCGATGCCGGTCACGCCGAGTCGCGCTTCGATTTCGTTCCGCATCGGCTCGGTGCAGGGCTCCGCGCCGAAGATGACCGTCCGAAGCGGCAGGTCGCGGATGTCGATTCCCATGTCGTCTGCGACCTCGGCGAGGTAGAGCGCGTACGACGGGGTGCACGCGATGACGTCGCTTCCGAGGTCGGAGAGCAGTTCCACCTGTCGCTGGGTGTTGCCGCCGCCGATGGGAATGACCGTCGCGCCGAGCTCCTCGACGCCCTGGTGGAGGCCGAGACCGCCGGTGAACAGGCCGTAGCCGTAGGCGTTCTGAACCACGTCGTCGGGACCGACGCCGGCCGCCACGAGACACCGCGCGACGGCCTTGCTCCACACGTCGAGGTCCTCGCGGGTGTAGCCGACGATTTTGGGCTTGCCGGTCGTGCCCGACGACGCGTGGACGCGAATCACGTCGTCCATGTCGACCGCGAACATCCCCGTGGGGTAGTGGTCGCGGAAGTCCTCTTTCGTCGTGAACGGCAGTTTCGACAGGTCTTCGACGCTCTCGATGTCCGCGGGCGAGAGTCCGGCCTCGTCGAACGTCTCGCGGTAGAACTCGACGTTCTCGTACGCGTTCCGAACCGTCTCCCGCAGGCGACCGTCCTGGACCTCGCGGAGTTCCTCCCGCGAGGCGGTCTCCGTGCTATCGAATACCATGTACGTTTGAAGTCGATGATAGAATATGATAAAAATGATGCGGTCGGACGACCGCGCCGCGGGGCGAACCTATTTCGCGGGGGATACGCAATCGACTACCATGCGAGACGCATACATCGTCGGAGCGGGCCAATCGAAGTACGGCGCGTTTCCGGACGAGAGCTATCGGTCGCTGTTCGCGACCGCGTTCGAGGAGGCGCTGGGGAGCGCCGGCGGCGTCGAGGCGGCCGATATCGACGAGGCCGTCGTCGGGTCGCTCGGCGTCGGCGGGCGGCAACTCGGCTTATCGGGGCCGGCCGTGACGGAGCACGTCGGCCTCCACGGCGTCCCCTGTTCCCGAATCGAAAACGCCTGCGCAGCGAGCGGCTACGCGGTCAGACAGGCGGTGCAGGCGGTCAAAAGCGGGATGGCGGACGTGGCCCTCGCGGGCGGCTACGAGGTCATGACCGACATGAGCGGCGACGTGGCGAAGTACTGGCTCGGCGTCAGCGGCGAGACGGAGTGGGAGCGGCTCACCGGGACGACGTTCGCGGGCGTCTACGCCCAGATGGCCTCGGCGTACCTCGACGCCTACGACGCCTCGCCGGACCACTTCTCGAAGGTCGCCGTCAAGAACCACGCGAACGGCGCGAAGAACCCGAAGGCGCACCTCGGCTTCGAGTGCTCGCTCGACGACGCCCGGAGCGCGCCCGTCGTGGCCGACCCGCTGAACCTCTATCACTGCTGTCCGACCTCCGACGGCGCGGCCGCGGTCCTCGTCGCCAGCGAGGACGTCGCCAGCGCGTGCGACGACGCCGTCCGCGTCGCGGGCGTGGGTGCCGCCTCCGAGCGCGTCGGCCTCTTCCAGCGCGACAGCTACACCGCCGTCGAATCGTCCGAGCGGGCCGCCGCGGCCGCCTACGAGATGGCCGGTCTCGGCCCCGACGACGTGGACTTCGCGGAGGTCCACGACTGCTTCGCCATCGCCGAACTGCTGGCGTACGAGGACCTCGGCTTCTGCGAGCGCGGACACGCGCCCGAACTGGTCGATTCGGGCGCGACCGAACTCGGCGGCGACCTGCCCGTCAACCCCTCCGGCGGCCTGAAATCGAAGGGCCATCCCATCGGCGCGACGGGCGCCGGACAGGTCGTCGAAGCGTTCAAACAGCTCGGCGGCCGGGCGGGGGACCGACAGGTCTCTGGCGCGAACGTCGGCCTCACCCACAACGTCGGCGGGTCGGGCGGTGCCGCCGTCGTCCACGTCCTCGAAGGAGGGGCGCTATGAGCGCCGACGACTCGGCGCGAGCGACCCCCGGAATCGCCGGCGTCGGCGCGTACGTCCCCAGACTCTCCCTCCCCGCGTCGGCCTACCGCGAGGCGTGGGGCAAAGGCGGCGCGCCGGGCGTCGAGCAGGTCGCCGTCGCCGACGCGGACGAAGACACGCTGACGATGGCGACCGAAGCGGGCCGGCGCGCGCTCGACGCGGCCGGCGTGGACGCGAGCGATATCGGACACCTCGCGTTCGCCACCACGACGCCGCCGAACGACGAGGAGGAAAGCGCGGTCCGACTGGTCTCGCTCCTCGGCGTCGACCCGTCGGTTCCGACCCGGCAGTTCGGCGGAAGCACCCGCGCCGGCGCGGTGGCGCTGGCGGCGACGGTCGAGGCGACCCGAGGCTCGGACGCAGGTGCGGGGACGGGGAGCGGCGGTCCGGCGCTCGTCGTCGTCGCCGACAGCCCGCGCGGAGCGCCCGAAAGCGACGAGGCGGCCGGTGCCGGGGCAGGGGCGGCCGCGCTCGTCCTCACCGACGACGCTCCGCTCGCCGTCGACGCCGTGGGCGAGTTCGGCGACCCCGCGCCCGGCACGCGGTTCCGAGAGTTCGGAAGCGCCGAGACGGATTCCATCGGCGTCACGCAGTACGAGCGCGACGCCTACACGCGGGCGGTCGGCGGGGCGGTCGAGGCCCTCGGCGTCGACGACGCCGAACTGGACCCCGACGCCGTCGCGCTCACCGCGCCGGACGGCAAACTCCCGTACCGCGCGGCCGCCGCGCTCGGCGTCGAACCGGCGCGAATCGCGGCCGGGACCGTCGTCTCGCGAACCGGCGACACCGGGGCCGCCGGGCCGTTTCTCGGACTCGCGTCGGCGCTCGCCGACTCGGAGGACGACGCGGCAGGCGACGAGTCGAACGGCCGGTCCCCCGCGACCTCGGTGCTCCTCGTCGGCTACGGCGGCGGCGCGGGGGCGACCGCGCTCGCGCTCAGTACGAGGGCGTCAGATGCCGCCTCCGACGCCTCCGCCACCTCCGCCACCTCTGCCGTCCCGGTCGAGGCCGCCCTCGACGGCGACGTGGAACTCTCCTACGCGGAGGCGCTCCGGCGGCGCGGGACCATCACCGGCGGGGAGCCGGCCGGCGGGGGCGCGTACGTCAGTGTGCCGACGTGGAAGCGGACGATTCCGCAGCGCCACCGCCTCGTCGCCGGCGAGTGTACCGAGTGCGGCGCGCTCTCGTTCCCGCCGGAGGGCGCGTGTCCCGACTGCGGGTCGCTCGCGGGCTACGACGACGCGACGCTCCCCGGGACGGGGACCGTCGAGGCCGCGACCGCCATCGGACAAGGGGGCGCGCCGCCGGAGTTCGTCGAGCAGCAGCAGCGCGCCGGGTCGTTCCCGGTCGCCGTCGTCGCCTTCGACGGCCCGGACGGCGAGGCCGACGACCGAGCCGTGAGCGCGCCCGCGCAGGTCGTCCACTCGCCCGCCGGAACGCCCGCAATCGGCGACCGCGTCGAGGCCGTCCCGCGCCGCATCTACGAGCAGGAGGGCGTCGTGAGATACGGCTTCAAGGTCGTCCCGACCGAGGCGCGGCGGGAGTAACCGTCCGGGGGCGCGGGAGCAGGACGGGGTCACCGATGCCGAAACGAGGGCAAACGATTATGATGGTTCCCGAACCCCTTCCGGTGATGCAAGTGAGTGTACTCGGCGCGGGAACCATGGGCCACGGCATCGCGCAGGTGGCCGCGATGGCCGGTCACGAGGTGACGATGCGCGACATCGAAGCGGCGTACGTCGAAGACGGGCTTGACGCCATCGAGTCAAACCTCCGGGGCGGCGTCGACCGCGACAAGGTGACGCCCGACGAGATGGCGGCGACGCTCGACCGACTCTCGGGGACGACCTCGCTGGAGGCGGCGGTCGCCGACGCCGACCTCGTCGTCGAGGCGGTTCCCGAGGACATGGGGCTCAAGCGCGAGACGGTCGCGGAGGTCGAATCCCTCGTCGACGACGACGCCGTCATCGCGTCGAACACGTCGTCGCTCTCCGTGACCGAGATACTGAGCGCCCTCGAACGTCCCGAGCGCGGCCTCGGGCTCCACTTCTTCAACCCGGTCCACATCATGGGGCTCGTGGAGGTCGTCGTCGCGGAACAGACCAGCGAGGCGACGCTGGCGTTCGCCACCGAGTTCGTCGAGGGCATCGACAAGACGGCCGTCGAGGTCGGTGACTCGCCCGGCTTCGCCTCCTCGCGGCTCGGCGTCGCCCTCGGCGTCGAGGCCATGCGCATGGTGCAGGAGGGCGTCGCCTCGCCCGCGGACATCGACACCGCGATGGAACTCGGCTACAACCACCCGATGGGCCCGCTCGAACTCGGCGACGTGGTCGGCCTCGACGTTCGACTCGATATCCTCGAGTACCTGCGCGAGGAACTCGGCGAGCGCTTCCGCCCGCCGCAGATTCTCAAGCGAAAGGTCCGCGCCGGCAAGCTCGGCAAGAAGACCGGCGAGGGGTTCTACGTCTGGGAGGACGGCGAAATCGTCGGCGCGAGCGAGGACGTGATGGACCGATGAGCGGTGACGACCCGAGCGCCGACGGTCCGAGCGCCGACGACCGAGAGACGGGCGGCCCCCGAGCCGACGGCGGAACGTCGGCCGTCGAGTCCGTCGCCGCCGAGTGCGAGACGGTCGACGCCGTCGTCGGCGACCGCGTCGAGGGCGTCGTCACCGTGACGCTGAACCGCCCCGACGCGCGGAACGCGCTCAACGCGACGCTCCGGGCAGAACTCAAGCGCGTCCTCGACGCCATCGGAGAGAGCAGCGCGCGCGTCGTCGTCCTCACCGGGTCCGACGAGGCGAAGGCGTTCGTCGCCGGCGCGGACGTGACGGAGCTCCGCGAGCGCGACATGCTCGAACAGCGCGAGGCGAGCAAACGACCGCGGGTGTACGAGCGCGTCGACGACCTCAGACAGCCGGTCATCGCCCGGGTCAACGGCCACGCGCTCGGCGGCGGCTGCGAGCTGATGCAGGCCTGCGACGTGCGCATCGCCCACGAGCGGGCGAAGCTCGGCCAACCCGAAATCAATCTCGGTATCATGCCCGGCGGGGGCGGCACCCAGCGACTCGCGCGACTCGTCGGCGAGGGACACGCCATGCGACTCATCCTGACGGGCGAGCTCATCTCCGCCGAGGAGGCCGCGGACATCGGCCTCGTAGAGGAGGTCCACGGCGACGAAACCTTCGACGGCCGGGTGTACGAACTCGCCGAGATGATGGCGACGAAGAGCCCCGTGGCCCTGGAGTTCGCCAAGAAGGCCGTCAAGGCCGCCTCGCGGACGGACCTCGAACAGGGCATCGAGTACGAGGCGGAACTGTTCGCCCAACTGTTCGGCTCGCCCGACAAGGACGAGGGTATCGACGCGTTCTTCGAGGACCGCGAGCCCGAGTGGCACGAGCGCGAACGATAGACCCCCGCTCGAACCGTTCGAACTGCTCGAACGGCTTCGAAACCGCCGCGACCGCCCGGCGAGAACTCACAGCGCAGGCGCGAGCGCTAGTTTCACGACGCGAACACGTCTTCGAGAGCGACCCGCCCGCGAGCGAGGCCGAATCGGGGGCGCGCCGGTGGAGGACCGAGCGTTCCGTCCTTTCGAACGCGAGTCCGTAATCGAGCGACGCCGCCGTATCGGCAGTCGCTATCGATGACCGTCTCGCGCGCGAACCGAACACCGAGTCTCGAATGACGGGGATACGGCGGTTTCGGGGCGAACGAGACCCAGCGACGACGCGTCCGGTCCACAGGACGGCAGACGGGCGGTTCGTCCGCTCGCCGCGGTCCGTGACAGATTTAATTCTGTAATTGTTCGTGTTCCCGCCGCGTCAGTCTACGATAGTATAATAAGTATATAATCACAATCTGTTCGAGGGGTTCGAACAGCGATTGTCGAAGTCGAGTCGTCGTCTCGACCCCTCGAAAGCGGAACTATCGGACTTCGCGCGAGAGAGCGTCCGCTGAGCGGGTTCGAACCATTCGAACGAACGGTCCGCATACTCGGCTCGCCGGCGGGGCGAGCGACCGGGTCAGGAGAAGTTGAGGTTGATTTCGACCTCGTTGGCCGCGCCGAGGAGGAGGTCGGCGAGGTCGCCGGTCAGTCGGTCGCCCCGAAGCCGGTTCGAGGGCCCCGAGATGCTTATCGCCCCGACGGGGTGGCCCTCGTTGTCGGTGACCGCGACGCCGACGGCGTGGAGTTTCGGGACGATTTCCTCGCGGTTGAGCGCGAACCCGCGCTCGCGAATCGTCGCCAGTTCCTCGAAGAGCGCGTCGGGGTCGGTTATCGTCCGCGGCGTCTTCGCCGGGAGGCCGTGTCGGTCGACGATGTCGCGGACGCGTTCGTCCGGGAACGCCGACAGGATGGCCTTGCCGGCGGCGAGTTGGTGGAGGTACGAGCGCGTCCCCTCCCGGGCCGGCGTCCGAACCGAGTGCGCGCCGGCCGCGCCGTAGAGGTGGAACCCGCGGCCCTGCTCTTCCGTGACGCACCACACCTTCTCGCCGGTCTGCTCGGCGAGTTCGTCCAGTTTCGGCTTGGCCACCTCGTAGAGCTGGTGCTGGTCTCGCGCGTAGATGCCGAAGTCGAGGAGCCGAAGCCCGACCCGATAACCGTCGTCGTCGGGGACGACGAACCCCTCGCGTTCGAGCGTCTTCAGGTGCCGGTGGACCGTGCTCTTGGCCAACCCGAGTTCCGAGGCGAGTCCCGTCGGCCCCATCGGGCCCCCCGACTTGAGCCGTTCGAGGATGCCGAGCGACGTGGCGGCCGTCGTCACCGGTCGGCGCTGTTCGTCGTCTGTCATCACCTAACTTCGGTGTTCGTTCGTGATAAATCTTGTTCGAACAGTTCGAACGGGGGTTCCACTCGCTCGAACGACCGCGGCGGACGCTCGAACCGCGAGTCGGCGATAGAGCAAAGTAGCGTCCGATTGGATAGCAGACGTGCATGATTAAATTGGTGAATATGCTCGTCCGGGACGACGACCACACGCACGAGGAGTTCGTCGAGCGGTGGCGGGGGAGCCACGCGGAACTCGCCGCGGAGCTACCGGGGCTCGTGAAGTACGCGACGAGCGTCCCGACCGACCCCGAGCGGTCCGAGTACGACGGCATCGTCGAACTCTACTTCGAGGACATGGCCGCCCTGAAGGCGGCGTTCGACTCCGAGGTCGGCCAGCGCGTGAACGCCGACGCGGCCGAGTTCAGCGACATGGAGCAGGGGCCGACGCTCTACGTCGAGGAGACGGTCCACCTCGACAGGTCCTGAATCCATGAACACGAGCGAACGACTCGTCGAGAGCCTCGAACGGCTCGGCGTCGAGCGAATCTTCGGCTATCCCGGCGGCCGCGTCATCGAGCTGTTCGACCTGCTGCCCGAGTCGGACATCGACCTCGTGCGCCCCCGCGACGAGCGCGAGGCGAGCGTCATGGCCGAGATGCACGGCCGGCTGACGGGCGAACCGGGCGTCCTCGCCGGACAGGGGCCGTGGATAGGGAGTCTCGGCCTCATCGGGCAGATGGAAGCGCGCCTCGCCTCGTCGCCGATGGTCGCCATCACCGAGGCCTCCGAGCGCGGGAACTACTCGACGCTCGCGCCCTACCAGCAGTCCCGCGGCGACTACGGCGGCCTCGAACTCCCGAAGCTTCTCGACGCCGTGACGAAGGAACACTGGTTCCCGCGGACCCCGACCGAGACGGTTCGGAGCCTCCAACTCGCGTTCAAACACGCCGTCGCCGGGCGACCCGGTCCGACGGCGGTCGTGCTCGACGGCGACGCCGTCACCGAGGAGTTCCCCGCCGAGTCCGTGCCGCCGGTCTGGGACGACGAGACGCAGACCAGAACGTGGACCGCCGCGCCGACGGCCCGCGACGTCGCGGCCGCCGCCGAAGCGCTCGAAGCGGCCGAGCGACCGGTCATCGTCTCGGGCAACGGCGTCCACGCGTCGGGCGCGTACGAGGAGTTGGCCGCGGTCGCCGAGACCTACGAGGCGGCCGTCGTCACCTCCTACCTCGGGAAATCGACGGTCCCCGAGACGCACCGCCTCGCCGGCGGCGTCATCGGCTCGTTCGGTCACGAGGGCGCGAACCGGCTCGTCAGCGAGGCCGACGCGCTCCTCGTCGTCGGCTGTCGCATGAACCCGATGGACACCAACTGGCAGGCCCCCGACTTCATCCGCCCCGACGAGCAGACGATTATCCACG
Organism: Haloferax sp. Atlit-6N; assembly: GCF_003383195.1. NCBI lineage: Archaea > Methanobacteriati > Methanobacteriota > Halobacteria > Halobacteriales > Haloferacaceae > Haloferax > Haloferax sp. Atlit-6N. Next base: position 263,918 of record NZ_QEQJ01000005.1, on the reverse strand, counting down.
CCGATATCGACCCGCGGAACGCCGGGTGGGTCTACCCCGCCGACGTGGGGCTCATCGGCGACGCGTCCGAATCGCTGCGCGAACTCGCGGCCGCCGGCGGCTCCGAAAACGACTGGGCCGAGGACCGAGCTCGGGAGGCCCGCGAGTCGTTCCACGCGCCCGAGTGCGAGTCGGACGCCGCCCCCATCCTCCCCCAGCGGGCCGTCAAGGAAATCGAGCGCGTCGTCGACGAGGACACCATCGTCACCGCCGACTCCGGCAACAACCGCTTTTGGCTGCTCAACTACCTCCAGACGCCGGCGGTTCGGACCTACTTCGGCTCCGGCGGCGTCGGCGGCATGGGCTGGGCGACGCCCGCCGCGGTGTCGGCCGCGCTGGCGACAGACAAGCGCGTCGTCGGCGTCGCGGGCGACGGCGGCTTCGCCATGACGATGACGAGCGTCGAGACGGCGGTCGAACACGGCGTCGCGCCGACGTTCGTCGTCCTCAACGACACCAGCCTCGGGATGGTCAGACAGATGCAGCACGCGCCCGACGACATCGCGGGCGTCGAGTTCCACGACACGGACTTCGCGCGGGTCGCGGAGGCGTTCGGCGCGACGGGCGTCCGCGTCGAGACGCCGGGCGAACTCGGCGATGCACTCGCCGACGCGAAGACGCACGGCCTCCCGACGGTCATCGACGCCCGCATCGACCGCAGTCAGGACATGGCCGCGACGCTCCAGTCGTCGTTCTACGCGTCGGTCGGCGGACTCCACGAGTAGCGCCGGCCGCGGTGAGTGGCCGTCGCCGGCCCTCCCGGTGGTCCGCTCCCCGGGAAACACTTTTCTCGCACGCAGGGAGAACTACGATAGCATGTCATCATCGACCGTGATGGTCACGGGCGGGACCGGGTTCATCGGCTCGTACGTCGCGTCGGACCTCGTCGCGGCCGGCCACGACGTGGTCGCCTACGACCGCTCGACCGACCCGCGCATCCTCGACAGACTCGGCGTCGCCGACGACGTGACGATACGCCGCGGCGACGTGACCGACCCGACCGACGTGTTCCGGGCGGTTCGAGAGACCGGCTCGACGCACATCGTCCACCTCGCGGCGCTCCTGACGACGACGGCGCGGGAGAACCCGCGGGCCGCGCTCGACGTGAACGTCCAGGGGACGAACAACGTCTTCGAGGCGGCGCGCGCCCTCCCCGAACAGGTCGAGCGCGTCGCGTGGGCGTCGTCGGCGGCGGTGTACGCCCCGCCCGCGAACTACGGCGGCGACTTCGTGACCGAGTCCGACCTCGTCTACCCCGACACGCTCTACGGGGCGACCAAGGAGTACAACGAGCACCAGGCCCGGGTCTATTACGAGGACTTCGGTGTCTCGCACGTCGCGCTCCGGCCGACGGTCGCCTACGGTCCGTACCGTGAGACCGGCGGGTCCGCGTTCCTCGCGAACATCGTCGAGAAACCGGCGCTCGGCGAGCCCTTCAGCGTCGACTACGGCGACCAAGTTATCGACTGGCAACACGTCCGCGACATCGCGCAGGCGTTCCGCAAGGCGACGTTCGCCCCCGAAGACGACCTCACCCAACGCGTCTACAACGTCCGCGGGGAGTTGGCGACGATTCGCGAGGCCGCGGAGACGGTGCGGCGACTCCTCCCCGACGCCGACCTCACGGTCTCCGACGAGGGCGAACTCCCGTGGACCCAGGAACTCGACATGACGAAGGCGCGAGCCGACCTCGGCTACGACCCCGAGTACGACCTCGAAACGGGGTTCCGCGACTACCTCAACGTGCTTCGGAAGGAACACGGACTGGAGCCGGTCTGAGCCGAGACCCGACGGGCCAAGGTCCGACCGGCCGAAACGCCGCCGCGGAGTCGGTCACGGCCGCCGAGCGTCGTCGGCACCCTCGGTCTCGGGACCGTCCAGCAGGTCGCGGATATCGTCGGGCGACAGCAGGTCGACGAGGCTCTCGCCCGAGTCGTAGCGCTCGCGCTCGTCGGGCGTGAGATAGTCCGCGAGGTCGCGTTCTGTGAGCAGTTCCTCGAGTCTGTCGTCGAGGTCGTCCGGGTCGTAACCGGGGATGACCATATCACCGAATCGTCGCGAGCGCCCTTATAATCCGGCACTCGTCGGAAACGCGACGAGTGCGGAGGGTGAGCCGCCCGCTCACTCCACGACGACGCCGTCGTCCTTCGCGTTCGGCGCGCCGACGACGAACACCTCGCCGTCCTCGACGCAGCGCAGTTGCCGAACCTCGTCGGGCGAGACGACCACGAAGTCGCCCGGTTCGAGGTCGAGCGCGTCGGTCACCTCACCGTCGTCGTCGGCGAAGGCGAGTTCGAACGCGCCGGAGAGCACGTGGTACAGTTCCTCCTGTTCGCGCTGGTAGTGCATCGGTCCCGACCCGCCCGCGTCGAACGACCAGACCGACGGGCGCATCTTCCGCGGGCGAAGCTCGTAGCCGACGGCCTTGACTCGGGCGTCGGCGTTCTCCACGTCGTGCGGTTCGAGGTCGGCGAGGTTGACGCGCTCGTACATCGGCGCGAGCTACGAAGCGCGGGGTAATAGGTATGCTGACGAGTGTCGCGGCGGTTCGCGTCGGACTACTGGGTCTGGGAGTACCGTTCGACCCACTCCTGGAGGCTGATTCCCATCGCGGCCTGCGTGATGGCGTTCGAGGACGCCGAGTTCGCGCTCTTGACGAGTTCGGCTTCGAGCGTCCGGGTCGGGATCTCGCCGATGAAGTGGGGGATGGCGCGCTGGACCGCGAGCGGGCAGCCGACCTCGTGGGCGAGGGCGTAGCCCGAAAGCGAGTGCGGAATCTCCCCGCTGGCGTACTCCGGGTCGGGGGCGTCGAGCACGTCGTCGTCGACGAAATCGACGTACTCGTAGCACTTGCCCACGTCGTGGAGGAGGCAGGCCGCGCGGACCACGTCGAACTCCGGGTCCGCGCCGTGGAAATCCCGCTGTTCCTCGGCGGCGCGGACGGCGATTCGCGTCACGCCGCGGACGTGCTCGACGTTCGTCACCTCGTGGATGTTCCACGCGTAGGGGATGTCGTCGATGTCGCGCCAGCCGCCGCGGGCGAGACCGAGACACCACGCCTCGACGACTCGCTCGCGGAGGTCGGCGTCCTCGATGTCGGCGAGTTCGGGGAAGGCGGCCTCGACCTGCGCGCGGTAGTCGCGCGACATCGCTCAGCGGCCTCCGGTCACGTCTTTCTGGACCGTCTCGCGGCCGACGAACCGCGGGCGGTCGCCGATGGAGAGGAAGTTATCAACGTCTTCGCGGGGCGCTTTCGCCTTCGGGTGGTCGGGGTCGTAGTCGCGCGAGGACTCGTGGCCGAGGCCCGCCCGGAGCGCGTCGAGGCTCTCGAAGTAGAGTTCGGCGACGCCGTCGAACTCGGCGCGTTCGGGGTCGGTCGGGACGACGCGGGCGTACCGGACCACGCCGGGAATCTCGCGGGCGAGGGGGACGTGGGTGTTCGCCCAGTGGTCGAGGAACTCGTCGTGGCTCATTCCGTCTTTGCGGACGAGAAACGCCGAGTGCTTGTAGAGGCCCGTCGTGTCGCCGCCGGTCTCGTCTTTCTCGACGACCTCCTCGCCGATGAACCGGGGGCGTCGCTCGACGTCGAGGAAGTTGTCCACGTCGGCTCTCGCCGCTTTCGCCGTCCCCTTCGCGGGGTCGTAGTCGCGCGAGCCCTCGCCGCCGAGCGCGTCGTGGAGCGCGCCGAGGTCGTCGAAGTACAACTCCGCGAGACCGTCGAACTCGGAGGCCTCGGGGTCGACCGGAACCACCGTCTGGTAGCGGACGACGCCCTCGATGTCGCGGGCGATGGGCGTGTGATTGTCCTGCCAGTACGTGACGAACTCGTCGTGACTCATCCCCGCCTTGCGGACAAGCAGGGCTACGTGCTTGTACATGCGTACACCTGCCGATTCACGTATAAGACAATAAATCATGAGGTATGCTCGCACTGCCCGTCTACAACAAATTAATGTGACAGTCACGAGTGGTGGGCGTATGCCTTTCCACGAGCGGGGGTTCATGAGCGGGACCCGCGGGACGATGGCCGTCGACTGGGAACAGCGCATCGACGTGAAGCGGATGCGCGAGGAGCGGAAGGACCGCGCCCTCTCGCGGATGCGCGAGGCGGGCCTCGGGAGCATGCTCCTCATCGACGACCCGAACATCCGGTACGTGACCGGGTTGGCGATGACCGGCGGGTCGGGCGCGGACCACTACTCGCTGCTTCTGGAAGACGGCACGGTCGTCCACTGGGACACCGCCGACCACGCGAGCAACCAGCGGTACAACTGCCCGTGGCTGACCGACGTTCGCTACGCCTGTCCCGGACTGGGGAACGTCCCGCGGGCCTCCGGCCGCGACTCGGCCCGGTCGTTCCTCCTCGACAAGATGGCCCAGACCGTCGTCGACGCCCTCGACGAGTACGGCCTCGCGAACGAGGCGATGGGTATCGACACCGGCCACGCGGGGCTGCTCGACGCCTTCGAATCGAAGGGCATCGACGCCCGACCGGCCGAGTGCGCGGCGGTGATGGAGGACGCCCGAAAGACCAAGACCGAAGACGAAATCGAGTGTCTGCGGCAGGTCGCGGCCGTCTGCGAGGCGGGCTTTCAGGCCATCGTCGAGAACGCGAAGCCGGGCGCGCGGGAGTCGGAGGTGTGGGGCGACGCCGTCCGCGAACTCTGGCGGCACGGCGCGATGGCGCAGGGCGGCTATCTCACGTCGGGGCCGAACACGTGGCCGAAGCATCAGGCGAACACCACGGACCGACTGATTCGCCCCGGCGACCTCGTCTACGCCGACTTCTACAACGTCGGCTACCTCGGCTACCGGTCGTGTTACTACCGGACCTTCTCGATGGGCGAACCGACCGACGAACAGCGCGACGCCTACGAGACGGCCCGCGACAACCTCTACGCCGTCCTCGACGAAATCGAGCCGGGGAAGACCACCGACGAAATCGCGGCGGCGTTCCCGGACATGGCGGGCGAACACGCCGACTGGTACGGCGCGGACGACCACTGGCAGTTGACGACCAACCATTGGGCCCACGGCCTCGGCCTCCAACTGTACGAAGTGCCGCTCATCTGGCGCGGCCTCTCGCCGGACCACCCCATCGAAATCGAGGCGGGGATGACGATGGCCGTCGAGACCCAAGAGCCGGCGGGGAGACAGGGCGTCCGCGTCGAGGAAATGGTCGTCGTCCGCGACGACGGCGTCGAACTGCTCAGCCAGTGGCCCGTCGAGGAGATAACGGTTATCGATTACTGATTCCTGACACGATGAGCGAAAGGCTCACAAATTCTAAAAATTGTAAAATTTGTTGCTCGAATCCATCTAAGCACACATCCACCGGAGGCACACCTCGTCAAGAGAGAGTACAGCTTGAATGTCGAACCGTTTAGTCAGTAGTGTGTAATTTCTATGACGGCTGATTACGCCGGCGCGGGGACCCCTCGTGTCCCCCGCCAGAGCCCGACTGGCCGACCGGCGCTACTCCGCCTTGCCGTCCTCGCGGTCCCGGCGGCGTGCGTCGGCGTCGCGGTCGTCGGGGTCGCCGTAGCCGCCGCCGCCCGGCGTCCGAACTGTAACGGTCGTGCCGGCGGGCACGTCGCGGGTCGTCTTCGACGGGACCGCCTCGCCGTCGACGAGGTTCTGTCCCGTCGCCCCGTCCTCGCCGCCTGCGATACCCCGAGGCGCGACCCGCCGGCGCTCGGTGAGAAGCGAGACGGTCGCGTCGGCCTCGACCGTGACCGACCGGACGATGCCGAGACCGCCGCGGAACTCGCCGCGGCCGCCGCTTCCCTCGCGGAGGCCGTACGCCTCGACGAAAAGCGGGTACTCGGCTTCCAGCGCCTCGACCGGCGTGTTGAGCGTGTTCGTCATTCCGACCTGCACGCCGTCCATGCCGTCTCCGCCCGCGCGGCCGCCGAAGCCGCCGCCGATAGTCTCGTAGTAGGTGAAGCCGTCCGAACCGCCGGCGCGACTGCCGATGGTCAGGTTGTTCATCGTCCCCTGTCCCTGCGCGGGGACGCGCTCGGGGGCCGCGTCGGCGAGCGCCGCGAAGACCACGTCGGTCACGCGCTGGCTGGTCTCGACGTTGCCGCCGACGACCGCCGCCGGGGCGTCGGGGTTGAGGAGCGAGCCGTCGGGGACCTCGACCGAGATGGGGTCGTAACAGCCCTGGTTCGGCGGAATCTCGGGGTCGGTGACGCAGCGAACGACGAAGTACACCGCGCTTTTCGCGACCGCCAGCGGGGCGTTGACGTTGCCGGCGACCTGGTCGGCCGTCCCCGCGAAGTCGAACTCGACGGTGTCGCCGTCGACCGTCGCGGTCACCTCGATGGGGATGTCGTCGTCGGTCACGCCGTCGCCTTCGAGCACGTCGCGGGCGCGGTACTCGCCGTCGGGCAGGTCGCGCAGTTCCGCGGTGACGCGGTTCCGGGAGTAGTCCATCACGGCGTCGAACGCCGCGAGAACGCGGGACCGGCCGTGTTCCCCGACGAGGTCGGCCAGTCGCTCCTCGGCGCGCTCGTTCGCCGCGATTTGGGCGCGGATATCGGCGCGGCGCTCGCCGGGGTTGCGGACGTTGGCGAGGAGCAGCGACAGCACGTCGTCGTTGGTCTCGCCGCCGGCGACGAGTCTGACCGGCGGGAGTCGAAGCCCCTCCTGATAGATTTCGCGCGCGCCGGCGGGCATGCTGCCGGGCGTCATCCCGCCCACGTCGGCGTGGTGCGCCCGCGAGACGGCGTAGCCGAGCACCTCGCCGTCGACCGAAAGCGGCGACACCATCGTCACGTCGGGGAGGTGCGTCCCGCCCTCGAAGGGGTCGTTGAGGACGAACACGTCGCCCGGTTCCGGGTCGTAGTCGAGGACCGTGTCCACGGCCTCGGGCATCGCGCCGAGGTGGACCGGGATGTGTTCGGCCTGCGCGACGAGGCGGCCGTCGGCGTCGAACAGCGCCGTCGAGCAGTCGCGGCGCTCCTTGATGTTCGGCGAGTACGACGAGGTGATGAGCACCTGCCCCATCTCCTCGGCGACGCTCTCGAACTGGTTGCGCATGATTTCGAGCGTCACGGGGTCGACCTCGCGGTCGCTCATTCGCCGTCACCCCCGCTGGTGAGGACGAGCGTCCCGTCGGCCCCGACCGTCCCACCCCACGCCGGAGGTACGACGACGGTGCTCTCGTGCTGTTCGAGGATGGCCGGCCCCTCGACGGTCGTCCCCGCGCCGAGGCCGTCGCGGTCGTAGACGGGCGTCTCGCGGAACTCGCCGTCGAAGAAGGCCTCGCGGGTGTCCTTGCGGGCGTCGCCGCCGCCGCGGTAGGTCACGTCGAGCGGGTCGCGCTCGACCACGGCGGTCGCCCGGACGTTGACGAGTTCGACCGGGTCGTCGAGGCGGTAGCCGTAGGCGCTCTCGTGGGCCTCGTGGAACCGCGCTTCGACCGCCTCGGCGTCGAACGTCTCGCCGACGGGGACGGTCAGTTCGAAGCTCTGGCCGACGTACCGGAGGTCGGCGGCGCGCCGGACCGCCGCGTCGGCGGGGTCGGCCACGTCTTCGAGGGTGTCGGCTTCGAGGTCGGCGTAGGCGGCGTCGACCGCCTCCGCGTCGAGGCCGGACAGGGGTCGGCGGAGCGTCCGCACCGAGTCGTGTTTCTGGTCGGCCGCGAGCAGGCCGTACGCCGAGAGGACGCCGCAGGCCCGCGGGACCACCACGGTCTCGATGTCGAGGCTCTCGGCGAGGGCGGCGGCGTGCATCGGGCCGGCACCGCCGAAGGCGACGAGGCCGAACTGCCGCGGGTCGCGGCCGCGCTCGACCGTCACGGCGCGAATCGCCCGCGTCATGTTGGCGTTGGCGACGCGGTAGACGCCGCGGGCGGCCGCGAGCGCGTCGTCCAGTCCGGTCTCGTCGGCGAGTCCCGCGAGCGCGTCGCGGGCGGCGTCCACGTCCAGGGAGAGTTCGCCGCCGAGGGCGGAACTGCCGCCGATGTAGCCGAGGACGACGTTCGCGTCCGTCACGGTCGGCTCGGTGCCGCCGCGACCGTAGCAGGCCGGGCCGGGGTTCGCACCCGACGAGCGCGGCCCGACGCGGAGCGCGTTGCCCGAGTCGACCCACGCGATGGAACCGCCGCCCGCGCCGACGGTGTTCACGTCCACCATCGGCGTCTTGATTGGCCGGCCGTTGATTTCGGCGTCGGTGGTCCGCTCGACTTCACCGTCGCGGACGAGGCTCACGTCGCTGGAGGTGCCGCCCATGTCGAAGGTGACGAGCCCCGCGAGGTCGTCGCCGGAGTCGGTCGCGGTCTCCGCCGCGCCGACGACGCCCGCGGCCGGGCCGGACATCGTGGTCGTCACGGCGTGCTCGCGCACGGTCGAGGCCGGGGCGATGCCGCCGTTGGCCTGCATGATTTTGGGAACCGGGACGCCGAGGTCCGCGGCCCGCGATTCGAGGCGGCCGAGGTAGCTGTCGATGGCGGGCGTCACGTAGGCGTCGACCGCGGTGGTCGAGGTACGCTCGAACTCGCGGAACTCGGCGAGCACCTCGTGGGACGCGGAGACCGGCGCGTCGAGTTCCTCGCGGAGCACGTCGGCGACGACGCGCTCGTTTTCGGGGTGCTGGTAGGCGTGTAAGAGCGAGACGGCGACGCTCTCAGCGCCGCAGTCGCGGATGTCGTCGGCCAGCGCGCGGACCTCGCGCTCGTCGACTTCGGTCTGAACGCCCTCGACCGTCGCGCGCTCCGTCACCTCGAACCGGCGGCGTCGCGGGACGAGCGGGTCGGGCTTGTCGGCGGTCACGTCGTAGAGGTCGGGACGGGCCTGTCGGCCGATTTCGAGCACGTCGCGGAAGCCCTCGGTGGTGACGAGCGCGGTCTTCGCGCCGTCGTCTTCGAGGAGCGCGTTCACGGAGACGGTCATCGCGTGGGTGAACGCGTCGACCTCGGCCGGGTCGACGCCGGCGTCGTCGCAGGCCTTCTCGATGCCGCGGACGACGCCCACGCTCTGGTCGTCCGTGCTCGGGACCTTCGCGGTGACGAGGCGGCCCTCTGGGGTCAAAAGCGCCACGTCGGTGAAGGTGCCGCCGACGTCGACGCCGATTCGGGTTTCTGCGTCCATCAGAACACCCCCATATCGGCGGCGACCGTATAGAGGGTTCGGAGGCCGAGCCAGACGACGACGAGCGTCACCAGCCCGCCGACGACGTTCTGGAGCGTGGTGTTGGCGTACGACCCGAGGATGTCGCGGTCGTTCATCACGTAGATGAGGAAGACGGCGACGATGGGCAGGAGGACGCCGTTCGCGACCTGCGCGAAGACGATGGCCTGCACGGGGCTGTAGCCGACCGCGGAGAAGACGATACCGACGAGCAGGATGGAGCCCCAGACGGCGCGGAACTTCGTGGACTTGAGGTCCGTGTCCCAGCCGAGCGCCCCCGCCGTCGCGTAGGCACCGGCCAGCGGGGCGGTCGTCGCGCTGGTGAAGCCCGCGGCGAACAGTCCGATGCCGAAGAACACCTTAGCCTGCGTGCCGACGAGCGGTTCGAGCTGTTCGGCCATCGTGCTGACGTTCTGGATGTTCGTTCCGACGGGGAACGCCGCCGCGGCGGTGACGAGAATCGAGATAGTGATGAAGCCGCCGAGGACGATAGAGAGAATCGTGTCGGCCCGCGACTCGTTTAGCTCCTCGGGGCCGGCCCACCGCTCTTGGACGCTCCCGGCGTGGAGAAAGAGGTTGTAGCCGACGACGGTCGTCCCGATGAGGCCGGTGATGAGGAACGCCGACCCCTCCGGGACGCTCGGGACGAACCCGCGGGCGAGCGCGCCGAGGTCGGGACCGATGAGAATGGCGTCGATGAGGAAGGAGACGGCCATGATGGAGACGAGACCGACGAGGGCCTTCTCGATGAGTTTGTACTTGCCGGACCACAGGAGGGCTCCGGCGACGAGGCCCATCGCGGGCCCCCAGAGATTGGCGCTGATACCGGTCAGGCCCTCCAGTCCGGCCGCGCCGCCGAGGATGTTCCCGGTCTCGTAGGCGGCCGTGCCGATGCCGATAGCGCTGACGACGAGCACGATACTCACCCCGGACAGCACGGGGTTGTCGAACTGGCTGCGGAGCGCCTCGCCGAGCCCCTCGCGGGAGACGAGGCCGAGTCGGGCGCTCATCTCCTGAAGGACGATGGTGGCGACGATGGAGAAGGCGATCGTCCAGACGAGCGCGTAGCCGAATCGCGCACCCGTCACGCTCGCGGTCGTGACCGTGCCGGGACCGATGAACGCGGCGGCGACCATCGCGCCCGGGCCGATAGATTTCAAGCGTTCGATGAAGTTCATGGTTCTACCTGTGAGGTGGATTGACGTATCAAACTCTGATTGATAAATCCCCGTTGAGAAGGCCGTGTACCGCCGAGATAGCGCGTATGAAGGAGTATGAACGAGTGTGAAATCGGCGGCGAGTGTGGACCTCACCGAACCTCGGTGAGAAGCACCTTCGAGACGCCCTCTTCGACCTCGATGTCGAACGGGGACTGCTCGGTGCTGAGCGCGATGAACCGCGACATGAACCACTTGACCGACTCGGTGGGGAAGACGACGTGGAAGGTGTCGCCCTCGGAGGCGCGGACCGTGAGAAAGCCGCAGAACGACAGCCAGTCGAGGAGTTCGCCCAGCGATTCGAACCGGTCGCGGTACTCGTGGGCGTGGAACGACGCCACCCGGTCGACGGCGTCGAGGAACGCGGGGTCGGGGTCGCCGTCGTCGTCCTCGACGTAGTCGAGAAACGTGTGCAGGAAATCCACGTCGAGGAGGACGTGCTCGCCGCTCGACAGCATCTGGTGGTAGGCTTCGAGGTTCGGCCCGGCGTCGGTCGTCGCCGCCTCGAAGTTGGCCGCGTAGAAGACGAGCGCCTCCCGGACGAGTTCGCTCTGCGCCTTGTCGGTCCGGCCGGCGAGGCCGTCGAGCGCCGACTGGGCGTCCTCGTCGAGCGACACCGTGATGCGATTCGTGACCATGGGTGTCTAACTCTCCGAGGGGTTCTTAAGGATGTGCGGACGGCCGCCGCGAGCCTCGAACGAGTGACGAACCGGGACTATTCGGCCAAAAAGTGTGAAAATTTTAGAAATTGTAATCGGCGGCGCGGGTGTCAGGCGTCGCCCCGCTATCGCTGGGCGGGCGGTCTCGCGACCGTCGTCGACTCGGTGAAGACGAACCGCGCGCCCCCGTTCGAACCGTACTCGGCGGCGGGCGTCCAGTCGTGGGCGGCCGCGATTTGCTTGACGATGGCGAGGCCGAGACCGCCGCTGCGGCGCTCGCTCACCCCGGCTTCGAAGCACTCGTGAGGGGGCGTGCCGTCGGGGAAGCCCTCGCCGTCGTCCTCGACGAAGAACCCGCTTCGGGTCCAGCCGGCCGTCACGACCACGTCCTCGCCGCCGTGGACGACGGCGTTCTCGAACAGGTTTTCGAGGAGCTGTCGGAGCCTGCTCTCGTCGGCCGCTATCGTCCGCGACGCGCCGCCGTCGGTCCGGTAGAACCGCAGTTCGGCGTCGGCGGTCGGGACCGTCTCCCACGCGCGTTCGGCCACGCGCCGGAAGTCGAGGGGCTCCGGCTCGGCGACCGCATCACCCTGCGCGGCGAGCGCAGTCAGGTCCGAGAGCAACTCCTCGACCCGGTCGAGGCTCTGTCCGAGCTTTCGAAGGTCCTCGGCGTCCGCGTCGCCGGGCGACTCGGCGACGATGTCGAAGTACCCCCGCGCGGTCGTCAGCGGGGTCCGGAGGTCGTGGGAGACGACGCGCGTGAACTCGCTGAAGCGCTCGTTCTGGCGTTCGAGCAGGCGCTGGCGGGCGTTGCGCTCTGTCACCTCGCGCTGGAAGCCGATGTAGTTCGTGACGCTCCCGTCGTCGCCGTGGACCGGCGTTATCTCGGACTGATTCCAAAACGGCGTCCCGTCGCGGCGGTAGTTGAGGAGTTCGACGCTGCACGGCTCTTCGTCGGCGATGGCCTCGCGGAACCGCTCGCAGTCCTCTTCGGCGGTGTCCGGTCCCTGCAGGACGCGGTGGTTCTCGCCGAGAACCTCCTCGGCGTCGTAGCCGGTGAGGTCCTCGAAGGCGCCGTTGGCGTAGACGATGGGACAGTCGTCCTCGCTCGGGCCCGTGATGGTGATGCCGACCGAGGCCTCGTCGATGGCGCGGCGCATCAGCGACAGTTCGGCCTCCTGGGCCAGTCGCTCGGAGATGTCCCGGAGGATGCCCGTCGTGCCGACGACCTCGCAGCCGTCGTCGTGTAAGAGCGTGAGGTGACACTCCATGGGCACGCGGTCGCGGCCGTCGCCGTCGGCCGCGAGGAGTTGCGTCTCGAAGGTGAGCCGGTCGGTCTCCGCGCCGTCGCCGAGCGACGCCCGGAGCGACTCGTAGGTCTCGTAGTCCGCGTCGGGGAGGTACGACGAGAGGTGCGAGCCGAGGACGCGTTCGCGGTCGTGGCCGACGAGGTCGACGAAGGCGTCGTTGACGTACTCGAAGCGGTCGTCGGAGTCGAGCGAGTAAACCGGGTCGCCCGCGGCGCGGATGATGTGCTCGTCGCGGGCGAGTTCGTCCCGGCGCGCCCGCTCACCGGAGATGTCCCGGAGGATACCGACCGAGCCACGAAACGCCTCGCCCTCGTAGGGGAGATACCCCATGTGGTCGCGGCACGGGACTACCTCGCCGTCGGCCGTCCGTATCTCGATTTCGAACTGGGTCGTGTCGGGGCCGCGCGACGAGAGAATCCCCCCGAGTTCGTCGGCGGCCTTCCGCACGTCTCCGTCGTCTTTCACGAGTTCCGGGCCGCGCCCGAGAATCTCGTCGACGGCGTAGCCCGAGAGGTCGGCGAAGGCGTCGTTGACGTAGGTGAAGCGGCCGCGCTCGTCGACGACGTAGACGGGGTAGCCGAGGGCTTCGAGGACAGTCTCGTAGCGCTCCGCGCGGCGGGTCGCCCGGTGTTCCGAGACGCTGTTTTCGATGCGGTTGACGAGCAGTTCGTACTGCTCGGAGGAGGGCTGTTTCTGCAGGTAGTCGGTGACGCCCGCGGAGATGGCGTCGCTCGCGACCTCCTCGCTCCCCTTGCCGGTAAAGAGGATGAAAGGGAGCGAGCCGTGTTCCTCGCGGACCGTTTCGAGGAGTTCGACGCCGGTCATCGCCGGCATGTCGTAGTCGCTGACCACGCAGTCGATATCAGAATCACGAACGATATCGAGAGCGACTTCGGGGTCCGCACAGGTCGTCACCTCAAACGAAGAGAGCTTTCGGAGGTACGTCTCGCCGAGGTCCAAGAGCGCCGAATCGTCGTCAACGTAGACGATGTGCGGAGATTTCGAGGTCGTCATCGGTAGTTATCAAATGATAACTCCCGAGGTGACACATAGGTTCGACCTCTATAGTTAGGGACCGAGCGAGACGGCGCTCGGTTTCGAATCTAATAATTTCGGTTCGAGGTGCGGCGTCGCCGACCGAGATTGTCCGGCCGTCGCCCGACCGACGGTCAGAACTCGCCGGTGACGATATCGGTGACGCGGTCACGGTCGAACAGCCGCCCGTCCTCGGGTATCTCGGGGTACGCTTCGCCATCGCCGTAGCCGGGCCACTCCCCGAACCGGTCGGGGAACAGCTGTTTCGCAGTCATCTCCAGCTGGAACAGGTTCATAATCGGCCCCTGCATCCCGTTTCCGGACGGGAAGTACCGCCCGTCGCGGAACGCGGGCACCTCGTCCGCGAGGGGGTCAGAAAGCACCGCCTCGCGGTTCGAACTGAACGAGTCGCCGAGCGCGGTCCCCCAGTACCGGAAGACCACGTCGGGCGCGGTTTCGACCATCGCTTCGTAGTCGTACGACCCGCCCGACCCGGTCTCGGCGTCGGTGGCCGCGAAGGCGTTCGGCATCCCGAACGGTCGAAGGTGCGCCCAGAGGTAGCCCTCCTGCGTGAAGTCGTACGGCCAGAACGTCCCGCCGGTGTAGGCGACGACCGCGAGCGACGGCCGCTCGGACACCGGCGGGAGGTCGGCCTGTATCCGGGCGACGAGCTCGTCGCGAAGCGACTTGAACGCTCGGTAGCGCTCTTCTTCCCGGAACACCGCCGCGATGTGGCCGAGGTACTCCCACAGCGTGTAGTACTCGTAGCGGTCGCGGTAGGGCTCCGGCGGTTCGGCGTTCGTCCGGCTGTAGTAGTTGCCGAACCACGGACCCACGTCGGACGCGATCGACGCGACCTCGTCTTCGGACCAATCGAACGAGCTACTCCGGAGGAGAGCCGGGTCGAGGAAGTGAACGTCGCTGTCCAGTTCGTAGAACAGCTCTCTGTCGAGGGCGTTCGGGTTCGACGCCGGCGTGACGCGACCGAGCTCTTCCCACTCGAACTCCACGCCGTCGAGCGCGTCGTAGTAGTAGTCGACCGTGTTGCCGAACAGTTCCTTGTCGTAGCCGATACCGGTGATGGCGTCGCCGTGGCCGAAAGCGACCGCCGCGTCGGCCGACACCGGGTAGTAGGTCAGGACGCTCGTCGGCACGGCGTCGAACTCGACCTCGCCGACCGGTGCCATCGACACCGAGTACGAACCGCTGTCCCCCTCACCGTCGGTCGTCGTCTCCGTCTCGGTGGGGGACGTCGTCGTGGTCGCGGTCGCGTCCGCGGTTTCGGTCGCCGTCGAGTCTGTCGACCCCGACGGGTCGCTCGTACACCCGGCGAGCAATCCGCCCGCGGCGGCCGCACCGCCACGTTTGAGGCACCGTCGCCGCGTCAGCCCGATTCGAGAGGCGTCGTCTTCTCCCATATTTTTAGGCCAACCTAAAATCATAAAGTACCTTCGGTCGCAGCCGACCGGAACCGCTCGCCCGCGGTCGGGGAACCTCGGGTATTTTTAGCAATGAATTGAAATGTTTGCGCATGGCTCCCGTTACGGACACCCTCCCCCGCGTCTCGACGGACAGCGTCGAACGATTCCTCGCGGCCTTCCTCGCCGGGCTCCTCGGAACGTATGCCCTCGGGGCGGCCACTAGTGGCATCGTCCCACCACTCGAAATCGCCGGCGTCGTGGCGATTCACCTCGGCGTCGTCGTCGCGGGCGTCTTCCCGCTCGTCGTGCTCGGACGCTCTGTGGTCGGACGACTCGGCGACGGCCCGGCGGCCGTCAGACCCCTCGAAACAGCTGCTGCCGCCGGTGCGCTGGCCTGTCTCGTCAGCGGGCTCTGGCTCAGCATGGACGCGTCGTCGGACCTCTCGGGCGTACTGCTCGGGGGCGCGCTGGTCGCACTGGTCGCCCTCATCGGCCTCGTCGCGAGGCGGTGACGACCCGACACAGTCCGCACACCCATGCGAACCACCCACGTCGCCGCCCTCGCCATCACCGCGTTCGCGCTCATCACCCTCGGCCTCGCCGCGGGGTCGCTCGACGCCGCGAGACCGGACGGACCGGCCGTCGCGGAGTCGGCCGATGGGTCGGTAGCGCCCCGCGAGCAGTCGGGGCCGAGCAGGCAACCCGACCGTCCGGACCGACCCTCAGTCGGTCGGCTGGTGCTTCCGGACGACGGCGTACTCGGCAGTCTCGGGGAGCAGTCGTCGCCGGCCGGCGGACTGCGCTCGCGCCTCGCCGTCGGGGGCGCACTCGTCGTCGGTGCGGTGGTGCTCGTCTTCCGCCGACTCACCGACGACGACGCGCGGGCGGCCGAGACGACGGAGGAGCGGGGAGGCGCGGACCACAAACCGTCGGAACGGAACGCGCCGGCGCCGTCCGACTGGGGCGGCCCGCCGGCGAACGGCATCTCCCGCGCTTGGTTCGCGATGGTGTCCGCGCTCGGCGCGGCGGCCACCCCGCGACAGACGCCGGCCGAACTCGCCCGCACGGCCGCCGACGCCGGCTTGCCCGCGGGCACAGTCGAGTCACTCACCGAGCTGTTCCGCGCAGTTCGGTACGGCGGGAAACGGCCGACCGACGAGCGCGAGCGACGGGCCGAAGACGCGCTCGACGCGCTGCGGCGAGACGAGAACTGGCCGGACGGGCGCGAACCGTGAGCCGCGCTCGCCGCGGGTTGTTGCTCGTCGGCCTCGCGTCGGGCCTCGTCGGCGTACTGCTCGTCGCTTCTCCGGGCGTCGCCCGCGGCGTCTCACTTACAGGGGCCGCCCGAACGGCACCCGTCGCCGTCGTCGGCGTCGCCGCCGCCGCCCTCGCCGCCCGCTCGCTGTTGAACGCTCTCAGCGGGGACGCCGCGAGCGACAGTGGGGGAAAGGCGGCCACCGCAGACGCGTTCCCCTCGCCGGAGCGTCGTCCGCAGTACGACCCGTCGGGGGCGGAGTTCGCCCGGCGAGTGAACGCAATCGAGTGGACCGACCGGCGCGACGCGGAGCCGGCGAACCGCCGGGAGCTCCGCGACGACCTCCGGGGCGCGGCGACGAGCGTGCTCTCTCGGGGTGACGGGCCGAGCCCGAGTGAGGTCGAAACGCGGCTCCGCGACGGGAGTTGGACGGACGACCCGCTCGCATCGGCGTTCTTCGCCGGCGACCTCGTCCCGTCGCTGTCGCCCTCGGGATACGCCCGCGCGCTGGTCCGCGGCGAGCCGCCGTTCGCTCGTCGGGCGCGTCGCGCCGCTGCCGCGCTGTCGAAGCGGTCCGGCGCGGGCGACGTGACACCGGCCCCGTCGGCCGACGTTCGGGCGGCGTTCGGGGACGAACCCGCCGTGCGGACGAGCCGATATCTCCCGGACGGCGAAGAGAGCCTCGAACGCGAGTCGGCGACTGACCGGGTCCACGGCGTGACCGCCGCAGCGCTCGCAGTCGGCGGGCTCGGAATCGTCACGCTGCGACCGGGACTGCTCCTCCTCGCGCTGTTCGGAATCACCGTCTCGGGGTACGCCCGCGCGGTTCCGACCCCATCGCAGGCGGTGGCGGTCGAAAGAGCGGTCAGCGACGCCGAACCCGCGGTCGGCGACGAGGTCGAGGTGACCCTCTCGGTTCGGAACGTCGGCGACGCGACGCTCGCGGACCTCCGACTCGTCGACGGGGTTCCGCCGGGGCTCGCCGTGGTCGACGGGTCGCCGAAGTTCGCGACCGCGCTCCGACCGGGGAAGCGTGCGAGCGTCACGTACACGGTCGAAGCCGTCCGCGGCGACCACGCGTTCGACCCTGCGCTCGTCGTCACGCGCGACGCCCTCGGGGTACGCAAGCGGGAAACGCTCGTCGACACCGAGACGACGGTTTCGTGCCGCCCGCCGGCAAAACCGCTTTCCGGTCGCGCCCCCGCGAGAACGACGACGCGAGCGGGTCGGTCGCGGTCGGACGCCCCGGGGCCGGGCGTCGAGTTCCACTCCGTCAGAGAGTATCGACCGGGTGACCCCCCATCGCGAATCGACTGGAGACGGAAGGCCAAGACGGGGGAGTTCTCGACGGTGGCGTTTCACGAACACCGACGCCAGCGAGTGCTCGTCGTCGTCGACGCGCGGACCGAGGCCTACGTCGCATGGGGTGGCGGGGGCGATGGCGACGGCGACGGCGACGGCAACGGTGAGCCGGTCGTCCAGCAGGGCGTCGCCGCCGCTGACGCCCTCGCCTCTCGCTTCCGCTCCGCGGGCGTGCCGGTCGGTCTCGCGGCGCTCTCACCGCGGTCCTGTCGGCTCCCGCCCGGCCGCGGAGGCGACCACCACCGCCGGCTTCGGGAGGCGCTGGTGGCCAACCCCGCGTTCGGATGGGAGCCTCCGGACGGCGAGGTGGACGCGTCCGCGGCAGTTCACGAGATTCACCGGCGAGTTCGGGCGGACACGCGGGTCGTCTTCGTCTCGCCGCTCTCCGACGACGCGAGCGTGACCGCCG
This sequence comes from Haloferax sp. Atlit-6N, assembly GCF_003383195.1. NCBI lineage: Archaea > Methanobacteriati > Methanobacteriota > Halobacteria > Halobacteriales > Haloferacaceae > Haloferax > Haloferax sp. Atlit-6N. Next base: position 246,077 of record NZ_QEQJ01000005.1, on the reverse strand, counting down.
CGCGGCGGTTCGACGCGCACGGGCACCCCGTTTCGGTTCTCAGTCCGGACCCGACGGCTCGGACGCACGCTCGCGGCTACGAGTCCGGATACGCGTCGCTCGCGAGGGAGCGACGGCTGCGGCGGCTTCGAGCGGCCGGTATCCCCGCGAGCGATTGGGACCCGACCGAACCGCTACGGGAGGTGACGCGCGGTGGTCAAAGCCGTGCCACGACGTCCAGATAGCGCCCCGCCGCTCCGGAGCAGCGGCGGTGCGCTCGCGGCCGCGACCGGTGCGGCCGTCATTACCGCGGTCTCGGTCCCCGCGCTCGCGATGGGCGCGCTGGGAGTGCTCTCGCTCGCTGGTGCACTCACGTTCGGCGTCGAGTCGGCCTACGCGCCGGGCATCGCGCTCCTCGCGGGGTCAGTCGTGCTCGCCGGCGTCTTGGGTCTGACACCGCCGTTCCTGCTCGCGGCCGCGTTCCTCGTACTCCTCGCGTGGGACGTGGGGAAACACGGGTTCAGCATCGCGCGCGAGGTCGGGCGGGAGCCCTCGACGTTCCGAATCGAGGCCGTCCACGGGCTGAGCAGCACCCTCGTGTATGCGGCCGGGGCGACGCTCGGCTACGGAATATACGCCGGCGTCACCGGCGGACGGTCGGTCGTCGCGCTCCTCGCGCTTCTCGTCGGGTCGGTGGCGCTCCTGTTCGCGTTGCAGGCACGGAAGTGAGATGTGGGACCCAAGCGCCCGCCCGCGACGACCCGAAAGCGACACGTCCGCCGAACGCGAACTCCCGGAACATGACGCGGGACGGGCGCGCCGAGGAGTTGGAGCCGGCGAAGCGGCGCATCATGGAGGCGACGTACAGGGCGCTACAGAGACACGGCTACGGCAACCTGACGATGCAGGACATCGCCGACGAGTTCGAGAACAGCAAGGCACTCCTGTACTACCACTACGACGGGAAAGACGAGCTACTGGTCGACTTCCTCGACTACGTCCTCGCGGAGTTCCTGGACGGCCTCCCCCGAGGGGACCGCACGCCCAGAGAGGAACTCGAAACGGTAGTCGAGACGCTCCTCCCGGAGACGCTCTCCGAGGAGGCCTACCGGCTCCAACTGTCCATGTTCGAACTGCGGATGAACGCTCGGCACGACGAGGACTACCGCGAGGAGTATCGCCACATCGACGACGAACTCACGGAGCTGCTGCGGGATATCCTCGTCCGCGGAATCGAGGCCGGCGAGTTCGAGGCAATCGACCCCGAGGCCGAGGCCGAGCTGTTTCTCTCGATTCTGACCGGGACGCGCGCCCGCCGGCTGACGGTGTTCGAGCCCGACGAGTCCATCGAGTCGCTCCGGGCGGCTATCGAGTCGCACATCGACCGCATCTCGGCGTAGTCGCCGCCGAGGCGTGCGGCCACCGAGCCGGCCGCGCCGGCCGCGGGGCGACCCGACCTCCCCAACGGTTCCGCCGGGACGTGAACCCTTATTCGCCCGGCGTCCGTCGGTTCCGACCATGACACCGCGACCGTCGACCTTCTCAATCGTCGCCCGCGACCCGGAACAGGACGCCGTCGGCGTGGCCGTCCAGTCGAAGTTCGTGAGCGTCGGTTCCGTCGTCCCGTTCGTCAGCGCGGACGCCGGCGCAATCGCCACCCAGAGCTTCGCGAACGTCGCTTACGGTCCCGACGGATTGGACCTCCTGCGCGAGGGGCATTCGGCCGAGGAGGTCGTCGCCGAACTGACCGACGCCGACGGCGAGGCCCCGAGCAGGCAGGTCGGCGTCGTGGGGGCGGACGGGAGCATCGCGGCCTTCACCGGCGACGAGTGCTTCGACGTGGCCGGCGACATCCAAGGAGAGCACTACACCGTCCAGGGGAACATCCTCGAAAACGAGGCGACGCTCGAAGCGATGGCCGAGGCGTTCGAGACGACCGACGGCGGCCTCCCCGAGCGCCTGCTCGCGGCGCTCCACGCCGGCAACGACGCCGGCGGCGACAAGCGCGGCGAACAGTCGGCGGCGATGTACATCGCCAAGCCCGAGGGGGGCTACGACGGCGGCAACGACCGCTGGGTCGACGTTCGCGTCGACGACCACGACCACCCGATAGACGAGCTCGAACGCGTGTTCAAGCTGTACGACATCACGCTCTTGGAGCGCGAAGCGCCCGAGGAGTCCCGGTCGCTATCCGGCGAGACGGCCGAATCGGTGCTCGAAACGTTAGCCGACCTCGGCTTCTACGACGGGACGCCGAGCGGCGAGTTCGACGACGAGGCCGTCGCGGCGCTCGAATCCTTCCGGGGCATGAACAACTTCGAGAACCACTCGCTTTCCGTCCTCGAAGACGCCATCGCCCGCGGCTGGGACGACGTCGACGGTGCGGAAGCGGCGGAACAGGGCAGTTCTGCGAATGGGGACGACGAGACGAGCGAACTCGACGGAGAAGCGCGGCTCATCGAGGCGATTTGGCAGGGCCTCAGCAGGCTCGACAGGAAGTAATCGGAGAAAAGCAGTCTCGTCGTTCGTAGTGTTCTTTCGTTCGCCGAAGCGCGCCGGGTGCGGTAGAGTTGGTGGGTCACCGCGGCGCACCGACACGGCCGCGAGGGGGAAGGATATCCCGCTCAGCCGAGGAGGTACTTGAGCGCGGGGCGCTGGCGGACGAACTCCATCTTCTCGATGATAGCGTCGAGGCCGAGGATGCGGCCCGCCGCGAGGGTCCCGACGATGGCGAACATCATCAGCCCGAACAGGTCACCGTTGACCACGCCGTGGGCCCAGTCGGCGTTCCCGAGGTAGAAGAACACCATCAGGACGCCGCCGAAGAAGGCGGCGAGCCGGACGAGTGCACCCACGATGAGTCCGAGGCCGATGAGCGTCTCACCGACGGGAATCATGAAGTTCGTGAACTCGAGGAGCCACGGGGTCGCGGCGGCCCACGCGAAGAAGCCCTGCAGCGGCGAGGCGGCGGGGGCGTTCGCGAGGTAGCCCGCGGCGCTGAAGCCGCCGAGCTTCGTCACACCGGCGTGGAAGAACCAGTAACCGGTGATGAGGCGGGTCAGCACGAGCACGTAGCCCGTGACGCCCTGCGAGTAGTCGAAGTCCATCCTGTTCCCCAGCATCTCGATTTGTGAGTTAGCGGCCATTGTCTTTCACCTAACAAGTGAACGAACGACCCCCCATAGCATATAAAGAGAGCGTGATTTCCGAATCTAAGGAATCGAGAACGACCGAAAATCGGGGTGTACGACGCGATACCGTGCGATTCGGTCGCTCGGTGAGAGGTCGAAGCTCAGTCGAGGACCGGGTCGAGCACAGCGGGGCGCGAGGCCGACACGGGGGCCGTCCTCTCGGCGAGAGCTCCATCGAGGTGGTTCCCGTCCTCGGCGACGAGAATCGTGTACGTCATTCGTCGAGGGCTCCCGAATCAGTCGCCGTCGATCGCTCCGACGGCGTCACGAACTCGAACCGCGCACCACCCTCGGCCGACTCGGCGAGCGAGACGGACCAGCCGTGGGCGTCGGCGATGTCGCGGACGATGGCGAGGCCGTAGCCGGTGCCCCGCGGCGTCGTGGTGTAGCCGTGGTCGAAAACGCGTTCGCGTATCTCCTCGGGAATGCCGACGCCGTTGTCGGCGACGTAGAACCCCGTCCGGTCGTCGAGCGCGCCGACGCGGACGGCGAGCGGGTCGTCGGGGGGACGGGCGTGTTCGACGGAATTCCGAAACAGGTTCTCGAAGAGCCTGAGCAGGCGGCCGTCGTCGCCCTCGACGACGAACAGTTCCCCGCGGACGAGCGTCGCGTCGCCGGTGTCGACGAAGCGCCACGCGTGGTCGACGACGCGGGCGAGGTCGACGGATTTGGCGTCGACCACGGGCGTCCGCTGGCGAGCGAGGTCGAGCACCTCCTCGACCAGTTCGGACATCCGCTCGACCGCGTTGGCGGCGCGTTCGAGGTGCGCCCGCTCGCCCGACTCAATCCCGAGGTCGAGGTAGCCGGTGGCGACCGCGAGCGGGTTTCGGAGGTCGTGGGCGACGATAGAGACGAAATCGTCGAGTCGCTCGTTGGCCGCGGCGAGGTCCGCCTCGCGGTTGCGGAGTTCCTGTTCGCGGACGGTTCCCGAGAGCGCGGTGGCGACCGTCGAGCCGAAGAGTTCGAACAGGTCAACGTCCACGTCGAGGAACGCGTCGGCGTCGGTCGCGACGACGAGGAGACCGTGGCTCCCGAGCGGGACGCGGAGGACAGACGCCGCGTCCGACTCGGGGGGAAGGAGCCGGTCATCCACGGCCGCGGAGTCGACTCGGGTGACCGCGTCCGACTCGGGGCCGCCCGGGACGGTCTCGATTCGAACCGTCGACTCGAACCCGTCGCCTGTCGAGGCGGCCGGCGACAGTCCCCCGCCGTCGTCGGCGAGCCAGATGGCTGCCTCGGCCTCGGGGACGAGTTCGGGGACGGCCTCGACCGCCAGCGCCGCGACCTCCTCGACGCTCTCGGTGAGAATGAGGTCCCTCGTGACCGCCTGTAGCGACCGGAGACCGTCCTCCAACCGCGCGCGGTCGGTGACGTCGATGGCGACGCCGAGGAGCTTCGACACCTCGCCGTCGTCGTCGAAGACAGGGCGGTACCACACGTCGTAGACCGCGCCGTGGTACTCGACTCGGGTGTCGACCGCCTCGCCAGACAGCCCGCTGGCGATGGCGTCGGTGGCCGCGGGCGTGTCGTCGTACAGTTCGAAGGCGGACCGGCCGACCACCTCGCCGGGGTCGCGGCCGAGCGACTCCAGACCGGCCCCTTCGGACATGGTGAACACGCCCTCTGAGTCGAACGCCGAGAGGATGATCGGCAGGTTCTGCAACACGGTTTCGAGGCGCTGGTTGGTCGATTCGAGGGCGTGGAGGTAGCGCTTCCGCGTCGTCACGTCGCGGAAGTAGACCGACAGGCCCGACGGCGAGGGATACGCCCGGACCTCGAACCAGCCGTCGTAGACCTCGGAGAAGGTCTCGAACGTCACCGGCTCTTGGGTCCGCATCGCCTCGTGGTAGTTGTCGAACAGTTCGGTGTCGACGACCGACGGGTACAGGTCCCAGATGCGCTCGCCGAGTTCGGGCTCGCGAACCTCGCTGAAGATGGTCTTCGCGCGGTCGTTGAAGTAGACGAAGCGCCAGTCGGTGTCGAGGGCGAAGAAGGCGTCCGTCATGCGTTCGAGGAGTTCGCCGCGCTGGTTGGTGGCGACCTCGCGGTCGGTCACGTCCCGCGGGATGCCGACGACGCCGATGGCCTTCTCGCCGTCGACGGCCGGAGAGAGCTGGAGCTCGAACAGCCGCGGGTCGCCCTCGGCGTCGACGAACCGAACGTCGAGGCGTTCGGTGACGCCCTCCGAGAGAACCCGCGAGACGGCGTCGCGGTACCGCTCGTACTCGCCCGCGGGGAACAGGCCGGCGTCGACGAGCGATTCGAACTGCTCGCCGCGGAGCGTCTCGGAGGCGCGCCCGGTTATCTCCTCGATTCTGGGGTTCACGTACTCGACGCGACGTCGGTCGTCGAGGACGAACGCGCCGTCTTCCATCGCCTCGACGATGACGCGGTGACTCCGAGTGCCGGGGCGGGAGTCGTCGGTGTCCGGGTCCACGAGCGACCGAACCGACGCGACGAGTGCCGCGTGGGAGTCGTCGGCGTCGTCGCGGATCAGGTAGTCGTCGACGCCGAGCGAGACGGCGCGAGCGGCGAACGCCTCGTCGCCCGCGGCGGCGTAGACGACGACCGGAAACTCGGCGCGGGAGCCGTCGCGGGAGACGAGCGCGTCCAGTTCGAGTCCGTCGGGGAGGTCGGCGGCGGCGACGAGACAGGAGACGGTGCGGTCGTCGAGCGCCGACCGCACGGCGTCGACGCTCTCGGCGCGCGTGACCGGGCGCTCGAAGGCGTCCCGAAGCGCCGAGACGACCGCATCGGAGGCAGCGCCGTCGGCCGCGACGTAGAGAATCGCGCCGGCGGAGGTGCCTCCTGAACTCGGAGAAAACATGTTAGATACGAGATACTCGGTGAGCCAATAATATCTTGCGGGCGAAGCGGCCGACTCACCGGGAGACGAGCGTCGAAACGGTCGGGGGAGCCGCCGAGTCAGGGGTCGCCGGGGCGTCGGGTCGCCACCTACCCCTGTCCGACCATCCGCTCTTCGTCGTCCCACTCGCGCTTGCGGAGTTCGTACTTCTGAATCTTACCGGTCGCCGTCTTGGGAATCTCCTCGACGAACTCGAACTCGCGGATGGCCTTGTAGCCGGCGAGGCGGTCGCGGGTGTACTCGCTCAGTTCCTCGGCGGTGACGCCGGGATTCTCTACGTCGCCGTTCGCGGGGACGACGAACGCCTTCGGCGTCTCGCCCCACTTCTCGGACGGCGCGGGGATGACTGCCACGTCGCCGACGGCGTCGTGGTCGAACAGCGTGTCCTCCAGTTCGACCGAGGAGATGTTCTCGCCGCCGGAGATGATGATGTCCTTCTTGCGGTCCTGAATCGCTATCATGCCGTCCTCGTTGACGACCGCGAGGTCGCCGGTGTGATACCAGCCTTCGAGGCGGTCGTTGAAGGCGTCGTGGGTCTCGTCGGGCTTGTTCCAGTACTTCTCCATCACCTGATTGCCGCGGACGACCACCTCGCCGATGGTGGCGTCGTCGCGCGGGACCCGTTCGCCGTCCTCGTCGACGACGCGCAGGTCGGTCCCGAGCGGGGCGACGCCCTGCCGCTGTTTGAGCGAGAACCGAAGCCCCCCCTCGTCGGGGATGAGTCGGTTCGCGTCCGAGGTGGCGATGAGCGGGCCGGTCTCGGTCGCGCCGTAGAGCTGGGTGAACTCCCAGCCGAACTCGGATTCGGTGTGGCGAATCGTCGCGCTCGGCGCGGCGCTGCCGGCGGCGGTCACGCGAACCGGGTTGTCGCCGGCGTACGCGGGGTCGTGTTCCTCGGCGTACTCCCGCAGAATCGACAGCACCGTCGGCGCACAACAGAAAAAGGACACGTCCTCGGTGGCGATGGCGTCGAACACCTGCTCGGCGTCGACCCCGCGGGTGCAGACGTGTTTCGCGCCGCGGCCGGTGACGGCGTAGATGTGCCCCCAGCCGTTGACGTGGAACATCGGGAGCGTCCAGAGGTAGACGTCGTCGTCGGCGATGTGGTGGTGAATCGTCACCAGTTGGGCGTGGAGCGACTCGGTGCGGTGGGTGCGGCAGACGCCCTTCGGGTCGCCGGTCGTCCCCGAGGTGTAGTTGATGGTGATGAGTTCGTCCTCGGACATCTCGGGGCGCTCGTAGTCGTCGGCGTCGGCCTCGTCGAGGAACGCCTCGAAGTCGAGCCAGTCGCCGTCGACGGCGGCGGGGTCGTTCGTCACGAACACCTCGGCGGGCACGTCGTCGCGGACGGCCTCGATTTTCCCCGCGTACTGGTAGTCGGCGTAGACCACGCTCGCGCCGGAGTCCGAAAGCAGGTACTCGTAGTCCTCGGTCGTGAGCCGGTAGTTCAGCGGGACGTGGAGCGCGCCGCACTGCATCGCGCCGAAGGCCGCTTCGAGGTGGCAGTGCGTGTTGGGGTCGAGCACCGCGACCCGGTCGCCCTTCTCGACGCCGCGGGATTGGAGCGCCGCCGAAAACCTGTCCACCCGCTCGCCGAACTCCGCGTAGGTGAAGCGCTCCCCGTCGACGCCGACGACAGCCTCGTAATCGCCGTAGTACGTCCGGGCCCGGTCGAGGAAGTCCGTCACGAGTAACTGTTTCTTCATTCATGATAGACCGAGCGGGCGAGCGAACTAAACGCACCACTTCCGGCAACATTTCACAGAATCGACGTGACCACCACAGTATGGCGGGGAACGTCGTCGGGGCGTTCGAAGACGCCGTCGGTCGCGGTATGGGGCCGCCCTCCCGCGCCCGAAACGAACACCTTTGAACCGCGCGGCCCTGACTCCCGGCAGATGACGACGCCGACCCTCCTCGTCGCGGGGACCGCGAGCCACGTGGGCAAGAGCACCGTCGCGGCCGGGCTCTGTCGCCTGTTCGCCGACCGCGGCCTCTCTGTCGCGCCGTTCAAGGCGCAGAACATGAGCAACAACGCCCGCGCGGTCGCGACCGCCGACGGCGACGGCTTCGGCGAAATCGGCGTCTCGCAGTACGTGCAGGCCCGCGCCGCTCGGGTCGCGCCGACGACCGACCACAATCCGGTCCTGCTCAAGCCCCACGGCGACGGCACGTCGCAACTGGTCGTCCACGGCCGGGCGGTCGGCCTCAACTCCGCGGGCGACTACTACGCCACCCACTGGGAGGACGCCCGCAACGCGGCGGTCGAATCGCACCGTCGGCTGGCGGCCGAGGCGGACGTGGTCGTCGCCGAGGGGGCCGGCTCCATCGCCGAGATAAACCTCCACGACCGCGACTTGGCGAACATCGAGACCGCCCGCTTCGCCGACGCCGACATCCTCATCGCGGCCGACATCGAGCGCGGCGGGGTCTTCGCCAGCCTGCTCGGGACGCTCGAACTTCTGCCCGAAGACGTGCGCGAGCGGGTCGTCGGCGCGGTCATCACGAAGTTCCGCGGCGACCTGAGCCTCCTCGAACCGGGGCTCGACGAAATCGAGGAGCGGACCGGCGTGCCCGTCCTCGGCGTGCTTCCCTACGACGACCCCGGTCTCCCGGAAGAAGACAGCCTCGCGCTCCCCGCGGAAGGCGAGCGCGCCACCGTCGGCGACGACGACGGCGTCGCGGCCGAGCGCGCCGTCACAATCGGCGTGCCGCGACTCCCGCGCATCTCGAACGCCACGGACTTCGGCCCGCTGGCCGAGACGCCGGGCGTCCGGGTCGCCTACCTCCCGCTCGACGCGACGCTCGACGGCATCGACGGGGTGGTCCTCCCCGGCAGCAAGAACACGGTCGACGACCTGCTCGCGCTCCGCGACGCCGGCTTCGGCGACGAACTCGCCGCCTTCGACGGCCCGGTCGTCGGCATCTGCGGCGGCTACCAACTGCTCGGCGAGACCATCGAGAACGCCGACGTCGAGGGCACGGCGGCCGACGAGACGGTCGAAGGGTTCGGCCTGCTGCCGATAGTCACGCGCTTTTCCCGCGACAAGCGGGTCGAACCCGTCTCCGTCGAGTTCGACGGCGCGGGACCCTTGGCCGGCGCGACGGGAGCTATCGACGGCTACGAGATACACATGGGCGACAGCCGAATCGTCGGCGACGCGACCCCGGTTTCGGGCGACGGCGCGGCGCTCGGACGGGTCGCGGGGACGTACATTCACGACCTGTTCGCCAACGACTCGCCGCGGAACGCGTTCGTGGACGCCGTGTACGAGTCCGCCGGGCGCGACCGTCCGGCGACGGGAGCGGCGGGCGCGACAGGGGGAAAACGAGCGGAGACAGCGGGAACGCCCGAGGCCGACGCGGACGCCGGCGCGTCGGGCGACCCCTACGACCGCGCCGCCGCGCTCGTCGCCGACAACCTCGACGTGGCGGCGCTCTGCGACGCGCTCGGACTGGAGTAGCGGAGTGACCAAACCGCGACCCGTCGCGGCGGGGGCGGTAACACGACCGTAACCACCTGACACCGCCGTCAGCGAGCGTTTAACACCCGTTAGCCGCTACACTCGGGCGTCGGAGTACCCACCGGCTCCACCACCACACTCACACATGTCTCAACAGAAATCTGACTACGCAGACGACGCCGATATCGACGCCGAACTCGACCAGCTCCCCGACGACGAGGTCGTCGAAGCGACCGTCGAGAACCTCGAAGCGAGCGGGTTCGACGTCGTCGTCGTCGACACGGCCGACGAGGCGCTCGAAACCCTGCAGTCGCACATCCCCGCGGGCGTCTCCGTGATGAACGGCCACTCGACCACTCTCGAAGAGATCGGGTTCGACGACTACCTGAGCGAGGGCGACCACGAGTGGGAGAGCCTGCCGGACCAGATTTGGAGCATCGACGACGACGCGGAGCGACAGGCCGCCCGCCGCGACTCCCAGACCGCCGACTACTTCCTCGGCGGCATCAACGCCATCGCCCAGACGGGCGAACTCGTCGCCGCGGACCTCTCGGGCAGTCGCATCGGCGCGTACCCCTTCGCCGCCAGCAACGTCGTCATCGTCAGCGGCGTCAACAAAATCGTGCCGACGCTCGACGACGCGCTCGACCGCCTCGAATCCGTCGCGTACCCCCTCGAAAACGAGCGCGCGAAGGAGGCCTACGGCGTCGAGTCGATGATTGCGAAGCAGCTCATCTTCCGGCAGGAAGTCGAAGAGGGCCGCACCACCGTCGTCCTCATCCGCGAGCAACTGGGCTACTAAGTCCGACTCGCCTCCCCCCTCGACGCGTTCCCACGCTCCTCCGGGGAGCTTCTGCGCCCGGACAATCCATCACCACCACCACCTCACCGGGCATCCCACCACCGTTCTCCCGGTTCCCCGTTTTGCGCGTCCCACGCCCCGAGTCGCGACTGTCGCCGACGAAACGACGGTTCGAACCGAGCAGTTCTCGGGAGTGTCACGGACCGCGATATATCGAACCGGAGAAATGTTCTTACGACTGGAGCCGAATCGTCGGATATGCCCGAATCCGCGTACCTGCTCGATTCGTTCGACGAAGAGGACTGCACCTACTGCGACGGCGACCTCGTGACTGGGAGCTACAAAGACAACGACGCCATCGTCTGCGACGACTGCGGGACGCCGGCCGTCCAGCTCTGGTAGGCGGACGAGCCACCGTGGAGGCGAGCGGGCCGAGCGGGTCGAACGAGCCACCCGCCAGCGCCGGGTGGCGAGAGAAACGGCCGGGGAAAACCGGCCGGCTCAGTTACCGGTGACGATGTCGGCGACGCGCTGCCTGTCGAATAGCCGCTCTTCTTCGGGAATCTCGGGGTACGCACCGCCGGTGTACTCCGGCCACGCGCCGAAGCGGCCGGGATAGAGCTGTTTCGCGGTCATCTCCAACTGGAACAAGTTCATAATCGGCCCCTGTACCGGCGTGCCCGAGGGGAAGACGCGGTCGTTCCGGACCGCGCTGAGTTCGCTCCCGACGGGGTGGTCTTCGAGGGTCTCGCGAGTCGACGCCACGTCGTAGTACGAGTCGATACCGTAGCTGTGGAGCAACACGTCGGGGTCGATTTCCAGCATCGTCTCGAAGTCGTAGGAGGTCTCGAACGTCACGTCGCCGGCCGCGAAGGCGTCGGTGACGCCGAGCGGACGGATGTGCGAGGTGGCGAAGCCGGGAACGTTGATTTTCGAGGGGTAGAACGTCTCGTCCATGTAGATGACGACGCCGACCGTCGGGCGCTCCGACTCGGGCGGGAGGTCCGATTGAATCGTGTCGAGGAGGTCGCTGTGGACCGACTCGAGCGCCGCGTAGCGGTCTTCCTCTCGGAACACCTGCCCGACGTTCTCCACGATTTCCCAGAGCGTGTAGTACTGATAGTCGGCGGCGTACGGCTCGGGCGGTTGGGCGTGCGTGCGGCTGTAGGCGTTGCCGAACCACGGGCCGACCTGCTCGCGAATCTCCTCGACGTCCGACTGGTCCCAGCCGTCGAAGCTGGCCACGAGCGCCGGGTCGACGAGGTGGAGGTCGGAGTCCAGTTCGTAGACGAGTTCCTTGTCGATGTTGACGCTCCCGGACCCGGAGTTGAGTTGCGCGAGCTCGCTCCGGTCGAACGAGACGCCGTCGAGGCGCTCGTAGTAGGCGTCGAGCGTCCGGCCGCCGGCGTCGCTGTCGAAGCCGAGAGAGTTCACCGCGTCGCCGTGGCCGAAGGCGACCGCCGCGTCGGCGTAAACGAGGTTGTACACCATCACGTCCGCCGGAACCGACTCGAACGTCACGTCGCCCGCCGGAGACATCGACACCGTGTAGCCGGCCTGTTCGGCCTCGGTCTCTGGCTCGGGAGACGCTTCGGTCGTGGCCTCCGTCGCCGCGGCCGTCTCGGTCGCGTCCGTCGCTGATTCCGCGTCGTTCTGCCCGGCACAGCCGGCCAGCAAGCCGCCCGCGAGAAGCGCACCGCCGCCCTTGAGGTACGCTCGGCGCGTGCGCGCCGCCCGGTCGACGAGGTCTTGGTCCATGGTTTTAGCCACTCCCAAACGGATAAATCCGTTTCGGAATTTCGGCCGGCCTAAATCGGTACGCCTATATGTATTAGGCGGGCCTAAAAGTACGATGGCAGACAGCGACGGACCAACGCGCAGGAAGTTCTTGACCTACGGCGGTTCGGTCGCCGCCGGCGGACTGCTCGCCGGCTGTACCGGTTCGTCCGAGTCGGACGCGACCACGACCGGCGTGACCGCGACGGAGACCGCCGCGACCGAATCGACGGCGACCGAGTCGACCGCGGAATCGACGGCCGAGGCGGACTCGTACACGGTGTCGATGGCCCCGATGGGCGAGGTGACGTTCGAATCGGTCCCCGAGAGCATCTTCACGCGGCTGACCCACCACGCGGGGATGGCGTTCGCCCTCGGCCACGGCGACGCCGTCAACTCGATGCACGCCCCGGACTACTACGACGCGCTGTGGAACCAGTTCACGCCGCGGCTCCCCGGCGTCGGACTCGACTGGACCGGCCTGTACTCGTCGTGGGAGCCGTCGAAAGAGCGGCTCTACGAACTCGACAGCGACGTGCACCTCGCGGACCCCGCCAGCGTCTCGGCGCTCGGCAGTTGGAGCCAAGACGACCTCGACGAAATCGAGGAGAACGTCAGTCCGTGGTTCGGCAACAGCTTCAGCGCGCGGCATCAAGCGCCGCCGACCGAGTGGACCGACGCCTACGAGTACTACGGCCTCTGGGAGATATTCGCCAAGGTCGCGCAGGTGCTCCAAGAAGAGGCGAAGTACGAGGCGCTCACTACGGTCCGCGAGGAACTGCTCGCGGGGATTGCGGCGGACCTCCCCACGGAAGAGGACCGCCCGACCGCCGTGCTCCTCGGCCCGAGCGACCTGGAGTCCATCTACGCCTACAACCTGAGCACGCCGGGCTTCCTGACCGCCCACACCCGCCCGCTGAGGCCGGTCAGCGCGTTCGGCGACGACGTTGAATCCGGCTCGACCGTCGACTTCGAGACGCTCCTCGAAGCCGACCCCGACGTGATTCTCACGCTCGGCGGGATGCACCCGAACACGAGCATGCCCGACATCCGGACGGGCTTCCAGGACGACCCCGTCGGAGCCGAGATTTCGGCCGTGAAGAACGACCGCATCTACGCGCAGGGCGGCCGCTACCAGGGACCGATACTCAATCTGTTCCAGTTGGAGATGACCGCGAAACAGCTCTACCCCGACCAGTTCGGCGCGTGGCCCCAGTACAGCGAGGGGCCGTACCCCGAGATTCCCGAGGAGGAACAGCTGTTCGACCGGCAGCGCGTCGCCGACATCGTCAACGGGAACCTCTGAGTCGGCAACCGCGGCGAGCGCCGGGCGTGTCACCGGCGACGCGATGGCCGTTTTTTGCAGTCGGGGGCGACGGTCACTCACCGCCTCCCGATGGTGGGTGCGGACGAATCAGCCGGAGAGCCCGGCGTCCTCGATGGCCGCGCGAATCGCGCCGAACCGGACGAGGTCGGCCGCCGTCTCCAGTTCGCCGTCGAGTCGGCGGTCCTCGTCGAGCGGCGGAACCACGGACCGAATCGCGTCGCGGACGGCCCCCGTTCCGGTCCCGAGTTCGAGGCCCTCGTCGAGGAACTCCGCGGCCTGCGAGCCACAGAGGAGTTCGACGCCGACAATGGTCGCGACGTTCTCGGCGACCGTGCGGGCGTTGAGGGCGCTCTGGCCGCTCATGCTCACGTGGTCTTCCTGCCCGCCGCTGACGGGCGTCGAGTCGATGGAGGGGCGACCGAGCGACCGACACTCGTTGAGCAGCGCCGCGGCGGTGTACTGCGCAATCATGTAACCCGACCGGAGCCCGCTGCGCTCGGTCAGGAACGGCGGGAGGTACGACTCCTGTACGTCCGGGTTGAGCATCCGGTCGGTCCGGCGCTCGGAGATGGCCGCGAGTTCCGTCAGCGCGCCGGCGGCGTAGTCGAGGCGGAGCGCCAGCGGTTCGCCGTGGAAGTTGCCGGCGGAGACGACGGCGGCCACGTCGGTTCCGGGCGCGCGCTCGTCCACCGCGCCCGCCGGGAAGACGAGCGGGTTGTCGGTGACGCTGTTGAGTTCGACTTCGACGGCCTCGCGGAGGTGCGAGACGGCGTCTCTGACCGCGCCGTGGACCTGCGGGAGACAGCGAATCGAGTAGGCGTCCTGCACGCGCTCGCAGTCCTTGTGCGATTCGAGGACGGTCGAACCGGCGGTGAGGCGGCGAATCGCCGCCGCGCTCTCTTGCTGGCCGGGGTGGGGGCGAACGTCGTGGATGGCGGGGTCGCAGTTCGCCGTCGTCCCCATCGTCACCTCGGTCGCGAGCGCGCCCGCGGCGTCGGCGGCCTCGACGGTCCGCTCGGCGTCGACCACGAACAGCGCGGCGAGGCCGACCGTCAGTTGCGTCCCGTTGATGAGCGCGAGGCCCTCCTTCGAGGCGAGCGTCACCGGCTCCAGACCGACCGCTTGCAGGGCTTCGTCGCCCGGGAGTCGCTCGCCGTCGACGCGGGCTTCGCCCTCCCCGATGAGGACGAGCGCCATGTGCGCGAGGGGCGCGAGGTCGCCGCTCGCGCCGAGGCTCCCGCGGGAGCGGACGACCGGCTGGACGCCCTCGTTGAGCATCGAGACGAGCAGGTCGACGACCGAGGGTCGGATGCCCGAAAAGCCCTTGGCGAGCGTGTTGGCCCGGCTGACCATCATCGACCGGACCTCCTCGCGGGTGAGTTCGCGGCCCGCGCCGGCGGCGTGGCTGCGGACGAGGTTCGTCTGGAGGCGCTCGATGTCCTCGCGGTCGATGTGGGTCTCCACGAGGTGGCCGAAACCGGTGTTGACGCCGTAGACCGGTTCGCCGGAGTCGAGGACGGACTCGACGCGCTCGCGCGACTCGCGCATCCGCTCTCGCGACTCGGCGGCGAGTTCGACGGGTGCGTCGTGGCGTGAAACGGCGGCCACGTCCTCCGGCGTCAGCGACTCGCCGTCGAGGACGACCGAATCGGGGAGGCCTGTGCGGTCACCCACGGACGACCACCCCCGATTTCAGCACGGTCGAAACGGGGTTCGTGTCGAACCGGTACGAGAGGTGCGACGCGGTCGGCACGTCGAGCACGACGGCGTCGGCGGGAGCCCCGGCGCGGAGCGTGCCCGTGCCGTCGTCGCGGTCGAGCGCGCCCGCGGCGGCGCTCGTGACGCCGCGGATGGCCTCGTGTGGAGTCATTCGCATTCCGACGCTGGCGAGCGTGGCGACGAATCCCATGCTTCGAGAGAAGCAGTTCGGGTTGAAATCGGTGGCGAGCGCGACCTCGTGGCCCGCGTCGAGGAAGGCGCGGGCGTCGGCGTAGTCGGCACCGAGGCCGAACGCCGTGCCCGGGAGCATCACGGGCGCGACGCCGGCTTCGACCAGCGTCTCGCGGCCCCCGCCGTCGGTGTGAAGCAGGTGGTCCGCGCTGGCCGCGCCGACCGCGGCCGCCACGTCGGTGCCGCCGATGGCGGCGAACTCGTCGGCGTGAATCTTCGGCGTGAGGCCGTGGTCGCGGCCCGCCTCCAGAATCCGACGGGACTGCTCGGCGGTGAACACGCCGCGCTCGCAGAACACGTCGCAGAACTCCGCGATGCCCTGTTCGGCGACCGCGGGGAGTTGGTCGGCGACGACCGACTTGGTGTACTCCTCGGTGTCCACGCCGCGCGGGACGGCGTGCGCGCCCATGAACGTCGGAACCACGTCCACCGGGTGGTCCGAACCGGCCGCGTCGATAGCCGAAAGCATCCGCAGTTCGGTCTCGGTGTCGAGGCCGTAGCCGCTCTTGACCTCGACCGTGGTCGTCCCGTGGGCGAGCATCGCGTCGAGGTGTTCCGTGAGGTTCGCCGCCAACTCCTCGTCGGAGGCTTCTCGGACCGCGTCGACGGTGCGGAGGATGCCGCCGCCGTCGGCGAGAATCTCCTCGTAGGTCGCGCCGCGTAGCTTCGCCACGAACTCGTCGGAGCGGTCGCCGGCGAACAGCGCGTGGGTGTGGGGGTCGACGAAGCCCGGCAGGACCGTCTTGCCGGTCGCGTCGACGGCGGTGTCGGCGTCGGCGAGCGGGTAGTCCGCGAGCACTTCGTCTGTCGACCCGACGGCGACTACCTCGCCGTCGAGCGCGGCGAACGCGGCGTCTTCGAGGACGACGACGCCGGTTCCCTCGTCGGGGCCGACGACCAGTTCGGCCGCGTCGTGGACGACCGTGAGGCCGGCCGTGGAACCCGCGTCAGTCACGCGACGTCACCCCCGCGAGGAAGTGGGCGACCGCACGGGCGGCCGCGCCGACGGTTCGACCGTCCTCGTCGTCCAGCGGCGGCGCGCACTCCACGACCTCGAAGCCGACGACGCGGGGGTCGGCCGCGACGCGGCGGAGCATCGAGAACAGTTCGCGAGTGGTGACGCCGCCGGGGGTCGGCGCGCTCGCGCCCGGCGCGGCCGTCTGGTCCAGCACGTCCACGTCGAGGCTGACGAAGACGCGGTCGCAAGCGGCCAGCGCATCGAGGGCGAAGTCGGCCGTCTCGACGGGGCCGCGACCGACCTCGTCGGCGGTGAGGATGGTGCCGCCCGAGTCGCGCAGGAAGTCGGCGTAGGCGGTCGAAGTCTCGAAGTGGCGCGCGCCGACCACGGCGAGGCGGTCGAGACCGGCGTCGAACAGCTGGCGGTAGGGCGTCCCGCTCGTCGGGCCGTCGGCGGGGTCGCGGCAGTCGAGGTGGGCGTCGAAGCTCACGACCCCGACCGAGTCGTCGCCGCCGAGAAGCGGCGTGACGTTCCCGACCGTCAGGGAGTTGTCGCCGCCGAGGAAGACCGGGAGCGCGCCGCGCTCGTAGACGGCCGCGGCCTCGTCGGCGACGACGGCCTGCACGTCCGCGACGTGGTTCTCGGGGTCGTCCGCGTCGTTGTACGCCTCGACCGGGAGGTCGCCGAGGTCGGCGACGCCGGCGACCGGCCCCTCGTCGAAGTGGTGGGTCTTGACGCCGGCGAGGGCGCACCGAATCGCAGCGGGGCCCTCGCGGGCACCGCGCCGACCGATGACGGCCCCGTCGTACGGCTCGCCCACGAGGACGGCGCGGAAGTCGCCCACGTCCTCGATTTCGGTCGGGGTGATGACGTGGCCAAACTGCTCGTCGTTCGGGTCCGACGACGTCCCCTCCCACGCGGGTGGGTCGGTTCGGCTCATTCGTCACCTCGGGCGGCGGATTCGCCGGTCTCGGTCGCGTGGCCGCCGTCTTCGGCCGCGCGGTCGGCACGTTCGGCGCGGTCGGCCGCGTCGTGGTCTCGCATCGGGATTCGGACGTTCGACCGGGCCGCCTCGTCAAGCGCGTCCTCGTAGCCGGCGTCGGCGTGGCGGATGACGCCCATGCCGGGGTCGGTCGTGAAGACGGCGCGGGCCTTCTTCGCCGCGAGGTCCGAGCCGTCGAGGACGACGTGGTTGTTCGTGTGCAGCGAGTTGCCGATGCCGACGCCGCCGCCGTCGTGGACGCTCACGATGTCCGCGCCTGCGGCGGTGTTGAGAAGCGCGTTCAGGATGGGCCAGTCGGCGACCGCGTCGGTGCCGTCGCGCATCGCCTCGGTCTCGCGGTACGGGCTGGCGACCGACCCGGCGTCGAGGTGGTCGCGGGTGACGACGACCGGCGCGGAAACCTCGCCCGAGGCGACGAGGTCGTTGATTTTCAGCGCGAAGCGGGCGCGCTCCGTGAGCCCCTCGTCGTCGGTGGTGTAACCGAGCCAGCAGACGCGCGAGGGGAGCCCCTGGAACGACACCTGCTCCTGTGCGAGGTCTATCCAGCGCATGAGCGACTCGTGGTCGGGGAACAGCTCTCGAATCGCCTCGTCGGTGCGGTGGATGTCGGCGGGGTCGCCGGAGAGCGCGGCCCACCGGAACGGCCCGCGCCCGCGGCAGAACATCGGGCGGATGTACGCCGGGACGAAGCCGGGGAAGTCGAAGGCGGTCGTCATCCCACGGTGGTCCTGGACCTGCCCGCGGATGTTGTTGCCGTACTCGAAGGCGATTGCGCCCGCGTCCTGTAAATCGAGGATCGCCTGCACGTGGCGCTCCATCGTGTCGAGGCTCTCTTCGACGTACTTCTCGGGGTCGTCCTCGCGGAGTCGGTCGGCCTCCGCTGCGGTGTAGCCGCTCGGGTAGTAGCCTTCGAGTTCGTCGTGGGCGCTCGTCTGGTCCGTGACCACGTCCGGAATCTCGTCGCGCGCGAGCAGTTCTTCGAGCATGTCGGCGGCGTTCATCTCGACGCCCACGCTGTAGGGCTCGCCCGCCTCAATCGCGTCCTTGGCGTTTTCGAGCGCCTCGTCCAGCGAGTCGGCGGACTCCATCAGGTAGTCCGTCTCGACCCGGCGCTCGATGCGGTCGGCCTGCACTTCGGCGGCGATGCAGACCCCGTGGTTCATCGTCACCGCGAGGGGCTGTGCGCCGCTCATGCCGCCGAGGCCGCCCGTGACGACGAGTTTGCCCCGCAGGTCGGCGTCGTAGTGCTGGCGGGCGAGTTCGGCCAGCGTCTCGTAGGTGCCCTGAATGATGCCCTGCGTGCCGATGTACGCCCACGAGCCGGCGGTCATCTGGCCGTACATGATTTTCCCCTCGGCCTCCAGTTCGTGGAAGTGCTCCCAGTCGTCCCAGCGGCCGACGAGGTTGGAGTTGGCGATGAGGACGCGCGGGGCGCGCTCGTGGGTCGGGAACCGTCCGACCGGCTTGCCCGACTGGACGAGGAGCGTCTCGTCGTCGTCGAGGTCGCGGAGTTCGGCGAGAATCGCGTCGTAGGCGTCCCACGAGCGGGCGGCGCGGCCGGTCCCGCCGTAAACGACGAGGTCCTCGGGGCGCTCGGCCACCTCGGGGTCGAGGTTGTTGTTGAGCATCCGGAGCGCCGCCTCCTGTCGCCACCCCTTGCACTCGATGTCCGTCCCGGTGGGCGCGCCCTGATACGCGCGCCACTCGTCGCTCGGGTCGCCGAGCCGGTCCCGACGCGCCGACGATTGCTGGTCGTGCATACCACAGACTTCGGGCGCGAGACGGGTAGCGATTCCCCCACCATGCGGTGCATGGTTTATATATTCACGCCGAGAGTACGGTCCGCGTATGTACGAGGCGAGCCTCCGAATCAGGGACGACAGCGCCTACGCGGCGGCGACGGCGGGCAACGCCGCGAGCGTCGAACTGTGGTGCAACGAGCACTGCGACATGCTCCACGTGAGCGGCGGGGTCGGAAGCGACGTGCTCGACCGCGTCGACGACACCGTCGGCGTGGCGGCGTCGGTCGAGCGCGGCGACGAACTCGTCGTCGTCACCGCCGACTGCCTCCGGGACCACGAGATAGACCACATCGAGGGCTACGTTCGGAAACACGGGCTACTGCTCGTCCCGCCGCTTCGATACCGCGACGGCGCGAAGGTCTGTCGCCTGCTCGCCGTCTCGGCCGACGACCTGACGGCGTGCTTCCGCGACCTCGTGGACAGCGGCTTCGACGTGAGCGTCGAGTCCAAGCGCGCGGTGTCGTTCGCCAGCGGGAGCGGCCCGCTTTTGGCACCCGCCGACGCGATGCCCGCGCTCACCGGCCGCCAGCGCGAGGCGTTGCGACTGGCCCACGCCGGCGGCTACTACGACCTCCCGCGCGGCATCGAGACTGCGACCATCGCCGACGAGATGGGCGTCTCGCGGCGCACCGCCGAGGAGCACCTGCGCCGGGCGGAGCGGAAAGTGATGGACTCGGTCGCGCAGTACGTGCTGTAGAGTCGGCTCAGTCGTCGTCGGGCGCGGCTTTCAGTTCCAGCGTGTAGCCGAACGGGTCGGTGACGTACACCGCGGGCGCGACGCCCGTCGCCCCGAGAGGTTCGAGTTGGCGGTCGATTTCGACGCCCGCGGCGTCGAGGTGGCCGCGGAGTTCGTCGATGTCGTGGGCGAACTCGATGGCGACGTGGTCGAAGGCGGTCTCCGTCGGCGGTTCGAAGTTCTCGGCCGGTCGGAGGTGGATGACGCTCTCCGGGGAGAGTCGCACGGAGAAGAAGGGTTTTTCGCCCGATTCGAACAACTCGCGGTTCTCGATGTCGAAGCCGAGCGCGTCGCGGTAGAACTCGACCGCGGCGTCGAGGCCGTCGGCGGGGATGCGGAGATTCACGTGGTCGATTGCCGTCGCGTCCATGCCCGGACCGTCGCGGCCGCGGGTGGTAAAAATTTGTGCGGCGGCCATCGGGGACGGGGGGCGCTGAACCGGATGGAGATAAACTCAGTAGAGTTTAAAACTGTGAAATTTCTAAAAATTGTAGAATTTGTAAAAATT
Organism: Haloferax sp. Atlit-6N; assembly: GCF_003383195.1. Classification (NCBI taxonomy): domain Archaea; kingdom Methanobacteriati; phylum Methanobacteriota; class Halobacteria; order Halobacteriales; family Haloferacaceae; genus Haloferax; species Haloferax sp. Atlit-6N. The sequence continues at coordinate 225,715 of NZ_QEQJ01000005.1, read as the reverse complement.
GTGTCGTTTGAGAAACGAATATGGTGCTTCTACTTTCGGTGCATCTCCTTTAGACTAATCAATATAAACTTATATTTGTTTACTAGTCGCTCAGCGTCACGGGGAACCGCGCCGCCGACAAGCGGAACCGGCGTTCCGCAATCGTAACCCATTGGTAGCAGGTCGGTGTACGGAGGGTGTGAACCAACAGCCGACATCCGACGAGCGCTTGCTTGCGGGCTACCCGGGTCGGATGTTAGTCACCGTGTCGCTGGCGTGGGCGGTCCTCCAGACGGGTCGGTTTCTGTTGTCGCCGCTGCTGCCGACTATCATCGAGGAGCTACAGATAACGGAGGCGACCGCCGGCATCGCGCTGGCGCTGTTTCAGGGCGTCTACGCTATCACCCAGTATCCCGGCGGCGAGTACTCGGACCGCTGGACCCGGACGACGCTCATCGTCCCCGGACTCGGCATCCTCGTCCTCGGGTTCGCCACGTTCGGCCTCGCCGGCGGTCTCGCGGGCTTCGTCGCCGCCGCGGTCGTCACGGGACTCGGGAAGGGGCTGTTCGCCATCCCCTCGCGGGCGCTCCTGTCGGACCTGTTCGTCGAACGCCGCGGCCGGGCGCTCGGTCTCTACGCCGCCGGGACCGACCTCGGCGGCCTCGTCTCGTCGGGGCTCGCCATCCTCGCGCTGACCTACGCCACGTGGCGGACGCCGTTCCTCCCGGTCGCCGTCGCCCTCGCGGGGCTCACCCTCCTCTACGCGCTCTGGTCCAGAGACGGGTACGCCGTGGGGTCGCCCGAACTCCACGTCTCGGGGACGCTCCGACGCCTCTTCGCCAGCGCGGAACAGCGCCGGACGCTCCTCGCGTTCGGGCTGTTTTACTTCATGGTCGGCGGCTTCATCAACTTCTTTCCGACCTATCTCATCGAGGCGAAGGGCTTCGACCAGCAGTTGGCGAGCGCGACGTTCGCCATCGTCTTCGCCGTCGGCATCACCATCAAACCCGTCGCCGGCGGCCTGAGCGACCGGTTCCGCCGCGAGTCAATCGCCGTCGTCGGGATGCTCGTCGCCGCGGGGGCGCTCGCCGTCCTCTCGGCCGTGGAGGCGCGCCCGCTCATCTACGTCTCCGTCGTCGCGCTCGCGGCCGGCTACAAGACGGAGTTCCCCCTCGCGGACGCCATCATCATGGACAACGCGCCCGACGCCGACCGCGGGGCCGACCTCGGGGCCGCGCGGGCGCTGTTCCTCGGCGCGAACGCGATTGGACCGGCCTACGTCGGCATCGTCGCTACCTACGCGAGCTACGTCGCCGCGTTCGCGGGGCTCGCGGTCTGTCTCGTCGTCGCCGCCGGACTTCTCTACTGGGACGCGCGGAAGCGGTGAAACGCAGAAAGCGATAACCGCATCGGAGCGGCGTTCGCGGGTGCCTCTGTTCGGTCGGCGGACGGTGCGGCGGCGGCGGTGTGACGTGATCCGAGTGCCCGCTCAGCCGTCGAGTTTCGCCTTCGTGTAGGCTTTCAGCCCCCCCTGTTCGACGAGCGACTGGAGGAACTCGGGGAGCGCCTCCGCCTCGTACGTTTCGTCTCGCGTGTGGTTCGTCACGACGCCCGCGTCGAGGTCGACGTGAATCTCGTCGCCGTCCTCGATGGCGTCCGCGCCGGGGCAGATGAGCACCGGCAGGCCGAGGTTGATGGCGTTGCGGAAGAAGATGCGCGCGAACGACTGCGCGACGACCGCCGAGACGCCCGCGCCGACGAGCGACAGCGGCGAGTGCTCCCGCGACGACCCGCTGCCGAAGTTCTCGCCGGCGACGACGAAGTCACCGGGTTCGACCGACTCGGAGAACTCGGGTCTGAGGTCCTCGAAGGCGTGGGTGGCGAGTTCGTCGGGGTCCGACGAGACGATGAAGCGCGACGGGGTTATCTGGTCGGTGTCGATGTTGTCACCGAAGACCCACGCGCGACCGGGTTCAGCGGGGTCCGGGCGGCCGCCGTCGCCGGCGAACGCGTCCGTCATGGCAGCACCTCCGCGAACACCGTGTCGTCGTAGCGTTTCGTCTCGACCTCGCGGGGGTCCGTGATTTCGCCGTACAGCGCGCTCGCGCCGACGGTCGCCGGACTCGACAGGTAGACCGACGACTCCATCGACCCCTCGCGGCCGGGGAAGTTCCGGTTCGCGGTTGCGAGACAGACGTCGCCGTCACCGAGGACGCCCTGGTGGTAGCCCGCGCAGGGGCCACAGCCGGCGCTCTGGATGACCGCGCCGGCGTCGGTGAGCGTCTGGAAGACGCCCGTCCCGAGCATGTGCTGGTAGACGGACTTCGAGGCGGGGACGACGACCATCCGGACGTTCGGGGCGATGGTCTCGCCCGCGAGGATGTCCGCGACGATTTTGATGTCCTCGTACCGGCCGTTCGTGCAGGTGCCGACGAACAGCTGGTCGACCTCGGTACCCGCGACCTCGGTCACGTCGACCGCGTTCTCGGGGTTCGACGGCTTCGAGACCTGCGGGGCGAGGGCGGCCGCGTCGTAGCTGTGGACCGCCTCGTAGTCGGCGTCGTCGTCGGAGACGAACGCGTCGGCGAGGTCGACTTCGTTGCCGGTCTGGCGTTCGAGGTACGACTCGGCCCGCTCGTCGGGCGCGACGAGGCCCGTCTTGCCGCCCATCTCGATTGCCATGTTCGACAGGACGAGGCGCTCGTGAATCGGGAGCGACTCGATGGTGCTCCCGGCGTACTCGGCGGCCATGTAGGTACAGCCGTCGAAGCCCACGTCGCCGATGAAACGCAGGATGAGGTCCTTCGCGTAGACGCCGTCCTGGAGGTCGCCGTCGACCTCGAAGCGCAGCGTCTTCGGGACGCGGAACCAGAGTTCGCCCGTCGCGAGCGCGGTCCCGAGGTCGGTCGAGCCGACGCCGGTCCCGAACGCGCCGATGCCGCCGTAGGTCGTCGAGTGGGAGTCCGCGCCGATGACGAGGTCACCGGGACCGACGAAGCCCTCCTCGACGAGGACGGCGTGGCAGATGCCGTCGCCCACGTCGAACTGGTGCGCGCCGTGTTTCGCCGCGAACTCGCGGACCGCGTTGTGGTTGTTCGCGGCCTGCACCCCGTCCGCGGGGGCGTGGTGGTCGATGGTGAAGACGGTCCGGTCGGGCGCGAACAGCTCGCCGTCGTCGCCCGTCACCTCGTCGAACGTCCGGAACGCGAGCGGCCCGGTGATGTCGTGGGCCATCGCCACGTCCACGTCGGCCTCGACGTAGTCGCCGGCGCGGGCGTCGGTGCCGGACTTCGCCGAGAGCAGTTTCTCCGCGAGGGTCTTGCCGGACATCTCAGTCCACCTCCTGGTCGGCCGCGACGGTGTCGAGGACGCCCTCGACCGTGCCGCCGGCGAGGACGTGACTCGTCAGACCGAGGCCCAGTCGGTCGGACACGTCGTGGGCGGCCGCCTCGATGCGGCCGAAGTCGACGCCGTGGCCGACGCCCATTCGTTCGAGCATCTGGACGAGGTCCTCGGTCGGCGTGTTGCCGACGCCGGACATGTCGCCGGGGAGGACGACGCCGCCGCCGAGGCCGCAGACCGAGGCGTCGAAGCGGTCGACGCCGACGGCCATCGCGGCCAGCGTGTTGGCGAGGCTCATCCCGTTCGTGTCGTGGAGGTGCAGGCCCATGTCGAGGCCGGGGTACGCCTCGAACGCGGCGGTGAAGCGCTCCGTGATCTCGACCGGGTTGGCGAGGCCCATCGTCGTCGCCAGCGTCACCTCGTCGACGCCGGAGTCGACGACGCTGTCGACGACCGCGAGCGTCTCCGCCGGGTCGATTGCGCCCTCGTAGGGGCAATAAAAGCTCGTCCCCATCCCGGCTTCGACCTCGATGCCGTGGTCGTGGGCGAGGTCGACGATGTCGTCCATCTCCGCGAGCACCTCCTCGCGGGTACGGTTCTGGTTTTTCCTCGTGTAGGTCTCGCTCACCGTGACGAGCGCGTTCACCTTGTCCACCTCGGCCTCGACGGCGCGCTCCATGCCCCGGAGGTTGGGGACGAGCGCCCGGTAGGTCACGCCGTCGCGGCGGGTGATGCGCTTCGCCACCTCGTCGGCGTCCCGCAGGGTCGGGACGGCCTTCGGGTGGGTGAACGACGAAATCTCGATTTCGTCCACGCCCGTCTCCGAGAGGGCGTCGATTATCTCGACTTTCTCGTCGGTCGGGACGAACTCGTCGAGGCGCTGGAACCCGTCGCGGGGCAGCATCTCGACGACGTGGACGCGCTCGGGAAGCGAGTCGAGGAGGCTCATATCACGTCCTCCGCTTCGAGGTCCGAAAGCACCGACTCGTCGTAGCCGAGTCGGTCGCGGTAGACCGCGTCGTTGTGTTCGCCGAGCGACGGGCCGAGGTGGTCGACCCGCCCCGGCGTCTCCGAGAACTTCGGGAAGGCGTTCTGCACGACCGCCTCGCCGAGGTCCGGGTCGTCGACCGTCAGGAACGCCTCGCGCGCCGCGTAGTGCTCGTCGTTGAGAATGTCCTCGACGTTGTACACCGGCGCGAGCGTCGCGTCGGCCTCCTCGAACGCCGCGAGCACCTCCTCGCGGCTGTGGTCGTCCATCCAGCCTTGGATGATGGCGTCGAGTTCGTCGACGTGTTCCAGTCGGTCCTCGTTGGTCTCGAACCGCGGGTCGTCCTTCAGGTCGGGCCGGTCGATGGCGTCGAAGGTCCGTTCCGCGAGCGGTTGCGCGCTCGCGGAGATGGCGACCCAGCGGTCGTCGCCCGTCCGGTAGACGTTCCGCGGGGCCGACGAGGTCGAGCGGTTGCCCGACCGCGACTCGATTTCGCCGAGTTGGTCGTAGCGGAGCGGTTGCGGGCCGAGCAGGCCGAAGATGGGTTCGATGAGGCTCGTGTCGATGTACTGGCCGCCGCCGCCGTGGACGTCGCGGTGGTAGAGCGCGAACATCACCGCGAACGTCGAAAACAGCGCCGCGATGTTGTCGGCGAGACCGGTCGGCGGGAGCAGCGGGGGCGAGTCGGGGAAGCCGTTGAGGTAGGCGAAGCCGGACATGGCCTCCGCGAGCGTCCCGAAGCCGGGGCGCTCGGAATACGGGCCGGTCTGGCCGAAGCCGGACATCCGGAGCATCACGAGGTCGTCGTTGACATCTGAGAGTCGCTCCCAGCCGACGCCCCAGCGTTCGAGCGTGCCGGGTCGGAAGTTCTCGATGAGGAGGTCGGCCTCGCTCACGAGGTCCTCGAACACCGCCGCGCCCTCCTCGGTGGAGATGTTCAGGGTGATAGACTGCTTGTTCCGCGAGAGGTACTTGTGCCAGAGGCCGACGCCGTCTTTCTGTGGACCGAACCGGCGGATGTGGTCGCCGAACGCCGGGTGTTCGATTTTGATGACCGTCGCCCCGAAGTCGGCCATGAAGCGGCCGACGGTCGGGCCGGATATCATCGACCCGGCTTCGAGGACGACGAGGCCGTCGAGTGGTCCGTTCGTGTCGTTCGTCATGTCGTGTGTGTCTTCTCGTTCTGTGTCGCGTGTGGTGGTCGTCAGGTGGTGCGTGTGCGTGTCCGCGCGCCCGGTCGTCTGTGCGGCGGGTCGGGCCGCGCCCCCGGGCTCCCGCGTGGCCGGTCAGTCAGCGTCGTCGACTCCCTTTTCGGTCGCCGCGGCGGGTGGCCGGTTCACACCGGTCGGTCGATGTGCGTACCGTGGCCCTTCGTGCCGACAATCTCACCGTCGTCGTAGGCGAGTTCGCCCTTCACGACGGTCTGGGTCGGCCAGCCGGTGACATCTCGACCCTCGTAGGGGGAATAGCCGCTGACGCTGTGTAACAGTTCCGGCGTGACCGTCTTCGTCTCGTCGAGGTCGACGACGGCGAGGTCGGCGTCGCTGCCGACTCTGACCGTCCCCTTCTTGGGGTAGAGATTGAACGCCTTCGCCGCGTTGGTGCTCGTGACCTCGACGGCGCGTTCGAGCGAGATGCGGCCCTCGTTGACGCCCTCCGAGAGGATGAGGGGGAGCATCACCGGCGTCGAGGGGAAGCCGAGCAGGCTGTCGCGGATGCCCTCGCCGAACTTGTTCTCCGCGAGGTTGGCGCAGTGGTCGGTCCCGATAGTGGAGATAGTGCCGTCGGCGAGGCGCTCCCAGAGCGTCTCTTGGTCGGCTTTCGACCGAACCGGCGGGTTGACTTTCATGCGCTCGTCGCACTCCTCGGTGGTGAGCGCGAGGTAGTGGATACACGTCTCGCCCCACGCCCGGTAGCCCGCGTCGTGGAGCGCGGCGAGTTCGTCGGCGGTGCCCCCGGCGGAGATGTGGACCGCGTAGAAGCGGTCGTCGTAGCCGTGGACCTTGGCGAGCGCCGCGCCTGCGACCATGCTCTGGGTCTCGGCGTAGCCGGGGAACTCCTCGACCATCACCTCGTAGCCCTCGTCGGCGTCGGCGTCGGTGTCGTCGGACTCGGAGGTGACGTAGACGTTGCCGCCGGCGAGCGCGTTCGTGATTTCGACGTTTTCGGAGTGGTAGCCGAGCGTCGTCGGCACGTCCTGTTCGGCGAGTTTCCGGACGAACGCGTCGCCGAAGTCGTCGTGCATGTCGCAGTCGACGCCGAACTTCTCGCGGGCGGCGTCCTTGTAGTTCATGTACCACTTGAACGTCGTGATGCCGAACTCCTCGATGATGGTCGGAATCTCCTCGATATGCTCCATCGAGAGCAGGCCGAGCGAGAAGAAGTAATCGTGGTAGTAGTTCGGCTCCGCCTCGTCGAAGTAGCCCGGCATGATGTCCTCGTAGGCCCCGGCCCGGCGGAAGTAGTTCCCGATGGTGGTCACGCCGCCGACGAGGTCGGACTTGGACTCGGACTCGGCGTCCGCCTCCAGCCCGCGGTAGATGCCGTGGTGGGTGTGCGGGTCGATCGCGCCCGGGAGCACGTGCTTGCCCGTCGCGTCGATTTCCGTCTCGCCCGAGAGCGTGCCGGGCGCGGCGATGGCGGAGATGGTCTCGCCGTCGGCCGCGACGTCGGCTTCGAAGGTGCCGTGTTCGGGGGTGACGACGGTGCCGTTCGAGATGACGAGGTCGTGGGTCATAGCGTCTCGACCCACTCCTCGACCGCCTCGGTCTCGAGCACCTCGGCGTACTTCATCCACAGGTCGAGGAGGCCGATTTTGTGCGACGCCTCGATGCGGTCGAAGATGCACTCCTGCGGCAGGACGACGCTGAGGCCGTTCTGCTTGGCGTCGACCGCGGTGGCCCGGACGCACCCGCTCGTGGAGTTGCCGACGATGATGACCGAGTCGTGGCCGCCGCGGACGAGCCGCGAGAGCAGGTCGGTCCCGTAGAACGCCGACGCGTAGGACTTGTCGACGACGGTGTCGCCCTCCTCGGGCGCGACCGGGTCGACAATGTCGAGGTCGGGGTGGTCGGGGTCGTCGTAGCTCGACGGGACGACCCGGGTGTACGTCACCGGAAGCCCCTGTTCCCGCGCGAAATCGAGGAACGGGTCGATGTGCTCGATGGCGTCCCACGCGATGTCGCCCATCGCGGTGCGATACTCCTCGATAGCGTCGAGGATGGGGACGTTCTCGCCGACGATGAGCCGCTGCATGTCGATGACGAGAACCATCGGGTTCTCGCCCATGCCGCGGGACTCCCACGACGAGGCGCCCTCCTTGTCGTAACCAGCCTTCGTGATGACCTGTTTATCCTGTTCAGATAGCAGGTCCTCCCAGATACGGTCTGTCATGACTCGCTTCGCCTGAGATGCGGTGGCATCCAGCATAAAAGTACGGCACGGTTCGCTGAGGTCATGTTACGGGGCGAACACCTCCAGCGTCCGCGCCACCCACTCGCGGTCGACGCCGGCGGGCGCGCGGACGACCGGCAGGTCGACACCCATCTCGCGGAGTTCGGCGAGTCGCCCCCGCACGTCGTCGGGCGTGCCGACGAGCGCCACGAGGTCGAGGAAGTCGGCCGAGAGTTCGCGCGCCCCCGCCTCGGTCGTCGGCGCGGCGCGGACCGCCTCGACCTCGTCGCCGAAGCCGGCCTGCTCGGCCGCGCGGTCGTAGTAGCCCGGCACGTCCCGCAGGTAGTACGCGACGTGTTCGGCCGCCGCCCGGCGCGCCTCGTCGGGGTCGTCGTGGACGGCCGTGAGGACGTACATCGCCACGTCCACGTCGCTCCGGTCGCGGCCGGTTCGGGCGGCCCCGGTGTCGAGCCACTCCAGCGCCTCCTCGAACTGCGGGCGGGGGTAGAGGTTCGGGAGCCAGCCGTCGGCGACCTGCCCGGTGAGTCGGACGTTCGCCGGCCCGAGCGCGCCGTTGTAGATTGGTATCTCTTCCCGGACGGGTTCGAAGGCGTCCCAGAAACTCGTGCGCTCGGGCGAGAAGAACTCCCCGTCGAAGGAGTCGGCGTCGCCGCGGAGGTAGCGCCGCACGAGTTCGACGTACTCGTGGAGGCGCGACAGCGGGCGGTCGAAGGGGACGCCGTGGAACGTCTCGACGACGCCGGGGTGGGCGACGCCGAGGCCGAGAATCGCGCGGCCGTCCGAGTGGTCGTCGAGGGTCGCCGCGGCCGCCGCGAGCGCCGCCGGCGTCCGCGAGAACACGTTGACGATGCCCGTCGCGAGGCCGATTTCGTCGGTGTGGACGGCCCAGCGTTCGAGCTTTCCGAAGGCGGTCTTTCCCTGCCCCTCGGCGGCCCACGCCGACTCGTAGCCGAGTTCCTCGGCGCGGACGACGAGCGAGGGGTCGTCGCGGAGCGCGAACAGAACCGCGGTTCGGTCGCTCATTCCTCCGCCGGGACTGCGGCCGCGTCCTCGACCGGGACGACGCCGTCGACGGCGAGGTCGTTCCAGATGTCGAGGCGCTCGATGAGGCCCCGGCGGACGACGTAGATATCGACGTAGCGAACGTCCGAAAACTCCTCACCGTCGTTGTCGACGCCGTAGAGCGACCCGGTGCTCACGACGGTGTCGCCCGCCGCTATCCAGCGGTCGAACTCCTTGGCCGCCCACTCGTACCGCGGTTCGAGGTGCGCGAGGAAGTCGTAGGCCGCGGTCGGTCCCTCGAAGGTCGCACCCGGCAGGGAGATGACGGCGTCCTCGGCGAACAGGTCTCCGACGGTGTCCCTGCGGTCGTCTTCCATCCGGTCGAAGAACTCCTCGACGATGTCTCGTGGCGAGTCCATGCGCTATGCGTGTTCTCAACCCACATAATTTTTCACTCCGGTATTCCTGACTATCTATTATTCCTGAACGTCCAAGACGGAGCGACAGCGGACGACGCAACGGCGAACGATGATGCAACAGCGAACTGATGCAACAGCGAACGAGTCTACTCACGCACGCACCGCCGAGCCCGGCGGAATCGGGAGGTTCGTGGGGAACCGTCACCGCCGGAGGCGGTAGTTTTACGATAGAGTCTACCTAGCAGAGTGCATGGACGAACTAGCCCGGCGGACGCCGAGCGACGGCGTCGCCGAAGTCGTCTCGGTCGACGACATCGAGTGGGACATCGACACGGACGTGCTCGTCGCGGGCGGCGGGGGGACCGGCCTCGTCGCCGCGCTCGCGGCCAGCGAGAACCCCGACGTTCGCGTGACGGTGCTGGAGAAAGCGCCCGAATGCGGCGGGAACACCTCGCTTTCGACGGGGATGATTCCCGCGGCGGGGACGCGACTCCAGCGCGAGGCCGGCATCGAGGAGACGCCCGCCGACATGGCCCGCGACATCTTGGAGAAAAACGACTACGAGGCCGACGAGGAGCGCGTGCGGTACCTCTGCGAGGAGAGCACGAACCTCATCCACTGGCTCGTCGACGACTGGGACGTCACGCTCCACATCGTGGACGACTTCAAGTATCCCAAGCACTCCGAGTACCGGATGCACGCGCCGGAGGGTCGAAACGGCGAGAACCTCGTCGCCGAACTGGTCGAGCGCGTCGAGTCGACGCCGAACATCGAACTCCTGACGAACGCGCCCGTGAAGCAACTCGTCGCCGACGACGGCGCGGTCCGGGGCGTCGTCGCCGGCCTCGGCCACGACGAGGCCATCGAGGCCGAGAAGGTCATCCTCGCCACCGACGGCTTCGCCGGCAACCGCGAGATGGTCACCGACTACTGCGAGGAGGACATCGAACGGGCGCTGTACTTCGGCGCTGACGGCAACACCGGCGACGGCGTCCGCTTCGGCGCGGAACTCGGCGGCGAACTCGCCTGCATGGACGCCTATCAGGGCCACGCGACGGTGGCGAGCCAGACGGGCATGCTCTCGACCTACGCGGTCACGATGAACGGGGGCATCCTCGTGAATCAGGACGGCGAGCGGTTCGGCGACGAGTCCGCGGGGTACAGCGAGTTCGCCATCTCGGTGCTCAAACAGCCCGGCGGGCAGGCGATTCAACTGTTCGACGAGCGCATCTTCGAACGACTCCGCGGGCAGTTCGAGGACTTCGACGAGGCCATCGAGCAGGGAACCTACCACAGCGACGACTCGGTCGCCGACCTCGCCGAGCGACTCGGTGCCGACGGCGAGCGCGCCGCGGAGACGGTCGCCGACTACAACGAGGCCGCCGCGGCGGGCGAACCGGACGAGGTGGGCCGCGTCGACGGCGCGAACCCGCTGGAAGCGCCCTTCTACGGGACCAAAGTCACCGGCGCGCTCTTCCACACGCAGGGTGGCCTCGTCGTCGACGGAGACGGGCGCGTCCTCCGGACCGACGGGAGCATCGTCGAGAATCTCTACGCCGGCGGCGGCACGGCCTGCGGTATCAGCGGCCACGGCGCGGGCGGCTACCTCTCCGGTAACGGGCTGACGACCGCGCTCGGCTACGGCCGCCTCGCCGGCATCCACGCACGCGAGTCGCTCGACTGACGCGCGGACTCGGCCGACTCGACCGGCTCAACCGACTCGACGCGGGAATATCTTCGGAACGTGACAACACGAGTACGATAGCATTTATTACAATTGGCACCAACCTCGTGATTGATTGCCATGGGTAAGACTCTCAAGTCTTCGACGAGCAACAGGCGGCGCTTCCTCAAAGCAACGGGCGCGAGCGTCGCGGCATTGACATTAGCCGGCTGTGCGAGCGACGACGCCGGAAACGGCGGCGGCGATTCGGGCGGCGACTCCGGCGGTGACTCGGGCGGGTCCGGCGGCGACACGGGCACCACGACGGGGACGCCCGAGCAGTCCGTCGACGAGGTCATCATCGGCTCGAACCACCCGCTTTCGGGCAGTCTCGCCGCGACGGGCGTCGGGATGAGCAACGCCATCAAACTCGCCGCGATGCGGAAAAACGAGGAGGGCGGCATCGAGTCGCTCGACGGCGCGGAAGTGACCGTCATCGAGGGCGACAACCAGGGCGCACAGGAACTCGGCGGACAGGTCAGCGAGGAACTGCTCAGCGAGGGCGCGCACGTCCTCACCGGCTGTTACTCCTCGCCGGTGACGACGGCGGCGACGCAGGTCGCAGAACGGCAGGGCGTCCCGTTCGTCATCTCCATCGCGGCGGCGGACAACATCCTGCAGGGCCGCGACTTCAACTACGTCTACCGGCCCCAGCCCCCGGCGCGCCGGCTGGCGAGCGACTACGCGGACCTCGTGCCGTCGGTCATCCGCGACGGCGGCGGCACCATCGACACGGCGGGGCTGTTCTACATCAACAACAGCTACGGACAGGCGATTCGCGACAGCCTCCGCGAGTTCCTCCCCGAGCAGAACGTCGAAATCGTCGAGGAGACCGCCATCGAGTTCGGCGCGTCGAACGCCAACACGCAGGTGTCACGGCTCCGGAGCGCCGACCCCGACACCATCATCGCAACGACCTACGTCGCCGGCGGCGTCCTGCTCGCGCAGGCGCTGCAGGACCAGGACTACCGGCCGCCGTACCTGACCGCGTCCGCGTCCGCGACGTTCACCGACGACGACGCCGTCAGCGACATCGGCGAGTTCGCAAACGGCGTGCTGGACAACAACTACGCGCTGAACCCGACGGTCGACAAGACCGCCGAGGTCCGCTCGCAGTTCCTCGACAACTACGACCAGGAGTTCTCGGCGTCGGTCGGGATGGCCTACACCGCGGCCGAGGTCATCATCCAGGCGGTCGAGGAGGCCGGCAGCGTCGAACCCGACGACATCAACGAGGCGCTCAAGGGCCTCAGCTACGAGGACCACATCTCCGCGATGGGCGCTATCGAGTTCGACGACCAGGGCGAGAACGTCAACGCGCTCGGCCCGGTGAACCAGGTTCAGGACCTCTCGGTCAAGGTCGTCTACCCCGAGGAGTACGCGGAGGCCGACCCGCAGGTCTGACCGCGACCCTCGCGCCCGTCACGTCAACGAACCGTCTCGAAAGATAGCCACCTTTTATGGGGGTTGCCAACAATTCCCGAGCGTAGAAACCGCATGGGACACCTAGTCACATCGGTCGCGCCGCTGCCGCTGCAGGGCGGTGGCCTCGGCCGATTCATCGACCCGTTCGTACAGTTCCTGACCGACATCACCAACCTGGAGCCCGTCCTCCTGCAGTTGCTCGCGTTCGGCCTCCTGCTCGGGGGCGTCTACGCGCTGACGGCGCTCGGGCTGACCATGATATTCGGCGTGATGGACGTCATCAACTTCGCCCACGGCGTCTTCCTCGTCGTCGGGATGTACTCGGTGTGGTTGGTCTCCGAGATGGCGGGTATCAGCCCGTTCCTCGGCATCCCCATCGCCGCCGCAGTGCTGTTCGTCCTCGGGGTGGTCGTCCACGTACTCACGGTCGAACCCATCATCGAGGCCCCCCAGCAGAACCAGCTCATCGCCACGCTGGGCGTCCTGTTTATCATCCAGTCGGCCATCGAAATCGTGTTCACGCCCGACCCCCAGCAGGTCGAACTCTCGCTCGGGTCGATACAGGTCGGCGGCGTCTTCATCCCGCTCGGGCAGTTCTACGCGCTCGTCATCGCGCTCGGGACGATGCTCGCCGTGCGGGCGTTCCTGAACCGGACCGACCTCGGCCGGAAGATTCGCGGCACGGCCGACAACCGCGACGGCGCGCGCTACGTCGGCATCAACGTCCGCCGCATCAACTACCTCACCTTCGGTATCGGCGCGGCGCTGGCCGGCGTGGCCGGCGGCTCCATCGCGCTGTTCCAGCGGTTCGACCCCTTCACGGGCGAGACGTACCTCATCAACGCCTTCGTCATCGTCATCCTCGGCGGCCTCGGCTCGTTCCCCGGCGCGTTCGTCGGCGGCCTCATCGTCGGGATGATTCAGGTGTTCGGGGGCTACTACCTCCCCGGGACCACCGCGCAGGTGCTCATCTTCCTGCTTTTCATCGGGACGCTCCTCGTCAAGCCCGAGGGCCTCTTCGGAGGTGCTGAGGCGTGAGCGCAATCGAGTCCGTCCGCGACCGCTACCGGACGTTCGACGACCAGCGGTACGCCCCGCTGGTGAAGGGCGTCGCGCTGTTCGGTCTGCTCGCGGCGCTCCCGACGATTATCGAAATCGACGTCGCCGGGATGGAACTCGCGGCGCTGCTGAGCCTGAAAGTGCTCATCCTCACGGTCATCTACGCCTACACGGCCCAGGCGTGGAACATCATGTCCGGCTACACCGGGCAGTTCTCCTTCGGGCACGCGGCGTTCTTCGGCATCGGCGCGTACGCCACGCAGGCGCTCGTCGTCGACGCCGCGGTGAACCCCTGGATCGGAATGCTCGTCGGCGGCGTGCTGGCCGGGGGGTACGGGCTCATCATCGGCGCGCTCTCGTTCCGCTTCAAACTGCAGGGCCACTACTTCGCGCTGGCGACGCTCGCGTTCGCGGAACTGCTCCGCTTCGTCGTCACCAACATGTCGGAGCTCCGCGGGGCCAACGGCTACTTCAAGGCGTTCCCGCGGGACTACGGCGCGGAGTACGGCCTCGTCGCCTTCCAGTTCCAGAACGACCTGCCGTACTACTACCTCATCGTCGGCTTCCTGCTCGTCGTGACGCTCGTCTCGTGGCTCATCAAGAACTCGTGGGTCGGGCTGTACTTCTTCGCCATCCGCGAGGACGAGCGGGCCGCCGCCAGCGTCGGCGTGCCGAGCTTCCGGTACAAGCTCATCGGCGTCGCCGTCAGCGCCTTCTTCACCGCCCTCGGCGGTGCCTACTGGTCGATGTACTTCAACACCATCCGCCCCGACACCGTGTTCGCGCTGTTCAAGAACGTCGAACTGCTCCTCCCCGCCGTCGTCGGCGGGCCGGGGACGCTTCTGGGCCCCATCGTCGGCTCGTTCATCGTCACGCCGGTCAGCGAAATCGCGCGGACGACGTTCTCCGACATCAACGGCCTCGACCGCATCATCTACGGCGCGTTCCTCGTGGCCATCGTCATCTACTCGCCGCGCGGCGTCGTCAGTTGGCCGAGCCAGGCGCGCGCGCTCTGGGAGCGCGTCCGCGGTGACGAGGAGGTGAACGAGTGATGTCGGCAGACGAGACGAACGCGCAGAGCGTCGACGACGCGGACGCCGACATCGACCGCGACGGCGAGCAGATTCTGTCGGTCGAGGGCGTCGGCAAGCGCTTCTCCGGCCTGCAGGCGCTCGACGACGTGGACATGACCGTCAACCGCGGCGAGATTATCGGCCTCATCGGACCGAACGGCGCGGGCAAGACCACGCTGTTCAACTGCATCAGCGGGGCGTTCCCGCCGACGAGCGGGACCGTCAGGCTCGACGGCGAGGTCATCTCCGGCCTCCCGGCGCACAAAATCGCGCGGGCGGGGCTGGCGCGGACGTTCCAAATCACGCGCCCGCTGGAGGAACTGACCGTCGTCGAGAACGCGATGGTCGGCGCGCACATCCACACCCGCCGCCGGGGCGAGGCGCGCGAAATCGCCATGGAGACCCTCGAATTCGTCGGGCTCGCGGACAAGGCCGAAGAGGAGGCGGGCGAACTCACCGTGGGCGCACAGAAGCGCCTCGAACTCGCCCGCGCCGTCTCGACGCGGCCGGAAATCCTGCTCCTCGACGAGATTATGGCGGGGCTCACCCCGTCGGAGTCGAACCAGATGCTCGACCTGTTCCGCCAACTCCGCGAGCGCGGGACGAGCCTCCTCATCATCGAACACGACATGAAAGCCATCATGAACATCTCGGACTACGTGAAAGTGCTGGACCAAGGGAAGGGCATCGCCTTCGGCGCGCCCGAGACGGTGGTCGAAGACGACCGCGTCATCGAGGCCTACATCGGGGGGTTCGACGTCGATGCTTGAACTGAGCGGCGTCCGCGCCGGCTACGACGACATCGAGGTGCTCCACGGCGTCGACATGCACGTCGACGAGGGCGAAATCGTCGCGCTCATCGGCTCGAACGGCGCGGGCAAGACGACGACGATGCGCACCATCTGCGGCATCCTCTCGCCGAGCCGCGGCGAGATAACCTACCGCGGCGAGGCGATTCACTCAAAGGCGTCCCACGAAATCGTCGAGCGCGGCATCGTGCAGGTCCCGGAGAACCGCGACCTGTTCACCAACATGACCGTCATCGACAACCTGCTTCTCGGCGCGCAGACCGAGGAGGCGAAGGCGGACCGCAGGGAGAACCTCGACGAGATGCTGGAGCTGTTCCCCCGGCTCGCGGAGCGCAAGAACCAGCGCGCCGGCACCATGTCCGGCGGGGAACAGCAGATGCTGACCCTCGCCCGCGCGCTCATGGGCGAGCCCGACCTGCTCATCCTCGACGAGCCCTCCATCGGGCTCGCGCCGCACCTCGTTCAGGAGGTGTTCGACGTCATCGAGGACATCCACGCGCAGGGCATGACGGTCCTCATGGTCGAACAGAACGTCCAGCAGACGCTCAAGCTGGCCGACCGGGGCTACGTCATGGAGAACGGCCGCATCAGCATGACCGCCGACGGCGACGAACTCCTCGAAGACGAGGGCGTCGTCGAGGCGTACCTCGGGGTGTGAGATGACCGACGAAGCGCTCGCGTCGTTCGTGTCCGACCTCGACCGGGGCGACCTCCCCGCGTCGGTCGCCGACCGCGCGTCCCTCGTCGTCGCCGACACCATCGGCGCGGTGCTGGGCGGCGCGTCGGACCCCGCGGTCGCCGCGCTGGCGCGCCGGTGGGCCGACGAGAACGGCGGCGAATCGACCATCATGGGGACCGCGGGCGAGCGGACCTCGGCGTACCGCGCCGCGTTCGTCAACGCGGCCGCCGGGAGCGTCCTCGAACTCGACGAGGGCCACCGCTTCGCGGCCGGCCACCCCGCGATTCACGTCCTCCCCGCGCTCCTCGCGGACGGCGAGTCGGCCTACCGCAGCGGCGACGAGTTCCTGACGGCGTTCGTCGCCGGCTACGAGGCGGCGGTCCGCGCCGCCGAGACGGTCGTCCCGCTCGCCGACGGCCTGCACCCCCACGGCGTCTGGGGCGGCGTCGGCACCGCCGCAGCCGTCTCACGGCTCCGCGGCCTCGACGCCGAGACGACGCTCGACGCGATGCGCATGGCGGCGAACTACGCCCAGCACACCCGGTTCGAGGCGGCCACGGAGGGCGCGACAGTCAGGAACGGCTACGTCGGGATGAGCAACCTCTCGGGTCTCCTCGCGGTCGACCAGGCCGAATCGGGGTTCACCGGTCTCGACGACGGCGTGGCGCGACACCTCGAACCCGTGGCCGCGGACGGTCCCGACCGGAGCGCCCTCGCCGACGGACTCGGCGAGCGCTGGGAACTCGAGCGCGGCTACTTCAAGGTCCACGCGGCCTGCCGCTACACCCACGCCGCCCTCGACGCCGTGGCGCTCCTCGTCGACGAGACGGGCGTCGACGCGTCCGACATCGAGTCGGTCAGCGTCGAGACGTACCCCGCGGCGGCGGCGCTGTCGGACCCCGCGCCCGAGAACGCGTTGCAGGCGAAGTTCTCTCTCCCCTTCGCCGTCGCCTCGGCGCTGACGACCGGCGAGACCGGCAAGGAGGCGTTCACCGACGAGGCGCTCACGAAGGCCGCGCTCGGGTTCGCCCGCCGCGTCGACGTGGTCGCCACCGAGGAGTTCGCGGCCCGCGCCCCCGACGAGCGCGGCGCGCGCGTCACCGTCGAGACGAGCGACGGCGAGCGGTACGCCCGCGAGGTGCGCGCCGCCCGCGGCGGCGAGCGCGACCCCTTCACCGAATCGGAACTCCGAGCGAAGTTCGACCGGCTCGTCGCGCCCGTCATCGGCGACGGCGGCGTCGACGACCTCTGGACCGCGGCGACCGAACCCGCCGCCCCCCGCGTGCTCTGCGCCCTCACGCGGGCCTGAGCACCCTTTCGACCACGCATTCAGACCATGATTTCACAGGAGCCAGTCCGAGACTGGGAACGACAGGTGTACCGCTTTCTGACCGACGAGATACCCGACGGCGTGCGCGCCGACGGGGCGCGAATCGTCGCGGACGTGCTCGCGGCGACCGTCGCGGGGGCGGCCGCCCCGCAGCACGCGGGCGTCTTCCGCGACGCGGCGCTGGCCGACGGCCCGGCGTCCGTCCTCGGGACCGACCGCCGCGTCGACCCGTCGCAGGCGGCGCTGTTGAACGCGACGGCGGCGATAACACAGGAGATAGAGGAGGGCCACAACCGGGGCGGCCACGTGGGCGCGAGCATCGTCGCGGGCGCGGTGGGCGTCGCCGAGGCCCGCGACGTCGACGGCGAGACGTTCGTGGACGCCTGCGTCCGCTCCTACGAGCTGTGCGCGCGCTTCGAGTACGCCATCTTCGCGATGAAGGCCCGGATGAACGAGGCGATTCCGTGGCTCGTCCGCGACCCGCACTCGACGTGGACGACGCTCGGACCGGCGCTGACCGCCGCCGTCTGCGCGGGGCAGTCGCCCGACGAAGTGCGCGAGACGGTCCGCACCGCGCTGAATCTCGCGGTCGTCTCCATGCACGACCCCTTCGCCGAGGGCGCGCCGTCGCGGAACGTCACCGCCGGCTTCTCCGCGCAGGCCGGCGTGAGCGCCGCGACGCTGACCGCCGCCGGACTCCGCGGGTCGCCCGCGGCGATGGAGGCCGTCTACGACCCGTTCGAGACGCTCCTCGGTGACGGCGAGTTCGCCGCCCTCTTCGACTCGCTCGGCGACGACTGGTGGATTACCGAGGCCTACCAGAAGCCGTACCCGTCGTGTCGCTACACCCACGCCCCGCTCGACGCCCTGCGGGACGCCGGTGCGGACGACCTCACGCCCGCCGACGTGGACCGAATCGACGTGTACACCTACCGCAACGGCGTCGATATGAGGCACGCGCGACCCGAGACGCTCACCGCGGCGAAGTTCTCGACGCCGTACGTCCTCGCCCGCTGGGTCGCGGACGGACGCGTCGAACTCGACCACTTCCTCGAAGACGCGCTCGGCGACGAGGCCGTACAGGCGCTCTCGGAGCGCGTCCACCTGCACGCGGACGAGGCGTTCGAGCGGGCCTTCCCCGACGACTGGGGTGCGCGTGTCGAAGTAACCGCCCGCGACGGGAGCCGCTACGTCGGCGAGCGCGAGTACCCCCGCGGCGACTACCGCGACCCGCTCTCGGGGGCCGACCTCGCCTCGCGCAACCGCGACCTGCTCGCGTTCGGTCTCGGCGACGACGCCGCAGACGAGGCGCTCAACGCGCTCTCGGCGGTGGATTCGAGTCCGGTCCGCGAGACCGTCGCCGCGCTGACGCGGGACTAGTCCGAACGCTCGTTCGGGTTCCCCGAACGAAACGCCAACAATTATTACCGCACTCAGTCATTGATAACTATGAACACGGACGGGCGCGAGACGGCCGGGACAATCGGCGCTACGAAAACGTCGTTCGGCATCGTCGAACACATCAGAGACCACGACGCGAGCGGGGTGTCGGAGATAGCGAACGACCTCGGCATCTCGAAGAGCACGGCCCACAACCACCTCAAGACGCTCGCGGAGCTCGGCTACGTCGTCAGGCAGGGCGACGAGTACGCGCTGGGTCTGAAGTTCCTCGACCTCGGCGACCACGCACGGACGCGACACGCGCTGTATCACGCTTCCATCGGCGAGATGGACGACCTCGTCGAGGCCGTCGGCGAGCGCGGACAGGTGATGGTCGAGGAGAACGGCCGCGGCGTCTACATCTATCAGGTGAAGTCCGAACAGGGCCTCCAGACCGACTCGCACATCGGCACGACGGTCGACCTCCACACCACGTCGGTCGGCAAGTCCTACCTGGCCTTCTGCGACGAGGAGCGCCGAAACGAGATTCTCGACGGCGAACTGACGCGGCTGACGACGAAGACGATAGACGACCGCGACGCCCTCGAAGCCGAGTTGGCGACGATTCGCGAGCGCGGCTACGCCTTCAACGACGAAGAGCGCATCACCGGCATGCGGGCGGTCGGCGCGCCGATTCTCTCCGACGACGGGACCATTCTCGGCTCTATCAGCGTCTCCGGTCCCACCACCCGGATGAAAGGCGAGTGGTACCACACGGAAGTGCCGGAGATGGTGACGCAGGCCGCCCGCGTCATCGGCATCCGCGCGACGTACTCGTAATCGCCTCGCAGTGACGAACGGCCGTTCGGCTGTGCTGTATTTCGTGCGATATTTGACGGTTGACGTGCGCGACATCCGGTGCCCGGAGACCGAGTCGACCGGGCGCGGAATCAGATTACATACTTATGCTTGTAACGCACCTCCGAGAGAGTCGGCCCCGACATTCGTAACACGGGGCGACTGACTCGCGAGCCGGTGGCTTCAAGGCGATTCACTCCTGACGAATATATAAGAAAATCAGATACAGCCCACAATTTGATAGTTCTTTTCGAAACGGGAATCAAAACGCGAGAAAGGTGGCCAGTCAACCGTAGCGACACGACTGTGACCGGCCGAGGGAATACGTTCGTCAGCCTGAGCTAATCACCTCAAATCACTATCTGACGGCGTCATTGTGGCATCGAGCCCACAACAGCATCACTGATTCATCTCCGTATATTAGACGCTGAACGTCCGTTCGATTCGCTTCGTCACGCGGTCAGTCATGGATAGACAGACAGATAACTAAACCGATACATGTGCAAATATATCGGATAAATACTGTTGTGTCCGGTTCGGCTCCGGCGACTGCCGAGAGGGGATGCGGCGGCGGCGGCGGTCGAGAGCGGCGGCAGCCGAGAGCGCCGCCGCTCGAAGCGGTCGGCTGGGCGGGGACCGCACGTGTCCCGGTCGCCGGCCGCGGAGCGAGTCAGTCGGCCATCGGGGCCTGCAACTCGCGTTCGACCTCGTCGTCGACCTCGACGGGACCCTCGGCGAAGACGACGCCGTGGGCACCCTCTCGCTCCTTCGCGCTCGCCGCGACGCGGACGAACGACGCCTTCTCGCGGGCGTCTGGGATAGTGTGACCGCCGCAGTAGCTCACACCCGAGCGAACCCCGCCGAGGAACTCCTCGACGAGCGGTTCGACCGGCCCCTTGTGGGGCGTGAGCGCCTCGACGCCCTCGCCCGCGTCGACGTCGCTCTGTTTGTCGTCGCGGTCGTCGGCGGCCTCTGTCGAGGCCATCCCGCGGGAGCGCTTGTACGTCTCGCCGTCGACCTCGACGACGCGGCCCGGTGCCTCGTCGGTGCCGGCGAAGAAGCTCCCCATCATGACGGTGTCCGCGCCGGCCATGAGCGCCTTCGCGGCGTCGCCGGAGGTCCGAATCCCCCCGTCGGCCATGACGTGGATGCCGAGGTCGTGCGCCCGCTCGGCGCACTCCGAGACGGCCGTGAGCTGCGGATAGCCCGCGCCCGCGACCTCGCGGGTCGTGCAGTGCGAACCCGGCCCGACACCGACTTTCACACAGCCCGCGCCGGCCTCCCAGAGGTCTTCGACGGCCGCCGGCGTGACGACGTTACCCGCGACGATTTCGGGGTCGAACTCGTCGCGAATCCGTTCGACGGCGTCCAGACACCGCTCCATGTGCCCGTGAGCGATGTCCATGACGACGGCGTCGGCGCCGGCGTCGAGGAGCGCCTCGGTCCGGTCGAGGTAGTCCTCGTTGATGCCGACCGCGCCCGAGACGGTCCCGCCCGCCTCGGCGACGCGGCGGGCCTGTTCGGCCTGCTCGTCCACGTCGAGGAAGCGGTGGACGACGCCGAGGCCGCCGAGGCCGGAGAGCGCCGCCGCGAGGTCCGCTTCGGTCACGGTGTCCATGGCCGCGCTGACGAGCGGCGTGTCGAGGCGCAAGTCCGGCGTCACGTTGGTCGAGAGGTCCACGTCGCTCCGGCTGTCGACCGGGGAGCGCTGTGGGACCAGCAATACGTCTCCGTAAGAGAGTCCTGTGCGAATCTCCATCGTAACCCTCCACAGCCGAAGGGTGGGACGGTAATAACGCCCACGAACGCGGTTCGCGTCGCCGCGGAACGAAACTATTACGCGCTGGCGCTCGTCTGTTAACTAACACACGGCGCCGCGTGTCGTGCGAATCTCCAACCCATCGTAACCCCAAGACGTTCGCCGTTCGCGGGCCGTGTGGTTCGAACCGTTCGCGAGCGACGGCGTCGCGCGGGAGCGAAGTATCGAACTCGAATCCGGGGCAGGGTTCGCAAGCGTTTTGTTAGACTGATATTGACAGAGACGTGCCGTACCGACCGTACCACCTCGAGTCGGTTACGGTAGGTGGACCAGAGGCAACCCACAGCGTCGCGATTGGTCCCTGTCTCGTACTTCCCGGACCGAAGGAATTTCTTCCGGGGAGTTCCTTACGCAGGTATGCAGACTGTCATTCTCGCCGCCGGCCGCGGCACCCGGATGCGTCCGCTCACGGACCGCCGACCCAAGCCGATGCTCCCCGTGGCCGACCGGCCGCTCGTCGCGCACACCGCCGACGCCGCCGTCGAGGCGGGCGCGACGGACATCACGCTCGTCGTCGGTTACGAGGCCGATGACGTGCGCGACTACTTCGGCGACGAGCGCGCCGGCGTCCCGGTCGAGTTCGCCGTGCAGTCGGAACAGCGCGGGACGGCCGACGCGGTCCGCGCCGCGGCCCCCCATCTCGACCCCGACGAACCGTTCGTCGTCCTCAACGGCGACGCGCTGTACGACGTGCCGTCGCTTTCGACGCTGTACGAGGGGACGCCCGCAGTCGGGTCGTTCCGCGTCGACGACCCGAGTTCCTACGGCGTCCTCGACACCGACGACGAGGGCTTCGTCACCGGCGTCGTCGAAAAACCCGAACACCCGCCGTCTGACCTCGTTAACGCCGGCGCGTACGTCTTCCCGGCCGAGGCCCACGGCTGGCTCGACGTGGACGAGAGCGACCGCGGCGAACTCGAACTGACCGACGTACTCGCGGCGACCTGCGAGGCCTACGACGTGCGCGGCGTCGCCTTCGACCGCTGGCTCGACGTGGGGCGACCGTGGGAGCTTCTCGAAGCCAACGAGTGGAAGCTCGGCGAACTCGAGCCGCGAATCGACGGCGACGTGTCCGAGCGCGCCGAGCTCGACGGGCCGGTCGTCGTCGAGGAGGGCGCGACGGTTCGCTCCGGCGTGGTCATCGAGGGGCCGGTGCTCGTCCGCAGCGGGGCCACCGTCGGACCGAACGCCTACGTCCGCGGGCACACGCTCGTCGGCGAGAACGCCAAGGTCGGCCACGCGGTCGAGGTGAAAAACAGCGTCCTGATGGAGGGCGCGACGGTCGGTCACCTCTCGTACGTCGGCGACAGCCTCCTCGGCCGCGACGTGAACTTCGGCGCGGGGACCAAGGTCGCGAACCTCCGCCACGACGGCGAGCCCGTCCGACAGATGCTCAAGGGCGAACTCGTCTCCTCGGGCCGCCGGAAGTACGGCGTCGTCCTCGGCGACGGGGTGAAAACCGGCATCAACGCCTCGCTGAACGCGGGTGTCAGAATCCCGACCGGCGGGACGGTCAAACCCGGCGAGTCCGTGCTCTACGACCGCATCGACGGCGACGGCGACGGCGCGAGCGTCGAGACGGACGGCGACTCGCCGACCGCCGACGACGACTGACCGAGACGCCGCGAGAGCGCCCGTCTCGCCGGTTCGTGACACTATGAAAACAGTTAATCCACCAAACAGTTATCAGACACAATAGCGAAGAATCACGACAGTACATGGACGGGACCGAGGGGGAGTCACCGACGATACGCGTGCTCTACGTCGACGACGACGAGGGGCTGTTGGCGCTGACGAAGCGGTTTCTCGAATCGACGGACGACGGTATCGAGGTCGAGACGACCGACTCGCCGCAGCGGGCGCTGGCGCTCCTCGAAAGGGAGTCGTTCGACGCGGTCGTCTCCGACTACCAGATGCCCGAGATGTCGGGTCTCGAACTCCTGTCGGTGCTCCGCGACGAGCGCGGCTCCGACATTCCCTTCGTCATCTTCACCGGACGGAGCCGCGAGGAGGTCGCCATCGAGGCGCTGAATCTCGGCGCGGACAGCTACCTCCAGAAGGGCGGCGACCCGACGGCGCAGTACGGCGTCCTCCGGCAGACGCTCGTCAGAATCACGGAACACAGGCGCGCGGAGCAGCGCCTCCGGGAGCGCGAGGCGCATCTCCGCGTCACCCTCGACTCCATCGCCGAGGGCGTCGTCGCCACCGACGCCGGCGGGACGGTCACCCAGCTGAACCGAACGGCCGAGGAGATAACCGGCTACGACGCCGACGCCGCCGTCGGCAAGCCGCTTTCTGACGCGTTCCACCTCGTCAACGCGGAGACCGGCGAACGCATCGACCCGATGCAGCGCGTCGCCGAGGCGGGCGGGCCGGTCGAACTCGGCGCGGGAACGAAACTCGTCACGAGCGACGGCGACGAGCGGTACATCGAAGACAGCATGTCGCCCATCAGGACCGACGACGGGGAAGTCGAAGGGGTCGTCGTCGTGTTCCGCGACGTGACCGAGGCGTACCGCGAGCGGGAACGAAGAGAGCGCCAACGGCGGGCGCTCATCGACCTCGCGACCGACGAGACGGTCATCGCGGGGTCGTTCGAAGACGCCCTCCCGCGCATCACCGAGACGATGGCGACGGTGCTGAGCGTCGAGCGGGCGAGCGTCTGGCTGTTCGACGACGCCGAGACGCTCCGCTGTGTCGACCAGTACGACCAGGTGTCGGGCGAGCACACGGCCGGGGGGACGCTAACTGCGTCAAACTACCCGTCGTACTTCGAGGCGCTGGAGGCGAATCGGTCGCTCGGCGTCGACGACGTTCAGACCGACCCCGCGACCGCCGAACTACGGAACGGCTACCTCGAACCGAAGGGCATCACGTCGATGCTCGACGCGACAGTCAGGTCGGGCGGCGAGGTCGTCGGCGTCGTCTGTCACGAACACGTCGGCGAGCCGCGGCAGTGGCGGACCGACGAACTGCGGTTCGCCGCGGAGGTCGCCGACAACGTGGTCATCGCGCTCATGCGGGCGACCGACGTCGACGCGCTCCCGCCGAACGACGAGGGGGACGGGGCGGGGGAGGCGAACGCAGACGAGAGCGCTGACGAAAACGGAGAGTGAACCGACCGCCGCACGGGTCGACCCGCCCGAGTCGGCCGACTCCGGGTCTACTTTTCGTCCGTTCGGAACCCCATCCGGTCAGTTCTCGTGACCGAATTCGAATATCGAACCCCCGATTCGGTTCGGGGGTTGAAAAACGTCGATTCCGCGGAGAATCCGGCGAAATCGGCGCATCACCGTGAAATCTAAAATGCCCGTAGCTCCAAAGAACGTGTATGTCGAACAGCAGCCGATTCGTCGTCGCGACGCACGTGCTGACTAACTTGGCGGTGCGGAGCGACGAGCGGCTGTCTTCCGACCGTCTCGCGTGGAGCGTCAACACGAACCCGGTGGTCATCCGTCAGCTTCTGTGTTCGCTCCGGGAGGCGGACCTCGTCGATTCCAAGCGCGGCCCGACCGGCGGTTTCACGCTGGCCCGCGAGCCGGACGCCATCACGCTTCGCGACATCTACGAGGCGGTGGAGGACGCCGAGCCGTTCTGTTTCCACACGAACGAACCGAACGACGAGTGCACCGTCGGCGAACACATCCAGCCGGTCCTCGGCGAACTGCTCGAGCCGGCGATTCAGGCGATGCTCGACGAACTCGACTCGGTCACCGTCGCGGAGGTCCACGAGGCGATTTTCGAGACGGCGGACGGCGACCCGCTCGAAGTGTAGTGTAGCGCCGCTCAGACCGTCGACTGGACCGTCTCGGCTTCGGCCGACTCTTCGTGCTCGGCGTCGAGCCACTCGGTGGCCCACTCCTGTATCTCGTCGAACACCGGGCACAGCGAGACGCCCTTGTCGGTCAGCGAGTAGTACGTCGCGACCGGCGCGTCCTCTTCCATCCGGCGGTCGACGAAGCCGTGTTCCTGCAGGTCGTCGAGGACGCGAGAGAGCGTCCGCGAACTCGCGCCGGTCGAGCGCTTCAGTTCGTTGAACCGCTTTTCACCGTCTTGGAGGTCGTGGAGGACGATGAGACGCCACTGCGACCCGATCTGCTTCAGCGAGTCGATGATGGGACAGGGGGCGTCGTCGAGGTTCATATCCGTGGCCATACACTCACCTCGGTTCCGACCCTCTTTAGCGGTTCGGTTAGTTTACCTGCTTTCGAAACGTTACCTGATTCGCCACCGGGCCGGTTGACCAGTTGGCCGGTCGACCGGCCGACTAGCCGACCGGTCCGCTCAGGCGAGCAACCGCGAGAGAAGGAGAAATACGCGCTTGAGATTCTTCGAGAGGCTCGACTGGTTCTCCGAGAAGAGTATCACCTCATCGTCCAACGCGTGAATCTGCAGGCACCGACCTCGGTCGGACAGGTCTTTGAGTTCGACTCCTCGGACCGAGTCGAGCGGGACGATGAGGTAGCGGTACTCCTCGTCTTGGATGTCGGCGTTACAGTGGTCGCCGTAGACGTGGATGCTCCGCTCCGTGACCGCGAGTTCGTAGCCGATGTAGCTCATCCCGGCGATTTCGGCCCCGGCGCGGCCGCCTTTGACCTTGCCTTTCAGGTTCGAGGCGTCGAGGAGGATTCCGTCAACCATACCGCCCGGTTCCGGGCGGGCGTTGGTAAGTATTCGCGCCCAGTTCTCCGAATTGATTCTGTGGGCGAGTACAAAGAAGCGAACCCGAGTCAGCGGCTACACTTCGGTCGAACGGTCATCTGACGACGGGGACCGACGTCGCCCGAGCCATCGGATTCGATAATCGAGTACGACGAGACGAGGTGGTTGACGATGTAGTCGACCGTCGAGGGGTCGTACGTCCAGAAGCCGGTGAAGCCGAACCCCGGTTCGGGCTCCTCGGCGACGAGCGCGCACTTGTAGTCGCCGACGCCGTTGCCGTCGTAGGCGACGAACCAGGAGCGCCGAATCTCGTCGGAGCGCGCGAGGTGGAGTTGGAACTGGTCGGCCTGCGGGACCTCGCCGTTCGGGTAGATGTACGCGTGGACCGAGAGGTCGTCGCGGTCGCCGAGGCGGCGGTACGTTTCGAGTTGCGGCCGGAGGTTTCCGCCGGACTGGAAGCCCGAGTGGAGTTCGCCCGCGCCGACGCGCCACGCGCGGTCCTCGATTTCGCGGGTGGCGTTGAGCATCTTCCGACGGTCGTAGGAGGTAAACAGCGTCTCGTCGAGGTGGTCGAGAATCGGCGCGTACGAGTCGCGTTCGAACCCCGGTTCGACGTCCTCGGGGCGCGTGAGGAGGTCGTCGACCGAGACCGCCGTGTGGAACTTGTCGCCGGTACCCAGCACCGCGTAGTTCGAAGGGCCCTCGTCGGAACTCGCAGACTCCACCGAGACGTTTCGATCCGCAAAGTGCTCGGCGAGTCGCTCGACGACGCCGGGGGTCGGATTGAACACCGTCAGTGTTCGCTCCGAGGCGGCGACGCCGGAGATGAGTTCGCTGAGAGACATTATCGGGGAAACGCTACACCGGGTTATTATTCTTTGCAATAATGTGGTATGCGAATCGGAACGATTCCGGACCCGAACGCGGTCGGTGCCCCGGTGAGTAGGAAGTCGCTACCGGGGGCCCGCGGATTCCTAACTAACCAGTTTCGGGGTGTATATTCGGTATGATTTCCGACGCCCCTCACACCCGCCCGTCCGCGGAAGTCGACGACGAACCCGGGACGGACGCCAGTTCGTGGTTCACCGCCGAGGTGCCCGATATCGTCGCCGGGCTCGAATCCTCGCAGTCCATCGGACCGCTCACCGCCGCGGCCGCCCGCGAACTCATCGCGGTCGGACGCGCGAGAGACGCGCTCGCGCTCGTCCTCGGCGAAGTCGACGGGTCGTGGCGGCGGTAGGACGGCGAGAGCCCGCGAGAAGGCGACGCGGCGAACGAACCGACATCGGCGGTCGGCGGACTACTCCTCACGCGAATTCGTGTCTCTGACGTACAGTTCCACCAGCGAATCGAGCAGGTGCGGCGCCAGTCGGAACCGAACGTCCACGCTGTTCTGCTCGCGGTCGTACGCGAGCTGTTGGACGTCTATCGCGGCCAGAAGCGTGCGCATCGCGTCGACGACGTAGTTGCTCGACCCCGCCTCGACGCGGAGGCTGTCGCCGAGGTGAATCGAGAGGCCGTCGACGACCGTCTCGTAACACGTCTTGCTCGGCGCGTCGATTCGCTGCGTTCGCTCGACGAGCCCGAGGCTCGAAAGCGTCTCGAGGCGGCGGTAGATGGTCGATTCGGAGACGTCGCAGTTCTCCGCGAGCTCCTCCGCGGTCATCGGCGCGCGGTTGCACGCCAACAGCACGTCCCGCGAGACCTCGTCACCGAGCGCGTCGAGGAGGTCGTCGTCCGACGACTCGGGAGGAATGTCGGTCTCGTCCGTCGCCGGGGGAGCGTCGCTCTCGTCGGTCAGCGGGCCCGGAGGGTCGTCTGCGGCCGAAAGAACGTCGTCCACGAGGTCGCGTCGGGTCATCGCGTGTTACCTGACGCGGGCAGGTAATATGTAATCGGTGCCTACAGTCGAGATAATATTCACTTATCGCCGAACGTTCGCGAACACCTGAAAATGACGGGTCGGACGCCGGAATCGAGCGTCGACGGCGGATTAATGGGCGCAAAATACGGAGGGCAGGCGGGGTTACCCGCCGCGTCACGTCGCCGCGCTTCTCACTCGACGGTGACGCACTTGGCGAGGTTACGCGGCTTGTCGATGGGCCGTTCGAGCAGGTCCGCCGCGTGGTACGCGACGAGCTGGAGCTGGACGTTGGCGAGGACGCCGGCGATGTCGGGGTGCGTGTCCGGAATCCGGAGCACGTGGTCGGCGAACTCGGTCACCTCGCCCGAGCGGTCGCTCGTGATGGCGATGACGGGCGCGCCGCGAGCCTGGACCTCCTTGACGTTGCTCAGCGTCGCCTCGTCGTCGTGGCCGGTGAAGATGGCGAACACCGGCGACAGCGGCGTGACGAGCGCCAGCGGCCCGTGTTTGAGTTCCGAGGCGGCGAACCCCTCGGCGTGTTCGTAGGATATCTCCTTGAACTTCAGCGCGCCTTCGAGGGCGACGGGGTGGGCGACCCCGCGGCCGATGAAGAAGTACGCGTCGCTGCCCTCGTACTCGATGGCAATCTCGCGGGCCATCGAGGTGTCGAGCACCTCCTGCACGTCGCCCGGGAGCCGCGACAGGGCCTCCATCAGGTCGCGCGCGGCGGGCGACTTCGCACCGGTCACGTCCTCGACGATGCGCTCCGTGAGGAGCGTCAGCGCCGTCACCTGCGACGAGAACGTCTTGGTGGCCGCGACGCCGATTTCGGGACCCGCGCGGATGAGCAGTTCGTCGTCGCACTCGCGGGTTATCGACGAGCCGACGACGTTCGTGACCGCGAGGGTCCGCGCGCCGGCGGCGCGGGCGCGGCGCACGGCGTCGAGGGTGTCGGCGGTCTCACCGGACTGGCTGACCGCGACGACGAGCGTGTCGGGCGTCACCGGCGGCTTGATGACCGAGTACTCGCCCGCCATGAACGCGTAGGCGGGGATACCCCGGGAGTTGAGCAGCGACGCCGCGTACATTCCGGCGTGGTGCGAGGTGCCCATCGCGAGGAGGTGGACCTGCTTCACGTCGGCGAACGACTCCGGCGGGAACTCCTCGAGTTCGACGCCGCCGGCGTGGGTGTTCAGGCGGCCCTGCGTGGTCCGCCGGAGCGCGCCGGGCTGCTCGTGAATCTCCTTGTACATGTAGTGCTCGTAGCCGCCCTTCGTCGCCGTCTCGGGGTCCCACTCGACGTGTTCGACGGGGCGGTCGACCGCGCGGCCGGCCGAGTCGGTGATTTCGTAGCCGTCCGCGCGGGTGACGACGAAGTCGCCGTCGTGGAGGTAGACGACGCGCGCCGTGTGCTGGATGAACGCGGGCACGTCGCTGGCGAGGAAGTACTCGCCGTCGCCGACGCCGAGGACCAGCGGCGACCCGGAGCGGGTCGCGAAGATGGCCTCCTCGTCGCCGATGATGGCCGCGATGGCGTAGCTCCCCGAGAGGCTGCCGACCGCGGCGCGGAACGCCTCCTCGGGGGTCGCGCCGTCGCGGAGGTTCTCCTCGATGAGGTGCGGGACGACTTCGGTGTCGGTCTCGCTGCTGAAGACGTGGCCGCGGGACTCGAGGTCGCTGCGGAGCGACTGGAAGTTCGAGATGATACCGTTGTGGACGACGGCGATGCGGCCCGACTCGTCCGTGTGCGGGTGAGCGTTACCGTCGGTGACGCCGCCGTGGGTCGCCCAGCGGGTGTGGCCGATGCCGTAGTCGCCGGCGATGGGGTTCTGCTCGACGGCCGCGACGAGCTCGGAGACCTCGCCGACGCGCTTCGTCAGCGAGATGCCCGAGCCGTTCTTCACGGCGATGCCGGCCGAGTCGTAGCCGCGGTACTCCAGCCGCTGGAGTCCGTCGACGAGCGAGTCCACGGAGTTGTCCGCGCCGATGCAGGCGGTGATTCCGCACATCAGTGAGTCACCTCCACGCGCTCGCGAACGTCGCCGTGTAAGACCGTGCCGGGGCCGACGACGGCCTCCGCGCCGACGCGACTACCCGCCGTGAGCGTCACGTTCGCGCCGACCTCGGCGCGGTCGCCGATGATGCTGCCGAGCCGGCGGTCGGTGTAGAGCCGGCCTTCGAGGATGACGTCCGCCCGGCCGCCGGGCGAGACGACGCCGTCGCCGACGGTCGCGCCGGGGCCGACGACGGAGTCGCGGAGGACGACGCCCGCGCCGACCCGCGCGTCGGTCGAGAGGATGGAGCGCTCGATGACGCTGTTCGCGCCGACCGAGACGTTGTCTTGGAGGCACGAGCCGGCGCTGATGACCGCGCCCGGCCCCACGTCGCAGTCCTCGCCGACGACGACGTGGTCGCCGACGAGCGCGCGCTCGTGAATCCGCGCCGACTCGGCGACTGCGGAGTCGTGTCTGCGCGCGAGGAGCGTCTCCGTCACGGAGAGGAGCCCCCACGGGTGCGAGGGGTCGAGCCAGCCGCCGTTGACGAGGACGGACGTGACGTGCCCGTCGAGGTAGTGAATCACGTCGGGGAGTCGCGTCTCGCCGTCGTGCGGCGGGATGCGCCGGAGCGCCTCGAAGACGGCGTCGTCGAAGACGTAGACGCCCGCGTTGACGAGGTAGCCCTCGCTGTCGACGGCGTGTTCGTCGATGTCGGCGATGCGGCCGTTGTCCTCGACGACGACGCCGTACTCCTCGGGCGTGTCGGACTCGGCGACCGCGACCGTCGCCACCGAGTCGGTCGTCGAGAAGCGTTCGAGCACCGACGAGACGATGTCGGCGTCGACGACGTTGTCGCCGTTGCAGACGACGAAGGGGCCGGAGACGAGCCCCTCGGCGAGGAGGAGCGCGTGGCCGCTGCCGAGACGCGAGTCCTGGTGGACGAACTCGATGTCCGCGTCGGAGTAGGTCGCAGAGAGGTGCGACTGGATGCGGTCGGCGCGGTGGCCGACGACGACGACGACGCGCTCGATACCCGATTCGAACAGCGCGTCGAGGACGTACTCGACGACCGGCCGGTTGGCGACGGGGAGCATCGGCTTCGGTTGGAAGGTGGTGAGCGGGCGGAGCCGTCGCCCCTCGCCGGCCGCGAGGACGACCGCCTCGGTGATGCGGTCGTTCATTCGCGCCCTCCCGCGAGCGACGGACGTTCGGAACGTGGCCGTGACGGTGAGTGAGTCATAGAGGGAACAGGGACGGCGACGGGGATTGTTATACAGAGGGTTCCCCGAACCGGTCGCGCGTTAGGGTCGCGTGTGAGACTGTTGCAAGCGGCGAAAGCCGGCCTAAATCGGGAGGCAGGCGGGTTCGGCCGCTCCTAATCGGTGGGCATTCATCCGATGGTGTCGCCGAGCGGCCGAAGCCGCCACGTCGGTTGCACGGTCTGCGAATCACACCCGCGAGTCGAGAACGGGAGCGCGAGAGCCAGAAGCGGAGTGGGAACGAGAGAGTCTGAGAGAACGGACGTCGACGTGCGAGCGGCGACCAAGGCCGCCGCTGTTCGAACGCAGATCGAAGTAAAATCCGAGTTGTTCGTTGATCCGAGTTGTTCGTTGTATCGTTCGCGACGCGGGCGCGCGAGACCGGCTCAGAGGTTGAGGCGGCCCTTGTACGACTCCATCGCGGTGATGGCCATGAGCGTCGCGGTGCTCAGCACGGCCCAGCCGGCGGCCGGAATCTGTTCGAGACCGGGGACGCCGAGCAGGCCGCCGGAGACGGTCGCGGCCACGCCGGCGGCGATGGCGAGGTTCCGTTTCGGCGACGCGGCGAGCGGCGCCGCCTGCTCGTCGTCGGTCTCGGTGCTGACGACGTCGCCGTCGAGGTACTGGTCGAGCTGCTTCGCGGTGTCGAGAAGCGTGATGTCACCGCGGTTCTTCTCGAAGTCGACGATGCCCGCCGAGTCCATCTTCGGGAGGTGACACTGGTACAGACCGATGTACACCCGCTTTCGCTGACTCGACGACAGCGCCTTTATCTCGATGCCGTTTTCCTTCGCGGCGATGAACTCGGCCATGTCGCCGAGCTTCGCCTCGCCGTCGTTCTCCTTGAGGTACCGGAGCGCGTCGCGCCGGCGTTGGTTCTTCAGAATCTCGAAGACGACGTCCTTCGAGAGCGCTTCGATTTCGGGTTGTTGTTGCTGTTCGGAAACCGCGTGAGACCCACCAGTCGTCTCCGCGAGTTGTTCGTTCGTCGTCTGGTCAACAACATCGGTGTCAGCTTGTAATGAATCGGTAACCATTGTTCCTTCCTCCCCCACTGTGTAGTCGGGTGCTACCGAGTGACGTGGTCAGTCGAGAGGGGAGACCACGTGACGTTTAGCACAGACCACAACCTTTGGATGCGCCCCACCAAGCGCGCCCCAGATTCAGAGGGTCAATCAACTAATAGGTTAAACGAGGATATATACTTGTCTGAGAATCCCACACTCTGATTTGTCCGACTGTTAGGGACGCAAAATCTGCGAGTAAACTGGTTGTAACAATCTATACTAACTCAGACTTTCAATGTATCCGATAGTAGCGTAGTCCTACCGCGAAGTGGCAGAGTGTCCCGGTTTTCCGTCTAAGGAAGCCGTTATCGAGAGGGACATCAAACTCGACTGGCAGTTAAACTCACGGATACGACGATTCGGCAGTAGCACCGACTGAGAATACGCGAGCGCGCCGGAGCGGGTGCCCACGGCGGTCGCGAGATGACGATTATCCGGGGGTTATTCCACGAGCGCTTCGAAGGCGTCGGCCGAGGTGCCCTCGCGTCGCTCGGAGAGGTACTGCGCGAACACCAGCGCGAGGAGCGCCGCGGAGACGAACACCGCGATTGCGCTCCACGAGACGAGCGCGAATCCCGGGAGCCCCGCCCACACCCCGAGGATGAGCACCCAACTGAGCGCGCCGAGAAGCGCGTAGTACCGGCTCCACGACTCGCGCGCGTCGGGTTGCATCCAGAAGAACCCCCGCTTGGCGACGTTCGGGACGAGTTCGACGGAGCGCTCCTCGTCGTCGTAATCGACCAGCCCGGCGCTCTCGAGTTTCGGGAGGTGCGTCTGGTACAGCGAGATATACACGCGCTGTCGCTCTTCGTCGGTCACGTCCTCGACCGCCGTGCCGTTCTCTCGAGCCGCGACCATCGCCGCGAGTTGCTTCAACGAGATTGCTTCGCCCGCGCGGTGGAGGAAGTAGAGAATCTGCCTCCGGCGCGAGTTACTGAGGATGCGAAAGAGCTCGTCTTTTGATAGGGTTGTCATCGTCGTGTTCGGGGGCGGTCCTCGCACGCGATGCGAAAGGGGGAGCCGACCCGGTTGAGTCGTAGTACACCACAACCGACCTTTGTTATCGTGACGTTTCCGGGAGGCACCGGACCGGTTTCTAACGGGGATTAAGCTCATCTTCACGCGATATTTACTCGGAGACGGACCGTCAGCGGGAGGGAGTTATCTCGGTCTCGGAGATGATTACGTATCTCGTCGATTTCGAGAAAAGTCCTCGCGCCGGAATGGGAGCAAACTCGCGACAGCGGCGGTAAGGAACCCAATTGTCCAGTATAGAGGTGGCTAACAATACCCGATGGCGGCGATACTTAGATTCGAGACTACAATGTTCGAATTGACTGGCTTCCAGCGAGACCTGCTGTACGTGATTGCCGGCGCAGAGCGCCCGTCCGGGCAGGAGATTAAAGAGATGATCAGCAAGGACGTCGGGGAGGTGAACCACGGTCGGCTCTACCCGAACCTCGACGCCCTCGTCGAACAGGGGTACGTGAACAAGGGACAGCACGACCGCCGAACGAACTTCTACGAGATGTCCGAGAAAGGTCGCGAGTCCATCGTCGAGCGCCGAGACTGGGAAGACCGCCACGTCGGGTTCCTCGGATAGCACGCCGCCGTCCCCACAGCGGAGCGACGAACCGTCCGTTCGAACACCCGAGGGCGCGAGTGGGACGCTCGCCCCGGAAGAAACGAAGACGAGAACAGCTCGTCGCTGGTGGCCGCATCGGTCCCCGCGGTCTCGTCCGGTCCTCTCCCCTTTTTGACGCCGATTCGAGTCGAGCGACCGCAGCGGCGCTGAGCCGACCGCGTTCGACGAGGCCGAGCGCGACGCCCGCCGCGACTCCCGACTCGTCCGCCGCGGTTTCGAGGTTCATAGACGCTCGGACGACCGAGAGAGCGGTCGCTGCGCACGCCACTGAGATATTTATCAGAAGTTAGTACATTCGGTCGCCGTCAAAAATATCACAAAAAGGATAATCAAATCGACACCGCAAATCAGCCATTAATGCAGCCATAAGAAACGGATTAATTCGAGAATAAGTGGTCGCTGTCGGTCGTTTTTTCGGTCGAAGTGAATCGTCGGAACTCGTCGTCGATTCGAACAGTAACGATCTCAATAGTATCGTCGATAGATATTCATGTATTCCAACTAATGTAATTATCGCAACATTTATGGGTGTAATCCGCAACCCCTGAGACATGGTAAGTGAACGGTCCACCGGGCAGGACCCAGAAACGACGACGACTGACGACGACGTCGGTAGACGCAAGTACCTCGCGCTGTGCGGGTCGGTATCGGCCGCCGGTGCACTCGCGGGATTCTCTGGGCTCGGCTCGGCGACGGAACAGGCCGACGAACCGGTCGACGACGACGGGCACACGCTCGTCGTCGCGGGCACCGGTCCCGTCTCTTCGTTCGAAGTGACGGTCAGCGGCTCGATCTCACCGCTCCAATCGAACGGCGCGCTCAGCACGACCGGGACGGTCGGTCCCGCCGCCGAGGGAACCGTCGACGACGACTCGCGGCGCTACCAGTTCGCGGGCGACATCACCAACTTCCAGTCGACCGACGCGGTGTCGGTCTACGTCGACGGCGTCCGCATCCCCAACGACTCGTTCTGAGGCCGTCGGAAACTCCGTTGTTTTCGAAGCGACCGACAGCGGCGGCGCTACGAGCGCATGTAGCCGCTGAGCCACTCGGGTGTCACGCCGTCGAACGATACGGTTTCTCCGCCGTGTTCGGCGACGAACCCGTCGGCGTCGGAGTCCGACGAAAAGGGAATCAGGTCTTTACCCATGCCTCCGAGCACGTCGCTTTCGACGACGTACGTCATCTCGGTGGCGTCGCCGAAGGTCTCGGCGTCGGTGTGGGTCGAGATGAACGTGTCGCCACCCTCGGTCGAGAGCTCGTAGTCGACCGTCGAGTAGTCCGTGACGTACACCGCCGTCGCCTCCCAGCCCTGCTCTCGGTGTTCGAAGTAGTACGGGAACAGCCCCATACTGAGGGTGTGGAACCACGCCGGGTTGTCGTGGCCCTCCGGCGCGTTCTCGCGGTAGAAAATCTGTCCGTTCGGGCCGGCGTGGAGGCCGATGACCATCCCGCCTTGGTCGTCTTCCTTCCCGCCCGAGAGATCGACGGGGTCGGGCCGCTGTTCCGCGTTCGAACCGCCGCCGAGACAGCCCGCGAGGGCCGCGAGCGCGCCGAGTGAAACGGCTTTCGTCGCGGCTCGGCGCGTGAGCGAACCGTTCGAGCGGTCGCGCGGCGGAGAGTCGTCGTGCATCGTCGCTCTGTGCGGAGGTCGGGCGCCATGGTACATAAACCGTGAGAACGGTCGCTCGCGTGCGCGAACTGAACTACCCCCGCGGAGGAGGCGGGCGGGTCACAAAAGGGAGTGCTTCAGGCGACGACGCGCGCGCCCTCGACGAGCGAGCGAACGTCCTCGAACAGGCGGTCGGCGTCGGCCTCGTCGCGGGCCTCGGCGGTGATGCGGACCAGCGGTTCGGTCCCGCTGGCGCGGACGAGGAACCAGCCGTCGTCGGTGTCGACGCGGATGCCGTCGATGGTGTCGACCTCGTCGTACGTCGCGTGGATGTCGCGGGCGATTCGGTCCATCGCCTGGTGTTTGTCGTCGAACGAGAGGCTCGCGCGGCGGGTGGCGTACGCCGCCCCGCCGAGGTCGGCGACCTGTTCGGACAGCGGTTCGCCGCGGGCCACGAGGTCGGCGAGTTTGAGCGCCGCGTAGTGGCCGTCGGGCGCGAGCGTCTCGTCGGGCCAAATCCACGCGCCGGAGGGCTCGCCGCCGAAGACGTAGCCGGGTTCGGCGACCGCCTCGGCGACGTGGACGTCGCCGACCGGCGTGTAGGTGACGCGCCCGCCGGCGGATTCGACCACGTCCTGTACGAGGAGGCTCGTGTCCACGGGGACGGCGACGGCGTCGCCCGGGGAGACGGCGTCCCGCGCGAACAGCGCGAGGAGCGCGTCGCCGGCGACGTACGCGCCGGTCTCGTCGACCGCGACGAGTCGGTCCGCGTCGCCGTCGTGGGCGAGCCCCACGTCCACGTCGAGCGCGGGGACGGTCCGCCGGAGCGCCGTGAGCGTCTCCGCGTTCGGCTCGCTCTTTCGGGCGGGGAACCGGCCGTCCTGCTGGCCGTCGATGGTGTTGACCGTCGCGCCGAGTTCGTAGAGCGCGTCGACGGAGACGCGACCCGTACCGTTGCCGAGGTCGAACGCGACGGACACGTCGTCAAGGTCGTCGAACGACGAGACGAGGTGGTTCACGTGGCGGGCCGCGGCGTCGGGCCACTCGCGCTCCTCGCCGAGTTCGTCCCACGGGGCGAGCGACACCTCGTCGCGGTTGAGCCGGTGGACGATGTCACGCGTCTGGGCCTTGTCGAAGGCGCGGCCGCTCGGCGTCCAGAGCTTCAGCCCGTTGTCCGACGCGGGGTTGTGAGACGCCGTGATACCGATACCGGCGTCAGCGCCGGCCCAGCCGACCGCGCGGGCGACCGTCGGGGTCGAGGCGACGCCGAGTCGGACCACGTTCGCGCCGCACTCGCGGACGCCTGCGCTCACGGCGTCGGCGAGGACGTCTCCGCTGAGGCGGGCGTCCTGCCCGACGACGACGGTACAGGCGTCGCAGCCGACCGCGCGGCCGATTCGAAGGGCGAGTTCGGCGGTCACGGTTCGGCCAACCGGACCTCTGATTCCACTCGTTCCGAACATACCGTGGGAGACGGTGACAGGACGTTTTGGTATGTTTCGCCTACTGTCACGAGCGGGCGGTCAGGCGGCACCTACTGGACCGTGGCGAACCGCGAGGCCGGCGTAACGAATCGCGGGACCGTGTCGCCACTCGCCGGGGGAGATGAGCGGTAAGTGGTCGGCGATTAGGCGGTGAGTCGCCTCACTGGAGGGGCTGGGCGTCGCCGATGGGGACCACTTCGATAGAACCGAGCGCGTCGAGCGTCACGCGGTAGCCCGCGTAGGAAAACGAGAGGAGCGCGTCCTCAGAACGGCCGAAGACCGTTTCGAGGGCGTCGGGGTCGATAGTCTGTGCGAGCGGCGGGAGCTGCGTCGGTCGGACGCCCTCGATTGCCGCAATACTCAATACAACGTTCGTACTTAGTAGCTCGGAAGAATCGCGGTCGACGCGGTACGACCCGGTCGCCTCGTCGTACGTCACGCGCGAGTCCTTCCAGTCGTTCGTCTGTGCCATCATGGGTGCCTTAACAGGCGTCTGTGTGAGATGATGGCCCTTAAATCCATGCTATTTGTGAACAGTTGTAATTCGTGAACGTCACGGAAACGGACGGGTACGGCCGTGGTACTCCGCGAGCGCAATCTGGTGTTCACCATACACAATCAAAAATCGTGATAGTTCCACGGGTACGACGGTCAGCCCTGCCGAGCACGAAGCGTTCGGACGGTCTCACGCGCCTCTTCGACCGTGATTTCGCGCTTGTAGAGCGCTGAACCGGGTTCCAGTAGTTCGCCGCCCGGAACGAGGTCGCCGACGTCGACCGGGCCGAAGCCGATGTCGCGGATGAGGTCGGCGACGTGCGCCTTGGCGTCCGAGTCGTCGCCGGCGAGGAAGACCGCGAGACGTTCCGATTCGGGGAGGTCGGGATGTCCGAGGTCGCGGAGCGTCTCCCAGTGGATGGTGTTGAACGACTTGACTAGTTTCGCGTCCGGGAGCTGAGCCGCGACGAGTTCCGAGGAGGTGTCGTCGCCGAGGTCGATAACGTGGAAGTTCTCGGTGTAGGGGTTCATCGCGTCGACGACTATCTTCTCCGCGAAGTGGTCCGCGTCGGGCAGTGACTCGCGCTCTCGGAACGGAACGGCGAGGAAGACCACGTCGCCGAACCGAATCGCCCGCGTCGGTTCAACCGCGCGAAGTTGCGGGCCGAGCGTCTCGGAGAGGTCCGCGAGCGACTCGACCCCGCTTTCGTTGGCTATCGCAACCTCGTGGTCCGACTCCACGAGGAGCTGGGCCAACGTCCCGCCGAGTCGGCCAGCGCCGAGTATTCCGATGTCCATGAACAAAGATGTATGTTAACAAAGTTGAATCTTTGCGTGGTCGGCGACGTGGGACGGACCCCCCTTTCACTCGTGGGTCACTAATCGTAATGACCCCTATAACCGCCACAGACCTTCTCTATCCCGGAATCTTCAGCCATTCAGTACAATCATAATTTAGTATATATGTGTCGTTGGAAGCGACATGAACAGACGAACATTCCTCGGCGGCGTCGGAGCGGGCGTGGTGCTCCTCTCCGGCTGCCTCGGTGCGGAGGGTAACGCGCTCGACCCGGCGGCCGACCAGAACGACGACCCTGCGGGCGACGAACAGCCCGCGAAACCGGCGACCGACTCGCCCGAGTCGACTCCCGAACCGACGACCGAACAGCCCGCCGAACCGACACCCGAACCCACGCCGGAGCCGACGACCGACGCTCCCGAGGACCGCATCGACTTCGAGCGCGAGGACGACGACCCGGACGTCGTGGGCACGCTCCTGACGAAGGGACCCGTGCCGGGCGTCGTCGTCTCCTCGGACCTCCCGTACGCGAAGACGTGGCAGAACTACGCCGAGACCGACGAGGAGGCGGGAACCTACCGCGTCGGTCTCTCCGTGGACACCTCCTCGCGCATCGGGCGACTGAGCGTCGTCGGTCGGGTGTACGACGCCGAGGGCGACCTCGTGGCCGAGGACACCGACGTGAGCAACAACGTCCCGGCGGACAAGAACGCGCTCATCCACCTCGTCTTCGAGGGCGACCTCGAGGCGATGTACTACTTCGAGGTCGACCTCGTCGTCCCGAACTGAGCGTCAGGCCCCGCCGGCGTACGCCTCGAACTCTTTTCCGCGCAGTGCGAAGTAAACCACGCCGACCACGCCGACGAGCGACGCGACCGAGAACGCGAGCGTCGGGTCCCGCGCGTAGAGCCAGCCGCCGAGCGCCGCGCTCGGGATGACGATGGTGTTCCGCACGAGGTAGTACGCGCCCGTCACCCGCCCGCCGGCGTTTCGCTCCGCCGGGCCGACGATGAGCGCCTTGTGCGCAGGGAGACCGGCGAACCGGAGCCCCGAGAAGGCAAAGAGGGCGACGACGACCCACTGGTCCGCCGGCGCGAAGATGAGGAGGACCGGAAAGACGGCGTACACCGCGAACCCGAGCCCGACGACCGGCTTGAGCCCGGTCCGCTCGGCGAGCTTCGAGACGGGGAGTTTCGTCAGGAGCGCGACGACCATCTCGACGCCGAGGAGGACGCCGAAGAAGGCGGCCGGCCGAAGCGAGACGCCGAACCCGGTGAAGCCGACTTCGAGGAACTCCGTGACGACGATGACGAAAAAGACGTACACCATCCCGTTGGCGAACCGGACGAGCGTGTCCGCGACGAGGAGCGGGCGGAGCGTCTCCGGGAGCGACCGGAGGTCGTCGCGGAGCTGTGCGAGCCCCTCGAACGACTTGCCCAGCGAGTCTTCGCCCGCGTCGTAGAGAACGTGCTGAGCGACGGTGGCGACGACGCCGAAGACCGCGGCCACGACGAGGACGTACCGGAAGCCCTCGACGAACGTCGCCGTCGCCGCCAGCAGCGCGGCCGCGATGAGCGGCCCGAGGAGGAAGCCGACGCGGCGGAAAATCTCGGTGCTGGCGAAGCCCATCGCCAGTCGCTCCGGCGGGACGCTCTGTTTGACGATGGCGAACGTCGCGCCGAGGCCGAACGACTTCCACGCCTGCGTGAGAAAGAGCCCGACGAAAATCCAGAGCCACGGTTCGAGCGAGACGCCCGCGAGGGTCACTTCGGGGACCTGCGGGGCGACGAACCAGAAGAGAAAGCCCGCCGACGAGACGGTCCCGAACAGCGTGAGCGAGAGGCGCGACCCGAGGCGGTCGGAGAGCGCGCCGCCCGGATACGGGTACAGCGCCCCGATGAGGTTGCCGACGCTCCCGTAGAGGCCGACGACGGTCGCGCCGGCCCCGAGCACCCGGAGGTACTCCGGGACGTACCGGCCGGTCATCTGAAACGAGAGGCTGAACGCGAACATCGCCACCGAGAGGACGAACACGTCGCGTTCGAGCCCGACGAACTGCCGGAAGGAATCGAAGCTATCGACGGCGTCCCGACGTGTTTTCATCGTCCGAGTGGTTCGCGGGAGCGTTCAAGAAAGTACGGTGCGGTCGGCCTATTCGTCGACCGGCGGGTCGACCCAGACGACGAGGCCGTCGTCGCCCCTGACGACGCCGCGGGTCAGGTCGTCGCCGAACGGCGCGTCGTCGACGGTCTCGGGGTCGACCGTCGTCACGCGGTCGACCTCGTCGACCAGCCAGCCGAACACGGTCGCGTCCTCGGTGGCGGCGTCGAAGACGACGACGCGGGAGGCGTCGGGGTTCGAACCCACGCCGAGGAGCGAGGCCGTGTCGACGAGCATCGTCGTCGCGCCCCGGTAGTCCATCGCGCCGACGACGTGCGGCGGCGAGTCCGGGAGCGAGCGGGCCGGCTTGCGGTCGATAATCTCGGTGACGACGTCGAGGGCCACGCAGTAGCGCTCCGCGCCGATGTCGAATTCGAGAACCTGCGTCGGCTCGTCGAGCGCCGCGTCGGGCGCGTCCGTGAGCGACATCTACGCGCCCCGGGCGGAGAGCCCGTTTCGGTCGCGTCGAGTTCGTCTTCGAGGTCGTCCACCTCGTCCTCAAGCTCGTCCACCTCGTCGTCGATGTGGCCGACGAGGAGCGCGACCTCGGAAATATTCGCCGTCTGCTCTTCGGTGGCCGCGGCGACCTGGTCTATCTCGCCGGCGACCTCTTCTGCGCCCCGGGCGGTCTGGTCGACGAGGCTCGCCACCTCCTCGGTGCTCGCGGCCTGCTGGTCGGTCGCGCGGGCGACCTCCTCCGCGCCGGCGGCGGCCTCGCCGACCGCGGCGTCGATGTTCCGGAGCGCGGAGACGGC
Source organism: Haloferax sp. Atlit-6N (assembly GCF_003383195.1). NCBI lineage: Archaea > Methanobacteriati > Methanobacteriota > Halobacteria > Halobacteriales > Haloferacaceae > Haloferax > Haloferax sp. Atlit-6N. The sequence continues at coordinate 184,617 of NZ_QEQJ01000005.1, read as the reverse complement.
CGCGTCGACCTCCGAGATGCCGTCGTTGACCTCCTCGTTCGCCTCCTCGATGTTGCCGACGGTCGTCTCGGTCGTCTCCTGGATGTCGCCGACGACCGCCTCGATTTCGGAGACGCTGTCGCGGGACTGCTCCGCGAGGCTCTTGACCTCGTCGGCGACGACGGCGAACCCGGCCCCCGCCTCGCCGGCGCGGGCGGCCTCGATGGAGGCGTTGAGCGCGAGCAGGTTCGTCTGGTCGGCGATGTCGTTGATGACTTCGACGACGCTGTCTATCTGGTCGACTTTCGCGCGGAGGTCGGTGATTTCGTCGTACACGTCGGTGGTCACGTCGTCGACGGTTTCCATCGCGTCCGCGGCGTTGTCCGCGGAGCTTCGTCCCTCGGCGGCGAGGTCGCGCGCCTGGTCGCTCATCGCCTTCGTCTGGTCGGCGCTGGAAGCTATCTGCTCGACGCTGGCGCTCAGGTTCGACACCTCGCCGGCGACCTCGTGCATGTTGGTCGACTGGTCGCCCGCGAGGTCGCTTATCTCCTGTGCGCTGACGGCCACGCTCTCGGAGGCGCGGGAGAGTTCGGCGACGGCCGTGCCGATTTCGTCGGTCGCGTCGTCCACGTCGTCCACGTCGTCGAGAACCTCGTCGGTCGCCGCGCCGGCGGCACCGCGACCGGAATACGCGTCGTGCTGTCGGGAGGCGGCCCCGTCACCGGCGGCCGGTTCGCGTTTGTTTCGCTCGATTGCCATACGAAAACGTGTGGGAGTGATGTGATAAGTATTCGCGAACAGTATCAAATCGGATAACCCCACATTGCCGCTAACCGGCTCGAAACTGCCAAAAATAACAGATTCGGGAGGTATATTGCAGGATAGATACCACACTACCAGCGGCTGATAGAACCAGAAATCGTCGGCCGGTTTAAAAATCACTTGTCCGGACAAGGCCGGAGACAGGCGCGGGGGTGCCGAACCACTACGGCCGAAGCGGGGAAGCCGGGCGGAAACGCGAACCGCTCAGGACAGTCGGTGTCCGGCGGCGACGGCGACGAAGCCCGCGAGCGCGACGAGGACGATGGAGCCGCCGGCGGCGAGCCCGTAGAGGTACGCGACCGTGACGCCGGCGACGCCCGCGAGTTCGCCCGCGAGAACGCCGTAGAGGAGCGACTGCTTGAAGCTCCGCCCGAGTCGCGAGGCGGTGACGACGGGGATGACGAGCAGCGCCGCGACGAGGATGACGCCCATGATTCGCATCGCGCTGACGACGACGAACGCGGTGAGAATCGACAGGAGCGTGTTGACGGCGCGGACGTGGAGCCGCGACGCGCGGGCGGCGGTCTCGTCGAACGTGACGTACACGAGCGGCCGGTAGGCGACCGCGACCGAGCCGACGACGACGAGTCCCATCGAGACGAGAAGTCCCACGTCGGCCCGTGAGACGGTCGCCAGCGAGCCGAACAGGTACTGGTTGATACCGACCGAGATGCCGCCGCCGGTGAGCGAGATGAGCACGCTCCCGAGGGCGAAGCCGCCGGTCAGGACCATCGCCAGCGCGGCGTCGCTCCGGGCGTCGGTGTACTCGATGAGCGCCTGCACGACGAGCGCCGCGACGACCGCGACGACGAGCGCGCCGAGGAGCGGCGGGACCGCGAGGCCGAGCGTCGCGTCGAGGAAGAGCGCGAGCGCGACCCCGGCGAAGGCGGTGTGGGCGAGCGTGTCCCCGACCATCGAGAGGTCGCGGTAGACGAGGAACGACCCGACCAGCGGGCCGACGACGCCGATGCAGAGCACCGAGAGGTACGCCCGCTGCATGTAGGGGTAGCCGAGGAAGTCGAGACCGGTGACGCCGGCGAGCCACGAGAACGCCCCGCCGACGACCACCGTCAAGAACCAGTCGAAAACGCCCGTGAACGCGTCGGCCACGAGGAGCGGCGCGAGGGAGTCGGCCGCGAAGAAATCGACCGCGAGGAGGTCGGTCGCCGCGAGTGCGACGAGGCCGCTCACTGCTCGTCCTCCGGTTCGGCGCGGGCGTCGCCGTGGGAGTGACCCCGCTGGTGGTCGTGAGAGTTGCCGTGGTGATGGCCGTGGTCGTGGTCGAGCACGCGCTGGTTCGCGCCGTAGGCCGCGGCGAGCGCGTCGCTCTCGGCGAAGTCGTCGGTGTCGCCGTGGAAGTACAGCCGCTTGTTGAGACAGGCGATTCGGGACGCGCGGGCCGTGACGACGCCGATGTCGTGTTCGACGAGGACGACCGTCATCCCCTGTTGGTTCAGTTCGCCGAGGAGGTCGTAGAACGCCTCGCGGGACTCGGCGTCGAGGGCGACCGTCGGCTCGTCGAGGGCGAGCAGGTCGGCCTCCGCGGCGAGCGCGCGGGCGACGAACACTCGCTGGCGCTGGCCGCCGGAGAGCGCCCCGACCCGGCGGTCGGCGAGGTCCGCGATACCGACGCGGTCGAGCGCCGAGGCCACCGCCTCGCGGTCGTCGGCCGAGAAGCGGCCGAACAGGTTCCGCGGGTAACGACCCATCCGGACGACCTCGCGGACGGTGACCGGCATGTCCCGGGCCGCGTCCGTCGCGTCCTGTGCGACGTAGGCGACGCGCTCGCCGTCGGCGAAGTCGTGGGCGGGGCGGTCGAACAGTCGCACCTCGCCGCGGGTCGGACGGCGGAGCCCGAGCATCAGCGTCAGGAGCGTGCTCTTGCCCGAGCCGTTCGGGCCGACGAGGCCGAGGAACTCGCCTTCGGCCACGTCGAGCGAAACCCCGTCGACGACCGGGACGTCGCCGTACGAAAAGGACACGTCGCTGAGCGAGACGGCCGTCATTGCGCGCCGAGCGCCGTCCGGAGCGACGGGAGGTTCACCTCTCGCATGATATCCACGTACCCCCAGTCGTTTTCCTCCCACTCAGTCATTACGCCGGGAAGCGGCGTGAGCGGGAGCACGTCCTCGGCGTCCGTCTCGGAGACGAGTTGCTGTGCGGCGCGGTCGGACTCCAGCGGGTCGGCGAGGACGTGTCGGATGCCGTGTTCCTCGATGGTCGCCTGCGCCCGCTCGATGTCCCGCGGCGACGGCTCCTCGTCCGGCGAGATACCGGTGAGCGCGACGATTTCGAGGTCGTAGCGGTCGGAGAGATAGCCGTAGGCGTCGTGGCCGGCGACGAGAATCACGTCGCGGTCGCGGGCGGCGAGGCCGTCCTCGAACGCCGCGTCGAGTTCCGAGAGCGTCTCGCGGTAGGACTCGGCGTTCGCGGCGTAGGCGTCGGCGTTCGCAGAATCGACCGACTGGAAGGCGTCGCGGAGCGTCTCGGTCGCGGTGGCGACCCGCGTCGGGTCCAGCCAGAAGTGCGGGTCGAGCTCGCCGTGGTCGTGGCTCTCCGACTCCTCGGCGTGCTCGTCGTCGTGGTGTTCGGTCTCTTCGTGGTGTTCGGTCTCTTCGCTGTGTGTCTCGTTTGCGTGCGTCTCCTCGTGCGTCTCGTTCGCGTGCGCCTCTTCGTCGTGCTGTTCCGCCTCGTCGTGGGACTCGTCGTCGTGGACGTGGCCGTCGGGTCCGATTTCGTGGAGTTCCACGTCGGCGGAGGCGTCGACCGCGGTGACATCCGACCCGTCGGCTTCGAGCGACGACCGAATGTCGTCGGCCCACGGCTGAAAGCCGGGCATTCCGTGGACGAACAGGTCGGACTCGAGTACCCGGCCCTGCACGTCCGGGCCGGGCTCCCAGCCGTGGCCGTGCTGACCGATGGGGACGAGCGTGTCGACGGACGCGACGTCGCCAGCGACGCGTCGGGCCACGTCGCCGAAGACGAAGAACGAGGCCGCGGCCGTCGTCTCCGATTCGGCTGACGAGTCGGTCGAATCGGACGAGCCGTCACCGAGACAGCCCGCGAGGCCGACGGCGGCGCTTCCGGCGACTGTCGCGAGGAACCTGCGTCGGGTCTTCGTTCGCATGTTATTAGAAAACTCATTCGATATAATAAGTGCTGTTATTCTATCGTTCACCGTTGTTATTCAATGTGGGCCCGGAATTCGTCGAGCGCCGTCACACTCCGCGGCGAGAGGCCGTCGAGATAGCGGTCGGAAGGTGGGGAAAAGAGCGGTCGCCCGCGGTTCCTAATCAGTCGGCGGTCGAGGCGGCCGCGCCGGGCGACCCGCGTTTGTACTTCCGGATGGCGAGGAAGATGAGTGGCGTGCCGACGACGGTGGGCCAGAGCCACGCGGCGACGGTCGGGAGGAAGTCGAAGTTGACAGACGAGAAGGCGGTGACGGTGGCGATGTAGCCGCCGCCCATGCGGCCGATGTGTTCGAAGAACCACTCCCGAGACTCCGCGCGCTCCCGGCGGAAGGCGGCGAGGTCGCGGACGCCGAAGCCGGCGCCGGCAGCGCCGAAGACGAGCATCACGGTGGCGAAACTGTCGCCGGCGAGGAACCGGAGCGCGCCCATGGCGAGGAGACCGACTCCGGCGGTGGCGAGCAGACCGACCGCGACCCAGTCGACGAGTTCCGGCCTGTCGGTCGGGCGCTTCCGCGAGAGGACGCGGTCGCCCGAGAAGACGAAGTAGTAGCTGAACACCGCGACGAGCGCGAGGAACGTCCGCCCGCGGGTCGGCGCGAGGGCGAACAGCACGAGCGACGTGACCGCGACGACGGTCATCCCCGCGACGTAGACCCGGCCCGCCCGACGGTGGCGACGGCCGCCTTTCTTCGTGGCTATCGCGCCGAAGCCGGCGAACAGCGCCGCGAACCCGGCGAGGATGTGGACGCCGAGCGTCGCGTCCTCGACGAGCGTCATCGCGAGACCTCGATTGAGGCGGTTGGCAGGCGTGGACGCTCGGCGTGATTCGGCGGGGCGTGGACGCTGTGTAGGCTCGGCATGGAATCGAGTCGTTCGAGGAGCGATATAAATCTACTGAGTGAGTACTTACTTAGAAACGGGAGGAGCGAACCACGGCCGAGAGGCTCGGTTCCGTCGAGAGCCTCGGCTCGCCGTGTAATCGTCTGAAAAGTCGAGGTGTCGTCTGCCGCTACAAACAGCAGTCGCGTCTCGGTGTTACTGCCGAACGACGTTCGCCGCGCGGGGGCCCTTGGGCGAGGACTCGATGTCGAACTCGACTTCGGTACCTTCCGTGAGGTCTTCGCCGCCGACGTCTTCCATGTGGAAGAACACGTCTTCGTCGTCGTCGAGGTCGCCGTCGTCAGTAGAGATGAAACCGTAGCCGCCAGTGTCGTTGAAGAAATCAACTTTGCCGTGTGCCATTACGAACAAATCGAAGGTCGGGCGACGGATAACCCTTCCGAGGGTCAAGGTACCACGACCCTTCGAAAGACATTCGTCCGCCCGCTTACGGCCGTTTCGGTAGATAAGTGCCGGACCGAGCGGGGACGACGGAAACAGACGGGCGGGCCTCACTCGACCAACAACGAGTCGATGTACGCCGACAGCGACTCCCGGAGGTCGTCGCCGACGCCCTCCATCCCGAGCGCGAGGGCAAAGCCGGTGTAGCCGTCGGTCGCCGAGAGGACGAACGCGGCCGTTCCCTCGGGGTCGACCTCGCGGAAGACGCCCCGCTCGACGCCGTCGCGGACGATGTCGGCGATAACGTCGAGGGTGTGGCGCTCCATCCGGAGCAGCGGTTCGCGGAGCGTCTCGTTGTGTGGCGCGTGCGAGAGGAGTTCCATGACGGCGATGTTGACGCCGGCGGCGGCCGCGTCGTCTTCGTCGACGATGAGGATGTCGCAGACCGCCCGAAGCCGTTCTTCGGGGCCCTCGGCGTCGATTTCGTCGAGGCTCCGCGCGAGGTAGTCCTCCGACGTTTCGAGGAACGCGACGATCATCTTGTCTTTCGAGTCGTAGTAGTAGTACAGCCCCGCCTCGCTCTTTTCGCTCTCCGCGGCCACCTTCTTCGTCGTCAGCCGAGCGTAGCCGTGCGTGGCGAGCGCCGCGCGGACCGCGTTCGCAATCTGTGCTTTCTGCTCGGGCGGCACGGAGTCGGCGGGCATGGTGAGTGAGTGTTCGCTCGCTCGACTACTTGTGTCCGTTGCTCCGCGGGCGAAACGCGGGACTCGACGACGGTCACTCCGCAGACCGACCGCGCGCTCCCGCGACCAACTCGCCGAGCGCCCGGCGCTTGATGAGCGCGAAGCCGGCGAAGATGGAGAGGAAGCCGAGCGCGGTCACGGAGTCGATGAGTTGACCGAGGAAGGCCCAACTGAGGAGCGTCGCGGAGACCGGTTCGACGTAGCCGATGAGGTTTATCTGCGTCGGGCCGAACCGGCCGAGCAGTTCGAAGTAGATGAGGAACGCGCCCGCGCCGCTGACGACGGCGAGATAGAGCAGCGAGCCGACGGCGACGCCGGACCACTCGATAGCCGCGAGCGACTCGCCGGTGGCGACGCCCGCGACGGACAGGAGCGCGGCCCCGAACAGCATCGCCCACGCCTGGAGCGTCCGCGCCGGGATGTCCGACGAGAAGGGGCGCGTCAGGACGGCACCGAGGGCGAAACACGCCGAGGCGACGAAGACGATGGCGACGCCGACCACGTCGCTGGAGAGGAGCGCGTTCGGGTCCGGTTGGGCGACGAGGCCGACGCCGAGAAAGCCGAAACCGAACCCGATGACCCCGAGCGGCGAGATGCGGTCGCCGAGGATGCCCGTCGCGAACAGCGCGGTCAGGACCGGGCCGAGACTGATGACGATGGCCGCCACCGCGCCGGGGACGTGCTCCTGTCCGAGGTAGAGAAACGCGTGGTGCGCGCCGATGAGGAGGCCGCCGGAGACGCCGACGAGCGTCCAGTCGGTCCGGCTGTGCGGCCGCCAGTAGTCGGTCGAGACGGCGGCGTAGCCGAGGACGATGAGCCCCGCGAGGAAGAACCGAAGCGCCGCGAAGTGTAGCGGCGGAAAGTACGCGAGACCGACTTCGATGGCGACGAACGAACTCCCCCAGAGGAGTCCCAGAAGGACGAACAGTCCGGCGGCGACCCGGCCGTTCACCGACACCACGCTCCGCTCGGCGGACGCCGATGCGACTCCGCCGGACTCGTCGGCCGCGTCGGTTTCGTTTCGACACACCCGCGCTCTGTTGGAGGTATATCCAGCACGTGAGCGTATCGTTACCACACAATCGATAATAGTCGTTTTGTTCGGTTCGAATTTCGAACCGCTCGCGGCTTACAGCGAGCCGCGGAGCACCTTCGCCGCGGTCAAAATCGGGTCCCAGACGGGGCTAAAGGGCGGCGCGTAGCCGAGGTCGAGACGCTCCACCTCGGCGACGGTCAACTCGGAGGCGAGCGCGGTCGCCACGGTGTCGATTCTGACGGCGGCGCGGTCGGCTCCGACGATGGTGCCGCCGAGCAGTCGCCCCGTGTCGCGGTCGGCGACGAGCGTGACGGTCGTCTCGGCGGACCCGGGGTAGTAGCCCGACCGCGAGCCGGCGGTGATGGTCTCCGAGACGGGGTCGAAGCCCGCGTCGCGCGCCTCGTCGAGGTCGGTCACGCCGGCGCGGCCGCACTCGAGGTCGAACGCCTTCACGACCGAGGTGTTCGCGACGGTCCCGATGGGTTCGGGGTCGCCGGCGACGGTCTGGCCGATGGCTCGCCCGGCGCGGTTCGCGGGCAGGCCGAGCGTGTTCCACGTCGGCTCGCCGGTGACGACGTGGTCGATTTCGGCGCAGTCGCCCGCGGCGTAGACGCGCTCCGCGCTCGTCCGCCCGTAGTCGTCGACCGCGATAGCGCCCGTCTCGCCGAGGTCGACCGCGTCGGCGACGAGGTCCGAGTTGGGGCGGAGGCCGATGCCGACCATCGCCGCGTCGACCGCGAGTTCGTCGCCCTCGCAGACGACGGCCTCGACCCGGCCCGCGTCGTCGCCGCGGAGTCGCTCCACCGACGCGCCGAGGTGGAGCGTGACGCCGTTATCTTCGAGGTGTTCTTCGACCCGCTCGCCGACGGCGTCGCCGAAGGAGCTGAGGACGTGCCCGGAGCGCTGGAACAGGTGGACGTCGAGGTCGTGGGCGGTGAAGGCCTCAGCCATCTCGACGCCGACGAACCCGCCGCCGACGATGGCGACCGACTCGGGCGGTTCCATCGCGCCGAAACGGGCCGCTCGCGCCTCGTCGACGAACCCGCCGCCGCCGAGGTCGGCGACCGAGGCCTCGTCCGGGTCGGTGAGGAACGACCGAATCGCCGCCGCGTCGTCCAGCCCGTGGAGCGTGAACGCGCCGTCGAGGTCGATGCCGTCTATCGGGTCGCGGAGCGCCCGCGCGCCGGTGGCGACGAGGAGGTCGCCGTAGGGCTGTTCGAACGCCCCGTCGGGGCCGTCGACCGTGACGACCCGCTCGTCGGTGTCGACGGCGACGACCTCGTGTTCGCGCCGGAGGTCGATGCCGCGGTCGGCGGCCGCCTCGGGCGACAGCGAGAGCATGTCGGTGAGCTTGTCGACCTCGCCTTTGACGAAGTAGGGCGTGCCGCAGTGGGCGTAGGAGACCCAGCGGCCCTTCTCGAAGACGACGACCTCGCGGTCGGCGTCGGCGCGGGCGAACTTGCTCGCGGCGGAAAGTCCGGCGGCGTCGCCGCCGACGACGACGAATGGTTCGTCAGACATTATGTGAGAGTGGTACGCCCGCCGACACCTAACTTCCTCGGCCGAACGATACACCGGCGACGACGCCTCTCGCCGGTCGAACAGAGCATCTACTCGTTCAGCGTCCGCTACAGCGGTCCACTGATAGAGAGAGTTCCGATAACAGACTACCCCAGCGCTACGACCAATCTGTCCGGGTGAGTCGACAGCGTGGGGTCCGAACGTGGGACAGCGAATTCAGTTCATATCGGCGAGCGGACCGAAGTCGTCGACCGGAAGCACCGAATAATCGATCGTGAGCGTGTCTTTCGTCGCTCTGATTTTTCCGACGAACGTCGAGATGTCTTCGAGCGACCCCTCGAGAACGAACAGTTCCATACAGTGGTGCCCGCCGACGTGGCTGTGGAAGTTCGACGCAACGATGTCCTCGTACTCGTGGCGGAGTCGCATCATCTTCTCTTCGACGCTCGTCGTCTCGTAATCGAAGACGACAGTTACGACGCCCATCAGTTCGCGGTCTTCGAGTTTCTTGTCCTCGAACTCACCGAGGAGGTTCCGACTCGCCTCTCGGAGCACTTCGCTCCGACCAGTATATCCGTGGTCCTCGGAAAACTGGTCGATTCGCTCGAGTAGTTCCTCCGGCATCGAGACGCTAACGACGGCCATATAACAATCAAACCGTCATCAAATATTAAAACTTATTATCGGGTTGGGTAGCGTTGCGACGGAGGACACCCAAACGTTGCCAATCTCCCGCGTTTCACCGAGACGAGGAGGTGCTATCTAAGGAGCACCTCACCCGGAGTTCGTCCATCGAGCGTTCGACTCGGTCGAGCGCGATGGTAGTGCGTGGATTGCATGAACCACCTGTGGGCGCCCCCATGACTCGCCGCCCGCGAGTTATCGAAGCGGTCGTCTCGAGAGTTTCCGAGAGTCGATGCAGAGACGCGGCAGTCGGACCGGTAGATACCGTCCAAACAGTTCGCGGGAACGCGCCCAAAACGAAGGAAACGGCCCGTCAGCGGCGGACGCCGCCGCGCTCGGCCGCGAGCGTCCCGAGCACCCACGCGCTCACATCAGGCGTCTCGCGCGCGGCGAACTCGGTGGTCGCGTACTGCGCGAGTGCGTTTCGCGCGGCCCGAGGGTCGTCGTCCGAATAGTAGTCGTCGCCGAGAGAACGGTCCCCGCGGCCGACCATGTGGGCGATATCGACCAGCGCGCGCCGCGTCAGGTGCGGGTTCGACCCGTCCGACCGGGCGGCTTCGAGGGCTTCGAGCGCGCCGAGTTTCGCGTCTCTGACCGCGGCCGCGGACTCGACCGACTCGTACCGGCCTCGCTTGACTTCCGTGACTGCGTCCTCGAACGCGCGGCGGTGCGTCTCGGCGGTGTGTGCGCCCACGAGCGCGGTGGCGAAGCGGTCGCTTCCGAGGGCTTCGCGGACGGTGCGGACGCCCGAACCGAACTCGACGAACGTCTCCACCAGCAGGTCTTTGGCCGGCATGGATTCGAGTTCCTCCGTGTCGAATCCCTCGGCCTCGACGACGGGTTCGAGCCTTTCCTCCTCGGGATACTCGGACAGGCGGTCCGCGATAATCTCGGCGAGCGAGGAGGCCGTCGCCTCGAACGGGCCGGTGAAGTCCACCGGGTCTGGAATCGTCGCGAGATAGCGGTCGCGGACGTGGCGCGCGCCGTCGAGCGACGCCCGCGCCGACTCGACCGCGTCGAAGAGTTCGCCGACCCGCGGGGCGCTGTCGGCGTAGCGCCCGTACTCGCCGGCGTTGTCGAGATACCTGACCGCGGCCGCGACGAGGTTCTCGACGGCCTCGTACACCACGAGCGCCCGGTCGGGTTCGTCGCCGAGATAACGCGTGCCGAGCCGGAACGACTCGATGTCGGCGCGGACCGCCTCGGCCTCGTCACGCACGTCAGACTCGGTGAAGCCGCCGACTGCGGCCTCGTAGGTCCCCTTCGCCATCGCCGCGGCCCCGCGGGCGTAGCGCAGTCCCCGAAGCGCCTCGAAGGGCGACTCGTCAGCCGCCGTCCGTTCGAGGTCCTCGGCGGCGTCCGCGTACGCCTCGGCGTAGATTTCCCGGACCGCCTCGTTCGGGACTTCTTCCGGGGACATCCTCTCGGGACAGGAATCGAGGAGTTCGCGGGCGCGAGCGCGGCCCCGTTCGAGGAACGAATCGGCAATCGGGGCCGGAACGCGGGCCGGGAACGCCGGCGACCCGAGTTCTCTGACCTCGCGGAGGGTCGCCGCGTCGAGAGACGGGTCCTCGGTTTCGGAGCCGCCAGCGTCGAGCGCGGTACACCCCGCGAGTCCGGCGACGCCGACCCCGGCGAGCGAGGCGAGCACGTCGCGTCGCGTCCGGGGCATCTCAGGCGTCCTCCGTCTCGGTTCGGAGCGACGGCGGGAGGCGACAACTGCTTCCGCCGCCGTGTCCCCAACTCGACTCGCCCTTCGACGAGTAGGGCAGTCGAACCAGCGAGGCGACGACGTGGCGGTCGTCGACGGAACACTCGACCGAGGCCGGGCGGAGCGGGTGACAGAAGTCGAGGTGGACGGCGCTGTCCGGGGGGTGCGTGACGTACAGCAGTTTCACGCGGTGGCAGGCGTCCGTCCGGTGCTGGGTGATGACGAGCGTCTGCGCGTCGAACTCCGTCTCGTCGATGAACGCGCGGGCCTCGTCGATGCCGTCGGGTTCGGCTGCGACGGCGACGTTCTCGCGCTCCTCGTCGGTGGTGACGAGGAAATCGTCGAGATACGACGACCCCGTGTCCTCGTCTTCCCGGGCGGCGTCCCGGAAGATGCCGGTCTCGGCGTCGTTGCGAACTGTCAGGGCGTCGTAGTCGGTGACGAGCGCGTCCGGGGAGGGACCGCGTGGCTCGTCTAAACTGGAACTGGACCCCTCGCCGGAACACCCGGCGAGCGCGGCGACAAGGGACGCGCCGCCAGCCTGGAGGACCTGTCTGCGGGTCGGCAGGGACATATGTCGATTCCCCAACCGAACGCCGACGGTATGTGTTTTCCGATGTGCCGAGTCGCGCCGGGCGAACCGCGGGACATTTCCCCGACGGCCGCCTCGTCTCGACCGACAGATGCGCGAGGACGAGTTGGCGACGCGGGTGGTCGAGCACTTCCGGGCGGCCTTCGACGACGTGGAGATTCACCTCGAAGAGCCGTACGACCACTACGGGAACCGCGGCGTCGCCGACGTGTACGTCCGGGTTCGGACGCCCGAACCGGTCGACTACCTCATCGAACTCAAGGCCGACGCCGCCGTCCGCCACGCCACCGGCGCGAACGAGATACTCCGCCAGTACCGCCGCATGGAGCGCTACTTCTACAAGGACGACGAGCACGCCATCCGGACGAAACTCGGCCGCGAGGGGCCGGGCGTCCACGCGCTGTTGCTGTTCGCGCCGACGAAACGCTGCGTCGAACACGTCCGGGAACACGCCGCCCTGTACGAGTCGGTCGACCCCGACGCGACCGTCGAGGGCGTCGAGGCGGTCCGAAAGGTGGCCTTCCTGACCAACCTCGACCGCGCACCCGAGGGCGAACTCGGCTTTCTCTCGCTCAACGGGCCGCTCGCGTTCGACTCGGTCCCCTTCCGCGAGGCTGTCCCGTCGGGGTCGCGCCTCGCGGACGCCCTCTGGGGCGACGACTAGCGGACACGCTCATACACCCCCCGTTCGTAGGGGCGGGCATGGGAACGATTCGAGAGTCGGTTCGAATCCCGTTGGGGGACCTCCGTCAGCAGGTCGCTGACACCTTCGGCGTCGCGGCGTCGCTCGTCGAGATACACGGCATCCGGCTCGAAGACGGGGCGCTCGAAGTCGACGCGAGCTACCCCGACGGGGAGGACGTGCCGGTCGTCGAACTGTTCGTCACCGACCCGGCCGGGAACACCGAGTCCTACGTCACCGAGTTGGACGGCGCGAAGAACCTCCTCATCGCCGGCGAGGACGTGCTCGTCGAACTCGTCGACTACGACCCCGAGCGCGGCGAGGTGTTCGTCTCGGTGAAACACCGACAGGACGGCGAGATGGTGACCGTCCTCGGCTGCGGCGAGAAGTGGGTGATTCCGGTCGAGCGCGACGGCGTCGAGGAGTCCATCCGCTGTCGGATTCAGAGCGCCGTCGGGCCGACGGGCGACGACTCCTGACCGCGACCGCGGTTCGGAGCGTTACCCCTCGTATTCGACGTAGGAGACGCAGTACCCCTCGGGAGCGACTTCGCCCGCGACGATGGCGCACGCGCCCACGCCGTCCCCGTTTTTGTCCTCGATGTAGTACCGGCAGGTCGAACACTGCTTGCCGTCTTTCGGCTCGTCTTGGTACGAGACGGCCTCCTGCGACGAGAGGCTGTCGGGGTTGCGCTGGGTGCCGTCGAGGGACGTGGCGGTCGCGTACGCCTCGGGAACGCCCCCGGTCGACCCCGACGACTGCGTCGTGGTCGCGGTCGCCGTCGTCGTCTCGGTCGCGCCGCCACCGCCGCCGGAACAGCCGGCCAATCCGGCCATCGCGGCGGTCCCGGTGAGCCAGATGAACCGTCTCCGTGTGCGGCCGGTGTCGCGGGTATCCCGACTCCGCGTCGGTCGGTCGGTCGCGTCTCGGCGTGGCGTCCGCTCGTCGTCTCCCATGCCAACTTATGACGCGCGGCGTCGGTAAAACCGAGCCAGCCGGTTCCCATGCGGCAAGAATTGCGGACGCGTTGATGGTGTCACGCCACTAAGTAACACGGATGCGCGAATCGGGCCGCGAGAGAGCGAAAGTCTGGAAGTGAGAGGTGACGAGCCCCGTGAACCTCACTCGTCCGGGCGAATCCGGGCGAGCCGCATCGCGTTGCCCGTCACGCCCATGGTCATCCCGGCGTCGCCCGCGAGGACCGCGAGCGCGACCGAAACGTAGCCGAAGGGGACGCCGACCGCGAGGACGGCCTTGATGGCGAGCGACGCCCAGATGTTCTGCCGGATGACGCCGTTCGCGCGGTGGGAGAGTTCGTAGAGGTACGGGAGCTTCGAGAGGTCGTCGGCCATGAGGGCGATGTCGGCCGTTTCGAGGGCGGTGTCGGTGCCGGCCGCGCCCATGGCGACGCCGACGGTGGCCGTGGCGAGCGCCGGGGCGTCGTTGATGCCGTCGCCGACCATGGCGACCGAGCCGTACTCGTCGAGGAGGCCCTCGACGGCCGCGACCTTGTCCTCCGGGAGGAGCCCCGCGCGGAAGTCGTCGACGCCGACCTGCTCGGCGATGGCGCGGGCGGTCCCCTCGTTGTCGCCGGTGAGCATGACGACCGAGAGGCCGGCCTCGCGGAGCTTCGCGACCGTCTCGCGGGCGTCCGGGCGGACCTCGTCGGCGACGGCGACGACGCCTTCGAGGGCGTCTTCGGTCCCGACGAGGACGACCGTCTTGCCCTCCGACTGGAGTCGCGGAATCGTGTCCTCGACGAGGTTGAGACAGCCGTGGCGGTCACAGAGCTGTCGGACCTCCGCCGAAAGCTCCTCGCCGGGGGCGGTGACGTGGACGTGTTCGAGGTCGAATCCGAGCTCCTCGAAGAAGCCGGGCTTGCCGGCGAAGTGCGGGACACCGTCGAGGTCGGCGCGGACGCCCTTGCCGGTGACGCTCTCGAAGTCGTCGACCTCGCGGGCGGCGACGCCCGTGCCCTCGGCGTGGGAGACGATGGCCTCGCCGATGGGGTGTTCGCTCCGGGATTCGAGGCCGCGCGCGCACCGCAGCACGTCCTCTTCGGAGTTCCCGTCGAGCGGGACCACGTCGGTGACGGTGAGTTCGCCCTTCGTGAGCGTGCCCGTCTTGTCCACGGCGATGGCCTCGACCGAGCCCATCGCTTCGAGGTGCGTGCCGCCCTTGATGAGCACGCCGTTTTTCGCGGCCGACGTGATGCCCGAGACGACCGAGACGGGCGTCGAGATGACGAACGCGCAGGGACAGGCGAGCACGAGCATCGTGATGCCGTAGACGAACCACGTCACCCAGTCGAGGCCGAACGCGAGGGGCGGTATCGCCGCGACCGCGACCGCGACGACGACCATGACGGGAGTGTAGTACGACGAGAAGCGCTCGACGAACTGCTCGCGTTCGGTCTTGTTGGCCTGCGCGTCTTCGACCATCGAGACGATGCGCGAGAGGGTGTCGTCGCCCGCGGCGGACTCGACGCGGACTTCGAGGTAGCCCGCCTCGTTGACGGTGCCCGCGAACACCTCGTCGCCCTCGGCCTTGTCGACCGGGACGGACTCGCCGGTGATGGGAGCCTGATTGACCGCGCTGTCGCCCGCGACGACCGTCCCGTCGACGGGAATCTTCTCGCCGGGCTTGACGGCGACCACGTCGCCGATGTCGAGTTCTTCGACGGGAACGACCGTCTCCACGCCGTCTCGGAGGACCGTCGCCTCGTCGGGCGAGAGGTCCATCAGCTCTCGGAGGGAGTCGCGCGTGCGGTCCATCGAGTAGCGTTCGAGCAGTTCGGAGACGCTGAAGAGGAACGCGAGCGTCGCGGCCTCGAAGTAGAGGCTCGTCGGCCCGGAGATGAGACTCGCGGTCACGGCGCTGAGAATCGCCGCCGACATCAGGAAGTCGATGTCGAGACTGCGGTTCTTCGCCGAGTAGTAGCCGTTGCGGAGAATGGCCTGCCCGCCGAGCGCGGCCCCGAGAATGTAGAGCAGTTCGGCGACCGTGAACGAGACGCCGAGGACGCTCGCGACGACGAGTTCCAGCCCGAGCAGGTACTCGGCGGCGATGCCCGCCGCGAGGAAGCCGCCGCTTATCCACGTTTTCACCGCGCGCGTGCTACGCCAGACGCTCTCGCGGTCCCCGCCAGCGTCAGCGTCGGCGTCGGTGTCCGCCCCGTCGGCGTCGGTTCCGGTGACCTCGTAGCCGGCGGCTTCGATGGCCGAGACGACCGAATCGAGGTCCGCGTCGGCCGCGAGCGTGACGACGGCGGTCCCGGTCGTCGGGCGAGTCTCGTACGACAGCACGCCCGGCGCGCCGCGGAGGGCGTTTTCGACCTTTCCGGCGCAGGAGGCGCAGTCCATGTCCGGAACGGTGAACGAGACCTCGCGGGTCGACGGGGCGTCCTCGACGGCGTACCCCGCGCCCTCGATGTTGCCCCGGATGTCGTCGGGCGTGGTCCGGTCGGGGTCGTACTCGACGACGAGTCGGCCGGTCGTCACCCGCGGGTCGATGTCGCCGACGCCGTCGAGTTTCCGGACGCTCGATTCGACCTTGTTCGCACAGGAGGCGCAGTCCATGTCCGGGACGCCGAACTCCGCGCGGGTCGAATCGGCGGGCCCACCGGCGGAGTCGTCGCCCCCGGTCTCGCCGGCCGCGCTCGACTCCGACGCACCCTCGACCCCGCAGGCGTCGTCACACCCGCATCCGTCGCCGTCTGGCGGGGTAGTGGACGCGTCCGCCTCGTCGGGGGCGGGCTCGCGTCCGTCGTGTTCGCTCATACTCGGCAGTAGTCAGGGACAGGTTAATAATTCACCTGTTAGAAATCGGGGTTCTACTGTTGTGATTTCATAACTCAATCGATTTGAGTTAATAATTAGAGGAACGGCGGGCTCGCGGTCGGCAGCGAGATGAGCCACAGGCTGAGAACCGTGTAGAGAATCATCACGGCGACGAAGGGAAACTGGCTTCGGACGGCCTGCAGTCGGCTGGGAAACGTCCGGTAGGCCTGCGAGTGCGCCACCCACACCGCGAGCAGGTGGCCGACGAGGACGAACGCGACGTTCAGCCCGCCGAACCACGCGGGGAGCGTGAGGACGACCGGGTTCGCCGGCGACGACAGCGGCGACGACAACGCCGCCACCAACATCGGCGACAGCGAGACGAAGAAGCCGACGTAGTGCGCGAGGTGATAGCCGGCGGCGATAGCGAGCAGCGAGGGCGCGAATTTGACCGCGAGGTCGAGCGGCGTCTCGAAGGTGTCGATGCGGCGGGCGGTCACCCGCGCCGCGACGACGTAAAGGCCGAGGAAGACCGCGAAGCCGCCGAGGTAGAGCAGTCCGTAGACGAGAAGCGGCGGAAGCCCGACGCCCGCGAGCGCCCGAACGGCCGCCGCGCCCTGCTCGGTCGTGACGAAGCCGCTGAACGTGAGTTCCCAGACGAGAACGACCGCGACGGCCACGTCGCCGAGGTCCGTCAGGTCGTCGTCGGTGACGAGTCGCATCCCCGGGAGGCGGAAAGAGAGTCCGTCGTCGTCGAGGCGAATCGGTGCGACGCGGCCGTAGAAGTGCAGGAAGACGGAGACGGGGTCGACCTTGTCGAACCACGCGTCCGCGCCGACGGCGACCGCGCCGGCGAGCGTGACGACCGAGTAGGCGACGAGCGCGGTCGCGAGAACCGACGGACGGGTCGTGACGTCGGTCGCGGTCTCGACCCAGACGAGCGCGAGAATCCCAGCCACCGCCGGCCAGCGACCGAGTCGCTCGGGATACGAGACGAACCCGTTCGGAACCGCCGAGACGACGGTTCGCCACGGGTTCAGCGCGCGCCACGTGTCTGTCACGAGGTACGAGAACATCGTGTATCCGGCCCGGAGCCCCGCGAAGACGACGATAACGGCGAAGCTGACGGTCGGAACCTGCGGGCCGGTGTAGCCGAGATAGACCACGAGCGCGAGGAGCGCGAGGCCGAGGACGCCACCCGCGACCCGGAGGGCGCGCAGGACGCTGTCTGAGACGCCCGCTTCGGACCCGGTCTGCCACAGGTGGACGCGCTCGATGAACCGGCGGTCGGTGACGAAGCTGGCGAGGAGCGCGGAGGCCCCGACGGTCGCGCCGCCGGTGGCGAGATAGAGCCACTGCGGGACCGCGAGGTTGTCCTCCGACGCGCCCGCGAGGCCGACCGCGGCGTTGCTCGCGGCCGCCGGGTCGGAGAGAAGCGACAGGAGGCTCACCAGTAGGAGACCGAGACCGAATCGTCTGAGGGAGAGGTGTCGGAGTCGGGTCATGATGCGAAGACGATAAACAGCATGAGGAAGCCGAAGTACAGCAGGACGAGGACGCCGAGCGCGCGGATGCGGAACGACTTGAGTTCGTCTTCCTCCTCGTAGTACGCCTCGCGGTACGCCTCGACCTCCTCGGCGTCGAGGTCGTCGGGGTGTCTCGCGCCCCGGTGGAGGACCAGCAGTCGCTCGGTCGGATACGCCTCGCCGCACGCTGTGCAGGTGTGGCGGTCGCGCGTCGCGTCGGTGTCCGTGGTCATCCGATAGTCACTCGAAGTTCGGGGAGGGTGGCTTCTGAACGTTTCTATCGCGGGTGTTCGCGCCGTTGGCACCGAACGGGGGCGGAGTCGGCGGCGGGTCGCGAGTGCGAGGCGCGAGACGCACGACAGCGGCGGGGCGACGCCTCAGACGTCGAACCGCATCGATTCGAACTCCATGAACGCCGTCTCGTAGCCGTCGTGGCGAGCGACCTGCGGCGGCACGTCCACCGAGAGCGTCAGCGCGTCGCCGGATTCGACGCCCTCGACGCCCGCACCGTAGTGGTAACTGAGGTCGGGGTCGAGCGTCCGGTCGAGTCGCGCCCCGTCGAGCACCGCGGTTCGGCCGCGTTCGAGCGTGGCTCTGACGCCCATCATCGGCAGGACGAACTCGTTGTACGGGGTCCGCGCCGAGACGTAGAGGTACGAGCCGTCGACGCCGAACCGGGAACCGTCGTCGACGACGAGGGCGTCGAACAGGGCGTCGGCGCTCGTCCGTCGGCCGAGGTGGCGACCGGGGAGGTCGTCGACGGCGGGCGCTTTCCCGGTCGGGACGCCCATCATCTCCATCGCGGGGACCGCGCCGCGCGACCCGGCCTCGTCGCCGAGCCGACGCAGTTCCACGTCGTAGAGGTCGTCCGTCTCGAAGGCGAACTCGAACGTCGCCGTCTCGGCCGCGTCGAACCGCCCGGCGAACGAGCCGGTTCGGGAAAGCGAGGTGCCGCCGACGTGCACGCGGGCCTCGTAGTCGCCCTCGCCGTCGAGGACGTAGTTCGAGCCGTAGTGCATCCCCATCTGCTGGGAGAGCATCGGGTAGGCGACCTCCTCGCTCACGAGGTCGCCGTCGCGGAGAATTTCGATGGAGACGCCGGCGTCCAGCGGGAGGACGGTCCCCGTCTCGGCGTCCCACAGCGACGCCATGAGGTGAATCGAGTCGTCGGCCTCGACGACGGTCTTCCCGAGTTCCGAACCGGCGGCGGTCCAGAAGCGGTGGGGGTACGAGTAGGTGAGCGCGACGCCGTACGGGCCGGCCGTCGTCTTCCCGTACATCTTCATCCCCTCGGTGATGGCGGGCAGGTAGACCGCGGCCGGACGGTCCTCGACGAGCGGCGGGTCGCGCCACGCCGACTGCCGTTCGAACCCGCCGAGACACCCCGCGGTGGCGGCGATAGCACCGATTCCGAGCGTCTTGATGGCGTCGCGTCGTTTCATGGTGTCTCGATAGCGTCTCGTCGGCTCATGGTGAGAGACCGCCGCGCGTCTCCGCGAAGCGGTCGAGTTACCGCAGCTAGCGGCCCGGTGCCAATGTCGGTTGCGCTTCCGCGTCGGGTTTCGAGGGGTGGTGATTTCGTTATCAACTGCCGGTTTCCCGCACCACGTTTATATCTCCGCTCGCGCTCCGTTCGGACGATGAACGACTCGCCGCTCGACGGTCTCGACGCCCGCACGATGGCGCTGGCGTACCTCGGCTTCGGGACCGCAGGCATCCTCGGCGGCGAGTTGCTCCTGTCGGCCGCGCTGGGTGCGCCCCCGGCCCCGGAGGCCGAGCTTATCAAGGGGTTCTCCTTCGTCGCCGTCTCTACCGCGTTCGTCTGGGCGCTCGCCTCCCGGAAAGACCGGCGAATCGAGCGCCAACAGACGTCGATTCGGTCGTCGCTGGACCAGCTTCGAACCGTGGTCGCCGCCTCCCCGGTTCCGATTATCGCGGTCACGCCCGAGGGGCGCGTAACGAGGTGGAACGACGCCGCCACGGAGGCGTTCGGCTGGAAGCGCGACGAGGTGCTCGGCGAGCCACTCCCCTACAGCGCGGGTGAGAACAGCGAAAACAGCGAGGAGATTATCCGGCGGACTATCGACGAAGACGGCCTCTCGGACGTTTCGGTCGAGCGACGACGGGCGGACGGCGACCTCCGTGAGTTCCGACTTTCGACAGCGGTCGTCCGCGACGCCGACGACGAACCCGCCGAAATCGTCGGCGTGTTCGTCGACGTGACCGAACAACAGCGCCGGGAGCGTCGCCTCCGCGAGTTCGAACTGGCCGTCGAACAGGCGGGGCACGCAATTTACCTCACTACGCCGGAGGGTGAAATCACGTACGTCAATCCGGCGTTCGAAGAGATTACCGGCTACGACGCCGCGGAGGCGGTCGGTGAGTCAGCCGCGCTGCTCAGTTCCGGCGAGATGCCGGAGGCGTACTACGAGCGACTGTGGCGGGCCGTCCAGTCCGGCGAGACGTGGCAGGAGCGAATCATCGACCGGCGGAAGGGCGGCGAGCTCTACACCGCGATACAGACTATCGCACCCATCGCGAGCGACGGCGACATCCACGGCTACGTCGCCATCCAGTCGGACATCACCGAGTCGGAGCTGACCAGACAGCGTCTCGGCGTCCTCAACCGGATGTTCAGGCACAACCTCCGAAACCGGATGAACGTCATCGAGGGCTACGCGGAGATGATTCGCCAGGACGCGACCGGCGCGGCCGGCGTCGCCGACGAGGACCTCACCGACGCCGCCGAGACCATCGTCGAAGCGGCGAGCGAACTCGTGGCGCTCTCAGAGAAGGCCCAGACCGTCTCGGACGCCCTCGAATCCGAGGCGACCCCGCGGCGCGTCTCGGCGCTCGTCGAGTCCGCCGTGTCGCGAGCCGAATCGACGTATCCCGAGGCGACGATACGAACGGACATCGAGACGGGGGTCTTCGCACGGGTCGACAGCCGCGTCGGCGCGGCGCTCGACGAGTTGATCGCGAACGCGCTCAAACACGGCGGCGAGACGGTCCACGTCGACGTGTACCGAACGGAAGACGACGACTCGAAGCTCGTCGTCCGGGTCGCCGACGACGGGCCCGGCATCCCCGACGAGGAGTGGCGAGTCATCAAGCGCGGCGAGGAGACGCCGCTCGAACACGGGACCGGGATGGGGCTGTGGCTGGTCCACTGGGTCGTCAAGAAGGCGGGCGGAAGCATGGAGTTGGAACCGTCTCCCCTCGGGGGGACGGCCGTGACGCTGAAACTCCCGGTCGGAGCGGAGCGACCGCGAACGTGGTTCCCGAGCGGGGAGTGACCGCGCACCCGTGATTGTTCACACACCACAAGTCCGACCAGCCGAGAGGTGACGCCCGTCGAGTCGAGCGTCCGATTCAGGCCTCGAGGAGTTCGACGAGGTTCCCCTCCGGGTCGCGGACGAACGCGATTCGCGTACCGCTTTCGGTCGTCTGCGGCTCGCTGAGCGTCTCGGTATCGCGCGGGAGTTCCGCCACCGCGGCGTCGACGTCGTCGACAGAGAGTCCGAGGTGGGTCGCGCCGGGGCGGTTGAGCGTCGGTTCGTCGGTGTCGGCTCCGACCGGGTCGTACTCGACAAGTTCGATGCGTACGTCGCCGCCGTCGAGGTGGGCGAACCGCGCCGAGGCGCCGTCGACGGAGACGGCGGTGGCGAACTCGTCGCCCGCGACTTCGAAACGGGAGACGACCGGAAGGTCGAGCGCATCGCGATAGAATTCGAGCGTCGAATCGAGGTCGCGAACGGTGATACCGACGTGGTGCGCGTTGGTGTTCACGGTTCGTCTGCGCGCGCAGAGCGTCAAAGGTGCTTCGCTCGAAACGCGGGTCGGCAGACGGCGGCCGACCGATTCCGACCCGCGTTCGCCGCGCCTCCGTCCCGGTTCGTTGGATATGCCTCCACCTTGGTTCGCTGGGTGCGCTCCCTCTCGGTTCGTTGGATGAGCCTCCCTCTCGGTTCGTTGGATATGCCTCCACCTTGGTTCGCTGGGTTAGTGCTTCTCGTGCGCGCCCGCGAGGCGCGACGCGGGTCGGGGCCCCGTCGCCCAGCAGAGACCGTGTCGCATATACCCGCTGGGCCGCCCAGATAGGGTACGATGGAACCGACAGGCACGCGATGCGAGGTGGTGCGGCCGTGAGCGAACCGTTCGTCGAATCGCTCCCCGGACGGGCCGTCCCCAAGTCGTTCGTCGCCGAACTCGAGACGAAAGAGGCGATTCAGCAGGCCGTCGCCGTCCGCGGCTACAACCTCGAACGCGACGGCGAGACGATTCAGCACGCCTACCAACTGGTCGTGAACGTCCGCGGAAAGTACATCCTCGGGCTTCACCTCACGAACGGGACGTGGCGCGTCGTCTTCGACACTCGCGACCACCCGAAACTCGCACAGGAGGGCCCGCGCGCGGCTTACGAGGCCGTCCACGACGCGCTCTACGAGCGCGCGCCTTCCGACGCTGAGATAGACTTCGAGTCGACGCCGCGATTCTGGAACGCCCCGCAGTAGGTCGTTCAGCGACGTTTTTCTGCGTTTTCAGCGTTCTCACGACCGTCAGCGGCGCGTGCGAACGCGCGCGCGCGCCGCAGCGACGACCCGGCCGAACCCACACCACCGTGTCCGCAGAAATTCGAGTGCGACACGGTTGGGACGGACGCGCCGTGCGGGTCGCGGAGCGAATCCGAGGGGTAGAGCGTCAGCGCGGCGGTTTACCACCGAAGATACCCGCCGGTGGTATGCAGGTGGGATTGAACGGCTTAAATCCCGAATTCGGACGTTAGGAGCGCCCTAACCCCCCGAATAGACCGGTAAGTCGCTGCGAAATTAAATATATCCGGAACATACGAAAGGCCAACAGGAGCCGGAACATGTGGCCGCTCGAGGTCCCGTGCAGGTGGGCACGAGGTGGGTCTGAGGCCGGTCCTGGGTAGAACAATGGATATCAAGAAATTCCTTAGCGAATCACGCGCAGTCTCGCCGGTCATCGGCGTCATCCTCATGGTCGCGATTACAGTCATCCTCGCGGCCGTCATCGGGACGTTCGTCCTCGGTCTCGGCGACCAGGTCGGCGACACCGCCCCGCAGGCGAGCTTCAGCTTCGAATACGATGACTCTGCAGACGAACTGACCATCACGCACGAAAGCGGTGACGCAATCAGCTTCGATGACCTGAGCGTGTCCGAAACTTCAGCTGCTGGCGTGAGCGATGAAACACTCGGCGATGCCAACAGTGACGGTAACATGAACGCTGGAGACACTATCGTCATCGAGTTCGACGCTGATCTCAGTGGCGGCGACGAAGTGCGCCTCGTCTGGACCTCCGAATCGGGCTCCAACTCTGCGACCCTGCAGAAGTACACCTACAACGCCTGAACGGTCCGCAGCGTCACAGCCAACGAACCTCAATTTTTTCGGATGTTACCCCGAGAGCGACGGTGCGCTCCGGTTCTGGTACGGAACACGCATGATACGTGAAACGTCTTCTCAGTACTAGTTTATATCCTCGGAGAACGTCAGACTATCTGTTAGGTTAGCAGGCAAGCGTTCGAGGACCGATTCGAATTTTTCTCAACGGTCGCCTCTCGTCCGGCACACCTAGGAGAAACAACTATGCAAATCAAGAGAATCTTCACAGAGTCCCGCGCAGTCTCGCCGGTCATCGGCGTCATCCTCATGGTCGCGATTACCGTCATCCTCGCGGCCGTCATCGGTACCTTCGTCCTCGGTCTCGGCGACCAAGTCGGCGACACCGCCCCACAGGCGAGTTTCGCGTTCGACTATGACGGAACGGAACTGACCATCACTCACGAGAGTGGGTCACAGATTGACGGCGATTTAGTCACTATCGCTGGAGATGTTAACGTCACCGCTACTGGTGACGCAAACAAGTGGTCTACCCTCGGGTCTGACACCATCGCGGCGGGTCAGTCCGTAGTTGTCCAGGACTCTGGTGAGGACGGCTTTGCCAGCGGTGATGTCGTCCGCGTCGTCTGGACCTCGGAATCCGGCTCCAACTCCGCGACCCTCCAGAAGTGGACCTACAACGCCTGATGGTCGGATTGGCAACGAGCCCCACCTCCTCTGATTCGGAATAACGATTTCTTTCGGAACCATCCCACGGAGAGACATCCACCTCGCATCTATAGTATTGTACTTTTAGCACAAACTTATCCGTCCGCGGAGCGTACGCTCGGACAGAGACCCCATGCCCAGCGACCCGCCCGCCGTCGTCTACCTCCGCGAGCACCGCGAGGATATCGTCGACCTCGCGGCGGCGCTCGTCGGCCACGACACGCAGAACCCGCCGGGAGACACGCGGGAGCTCGCGTCGTGGGTCGAATCGTTCTTTTCCGAACTCGGTATCGATACCGAGCGCGTCGCCTCGAACCCGACGAAGCCGAACATCGTGGCGACGCTCCCGGGTGCGACAGACCGGACGCTCGTCCTGTTGGGGCACCTCGATACGGTCCCGTTCGAGCCCGGCGAGTGGACGCGCGACCCGCTCGGCGAGCGGGAGGGAAACCGGCTCTACGGGCGCGGCGCGACCGACATGAAGGGGGAAATCGCCGCGATGCTCGCGGTGGCGAAGGCGTACGTCGAAACCGGGACGGTGCCGGCGACGAACCTCGTGTTCGCGTTCGTCAGCGACGAGGAAGTCGCCGGCGAGGCGGGGTTGCCGACGCTTCTCGACCGGCGCGGGCTCTCGGCCGACGCCTGCGTCATCGGCGAGACGACCTGCGAGGGCGACCGACACTCGGTGACCGTCGCCGACCGCGGGAGCATCTGGCTGGAGCTCGAAGCGACGGGGACCGCCGCCCACGGCTCCCGGCCGGTGCTGGGCGAAAACGCGATTCACCGCCTCTACCGCGCAGTAAGCGACATCGAATCCGCACTCGGTGACAGGCGGTTCGAGTTCGACCCCGCGGTCCGGGCGCTCGTCGAGGAGTCCGCGGAGTACTACGCGCCGCGGTTCGGCGCGGACGCGGCGCGAGAGCTGTTCGAGCGGCCGTCGGTCAATCTGGGCGTCCTGTCGGGCGGCGACCGAGTGAACGTCGTTCCCGCCGCGGCGCGGGCGAAACTCGATATTCGCGTGACCGCTGGCGTCGACACGGAAACGATACTCGACGGTGTTCGGGAGGTGGTCGCCGGTCACGAAGGGGTCGAGATTGTCGACGCGGACTGGTCGGTCGGGACGTTCGAGGACCCCGACGGCCCGCTGGCGAACGCCGTGGGCTCGGTCGCCGAGGGCGTCACCGGCGGGCGCGTGTACCGCCGGAGCGCGACCGGCGGCGGCGACGCGAAACGGATGCGGAACGCGGGCGTCCCGACCGTCGAGTTCGGTCTGGGGACCGAGACGGCTCACGCGGCTGACGAGTTCACCACGGCCGGGGCGCTCGCCGGCAACGCCGAGGTGTACGCCCGACTCCCCGACGAGCTGTTGCGGCAATTCGATAGTGGTACCAGAACGTTTGATTCGACGGACGTGTCACCAGCAGGCACGACTCCTTCGCGACGCGGACGGCGAGAGAACAACTCACGATGACACCCGATAACGAACTATGACACCAGACGAACTCCGAACGACGATTCCGGCCCTCGACGACGTCACGTATCTCAACACCGGCGCGCACGGCCCGAGCCCGCGCCCCATCGTGGAGCGGGCGACCGAGTTCCTCGAATACCACGAGTACGACTCGCCGGGCGACGACGGCCCCTATCCGACTGCGTTCGACGCCTACGAGGCCGTCCGCGAGGACGTGGCCGCGTTTATCGGTGCCGAGACCGAGGAGGTGGCGCTGACCCAGAGCACTACCGACGGTATCAACCGAATCGCCACCGCACTCGACTGGGAACCGGGCGACGTGGTCGTCCGGACCGACCTCGAACACCCGGCGGGCATCCTCCCGTGGCGGCGGCTCGAACGCGAGGGCGTCGAGGTCCGCGTCGTCGAGAGCGACGCGGGGCGGCTCGATATGGACCAGTACGCCGAGGCCGTCGCCGACGCCAAACTCGTCTGCTTCAGCGCCCTGACGTGGAACTACGGGACGCGGCTCCCCGTGCGCGAACTCGCCGATATCGCCCGCGACGCCGGCGCGCTGTCGGTCGTCGACGCGGTCCAGTCGTTCGGCCAGTATCCCGTCGACGTGGAAGACTGGGGAGCAGATATCGTCGCCGGCGCGGGCCACAAGTGGCTGCTCGGGCCGTGGGGCGCGGGGTTCCTCTACGTCCGGCGCGAAATCGCGGAGGAAATCGAGCCACACGCCGTCGGCTACCGCGGCGTCACGGAGCCGAACGCCGACGGGCTCGACTTCGCGCCGGGAGCCAAGCGCTTCGAGGTCGGAACGACCAATCCCGCCCCGCACGTCGCGCTCCGAGAGGCTATCGACATCGCCGAGCGCGTCGGTCTCGACCGGACCGAAGCGCACATTCGCAATCTCGCGAGCCGGTTCATCGAGACCGTCCCAGAGGGGCGGCTGTTGAGCCCCCACGACCCGGAATCGGGACTCGTCTCGTTCGAGGTCTCCGACCCGGAGGAGACGGTCGAGCGTCTCAAGTCGGCGGGCGTGGTCGTCCGGACGCTCCCCGAGCCGAAAGCGGTCCGCGCGTCGTTCCACAACTTCAACGACGAGTCGGACGTGGCGGCGCTTCGCGACGGACTCGACGGGGAGTGGTAGCTCCGTAGCTCGCGGGGGTGTCGAGAACGCGATTCGCGTGCGGTCGTTGACTCCCTCGCAGAATCTGCCTGGTCAGCGAACGTTCATATCCGGCGAGGGGGTACCCCTGAGTATGCATCCCACGGCACGCAACTTCGCCGACCAAGTACGCGATTCTCACGGGTTCGAAGTGACTATCGAGGAGTTTCCGGAGGGAACCAAGACGGCCGACGACGCGGCCGCGGCCGTCGGCTGCGACGTCGCCCAAATCGTCAAGAGCATCGTGATGCGCGTCGGCGACGAGACGGTTGTCGTCCTCACGAGCGGCGCGAACCGCGTCGACGAAGCCACGCTCGCCTCCGAGTTCGACGTCGAACGAGGCTCGGTTCGAAGCGCCAACCCCGGCGAGGTGAAGGAGGCGACCGGCTGGAGCATCGGCGGCGTGCCGCCGACCTGCCACGCGACCGACTGTCCCGTCCTCGCGGACCCGACGTTCGAGTCGTTCGACCGGATTTGGGCCGCCGCGGGAACGCCCGAGGCGGTGTTCCGACTCACGCCGGAGGACCTGCAGACACTGTCGGCGCCGCGATTCGTCGACGTGTTCGAGTGAGACGGGGGCGAAACGAGCGGACCTCCGGGAGGCGGTTCGCGCTCGCGCCCTCGTTCTATTTTGCCGGGCGCGACGAGAGCAACACCACTATGTCCGCTGTTCTGTTCTGTTCCGTTCCGTCGGTACTAATCGGGAATCGCTGGAGAGAAAACACGGGGCTATCGGGGAGCCACGGCTGGTTCGTCAGGCGAGATAAACTCTCCTTTCGGAGAAAATGATTACTGGATGTGGCCTTCGCGCCGGAGCTGGTCCGCGTCCTCGCCGGTGTATCGCCATTCGATGTTGGCTTTCTCGTCCTGCCAGTCCCACGGTTCGACGAGCACGACGTCGCCCTCGTTGATCCACGTGCGGTACTTCATGCGGCCGGGGATGCGGCCCATGCGGTTCTTTCCGTCTTCACAGCGGATTCGGACGTGATTGCCACCGTTGTGCTCTGTGACGACTGCGAACAGCTCGTTGTCGTTGGGCATTCGAAGGTTTCGACGCCCTTGATTTTCACTCACATTCTTGCTCGGGGACGGAGACGGATAACTTATCGGATACTCGTGATACCAAATGTCATGACGTTGAAATCGCGGTGGCGACGGGTTCGAACACCACGTTGTCCGCTGTTTTTGACAGACTGACCACGAGTAGGGAGTGGTTCGCGGTCACACACGACATAGTTTCGCCCGAGGCTTCATCTTGGGATACCGGTCGCAGTCGGTCATCACCGAGTCGTCGCTGAAGCGGTCGGACGCGTCGCGAGGGTTCGAGGATTCCCCGGGAACACCACTATGTCCGCAGTTGTTCGTCGTCTCAGCCCCTGCAAAGACGCTTTCTTCGAGTCGTGAGGTTCCTCCGAGCCACGGAGGACAGATATCGTCGGGGGACGAGGCGTTGGGAGACGAGGTGTCGGGAGACTGAGTCACCGCCACAGTATCACTGCTATCACCGCCGCGGTTGCCCACGTCCTTCTCGGTCACGTGTCCTCTCTCAGAGCGTTCATAGTCAAGCGGAGCGGGAAACGAGAGTCGAAAGTCGAGAGTACGGGTGTTCGGGTGAGCAGGCGAGCGAAGCAGTCGGGTCGGCCCGGTCGTGTGAGAACCGACGACGCGTGTGGTAATCGCTTCAGTACGCGTTCCGTGGGTATGACCTGGGAGTGGTTGATCGGAATTGGATTGACGTTCGATGGTTAGTGGTTGACACGGACACCACTTTGTCCGCTGTTCTTGGGGCGTGTGAACGGTAGGGACGAGGCGGTGCGAAACGGGGAACACTCACACCACTTTGTCCGCTGTTCTCGGTGTGAGACGGAACCCCCCGTCACCGTGAACCGGTCCTTTACTGTCGGTTCCGTGCCGACCGATTTAGTTTAGTGGTTTAGAAGGGAGAATAAAATAGGTGTCCTCGTACAGCATTCATCTAGTACTCATACAGCACTCATTCAACTATTATAATTGACTGTATTACGGACTTAGTTTAAACTATTGTATATTAAATCTTTCTCTATATCAGAACACGCGGCTCCGTCCAGTTGTTCCACCGGTTACCTTCGTTTCCCAGAACAGCGGACAAAGTGGAGGGGGTGTGTCCCCGCCCGAGTATATAAAACACGAGAACAGCGGACACTCCGGACGCGGTGGTTTTATCAACGAAGTGGTCGAACCGTGGTAGTATGCCCCTATTCGAGCGGGACACCGAGATTTATCGGGACCGGGACGCCCTCCGCGAGGATTACCAACCCGAGGAACTCGTGGGGCGCGACGAGGAACTCCGTACCTTTCAGGCTGCGCTGCAACCGGTTATCAACGGCGAACAGCCCAACAATATCTTCCTCTACGGGAAGACCGGCGTCGGCAAGACCGCCGCGTCGCGGTACTTACTCGGGCACCTCCGCGAGGACGCGAGCCACTACGACGACATCGACCTCAGGGTCGTCTTCCTGAACTGCGACGGACTCACGAGTTCGTATCAGATCGCGACCCGACTCGTCAACGAGTTCCGGTCGGAGTCGAACCAGATTAGCACGACGGGCTACCCGCTCGGGTCCGTCTACGAGATGCTCTGGCAGGAGCTCGACGACTGCGGTGGGACGATAATCATCGTTCTCGACGAGATCGACCACGTCAACGACGACAGCATCCTCTATCAACTCCCGCGAGCGCGGGCCAACGGGAACCTCGACGCGGCCAAAGTCGGGCTCATCGGCATCTCCAACGACTTCTCGTTCCGCGACGACCTCTCGCCGAAGGTCAAAAGCTCCCTGTGCGAACAGGAGATTCACTTCCCCGCGTACAACGCGAAGAACCTCCGCGCCATCCTCGAACAGCGCGCCAAGGTTGCGTTCCGCGAGGGCGTCCTCGCCGACGAGGTGATTCCGCTCTGTGC
Organism: Haloferax sp. Atlit-6N; assembly: GCF_003383195.1. Lineage (NCBI taxonomy): Archaea > Methanobacteriati > Methanobacteriota > Halobacteria > Halobacteriales > Haloferacaceae > Haloferax > Haloferax sp. Atlit-6N. Next base: position 155,431 of record NZ_QEQJ01000005.1, on the reverse strand, counting down.
CGCCTACGGCGCGAAAGACGCCGGCGACGCCCGCCAGTCGATCGACCTGTTGATGAAAGCCGGCGACTTAGCCCGCGACGACGACACCGACCGCATCGAGGAAGAGCACGTGAAACGCGGTCGGCGCGCCCTCGAGCGCGGCCGCATCAAAGAGGGAATCAACGGACTGACCGAACACGGTCACCTCGTCCTCTACTCGCTTCTGACGCTCGAACTTGAAGACGAGACGCCGATTCGCTCCCGGGACGTCCGCCCCCGCTACACCCGCTTTACCGAACTCGCCAACCGCGACCCGCTCGTCCCGCGACGGATGCGCGACCACCTCAGCGAGCTCGCGATGCTCGGAATCGTCTCCGTCACCGAGCGAAACGAGGGCCGACGCGGCGGGACGTACCGCGAGTACGCCCTCGATATGGACGTCGGGCTCATCGTCTCGGCCATGCGCGACACCATCGAACTCGTGGGCGTCCACGAGACGGTCGAACCCTTCCTCGACGGCGAGAAGACGAGCACGCTCGACGATTTCATCCAGCAGTAGGTGACCCGACTGAAATTACTGCGGACATGATGGTGTTAGTCTCGAACCAACCCCCGTCAAAACGGCTCTCTGCCGTGTTTTGGAGGCGGTTGTGACTTCGACTCGTTCCTCAAAAGCATGCGTTCGTTCGGATTCGCCGGCCGATTTCGTTACCGGTTTCCGGCCGTTCGGAACACCACGATGTCCGCAGTAAATCGGCTATTTTCGCCGCTTGTTCGAACAGCGGACAGTGTGGTGTTCCCAACTTACGCGACCGGCTATTCACCAGGTAGCGGCCATCTCCGTGGCTCGCCAGCGGTACAACAGCGGACATACCGGTGTTCGGTGTCGCGTCTTTCCACGTTCGAACGCGACGTTCACTCCGCGTCTGCGACAACAGCGGACGCCGCGGTGCTCAGCCGTCGTTTTCTCCGCTCCGCTGTCGATTGTCACCGTGCGTTTCGATAACCGGGCCGCGGACTGTCGGTCTCGAACACCACACTGTCCGCTGTTCTCCGGACGTTCGAGCCGGTTTTGTTCGACTCTTCGGCTTCTCACTCCTCGCGAGTTTCGAGGACGGCGTCGGCGATTTCCTCGGGGTACTCGGCGGCGACGCGGACGAGCGCGTCGTGGAACTCGCGGCCGGTCAGGTCGCGCACGTCGTATTCTCGGCGGAGGTGCGATTCGACTTCGAACTCGGCGTCGTCCAGTCGGTCGAGCGTCGCGGTCCGGACGTAGATGCTCTTCGCGGTCGTCGCCTCGAACTCGAACGCCGGACCGCCCGCTGCCTCCGTCGCCTGCTCCGTCTCGCCGGCGCTTTCCGCACCGTCTTCCTCCGCGGTCGACTCGGCCGGCTCTCCGGGCTCGTCGCGTTCGCTGCTCTCGGGGCCCTCGCTGCTTTCGCCCGCGTCGTCGCTCTCGCTCGCTTCGCCTGACTCCGACTCCGAGGCGGTTTCGGGGTTCGAGTCGGGCGCAGCGTCGCCCTCGGATTCGGCTTCGACCGCTGGTTCGGGGGCTGACTTCTCGGACCCGTCGGAAGCTTCTTCGTCGGGGGTCTGCTCGTCGTCGAGTTCCGTCTCTGGTTCCGATTCGGATTCGGATTCGGATTCCATCGCCTCGCCGAGGCCGGCGAACCGGTTTTCCTTAGGCATCGTCGGTCCCTCCGCGCTCGACGATTTCCGCGAGTTGGTCGAGTCGGTCGAGCATGTCGTTCGACGGGTCGTACTCCCGGAGGGTTTTCCCGTCGCGCCAGGCGCGACTGAACGCGATTCGGTGTCTGATTCCCGGCCCCTTGGAGTCGGGGTCGTCGAACAGCTCCGAGCGGGCGAACGGGGGGATAAACTGCTCGAAGGGGGAATCTTCGAGGTCGCGGATGATGCGCTTTTCCTCGTTGTTTCCGGTGAGGTCGTTGGGGACGATAGCGAGAATGTCGAGGTCGACCTCGCGGCGAATCGGCCCGATCTGTTGTTCGAACATCCGCTCGAAGCCGCTCACGCTCGGCTCGCTCATGAGGAGCGGAACGACGACGTTCCCGGTTCCGATGAGCGCCGCGTCGGACAGCGGGCCGAGGCTCGGCGGCGAGTCGATGACGATGTAGTCGTAGTCGTCGTCCAACAGCGGGTCGACGATTCGGCGGCGGACCCAGAGCACGCCGAACGTCGAGTTCCGGACTCGGTCTTCGATGTCGTCGAGGTCGACGTGGGCGGGAAGCACGTCGAAGCCCTCGCGGCCGCGTATCACTTCGCGCACGTCCACGGGCTCGTCGTCGGTCAGCACGTCGCCGACGTTCGGCTCCGACGACTCGTAGGCGTCTTTCATCCCGACGCCCTCGGTCGCGTTCCCCTGCTGGTCGAGGTCGACTAAGAGCACGTCGTTCCCCCGCGCGGCGAGCGCGTCGGCGAGGTTGATGGCAATCGTCGTCTTTCCGACGCCGCCTTTCTGGAGGGAGACGCTCACGGCTCGCGACATCTATCGGGCCTCCTGCGGAGCGCGATGTTCACAAATTGTACACAGTCTACGCTGTGTCTGCTGTTTGAGCGGTGCAAACTCCGTTTGAACTGTGGACTGTGCGGACATTTGAGGGACTTGACCGGACCTTCCGCGGCGTACCACATAATTTTATCCACGACTTTTGAACCGTTGGGACTGCTTCTACATTCTATAATTTCCACAATGTCTACAAATTTTAAAAATTGTGAACTGTCGCCTGTCGGTGACCGGTGATTCGTCCGCGCTCTCGGTTTGTGAACGGTTTCAGCTTCGTCCGAGGCGTTCGGTTTCCGAACATCGCTCGCGTTCTGCGAAGCTTTCACACTGTGCGAATCTTTCGCGGTGTAGACTCCTTCAACACTCTACAACCGTTACAATCCGTACAAATTCCACAATTTGTACAATTTCTGCACGGTTCGAGACTCGTAAGCGGTGCAGACTTCCCAGACGGTTTCAGATTCGTCCACCGTTCGAACCGTTTGGGCTGCTTCGGAAGTTCGCACTCTCTTCGCTGTCTCCACTGCGCTCGAAGTTCACGCTCTCCTCGCAGTCCGCACTGTCACCGCGGTTTACACCCTCCTCGCAGTCCGCCCGGTGTCGACTGTGCGAACTCCGTTCCGACCGTCGCGCGATTCGAACCGAACCGAAGAAAGCGACATTCAGCGTCTCTCGTCCGCAGATACTGCGGACACAGTGGTGTTGTCCGCCGTCTCGGTTCAGTTGGCGAGTTTGTCGGCGAACTTCTCGCGGACCTTCTCGATTTTCGGGCTCGCGTGGAACTGGCAGTACGCGTCGTTGGGGTTCTTTTCGAAGTAGTCCTGGTGGTACTCCTCGGCCTCGTAGAACGTCTCTAACGGGGCCAACTCCGTGACGACCTTGTCGTCGTACTCCTCGTCGAGGGCTTCGACGTAGGCGGACGCCTGTCGCTCCTGTTCGTCGTCGTGATAGAGGACGATAGAGCGGTACTGCGTTCCCACGTCGGGGCCCTGTCGGTTGAGCTGTGTCGGGTCGTGGACCGCGAAGAACACCTCGAGCAGTTCGTCGTAGCCGACGGCCGCGGGGTCGTACTCCACCTGCACGACCTCGGCGTGGCCGGTGTTCCCCGAACAGACCTGCTCGTAGCTCGGATTCTCCGTCTTCCCGCCGGCGTAACCCGACGTGACTTCGCTGATTCCGTCGAGTTCCTTGAACGCGGCTTCGACGCACCAGAAACAGCCGCCGCCGAACGTCGCAGTCTGTGTGCTTCCCATAGGCCCGGTTACGTCGCCGAGGAATTAAGCCCCGCGGCGGGGGCAGTCGCGGCCGAGGGCTGGCGCTCGCCGACGACCGCCGACCCACGCCGGCGCTCCGGCGAGCGAGCCCCGGACGCGTCCGTTGGTTTTCCCGGCCGGAGTGTACCCGAAGCCAACATTTAACCGCCCCGTCTGTCAGCAATTACTATGGAAGATGTATTCGTCGCGAGGCTCATGTCCACGACCCTCCACACGGTCACCCCAGACACGCTCGTCGAAGACGCGGCGCAGTTGATACTGGACAACAACATCAGCTCGGTCATCGTCGTCGACGAGGACAACCGACTCGAAGGCATCCTGACGACGACCGACTTCGTCGACATCGTCGCGAAGAGCCAGCCGAAAGCGCAGACGACCGTCGAGCGCTACATGACCACCGACGTGATTACCGCGGGAGCGCAGGACTCCATCGTCACCGTCGCGGAGTCGATGACCGAACACGGCTTTCACCACATGCCCGTCGTCGACGACGAGGAGGGCGTCATCGGGATGATCACTACCTCGGACCTCGCGGCCTACCTCTCGCAGACCGGACAGCTGGCGCGGTCGTAACGCGGTCTTTTCCCTGCCGGTAACTCCGCGTTACTCCACCTGTTCGGAGAGGCTCTCGACGACACTCGCCAGCCGCGGGTCCGTCGCGTGGCCGTGGTGGACCGCCAGGGGCGAGACGCTCACCTCGCCGTCGACCATCGCGCGGCGGTCGCTCCCGACCGGATAGCGGTCGCGGTGTTCGTCGCCGAGCGGGAACGGGTTCTCGAAGCCGACGGCGTCGGGCCACGAAACGTCTTGGAGCCGGACGTAGACCTCGTCGTCGTCGAGGCCGCCTTCGCGGTCGCCGTCCGGGAGCGCGCCGGCGTCGGCGTGGTGGTCGACCTGCTGGTCGTAGTCCGCGAAGGGGCGGGTCACGCGCATCCGTGGACTCGGAACGTCGGCGGGAGCGTTGACGTTCAGGAGGTCGACCTCGTCGAACACGTCGGTTCCGAAGACGCGCTCGGTCAGCGCGCGGGCGACCCGGGCGGGGCGGGAGAAGTCGTACTCCTCGGGCGGGTGGCAGAAGAAGTCCCGCGCGTGGTAGCCGGAGACGGCGATGGCGGGCGTCCCGAGGAACGCGGCCTCGACGCCCGCGCCGACGGTCCCCGACCGGCCGACGACGTAGTTGCCCGCGTTCGGACCGTCGTTGATACCGGAGACGACGATATCGAAGTCGGCGTCGAGGCCGCGGAGCCCGTAGGCGACGCAGTCCGCGGGGGTCCCTTCGAGGGCGTACCCCCACGGGTGGTCGCGGCGGACCGCGTGTTCGTTGCGGGCGCGGCCGACGCCGCTTTGATTCTCGGCGGGCGCGACGACGGTCACGTCGCCGACGGCGGTGAGTTCCTCGCGCATGGCGGCGATGCCGGGCGCGTCGATGCCGTCGTCGTTGGTGAGGAGGATTCGGAGCGGAGACGAGGAATCGGTCATCTACTCGGGAATTTCTGTCGGTCGCCGTAGCTATTCCGGATTCGGACCCGGAGGCGTATTCGACCGCCGCGTCGCCGTCGGCAGCGGGTCGTACTCCACGTCGTCGATAGTCGCCCGCCAGTACGGCAGGTCGACCCACGGGAGGTTCCACGCAACCTCGGCCGCCGCGGGCACGCGAACCCCGTTCACTTCGCGGTAGTCGCTGAACTGTCCCGTCCACGGGCACCGTTCGTACTCGCCGTCTCCCGTGTCGCGCCACCGGTCCGCGGTGACGCGCGCTACCTCGTCGTTCTCGTCGAAGTGGAACACGACGGTCGTGGTCGAGCCGCGGTGGGCGAGCGTCGCCCGAGCCGAGCGGTCGTTTCTCGGCTCCCACCTGACGCCGTGGCCGGGGAGGAACGCGGTCGGGAACCAGACCATCTCGGAGAGGTAGCGGGCGAGTTCGCCCTCGTCCAACTCCGGCGACCGCGGGGCGTCCGCGACGGTGACCACCGAAAGTAGTTTCGCCTCCAGCGACCCCGAACCGCCGACGAAGGCGTCGACGACTCGAATCGGAAGGAACGGCGCGAGGTCGATTCGGGCGTCCCAGACGAACCCCGGCGGGTCGACCGTGTAGTGTTGGGTCGCGGTCATCGATTTCCACGGCGAGTCCGCGTCGCCGAGCCTGAACGCCCCCGTCTGGCGGAGCCGGACCGACTGAACCCGGCGGGACTCGTCCGGTAGCACGCGTTCGAGATACCGGCGAACTGGGGCGGGCAGGTCGCTGAGGTCGGCCTCGTCGAGCGCCTCGCCGTTCCCGCTGTCGTCCGTGGTCGTTTCGGCGTGTTCTCGCTGGAGTACGTCGAGCAGTCGCGCGGCCGTATCGTCGGCTCGCGCCCGAACCGCGGCGAGGAGAGCGCCGACGGCAAGAACACCGACGACAAGCGCGATGCCGAGTTGTCCGAGGGGTCGCGTCCGTGACATACCGGACGATACGCGAGAGACGGATATGAGTCTCGTCGTGACTCTCACGGACTGACACTGACCGCCTTCGGGCCGCGGGCGAACCGTCGCTAACGGCGCCTCCCGCCGGACTTCTGTCAACGGTTCGTCCACAAAATCGAGATACTCACGAACGCGTGAATATAATTCAAACGATGACTTTATGTAATTAAGTTCGTACTAACGAACGAATGCGCACCGAACCGATGCGGCCGGCACGCCGGGCACCCGCCGACATCGCGGTTAATCTCCCGTTAATTCGTCTGTTTTCGGCAGATTCGACTCCGTCGTGGTCGACGGCTCCTCGGTCTTCGACCGCCACGACGGCCGCGAGCGATTCGGGTTGTCGCCTCCGCCGGTCCGCCTTCTCTACTCGCCGTCGTACGTCCTCGAGAGCGCGCCCCGACTGTCACGCCGACCGACCCGTCTCCCCAAGCGAGGTGGGCGTTGCGTGAGCCACGTCGGTGAGACCGACGACGTGCCGTGGGACGACGTGGGCTTCGTCATCAGCTCTCGCTACCGGGTCTCGGTCCTCGATCGGCTCTCCGAGGGGCCGGCGACGCCGACGCAAATCGCCACCGACTCCGAGAGCGCGGTCGCTCACGTCTCGCGGGCGCTGCAGGAACTCAGAGACCGCTCGCTCGTGGAACTGCTCGTCCCGGAACAGCGTCGAAAAGGGCGTGTGTACGGCATCACCGACGACGCCGAGAACATCTGGGACGTCATCCAGACACAGCAGATGACGTGAGCGCGGCCGTCTCGCAGTTTTCTCACGGACGGTGCGGCGCGTCGTGCGACCCGGTAACTACTTCGTCGCGATTCGCTCCGTCCCCTTGTTCAGGAGCTGGTAGGTCCGCTTGGCGAGGTTCATCCCGACGCCGGTCGACTCGACGACGTAGTACGGGACGAGTTCGCCGCCGAACTTCGATTTGTAGTTGCAGAGCCGCTCCGTGTTCGCGCCGACGAGGTCGTACTTCGTGACCGACGCGAGCGCCTCGTCCTCGACGATGTCCTCGATGATGGTCCAGTGGAGCAGGCTGTTGATGCTGACGCCGTCGTACTCGCCGCGCGCGCCGCCGAGCCAGAAGTAGCCCACCTCGTCCGAGAAGGGGACGATCATCCCGCTGAGGTACTCGCCGTCGGGGCCGCGGGCGACGTACACGCGACACCGGTCGCCGAGGTTCTCGACCAGCGACTCGACGAACTCCCACGGCATCCCGAACGGTTCGTCCTGTTCGTCGTACCGAGAGACCACGTCGTCGTAGACGACGCGAGCGCCGTCGAGCCCCTCGTCCGCGATGGTGATGTCGAGTTCGCGCGCCTGCCGAATCTCCCGGCGGAGGCTGCTGCTGAACTGGGCCTGTATCTCGTCGAGCGAGCGCCCGCCGAGGTCGAGCCGGTAGGTAAAGGAGGGCTTGACCGCGAAGCCGGTCCATTCGAACGGGCGGGGGTCGAGGTACGCCGGCGAACAGAGCAGGCGGACGAACGTCCGGTTCGAGCGGATGCCGAGCTCCTCGACCACGAGGTCGGCGAACTCGCGGTTCACCGACTCGTAGGCGCTCTGTTTCGGGCTGTTCGGCATCATCACGGGGCCGATGTAGGGAATCGCCATCGACGGCGGCGGCGAGACGACGACCCGTCCGAGGGGGTTGCGGCGGACGAACGTCGGGAACAGCGCGACCGGTTCTTGGCCCTTGAAGACGCCGAACAGGTGCATTTCGCCGTCGAAGTGCTCGTCGATGGCGGCGAGCACCGCGGGGGTGTGGAAGACTTCGGTGCCGGACGAGGGGAGCGCGTCGCCCCACTCGTCGAGGCTCAGGGTTTCGATACGGAGTTGTGACATGTGTCGTGGTCGTGTGATTGGATGGTCGTCGGGCGGTACGTCGGGCGGGTCGTCACCGGTGGAGGAACCCCGAGACGAGTCGCGACGGGAGGCTCGTCCCGTTTCCCCGGGACAGCATCTCGATGCCGGGTCCGAGGCGGCTCTTGTACAGGTGCGCGATGGTTCTGACCGGGAGCGCGCCGTGCTCGATTTGGTAGAACGTGACGAGTTCGGGGTTGTACTTGCTCTTGTAGCGGTTGAGCCGGCGGTTGTTCGCGCCGACGAGGTCGTATCGGCGCATCCCGGCGGCCATGCCGTCGCGCATGATGCGCCAGTCCAGCAGGTCGTTCACGTCGATGCCGAAGTCCCGCTGGGGCCGGACGCCGCCGAGCCAGCGGTAGAGCGTGTCCCCGTACTGGAGGACGAGAATCCCGCTCACGAACGTCCCGTCGTACCGGAAGACGTAGGGCCGGACCTGCCCCGCCGGGAGCGAGTCGTACAGGTCCATGACGAACTGCGGCGGCACGTCGAACGACAGGTCCTGTTCCTCGTAGCGGTCTTTGACCAGCCTGAGAATCGAACAGATGTCGTCGCGGTCGCCCTCCTCGATACCCGAGACGAGCTTTCGACCGTCGCGGATGTTCCGTCGGGCGCTCCGGCTGAACGACATGAGGAGGTCCTCTTCGCCCCGGGTCAGGTCGACGTTGTAGGTGTACTTCGGCGACACGTCGCAGCCGCCCCACAGGAACGTCCGCATGTCGGTGTAGTAGTCGCCGACGCGGACGTGCGTGTAGTTCGGGCCGATGTGTTCACCTATCCACTCGGTGCAGCCGTCGATGAACTGGTTGCGGCGGCGCTCGAACTTCCGGCTCTTGATGTTACCGGCGTCGAGCATCACGGGCCCGAGATAGGGGACGCCGATGTGCGGCGGCGGCGAGAACGCCGTCTTGACCAGTCCCTTCCGAATCTCGAAGACGGGGAACAGGCCGACCGGCTCCTCGGTTTTGAAGCCGACGAGCAGGTGGAGCTTCGAGTTCGAGTACTTCGCCTGGAGCCGCAGCGCCTCGTACTGGTGAAAGAGGCTCGCTTGACTCGACCGCTCGACGTACGTGTCCCACTCGTCGCGGTCGCGGTGGTCGAACTCGGTAATCTCGATGGTCATGGGCTGAGGGGTGAAGGGAGTTCGTACTGCGCCCGTTGCCACCGACAACGCCGGCTGCGGTCGACGCGTCCGGTCCGCTCGGCCCGACCGTACCGACCGAAATCAGCCGAATCGCCGGCCGACGCGGCAGCCCCGTAAATCGACCCGCGATTCGGTCGGGCCGCGTCGGCGTGTATCATTCGAAAAGACATTCTCGAACTACTGTGACGGGAGGATGGGGATTTGTTATGAAGCGACTAGCCGGCGTTCGCGCCGGCCTGCTCCCCGTCAGGGGCGCTCTGCCGCCGCTCGTAGGCGCTCGATACCGTCGGCGTCGATGCCGTAGCCGTGCGTCGGTTCGCCGGTGATTCTGGTGGCGACGTACTCGGCGATGGCGTAGGCCATCCACGCTTGGCACCACCGCATGAGCGTCATGCGCTTGGTGTAAAAGCGGTGTTTGCGGAAGTAGAACCGACCTTCCGACGGGACGTACATGTTCGCGAGCGCCCAGTCGATGGCGCGCTCGGCGCGGTCGTACTGCCCGGCGTAGGTGAACACGAGGATGCCCTGCGCCGTCGCGTGGATGTCCCGCGGGTAGGGGTGCTCCTCGTCGAAGTTGGGCGCGCCGTCCTCGTCGAACAGCTCGCGGGCGTAGAAGTCGAGGCCGCGTTCGAGCGTCTCGTCGTACCGACCGCTGCCGACGAGCTGCTCGTAGCGCTGGAAGCACTCGACGATGAAGCCGTTGTGGTGGTTGTCCATCGAGAGGTGCGAGGCGCTCGCGGGCTCGCGGTAGTACCACCCGCCGCGGTCGGTCTGCTTCGACGCGACGAAGTCGTACACCTTCTCGGCGCGTTCGAGCAGTTCCTCGTCGCCGAAGTGGTCGTACAGCTCGACGAACAGCCGCGCCCCGATGGCAAGCGCGTTGAGGGTGTAGCTGTCCTTCGGGTGCGAGAGGTAGTAGTCCATGACCGCACCGTCGTCCTTCGGCCGGTAGTTGAGGTCGTCGAGCATCACGTCGACGGCGGTCTTAGCGATGTCCGGGTAGTCCGGGTCGAACTCCCGTCCCGCGAGGAGCGCCTTGACGCCGTAGGACGTGGAGACGATGTTCGGCGAGTGGGGAATCCCCGACCGCGGGCCGTTGCGACCGGATATGTGCTGGATGACGTGGCGGTGGCTGCCGGCGAAACCGCTGTAGCCCTTGGCCTGGTTTTCGACGAGCCACTCGGTCAGCGATTCCGCGTCGTCGCGGTACGTCTCCGCCGGGCGGTCCCCGTCGAACCACTCGGCCAACTGGGCGCGGGTCCGGTTCGCCATGGCGAACAGCGTGATGCCCTTGAAGTTCCGTCGCTGTTCGACGAGGAACAGCGGGCGGACGTTGACGGGCGAGCGCTTGATGAACTCCTGGACCGCGAGGTTGAACCAGCGGTTGTCGATGGGGACCGACAGCAGGAGCCTGCTGCTCATGCCGTCGCCGTAGTCCCAGCCCTTGTAGTCGCGTTCGCGGGCGTAGTCGAGCACGTCGTCGAGCACGTCGACGTACCGCTGGAGTCGCTCCGTGTCGGCGTCGGTGTCGCCGTCGCGGCGATACTGTGTCTTCGATGGTGGATTCATGATATAGAATAGCCTCTCTGAGGGGTATTGGCTGTCCGAGAGGTAGCCCGCTGGCGGCTTTGTTATGGGGCCGATACCGGCCGACGCCGCCGTATTCTACCGGGAGAACGAGTGATTCGCGCCGGCGGTGGTCGCGCTGTCGGTCGCCCGCTGTTCCGAATCGTCGCCGGAATCGCGCTCGGCGAGGAACTCGCGATAGTAGTCGCCGAGGGGGCCGACCCACGCGCCGCGGTCGAGCGCCCGTTCGATGATGCGGCGGTAGAGCCGGCGGTAGCCGGGGAACTCGTCCTCGTTGAAGTACCGCGGGTGCCACAGCACCGTCATCACGGCGTCGTTCGCCTCGGCCTCGTCGAGGAGGCGCTCGCACTCGGCCCACGCCTCGTCGAACGCCGACCCGGGGTCGGGCAGCGACACCTCCATCAGCGTCAGCGGGAAGACGACGAAGTCGTCGTCGAAGGGGCGGAACGGCTGGTAGCCGTGCTGGAAGCCGTTTTCCGAACTCGACCCGGGGCTGGCGTCGTACTTCAAGCCGAGTTCGCGGTGGTAGCGCCACGTGTTCGGCCCGAGTTTGAGGTGGTGCTGGCGGCCGCCGACGATTTCGTGGCCGAGGACCGCTTCGAGTTCGCGCTTTTCGGTCCGGAGGCGGTCGAAGTCGTCGCACGACCGGAACGAGCCGTGGATGCCGACCTCCCAGCCGCCGTCGTCGAGGGCGCGGACGGCGGCGGCGACCGACTCCGAGTCGAGGTCGTACCGGCCGAGGTGTTCGACCCAGTTCTTCGGTTCGAGCCAGTCCGAAAGCGACCCCGTCTCGAGGAGGCTCGGCTCGTTGAGGAAGTAGAACGACGAGCGGACGCCGAGGTCGCGTTCGAGCGCCATGACCTCCTCGAACTGCCAGTAGGGGTTCTCCCGCCGGAGGAGCGTCCGGAGGTGGTAGCCGGGGTTCGACTTCGCCGCGTAGTACAGCCCCTGATACGTCTTGTACGGGCGGTCCACGTCGTGGGTCAGACAGACGGCGAACCCCGGTTCGCTCGGTTCCGTGGCGGTCACGCGGTGGTCAGCTCGCGCATCCGAATCTCCCTTCGTCTCACGCATACTCGTACTCCGAGAGCGCGGCGACGATTCGCTCGGCGGCGCTCCCGTCGCCGTACAGCGAGGGCTTTTCGGGAAGCGGGTCGTCGTCGGCCAGCGCCGCCCGAATCGCCGTGGCGTCCGCGCCGACGAGGGCGTTCCAGCCGGCGTCGACGGTCTCCGTCCACTCGGTCTCGTCGCGGAGCGTGAGACACCGGGTGTCGAGGTAGAACGCCTCCTTCTGGACGCCGCCGGAGTCGGTGGCGACGCGCTCCGCGCCGTCGAGCAGGCGGACGAAGTCGAGGTAGCCGACCGGTTCCACGAGGACGACGTTCTCGGCGTCGGCGAGCCGCGACCAGAGGCCGCTGGCTTCGAGCGCCCCCTCGGTCCGCGGGTGGACCGGGAAGACGACCGGGAGTTCCGACGATGCGAGCCCCTCCACGATACCTTCGAGGCGGTCGTAGTCGTCGGTGTTGGCGGCGCGGTGGACCGTCGCGAGGACGTACTCGCCGTCTCGGAGGTCGAGGTCGGCGAGTATCGACGACCGCTCGCGGGCGGCCTCGCGGACCCGGAGGACCGCGTCGTACTGCACGTCGCCGGTCACGGAGACGCCGTCGCGGATGCCCTCGGCCGCCAGCGTCTCGGCGGCCGACTCGGAGGGCGCGAACAGCAGGTCCGAACAGTGGTCGGTGAGCACGCGGTTGACCTCCTCGGGCATCTCCCAGTTGTGGCTCCGCAGGCCGGCCTCGACGTGCGCCAGCGCGGGCTCGCGCTTCGAAGCCACGAGCGCCGCCGCGAGCGTGGAGTTGGTGTCGCCGTAGACGAGCACCACGTCGGGCTCCTCGTCGGCGACGACGGCGTCGAGCCGGGTCATCATCTCGGCGGTCTGGGCGGCGTGGCCGCCCGAGCCGACGCCGAGGTTGTAGTCGGGTTCCGGGATGTCGAGTTCGTCGAAGAACACGCCCGACATCGACTCGTCGTAGTGCTGGCCGGTGTGGACGAGCACCTCGTCGTGGTCGCGTCTGAGCGCGTCGGAGACGGGGAACGCCTTGATGAACTGCGGGCGCGCGCCGACGACCGAGAGCACCTTGAGACGGCTCATCGGCCCGGTCCTCCGTGCGGCGCGTCGGCCGCAATCTCGGTGTCGGCGTCGGCCTCGGACGACTCGCCTCGCGGTCCGCCGCCGATTTCGTACACGCGGTGGCCGATGTCGCCGAGGGTGCCGCGGCCGTCGACGACGACGAGGTCGTCGAAGGCGGCCCAGTCGATTTCGTCGAACTCCTCGTGCGGCGTGACGACCACGGCCGCGTCGAGCGCGCGAGCCGGTAGGTCGGCGAGCGAGACGGGGGTCGCGCCGAAGGACGCGACGACCTCGTCGGAGAGCATCGGGTCGACCGCGAGGACGGTCGCGCCGAGTTCGTTCAGTCGGTCGATGACGCCCGCGGCGGGCGTCGCGCGGGTCTCGGCGACGCCGGGGCGGTAGGTGACGCCGAGGACGGCGACGGTCGCGCCTTCGACGTCGCGTCCCGTCGCGGCCAACTCGTCGCGGAGCTTGTCGGCGGTGAACGCCGGCATGCTGTCGTTGACCTCGCGGGCGGTCAGGAGCAGCGGCGTCTCGGCCTCGACTCGGCTCGTGATGAAGTACGGGTACCACGGGATGCAGTGGCCGCCGACGCCCGGGCCGGGCGCGTGGATGTCGCAGTACGGCTGGGTGTTGGCCGCGTCGATGGCCTCGGTCACGTCGATGCCGAGGTCGTCGCGGAGCCGCGCGAGTTCGTTCGCGAGCGCGATGTTCACGTCGCGGTAGACGCCCTCGAACAGCTTCACGGCCTCCGCGGTCGTCGCGTCGCGCACGGGAATCACCTCGTTCGAGGTCAGTTCGCCGTAGACGAGCGCCGCGACGCGGGTGCTCTCGGCGTCGACGCCGCCGACGATTTTCGGGTGCGACTCGGTGATGTCGCGGAGCGCCCGGCCCGACGAGGTCCGCTCGGGGCAGAACGCCACGCCGAACTCGCCGGCCGAGAGGCCGCTTCGCTCCGCGAGGTACGGCACGACGAGGTCCTTGCTCGTCCCCGGCGGGACGGTGCACTCGACGACGACGAGGTCGCCGGGCGCGAGGCCCCGCGCGATGCTGTCGAGGACGGCCTCGAACGCCGCGAGGTCGGGTTCGCGGTCGTCGGTCAGCGGGGTCGGGACGATGATGACGTGAATCGCGGCTCCCTCGGCCGCGGCGACGCCGTCGGTGGTCGCCCGAAGCGCGCCGCGTTCGGCCTGCTCGGCGACTAACTCGGGGAGTCCCGGCTCCTTCGCTACGTGGCACTCGCCGTCGTTGACGCCGCGGACCACGTCCTCGCTGATGTCGACGCCGGTAACGTTGCCCGTCGCGCGGGCGTAGACGGCCGCCAGCGGGAGGCCCATCTTCCCGAGGCCGTACACCGCGACGGGGACCTCGCCGGCGCGCAGGGCCCGCGTCTGTTCTTCGGGCGAGCGGTCGGAGCCGTACAGTCCGGGTCGTTCGCGGCTCATTGCCGGCCCTCCGGGGTTTCCGTGGTCTCCGCGGTCTCGACGCTCCGAATCGCCGACTCGGCGTCGGCCTCGATGCGCCGGGCGAGTTCGATTGCGCGCAGGCCGTCGCCCGGGGTGACGAGGACCGGGCCGCCGTCGGTCGCGGCGTCCACGAACGCCTGTAGCTCGCGTTTCAGCGGCTCGCCGGTGTTAATCATCGGCTGTTCCATGACCACCTCGTGGCGGTAGCGCACGCCCCCGTTGTCACGGAGGTAGTCCGGCCGCGACTGGCGGAATATCTGGACCGACTGGTTCAGGTAGTCGACCCGGATGAGCCGGTCGCGCGCGGTGATGTCGAGGGTCCGCGTCTTCTGCTGGGTGAGCCGACTCGCGGTGAGCGAGGCGATGACGCCGTTCTCGAAGGTCACCTGCGCCGTCGCGTACTGCTCGTCGGGCGTGGCGGTCGCGGCCACGCGGTCGACCGCGGCGTCGACGAGCGAGAGCACCACGTCGATGTCGTGAATCATGAGGTCCATGACGACGCCGTCGCCCATCTCGCGGTTCAGCGGCGGGCCGAGCCGGTTCGCGGTGATGGCGATGGGTTCGACGCCGTCGAGGAGGTCGGGGAGGGCGCGGACGGCCGGGTTGAACCGCTCGATGTGACCGACCTGCAGCACGACGCCGCGTTCCTCGGCGAGCGCGGCTAACTCCGCGCCCGCGTCGAGGTCGTCGACGAAGGGTTTCTCGACGAGCGCGTGGACGCCGGCGTCGATGCACTGCCGGGCGACCGACTCGTGGTAGGGCGTCGGCACCGCGACCGTCACCACGTCGACGCGGTCGAGGAGTTCCTCGATTCCGTACGCGTCGGTGCCGAAGTCGGCGGCGACCTCGGCGGCGCGGTCCGCGTCCGCGTCGGCGACGCCGACCAGTTCGACGCCGCGAAGCTCCGCGTAGACCCGCGCGTGGTTGGTTCCCATCGACCCGACGCCGACGACGCCCGCGCGGACCGGGCGCTCCCGGCCGCCGTCTGTTCGCAATCCGGTGGTTTCTCGGCTCACCTCGCCACCTCCGCGTAGTTGGCGACCGCAGTCCCGACGCGCTCTACGTCGGCCTCGCTGAGTCCGGGGTGGACCGGCAGCGAGAGGACCCGTTCCGCGGCCTCTTCCGCGACGGGGGCCGACACCGCGAGGTGTTCGTACGCGGGTTGCTTGTGGACGGGCTTCGGGTAGTAGACGCCCGTGGAGATTCCCTTCGCGTCGAGGTACGACTTGAGGGCGTCGCGCTCGATGCCGTCGCAGGCGACGGTGTACTGGTGGAAGACGTGGGTTCGGTCCGACGGCGTGTGTGGCGTCGTGACCGGCGAGTCTTCGAGGTACTCCGTGAGCGCGGCGGCGTTGGCCTGTCGCGCGCGGGTGAACTCGGGGAGGCGTTCGAGCTGGACCCGGCCGATGGCCGCGGCGATGCTCGTCATGCGGAAGTTGTGGCCGACCTCGGCGTGTTCGTAGCCGGAGACGCGGCCGTGGTCCACGAATCGGGCGGCGCGCTCGGCGACGTCCGCGTGGTTGGTGGTGATCATCCCGCCCTCGCTCGTGGTCATGTTCTTCGTCGGGTAGAACGAGAAGCACGCGGCGTCGCCGAAGGAGCCGACGCGCCGTCCCTCGACTTCCGCGCCGTGGGCCTGCGCGGCGTCCTCGACGAGCAGGAAGTCGTACTCCTCGGCGAGTTCCGTGAGGCGCGTCATGTCCGCCGGGAGACCGTAGAGGTGGACCGCGATGACCGCGTCCACCTGTTCGCCGGCCCTGAGCCGCGCTTCGAGCGCGTCGGGGTCGATGTTGTACGTCCGCGGGTCGATGTCGACGAAACCCACCTCGGCCCCCGTGAACGCGACGGCGTTGGCCGTCGCGATGAACGTGAAGGGCGTCGTCAGGACGCGGTCGCCGGGGCCGACGCCGAGCGCGTGGAGCGCGGCGTGGAGCGCCGTCGTCCCGTTCGAGGTGGCGACGCCGTGGTCGGCGCCGCAGTAGTCGGCGAACTCCCGCTCGAAGCCCCGAACCTCGGGGCCGTCGGCTATCATGCCGCTTTCGAGGACGGCCGCGATTCGGTCCCGTTCCGCCGCGCCGAGCTGGGGCGCGGCGATGGCAATGTGGTCTGAACTCATCGTCGTATCCTGTTTTCTCCCCGCAGTTGCTCCGGCAGTTCGCGGTGGACGGCGGGGACGCCCACGGCGAGGGTTCGCGGCGGCACGTCGTTCACGACGAGCGCGCCGGCGGCGACGAACGCGCCCTCGCCGACGGTCACGCCGGGGAGGAGCGTCGCGTTCGCGCCGATAGAGGCGTGGTTCTCGATTGTCGGGCCGACCAGTTCCGCGTCGGCGCGGACCGGGTAGGGGTCGTTCGTCATCACCACGCCCGGGCCGACGAACACGTCGTCGCCGATGCGGGTGTTGGTGGGGATGTAGACGTTCGTCTGGATGCTCACGCGCGACCCGATGGTCGTGGTGCCGTCGACGACCGTCTCGGTCCCGAGAAGCACCTGGTCGCCGATGGTCGTGTGCTCGCGGACGAGGACGTTGTGGCCGGTGACGAAGTCGTCGCCGATGCTCACGTCGTGGTAGACGATGGTTCCGGCGCGGATTCGCGCCCGGTCGCCGATGACCGGGTCGTCGCCGTCGCCGTAGCCGATGGTGACGCCGTCGTCGACGTGGGATTCGACGCCCATCTCGGCGCTCATCGTCGTCCACCTCGCGTCGGTCGCGCTCCATCGACTGTCTGTGTCGACTCGGCGAACGGCCGAATCGACTGGAAAATCTGGAATTTCATATCATGTCGGCGGGGAGTCTGCCTGCCTTAGCGAAATTCAGTCTCGGTGAGGGCTTTGTTATGGAGTGATTGCCGCCCGAAATCCGGTCGCAGTCACTTCGTAACGCCGCGGCGGATTCCGGTCACGGAGCGCTTGAGAAGCTCCACGCCGGGCGCGCCGTCGCCGAGCCAGAGCCAGACGGCGCTCCCGAGCAACGCGAGCTCGAACGCGACCAGCACCCACGCCTCGGGTCGGCCGAGGAAGACGACGAAGCGGCGCAGGTAGAACCACGTCTGGGCGAAGAAGCCGCCCATCGACGACTCGCTCCCGTGGGACAGCGGCCACAGGAACGCCCGAATCACGTCGTAGTTCCCGAAGAAAAAGCCGTTGTACAGCAGGTCCGCGGGGATGTGCGAGAGGTAGCCGAGGGCGAAAGCGACGCCGACCGTGGCCGCCCCGTAGCGCCGCGCGACGGCCACGACGAGTATCGAGACCGGCACCGAGACGAGAATCGAGTGCGCAACCGAGATACCGCTCGGCAGGATGCCGAACGACCACGCAAGCGGCTTGTCGACGAGGTCGGGGAACTGCGTCCCGACGAGCACCGCCAGCGCGGCCCAGCCGTCGAGCTTTCGGCCGGTCGCCCGAGCCCACAGCGAGACGAGGATGTAGCCGACGGCGGCGTGCTCCCACGGGAACATCAGCGGTCGCTCCCGGTCGGTTGGCCCGTGGTCTCGGTCGATTGCGTCCGCGTCGGCGGTTCTCTGTCGGCGG
The DNA here is from genome assembly GCF_003383195.1 of Haloferax sp. Atlit-6N. NCBI lineage: Archaea > Methanobacteriati > Methanobacteriota > Halobacteria > Halobacteriales > Haloferacaceae > Haloferax > Haloferax sp. Atlit-6N. The sequence goes on along the minus strand of NZ_QEQJ01000005.1, from coordinate 137,474 downwards.
TTCGTCGTCGCGGGGTGATAGTGGGGGTACGTGTCTGAAACATCTGGTGTGTGTCGGGCGCGTCGGGTCGGCTGTGGAGGACGTGGTTTCCGTCCGCGTCGGACGCGGTGTTGGGCGAAACGGCGCGCGAGCGCCCGGTCAGGGGACCCGTGTGCTCGTCCGGGTTTTGTTATGGCGACTGTAACCGCCTCGGGGCGGTTTTCGCCGCCGGAAGTCGGCGTCGATTCGAGCGGCGGCGGCGGGTAGACGCCGTATAACTACTCCCGCGGGGCGCGTGGCATCTCCAGAGAGTATGCGATACCTGTTCTTCACCAACACGCCCGCGCACGTTCACCTCTACAAGTACGCCGTCAGAGAGCTTCAGGCGATGGGTCACGACGTGCTCGTCCTCGGCCGCGACTACGGCTGTACCAAGGACTTGCTCGAGTACTACGACCTCCCGCACGAGATGTACGGCTCCTGCGGGACGACGAAGTACTCGCTTTTCAAGTCGCTCCCGTTCCACTACGTCAACATCTTCCGCGCCGTGCGGCGGTTCAAGCCCGACCTCATCTTCGGGATGGGCGGCTACGCGGCCCACGCCGGGGCCGTCTCGCGGACGCCCGTGGTCCTCGTCCTCGACTCCGAGCCGACCTCGTTGGACCACGTCGTCTCCCGGCCGTTCGCCAAGGCGATTCTGACGCCCCACACCTTCGGGAAGGACCTCGCGGACAACCACTACCAGTTCCGCGGGTTCAAAGAGACGGCCTACCTCCACCCCGACGTGTACGAGCCCTCGGTGGACATCCGCGCCGAACTCGGTCTCGACCCCGACGAGAAGTTCGTCGTCGTCCGGTTCAACGCGTTCGGCTCGCACCACGACGTGGGCCACGGCGGCTTTACCCCCGAGCGCCGCCGCGAACTCATCGAGATGCTGGGGGAGCGCGCGACCGTCTTCGTCCTCGACGAGAGCGAGGAGCGCCGCGACGGCGACCTCGACACCCGGCCGTTCGACTTCCACCCCGCGCTCGTCCACGACGTGCTCGCCGAGGCGAACCTGCTCGTCGCCGACACTCAGACCATGGTCACCGAGGCGGCGCTGCTCGGGACGCCCGCCATCCGGTCGAACTCCTTCGTCGGAGACGACGACATGGGCAACTTCGTCGAACTCGAACGACAGGGGCTCATCTCCAACCTCAAGTCGTTCGACGACGTGATGGCCCGCGCCGAAGCACTCCTCGACGACGACGGCGCGAAGACCCGCTGGGCCGAAAAGCGCGACGCGTTCCTCGCGGACAAGGTCAATCTCACCGACGTCATCGTCCAGGTGGCGCTGAACTACGGCTCCGTCGAGACGGTCGACTCGCTGACGCGACACACAGTCCCGGCGTAGTCGCCGTCGCGCCATCGCCGACTTCACGCCGCCGGCGTCCGGCGTAATCGAAACCGCCTCTGATTCCCCCACGCCCTCGGAGGCGGTCAATCGACCCATAACTAACCGCCGAACCGCCCAATTTTCGCGCATCGGCCGGCGCGCGCCCGCGCCCGCCTCGACGCGTCTCGTGACTCGGACTCGGGATACCCCGACCACGACCCGCGGAACCAACCAGAACCAATCCATGAAGCCCAAGCAAACACTCCTCATCGTCGGCCCGAAAGGAACCGGCGGCATCGACCGATACATCACCGAACAGCGTCGCTACCTCGAAGACCGGATGGACGTTCGCGTCTACACGCGCTACACCGCGCCGAAGGGCGAGGGACTCGAACTCGCGGCACGGATGCTCCTCTCGTCGCTCATCGCCGTCGTTCTCTTTCCCTTCCAGCGACGCCCGGACATCGTCCACGTCCACTCGTCGCACACCTACTCGTTCTACCGCGCGGCGTTCTTCACGCTGTTTTCGAAGTACGTCTGGCGGGTTCCCGTCGTCCTCCACATCCACGGCTCGTCGTTCGACGACTTCCTCGCGACCGATTCGCGGGCCGTCCGCCGACTCCAATCGCTCGTCTTCGACGCCGTCGACGACGTGGTCGTCCTCTCGGAGTACTGGCGCGGCCTCGTCTCCCGGCTCGCCGGCGAGGAGAAAGTCCACGTCATGGCCAACGCCGTCGAGCCCGCTGAGTACGACCCGACCTACCCGACCGACCCCGTCCACCTCGTCTTCGTCTCGAACCTCATCGAGCGCAAGGGTATCCACGAGTTCCTCGACGCCATCGAGATACTCGAATCGACGCCCGGCCTCGACTTCGAGGTGAGCATCGGCGGTCGCGGCCCCCACGCCGACCGCGCCGAGGCGGTCGCCGCCGCCCACGACAACGTCTCGTACCTCGGCTTCCTCTCCGAGGAAGACAAGCGCGACCTCATCAGCCGCGGGACGGTGTTCGTCCTCCCGACCTACGCGGAGGGGCTCCCCATCGCCATGCTCGAAGGGATGGCCGGCGGCAACGCCATCGTGACCACGCCCGTCGGTAGCATCCCCGAGGTCATCACCGACGACCGCGGGATTCTCGTCGCACCCGGCGACGCCGAAGAGCTGGCGCGGGCGCTCGCGCGACTCGTCTCCAACCCCGAGGAGGCCGTCCGCATGGGCCGGACGAATCGGGCGGTCATCGAAGAGCGCTACTCGTGGCAGTCGAACGCGGACGAGTTGGTGGCGATGTACGCCGAGGCGGCGTAGCGTCGGAGTCTGTTTTTGCGTCGGTACCGTTTCCCGCCGTAGATAGTTCTCTCCGGGCTCGGTTCGTGGACGACACGCGGGCTCCGCGACACGCGGCTGACGGCGCACGCGAGGAGTTCGGCGACTGATGGCTTCAGTCAACAAGGTTTCTGCTGAAACCGTCGCTCAGATGTCAGGAGTTCCCCTCGGGAGTTTACCCGATGAGCAACTGTTTCTCTTGGGGCAAGCCTCATCTCGCTTTCGGCGTCGGCGTCTACTGCCTACGTCCGAGGGCGTTGATGCCGTCGACAGACACGGATCATCTTTCTTCACGACCGAAGACAGACTAAAAAGAGTTCTGAGAGGCCCGCCCGGCCTCAGTCGGCCGGCTGCGGCGCGTCTTCGGCTTCCGTCGCGCTCGCGGCACCTTCTCCGACGCCGCGGCCCTCGCGGTCGATGTACTTGCGAACCCAGAGTTCGCCGGTGATGATGCCGGAGATGGCGCTCATGTGTTCGGCCTCGCCCGTGAGTTCCTCGCGCTGGAGGCGTCGAATCTCGTCGGCGTCGAAGTACGGGCGCTCGCAGGCGGAGTCGAGCAGGTCGTCGATGCGCTCGCGGAGCGCGCGGTTCGTCCGGTACCAGTCGCCGATGGTCGAGCGGCCGCCGTAGGTGTGCACGTCGCCGACGAGTCGCTCGCGGATGCGGTCGACGGAGGTGCCGACGACGAAGCCGGCGGCGTGTTGCCACATCGGGCGCGCCGGCGGGACCTTCGTCCGCTCGTAGGGGATGTCCGCGAGCCGGCCGTCGAGGCGGCGGACCAGTTCGACCTTCGGGTAGGCCGTCCCGGCGGGAATCTTCCCGTTGGTGAACGGAATCGAGCCGACGCGGTGCGACAGCGGCATCCGCGTCACGGCTCGGAGGAACTCGGTGTCGCTGAACGGGACCCGCGTGCCGGCCTGGCTCTCGGCGATGGGGTTGCTGGCGAAGTCGCACCGCGGGAAGTAGTTGCGGTAGTAGCAGTCCATCGCGGTGCTGTAGAGGTCCGGCTGGTCGCTCTTGCGCACCTCTTCTCGGTAGGTCGTCATCGGGTCGAACTCGGTCCGCAGGAGTCGGCGGGCGTCGTCCACGTCGATGCGGTGTTTCGCGCGGTAGAGCGCCGCCTCGGGGGATTTGCTTCCCTCGACGGCGGCCCGGCCGATGCCGTCGCCCATCATTCCGCCCTGTCCGCAGCCCTCGATGAGCACGTCGGGCATGTCCTCGATGTTGAACACGTTCGCGAGGTTGACGAACGTCGAGAGGCCGACCATCCCGCTCGTCAGCTGGACCGACTTGTCGAGCGAGTCGACGAGCGCGTTCGACTCGACGGGCACGCGCCTGTTTTCGAGGTCGAGCACCTCGGAGACCTTCGCGGCGAGTTCGAGGTTGCTCCCGTTCGCGGGGTTCGAGTCGTAGGTGTAGGTCGTGAGGTCGTGGTAGCGGCTGAGTTCGCCCGCCATCGAGCGGCTGTCGAGGCCGCCGGAGAGCCACAGGCCGATGTCGCCGTCTATCGTGTCGGCCATGTCGGCGATGACGTCCTGATAGGCCGCGGTGAGGTCGTCGAGGTAGGAGTCGTCGGGGCTCTGTTCGAACGTGTGGTGCCAGTACGACTCGATTTCGGGGCCCGTGTCGGCCCGGTAGTCGAGGACGGACCCCGAGGGGAGGAACTTCACGCCCCGCACGAGCGTCTTGTCGCCCCAGACGTGCCCGATCATGAGGAGGTCGCTGATGGCGCGCTCGTCGACCTGCGGGTCGTCCAAGAGGGTCGTCAGCGCCCCGACTTCCGTCCCGAAGGCGAACGGCTCGCCCGCGACGTAGAAGCACTGTCGCGTCCCGAGTTTGTCGCTGGCGAGCACGACGCGCTCGTCGTCGCCGTCGACGCCGACGACGAGGAACGAGCCGTCGAGCTCGGGGAGGAGCGCGTGCGGGTCCTCGAACAGTCGGTCGAACAGCCCGTCGGCGTCGAGGGCGAGTTCGTCGAGGTTCGTCACCGCGCCGTATATGGCTCCCACGCGCGAGCCGTCCTCCCAGACGGTACAGCCCTTGGGGTCTCTCGCGCCGTGGTGGAGGACCGAGACGCCGAAGCGGCCGGTCGACCGCGTCGCCGACTCGTACCAGTCTTCGTGGTGGAGTTCGGCCGCGCAGGCGTCGAGCGTCGCCGCGTCGAGCGCGCCGCCGACGAAGCCGGTCATCGAAGACCCTCGCGTCCGGTTCGCTCGGCGGTCTGTGGCGTGACTACTGTGAGTGACATCGTTGCCCGATATCCGCGTGCGTCGGGTTTTGTTATCACGCGCCTATACGTCGCGCGGCGGCGTCGAGCGGCGTCGAACCGACCGGAACCGAGGCTCGAACGGGTCTCTGTCTCGGACGGCCCCCTCGACGCCCGACGCTTCGGTTGCTGACCGCGCGAGACGCGGGGAAGAACGCCCATACCGTCCGCAGACACCGATTACATTCTCAATAACAAACTACGCTACTCGCCTTCTCTCACGGGATGAAGCAACGTGATTCGCGGCTCACGAGAACACTCCTCCTCGTCGGATTTCTCGCGATAGCCGTCGGTATCCTCGTCGCTCGCGCGTCGCTGGCGCGCGCGTACGAGGTCTCGATTTACCAGTCGACTCCGGTGGTCTTCTGGGTCGGCGTGGCGGTGGCGGTGCTGACCGCGTTGGTCGTGGTCGTTCGCGCCCCGAACAGTCGGTTCGCGGTCGGTGGGGTGGGGCTGGCGGCCCTCGCGATAGCCGCGGTCTCAGCGCTTCCGCTCGTCCGGGAGTACTACTTCTACGGGTTCAACGACTCGTTGACGCACCTCGGCTGGGCGAAGTCGCTCGTCTCGGAGACGCTGACGCCGCTCGAAATCGTCTACCCGAGCGGTCACGTCTCCGCTGGGATGTTCAGCGCCGCCCTCGGCGTCGAAATCACCACCGCGATGATGCTCGTGGTGTTTTTCGTCTCGGTCGTCTACCTCGTGTTCGTCCCGCTCATCGTCTCGCTCGTCGTCCCCGACCGCCGGGCGGTCCTCATCGCGGTGTTCTCGGCGCTGTTGTTCCTGCCGGTGAACCTCAACGGGTTCAAGCTCATGTTCTTCCCCTACTCGCTGGCGTCGTTCCTCGGACTGGTGCTTCTGTACCTCTTCTTCAAACACCAGTTCTCCGGCACCGACGCCGTCGAGAGCCGGTGGCGCGGCCACGTCACGCCCGTCTCCGTCCTGTTCGCCATCGGGACGGTCGCGCTGGTGTCGTACCACCTGCAGGTCGCCGTCAACTACCTCGTGTTGTTCGCCGTCGCCGCGGCCATCCAACTCGTCCAGCGCTGGCGGACCCCGGACGCCGTGGCCGAGCAGCGACCGGTCTACGGTCTGACGCTCGTCTTCGCCGCGGCGTTCGTCTACTGGCTGACCCAGTACACGGTCGGCTTCTCGACGGGCGGCCTGTTCGTCGAGGGCGTGCTCGGGATTCTCTCGGGAAGCTCCGAGGCCGGAACGGCAATCTCCCAGCGCACCGGCTCCGTGACCGCCGTCGGCGGCGGCATCTTCGACGTGTTCGTGAAGCTGTTCCTCGTGAACGCGGTGTACGCCCTGATTACCTTCGGCGTCTTCCTCGGCGTCCTGTTCGGGCGGCTCCCGAAGCTGTCGGGTCAGGGCCGGTCGGTCCTGCGGACGCTGACGTTCAGCCTCGTCGTGTTGGTGCCGTACTTCTTCGCGCACCTCCTCGGCGTCATCTCGGAGACGAATTTCTTCTTCCGCCACGTCGGCTTCGCGATGATTATCGCGACCATCGTCGGGAGCGTTGGGCTGTTCTACGCGTTCGAGTGGCTCGCGGGGACGAGCTACTGGTCGAAGTACGGGACGGCGGTCAAGGCGGGTGCGCCCGTCGCGACGGCGCTCGTCATCGGGCTCACGCTCATGGTGATGTTCCCGTCGCCGTACATCTACCTCCCCTCGAACCACGTCCCCGCCCAGCAGATGGGGGCGTACGACACCGCCTTCGAGATGTCCGACGAGGACATCCGCTACGTGGGTATCCGCGGGAACCCCGACCGCTTCGCCGAGGCGCTTCCCGAGCGAACCACGCCGGCGCTCGGTTTCACGACGCCCGACGAGGCGCTCACCGACCTGCCGAGCTACTACGACGGCCCGCGGTATCTGATGGTCTCGAAGACCGACTACGACCGCGAGGTGGTCGCGTACCGCGAACTCCGGTACTCCGCGGCGAATCTCACAGCCGTTCAGAATCAGCCCAACGTGAACCGCGTCATGTCGAACGGCTCGGCCGACCTCTACTACGTGTCCGGGTAGCGGCACGGAGTCCGATTTTTCGTTTCACGCCGACACCGGTGCCGAGACCGTCGATTTGCCGGTGCTGCCGCTATTTCTCTCCCTCGGTTCCTCCGCTTCGAACCGGAGACGCATCTCTCGGATTCGAGTGCGTCGCGGTCGCGTCGCGGCCACCGCCGAGCGGCGGGTCAGAAAAACGGTGAGGTAAGTCGACGGCCCACCGGCTCAGAACGGCGGGCTGTAGTCCTCGTACTCTTCCATCTGGTCCATCTCGTCCGTCTTCGACGGCATCACGGCGGCCCGCGGGCCGCCCGCCCGCCGCACGGTCACCGAGGACACGTCGTCGACCTCGTCGGCGATGCGTCTCTTGATGGCCTTCATCGTCATCGGCGCGATGCCGCATCCGGAGCACGCGCCGCCGATGGCGATGGTGACCTCCCCGGTCTCGTCGTTCACGTCCTCGATTTCGAAGTGCCCGCCGTGTTCCTGAATCTGCGGGACGTTGTTGCTCAGGTAGTTCCGTGTCTGCCGTTCGAGTGATTGCGCGCTCATAGGCGTTCGTCGATACGGCCCCATTTGTAATAAATCTGGGCTATTAGGGGTACCTAAATACGAGGGATTCAGGGCTTGTGTGGTAGTTTTAGGCCACACGAACTTTCTGAACTCGGATTCTTATCACTTTTCGAGCACCCTAAAACACCGCGATTTTCAACTTCCGAGCCGGCACGCATATTCCTCGCGCTCATCGGTGTGTGCTGAATGTCACCGCACGGCTTCGAGCCGCCGACTCGGTCTCGCCGCTCGTCGCCCCCCACCGCCCGACCGCTCGTTTCCTCCCCCGTCAAACGGCGCCTAATTCTCGTGGCTGCGGGAACCGCGACCCCGCCGGAATCCAGTAGCGAGTCAATAATTAATCGGCTCCTGAGCCGATGTGTAGCCGAGTGTTACCGTTCGTGAATACGCCGGGTCCTCGCCGAAGCGGCGACCCGCGAGGTGCGTTCGATGAGAGATAAGATTCGCTCGGTCGTCCGGACGATTCGCCGCCGGTTCGTCCCCGGCGACGACGACAGCGACCTCACGGAGCGGACGGTGAAAAGCGGGATGTGGGTCTCGGCGATGAACGTCCTCGACCGGGTGCTGAAGGTCGTCATGTTCATCGTCCTCGCGCGGTTGCTCGGCCCGGAGGCGATCGGGCTGATGGGAATCGCGCTCCTCACCATCTCGGCGCTTCTGAGTCTGACGAACCTCGGCATCGACGCCGCGCTCATCCAGCGCGTCGACGACGACGTGGACGAGTACCTGAACACGACGTTCACGCTCGAACTCCTCCGCGGCCTGCTGATGAGTTCGATTCTCTACCTCGCCGCCCCGTCGCTCGCCTCGCTGTTCGGCGAGCCCGCCGCGCGGGACCTCATCCGCGCCATCGCCCTGGTCCCGATTTTCCTCGCGCTGCGGAATCCCGCGATGGTCTACTTCAAGAAGGACCTCGCGTTCCACAAGGAGTTCGCCTACCGGGTCAGCGGCACGACGGCCTACGTCGTTGTCGCGCTCGGCTACGCCGCGGTCAGCCCGACGGTCTGGGCGCTCATCTTCGGCTACCTCGCCGACGCCAGCGTCCGGTCGGTCGCGACCTACTTCCTGCACCCGTACCGCCCGCGCCCCGCGCTGAACCGCGCGTACGCCGCCGAACTCATCGGCTACGGGAAGTGGGTCACGGGGTCGTCAATCGTCGAGTTCCTCTACGGACAGGGCGACGACGCGGTCGTCGGCTGGCTCCTGACGGCGACCTCGCTCGGCTACTACCAGCTCGCCTACCGCATCTCCAACGCGCCGGCGACCGAAATCGCCGTCGTCGTCTCCAGCGTGATGTTCTCGACCTACTCGAAGCTTCAGGAGGACCAACGCGCCCTCCGCGAGGCGTTCTTCAGCACCTTCCGGCTCACCGCCTTCGTCGCGCTGCCGATGTCGGTCGGCATCTACCTCGTCGCGCCCGCCTTCGTCGGGGCGTTCCTCGGTGAGGACTGGCTCCCGATGGTGCTCGCCATGCAGATTCTCGTCGCCTACGGGCTCTTTCGGACGCTCTTCGCGACGTTCAACCCCGTCTGGCGCGCCGTCGGCCGCCCCGACGTCCAGACCAAACTCGGCTTCCTCCGCGTCGCCCTGCTCGCGATAGCCATCGTCCCCGCGACGAGCGCTTACGGCATCGAAGGGACCGCCCTCGCGGTCACGGGCATCCTCGCGTTCCCGATGGTCCCGCTCTACGCGCGCGAGATGAAACGAACGCTCGGCACGACGTACCGACGGTTCCTCCGGGAACTCTCGTACCCCGTCGCTGCCAGCGGCGCGATGGCGCTGGCGGTCCTCGCGGCGCAGAACCGCGTCGGGTCGCCCCTCGTCGAGTTCGCGCTCCTCGTCGCCATCGGCGTCGTCGCCTACGCCGTCAGCGCGGCGTCGCTCATGACGCTCTTCGACTGGCGGGTCAAACAGAACCTCCGCGAACTCGTCTCGGTGATGTCGAAGTGAGGCGGGCGTTCGGCCGCCCCACCGGAACCCGGCGAGTGGTCGATTCGACTGACTCTCATTGCTAGCTGAACCTCGACCGTGAATCAAAACTATCAGAACCCCGTCAGAATATGTGGGTGCGGTGAAACGAAGGCCCTCGCAAGATTCGGTGGGAGCGTAATTACCAGTTCATAGATTGATTATCTGACGAGGAGAGACGTTTCACGGTCCGATTCCGATTCGACACCGGATGCCGATTTGACCCGTATAGTACCGATTAAGTGGTCGTTTTTGACTGCCGAACTGGTCGAATATACATATCTAGTTGATATTTTTCCGCAAGAATATAAGGTGTGTCTTTGGAATGCAACTGGTAACTAACTGGCCTCCATCCGAATCAATCCCGCAAGTAATCGTAGCCAACCTGATTATACCTCGCAATAATGATTATCACCTTAACGAGGGCTTTCCTCGGGTATGGTACGACTAACCGATGGAGATGACGACGAATCTGCGGCGGATTCAGACTCCATCCTCGAATCGCAACTCAACAGGCGGAACTACCTCAAACTCGGTGCGATGGCCGCATCGACTGCCCTCTCTGCCGGCGTCGCGTCGGCTGCGTCTGGACCAGAGGAGCGCTTCGGTATCCAATGGGACCGCGTCGTCAACGCGGTGGACGACCTTGGAATGGACCCCAACGGAAACGAACCGATAGACGACCAACTCGACGCCGCGTACGGGAGCGGGACGCTCATCGAATTCCCTCCGGGTGAGTATCTCGCCACCGAGACGCAGTACTGGAACGACGACGTCTCCCGCTTCGGGATGGTCGGCACCGGCAGTTCCCACAAGGACGTGCAGTTCGTCTTCCCGTCGGGCAACAACGGCGAGAAGTACCGGTTCCTCGAAATCACGAGCGGGGACCACCACGTCCTGAAGAACTTCTCCATCCAGCAGACCGACGACGACACCACCACGGCTGACATCTGGATGATAAACGACGACGGCGGCCTCATCGAGGACGTCGAGTGGCTCGGCCGCACCCCCACCGACAACGACGCTCGCCGCCAGCTCCTCGCGTACGACTGTTCCTCCGTCGACGGCGTCAACGTCGCCCGCCGCGTCTACATGCGCGAGGGTGCCGAACTCCCCGGCTACCCCGACGGCGTCGCGGGTATCCGCGTGCAGGGCGGTTCCGTCGGCGAGATTCGCCTCGTCGACTGCCACATCGAACAGCGCGGGTCGTCGTCGTTCCGCGCGACCCACACCCGCGGCGTCCTCCGCGTCGAGGGCGGCCTGTTCAAGAACAACGACAACACCAACATGCGCATCTCCGCGGGCGACCATCCCGAGAAGACCTCGTGGATCAAGGGCGCGACGGTCATCATGGACGCGGACAACCTCAACGAGCACGCCCGCGACGGCGACAGCCTCGACAGCCCCGAGGGCCTCCGCATCGACTCCACCGGCAACGGCTACGCCGGCGTCCTCATCGAGGACTGTGACTTCATCTTCAAGTCCTGTCCCACCTCGCGCGGTATCGTCTCGTCGCCGACGTGGGCCGGCCACGGCGGCTTCACCCTGCGTAACTGCCGCATCCAGAACGACACGTCGGTCCAGACGATTCACGCCGACTCCGTCGACACCGACACCGCGGACAAGCCGTGGGGCGTGAACCTCGAGAACGTCTCCATCACGGGGAGTACGCGGTCCCAGCCCGCCGGCGCGGCGGTCTGCATCGACAACGACCGAAACGGCTCGACCGTCCAGAACAGCTGTATCCACTTCCCGAACGGCGACGTGGACGGCGTCCTCGTCAACGACGCCACGAACTGCGAGATTCTGGACTCGAACATCAACGTCTCCGGGCAGGCGACGGTGTTCAGCGGCTCCGACGTCGACACGAGCAACATCACGAGCAGCGACTCCTGTCCGCTCCCGAGCGCCGACGACAGCACGGGCGGCGACTCGTCGAGCACGGACGACTCGACGGATTCGACGACCGACGATTCGACGACGGACTCGACGGACGACTCGACGACCGAAGACCTCCCGAACGAGATTCGCCTCGTCGGCACGGGCACGACGACCCAGTACGAGTTCACCGTGACTGACTCGCTGCAGGCGTCGGGCGACACCATCGAGGAGTGGGACGACATCTCCAGCGGCACCGCGACCGGCTGGATTACGACCGAGGGCGTCGAGGACGCCTACACGTTCTCCGGCGACGTCGACTCGTTCTCCTTCCTTGAAGGCGAGTCCGAGATTTACGTCAACGGCGAGCAGGTGACCGAGAGCACGGTCACCGACGCCACGACCGACTCGTCGACCGATTCGAGCACGGACGGCTCGACGGATTCGACGGACGATTCGACGACGGACTCGACGACCGACCTCTCGCACGAGCTTCGACTCGTCGGCACGGGCACGCAGACCAACTACGAGTTCACCGTCAGCGACGCGCTCGAAGCCTCGGGCGACACCGTCGAGACGTGGGACACCATCGACGGCACCTCCGCCAGCGGCTGGATTACGACCGAGGGCGTCGAGGACACGTTCAACTTCGCGGGAAGCGTCACCTCCTTCGGCTTCGTCGAAGGCGAGGCCGAGATTTACGTCGACGGCGAGCAGGTGACCGAGAGCACGGTCACCGACGCCACGACCGATTCCTCGACCGATGGCTCGACGGATTCGAGCACGGACGACTCGACGGATTCGACCGACGACTCCACCGACAGCCAGAACGAACTGCGCCTCGTCGGCACCGGCGTCGAGACGCAGTACGAAGTCAGTGTCAGCGGCACGCTCGAAGCCTCGGGCGACACCATCGAGGAGTGGGACGACGTGTCCGAAAGCTCCGCGACGGGGTGGGTGACCACCGAGGGCGTCGACGACACGTACACCTTCACGGGCACGATTACGTCGCTGTCGTTCCTCCAGGGCGAGGCCGAGGTCTACGTCAACGGCACGCGGGTCGACCCCAGCGTGTTCTCGCTGCCGAACACCCTCGTGGTCGAGGGCGACGGCACGGAGACGACGTACGACTTCATGGTCTCCGGCGACATCCTGAACGACCCGCTCGTCGGGGCGATCGAGAGCGACGACAGCGTCACCAGCGGCAAGGTGAAGGGCTCTGTCACGGACGGCGTCGACGCCTTCCGGTTCTCGGGTGATATCAGGAAGATGAACCTGACCGGCGACGCGGCGCTGACCTTCGAAGACAACGACGGCTGAGACGACAGCACGGCAGACTAGCAGAACAGTAGACGGCGCGTCGCTCGCGCGGTGACGCCGCAGGCGACAGAGGCACCCAATTTTCGCGCTTCGACGCGGTTTTTCTCCGTTTTCCCCGCGCGTCCGAGCGACCGCCGCGTTCGGCGACGCAGTACGTCGAGGACCGAGTTCGGACGCCAGTACGACGCGGTTATGCCGCGTCGTCGCCGGCGGCTGCGTCTTCGGTCGGTTCCTCGGTCACGGTGAGCCAGACGTACGCCGAGCGGTACGCCGTGTCGGTACTCGGTTCCGCCGGCGCGTCGCCCTCGTACAGGAAGTAGGTGAGCCGGAGGTCTTCGCCGGTCAGCGCCGGGGTGAACGTGTGGCGGGTCCGCCACGTCTCGCCGTCCGCGACGGTCTCCGTCCGCGACCCGAGCACCTGTCGCTCGACGACCGTCGTCTCGCCGTTCGTCCGCTCGACGCGCTGGAGTTCGGCCACGAGCGTGTAGCTCGTCGCCTCCCCCTCGGCGTTCGCGACGGAGACGAACAGTTCGGTCTGCTCGCCTACCGTCAGCTCCTCGGGGTAGTCGGCGGCGACGAACTCGCCGCCGGCGTCCTGCGTGAGAAGCGACAGGCTCGAATACGACTCGCCCGTCCCCGGTGCGACGAGCGCGTAGCTCAGGCTCGCGACGGCCAGGAGGACGGCGAACGCGAGCGCGACGTTCAGGAGCGAGTCGACCCGCGAGGACTGGTCGAACGACCGGACCACGTCGGCGTACCAGCGCCGAATCGGGACGTGGAAGCGCTCTCCCTCGGGGAGTCGTCGCCGCCGCACCTCGCCGACGGCGAGACCGCCGACGATGATCGCCGACAGCGCGAGCAGGACGGGCGCGGCGTTCAGTCCGACGCCAGCCCAGAGGAGCGCCAGCCCGACCACCGGCAAGAGCGCGACGCTCATCCCGAAAGCGAGCGCAAATCGCTCCGTGAGGCTGAGGTCCGGCTGCCACTCGAACCGGCCGAACGACGGTCCCTCGCCCGGATTGCCCGACGACCCGGCGGGAAACAGCGCGAGCAACAGCGCGTAACCGGGAAGAAACAGCAGCACGGGGAGTCCGACGAGGGCTTGGACGGTCGGAACAACGTCGAGAACCGCGACGAGGCTACTCGAGACGACGACGAGGAGCGCAGTGGGCACGTCCAACGAGAGTTCGTCGAGTGCCTGGTTCAACCGTCCTTTGCTGTGTGATGTAGACCCCATTACCGGCTAGATGACGCGACTAGGCTGTTGTTATTGAGCGCCTCACACCCCTGATTTCGGCGGTACGAGGTGACTAACTCCCGACTATCTCGCGGCCGTCTGGCCCCTTCTCAGTTCTCTCGTCGGTCTCGTCGGCACCGTCGACGCGGGACGACGGCTGTGCCCCGTTCGACGCGCTCCGCTCGAACGACGCGGACGGCTCCGCCGCGACTCGCAACCGTTCGTTCTCGCGGCTGTCGAGGACCATCGCGCCGCCGAGTGACCCGAGGCCGACGAGGAGTCCGGTGAGAGACTGCCGGCCCGGTCGGTCCTTCGACGCGACCCCGCCGACCAGTCGGAGCGCGCCGGCGAGGACGCTCACGACGCCGAGCGCGTAGAGGACGGCCACCGGGTGAACGCCGCCGTCGAGGTATCGAACGCGGAGCCGCCAGAGGAAGTCCCTGAGCAGGAGGAACGACAGCCCGGGAACGAACGTCGAGTACCTGATACCGCTTTCTTCGTCGCCGTAGCGCGCGCGCATCGGCACGGTGGCGACGCGCTTTTCCGCGACGTTCAGGTTCACGAGCAGGTCGTTCAGGAAGCCGTACTGGTCGTACAGCCGGTCGAAATCCAGCTCCGAGAGCGCCTCCGCCGAGATGGCCGTGTAGCCGTTCTGCGGGTCGCGGATGTGCCAGTAGCCGCTGGCGATGCGCGTCAGCCCGGACAGCAGGAGGTTGCCGAACAGTCGCCACGGCGGCATTCCCCGGCGGGTGTCCCGCGCGGCGAGTCGGTCGCCGACGGCGTAGTCGGCGTCTCCGTCGACGACGGGGTCGATGATGGCGGGCATGATATCCGGGTCCATCTGTCCGTCGCCGTCCATCACGACGACGATGTCCATCCCGTCGGCGAGAGCGCGCTCGTAGCCGGTCTTGACGGCCGCGCCGCGCCCGCGGTTGACCGGGTGTCGAATCGGGACGACGCGCCCGTCGAGCGACGCGCCGCCGTCGGCCGCGGCGACGACCGGTTCGGCCGCTCGCTCGTTCGCGCGCGCCGCGTGCCGCCGAATCTCCTCCCACGTCCCGTCGGTCGAGCGGTCGTCGACGACGTACGCGCGGTCGACGAACGCGGGGAGCGTGTCGACGACGCCGCCGACGAACCGCGCCTCGTTGTACGCGGGCACGACGACGCCGACGGCGTTACCGCGGTACATCGCCCCTCGCGTGCGACCCCTGTGTTGAACGCGGCGTGTCGACCGGTCCGCCGCCGCCGGGCGTGTCGTCCCGCGGCCGCGAATCGAGTTGGAGAGTGCGTAGGAACATCGATACTTCGATCCGGTGATTGGGCCGTTCGGGTCTTTGTTAGTCGTCAGCAACACGTATGTAAAGCCGAATTTCAGGCGTTTAGGACGGTTAGAACGGCTGTCTAACGTTCACGAAACCGCGACTAATCGAATCCGTATCACGTCCGTCGAGACTGTCTTGAAAAGCAGCATGTCGCCGTACTCGGGCCGGCGTACCGGGCGAACCGCGGCGTCAGATGGTGTCTCGGATCGAGTCCCAGTAGCTCGACGCGGTGACCACGTCCAGCCCGAGTTCGTCGATGTAGTCCATCGTCTCGGCGAACGCCGCCGGGCTGACGGAGCGTCCCTCTCCGGTCACGTCGTGGTACATGAGCACCGCGAGCTGGTTGTACTGGGCGGCGAAGTCGAGGGCCTTCTTCGCCTTCTGCACGTCGTCGCCGTCGGTCCGGCCGACGATTTGCGGGTCGGATATCGCGCCGGTCGGCCCCCCGACGGTCACGAACCCGAGGTAGTGGTAGTCGCTCGCGACGTCGAGCGCCGACTCGTTGTACCGGCCGTACGGCCAGATGATGAAGTCGGCCCCGCGTTCGAACCCGTTTTCGACGAGCCACGCCTTCGACTCCCTGATGCTCGCGCGCTGGTCGGCCGGCGAGAGGACGCGGAACGAGTCCGACTGCTGGGGGTGGCTCACCATGTCCCACCCCGACTCGACCATCTCGTCCATCCCCGACCGCGGGATGCGGTGGCTCGACCCGACGGTCCACGGGATGACGCCGACCACGCCGGGGAAGCCGTGGGACTCCAGTATCGGATACGCCGTGTCGTACTGACTCAGGGTGTTGTCGTCGAACGTTATCATCACCGACCCCGCGCCGGCCCGCGGTTTGGCCCGGAGCGAGTCGACGTAGAACCGCGCCGCGGTGCCACCGCCGGTGTACAGCTGGATGCTTATCTCGGTGACGTTCGTCAGGTCCGGCGACCCGGTGACGCGCTGCGGACCGAGGTCGAGGCGCTGCCAGCCTGCCTTCCAGATGTGCCGACCGAGAAGCAGCGTGTTGTCGTAGTCGGGCGCGGCGAGGCGAACCGTGATGCCCTCGGTGTCGGGCGTTTCGAGGTTGACGGCCAGCGAGAGGTCGGCCTCCGAGAGGTCGATACCGTCCTCGAACGTCCGGTAAATCCACACCCGCTCGTCGTCCGGCGTCGCTTCGAGCCGGAGCGACTGCGTCCCGCAGTAGACGACGTCCTCTTCGACGGCGTACCGCCCCGCGAACGTCCCCCAGAGCCGTTCGTCCTCGAAGTCGTCGACGAGCCATCCAACGTCTCTGAACCGCTCTCGGCTGTTGAACGCGACCGCCAGCGGGTCGCCCGCCGCGTCGACGCTCGGGTCGTCGTAGCTGAACCGCGGCGTCGGGACCGGTGGCTCGCTCGTCGCGGTCGCCTCGGGAGTACCGGCCGATTCACCGCCCCTCGCGACGCAGCCGCTGAGCACGGCGGCGCTCAGTCCAAGATACGAACGCCGTGATAGTTTCATACGGATAACTGTCGTCACGAGTCGATAGTAATGCCACTCGTAATTTCCGTAGCCACGGACTGACGGCGTCGGAAACCGCGACTGTCGCCGATTTTGACCCGTCCTTTCGCACAGTCTCTCGCCCGTTTCGCCGCCGTCGACCCGCCCGAATTCAGGGGCTTTCTCCCCGCCACCCGCGGTTACACACCGTTTACCAATCACCTCCCCGGTCCAACTGACGGGAAACATGTGTAACCGACGTCGGTCCCTCTCTCTCCAACTCTCGTCTCGCCCTTCGAGGCGACCCGGCCCCGACGCTCGACGGACGCCCGACAGTCACCGGGAACGCCCCGAGCACGCGGGTGGTCGCCGGTGAATCGCAGAACCTACCTGAAGACGCTCGGCGCGGTCGGCATCGGTGCCGCGCTCGCCGGCTGTAACACGCCGGACGAGGAGACGCCGACCGAGACGCCGACGACCGAGGAGACGCCGACGCCCGAACCGGACCTCACCGTCTTCGACGCGGTCGACGACCTCGGGATGGACCCGACGGGCCAAGAGCCGGTCGACGACATCCTCGACGGGGTGTACGGCGACGACACGGCCGTCGAGTTCCCGCCGGGCGACTACCTCATCACCCGCGAGCACGACTGGGACCGCGGCGTCTCGAACTTCCGACTCGTCGGCCTCGGCGACTCCCACAAGGACGTGCAGTTCGTCTTCCCGCCGGCGGACCCCGGCGAGCGGTTCCGGATGCTCCGAATCACGAGCGGGGACCACCACGTCCTGAAGAACTTCTCCGTCCAGCAGACCGACGACGACACCACGAGCGCCGACATCTGGCTCGCCAACGACGACGGCGCGCTCATCGAGGACGTCGAGTGGCTCGGTCGAACCCCCACGGACAGCCACGCGCGCGACCAACTGCTCCTCTTCGATTGCACTTCGGTGGAGGGCGTCAACGTCATCCGTCGCGTCTACATGCGCGAGGGCGCGGCGCTCCCCGGCTACCCGAACGGCGTCGCCGGGATTCGCATCACCGAGCGGTCGGTCGGCGAGGTCAGGATGATAGACTGCCACATCGAACAGCGCGGGTCGTCGTCGTTCCGCGCGACCCACACCCGCGGTGTCCTCCGCGTCGAGGGCGGCCTGTTCAAGAACAACGACAACACCAACATGCGCATCTCCGCGGGCGACCACCCCACGAAGACCTCGTGGATCAAGGGCGCGACGGTCATCGTCGACGCCGACAACCTCAACGAACACGCGCGGGAGGGCGACAGACTCGACAGTCCCGAGGGCCTCCGCATCGACTCGACGGGCCACGGCTACACGGGGGTTCTCATCGAGGACTGCGACTTCATCTTCCGGTCGAGTCCCTCCTCTCCGGGCATCATCACCGCCCCGACGTACGGGAGCCACGGCGGCTTCACCCTGCGTAACTGCCGCATCGTCAACGACACCGGCGTCCAGACCATCTACGCGGGACCGGTCGACACCGACATCGCGCGGGAGCCGTGGGGGATGGTCCTCGACAACGTCACCATCTCGGGGGCGTGCGAGAGCCAACCCTACGGCTCGGCGGTCGTCGTCGACGAGAACCGAAACGGCTCCCGCATCGTCGATAGCTGTATCCACCTGCCGAACGGCCGGGTCGGTGGCGTGCTCGTCAACCGCGCGTCGAACTGCGCCGTCGAGTCATCCAGCATCAACGTCAGCGGCCCGCCGACCCGGACCCGCGGCGTCGAACTCCTGCTCGATAACGTGTCCTACACCGCGACCTGCGCGTTCCGCGACGAGTGAGCCGACGCCGGTCCGTATTTCTCCAGTCAGACTGGTAGCAAACCTTACCCAGTAGCATGTTCTACCAGCGAACATGGCCACGTCGGTGAAGATGGACGACGACACGAAATCTCGTCTCGAACGGTTACAGGCCGAGATTCGGCTGCAGACCGGGACGCGAGTGACGCAGCAGGAAGTCTTGGCGCGGCTCGTCGAGAACGCCGTCGAGTCCAAGGCGGACCTCATCGACTCGTTCCGCGAGAAGCGTGTCCCGCTTTCGGAGTCCGAGCGCGAGCAGTTCCACGACGGGATGGTCTCGTCCGGCGTCACGACGACGGAAGACGACATCGACGACGTGCTGTACGGATGAGCGTCCTCGTCGATACCGGCGTGTTCTTCGCGCACCACGATACGGATGCCGACCGGCACGACCAAGCCGTCAGCGCGTTCGACGAACTGTTCGACGGGGAGTTCGGACAGCCGTACACGAACGACTACGTCCTCGACGAGACGGTAACGCTCACGCGCGCTCGAACGGGTTCGTTCGAGGCTGCGGATACCGTCGCCAGTCGCATTCTCGGCGAGGAACCGTTTCCGAACGTGTTCGAGCTGATTCACGTCGAACCGGACGACGTCCGGGCGTCGCTGGAGACGCTCCGTCGATACGAGGACCACGACCTCAGCTTCACCGATGCGACCATCGTCTCGCTGTGCGAGTCGCGTGGCATCGACGCCGTGTTGAGTTTCGACACGGATTTCGATGGACTCGTCGACCGCATCGAACCGAGATACTAGGGGTGTCTTCTCCGACCTGTTCGAGCCGAGTCGTTGGCGGCTCACCTACTCTTTGACATACCTATCAACTGGATTTCCATAAAATTCTACGCGGAATAAAATCACTACTGTCTGACGACATCCTCTCCGCCCAGCACGCCACTTCGGCACGCGCTCGGAATTCAAACAGCCTCGCGGCGAGTGGTGACGCGGCGACACCCAGTCTGCTCAGCGACCCCTGAAGTTGAGCCCCGGCGTCAGCGTGATGCCGGTCCTCGGTTCGTCCGACTCATCTCCGTCTCCGTCGCGGTCGGCGGTCGGTTCCTCTTCGGTCTCGTCGCCGCCCCGGTTGAACAGCGCGTGGTGCACGTAGCGGGCGAAGGGAACCGGGTCGTCGAGTCGCGCGAGGTCGAATCTCGGCTCGTGGTAGATGGAGGCGGCGACCTCCCAGACGGTCTTGGCGAGCGACGGGCGCTCGACGAGCGGCGAGTCGTCGCGGCGGACGCTCATCACGTAGCCGAGTTCGCCCCAGAGGTAGTGGGTGCCGACGCCGAGTTCGTACCCCGGTTCGATGCGGTGTTTCTGCCCGGTCGCCTGCAGCCAGTAGTAGTACGGGAAGTCGGCGCCCGCGCGAACGGTCGAGGGGAGCGACTGCCACATCCGGGGGTTGATTTCGATGAGTTTGAACTCGCCCGTCTCGGCGTCCTTGAGGTACTCGATGCACGCGAGGCCGTGCCAGTTGATGTGGCCGAGGAGCTTCCGCGCGACGGATTCGAGTTCGGGGTCGTACACCGAAGTCCGGTAGACGCCGCCGCCGCCGGTGTAGGAGTTCCCGCGAATCTGGAGGTGCTGGAACGTCGCGAGGGGCTCGCCGTGGTCGTACAGCGCCGCGAACATGTACTTGTCCTCGGTCGGGACGTAGTCCTGCACGATGGGGTCGTGTTTCATCTCGGCGTATATCTCGTCGGGGTCCGGGCGGTCGCCGGGGCGGACGTGGCGGACGCTCTTGACGATGTCGTACTCGTGGGGGTCGTAGCTGTCGACGTACTCGCCGGCGACGACGTTGTACCGCGGCTTGATAATCGAGGGCTCGTCGAACGCCTCGACCTCGCTGAACAGGCGGGTCCGCGGCATGGGGACGCCGGCCTCGACGGCGGCCTCGTAGAGGAGTTTTCGGTCGTGGACCCGGCGGAGCGTCTCGAAGTCGGGGACGACGAGGTCGACGTACTGCTCGAACTCTTCGAGGTACTTCGAGAAGATGTAGCCGTCTTCCGGCCGCGTCGGGATGATGGTCTTCACGTCCGGTCGGGCGGCGATGCCGACGAGGGCGTCCTTGTAGGCAACGAGGTCGTCTTTCGGGGCGGGAATGCGGACGAGTTCGTCGCAGAATCGGGACGAGGCCGCCGGCGTGTCGTCGTGTTCGGAGGCCATCACCGTGTGGATTCCCCGCTCGCCGAGCGACCGGATGCAAGTGTAGTTGCCCGATGGAACGAGCACCGAGTTCCGGGCGTGCGCGCGTTTGGACATGCCTGAACCGTCGCGCGGTGACGGAATTAGTATGGGTCCGCTAACGGGTTCGGGGTCGGTGCCGGGAGTCGGTTCTGACCGCTCGACTCGGGGGTCAGAGCGTGGGCGGCCGTCCGCGACGGGGTCAGACTGCGCCGTCGGGGGTTCGTCGCGGCGGCGACCGAACTGTGGATTCGAACGCGCCCGACCGGATTCGATTCGTGAGAGTCGAGAAAACCGACGGTTTCGGCTCGGTTATCCACAGCATACCGGGGGGAGAGAGATGGTCTCCACGGTCAGCGGACCTGCCGAGTCGGTGAGGCAGACGCTCTCGTCCGAGAACGGTTCGGTTCGGCGCGGTGCCGCGGTGCCGACGGTTCAGGCGGAGCGTCGCCGCCTCAGAGCACGTCGTCGTCGAGTCCGCCGGGGTCGCCGGCGGTGTCGAAGAGGTTGTTCTGGGCGCTCTGGACGAAGTCGGACTGGACGCCGTCCTCGTCGTCGACGGGGGCACCGTAGGCGTCCATTCCCATCGAGAGGAGCTCCTCGACGGCCTGTTCTTCGCTGATGAACTCTTCGTCGACGAGCTGTTCGAACTCGACGAGCAGTTCGTCCGGGAGATTGACTTCTACGACGGGCATAGAGACGCGTTCGTGCTCGATGTACTTGAGCGGCCGGGTGTGAGTAGTTCGTGCCGAGCGTGGTAATCGGTCGCTCCGCGTGACAGTCCGCGTCGCCCGGCAGTCGTAACCGCGTGTCTTATCAGCGCCCGGTCAGTCCGTCCACGCGACGAACGGCGTCGATTTCCGACGCCCCCGAGCGAGGGACCGACGTGACACGCGACACAGACCCGGCGACCGAGGACGCCGCCCCCGCCGAGAGCGACGAGCTCGGCTGGCTTCCGGAGCGCGTCGAACTGCCGAGCGACGAGTGGGTCATCTATCCCCCCGGCGAGCCGCGGCCGGCGAACTTCGCGCTCCGCTTCGAGAAGGCCGTCCCCGCGGTGCTCGTCGGTATCGACCCCGGCGACTCGCTGGGCGTCCACGTCCTCCCGCATCCGGGCGGCCTCTCCGTCTCGGCGCGGTTCGGCGGCGTCGTCGACGACTCGGTCCGCGAGTTCGAGCCGCCGGCGTCGGACGAGGACCGCGAGGCGGTCGCCGCGTGGGTTCGGACGTGGGTCGACCGCGTGGACGACCGGGCCGAACGGGCGCGCATCCGGGCGGCCTGCGCGCCGGTTCCCAACGCCGGCGACCGCGTCTCGCGGGCGCTCTTCGAGCACTTCGGGAGCGCGGACGCCGTCGCGGCCGCGGTGCTCGAACGGAACACCGCCGCGCTCAGGCGCGCGTCGGGGGTCGCAGAGCAGACCGCGACCGACTTGCTCGTCCACTACGGCACCGACGCGGAGTGGGAGCACTACCGCAGCCACCGCGACGCCGCCCCGTGACTCAAATCGCGATTTGACTCTCGCGTAGGGTTATTCCCGTCCGCGACGATTAACGGGTATGTCCCTGACACGACGCACCTTCCTCGGTTCGACCGCCCTCCTCTCGTTCGGTCTCCTCGCCGGCTGCGTCGGCGACGGCGGGTCGGACGACGGCGCGACGACTGACGACGAGACGACCGACGAGCCGACGGACACGACGGACGACCTCCCGGACGGAAACGGCACCGACGACGGCACCGGCGGCACCCGCCCGTCCGGCGGTCCCGGCATCTCGCTCGTCGGCGTCGACGACGACCCCGACGTGCCCGTCGAACACGAAATCGAGATAACGGAGGACCTCGCGACCGAGGACCACCCGCCGCAGGTCCGCATCACGCTGACGAACACCGGCGACGAGGTCGTCGAGGTCGGCGAGGGGAGAACGGTCTTCTTCCAGTACGTCTCGGACACGACGAACGACCTCATCTTCCTCCCCGCGGACGGCGAGTATCCCGCCGAGGCGGGCTGTTGGCGGCTCGAAGACCATATCGCCGTGACCGAGGAGTACCGGATTCTCTCGCTCGAACCCGGCGAGTCGCGGTCGGAGCTGCTGAACCTCTACGGCGTCGCCCAGTCCGAGGACGAGGAAGCGAGCTGTCTCCCGGTCGGCGAGTTCCGCTTCGAGGCTGACTTCGCCACTGGCGGGCTCTCGGGGTCCGCTGACGACGACAGACGGGAGGCGACGTGGGGCTTCTCGCTCACGCTGGAGTGAGGGCCGCGGGTACCGAACGCGACCGTCGACGCCGCCAACGCCGTCGACTCGGGGGCTACTCGGCTTCCTTTGCGGCGGTCGAGTCCGAGACGACCGACCACCCCGAAGGGTCGATGTCGTGTCCTTCGACCGTTCCACGACGACCGAGAGCGCCTCCCGCATCGCCGGGTTGTCCAGTACCGTCTCTAGGGAGTCTGCGGCAATTCACTCGCCCCTATTCGAGCGGTCTGTTCTCGGGTTTGATGCGTGGCTTCGGTTCGGAGCCGTCGGCGAACGCGGGTGGGAGCGTTGGCTATACCGCCCTCCCATGGTCGGTTGAATATATACGCCGCGGGGACGAAACCGTCGTCGTATGTCGAACGCTAGCGCACCGAATTCCGAACTCACGGGCCCGACCAGACTCACGCTCAAGGTCTGGCACCCGGACTGCTGGACGCTGGAAGTGACGGAGAACGTCGACGCCGGGGTCACCGCTCACACCGTGTACAACACGCCCGAAGACACGGTCAAGGGACACTTCACGGTCTACGCCGACCGGGTCGAGGACATCGACGATTTCGTCCGCGCGACCGAGCGGTCGCGGTTGACCGACTCCGTCTCCGAGTTGAGCCCCCGCCACGAGTTCGACAACGGCGCGTCGAACGTCGGTAACACGACGCGGGAGATGATGGTCGAGTACGACCCCGAAAACAGCATGACCGACTCGCTTCTGTCGCACGGCTTCGTCCACGACGCGCCCGTCCGCGTCGACGACGGATGGGAGTACTGGCCGGTCATCGACACCGACGACCGGGCCGACCTCCGCGAGCGCCTCGACTCGCTGGAGGCGGCGAATCAGGCCGAAATCATCGTCACCAAGGTCACCTCCGTCGCCGGCGCGAAGAACCACGTCTCGCACCAACTGGACAAGCTCTCGAACCGCCAGCGCGAGGTGTTCGAACTCGCCTGCCGGCGCGACTACTACACGTGGCCGCGGGCGACGACGACGCGGGAACTGGCCGACGAACTCGACATCTCGAAGACCACGCTGCTCGAACATCTCCGGAAGGCCGAGGCGAAACTCCTCAACCAGTACGCGGAGTCAACTCCGTAACGCCGTCGACCCCGCTCGTTATTCGATTCGATAACTTTCTCCCCGGTTTACTCCGGACACGGTGGTGTCGGCTCGACGGGTCGCGCCCGCGGTACCGACAGCGTCTTTCCGTTCAGTCGGCCCCCTGTGGCGCGCGCCACGTACAGTCCGTACAGCGTTCGATTCCGTGTCGCGTCTGCGTCTCCGAACCGCACTCCGGGCATCGTTGGGCCGACAGTCGCCCCGTGACTGAGTTCGTCATGGCTGAGTCCTCGGCGGAGGGCGAGTTATACTAGTGTCTGTCCATGGGAGGGTGGCCCTGGTGAGCGGTCGGGCGAGCGTACACGCCGCAACTCCGGCTTCGGAGTTCGCCCGCCCGCTGGAGTCGGCTACAGGCGTGTTCTATCTCGATCGGATGTCCGTCCACTCCGGCGAGTATCTCGTCTATCGGCGTCGGTCCGCGGCGGTCGAGAAGCGCGAGCACCGCCCGCTCGACCTCGTCCGCCCGCTCTCTCACGCACACCGACGCGCTTCCGAGTCGCGTTTCGTCCGGCGTTCGTCTCTCGGCGTCCGGTCGTCTTCGACTCGCTCGTCGCTGGTCGTGACCATACCGGTGGTGTTCGCTTCGCGGTTATATACCCATCCCCGACTATGATACGGTCCGGCCGACGATTCGGGTCGAAACTTCCCAGCTGTTGATGTTTGGTGCCTAATCCTCAAAACCCTTAGAGACCTCCTGATGAGGATTAATTTCGGAATATCGTGGGACTATCAAACCCATTACAACAGCGTTCATATATATTTTCCATTGACGACCCCGACCATAGTAGCACATCCGTATAACTACCTCCTGTTCAAGGCTCTGGGTAGGATTATCATGTCAGACTCAGAGGCGAGAACGGCGAGAGAGGAGTGGGGAAGCCGGTTCGGCTTCCTCATGGCGATGCTCGGCGCGATGGTGGGCGCGGGCAACATCTGGCGCATGCCGTTCACGACGGGCGAAAACGGCGGCGGCGCCTTCCTCGTGGCCTATATCCTCCTGTTGTACCTCATCGCGGTTCCCGGACTGATGGCCGAGACGATGATCGGCCGCTACACGAACAACGGGGTCATCGGGGCGTTCAAGCAGGTCCTCGGGAGCAAGCGGGCGCAGGGTCTCGGCCTCGTGGTCCTCATCGTCAACGTGGCGCTGATGTCGTACTACGCGCCCATCATCGGCTGGGCGCTCTACTACGCCGGCCACTCGGTGCTCATGACGTTCACCCAGCCGGGGTTCCAGCCGCAGGCGTTCTGGGATGGCTTCATCAACAACCCGGCGCTCGTCGTCGGGATGCACACGGTGACGATGGCCGGTTTGGCCGGCGTCCTCGTGTTCGGTATCCGCCGCGGCATCGAGCGCGTCGTGAAGTGGATGATTCCGCTGCTCGTCGTCGCGCTCGTGGCGGTCTCGATTCGCGGCATCACGCTCCCCGGCGGCATGGAAGGCGTCGCGTTCGTCTTCACGCCAGATTGGGGCTACCTCACCCGCGGCAGTACGTGGGTCGCGGCGCTCAGTCAGGCGCTGTTCTCGACGGGTCTCGGGTGGGGTATCGCGCTGACCTACGGGAGCTACCTCAGCCGGTACGACGACGTGCCGCTCGGCGGCGGCCTGTTCACCGCCATCGGGAACACGAGCATCGGCCTGCTCGCGGTGTTCGCCACGTTCCCCGTCGTCTTCGCGTTCGGACTCGAACCGAGCGCCGGGTCGAACCTGCTTTTCATCTCGATGGCGCAGGTGTTCCCCGAACTCCCCGGCGGGAGTCTGTGGGCCATCGTGTTCTTCGTCTCCTTCTTCTTCGCGACGTTCACCTCCGGCCTCGGCATCACCGAGGTCGCCGTCACCACCGTCTCGGAGGAGACGCGGCTCTCTCGGACGGGTGCCGTGCTCGCGTCCTGCGGCGCTATCTGGCTGTTCGGCCTCCCGAGCGCCTACTCGTCGGCGTTCCTCGGGCGGATGGACTTCATGTTCGGGAGCTTCGGCCTCCCGCTCGCGACGCTTTCCATCATCGCGCTCGTCGCGTGGAAGTTCGGTCCCGAGCGCGCCCGCGTTCTCGACCTCAACCGTAACGCCGGCATCTACGTCGGCCCGTGGTGGAATCCGGTCGTGAAGTACGTCATCCCCGTCGTGATGGTGTTCATCCTCGGCTACGGCGTCTACTCCAGCATCGGTACGTCGAACCAGCGGCTGATGCTGCTCGGCGTCGCGTTCATGGCCGCGCTCGTCGTCGTGAGCACGGTCGTGATGAGCGTCGTCGGCGACGAGCCGCCGTCCGGTTCCGCGGCCGTCCCGGGGGGTGACGACTGAGATGGCCCTCTCGACGCTCACGTGGGTCTCGATGCTCGTCTCGCTCCTCCTGTTGCCCGGCGTCGCGGCCGCGGTCCTCGTCAGGTCGCTCCGAACCGAGGAGCGCAAACTCGCGCTCTTACGGGAACAGGACGACGTCGATAGCTACTCGCCGCGGGCGCTATCCGACCTCCGCGAGTGGATTCGCGCGAACCCCGACGACCCCTACGCGCCGATTGCCCGCCGCCGCTACAACGAGTGCGTGCGGTCGCTCCGAGCGATTGACGAGCCGCATTACGACTGGTCAGACGAGCAAATCGCCCGGCTCGAACTGGTGGACGAATGAACGGAAACGACGCCGACGAACTCGCGAACGAGAGTGAGTTCGAGTTCGACGACCTCACCACGGACGCGTCGTTCACGACCATCGACACGCACACCGAGGGCGAACCGACCCGCATCGTCGTCGACGGCATCGACCGCGCCGCGCTCGCGGGCGACTCGGTTCGGGAGCGCCGCGACTCGTTCGCCGAGACCCACGACTGGGTACGCGACCTGCTGATGCGGGAGCCCCGCGGCCACGACGACATGTTCGGAGCGGTCGTCGTCGCCTCCACCCGTCCCGACGCGGACCTGGGCGTCTTCTTCATGGACAGTCGGGGCTATCTCGACATGTGCGGCCACGGGACCATCGGCGTCGTCTCCGCGCTCCTCGAACTGGGGCGACTCGACCGACGCGAGACCGTCCGCGTCGAGACGCCGGCCGGACTCGTCGAGGCGACGCCCGAATACGCGCCTGACGGCGGCGTCGAGCGCGTCACGATAGAGAACGTCCGGTCGTTCGTCTACGACGAGGCGACCGTCCCGGTCTCGTTTCTCGACTCGCCGCTCCGCGTCGACGTCGTCTACGCGGGCAACTTCTTCGCGCTGGTCGACAGCGACCAGCTCGACCTGCCCGTCGAACCGCGATACGCATCGACCTTCGTCGATTGGGGCCTCGAAATCCGCGACGCCGTCAACGAGCACCTCGATATCGTCCACCCGCTCACCGGCGAGGCGGGCTCGGTCTCGATTACCGAGATATACGGCACGCCTGACGAGGTGGACCGGAGCATCGTCGTCTTCGGCGAGGGACAGGTCGACCGCTCGCCCTGTGGGACCGGAACGTGCGCGAAGATGGCGCTCCTCCACGACGCCGGCGCGCTCGACATCGGCGAGTCGTACCTCCACGAGAGCATCGTCGGCACGCGCTTCGAAGGCAGACTCGTCGCGGCCGAAGAGCGGGACGGCGTGACGCTGACGACGCCGCTCATCACCGGTTCGGCCCGCATCACGGGAAAACACACGTTCGTCAAAGACGCGAAGGACTCGCTTTCCGGGTTCAGCATCTCGGCGGAGTAGCGGGTTCGGACCGCCTCCTTTTTCCGAATCAGTCCATCCCGCTCGATAGTTCCACGTCGTCGTTCTCCAACTCGCCGCCGGCCGGCGTCCCGCGCACGTCGCCCTCGCGCCACGTCCCCCGGCGGAACCAGAGCCACGCGATGAACGCGCCCGCGACGTTCGAGACGAAGAACGCGATCCAGATTCCTCGCACGTCGATGCTCCCGAGGAACCAGAAGTCAGTCGGCAGGAGCCCCTGCGACGCGACGAAGGCGACCGGAAGCCGGATACCGGCGAGCGTGACGACCGATATCACCGCGGCGATGAGCGTCTTGCCCGCGCCACGGAAGCCGCCGGTGAAGGCCCGCATGATGCCGATGAAGCCGAACGACAGCGAGACGTACCGCAGGAACTGCGCCCCCACGTCGAGGACCGCCGCGTCGGTGGTGAACACCGAGACGATGGGCTCAGGAACGAGGAAGATGGCGAGTCCGAGCAGGCCGAGGACGAAGAACAGGCCCTTGGCCGCGACGTAGTTCGCCTGCTCCGCGCGGTCGTACTTCCCCGCGCCGATGTTCTGGCCGGACATCGTCTCGACGCCGCGGGCGACGGCGATAGCCGGGAGGAAGATGACCGAGAACACGCGGGTCCCGATGCCGAACGCCGCGACGACGGAGGTCGAAAACAGGCCGACGACGATGAGAAGCGCGTTGATGGAGAGCGCGCGGCCCGTCCCCTCGATGCTGGCGGGGATGCCGATGCGGAGAATCTTCCGCAGGTACCGGAAGTCCGGTCGCATGTCCGTGAGGTGAATCTGGATGCCTCTGGTGCCCGATACCATGATGGCGATGCCGACGACCATCGCGAGGACCCGCGAGATGACGGTGGCGATGGCCGCGCCCTGAATCCCGAGTTCGGGGAACTGAATCGGGCCCAGCGCCCACCCGTTGATGAAAAACGGGTCGAGGACGACGTTGAGGACGACGGTCCCGAACATCACGAGCATCGGCGTGATGGTGTCGCCCGCTCCGCGCATCAGCGAGATGAACACGAAGAAGCCGAACATGAACGGCAGACCGAGCGCGATGACCTGCATGTAGGCCGTCGCGCCCGGCAGCACGTCCGGCGAGGCCCCGAGGAAATCGAGGAACGGGCGGACGAGCGGGTAGCCGAGCGCGCCGAGCATCGCGGACCCGAGGAACGCGAACGTGACGGTCTGGGAGGCCGCGTACTCGGCTTTGTCCGTCTCCTCGGCCCCGGTGTGCTGGGCGACGAGGACGCTCCCGGCGACGGACAGCCCCATCCCGAGCGAGATGAGGAGAAACACCATCGGGAAGGCGAACGAGATGGCCGCGAGCGCCTCTGTCGAGTACTGGCCGAGCCAGAACGTGTCCGCGAGGTTGTACGCCGTCTGGAGCAGGTTCGTGACGACGATGGGGAGCGACAGGTAGAGAAGCGGCTTGACGATGCCGCCCTCGGTGAGGTTGAGTTCCTCTTGTCCCTTGAACAGGCTCATTCGTCCACCTCCGACCCCGGCGTCCAGCCGAGGTGGAGTTCGAGGGCGTCTTCGACGACCCGCCGGGTCTCAGCGGGGTGTTCGCCGAGCGCGACGGCGCGGGCGTGCGCGCCGTTGCTCATGGTCGTTACGAGCCGCGCGATTTCCGCCGGATCGGTCTCATCGAACACCCCCGTTTCGACGCCGTCGCGGACGATGTCGGCGACGGTTCCGCGCATCACGTCGTCGAGGTCGAGGAAGCGCTCGCGGAACAGTTCGTGGTAGGGCGCTTGCGCCTTCAGTTCCATGAGCGCCACGGGGAAGCCGTCGACGTCGGGGTCCTCGGGGTTGAACACCGCGTCGAGAACCGCGTCGAGCCGCTTTCCGGGGTCGGACGCGCCGCACGACAACTTCGACTCGAATCGCTCGATTCGGTCGTCGAGGAAGGCGTTGAGGAGCTCCTCTTTCGTGTCGAAGTGGTAGTGAATCGCGGCGCTCGTCACCGACGACTCGTCCGCGATTCGCTGTACCGTGAGGCCGGCGTACCCGTGTTCGCAGAGCGCCCGGTTGGTCGCCCCGAGTATCTCGGCCCTGGTCTCTGCGTCCATCTTCTGTCCCGGCTTACTGACCGGTCAGTTAAGAGACTTTGGACCGCGAACCCCTTCGTCAGGGCGACTCACGGCCGGCCGTCTGCCAGAGTTTCTAAGTGGCCGAGCCGGGTACCCGAGTGTAGTGCCTCTCTCGCTGTCACCGTACGTGGGTGCGCTTCTCCTCGCGACCGCGATTTCCGCCGGGGTCGCGAGCTACGGCTGGCAGTACCGCGACGAACCGACCGGACGGTGGTTCATCGCCCTCGCTTTGAGCGCCAGCGGCTGGGCGCTGGTCGAGGCGTTTTACCTCCTCGCCGACTCGGCGTCCGCCCGCCTCCTGTGGTACGTTCTCATCTTGATACCCGCGGAGGCGGCGGTCTTTTTCACCCTGCTTTTCGCCCTCGAAATCGCGGGCTACGAGCGGTTGGTCTCTCGCCGCACCGCCGCGCTGTTCGCCGTGTGGCCCACGTTGACCGTCGTGGGGGCGGTAACGAACGCGCTCGGACTCCACACGCTGCTGTGGGAGTCGCTGTCGTTTTCGACCACCGGTGGAATCACGACGGCCGATGTCGTCTACGGACCGTTGTTCTGGGTGGATATTGTCTACAGCTACGTCGCGGTCGGGGCCGCGCTCGTCGTCCTCGGCATCCACTGCCTGCGGAGCCGACAGATATACCGAAAGCAAGCGCTCCTTCTGTTCGTCGCGGTTCTCGTTCCCCCCATCGTCGGCGCGGTGTATCTCTGGACGCCGTTTTCGCCCGCGAACCCCATCGCCATCTCGTTCGCCGCCACGTCGTCGCTGCTCGCCATCGGGCTCTCGCGGTACCGAATCCTCGACATCAGCCCCATCGCGCGGGACCTCGTCATCGAGCGGATGGCAGACCCCGTCATCGTCGTCGACCGAAAGGACCGGCTGGCCGACACCAACCCGTCGGCGAGGGCGCTTTTCGACGTGGAGCCCTCGTCGCTGGGGACGCCCGTCGCCGACGTGTTCGACGCGGAGGTCGCCGAGGCCCTCGAAACCGACGGGGAGCTCCGGGTCGTCGACGACAACGGCGAGGCGCGCTACTTCGAGGTCGACAGGTCGGCCGTGACCGACGGCCGTGACGCGGTTCGCGGCCACCTGCACATCCTCCACGACATCACCGAGCGCCGCGTCCGCGAGCGGTGGTTCCGCGCGCTCACGGAGAACGCCTCCGACCTCATCTTCGTCCTCGACGCCGACGGCTCGGTCAGCTACCTGAGCGACTCGGCCGCGCAGACGCTCGGCGCCGACGCGGACCCGAGCGAGGTTCGGTCGCTGGCGCGGTTCCTCCACCCCGACGACGAGGACGCCGCCGTCGAGACGTTCCGGGAGGCGCTGGCGCGCCCCGACGAGGACGCCACCGCCGAACTCCGGTTCCGTAGTTCGACCCGCGGGTGGCGCGTCTTCAGCGTCCGGTGTCGGAACCTTCTGGACGACCCCGTCGTCGGCGGCGTCGTCGTCAACGCCCACGACGTGTCCGACCGGCGCAAGCACGAACAGCAGCTCGAAACGTTCGCGAACGTCGTCTCGCACGACCTGCGCAACCCGCTGAACGTGGCGGAGGGCTACCTCGAACTGGTGAAGGGGGCGGAGCGCCCCGACCCGGACCACGTCGAGCGAATCGAGGCGGCCCACGACCGCATGGGCGAGATTATCACCGACGTGCTCGCGCTCGCCCGCGGCGGCACGGTCGACGAGCGCGAGACGGTCTCGCTCGACGCCGTGGCGACCGAGGCGTGGGCGAACGTCGACACCAAATCGGCCGCGCTCGAGGTGGCCGAAAGCGCGTCGTTCATGGCGGACCGGACTCGGCTCCTCCAACTGTTCGAGAACCTGTTTCGGAACTCCGTCGAGCACGCCGGCGACGGCGTGACCGTCACCGTCGGCGCGACTCGGGACGGCTTCTACGTCGAAGACGACGGGCCCGGTGTCCCGTCGGAAGACCGCCCGAAGCTCTTTGAATCCGGCTTCACGACCGCGGCCGACGGCACCGGCTTCGGCCTCGCGATCGTCCGCACCATCGCCGACGCCCACGACTGGTCGGTCGGCTACGAGGACGCCGCGGACGCCGGCGCTCGGTTCGTGATTCGGGGCGTCGAACGCGCCGAGGACCCGGTTCAGGCGTCGAGCTCGGCGTCGTCCGACGACGCCTAACCGCCGCCTGCGGACCGCCGAGCCGGGACGAC
Organism: Haloferax sp. Atlit-6N; assembly: GCF_003383195.1. Classification (NCBI taxonomy): domain Archaea; kingdom Methanobacteriati; phylum Methanobacteriota; class Halobacteria; order Halobacteriales; family Haloferacaceae; genus Haloferax; species Haloferax sp. Atlit-6N. The sequence goes on along the minus strand of NZ_QEQJ01000005.1, from coordinate 105,436 downwards.
CGGACCTACCAGAAGCGGTTCTCGTCGAGCCGTCGCAGCGCCTCCTCGATGGTCGCCTCGTTGCGGGAGAAGGTAAACCGGACCCAGTCCGCGGACCCCTCGGTGTAGAAACTGCTCCCGGGGACGACCGCGACGCCGGCCTCGCGGACGAGTCGGTGCGCGAACTCGGCGTCGTCGGCGTCGCCCGGATAGCGCGTCAGCATGTAGTACGCGCCGTCCGGTTTCACGGGGTCGAGGCCCACATCCCGGAGCCCGTCGTACAGCAGTTCGCCGCGGCGTTCGTACGAGTCCGAGAGGTCGTCGTAGTAGTCCGCCGGGAGCGACAGCGCCTCCACCCCCGCCCGCTGGAACGGCGTCGGCGCGCAGATGCTCGTGTAGTCGTGGACCTTCCGGAGTTCGGCCGACAGCGCCTCGGGCGCGAGCGCGAACCCGACGCGCCAGCCCGTCACGGAGTACGTCTTCGACAGCCCCGTGCAGACGACGGTCCGGCCCGCGAGTCCGTCGATTTCGACCGGACTGACGTAGTCGTCGGCGTAGACGATGTGCTCGTATATCTCGTCGGTGACGACGACGAGGTCCTCCGCCTCGGCGACCTCCGCGACGAGTTCGAGTTCGGCGGGCGAAAAGACGTTCCCCGTCGGGTTGTGGGGGTGGTTGAGAATCAGCATGGACGCGTCCTCGGCGGCGTCCCACAGCGCGTCGGCGTCGAGTTCGAGGCCGTCGGTGATGTCGAGCGGCATCGGCTCTCCCCCGGCGAACTGGACGGCCGGGATGTAGCTCTCGTAGGTCGGCTCGAAGTAGATGACGCCGTCGCCGGGGTCGCAGAGCGCGAGGAGCGTCGAGACCACCGCCTCGCTCGTCCCGGTGGTGACGGTGACCTCTGTTTCGGGGTCGTAGCGGACGCCCTTCCACTCGGCGTAGCGCTCCGAGACCGCCTCGCGGAGTTCCGGGAGCCCCCACGTGATGGTGTACTGGCTCGACGTGTCGATTGCCTCCTTGGCGGCCTCCTTCACGCTCGCCGGCGTCTCGTCCTCGTCGGGAATGCCCTGCGAGAGGTTGATGGCGTCGTGCTCGTGCGCCTCGCGGGTCATCTCCCGGATGACGGACTCGCGGGTTCCCGCGACGCGCTCGCTCCCGATGGGTCGGGAGAACGCGGTCGGATGTGGCATACGTGGGCTGGGACTGGCTGACACAAGAAGCTTGGCGGACGCCATCGGGAGCCCGAGTCGCACACCCCGACGAACGTTTTAATGCGATGAGGCCGACGTACCTCCTGTATGTCGAACCGTCGTGGGCCGGACTTCGAAACGAGGATGGCCGAAGACGAGGAGATACCGCCTCCGGCGTCGTTCGTCGAACAGGCCACCGTTACCGACGACTCCGTCTACGGCGAGTTCGAGGAGAACTGGCCCGACTGCTGGGGGAGAGCGGCGGCGACGCTCGACTGGTTCGACCCCTACGAGTCGGTCCTTCCGGCCGACGAACCCCCGTTCGAGTGGTTCGCCGGGGGGACGTTGAACGCCTGCTACAACTGCCTCGACCGGCACGTCGAAGCCGGGGCCAAGAACCGCGTCGCCATCAAGTGGGAGAGCCACCTCGGCGAGACGCGAACGTACACGTATCAGGACCTCTACCGCGAGGTCAACGAGTTCGCGGCGGCGCTCCGCGCGCAAGGCGTCGAGGAGGACGACGTGGTCACGCTCTACATGCCGATGATTCCCGAACTGCCCATCGCCATGCTCGCGTGCGCCCGTATCGGCGCGCCCCACAACGTCGTCTTCGCGGGACTGTCGGCGGACGCGTTGGCGACGCGACTGGAGAGCGCGGACTCGGCGTTCCTCGTCACCTGCGACGGCTACTACCGGAGAGGGAGCGCCATCTTCCTGAAGAGCAAGGCCGACGACGCCCGTCTCAAGGCCGCCCACGACCTCGAAGAGATGGTCGTCGTCGAGCACCTCGGCGAGACCGCACACCTCGGAGCGGGACAGCACACCTACGACGAACTGGTCGACGCCCACGCCGGCGCGGAGGTCGACCCGGTCGAGCGGACGGCCGACGACGTGCTGTTTCTCATCCACACGTCGGGGACCACGGGCGAACCGAAACGAGTCGAACACGTCACCGGCGGCTACCTCGCCCACGTCGCGTGGACGTCGCAGGCGGTGTTGGACCTCAAGCCGGAGGACACCTATCTCTGTACGGCGAACATCGGCTGGATTAGCGGCCACTCGTACGTCGTCTACGGCCCGCTGGCGCTCGGAACGACGACGGTCATGTACGAGGGAACGCCGAACTACCCGGAGAAGGACCGCATCTGGGACCTCATCGAGGAGAACGCCGTCGACGTGTTCTACACGGCCCCGACGGCGATTCGGTCGTTCATGAAGTGGGACACGTCGCTCCCGGCGTCGCGGGACCTGTCGAGTTTACGCCTGCTCGGCACAGTCGGCGAGCCAATCAACCCGCGGGCGTGGAAGTGGTACTACGAGCACATCGGCAACGAGAACTGCCCCATCGTCGATACGTGGTGGCAGACCGAGACCGGCGGCATGATGATAACGACCCTCCCGGGCGTCAAGAACATGAAGCCCGGCACCGCCGGGCCGCCGCTGCCGGGCGTCGGCGCTCGGGTCGTCGACGGCCGCGGCGAGGAAGTCCCTGCGAACGAGGCGGGGTATCTCGTTCTCACTCGCCCGTGGCCCGGCATGCCGCTCGCGCTGCGACACGGCCAGCGGTGGGGCGAGGAGGCGGCGAAGCTCGACGTGGGCGGCTGGCACTACTTCACCGGCGACGGCGCGAAAGTGGACGAAGACGGCTACGTCACCGTGCTCGGGCGCGTGGACGACGTCATCAACGTCTCGGGGCACCGCCTCGGGACGATGGAAATCGAGTCGGCCATCGTCGACGTCGAGGGCGTCGTCGAGGCCGCGGTCGTCAGCGTCGACGACGCCGACACGGGCGGTATCCACGCGTACGTCACGCTGGAGACGGGCGTCTCCGGGAGCGACGACCTCCGCGAGCGAATCGGCTCGCACGTCCGCGAGCGCATCGGTCCGATTGCCACTCCGGACGCCGTCGTCTTCACGCCCGACCTCCCGAAGACGCGGTCCGGGAAGATCATGCGTCGGTTTCTCGAGAATATCACCAACGGCGAGGAGTTCGGCGACACGTCCGCGCTTCAGAACCCGGAAATCGTCGGCGAACTCGAATCCATCGTCCGAGACAGCTGACGACGTTTCGGATAATACTCTCTCTACGAAATCTTGTTTCTACCCTGATGAGCGGTGTTCTTCCCCGCTCGCTGGCTTCTCTGTGTCTCCGTTCTCCTTTTACCGGAAGATTTAGTTCGCTCTTCGATATTATTCCGAAACGAATGCCGGGCGGAGACTCCGAGCCGACGCCGTTGTCCGCGGGTGGGTACGAGCAACTGCGACGGTCGACCGAGACGTACCGCGAGGACCTCGTGCTTCGACTCGGCGCGGAAGTCGGGCTCACGCCGGCCGAGATGAGTCAGTTCGAACCCGCACACGTGACCCAGCGGCGACACCGGGGAACGGAGCTCCACTTCCTCGCCGTTCCGACCGACGGCCGGGAGGCGTACCTACCGAACGAGGTCGAACACGACGTTCGCAAGTACGTCACGACGACGGACATCGACGAGACTGAACGGGTACTTCCGGTCACGCCGCGGCGTCTGCAGATGCTCGTGGCGTCGGTCGGAACGCGGGCCGCCGAACGAACCGGCCGCGAGGGGTTGGCGGACGTTTCGACCCGCGACCTGCGTCGGCACTTCGCCCGAACGATGCTCGGTGACGGCGTCCCGCCGAGCGTCGTCATGCGAATCGGCGGCTGGGACCGCATCGAGAGTCTCGCGCCGCTCCTCGACGAACCGAGCGAAGACGAGGTGCTCGATGCGCTCTCGCCGGACGCCGTCGACAGCGGCGGGCGTCCCGCGGGCGGCGATGCCGACCGAGTGCGTCAGGTCGTCGAGACCGCCCGAAGCGTCGGGTCGGCACTCTCGGGGGTGAACACGCGAGGCGAGGTCGAACAGGCCGTCTGTGACGGACTCGCCGATTCGAGCCACTACCGTTTCGCTTGGATAGCGTCGGACGAAACCGATGCGCGAGCGGAACTCACCGTCGCCGGACTCGACGAGGAATCGCTCGAAGCGGTTCGTCGCTCGCTCGGCGGTCGAGACGCGGACTTCGCTCGACGCGCGTGCGATACCGGTGCCGTGCAGACCGTGCGTATCGACCTGCCGCCGAACTCCGAGAGCGGCCACCTCGCTGTCGTTCCGCTGGTACACGGCGAAACCGCCTACGGCGCGCTCTACGTCGCGCTAGCTGAGGAAGCGGCCTCCGACGCCGAGACGGACGTACTGGTGACGCTGGGCCGCCACGTCGGACAGGCTATCGCCGCCGCGGAGCGTCGGAAGCTACTCCTCGCCGACACGGTCGTTCAACTGGAGTTCGAATCATCGGACGAACAGGACGTGCTCGTCGGACTCTCCGCGGACCTCGGTTGTTCGGTTCGACTCCGCGGCGTCGTTCCTATCGAGGAGCGGTCGCTGCTGTGCTTTCTCACCGTTCGGGGGGCGACGACGGACGCGGTGTTCGACGAGTTGCAAGCCACGGACGCCGTCGAACACATCCGCCTGATCCGCGACCGGGGAACGGAGTCGCTCCTCGAAGTCGCGCTCTCCGCGGGGTCGACGATTACGACGCTCACGTCCTACGACGGAACCGTCTCGCGGTTCGTCGCGGAGGACGGCGTGGCCCGTTTCGTCGGCGAATTTTCGAACGAAGCGCCGCTCCGAGACGTGATGTCCGACCTGACCGACGCGTATCCCGCCACCGAACTCGTCGCGAAACAGGAGGTCGAACGGCCCACGCGAAACACCGCCGACTTTCGGGAGTCGCTCGTGGCGCGACTCACTGACAAGCAACAGTCCGTCCTGCGAGCGGCCTATCTCGCCGGGTACTTCGAGTGGCCCCGCGGTAGTACCGCCGAAGACCTCGCCGATTCGATAGACATCTCGTCGCCGACGCTCCACCAGCACCTCCGAACCGCACAGCAGAAACTCATGACCGCGTTCTTCGACGATGACAGCGACGAACACGCTTCGACCCTAAACCCTTAGGCGTGCGACCGGTTAGCACACGAACGTTCATTATTGACTGAAATTTTATCAATACATCTCGATAGTTGTTTATATCTTCTGTATCCCTCCCTGGAGCCTATCGAACCGAGTTTAGACTGCTATTCATAATAGTGATGTTAATTTTCGATAATTAGTTACCCTACTTATGCCCCTTGTGGTGGCTCGTTAACACGACATATGGCACAGGGTGACACCGAACTGGAGGCACGGCTGGAAGAACAAGACGAGTTCGAACCCTCCGAGGAGTTCGTCGCGCAAGCGAACGTCTCGGACTCCGACATCTACGACGAGTTCGAGGAGAACTGGCCCGAGTGCTGGGAGCGGGCCGCCGACTTGCTCGATTGGGACGAAGAGTACGACGAGGTGCTGGACGACTCGAACCCGCCGTTCTACGAGTGGTTCACCGGCGGCGAACTGAACGCCTGTTACAACTGCGTCGACCGGCACGTCGAAAACGGGGACAAGAACCGGGTCGCCATCAAGTGGGAGGGCGAACACGGCGAGACGCGAACGTACACGTATCAGGACCTCTACCGCGAGGTGAACGAGTTCGCGGCGGCGCTGCGCGACCTCGGCGTCGAGGAAGACGACGTGGTCACGCTCTACATGCCGATGGTTCCCGAACTGCCCATCGCCATGCTGGCCTGCGCCCGCATCGGCGCGCCCCACAACGTCGTCTTCGCCGGTTTCTCCGCCGAGGCGCTGGCGACGCGGATGAACGCCGCTGACTCCCGGTTCCTCGTCACTTGCGACGGCTACTACCGCCGCGGCGACCCGCTCGACCACCTCGACAAAACCAACGAGGGACTCGACAGTGTCGACCACGGTGTGGACGCCACGGTCGTCGTCGACCGCCTCGGCGACGACGGCTTCGGCCACGACCTGAAGGGCAACCAGCACGACTGGGACGACCTCCTCGACGAACAGGGCGGCGAGCGCGTCGAGCCCGTCGAACGCGACGCCGAGGACATGCTGTTCCTGATGTACACCTCGGGGACCACCGGCCAGCCGAAGGGTGTCAAACACACCACCGGCGGGTATCTCTCCTACGCGACGTGGACCTCCCACGCCGTCCTCGACATCGAGCAGGAGGACACGTACTGGTGTTCGGCGGACATCGGCTGGATTACGGGTCACTCCTACATCGTCTACGGGCCGCTCGCGCTCGGTTCGACGACGGTGATGTACGAGGGGACGCCCGATTTCCCCAACCGCGACCGGATGTGGGACATCGTCGAGAAGTACGCCGTCGACATCTTCTACACCGCGCCGACGGCGATTCGCGCGTTCATGAAGTGGGGCAGCAAGTACCCGGCATCGCGGGACCTGTCGAGTCTCCGCTTGCTCGGCACGGTCGGCGAACCTATCAACCCGCGGGCGTGGAAGTGGTACTACGAGCACATCGGCAACGAAAACTGCCCGGTCGTGGACACGTGGTGGCAGACCGAGACCGGCGGCATGATGATAACGACTCTCCCGGGCGTCAAGAACATGAAACCCGGGTCGGCCGGGCCGCCGCTGCCGGGCATCGACGCCCAAATCGTCGACACCAACGGCGACGAAGTGAAACCCGGCCGAGCGGGCTATCTCACGGTGAACAAGCCGTGGCCGGGGATGCTTCGGACGCTCTACAACAACGACGAGCGCTACATCTCCGAATACTGGGAGGAGTACTCCGACACCGACAGCGACGACCCCGACGACTGGGTCTACTTCCCGGAGGACGGCGCGAAAGTGGACGAAGACGACTATATCACCGTACTTGGCCGCGTGGACGACGTTATCAACGTCTCGGGGCACCGCCTCGGGACGATGGAAATCGAGTCGGCCATCGTCGGCGTCGAGGGCGTCGCCGAGGCGGCGGTCGTCGGCGGCAACCACGAGGTGAAAGGCGAGGCGGTCTACGCCTACGTCATCACCGAAGACGGGTACGAGGAGGGAGACGACCTCCGCGCGCGCATCATCGAGGGCGTCGAGGACGCCATCGGGCCCATCGCCAGACCCGAACAGGTCGTGTTCACGCCGGAACTGCCGAAGACGCGCTCGGGCAAAATCATGCGTCGCCTGCTCGAAGACGTGGCGAACGGCGCGGAACTGGGTAACACCTCGACGCTCCGGAACCCCGAAATCGTCGGGGAGATAGAAGCGAAGGTCCGCGCGCAGAGCGACTGAGCGGCCGCCTTCGGCCGCCCGTATCGAGTGTAACTACGAGACGACCAACAATCTATGTCACGCGAATCAACCGAGTCAGAAATTGACTCACACGCCGCGAACACCGACCGGAGCACAGCTCCCGACCACGACGAGGTAGACTACCTGTCGAGGGAGGTGAATCTGCTGAAACCGAGCACCCCGTTCATGCGAGACCACCTGAAAATAATCTGGGCCGGGTTCATCGCGTGGGCGCTTCTCACGTTCGGACCGCCGGTTCTCACCTACTTCGCACCGGCGACGATGACCGCACAGCTCCCGGTCATCGGCTTCCCGGCGCACTACTTCCTCGTCGCCGTGTTGTCGCCGACCAGTTCGCTCGTCCTCGCGTTCGTATACTCCCGCAAGCGCGACCAACTCGACAGGCGGTACGGCATCGACCACGCGGCTTCGAAGTCGCGCTCGAAGAGTGAGGGCGAGGCCGCCGTCACCGACGGGGGGAGCGTCGAATGACTGCGAGCGTGTTCCTCCAGTCGGGCGACCTGCTCCCCGAGGCGCTCAACATCTCGTTCAAACTCGTGCCGGCCATCATGGTCGTCGGGATGTTGGCCCTCTTTCTTGCCATCGGCTACGTGTTCAAGGTCGCCGACACGGAAGGGATGTGGGTCGCCGGTCGGTCGATTGGAAACGTCGAAAACGGCATGGCAATCGGCGCGAACTGGATGTCGGCGGCGTCGTACCTCGGGTTAGCGGGACTGGTCGCCCTCGCGGGCTTCTACGGGCTCGCGTTCATCATCGGCTGGACGGCCGGGTACTTCGTCCTCCTCATCTTCCTGGCCGCGCAGATGCGTCGGTTCGGGAAGTACACGGCGCCCGACTTCGTCGGCGACCGATTCAACTCCGATACGGCGCGGGCGATCGGCGCGCTAACGACCATTCTCATCGGGTTCGTCTACTCGGTCGGACAGGCCCGCGGGATGGGCCTCGTCGGACTGTACGTCTTCGGGACCGACTACGTCACGATGGTCATCATCATGATGGCGATTACGGTCGGCTACCTGACCATCTCCGGCATGATGGGCGCGACCAAGAACATGGCCGTCCAGTACGTCATCCTCATCGTGGCGTTCCTGACGGCCGTCTACGTCGTCGGGTTCACCGGCGGCTACTCGACCGTCCTCCCGCAAATCGAATACGGCCGACTCATCGGCGAGCTATCGGCCGAGTTCTCCGAACCGTTCGCCAACGCGGGGTTCTACCTCTGGATCGCCACGGCGTTCTCGCTCATCTTCGGGACCTGCGGGCTCCCGCACGTGCTGGTTCGGTTCTACACCGTCGAAAACGAAAAGACGGCGCGTCAGTCGACCGTCTGGGGGCTGTTTTTCATCCTGCTTTTGTACTGGAGCGCCCCGGCGCTGGCGACGTTCGGCGTCGACCTCTACGACGCCTCCCAGTACGGCCCGACGTTCGCGGCCAACGGCGGCATGAGCGGCGGTGAGGGCGACCTCATCGTGGTGCTCGCGGCGCAGCTTTCGAACCTGCCGACGTGGTTCGTCGGCCTCGTGGCGGCCGGCGGCATCGCCGCCGCCATCGCGACGACGGCGGGGCTGTTCATCACCGCCTCGTCCGCCGTCTCCCACGACATCTACACGAACATCATCAACCCCGACGCGACCCAGCGCCAGCAGGTGTTCGTCGGTCGCGCGACCATCGTCGCGCTCGGTATCATCGTGACGATAACCGCGTTCGACCCGCCCGCGCTCGTCGGCGAACTGGTCGCGCTCGCGTTCTCGCTCGCGGCCATCGTGCTGTTCCCGATGTTCTTCCTCGGCCTCTGGTGGGAGAACACCAACCGTCAGGGCGCGCTCGCCGGTATGAGCGTCGGCCTCGCGCTCTGGGTCGCCGCGGTGGTCAACGACCTCATCTTCCACTTCAGCGACGCCTTCGCCGAGTTCGTGCCGGCCATCGGCGCGGCGCTCGTCGGCACGCCGCTGGTGTTCGTCATCACCATCGCCGTCTCGATGGCGACGGACGAACCGCCGGAGCGAATCAAGAAGATGGTTCGGCAGTGTCACAGCCCCGAACCGATGGGTCAGCAACAGTCCGCAGAAGACGTGGTCATGAGCGCAGACGGAGGGCAGTCCCCCGCGGACGACTAACCAATGTACGAACACATCCTCATTCCGACTGACGGAAGCGACGCGGCGGAGTACGCCGTCGAACAGGCAGTCGACATCGCGTCGAAGTACGGGGCGACGGTTCACGCGCTGTACGTCGTCGACGTGGACGCCACCAGCTACTCGCTGGGGACGGAACAGGTCGACCGCATCCGACAGGGCCGCCTCGACGACATGCCCGAAGTGAAGGAGGCGGCCGACAAGGCGACGGGGTACGTCGCCGACGCCGCAACCGAGCACGGTCTGGCCGTCCGCGAACACGTCGTTGCGGGCGAACCGGCGCGAGCCATCAGGAAGTTCGTCGAGGACAACGACATCGACCTCGTCGTGATGGGCTCTCACGGCCGCTCCGGTCTCTCCCGTGTCGTCCTCGGGAGCGTGACCGAACGCGTCCTGCGGCGGACCCGACTTCCGGTGCTCGTCGTCGACGTCCACGAAAAGGAAGCGGAAACAGAAGCGGAAGCGTAAGCCATGTACAACACGACCCACGCGAGGACGACCACGCCACCCGCGGCTCCGGACGGGGTGACCCGCCGATGAGCCTCGCGGAGACGATTCGAACCCACGTGCGCGAACACCGCTCGGGGATGCTGACCGACCTGCTGTTCGCCCTGGCGTGGGTGACGGTCGTCTCGGTCCTGTTCGACGTGCTCGACGGACCGCAGTGGGCCTTCTACCTCTGTCTGGGTGCCGGCGTCGTCGCGTACTTCGGCTTTTTCGCCTCGGTCGAAGCCGTCCGCGAGCAGCGCTGACGACGGACTCGACCGGGACGGCTGTGGTTTTCTATACGTCCAATAGTACCAATTGTCTAACTGTTCTGTACACGACCCGCCGAAAAGAGTGGACCGCTCCGCGGCTACTCGTCGCGCTCCCGCCGCCGGTAGGCGACGCCCAGTCCGGCGGCCAACAGGACGGCGACGACGACGGTAATCGTCCACCCGGCGCTGTCGCCGTCTCCGGAACTGTCGTCAGCGTCGGGGTCCGCCCCGTCGACCGACGCCGCCGTCTGAGCCGCTTGCGGCGCTTCGACGGTGATGGTGCCGACGACCTGTTCGCCGACCGCGAGTTCGTACGTCCCGGGCTCGTCGAAGGCGTAGCTGAGCGTGGCCGTCCCGTTCTGGAACGCGCCGAGTTCGACGGTCTCGCCGGCGACGCGCTCGCCGTCGGCCAGTAAGTCGAGCGCGTGGACTCCGCCCGCGCCGCCGAGGTTCGACACGTCGACCGCGATTTCGACCGCTTGACCGACCGACACGCTCGTCTCGGTGACTTCGGCGGCGGTCGTCTCGAAGACGGGGACGGTCGAGCCGATGGTAAACAGCGACAGGCCCGGCGAGGTCGCCTCGAAGACGTAGTGCGTCTCGGACTCCTCGACGAGGCTTGCGTCGAGCTTGCGCCACTGCGTGTGCTCGTCGCGGTAGAGCGCGACCGACTCCGGGCTGATGCCCGTCGTCTCGAAGTAGCGCTTTCGCACGCTGAAGGTGAACGTCACGTCCTCGATGTCGTCGTCGTGTATCGAGTGGTTGACCACGACGTAGCCCGCCGACGTCGCGCCCGTCTCGCGCTGGAAGCGCTCGCCCGTGGCCTCGTCGTCGGCCGCCTCGTACGTCGTGACGTTCAGCGTGAAGTCCTCGCCGCTGTTCACGTTCATCGAGAGCTGTGCGACCGAGATGTTCTCCGGGGCGGGCGAGGCCGACCCGTCCGCCGCTTCGGCGGAGTCGTTGGTCGCGTCGGTCCCGGTCGTTCCGTTCTCGACCGCCCCGGTCTCGGTGTCGTTCGCGACCGGTTCCAGCGCGATGACGACGGCGCGGCTCGTGTCGACGTTTCTGACCGACACGTTCGACCGCTTACTCGTGCCTTCGCCCTTCGTGTCGACGACGACCTCTGAGTCACCGCCGGTCGCCTCGGAGGACTCCGATGTCGACGACGATGACGAGGACGAAGACGACGACGATGACGAGGACGAGGACGAGGACGACGATTCGGCCACGGTCACGGTCGCCGTGTCCGACCCGACGTTGCCGGCGGCGTCGGTCACGGTCAGCGTGACGGTGTAGGTCCCGGTCGAGTCGTAGCTGTGCGTCTCGGAGGCGTTCGTCGAGTTCGACCCGTCGCCGAAGTCCCACTCGTAGGCGTCGATTGCTCCGTTGTCGGCGGAGCCGCTGGCGTCGAACTCGACCGCGTCGCCCCGCGTGACCGACCTGTTATCGCCGGCGTCGGCGGCGGGTGCGGTCGTGTCGTTGACGGTGACGACCAGCGAATCGGAATCGGCGTTGTCGCCGCCGTCGGTCACAGTCAGCACCACGTCGTACGTTCCGGGGTCGGCGAACGTGTGGTTCGGAGTCGCCCCCGTCGCGTTCGCGGAGCCGTCGCCGAAGTCCCACTCGTAGGCGGCGATTGCCCCGTTATCCGTGGAGACCGAGCCGTCGAAACTGACGGCGGTATCCTCGTTGACCGTCTGGTTCGTTCCGACGGAGGCCGTCGGCGAGGTCGTGTCGTCGACCGTCACGGTGAGCGTGTCGAACGCGGTGTTCCCGACGGTGTCGGTCACGTTCAGGACGACGGTGTAGGTCCCGGGGTCGGCGAAGGCGTGGGTCGCGTTCTCGCCCGTGGCGTTCGCGGAGCCGTCGCCGAACTCCCACTCGTACGAGTCGATTGCCGAAGCGTCGACCGACCCGCTCGCGTTGAACTCGACGGCGGTGTCCTCGTCGACCGTTTGGTTCACCCCGGCGTCGGCGGCGGGTGCGGTCGTGTCGTTGACCGTCACGACGAGCGAGTCGGAATCGGCGTTGTCGCCGCCGTCGGTCACGGTCAGGCTGACGGTGTACGTTCCGGGGTCGGCGAACGCGTGGGTCACGTCCTCGCCCGTGACGTTCGCGGAGCCGTCGCCGAAGTCCCACTCGTAGGCGGCGATTGCTCCGTTGTCGGTGGAGGCCGAGCCGTCGAAACTGACGGCGGTGTCCTCGTCGACCGTCCGATTCACCCCGGCGTCGGCGGCGGGTGCGGTCGTGTCGTTGACGGTGACGACCCGCGAGTCGGTCTCCTCGTTCCCCGCGGCGTCGGCGGCGGTGAACGTCGCCGTGTACGTCCCGGGGTCGGCGAAGGTGTGGGTCGCGTTCTCGCCCGTCTCGTTCGCGGAGCCGTCGCCGAAGTCCCACGACGTGCTCGTGACGCCGACGGCGTCGGTCGCCGTCGCGTTGAAGTCGAGCGCGACGTCCTCGTCGACGGTCGCGTCCTCGCCCGCATCGACGGCGGGTGCGGCCGTATCGATTGTGACGCTGTCGGACTCGTTTCCGGCCCCGTCTTTCCCGTCGGCGTTCTCGGCGGTCCGGACCGTGACGGTGTACGTGCCGTCGGTTCCGGTCTCGTACGGCGACGCGAGCGCGTACGTGTACGGGCCGGTTCCCGACTCCGCGAAGTCGCCCTCGGTGAACGTCGTCGAACCCGGTCCCGACACAGAGACCGAGATGTTCACCAGCTCCTGCGACGAGTCGAACGACACCGAGAGGTTCTGTCCCGAGGGGTTCGTCGCGTTGACCGCCGAGACGGCCGGTGCCGGTTCCGCGAGCGCGTGGAACTGGCTGCCGCTGCCGTAGTAGAGGTAGCCGTTCCACGCGAGCGGCGTCGGGTAGAGGGTGTTCACCGGCGAGTCGTACCACCAGCGCTCGGTGCCGTCGGTCGCGTTGAACGCGTGGACGGTGTCGTTACCGAAATCCGAGATGTAGAGCACGTCGCCCGCGACGACCGGCGCGCCGCGGAAACTGCTCCCCGTCGCGTTCCAGAGTCTGCTGCCGTCGTCGGCGTCCAGCGCGACGAGCTCGCCGCCGCGGCTCCCGGCGTAGACGACGCCGTCGGCGTACACCTGACTCGAATCCACGTCCCCCGGCATCGAGTAGTTCCAGCGCTCGGTGCCGTCGGTCGCGTTTATCGCGTACACTCTCCCGGTTCCGCCGGTTTCGCCCGCCGTGCTATCGCTCCCGACGAACACCGTGTCGTTCGCGACGGTCGGACCCGACTGGCTTTCGTCGATGAGCGTGTAGTTCCAGAGTCGCGCCCCGGTGGTGGCGTTCAGCGCGGTCAGGTTGTCGTCGTCGCCCGACACGTAGACGACGCCGCCGACGACCGCGGGGTTCGACTCCACCAGCACCGGCTGGTACATCGTGTAGTACCAGAGTTCTTCGCCGGTGTCGGCGTCCACCGCGGTCAGGTTCCCGTCGTTGCTTCCGAAGTAGACGACGCCGTCGACGACCGCGGGGGCCGACCGGACGTTCGTCTGCGTCCCGTAGCTCCAGATTTCGGTGCCGTCGGTCGCGTTTATCGCGTGTAGCTTGTGGTTGTTGCTTCCGATGTAGAGGACGCCGTTGGCGTAGGCGGGCGTGGTCCACGTCGACCCGTCAAGGCCGCCGGGCGTCGCGTTCCACTTCTCTTCGCCCGTCTCGGGGTCTAACGCGTACAGACTGCCGCCGTTGTGGAAGGCGGTGTAGAGCGTGTCGCCCACGATGGTCGGTTGCATCACCTGCGGGGCTCCGTCCGAGATGTTCCACACTTCGACTGGTTCCGTGAGCGGCCCCTCTTGATTCGGGTAGTAGCCGTGGTTCCCCGGTCCGCCGTGGAATTTCGCGTTGGCCTCCTCGACGGTCACGGTCTGTGCGGCGAGTCCCCCGGCGGCGACGTCGTACGTGCCCGCCCCCCAGAGCGTCTTCGTGAACGTGACCTGTTCGGTCGCGCCCGCGTTGAGCGTCCCGGTTTGGTACGCCACGACGTCGCCGTCGACGGTGAGCGTCGCGTTGTACGACTGTTGTGTCCCGCCGGTGTTCTCGACGGTGACGTTCACGGTGACGGCGCTTCCCTCGTAGAGCGTCGTCGGCGTCACCGAGAGGTTCGTATACGAGATATCCGCGCCGTTCGCGACCGCCGATGCGCCGACCGGAACCCACGCGACGAGCGAAATCACCGTCACGAGCGTCAGAAGGAGCGTGTTGGCCTGCTGTCGCGTTATCCGTGGTCTCTGCGTCACCTGCTGTTCGCCTCCCTGTCCGCCGCAACCTTCCCTGTGGTTCCCTTCGATGTCATTTCCCTGCCGAATTCGGTTTCACCACCGATAATTAGGCGATTCAGACTGTCTGGATGAAGATATAATAATTTCGTATAAAAACGGAATATACGGTGTAAATCTTACAGCAGACGAGCAAGAGAAATTATGACTAATGTCTGTAGTAGACACTACTATCTGTGACGAAAATAGATTTTTCTCTGCTACTTCAATACAGTGTTTCTATCTTGCATTCCAGAAATACAAACTATTGTATAGTGGATGGTAATTTGGAAAACACGCACTACTGATGAAATTAAAATTATCAAATTGAAGATTTTAGCTAGCCGGATGTCCCATCGATGGCTCCCCGTCTGAAGTCGGGCCGTGCGGACGTCTATTCCGTTCAGTTCCTCGGGAGAACGGTGCCGCTGCGCTCACGGTCCGCTGTCGGTCTCACCGCCCGGGAGGAGCGTCGAAACGAGGAGCACGAGTAACACGAACAGCGCGAGGAGCAGCAGCGTCTCCCGCTGTGCCTGCACTATCGCGGCGTCGAACACGTCGGCCAGCAGTTCCCGCTGTGCCGGAGCGAGACCGTCGAGGACCGCCCGCTGGGTCTCTTTGGTCGCCGTCTCCGCGGCGTCTTCGAGCGCGATGACGAGCGCCCCTCGGTCGCTCGCCGACACGCCCGCGCCCGCGGCGGTCAACACCCCGTCGACGGCGCCGCCGTAAAACCCCCTGAGCAGGTACGTGCCGACGATAGCGGTCCCGAACGAGTAGCCGAGCATCATCGTCGCGTTCAGGAGGCCGGACGCCGCCGCCGAGTCCCGCTGGTCGACCGACGAGAGCGTCATGTCGATGAGCTGTGCCATGACGAACCCGAGGCCGAGTCCGACGAGCGCCATCGGCACCGCCAGTTGGGCGACCGTCGCGTCCAGCGCCGTCTGCGACACGAGCGCGAGCACGCCGAGTCCCATGAGGACGACGCCGCCCTGAATCAGCAGTTTCGGTGCGACGAACCGCCGCCAGTCGGTCGTGAAGATGGACGCGACGAACGTCGCGACGGAGAACGGAAGCATCGCCACCCCGGTCTCGAACGCGGTGTAGCCGGCCCCGGACTGGAGGAAGACCGGAACGACGAAGATGAATCCCGCGAGGACCAGCGACCGCGCGGCGTTCGTGGCGATGCCGGCCGTGAACGGGCCGTTCGACAGGAGGCGGACCGGGACGAGGGGCGACCCGCCCTCGCGCTCGACGCGGCGTTCGTACTGGACGAAGGCCGCGAACACGACGATTCCGAAGCCGACGAGCCAGACGGTCGGCGACGCGCCGAACAGGTCCAGTCGAACGTCGCCGACGGCGAACGGCCGGCGGGCCGATATCCAGCCGTACCGCCCGGCCAGCAGCACGCCGGCGACGAGAGCGGTCGTCCCCACTACCGAGAGGAGCGTCCCGCCGACGTCCAGTTTCGTCCGCGTCTCGCTCAGGGACTCCTCGGGGAGATACCGGACGAACGCGAGCGCGACGAGGACGATCAGTACCTCGACGCCGAACCCCCATCGCCAGCTGGCGAACGTCGTGACCGCGCCGCCCAAAAGCGGCCCGAACGCGGCCCCGGCCGCGTTCACCCCGGCGAGGATGCCGGGGGCTTTCGCCCGGTCCGCGCCCTCGTAGCTGACGAGGAGGACGGTGAACGTCAGCGGGAGCAACACGGCCGCGGCGGCCCCCTCGATGACCGACCAGCCGACGTACAGGACGACCACGTTCCAACTCAGCGCCGCCAGCGTCGTCCCGACGCCGTACACGAGTAGGGTCGCGGTCATCAGTCGGCGAATCCCGTACATCGACGACAGCTTGCCGCCGGGAAGAATCAGCGCCGCCATGACCATCGCGTAGAACGAAATCGCGCCCTGTACGACCGTGACGGTCGTGTCGAGGTCGGCGACGATGGACGGAATCGCGACGTTCATGAGCGTCGAATCGATGACGCCGATGAACATCGCGAGACTCACCGCCACCGCGGGGCCCCAGTACGCCAACCCTCCCGCCGAACCGGTCGCCGCCGCTCCTCCTCCTTCGAGAACGTGAGCGTTCGCGTCTGCGTCCATTGCCCTTCGATAGCACGCCTCACTCAATAAATCTCTCTGACAGACCGGAGCGGCGCTGGTCTCCCGGCCGGCTCGGTTCAGCCGTGAGACGATTCCGCGTCGAGCGACTCGCCACAGTACGGACACCACTCGAACCTCGGCCCCTCTCCCGGTCGTGTCCGTTCGCCCGGTTGCATCCGCTCTCCCGTTCGCTCTGCGAAAAATCCCGCGGCCAAGATGCTCGACGGGAGCGCGAAGAAGGCGACGCCGCCCAGCATGGTCACCGCCCCGAGCAGACGGCCCAGCGGCGTCACGGGAACCACGTCACCGTACCCGACCGTGGTGAGCGTCACGATGCCCCACCAGAGCGTCTCCGGAATCGACGAGAACGCCTCCGGTTGGACGTTCCCCTCGACGAAGTACATGAGCGTCGACGAGACGAGGACCAGCATTCCGGCCCCGCTGAACGCGACGCCGAGGTCGGAGCGCTGTGCGTCGATGACCCGCTTGAACCGCCCCCGCGAGCGCCTGAACCACGAGAGATTGAGGACGCGAGCCAGCCAGAAGACGCGGAACAGTCCCGACTCGAACAGCCGTATCTCGAAGAGGAGTCCGACCCAGAACGTTACGATGACGAAGCAGTCGACGACCGCGATGGGGTCGCGGACGAACGCGACCCGACTGTGCCGACCAGACTCGGGGGCGTCGGAGCCGGCGGCCCAGAGTCGAACGACGTACAAGACCGTGAACAGGGCGATGGAGACGACGAGCAGGCCGTCGAAGTAGACGCCGAACCGTACCGAAAGCGACTCGACGGTCGACAGAACGACGGCGACGACGTTCGCCGAAGCCAAGAGGAACACGAGTCGGCTGAACCGCTCGCCCCACCGGTTTTCCGATTCCGGGTCGACCACCGTCCACACTTGGTCTCTGGACATCTGTGCCATGCCACAGTTATGTTCGCCGAGCAATATGTCGTTACCTCTCACCCGACGGGTCGAGTCGAGCCGTCAGCGTCCGCTCGGGTCGGACTCGGCGTCCGCTTCGCTCGGCTCTCCCGTCGGTCGGACGACGGTCCGCGGCGGAATCGCGTCGTCCCGCTTCGGTGCGGGCGTGACGAGTCGCTGGAACCACGTCTCCTCGTCCGGCGCTTGCTTCGCGACGAGTTCGTAGTCGACGGCGACACCGCCGTCTTCCGTCGCGGACACGCGCACGTAGTTGAGTTGGTACCACGAGTAGAAGACCGGGGGGAGGACGCCGAACGCGGACTCGACGCGTCGCAGTCGCTTCAACCACGTCCCCGTGTTGACGACGACCCTGCCGTCGATTTCGGTGACCGCGGGTCGGTGTGTGTGCCCGTAGACGAACACGGCGACTGCCGGGTCCGACGCGAACAGCGCCCTCGCGCCCTCCAGATAGGTGTCCGCCGAGTCCCGTTCGTCCGGCTGGTCGATGCCGAACCGTCTGAGCGTCTTTCGGACGTCTCTGGCGAAGACGAAAAGCGGTATCGCGACGAGTATCAGCAGTAACGTGACGGCGAGGTTCGCGGTCAGCAGTACGTCGACCAGCAGCCCAACCGGGCCGAACAGCCCGAGGAACCGCTCGATGAGGTCCATCGGAAGCGACCAGAGCCCCGTCGCGTCGAGCGCGAACGCGAGCACGTAGAGGAACCCGACGTTGAACAGGAGGAGAAACGGGGCCGAGACGTACCTGAGCCACGGGCTCATCTCCCGATAGAAATAGTTGGACAGCATCCACGCCGGAATCTGCGTCATCGGCGTCACCGCCTGAATGTCCTTGAGCCAGTTGAACTTCCCGCGCTCGGAGAGCCTGCCGGCGCGACTCGTGAGCTGTCTGTTGACGAAGTACCCCGGCGGGTTCGCGTAGGGGTTTCCGAAGTCGGGAATCCGGTTGTTCGGGTCCCGTTGCATCCCGTGTTCGACGTAGAGGACGTGGTCGCCGACGTTTCGGGTGAGCGAGACCTCCTGTCGGAGCGTGACGTTGAACTCGGCCAGTCGGTCGACGTACTCGGGGTAGGCGGCGAGTTCGTAGTCGTGGTTGCCGGGAATGAGCGTGATGGGGATTCGGTCGCCGGTCGCTTCGAACTGCTCGAACAGCTCCGGGTAGCGGTCGACGAGCGCGTCGAACTTGTCGAGCCCGTCGACGTCGGTGAACTCCCACAGCCCGAACGCGTCGCCGTTGATGATTAGCTCGGCGTCCTCGTCGCTCGCTTCGAGCGTCCGGAGGAACGACAGCAGTTCGTCGAGGAAATCGACGCGCCCCAGCTGCTCGTCGCCGCCGATGTGGAGGTCGCTGATGAGGTAGTACGAGTCGGTCACGGTCGGCCCTCCGGACCGTTTCGGGCCGAGACCCTTCCGCGGCGGCTCACGCCGCGCGGTTCGCCTCGCTCACGCATGGCGGCCCCGCGTGGTGCGGTCGAACCGCGCGGTACGGTCGAACGCGGAGCCACTCACCGAGGCTCTCGTCGCCGTGTCGTCGGAGACCTGCGCCTCGACGAAGCCGACTCTGACGACCACGTCCCGGTCGAACTGTTCGGTCAGTCGGTCGTCGAACCGCTGTGCGAGGTCGGGCGGCGCTTGCAAGTCGCGCGGAATCCCGACCAGCACGTCGACTCGCGGCTGGTTCCCGAGAATCAGGTCGGCGGGCTCGTACTCCACCGTGACGCTGACGAGTTCGACGCCCTCGATGTCCGCCTCGTCGAACTGTCGCTGGAGTTCGACCTGCGTCTGTTGCTCGAACGAGGCGGTCTGGAACGACGCGTACGTCACGCCGGCGAGGACGAGCGAGAGGACTGCGATAGCCACCCCGATGACGGCGATTCGGGAGGCGATAGACGCCTTGACCCGCTCCCGTTGGTCGGTGTCGAACGGCTTGAACCCCGACAGGTAGAACAGAATCAGCGCCGAGAGGTTGATTGCGAGGAGGTTGATGACGACGAGCACCGCGCCCGCGACGGCGACTCCCGGGAGACCGAACGCCAGCCCCAAGCCGGACGTCGCCGCCGGCGGGACGAGCGCGACGGCGATGGCGACCCCGACGAGGGTCGAACCGGACCCACGCATGATGCTTATCGCCCCCGCGATTCCCGACCCCAACGCCAGAAAGAGCGACAGGACGTTCGGGCTGGTCCGCTCTGCGACCTGTGGAATCGCTTGAATGTCGATTCCCGGCGGGATGAGTATCGTCTCCTGGAGCACTACTCCGAACACCGCGGCCGTCGCGATGGCCGCCAAGAGGCCCAACACCTGCAGGACGACGCCGCGAGACGCCATCTGTCGGTCGGCCAGCACCGCCCCGACGGACGCGGAGACCGCCGGTCCCATGAGCGGCGCGACGACCATGGCCCCGATAATCGTCGCCGCGGAATCGAGCAGCAGGCCCGTCGCGGCGATGATCGTGCTGAGTATCAAGAAGCTGAAAAACGTCGAGTTCGCCGGCGCGAGGTCCTCCGCTCGGGCGTGAAGCTCCTCGCGGGAGATTCTGAGACCGGGAAAGCGCTCTTTCAGGGCCGAGATGCGCTGCGAAACGACCGTCTCGGTGGGGAGTACGATGGTGTAGGTGTCGTCTCGGACACCCGCGTTCGTCAACTCCTCCATCACCGTCTCGACGCCGCTGGGCGGGACCGGAAACTGCACCATCGCCTCGAAGTCGCCCCGTCCGACCTCTTCGAAGACGGCGTAGTCGATGCCTTGCTCGTCGAGCGACTCAAGGACGCTCTCTCGTCTCCCCCGTGGTATCAGCACCTGAACGAGTCGCATACGGGCTACAACGTCACGAGGGGACAAAAAATATGAGTGCTTTGATAGGATAGCTTACTCGATTGTCTCGCTCGACGCGTCGTCGACGGAGAGCGACTCTCCGATGGCGTCGATGAACGCCCGTTCGGCGGGACTGACTCGCCGGCCGCCCAGTCGGAGTAGCCCGCCTTCGACACCGGCGTCGGCGACTCGTTCGGCGCACCATCTGACGAACTGTCCGTACTCGTTTCGCTCCGCCGCAGTCGCCCGCGCTCTGACGATTGGCGGGCGGCGAGTATAGCGACGTGGGTCGCCCCCGACCGACTATTCGGGCGCTTCAACCGCGGCAGCCAGCCGCCGGTGACGTGGAGGTCGCCGAGAGACGGCGCGAGAAAGAGCTATTTGACCTCCTCGCATCCTCCCACGCGTAGGCGAGACACGCGCAGCGTCCTCGACACCGTCCGTTACCGCCGTCTCACACCTGTCCCATGGCCGAAGAATCCAGTCCCAGTTCACCGGCGTCCGATACCCCCGATACGAATCGACTCGGGCGAATCAACGTGACCATCGATAGCGTGACTGTCGAGTGGCCCGCGGTCGACCGCGAGCGTGCGGCGCTCTGGTTCATCACCGTCGTCGCCGTGACCGGTCTCCTTTACGTGGCGTGGCGGTACGTGGGCAGCGTGGTCTTGGGGCTGTTTGTCTACTACGTGACGCGCCCGGTGCTACGCCGCATCGACGGTCGGTTCGAGTCGCGCACAGTGTCGGTCGCTCTCACGCTCACCGCGGTCGCGCTGCCGCTCCTGTTCGTTGTCGGCTGGACGTTCACCATCCTCGTCACGTCGGTGAACGACCTGCTCGAATCGGACGTCTTCGGGAACGTCGAGGCGTTCGTCCAGCCGTACCTCGACCTCACGTCCCTGCTGAGCCAACTGGGGGCGTTCACCGAGGCGGTCATCAGAGACCCGAGTCGGCTCGCCGACGTCGACCTCGGAAGCTTCGCCGGGGACGTCGTCGGGTCGATACTTGGCTGGGTCGGTGTCGCCGTCAACGTGGGTATCCACGCGTTCGTCGTCCTCATCATCGTCTTCTACCTGCTCAGGGACGACTACCGCGTCGCTCGGTGGGCTCGAAACACGTTCGTTGAGGAGGACGGCCACCTGGACGCCTACTTCGTTCGGGTCGACAGGGACCTTCACAACGTCTACTTCGGAAACATCCTGAACGCGCTTCTTACGGGAGTGCTCGCCTCGACGACGTACTCCCTGCTCAACGTCTTCGCGCCCGCGGCCACTCGAATCCCGGAGGCGGCGTTCCTCGGCCTCCTCGTGGGCGCGGCGAGCCTTATTCCGGTCATCGGAATCAAGCTCGTCACGTGGCCGGTCGGCGCGTACCTCCTCGGACGGGCACTCTGGCTCGACCCGGACGTCGTCTGGTTTCCCATCGCGTTCTTCGCCGTCTCCTTCGTCATCGTGGACTACGTCCCCGACCAACTCCTCCGTCCGTACGTCAGCGGCCGGACGCTCCACGTCGGCGCAGTGATGCTCGCGTACACCATCGGACCGCTTCTCTTCGGTTGGTACGGCATCTTCTTGGCACCGCTCCTGTTCGTCGCGGTGTTCGAGTTCGGTCGGATACTCTTCCCCTGGCTCCTCGACCCGTCGGGAGTGGACGCCGACAGCCTCGGACAAGCCGAGGGCGCGCAGACACCGTCGAAGCCGCCCTCGAAAATTCGGGACGCCGATATTTCGATGGCTGAAGGCACCCAGTCGCTTTCGGCCCCCGTCGAGAGCGACGGACCGACTGTGGACGAATGAGAACTGGGGAGCGGCTAGTTGACGGGGTTGGTGTCCACGGCGGCTGGCGCGGGCCTATCCCTCTCTGCACGGGGGTTTCTACTCCGTTTCGTTCTCACGATTCCCAGCAAATTCCTGCCCGTGAGACTCTCAGCGACCCGATAAATGCAGTTTATTATGCTTTCCTGCTTACGTGTAGCCGGGTTGAATAGATGAGTTCACTAGTAGTACTCGCGTTCGATACGATGGACGGGGCGGAGAACATGCGGGAGAAGCTGTACCAACTCCAGCGGCGCGAACTGATTACGATAGAAGACGCCGCTATCGCGGTTCGAAAAGAGAACGGTCAGGTGAAAGTCAAACAGGCCCAGAGCCTCGTCGGCGTGGGCGCGCTCGGCGGGTCGTTTTGGGGCCTCCTCATCGGCGTCATCTTCTGGATGCCCTGGCTCGGGATGGCGGTCGGGGCGGTGACGGGCGCGCTCAGCGGCAAGTTCACCGATATCGGTATCGACGACGCGTTCATCAAAGAGGTCGCCAACACGGTCGAACCCGGCGACTCCGCGCTGTTCCTCCTGTCCCGCGGCGCACAGATGGAGCGAATCAGAGCGGAACTGTCCGACGACAAGTTCGAGATCATCGAGACGAACCTCTCGCCCGAGGACGAAGACCGGCTCCGTGAGGCGTTCGCCGCCGAGGAAATTTCGGGATAGATGGTAACCCGTCCCCGTCTGACCGGGCGCGATAGTGGCCTCGCCGTGTTCGATTGACGGCGCGACGTGCGACGGGTGGCGAGCGCCTGCGCGGAGCGGAGCGCTTCGCCCATGACTGTCGAAGCAGGCGGCGGTCGCCCCGCAACCGCCCGTTGGCTCGATTCTCTCGTAATCGCCCGATTTCGCTCGGGGTTTTCTCGGAGACGCGCGAGAGGCGTCCGCGTCCCCGACTCAAGCGGACGTTCCGGTGCTCTTCAGTATCTTGGTCCCCGGAACGAGATTCACTATACTTTACAAAGGTAGCTGTGTAACAAAAACGTTAGATGGTCGTCAGTATGGGGAACGCGGGCCTCCGATAATCGCGTCACCTGTCGGCTTCTCCCGGCCGCGAAGGGTCGTTGTCGTCTAGAACGGGTGTCCGCCGCTGAACAGTTTGGCCGTTCTGGACCCTCACCGGGCCGTTCTTGTACAGAAATACGTCACTCCTCTCTTCGGCTCATCGCACGATTGTTGTGTATCGCGACATGCAGTTTATACGGGTGTTCACTCCGAATCGTCGCCGGCTCGCAGAGCACGCGCCGCGGCGCAACCGACAGCTACTGCGCTATCTGCTCTTCGACGGACACGGACTCGTCCGTC
This sequence comes from Haloferax sp. Atlit-6N, assembly GCF_003383195.1. Lineage (NCBI taxonomy): Archaea > Methanobacteriati > Methanobacteriota > Halobacteria > Halobacteriales > Haloferacaceae > Haloferax > Haloferax sp. Atlit-6N. The sequence continues at coordinate 81,928 of NZ_QEQJ01000005.1, read as the reverse complement.
GATTCGAACACCCCGGCCAGCGTCTCGCGCATCGCCTGCCGGCGGAACGACCGCCGGCGCTCCTCGGAGAGGTAGTTCGACATGACGACGTCGGCGCTCTTCGACCCCTGGTCGGCGGCGACGCCCTCCAGCTGCGCGAGCATCTCGTCGACCGCCGCCTGATAGGCCGTGTACCAGAAGCGCCGACAGAGCTTCGCCGTCGGGACCTCGCCGTCGACGGTCACGCCGGCCTCGTCGGCGAGGCGCTTGAACCGGCGGTTGACCGTCTCGCGGGCGATGTGGCCCGAGGCGGCCCGCGAGGAGGGAAACAGAGCGCCGTTCCAGTCGTCGTCCTCGGCGAGCGCGTCGATGCGGGCGGCGACGGCGTCGACGCCGTAGAGGAGCGCGACGGTTCCCGGCCCGTTCTTCCGCGCTTCGAACGCGATGTGGGGGTCGTCGCCGGAGAGGACGAGTTGCGACGCGCGGAGCGACGCGAGCTCGTTCGGGCGGAGCCCCCAGCCGGCGAGTCCGAGGACGAGCAGGCGGTCTTCGAGGTCGTCGGCGACGGCGTACACGTCGCTCACTTGGTCCGCGGTCATCGTGCGGTTGTCGGGCTGGCCCTGTTCCCAGCGGAACTGTTTGGCGGCGTTCCCGACGGGGTTGTACCGCGCGCGCCGGAAGTCGACGAGGTACTCGTAGAACGACCGGACCGTCTGGAGGTACTTGAGCTTCGTCCCGTCGGTGGCGAGTTCGGCGTCGAACTCGTCGAGGACCGCGAGACAGCGGTCTATCTCGTCGGGCTCGGCGTCGCGGTCGTCCAGTCGTGAGAGCAGGTCGGCCGAACCGTGTCGGTCGCGGTAGACCCGGGCGAACCGCGCGAGGTGAGTCCGGCGGGTCGGTAGCGTCGAGTCCGCGAGGCCGCGCCGCGATTCGAGCATGTCGAGGTACGTCTCGAACGCCTCGACGGTGCGGTCGTCGTCGATACCCCAGTCGTAGCCTTCGTCGGTCGCCTCGTCGCCGAGGCCGACGACGCCGACGAAGAACTCCCGCGGCGTGAGGTCGTGTTTCTCGCGGAGCGCGTAGGCGATGCCCGACCAGCCGTGTTCGGTCAACCACGAGTAGGTCGGCACGTCCCGCGTCGGGTCCATCCCGTCGCGGTCCATCGCGGGTGCCATCGTCTCCCAGTAGAACGCTTCGAGTTCGTCGAGCGACTTCCGCGACCAGTTCACCGCGGCTCACCCCGCGCGAACCGGCCGCCGCGTCGCGTTCCGTGCGCCATCGTTCTGCATGCAGGGCGTGCCGCGGACGGATTAACACTTTCTCTCGCTGGGACCGACGGCGCGTCGGTGAGTTGTGCCCGCCGACCGACCCGTCGACCCTCAATATGACGGGTAGTAGATATATTGGGGAGACGCGATAACAGGAAACCACAATGTCCGATGGAAACGACGGCGGTTCGGTGCTCGAGGCGGACCCGCCCGGCGAGGGGGGACGGGTCGGCGACGCGGACCCGGCGGTCGACGTCGGTGCCGCGGCCGACGAGGTGACGGTCCTCGAAAGCGGGACCGAGTTGGAGCGGACGATCGGCCTTCGCGGCGGGTTGGCGATTGGTATCGGGACGATGGTCGGCGCGGGTATCTTCGTCTTTCCCGGCCTCGCCGCCGGGCAGGCGGGTCCCGCGGCCGCGCTCTCGTTCGCGCTCGGGGCGGTCATCGCGCTGTTGGTCGCGCTCCCGACCTCCGAGTTGGCCACGGCGATGCCGAAAAGCGGCGGCGCGTACTACTTCATCTCCCGCGGCATGGGTTCGGCGTTCGGCGCGGTCGTCGGCATCGGGCTCTGGTTGGGGCTCGTCTTCGCCTCGGCGTTCTACCTCGTCGGCTTCGCGCAGTACGCCATCGCCGTGCTGACGGAGTTGGGTGCGGCGTCGATGGTCTCGGACCTGCCGCTCGTGGCGGTCCTCGGAGTCGGCTTCGGGGTCGTCTTGACGGCTCTCAGCATGTTCGGGACCGAGAACGCGACGAAGCTCCAGAACAGCATCGTGAGTCTGCTCCTCGGCATCCTCCTCGTGTTCCTCGTCTACGGCTCGCTCGACACGCTCGGGCTGTTCGGCCGTCAGACCGTCCCCGAGGAGTTCATGCCCTACGGGACGCTCAGCATCTTCACCACGGCGGCGCTCGTGTTCACCTCGTACCTCGGGTTCGCACAGGTGGCGACGGTCGCCGGCGAGATAACGAAACCCGGGCGGAACCTCCCGCTGGCGATGGTCGGGTCCGTGGTCGTCGTCGGGGTGCTGTACGTCGTGACCATCCTCGTCTCGACCGGCGCGTTCGGGAGCGGTCGACTCGCCACGTTCGGGGAGACGGCCATCGTCGAGGTCGCGCGCTCGTACCTCGGCTTCCCCGGTGCGGTCGCCATCCTCATCGCCGGGCTCTTGGCGACGGTGTCGAGCGCGAACGCCTCGATTCTCAGTTCGTCGCGCGCCCTCTACGCGCTCAGCCGCGACGCGCTGGTCCCGCCGCAACTCGCGCGAATCAACCTCCGGTACGGGACGCCCCACGTCGCGCTCGCGCTGGTCGGCGGACCGACGGTCGTCCTCGTCGCCGTCGGTCGGACGGAGGTACTCGCCGAGGTCGCGTCGTTCCTGCACCTCGTCACCTACGGGCTCATCTGCGTGGCGCTCATCGGGCTCCGTCGCTCGAACCCCGCGTGGTACGACCCGTCGTTCCGCGTCCCCGGCTACCCCGTCGTCCCGGTCCTCGGGGCGCTCGCGAGTTTCAGCCTCGTCGCGTTCATGCAACCGCTCTCGCAGGCGGTGGGCGTCGTCGTCGCGCTCGCCGCGCTGGTGTGGTACTTCGTCTACGCCCGAGACGTGCGCCTGAAGGGGGTGAGCGCCGATGCGTGACGCTCCCGACGTTCGCGTGCTCGTCCCCGTCGCGGTACTGGAGGGGCAAGTGATTCCCGACCAACTGATTCACCTCCTCTCGGAGACGACGGTCGTCCTGCTCGCGTACCACGAGATACCCGAGCAGACGGCCCCCGAACAGGCCAGAGAGCAGTTCGAACCGAAGGCCCGCGAGGAACTCGACGAACTCGTCTCGGTGTTCGAATCCGCCGGTGCGACCGTCGAGACGCGACTCGTGTTCACTCACGATATGGACCAGACGACGGAGCGCATCGCCACGGAGGCGGAGTGCGACGCGGTACTACTCTCGAACCCCGCACCGACCATCGACCGCGTCATCGTTCCGATAAAGGAGGCCATCAACCTCGAGACGATTACCAAGGTCGCCGCGGCGGTCGGAAAGCACGGAGACGTCGAACTCACGCTGTTCCACGCGGTCGAAGACGACGGCGCGGTCCCGGACGGCGAAGCCCTCCTCGACGAGGTCGCGAACGACCTGGCGGTCCTCGGCGTCAACCGCGAGCACGTCTCGCGCGTCGTCGTCGTCGCACAGAACCCGCTCCAGGCGCTCATCGAGGGCGCGGACGACCACGACGTGGTCGTGATGGGCGAGGAGAAGCCAACGCTCCGCGGCCGACTGTTCGGCGAGACCTCCGACCGGGTCGCCGAGCAGACCGTCGCCCCGGTGCTCGTGGTCCGGCGACCGCTCGACCCCGAACCTGACGACGCCGGCGGTACCGACGACTCGGAGTGAGGGCGGTTCGCCCTCGAACGTCTCCGGCCCGACACGGGACACTATTGTACTATTGTTCCAATTGTCACGACACGGACCGACTGTTCTGAGAGCTGCACAAAATACAGGTAGAATAAAAATTTCTACAAATTTTACAAATTTCAAATTGTTTGTAGGTGTGGGGCGATGATACTTTGATATCAGTGTCCGGGCCTGTCGAACGTGATTCTCCCGCGAATCCAGAGTACAATCGACAGTCGATTCGGAATCGATTATTATTGCAAAATAACTGAATTACTATCTCGGGCAGACGACCGTCTCCGACGGGTCTCGCCCGCCTCGACTCACTCGGTCGGCGCGGAGCGTCTCCCCATCGGCGACTCGCTCGGCCGACTCGGTCGTCCGCGAACGACATCCGACTGCTGTGGACGTTCGCACTTCCATTACACCAGTAATTATGTAATGTAGTGTGGGTCGTTTGCGTGGCGTTAGTCACCGCCAGTTCCTCCGGTGAGGCGTATCGCTAGTGACGAGAACTACGGGGAACTAGCTGTAATATGGTGTATCGTTGTATCTTCTCTAACGGATGTCCTGACTGTGTTCATATATGGTCAATACACCGCGATACTCGTTGTCGTGTGTCGTCTCTCAGATGTTCCGTTCTCGAAACTTTTCGGGGCGCGTTGACCGTCCGACGTTCGAAAACGTCAATCTCGTCCGGCAAGCCGTATCGAGGGGCCGAGCGCGGCTTCGACAGCATACGCCGAGATTCGGGGACTGGCGACTCGTTCGGCCCGTCGATCGTACCGAAGCGGTCTCCGACTCGCCCGCGACTCGGCCGAGACCGTCGGTTCTCCGTTTGTGAACCGTATCGACGCGCGGTCGGCGCGAAGGCGATACCGCCGCAGAAGCGTTGAGGACGACGCGGACCGCTAACTGAACGTCGGGAAATCGTCGTCGGACTCCTCCATGTTGACGTTGACTTCGATGACGTTGGCGGTGTTGACGACGCTCTCGATGAGTTGCTCGTGGTAGTCGGGCTGTTTCATCCGGCGGACCGGACCGGAGACGCTGATGGAGCCGAGGACGCGTCCGTGACGGTTCGTCACCGGCGCCCCGATGGCCTGCAGGCCCTTGATTTCCTCCTCGTCGTTGAGCGAGTAGCCCCGGTCGCGAATCGTCTCCAACTCCTCGAAGAGCTCCTCGCGGGTCGTGATGGTCGCCTCGGTCTTGCCCGGCAGGCCGTACTGGTCGATAATCCACTCGACGCGCTCTTTCGGGAGGTGCGCGAGAATCGCTTTCCCCGTCGCCGAGAAGTGGAGGTAGTCGGCGCGCTGGAGCTTGTTCACCTGGTAGTCGCTCCCGACGGCCTTCTCGCCGCTCACCTTGTAGAGGTTGATGCCCAGCCCGTGCTGTTCGGTCGCCAGGTGCGCGTACTCGCCGGTCTTCTCCGCGAGTTCCTCGATTTCGGGCTTGCCGATGCGGTAGAGGATGTTCTGGTACCGGACGTACTCGCCCACGAGGAGGAACTGCAGCGACAGCCGGTAGGTGTCTTCTTCCTTCACGACGAACTTCTCGGCTCGAAGCGTGCTCAGGTAGTTGTAGACGACGCTCTTCGAGAGGTCCAGATGGTTTGCCAACTCCGTCACCCGCGCGCCGTCCAGCTCCTCGAGCGCCCGAACGACATCGAACGCACGAGACACCGTCTTCAGGGTCCGCGGCGAACCGGTCGTGTGTTCGTCTGCCATAGTCAAGTTCGAAGCCGCGAAGTCATATGTGTTTGTATTTGACGAACGGTCACTTCTGAAATCGCCGGCAAATCGCACCGATTGCCGCAAAGTAGCGTAATTGGCGCGATTCTTATTTCGAATATCGTCTGTAACGTGGCCGAAACGAGTGAATTCGACCACTTAGACACCGTGTTCTCATTGTACAAACACCGCGATGCTCTGACCGATTCCAGACTCATCGTACAGCGAGAGAACACGGGTTTCAGGGACACTGGGCGGAGAATAGCGCATCGTGGTGGCTGACGTTTCGACGATGCGGTCGTCGCGGCGCGGCGGGTGGCGGCCGATTCGAACGCATCGATAGGGCGGGTCCGCGGAGCGCGGAACCGAGAACAGCAGTCGTCAGTCGGGCGGTTCCGTCACTCGGTCGCGAGGTCGGCGAGCGCGCCGGCGAGCACGCGAGTCGCGTCGGCGCAGTCCTCCCAGTCGGTCCACTCGCGGGGGTTGTGCGAGATGCCGTCGCGGGAGGGGGCAAAGAGCAGCGCGGCGTCCGTGACGGCCGCGACGTGCATGGTGTCGTGGCCGGCCCCGGAGTGGAGGTCGAGGGTTTCGAGGTCGGCGTCGGTCCCGGCGTCGTGGAGCGCGGCGCGGCAGCGCTCGCTCATCTCGACGGGCTTGCGGTCCCACGGGTGCGAGAGCGCGGCCTCGACCGGGCGCTCGGCCTCGATGCGGTCGAGGCTCGCCTCCGCCTCGTCGATGACGTACTCGATGGAGTCGTACGCCACGTCGCGGATGTCGACGGTCAGGGCGACTTTCCCGGCGATGACGTTGGGCGCGTTCGGCGAGACCTCCAGTTTGCCGACGGTCCCGACCGCGGTCTCCGAGACCTCGTTGCGCTCGGTCGTCGCGCGCTCCACGTCGAGGACGAACTCGCTGGCGGCGGCGAGCGCGTCCGACCGGTCGTCCATGAGCGTCGACCCGGCGTGGTCGGCCTCGCCCGTGATTTCGACGGCACACCGGGAGAGACCGACGATGCTCGTGACGACGCCGGCGGGGACGTTCGCGTCTTCGAGGCGCTCGGACTGCTCGATGTGAAGTTCTATCCACGCGTCCCAGTCGGCGGCGTCGACGCGTCCTTCGCCTCGGTAGCCGATGTCAGCGAGGGCGTCGCCGAGCGGAATCCCGTCGGCGTCCTCGATGTCGAGGGCCTCCTCGACGCTCAACTCGCCGACGGCGACCGCCGACCCGATGAGGCCGCCGCCGAACCGCTGGCCCTCCTCCTCGGTGAAGTTGACGACCTCGACGGGTCGGACGGGTTCGATTCCGGCGTCCTGCATCGCGCGGACGCTCTCCAGCCCCGCGTAGACGCCGAGCGGACCGTCGAAGATGCCGCCTTCGGGGACCGAATCGAGGTGACTTCCCGTGGCGACGGGGGCCGCGTCGGGGTCCGCGCTCTCGGGAACCCACCGACCGACGATGTTGCCGACCTCGTCGATGGTGATGGAGAGACCGGCGTCCCGGAGGCGCTCGCAGAAGAACTCTCTCGCCCGCCGGTCCGCCTCGCTGCCGCTCAGGACCGTCCGCCCCCGACCCTCGTCCGTCGGGACGGCCCCGAACTCCGCGTTCGACTCGATGTCGCTGCGGAGTCGCTGCTGATTGACTCGCATGGTTCCCGGATTCGTGACTAACCCTATTTTACTGTTTGGAATTCGGTCACATGCGTGACAGTACCGAGCGGCCGCGAACTCCCCGAAATCAGCAGGCACGGCGCGCTGGATGTGGGTTCTGGGGCTCTGCCCACCGCCCGTGTCGTTCGAGGGCGCACATCGGCGACGTTCGAGGACGCGCGTCGGCGACGGTTCGGTCGTCGCGACCTGCGGGACGCCGATGCGGGCCGTCGTTTGCGACGAGGGGGTTGACATACGTGGAGTAATCCCGCATAGAGACGGGATAGAATTGGTCATTCTACAGTTCCATCGCGCTCGGCGCTCGGAACAGTCTCTGATATTACATCTTCTCCGTCTCGATATGGGGATTGTACTCACATAACCACAATTTTTATCACACAGTAACGGATTTGAGCGACTGTATGCAAGAGAATGGCAAGGGGAGCGACTCCTCCGACAGCACCGGCGACGGCACGCGTCGCAGTCGTTTCGACCGCCGTACCTTCCTCGGGGCGGCGGCGACGACCGGCGCGGTGGCGCTCGCCGGGTGTACGGGCGGCGGTTCGGACGACAGCACGACCGAAGATTCGGGTTCCTCGGGCGGAAGCGACGACACGGAGAGCACCGACACGACCGCCGCGAGCGGCGGGAAGCAGGGCGGCACGCTCCAGTGGGGCGGCGCGGTGCCGGTGCAGGGGCTCGACCCGCACATCGACACCTCGGCGGCCTCCAAGCGCGTTCTGGAGAACATCTACGAGGAAGTCGTCGCGCTGCAGGACGACTACTCCATCCAGCCGCACCTCGCGGAGTCGATGGAGCAGTCCGACGACAACACGGTCCTGACGTTCAACCTCCGGGAGGGCGTCACCTTCCACAACGGCAAGGAGATGACCTCCGAGGACGTGCTGGCGAGCTACGAGCGCGTCCAGAACGGCGACTACCTCGCCACCGGCTTCTTCGACTACGTCGAGGAGCTTCGCGCCCCCGACGACTACACCTTCGAAGTCCAACTCACCGAACCCTTCGCGCCGTTCCTCGCGAAGATGGCGACGGCGGAACTGTCGGTCATGCCCGCCGAGAACGCCGAGAAGGACATGGTCGAAGAACCCATCGGGACCGGCCCGTACGTGTTCGAGAGCCGCGAAATCGAGACCTCGTTCACGATGTCGCGCAACGAGGACTACTGGGGCGCGTCCGACGAGGACGGCCCGTTCATCGACACCATCGTCAAGAGCGAGGTGCCGGACCCGAGCGTCCGCCTCCAGTCGTTCCTCGCCGGCGAGTACGACTTCATCAACGGCATCGCGCCGAAGGACGTCTCCCGCGTCGAGCAGGCCCCCGACGTTCGGTTCGAAAAGCAGTTCCCGAAATCGCTCGTCTACCTCGGCCTGAACTGCGACGTGGCTCCGTTCGACAACAAGGACGCCCGCCTCGCACTCGACTACACCATCGACAAGGAGAAGGTCGCCGAGGCGGCCCTCTACGGCACCGGTCAGACCACGGCGTCCCCGGCGACGCCCGGCAGCCCGTGGGTCAACCCGGACATCGAACCGCGCCCGCGTGACCTCGACAAGGCACAGGAGCACCTCGACGCCGCCGGCATGTCCGACGGCTTCACGGCGACGTTCAAGATTCCGCAGTCCTACCCGACGCAGGTGCAGGCCGCGGAGGTCATCGCAGCCGACGCCGCCGAGGTCGGCATCAACCTCGAAATCCAGCAGATCACGTGGAGCACGTGGCTCTCGGACGTCTACTCCAACCGCGACTTCCAGGCGACGACGAGCTCCTACCTCGCGCTCTGGTACCCCGACGTGTCGTTCTACAAGTTCCTACACCCCAACGGGGCGTTCTTCTTCACCAACTGGGTGAACGAGGACTACAACGCGCTCGTCGAGGAGGCGCGCACCATCTACGACGAACAGGAGCGCGCCGAGCTCTACCACCAGGCGACGGAGATTCTCCACGAGGACCGCGCCGGCCACCTCTTCCTGTGGTGGCAGCCGAGCCTCTACGGAGCCGCCTCGCAGTACAAAGGCGACATCGGCGCGCCCGACGGGTCGACGCTGCAGTTCGGCGACAACTGGCTCGACCGCTAACAGAGATTCCACACAATGTCGATGTACAACTACGTCTTTCGGCGCGTCGGGTTCATGGCGGTGACGCTGTTCTTCGTCACGCTCATCGCCTTCGCCGTCACCAACATCCTGCCCGGTGACGTGGCCCTGCTCATCTTGGGCCCCAACGCGACCGAACAATCGCTCGAAGCGCTCCAAACCCAACTGGGACTCAACCGCCCGCTGTACGTGCAGTACATCGACTGGGTCGTCGGGCTCCTCCAGGGGAACATGGGCGAATCGCTCCGATTCGGCGAGCCCGTGGCGCAACTCATCGCCGAGCGCCTGCCCCGGTCGATGATGCTCGCCGTCGCCGCGACGCTCGTCGCCGTCGTGCTGTCGGTCCCGCTCGGCGTCTACGCCGCCGTCAACCAGAACGAAGCGCCCGACGTGAGCGCCTCGATGTTCGCCTTCGTCGGCATCTCGATGCCGATATTCCTGTGGGGACTGGTGTTCATCCTGGTGTTCGCCGTCTGGCTGAACCTCTTTCCGACCGGGGGGTACGTCTCCCCGAGCGAGGACCTCGTCGGGTCGCTCACGCGACTCGTCCTCCCCGCGGGGGCGATGGGCTTCGCGCTCACCGCGTACATCATGCGGATGACCCGGTCGTCGATGCTGGAGGTTCTCAGCGAGGAGTACATCAATCTCGCGCGTGCGAAGGGGATGAGCCAACGGGTCATCGTCCTCAGACACGCGCTCAAGAACGCAATCATCCCCGTCATCACGGTCATCGCGTTCCAGTTCAGCTACGCGTTCGGCGGGGTCGTCGTGCTCGAAGAGGTGTTCTTCTGGCCCGGCATCGGTCGGCTGACGCTGACCGCGATTCAGAGCCGCGATATCCCCCTGATTCAGGGGTGCATCCTCGTGGTCGCACTCATCTACATGTTCTCGAACTTCGCCGCAGACCTGCTGTACGCGTACTTCGACCCGCGCATCCGCTACGGAGGTGACGACTGATGGCGACCGAACAGGAGACCGACCGCGGTCGCTTCACCATCACGCAGTCACAGCGCGACCGCATCGCCCGGTTCGTCCGGAAGTTCCGCAGCAACACGAAGGCGATGCTCGGCTTCTCCATCGTGGTGCTGCTCGTGCTCGTCGCCATCTTCGCGCCGATTATCGCGCCGTACCCCATCGACGCGACGAACATCGAAGACCGCTCGCAGGCCCCGTCGGTCGAACACCCGTTCGGCACCGACGACCTCGGCCGCGACATCTTCAGCCGCGTCGTCATGGGGAGCCGAATCTCGCTGTACGTCGGCTTCGGAGCCATCTCCGGCGCGCTCGCGGTCGGAGCGGTCGTCGGCGTCGTCGCCGGTTACGCCGGCGGCCTGACCGACGAGATACTGATGCGCGTCATGGACGCCGCGATGGCGTTCCCACCGGTGTTGCTCGCGCTCACCCTGCTCGTCGTCCTCGGCCCGGAGTTGAGTAACGTCGTCATCGCCTTGGCGTTCGTCTACACGCCGTACATCGCCCGCGTCTCGCGGAGCGCGGCGTTAGCCGAGCGCAACGAGGCGTACGTCGAGGCCGCCGTCGCCCGCGGCGAGAGCGACTCGCGCATCGTCTTCAGCGAGGTGTTCCCGAACTGCATGGCTCCCATGCTGGTTCAGGGGTCGCTGAACGTCTCGTTCGCCATCCTCGCGGAGGCGAGCCTGTCGTTCCTCGGCCTCGGCGCGCAGCCGCCGCGGCCGTCGTGGGGGCTGATGATTAACACCGGTCGCGGCTTCATGGAGACCGCGCCGTGGATGTTGCTGTTCCCCGCGTTGGCTATCGGCATCGCCGTCGTCGGGTTCAACATGCTCGGCGACGGACTGCGTGACGTGCTCGACCCCAAAGTGGAGGCGATAGAATGAGCGCACCAACCACCGCGACCGACCGCGAGGCCGACGACGGCCCGCTGCTCGACGTGCGCGGACTCAGAACCGAGTTCCGCACCGACGCCGGCCCCATCGTCGCCTCCAACGAGGTGTCGTTCTCGCTCGACCGCGGCGAGACCATGGGTCTCGTCGGCGAGTCGGGCGCGGGCAAGTCCGTGACGGCGCGGTCGCTCATGCGCCTCATCGACTCGCCCGGCGAAATCACCGGCGGGCAGGTCGTCTTCAACGGGGAAGACCTCCTGCAGAAGACGGAAGCCGAGATGCGCGACATCCGCGGCAACCGCATCGCGATGATTCCGCAGGACCCGATGTCGTCGCTCAACCCGGTGATGACCGTCGGCGAGCAAATCACGGAGACGATTCGCCGCCATCAGGACGTCTCCAAGTCAGAGGCACGCCAGCTCGCCATCGAATCGATGGACGACGTCGGCATCCCCGACGCGGAAGAACGCATCGACGACTACCCCCACGAGTTCTCCGGGGGGATGCGCCAGCGCGTCCTCGTCGCCATCGGCTTCTCCTGCGAGCCGGACCTCATCATCGCCGACGAGCCGACCACCGCGCTCGACGTGACGACGCAGGCGAAGATTCTCGACCTGCTCAACGAGATGCAGGAGCGCGAGGGGACGGCCGTGCTGATGATCACCCACAACCTCGGCGTCGTCGCCCAGACGTGCGACCACGTCGGCGTGATGTACGCCGGGAACCTCGTGGAGACGGCCGAACTCGGCGACCTGTTCGACCGCCCGCGACACCCCTACACCCGCGCGCTCATCGACTCCATCCCGGAGGTCGACACCGACTACGACGAACTGCCGACGCTCGACGGCGCGATGCCCGACCTCGGGAACCTCCCGAGCGGGTGTAACTTCGCGCCGCGGTGTCCCCACGCCACCGAGGCGTGCCGGACCGGCGGCGACCCGTCGCTCGACTCCGTCGGCGACGACTCCTCGCGCGCGGCGTGTCTCCACGCCGCCGACCTCGACCTCTCGGAGAGCACGGTCCCCGAATCCGGGGCCGGCCGCCGCGACATCGACCGCAGCGGCGAGCCGCTGTTCGAGGTGCGGAACCTGAAGAAGTACTTCAACGCCGGCGAGGGCGTCTTCGGCAACGTCCACCTCTCGTGGGAGGGCGGCGGCCTGCCGACCGTCGAACGGCGGCACGTCAAGGCCGTCGACGACGTGAGCTTCGACGTCTATCCCGGCGAGACCGTCGGGCTCGTCGGCGAGTCCGGCTGCGGGAAGTCCACGGTCGCTCGCACCGCGCTCCGGCTCCTCGAACCGACCGACGGCGAGGTGTACTTCGAGGGACAGCCGCTCCACGAGCTCGGCTCCTCGGAGATTCGGAGTCTGCGCCGCGAGATGCAGATGATATTCCAGGACCCTCAGAGTTCGCTCAACCCGCGGAAGACCGTGGGCCAAATCGTCGGGCGCGCGATGGAGAAACACGGCATCGCCACCGGCGAGGAAAAGCGCGAACGAGTTGGCGACCTGCTCGAACGCGTCGGCCTGTCGCGGGCCGCCGCGAGCAAGTACCCCCACGAGTTCTCCGGGGGACAACAACAGCGCGTCGCCATCGCGCACGCGCTCGCCGTCGAACCGAAGCTCATCGTCTGCGACGAGCCCGTCTCGGCGCTCGACGTGAGCGTGCAGGCGCAGATTCTCAACCTCCTGAACGAGATTCAGGAAGACGAGAACATCTCGTTCCTGTTCATCTCGCACAACATCGGCGTCATCCGGCACATCTGCGACCGCGTGGCCGTGATGTACCTCGGGAAGATAGCGGAGTTCGGGAGCATCGAGCAGGTGTTCTCGCCGCCGTTCCACCCCTACACGGAGAGCCTCCTGTCGGCGGTCCCCCACGCGAACCCGGACCGCGAGACGGACCGCATCCTCTTGGAGGGGAGCGTCCCGAGCCCGATCAACCCGCCGTCGGGCTGTCCGTTCCAGACGCGCTGTCCGAAGAAAATCGGCGACGTCTGCGAGCAGGAGCTCCCGGAGCTCGAATCGGTCGGGGGCGCGGACCACTACATCTCCTGTCACCTCTCGGAGGAGGAGATGAGCCAGCGTGACTCGTTCATCACGCCGTCGAAGCGCGCGGAGACCAGTCCGGCCGACTCGGACTGAATCCGCCCGCGCGGTCTCTTCTCAGTATTTAGCGCCGAAGCCGGTTCAGTACTTGACGCCGAAGTCGAGAATCTCGTCGGGGTAGTCGCCGAACTGCGCGTCCGTCTCGCGGCGAATCTGGTCTTTCGCGCGCCGCGCCTCCGCGAGCAGGTCGCGGAGGTCGGACACCGGTTCGTCGGAGAGGTCGACCCGGAGGTTGTGGTAGAACTCCGGCGTCGGCGCGTGGACGAGCACCGCGGCGCTCATCTCGCCGCGGTCGTCGCCGCCGGCCGCCTCGCCGGCTTCGAGCGCCGAGACGAGTCGGTCGGCCATGTCGCCGTCGGCGGACTCGTACGCTTCGGCGGTCGCCTCGACGACCGCCTCGCCGGCGAGCATGTTGCCCGCGACGGTGTAGTCGTCGCCGACGCGGTGGCCGGCCCACGAGACGCACTCGCCGCCGGTGAAGGCGAACTCGCCGGCCGCGCCGACGCCGTGGACCTGCCGGTAGGCGGCGTGGTCGTCGGCGTCGAGGAGGGATTCGAAGGCGTCGTCGATGCGCTCGCCGGCTTCCGCGCGGGCGACCGCGTCGCGGCCGTGTTCGGTCTTCGTGTACGACTGCGTGACGGCCGCGCCGCCGGCGCTCACGTAGGGACAGGTCGCGCCGACGGCGACCGTGCCGGTCGTCACCGCCGCGCCGAAGACGTTCGCGTCCGGGTCGCGCGCCGCTATCGAGAAGGTTCCTGGGACGTGTCGCATGGTTCGGTACTGCGTTTCGGTCACGCTCGCGCGGTAAATACTCTCCCTCTCGCGGGGCGGAACGGAGACGCGGGTGGTGTCCGAGTGCGGCGTAACAGTTAGGACTCTGTCGAGTCTCGCACCGGATTCGGCGCTCTTCCCGTTCGCAACTGCCGAGATAGTATTGCAAACAATATAAATTATTGCTGAACGCTATTTCTTATTTATCGGACTTTCCTATTCGGATGTTTTTGAATCGGTCGTGAATGATTGCATTGTCACCCCAGCTTCTGATTGAGCGGAAAAGCTAATTCGGGAGACGCTCTGCTGCGGTGCAGTATTTGTATTGGTGGGCAATACCGACCGTCTCGCGGGCCGGCAGTCGAATCCAAGGCTTATGTTGTCGCGGTGGCAAGACGAACGTATGAGACTCGGCATCGGTCGAACCGGCGTGGTGATTCTCCTCGGACTGTTCGTCATCCTCGGTGCGGAGGACGTGTACGTCTGGGCCGTCGCCGGAACCGTCCCCGGCGTCGAGTTCTTCTTGGCGCTCGTGTTCGTCCTCGTCGTCGCGTTCGTGGCGATTCGGGAGGCCCGGGCGCACCCGCCGAGTCGGTAGTCGTTCGCCGCTCGGAACGTGGTTTTCGCCCGCTACTCTTCGCGCTCTCTGCAGTCGAGCGGCGCTTCGCAGCAGGCGGAGCGATAGGCGGCCGACTCGCGGACCAGTTTGCACTCGCGGTAGCGGTAGGCGACGTCCGCGCCGCAGGCCTCGCAGGTGAGGGTGTACTTCGGCTCCGCGAACCGGCGGACGCGGACCGGCGCGTCGACCGCCTCGGCGCGGCGCTTGAACGCCGGGCCGTGGTCGGTCGCGCCGAACGCCTGAAACTGCTCGACGTGGACGAGTTCGTGCCGGAGCGTCGCCGTCCATTCCTCGCGGTCGAACGACTCGAACGCCCGCCACGACAGCGACATGGTACACGTGGGCGCGGCGTCGAGTTCGGCCGATTGCGACGACGTGCCGGTCCACCGCCTCGGCTCCCCGACCCTCGCGTCGTCGACGCTCGGTGTCTTCACGGCCGCCGCCCGCCGCTTCGCGCGGGTAGACACTTTCCATCGGACGCGGTGTAAGTCCACGGTGAAGTCGTAGTGGCTCGCCGCGCGGCGGCAGTACGTCCGCGACCAGCTCACCAGCTCGTCGCCGGTCTCGATAGCGTCGTACCCGCCGAGGCTCCCGTCTTCGTGTCCCACGGTTTCGGGCCGTGGTTCGGAGCGAGCCGATATGTGTGTTGTGCCCACCCGCGCGGTCGCCGACGAGCGGTGTTGGTTCGGGTGCGGGTGGGGTACGGGTGTGGGTGCAGGTGGGGTACGGGTATGGGTGCGGGTTCGGTCAGGCTGTGAGCGTCGCTTTCTCGTCGGACACGAGCTCCCGAACCGCGTCGAACAGCCGCTTCGCGCTGTTCCGGGACGTCCCTTCGACGGTCACGCGAAGGACGCGCTCGGTTCGGCTCGCCCTGACGACGAACCACGCGTCGCCGCGGTCGACGAAGATGCCGTCGTCGGTCCGAACGTCGTCGAAGCGCGCCTGACACTCCGTCGCGAGCCGCGTCATCTCGCGGGCGCAGTTGTCGACCGCGAACGAGTCGAAAAACAGCGGGTACGCCGCCACGTCGCCCGCCTGTTCGGAGAGCGCCGCCCCCTCGTCGACGAGCCGCGCGAGGCGAATCGCCGAGAGCGTCGCGTCCGGGCAGGGCGACTCGGCCGGCCACTGGTAGACGCCGGTCGGCTCGCCGCCGAAGACGACGTCCGCGTCCGCCGCCGGTCCGGACCCCGGAATCCCGTCCATCTCGACCCGGACGATGCTTCCTCCCGCGTCGGAGACGACCTCTCCGATGCGACGGCTCGCCTCCAGCGGCACGGCGACGCGGGCGTCCCCGTCCGCATCGCGGACCGTCTCTCGCGCGAACAGCGCGAGGAGCGCGTCTCCGCCGACGACCTCGCCGGTCTCGTCGACGGCCACGAGACGGTCCGCGTCGGCGTCGTGAGCCAGACCGATATCGGCGTCCGAGGCCGCGACCGCTCGGCGGAGCGTCCCGCACGCGTCGTCGCCCGCGGCGACCCGACGGCGCGGAAACGAGTCGTCCGCGGTTCCGTCGAGGCGCTCGACGTCACAGCCGAGTCGGTCGAGCGCGTCGGCCATGATGTCGTCGTCCCGCTCGCCGACGTCGACCACGACGCGCGTGTCGGAAACCGAAGTTCGCCCCTCGCAGAGGTGGTCGAGGTGATGTGCCGCGGCGTCGTCCCAGCGACGTTCCTCGCCGATTTCGTCCCACGGGGCGACCTCGGCCGACGAGCCGTTGACCCGACGGACGACCCTGCTCTGTCGCTCCCACGAGAGGCGCGAGCCGTCGTCGTCGAACAGTTTCAGCCCGGTGTCCTCGGCGGGGTCGCTGACGGTCGTCACCGCCACGCCGGCGTCGCCGCCGAGTCGCCGCACGCCGTGAGAGACGGTCGGGCTCGCCACCGGCCCGAGTCGGTGGACGGTGCCGCCGCACTCGCAGACCCCGGTCGCGACCGCGTCAGCGAGGAGGCGAGCGCTGTCGCTCGGGTCGTGGCCCACGACGATTTCGTCGCCCGTTCCGGCGAGGGCGCGACCGGCTTTGAGGGCGAGTTTCGCGGTCACCTGCGTCCCGTACGAACCGCGGATTCGTGATGGTGCGAACATACCCCACTGTCCGCCCGAGGGGTGTTTACTATCGGCCGGATAATCCCGGTCGGCGTCGCTTAGCGTCCGACAAAACGGCGGGTTCGGTCGTCGAGGCGTCGGTATCACCCGACACGACCTCGTACACCACGACCCCGTCGTTTCCGTAGACTCGTCGATACCGGGAACTGTCCGCGAGCGAGGCGCGAAGCCGCTCGGTCCCGTCTTCTTCGAGCCCCCGGACGGTGTACGTCCCGCGGGGGACGTACAGGTAGTCGGGCGAGGCGTCGACGGACTCCATCGACGCGGTCACGCAGGTCGCGTTCTCGCAGGTGCTCGCCGTTTTGAACGCCGAAATCTGGTCGTAGTACCTGTCGGGGCTCTTCCATTCGACCCCCCACGGGCCCACGAGCATCGTCCGCTTCGCGTGGTGCGGGAACCACTCGGCCGCGTCCGAGAGCACGACGAACGACGCGTTCGCGTCGGTGTCGTTTCTCGCCCACTCCATGGCCTCTCGGTCGTCGTCGTCCATGAACGAGGGGAGACTCGGACTGCCGTGGTGTGCCGCGCCGAGGCCGCTCGCGGCGTAGAACCCGCCGAGGCTCGTCCCGACGACGAGGACCACGACCAGCGACGAGGCCATCAACTGCCGGTTGTCGAGCGACCCGCGAACGCCGTCGGTCAGCCGCGGCACGACGACGCCGAAAAGCACCGTCGAAATCATCATCGCGCCGGCGACGAACTGGAAGCGCTCCTTCCCGATGACGTACGCGCAGACGAAGAGCCAAAGCGGCAGCGTGAACGTCCTCCGAGAGACGAGCACGCCCGCGGCGGCGAAGCTCGCGAGGAAGAACACCGTGACGACGGTCGGGTCCAGCGGGTAGACGAACTGGTCGAGGAGCCGACCGACGCCGCCGGCGATACCGCTGTGACTGCCCGCCGCACCCACGAAGGCCCCGACGCCGTGAGTGGTGACGACGTTGGCCCACCACGGCGCGGCGAGGACGAGTCCCCCGAGAGCCACCGCGGCGCCGCTGAGGAGCCCGGGCAGCGTTCGGTCGAGCATCGCGTAGAGGACGAGCCAACTGACCCCGAAAAACACGGTGTACGTCGGGTGCGAGAGGACGGTCAGTCCGAAGCAGATGACGCCGGAGCCGACCCACAGCGGCCGCCGGGTGCCGCGGCGGAACAGCCTCGCCCCGACGTAAACCCCGCAGAGGGACAGGAAGAACGCGGACGCGCGGACGATGCCGCCGGCCGAGAGGTGCCACTGCAGGACCGGTGGAGCGACCGCGAGAATCGCCGTCGCGACCCCCGCCTGCCGCCGCGTGGGGAGGAGTTCGAGCGCGATTCCGTAGTACGGAACGAGGTAGAGTACCGTCACCACGGCCGGGAGGACGAGGCTGAGCGTCGTTCCCGAGACGCCGAGGTCGGTCAGGAGCGCGACCGCGTAGAACTGAAGGGGCGGGTACGCGAACGGAATCCCGCCGTCGTAGTACGGAATCGAAGTCGGGAGCGCGTAGCCGCCGGTCCGAATCTGCTCGGCGATTTCGAGGTACAGCCCGGACCCGTAGGCCGGGTAGTCGTGGGTCGCCACGTACGTCACCGAGACGACGAGTCCGGCGACGAGGGCGAGGGCGAACCACGCGTGGCTCTCGCGGCCGAGGCCGGGAACGCCGTCGGTGAACGCGTTCGCGCGGCCCGGTGCCGCGGGGTCGAGGCCGTTCGCCGTGTCGTCGGTCGTTGAGTTCATGGAGTAGCTCTCACCTCCGCTTTCGAAGCGAGACGGGGTTCGTGAGCGAGACGCGGTACGGGAGCCACCGCAGTTCGGCGATGGCCCACAGGGCTCCGACGGCGAGCCCGAGACAGGACACCAGCAGCTCTGTGACGCCCATCCACCGCGGGAGGACGTAGTAGACGGCGTTCACGACCGGTCCGGGGAGTACCGACGACTGAGACGGGCCGCCGTCTCCGACCGTCGAGCCGCCGGCCGTCCGATTCCGGAGGCCGAGTTCGTGTGCCGGCGGACCGCCAGCGCTCTCGTCGCCGGTCCCGAGGCGCTCGGCCTCGTAGGGGAACGCGACGGGGACGCTCCAAACGACCTCGCCGGTCTCGTCCAGTTCGAACACGCGGTTGCCGTTCGAGTCAGTCACGAGCGTGTGCCCGTTCGGGAGTCTGTCGGCGTCTCGCGCCCACTGGAGTCGCTTGTCCTGCCAGACCCACGAGCGAACCCACTCGCCACCGGTGTCGCGGTATTCGACGAGGCGGTTGTTCTCCGAATCGGCGACGAGGACGGCGTCGTCGCCGTCCGGGTTCTCGATGTAATCGGGGTTGTGTTGCTCGTAGAGGACGCCGTGAGACCCGTTTCCGAGCGTCCGGTTCTCGACGAGGCCGGTCTCGCGGTCGAGGTACACCACTCTGTCGTGGTTGCGGAGGCTGACCTGAATGAGCCCGCTTTCGAGCACCTCGACGTCGTTGAGGTGGGTCCAATCGGACGGGTACGGCCCGCCGGTCGTCGCGGGGTCGAACGCCGCCTGCGCGTCCCACGACCACTCGACGATGTCCGTCGTCGTGTTCACGACGAACACGCGGTCAGCGGCGATGTCGGCGACGACGTACGTCGAATCGCTCAGTCTGTCGCCGTCGTGCCACCGCGTCGAGTGCTTCCCGGCGGTCACGCGACTGTAAATCCCCTCGACGCTCCCGGTGGTGAGGTTCACGCGCTCGATGCCGTTTCGCGTGCACGCGCTCTCGCCGCCGCACTCTTCGGGTGTCAGGTGGTCCGCGTAGAGGTACTCGACCGTCGCGTTCGTCCCCTCGACGGGGTCGACGTCCCAGTAGCGGGTGTGGGTATCGTCGTAGTATTGCCGCTCTCCGTCGGCACCGAACGCGACGAGTTCGGCGTTCGCTCGCGGGCCGTCGCTCTCTCGTCCGAGCCACGTGTTCGAGTCGGTCGCGATGACCGTCGTCCCGTTCGCGGGCGCGACCCGTGCGCTCTCGCCGGTCGCGTCCGTCACCGCCGAGGTCGGTCGGCTCAGGTACGCGGCCCCGACGATACCCGCGCAGACGAGGAGGGCGACTGCCGCGGCGACTCGCAGATGCGTCCGCTCGACCATTGCGTAGTCGTCCGTGGGTTGACGGTCTTACTATCCGGGTGCTAAACCGCGGGTGGGCTCGTGGCCACCGACGCGGAATCCGTCCACTCGGACCTTACGCACGGAATAATTAGGGTCCCGAGGGCGGGTAGACGACACAATGGCGTCTCGTCTCGGGGCGGCCGAGAGCCTCGTCGTCCTCGGTGTCGTCCTCCTGTTGGCGACGACAGCGGTGCCGACCGCGAGCGTCGTCGATTTCGGCGCGAACGGGGGCGCTTCGACGGCCGCGACGGCCGAGTCGGCACCGAACGGTCCGAAATCTGCCGACGACGTTCGGCTGGTCCCGGTCGGCGACCGGGGGGACCGGCTCTGGCCGTTCACCAGCCGAGACCGGTCGTTTGACGCGCTGACGCTCCCGGTGAACGTCGTCGTCGAGGGGAACCCCGCGCGGGTCCGCTCGCTGCTCCTGTACTCGCGCGACGCGACGTGGGACGAGACGAACGAGTCGTGGCAACAGGCGTCCACCGAACAGGCCCCCACCGACGAGCCGGCCTCCCCGTGGGGGTCGGCCACGGGCGCGGACCGGTTTACCTTCGTCGACACCGCGGACTCGGGCGGGCTGTGGATTGCGGAGTCGATGCAGCTCCACGACGGGACGTACTTCGGGAGCCGAACTCACCTCCGACTGTACGGCGGCGGGACGCCGGACGACTCGTGGACGGCGATTCAGGCCCACCGAGACTACTGGGACTGGTTCCGGCTTCGCCACACGGTGACGAGCCTCGCCGGCCCGCAACACGCCGTCGAACGCGACCTGATGCGCCGCCCGACCGTCGTCGACGTTCGTCGCGAGCGGTTCGCCAACGGCGGCATCATCGACGCCGACGGCTGGGTGTCGGTCGTCGAACTCGGGCCGCCGCAACTCTCGACGCTCCCGAGAGACGACGCGCGTCGCCCCGCGAGCGTCGGGTCGGCGACAGGCAGAGACGAGGCCGCAGAGCGCGCCGGCTCCGAAGGCGACGACACCCCCTCGGTACTCGATACGCCGCAGACGGGGCCGACGGGCGTCGGAACCGTCCTGTCCATGCTCGCCGTCGGCTTCGTCGCCGTCGGTGGACTCGCCGCGCTCGCCACTCGCCGAGACGAACTCGGCGCGCTCGTCGAGCGCCTCCGCTGGTCGCGGCTCGCCGACGACCGACTCCAGCGCGTCGTCGCGCTCGCGGTCGCACTCGTCGCGCTCCCGGTTTTGGTCCGCTCGGCCGCACTCGGACTCGAACGCGTCGTTCCGAACCACCCGAAGGTCGTCGCCGGACTGCTCTTTCCGGTGTTCGCGCTCGCGCCGGCCGTCCTCGCCGCTCGCCTGCCGCGGGGGTACTCGTCGGAACTGTGGTTCGGCACCGCGTTCGTCGGCTACGGGACGGGTCTCGTCGCCGACTTCGCGATGATAGGAGTCGCCGTCGTCCCGGTCGAAGTCGTCCTCCACCGGTTCGCCGTGCTTGTCGCGCTCGGCTGTCTCGCCGTCGCCGGCCGCCGTCACTTCGAGTCGTCGGAACCCCGCCGAGCGGCGCTTTCGGCGGCCGTCTGCCTGTGGCTGCTCCTGTTCGCGTGGCCGCTTTTCTTGGGTATCTAGGCGCTCTTAGCCCCCGGATAATAACGACACCGCGCTCGAAGACAGTTACCTGCCCTCCCGTACATGTCATCAACACGGCTCTCTAGACGGTCGGTTTTGGCGCTCGCAGGCGCGGGCCTGACCAGCGGGTGCGTCCGGCAGCTCGAATCGACGGTCTCGCGCGACGAGCGGACGCCGCTTTCGCTCTCTATCAAGACCGTTCCCGCGGACACCGACGCGACGGCGACGAGGCTCGCCCGCTACCTCGCCACCCGCCTCCAGACGGTCGGCGTCGCGGCGACCGTGGTCCCGATGAGCCGGGAGGAACTCCTCCGCGACGTGCTCTCGAACCACGACTTCGATATCTACGTCTCCCGGCTGCTGCTCCGGCGCGACCCGGACTTCCTCCGTCCCCTGCTCCACTCTCGCTACGGTCCGGGCCGCGGCTGGCAAAACCCGTTCGGATACGGCGACCTGTCGTTGGACTCGCTTCTGGAGCGACAGCGGACTGAGACCGGTTCCGTCCGCGCCGCGACGCTCGCGGAGATTCAACGGCGCGTCGTGGAGGCCCAACCGTTCACGCCCGTCGCGGCCCCCGCCCCGGCTCAGGCGACGCGGCCGGTGCGGGTCGACTGGCCCGACGGCGTTGGAATCCACAGCCTCACGGGATACCTCGGTGCGAGGGCTGTCACCACCACGGCGACCGCCTCGCGGACCGAGTCGACGGTCACGCCGTCGGCGACGCCCGCCCCGACCGAGCAGTCGACGCCCGCCCCGACCTCGACGCCTGCGACGACGACCGACGAACCGACCCCCGAAAACGAACTCCGAATGACGATAGGCGACTCGCGTCCGACGGAGAATCTCAACCCGCTTTCGACGCCGTTCCGGTCGGACGGGACGCTCCTCGACCTCGTCTACGACTCGTTGGGTCGTCCGGTCTACGACCGGATGCGGCCGTGGATGGCCACGTCGTGGGAGTGGGCCGACGGGGACGAGACGACGCTTTCGGTCCGGCTCCGCGACGACCTCGCGTGGCACGACGGCGAGCCGATAACGGCGGCGGACGTGGCGTTCACCTTCCGGTTCATCTCCGACACGGCGCTCGGCTCGCTCGACCAGCCGGTCCCGTCGCCGCGATACCGCGGCCGCGCCTCGCTCGTCGAGTCGGTCGACGCCGCGTCCGACCGCGAGGTGACGATTCGGTTCGGCGACGTGAGCGAACCGGTCGCGGCGCGCGCGCTGACGATTCCGGTGCTCCCCGAACACGTCTGGGAGCCGTTCGCCCGCCCGACGAGCGCCTCGTGGCTCGACGGCGGCCACGTCACCGAGGCGCTCGTCCGGAACAACCTCGACCCGGTCGGAAGCGGACCGCTCCGCGTGACGGGAACGACGGCCAGAGAGTCGGTTTCGATGGAACCGTTCGAGGACCACTTCCTCGCCGACGACGCGCTCGACGGCCGACTGTCCCGGTTCGACGGCGGCTTCTCGTTCGACTCGCTGCGGTTCGACGTCGTTCCCTCCGACGGCGCCGCCGTCGAACTGCTCGCGACCGACGCCGTCGACGCGACGGCGAACTCGCTGTCGGCCGATTCGAGGGCGGCCGCGGCGGACGAACCCGGAATCTCCGTTCGCACCAGCCGGCCCGAGTGGTGCTATCACGTCGGCTACAACCACCGACGGCCGCCGTTCATGAACCCCCGGTTCCGACGGGCGGTCGCCCGGCTCGTCGACCGCGAGTTCCTCGTGGATTCGGTGTTCGACGGCGAGACCGAACCGGCGTCGTCACCGCTGGTCGCGACGACGTACGTCCCAGCGGGTGATGCGTGGGACGAGGCCGTGTCCGAACTCGAGTTCGTCGGCGACTCGGGGACCGGCACGCTCGACGCGGAGCGAGCGCGGTCGGTGTTCGAAGACGCGGGATACGCCTACTCGGGCGACGGCGACCTCCTCATTCAAGAATGATTTCCGCTCAGTCCTCGATAGGCTTCTCACCGCTCGTCGCGGTTCTCGCCCGCGTGCTCGGCGGCGCGGCTGTCGCGTTGGCGCTCGCAACGCTCGCTATCGTCGGCCCGTCGCGTCTCGCGGCGGCGTGCGGGTCGGGGAGCGACCGCTTGCGCGAGGCCGCGCCGTACCTCGGTCTGCTGGCGGTCGTTCTCCTCGTGAACAAGGTCGCCCGCGGCGTCGGCCCGGAAGTGTCGTGGGCGCTGGGCTGGAACGCCACCGGCGTCATCTACGCTATCGAGGGGAACTTCGTCCAGCACGTTCAGTCGCTCGCGACGCCGGCGCTCACCGCCGTCCTCTCGACCGTGTACCTCTCGGGGTACGTCTTCCTGCTCACGTTCCCGTTCGTCGCGTACTTCGCGGCGGCCGACGAGCGACCGCTGAAACTCACCGCGGTCACGTACGCGGCGAACTACGCCATCGGCCTGACCTGCTACGTCCTGTTTATCTCCTACGGTCCCCGTAACCTCCTGCCGGGACAGGTCGAGTCGCTTCTGTACAGCACCTACCCGCAGACGCAGATACTCACCGGCGAGGTGAACGTGAACACGAACGTGTTCCCGTCGCTTCACACGTCGCTTTCGGTCTCGGCGGCGGCGATTGCGATTCGGACGCGGGAGACGTACCCCGCGTGGGCCGTCGTCGCGTCGGTGCTCGCCGCCGCGGTCGCCTTCTCGACGATGTACCTCGGGATTCACTGGGGGACCGACGTCGTCGCCGGCGTCGTCCTCGGAGTCGGCAGCGTCGCGTTCGGCGATTGGCTCGTCGGCCGCCGGTCCGCCGACGCGTAACCCTTACCGCCCGGATAATAAGGTCCGGGCGGTTCCTGTGGTCGGTCGTGAGCGCCATCATTACACTTCGAATCCCGGCGTCCGCGTTCGTTCTCGATGATGTCCTCTCACGCAGTTCCATCACCGAGGCGCGTCTGGTTCGCTCCGTGCAACTCGATGGGCCCACGCTCTCGCCGCTGCTGTGGGTCCGGAGTGACGACCCAGCGCAGATTGCGTCGTCGCTTCGTGACGACCCGAGCGTCGGGTCGGTCGCACCGTTCGCCCCGTCGTCCCACGGCGGCGTCTACCGCCTGAGCCTCAGACCGCTCGCCGACGAGTTCATGCAACTGTTCGTCGACGGCGGCCTCAGCGTTCTCGACGCCCACGGCCGAGACGGTGAGTGGGTGGTCCGCGTCTTCGCCCACGACCGCGACTCGATCGGGTCGCTCGGCGACGGATGGCGACGCACCGGAACGGAGTTCGACGTCGAACGGCTTCGGTCGCCCGAGAACCTCGAGGACCCGACGCGGTTCGGGCTGACCGACCGGCAGTACCGCACCCTCGTCACCGCGTTCCGACAGGGGTACTACAGCGTTCCCCGCGATTCGGGTATCAGGGAGCTCTCGAACGCGTTCGGTGTCACCCACCAGGCGACCTCGCAGCGACTCCGACGCGGTCACGAGCGGCTGATTCGGAGGGCGCTCGTCGAGCGGCCACCTCCGAGTCTCCCCTATTAGTTGCTTGCACTTGCAACCGATAAGACGAGGGGTCTAGTCGAGGTAACAACTGTTGGAATGAGTACTCGGTGTGAACGACAGAGTCGTACGCTGTGACCCCTCGCCGAGCAGTCGGTCCCACGACCGACTGCGCGCTCTGTTCTGTCGGCTCCGGGACCTGCGCGTCCCATCGGTTGCGTCCCACGTCCCGGCGCTTCCACCGCCGTCGAACGCTCGGCGCGACGTGCACTCGTTCCCGCCCTCGATATCGACATCGACATCGACGAGCCGCCGGCTATCCGGCGACCGAACCAGCCGAGTACCGTTACCGCAATCTATGACACAGAACGCATCCCTAACCACGTTGGTAACACGTACAAAAAGATGAGGAACAGATAGTGAGCTATGGCGGACCGCAGTAACGACGACACCCACTTGGCCGGGACCGCGGCGGGCACCACCGGAGCGGGAGGTGGTGCGCTCGGGTATCGACGAGCCATCGCCTCGCGTTTCGCGGCCTACTGGCACGCGTTCATCCGCCTCGTTGTGTCCCTCTCGAACCGCTCCGGCCGCAGAAACGGTGGGCAACCGACCACTGATTCGGTGGACGCGTCCCCGTATTCAGAGAGATACGTGTCGTCCGCCCCCGACGCGAATCACGGGCTTCTCGGCGTCGACCCCGAACTGCTCAACTCCGAGCGCCGAATCCTTCAACTGCTCATCGTCGAGGGCGGCCGACTGCCGCAGTCGCAGTTGGTCGAGCGGACGCGGTGGTCCGACTCCACGATCAGCCGAACGCTGTGTCGGATGGAGACGCAGGGGCGAATCGAGCGCTTCCAACTCGGGTCGGGGAAGTGCGTCGTCCTCCCGCAGGACGACGAGTAGCCGATTCGACCGCTCGGTCGACTCGCCGTGGAGCGTGCCGTGAGGGCGCGCCCCCGCGCACAGACGCGACGAGGACGCCGACGTGAGACTCGATTGCGGACCGGGCGAAGTCCCACTGTCGCGATTCACAGCGCGAGCGTGACCGTCCCGAACAGCATGAACAGGAACACGAGCTGGCGCGCTCGGACGTACGACGGTCCGACGCGGTTCACGTGGCCCAACCCCGACGTGACGACCGCGAGGCCGACGAACAGTGCGCTCACCGCGGCGAATTCTCCCGTGAGCATCGCCTACCGAACCTCCTCAGGGGCAGCGATTGGCGTCTCTGTCCCGCTCGGCGTCTCTGTCCCGCTTGTTACGTGTCCACGAGGCATGGTCGTGGATTGTGCGCATCGGCATATCCTTATTCAGGCTGTAACTGAAACGGAACAGACGGCGCATTCATAATATCCTGTTGTCACTTCACCGAACTCTCTGCGGTCGGCTCGGCGTCGGCCGGCGTTACAGCCTCGGTAAGCCGAGCGAAATAGTGCCGCGAGACGAACCGTTCGACTGCTCAGGGATTCGCTGGCGTCACTCCTCGGTGAGCGCGCGATAGCCGAAAAAGAGGACGACGAGCGCGGCGGGGACGAGGGCGAAAGACGTGTCCAGTGGACTCACGCTCGATGCGGTGACGGCGACGCCGGCGACGCCAACCAGGATGACGGCGACGTTCACTAACCGCTTTCGCGAGACCGTCACTCGGTCGTCAGTCGGCTCGGGCGCGACCGAACCGCGGTTCGTGTCTCCCGCGTTATCGACGGTCGAACCCGCGTTCAGCTCGCTCGACGCGCGAGTCGCGTGGGCACCGTCGTGGGTCGGCGAAAAGACGCGCCCGGTCTCGCGGTGGAAGACGAGACGACCGTCGGCGTCGAGTCGCGGCAGGTCGAAGTCGAAGAGCACGCTGTGTATCTCCTCGTCCGTCGGGACCATCCCGTCCGTCTCGTCTTGGAACCACTCCGAGAGCGCGACGGTCAGCTCGCCGACGGTGTACGGCGTCTCGGAACGCTCGTTCACGAGCGAAACGATGGTGTCCCGTCGTCGAGATTCGGTGACACCGCCGAGACCGGGTCTGTCGTCGAGTGATGGTCCAGGTTGCTCTCCGGTGTCGTCGGGGCCGCCCGGTGCCCACGATGGTGCCATTGACGTGCTCGACTATGTAATCTATAAAAATAAAACTACGGTGTCCCGCCCCACTGAATCGCTGGAATCGACGCTTCAGTGGCGCTGTGGGCTTATCTAAACCATAATAATGGGTTCCTGGTGTCTGGCACTCGACAGCGGTCGCAGGACCGCAGGACATGCTATGAGACGCACACACCCAAGCGACTATCGACGCGACTGTTCGGCGCTTCACGGCGCGGCTGCTCCGACGCGCGGAGGACGACGCCGATGACTGGAGACATCAGTATCGCCTCCCCGGTTCTCGGTGACGAAGAACTCGACCGCATCGAGTCCGTCGTCGAGTCGGGCATGATCGCGGACGGCCCCGAGGTACGGACGTTCGAGTCCGAGTTCGCGGACTACTGCGACGCCGACCACGGCGTCGCCACGTCGAACGGGACCACCGCGCTCCACACGGCGCTCGAAGCGGTCGGCGTCGGCCCCGGCGACCGCGTCCTGACGACGCCCTTTTCGTTCGTCGCGACGGCGAACGCGATTCGATTCGCCGGTGCCGAGCCGGTGTTCGCGGACATCGACCCCGAGACGTTCAACCTCGACCCCGAGCGGGTCGAAGCGACCCTCGAATCGCTCGACTCGGACGTGCAGGCGATGGTCGTCGTCCACCTCTACGGCCTCCCCGCGCCGATGGGCGAACTCCGCGACATCGCCGACGACTACGACGTGGCTCTCGTCGAAGACGCGGCGCAGGCCCACGGTGCCGAGTACTTCGACACGCCGGTCGGGTCGCTCGGCGACGCCGCGAGCTTCTCGTTTTATCCGACGAAGAACATGACCACCGGCGAAGGCGGGATGGTCGTCACCGACGACGAGACCGTCGCACAGAACGCCGCGAGCTTCGTCAACCACGGCCGGGAGACCGACGGGTACCGTCACGTCTCGCTCGGTCACAACTTCCGGATGACGAGCGTCGCGGCCGCGATGGGTCGCGCCCAACTCGAACGCCTGCCCGGCTTCATCGAGAACCGTCGCTCGAACGCGGCGCGACTCGACGAGCTGTTGGCCGACACGGACGCGGCGACGCCGACGGTCCCCGACGGGTTCGACCACTCGTACCACCAGTACACGATTCGGGTCGGCAACCGCGACTCGGTCGTCGAACAGCTGGACGAACGCGGCATCGGGTGCGGGATTTACTATCCGCGGTGCATCCACGACCAGCCCGCCTACGACTTCCTCGACGCCCGTGCGCCCGTCGCCGAACGGGTCGCAGAGCAGGCTCTCTCCATCCCGGTACACCCAAGCCTCACCGAAGCGGAGGTCGAGCGAGTCGGGACCGTCCTCCGAGACGAGGTCACCATCGTCCCTCCGGCCGGCACTCGCGCGTCCACCGCGGAGGCGTCCGATGACTGACGACACCGTCGCGGCCGGCGTCATCGGCGTCGGGAGCATGGGACAGAACCACGCCCGGGTGTACGACGAACTGGGCGACACGGAGCTCGTCGGCGTCTTCGACGTCGACGGCGACCGAGCCGAGTCCGTCGCGGACGACTACGGGACGACCGCGCGGTCGATGGACGGCCTCCTCGACGCGGCGGACATCGTCTCCGTCGTCGTGCCGACGCAGTTCCACTACGAGAACGCGAAGCGCGCCCTCGAATCGGACGTTCACGTCCTCGTCGAGAAACCGTTCGTCGAAGACCCCGAGAACGGACAGGAACTCGTCGACATCGCCGACGAGCGGGACCTCGTGTTGCAGGTCGGTCACATCGAGCGGTTCAACCCGGCGGTTCGCGCCCTCCGCGACCTCGTCGACGACCTCGACGTCCACGCGGTCTCGACCGAGCGACTCGGACCGCCCGTCGACCGCGCCATCGACGACACGGTCGTGATGGACCTGATGATTCACGACCTCGACATCGTCCTCGACATCGTCGACGGCGCGGTCGACTCGTACGACGCCGTGGGAACGCCGGACTGCCGCCACGCGAACGCGAACCTCGCGTTCGACTCGGGAGTGACGGCGTCGCTCACGACGAGCCGCGTCACCCAAGAGAAAGTCCGCGGCCTCACCATCTCGGCGGCCGACTGCCGCGTGAAGGTCGACTACATCGAACAGAACATCGAGATTCACCGCTCGTCGGTCCCCTCGTACATCGACGACGAGTCGCTCGTCCGGCACCGCCACGAGAACTTCGTGGAGACGCTCGCGGTCGAACAGGTCGAGCCCCTACAGAGCGAACTGCGGTCGTTCGCGCACGCCGCCTCGACCGGTACGGAGCCCGTCGTGGACGGCGAGCAGGGGCTTCGGGTGTTGAAGCTGACGAAGGAACTCGACGAGGCTGCGCGAGAAACCCTCGACGGCGGGGCCCGACTGACCTCCACGGTCGACTGAAACACGAGATTTATCGGGCTTATCACGTGCCTTTGCTGGAACAACAATCCGGTTTTCGCCGAATTGCTATCGGGCGCTTCTCGACTGTTGTCAAACAGGCAACAAAGCCGCTGTCTTGCGATTATGCACCCCTGAAACAGTCTGAAACAGTCACTAAACTGCTGCAATACGCCTTGATTCCGGTCGGGTTTTCACAACAGTTCGGAAAATCCGGGACGGTGTTGACGCTTTATTTGGGGCCACAGTAACGGTTGGAGCGAGCATGACCACTCAAGTGAACGGTACCGAGAACGCGCTCATCGACCAGCATACGAATTCGGCCGAGCAGAACACGGAACTTGGGAAAGACGAGATATACCACCTGCTCCAGAACGAGCGCCGTCGGAAGGTTCTCGAATACCTGCGCGACCGCGAGGGACCGGTTCAGATGCGGGACATCGCGGAGCAGGTCGCCGCGTGGGAGCACGATACGACGGTTCAGGCGTTGATGTCCGACCAGCGCCAGCGCGTCTATATCGCCCTCTACCAAGCGCACCTCCCGAAACTCGACGAAGAGGGCGTCATCGACTACAATCAGAGCAGGGGTATCGTCGAGAAGACGCCCCTCGCCAACGAGCTCGCGGCTCACCTCGAACTCCCCGACGATGACGACGACGAGACGGACGGCGAGTCCGAGCGACCGTGGGGGGCGTACTACCTCTCCGTCTCGGGGCTGAGTACGCTCTTTATCGGTGCATCGGGGCTCGGCCTCTTCGGGTTCGGCTCCATCCCTCACCTGCTCGTCGCGCTCGCGGTCATGAGCGTCTACACGGCGCTCACGTTCTGGCAGGTTCTCGACAACTTCGAGACGGGCGACGAAGAATAACGCTCTTCGAGTTCTACCGCGCAACGCACGCCGTTCGTCTGGTTCCGACCTAAGTACCCGCTATATCGAGGGTGATTTATCCGTCTCTCGACTCGAACTATCCAGATAGATAGCTACTGCCCAGCTGTCATAACAGGCCGTGAGATTCATATTGTTGAACTAGAATCATCGATACAGCGCAAAATTGGCCCCAATGATTTCAGACGCGCGCCCTCTTCGTTCGCGAGCACCCGGTGGAGCCTCTCAATGGCCTCCCGCGAGCCGAGCGAACGTCACGTCGCCCCCGAGCCGACGCGCCCGAATCGAGGTGACTCTCCGATAACCATGTCGTACGCCCGCGTGGTGTTCGTTCTGGTCGCGCTCGTTCTCACTGGCGCGGTCCTTCCCGCACCGGTGATGGCGATGGACGAAGAGACGACCAACGAGACGGCCATCGAAGGAGCGTTCACGAACACGGTTCCGGTCGACCAGCCGAGGGAGTCGACGTTCCTCTGGGCGTCCGAACGCAACACGCTCTCGGTCGAGTTCGACGCCCCGAACGAGTC
Organism: Haloferax sp. Atlit-6N; assembly: GCF_003383195.1. Taxonomy (NCBI): domain Archaea; kingdom Methanobacteriati; phylum Methanobacteriota; class Halobacteria; order Halobacteriales; family Haloferacaceae; genus Haloferax; species Haloferax sp. Atlit-6N. Next base: position 51,337 of record NZ_QEQJ01000005.1, on the reverse strand, counting down.
GAACATCTACGAGGTGTGTGTGAGAAACGAGAGCGGCTACCGGGTCGACTGCACCGATAAGGGCGTCTCGTCCGGCACGCAGACCGTCGAGTTCTCGTACGAATCCCTCTCGGAGTTCGAGGGCTCGAGCAACGTCTCCGTCGTCCTCTGGAACAGTTTCCCGGGGCAGTCGGAGCAGATTGCCAGCGACACGGTCAACATCACGATACTCCGGAAAGACGGCGATATCGACGGCGACAAACTCAGCAACGCGAACGAACTGTCCAACAACACCTCGATGTTCCTCATGGACACCGATAAGGACAGCCTCCAAGACGGGGCCGAGGTGAAAAATTACGGGACGTCCCCGACGACGCCCGACACGGACGGCGACGGACTGAACGACGCGGCCGAACTGTCGAACTCGCTGGACCCGACGGACCCCGACACGGACGGCGACGGCATCCCCGACGGCGTCGAGATGCGACTCGGGACGCCGCCGAACGACAGCACCGCCGACACGGACGGCGACGGACTGGACGACGGGTACGAGTACGAACACGGGACCGACCCCGTCGACCCCGACACGGACGGCGACGGACTGAACGACGGGCTAGAGCGGAAGCTCGGAACGGACCCCACCGACGGCAGCACCACCCCGATGCTCGTGTTCACTGGCGGGACGCTGCTCGGCGTCGTCGCCGTCGGCGGCCGCTGGTTCCTCGCCTCGTCGGAGTACCAGCTCGAAGCGCCGGTGTCCGCGCCGCAGCTGTTCGAGCCGGTCGGGACCGAGACGGACGACGGAGACGACGAATCGGACTCGCCATCGACGCCGCCGGAGTTCGACCGGGACGAACTCCAGCAGTCGTCACAGCCCGTCTTGACCGACGAGGACAAAGTCATCCAACTGCTCCGCGACAACGGCGGTTGGGTCTACCAGAGTAGAATCGTCGAGCAGACGGGCTGGTCGAAATCGAAGGTCAGTCGACTGCTTTCGAGCATGGACGAGCTCGGAACGGTGGAGAAGATATCTGTCGGCCGACAGAACATCGTCGCCGAAGAGGGGTCGATGCCCGAGGGTGCGGGGTCGCCGTTCGACGAGTGACTCGAGCGTCGTCTCGCCGTTTCGACTCGGCTTCCCCCGGTTTCACCCCGCGTTACGCGCCCACTCTGTTCTGAACGCCTCTGACGACGCTGTAGACGAGACCGGGGAGCTGCGCCGGTCCGGGTGTCGAGCCCGCGCGCAGGTACGCCAGTCCGGCGTCGAACCGCCCCTCGCGGAGGTACTGCGCGGCGAGCGCGTACTGGTGGGTGCCGGTCACGTCGTAGCCGCGGGTCTCTAGCTCGACGACCTCCTCGGCGAACGTCTTGAGGAAGTGCGCGTTGGCCCGCCGGACGGCGTCCGCGCTCGGTCCGCCGGAGGGGTACCGCCGCAACAGGGGTTCGTCGACGTAGGCGAGCTTTCCCTCCTTCAGGACGCGGATGAGGAACTCCGTGTCCTGGTAGCGGTCGAACGACTCGTCGAACCCGTCGATTCGCTCGACCACCTCGGACTCGACGACGAGCGTCGAGCCCGCGCTGGTGTGGAGGTTCTCCATGAGAATCTCCTTGATGAGTTCCTCGCCGCCTTCCGCCCCTTCTCGGGAGTCGTGTGTTCCGAGGACGGACTTGACGCGCTCCACGAGCGGGTTGGCGTCCGCGTCGTCGAGAATCATCGTCCCGCAGTACGCGGCGACCCACTCGTCGGACCGTCGTTCGAGCGTCTCGACCTGCCGTTCGAGCTTCGTCTCTGCCCACTCGTCGTCGGAATCGAGGAGCGCGATGTAGTCGCCGGTCGCGACCTCGATTCCGGTGTTCCGGGCGGCGCTTCCACCCTGATTCGTCTCGTGGACGAGGTAGTTCACTCTCGGGTCGTCGTAGGCGGTGACGACCGACGCTGTGTCGTCCGTGGAGGCGTCGTCGACGACGATGACCTCAACGTCCGACAGCGTCTGGTCGAGCGCGCTGTCGATGGCGCGCGGGATGTCGTCCGCGCGGTTGTACGTGGGGATGATGACGCTCACTGTCGGCATCGGGTATCGCCTCTTACTCTCCGTCGGGGGCGCATTATTATCGAGCAGGTAACGCGCGGGTCGGTGGCGCGCTTACCTATCGCATAATAATGGCCGGCTGGGCTGACTCCGGAGTATGGACGTCCGCGAACTCCACGACCACAGCACGCGCGTTCTCGACGAGATAGCTCGGTCAGTCGTCGTGGACCGAGCCGTCCTTCGGCGCATCCTCACCGGAGCGCTCTCGCAGGGACACGTCCTCCTCGAAGACGTTCCCGGCACGGGAAAGACGCTGACCGCACAGAGCTTCGCCACGGCGCTCGGCCTCTCGTTTAGCCGAATCCAGTTCACGCCGGACCTCCTCCCCGCCGACGTGACCGGGACGTACGTGTTCGACGAGCGAGACCGGTCGTTCGAGTTCAGCGAGGGCCCGCTGTTCGCGAACGTCGTCCTCGCCGACGAGATCAACCGCGCCTCGCCGAAGACGCAGGCCGCGCTCCTCGAAGCGATGGCCGAGGGGCAGGTGACCGTCGACGGCGAGACGCACCCGCTCCCGGACCCGTTTTTCGTCATCGCCACGCAGAACCCGGTCGAACAGGGGGAGGGAACGTTCCCCCTGCCCGAAGCGCAGAAAGACCGATTTCTCGTCAAAGACAGCCTCGGCTACCCGGACGAGGAGGGCGAACTGGAACTGCTCGACCGCCGCGACGCGCGCGACGAGCCCACGCCGACGGTCTCTTCGGTCCTCTCGACGGACCGCGTCCGCGAGATGCAGCGCGTCCCGGAGACGGTCCGCGTCGACGGCGAGATAAAACAGTACATCGTCGACATCGTTCGCGCGACCCGGGAGAACCCCCGCGTCGCGGTCGGCGTCTCGCCGCGCGGCTGTCAGCGGCTGTTCGAGGTCGTCCGCGCGACGGCCGCGGTCCACGGCCGGAGCTTCGTCATTCCGGACGACGTGAAAGCCGTCGTCCACGCGACGGTCGCCCACCGAATCGTTCCGACCGCCGAGGCGACGGTCGACAACGTCGAGCGGAGCCAACTCGTCGACGACGTGCTCGCCGAAGTCTCCGTCCCGACGGTCAGTCGTGGAGAGCGAGCGTGAGAAAGACCAAGGCGACGAGCACGAACGCGACCGCGTGAAGCGGCAGACCGGGCGTCCCGAGGTCGCGAACCACGAGCCCGGCACCGACCGCGACGCCCCCGACGAGCGCCGTCCCGCTGAAATGGGCCGCCTCGACGGTCCACGTCTTCGCCTCCCGGCCGAGTTGCTCGCCCACCGTCACCGAGTTCTCCGCGGCGTCCCACGAGACGACGAGCGCCGCGCACGCGACGAGCAGGGGCACGGCGTCGGCCGTCTGGAACAGCCCGCCGGCGACGACAGCCAAGAGGACCGACGCGCAGCCGAGTTTACTCAGTCCGCGCGACCCGGCTCCGCGAAGGGGAAGCACGCCGAGTCCGAGGCAGAACACGCCGAAGAGTCCGAGTCCGGCCTCGATGAGCTGTGACTGGCCGGTGGCGCTCGATACGGCGAGGCCCGCACCGCCCGTCGCGACGAGGACGCCGACGAGCAGTCCGGCAGTCCCGAGCAGTCGCTGCCCCGTTCGGAACCGGTGTGCGCCCTCCATCGCGACGACGAGGCCGACCACGGCGACGAACGTCCCGGTCGGCGCGCCGGTGTTCACGAGCGAGACGGACAGCGCGGCGGCGAACAACGACAGCGCCGCGCTGAGCCGCGCCGGCCGTCTGGTTATCTCCCCGTTCACAGCCGAACCCCCCGCTGTGCGTCGATTGCGAGCGCGAGCGGGTCGTCGAGCGACCAATCGATGACGGGGATACCGACCTGCCGGAGCGCCCGCAACCGATTCCGGCGCTCTGCGGCCGCCAAGCGCTCGCCGGGCGTCTCGTTCGCCGTCGCGTCCGGGGAGACGACCGTGACCGCGTGGCCGTGCCCGTCGAACCGGCGCGCAACTTCGACGGCGGTGTCGTCGCAGAGCGGCGAGACGAAGAGAATCTGCGTCTGTTCGCCGAGCCGACCGAGGTACGATTCGACCTGTTCGTCGACTGGGTCGTCCGTGTCCGTCGGACTCGCGGCGAACGCCGAGTGCCTCGAAAGCAGTTTCCGCAACCGGAGTCGGTGTTCCCGCCCCGCGCCCGGCGCTCGGAAGCAGTCTTCGGCCGAGAGCGCGGCGAGGCCGACGTGGTTCCGGCCGTTCAGCAGGGCAGTCGTCAACTGAGCCGCGGCGGACGCCCCGGCGTCGACGGCGTGCGTCTCCCCGGGCGGGCCACTGTAGGCGACCGCCCGCGCGTCGACGAGGACGAGGATTGACGCCGCTTGCTCTTCCCTGAAGTCGACGGTCGTCAACTCACCCGAAGCGGCGTACCGCTTCCAGTCGATTTGGCTGACCGGGTCGCCGCGGCGGTACGACCGCGTCTGTTGGAACTCGATGCCCGAGCCCGTCCCGTTCGCGGCGACGCTGCCGACGGTGTCGAGCGTCTGTGACCGACGCGGCGGCTTCGTAATCTCGGTCGTGCAGTCGAGTTCCGTCTCGTCCGCGGCGCGCACGTCGAGTTCGACCTCCCTGTCGCCGCTGGGGTCGCGGACGATGGCGGTCGCGTCGTCGAACGCGTGCCGCCCGCGCTCGGCTTCGACGGCGTACGAGAACGTCCGCGTCTCGCCGGGGCGAAGCACCATCCCGCACCTCGCCGGGCCGTCCGTGACGGAGAGCGCCGGGGGAACGCCGTCGACGACCCGGCAGTCGTACAGCGTCTCGTCGCCCTCGTTCGTCACCGCGACTTCGATTTCGACCTCGTCGCCGCTCGCCGGTGCGGCGGTGTCGACCCGGCGGTCGAGGGTGAGATTCGGCGTCGGCATCGGGACGGTCCGGTGGTACGCCGCGAAGACGACGCCGACCGTCGAGAGCAAGAGGAGTTCCTGTCGCTTCGCCAGTAGCCCGGCGGCCGCGACGACGAGCGCGACGGCGACGACGCCGCGCCAGCGGTTCGTCTGTTGTGGCGTCGTCACCGGTCCGTCCCTCCATCGACCGCGTAGACGGCCTCGGCGGTCCGCCGGGCGCGGAACTCGGCGGGCGTCTGTCGTCGCCGAAGCGCGGCGACCGCGGTGGCGAGCGTCGACCGTTTCGGACCCCCGAGGAACGACGCCGCCTCGGCGTCGTCGGTCCACTCGCCGCGTCGAACGAGCTGACGCGCGCGGCTTCGACCGCAGTTCCGCTCGCGCATCACCGCCTCGACGGCCGCCGTTCGGAGCCGCGTTTTCACTCGCTGCCGGGCGCTGTTGCCGAGAACGGGCGTCCGATAGTCCCATCCCCGAACCGTCTCGTCGAACTCGCGCCCCGCGGGCGGGACCCGAGCGGGAACTTCCGGGTCCGGCGTGTCGGCCTGCCGCAGTTCGCTCTCCCGGCCGGAGGCGATGACCGGCAGCGACGCGAGCAGCGCGACTCCCGAGAGCGCGGCCACGAGGACGTAGTCGCCGCCCGCCTCGGAGACGAGCGATGCCATCGGGAGGACCGCCCCGCGTGCGACCGTCCCGACGGCGAGGCAGCCGAGTCCGAGGAGTCCGAACAGCATCTTTCGGCGGTTCACGACTGGTCTCGCCCCCCGGACGGGCCGAGCCGTTCGAGACACTCCCTCGCGCGGCGGCGTCGGTCTTCGGTCACCGGCGCGCCGCCGTACCTGACCTCTTCGAACAGTTCCGTGAGCGACCACACCGAGTTCGCGTCGGCCCCGTTCTCGCGGGCGATTGCCGCCCGCTCTCGCGGCGTGAGCAACTGACGGTCGTCGAGTCGGAGGCGCTCGACCATCTCGTACCACGCTTCGGTGACCTCGTTCTCCGGTTCGGGCGGCGCATCGACCCCGCCTCCGGCGCGCTCTTCCGCCGGAGACTCTCCCCCGCGGAAGCGAGCGACTATCGGCGACAGTCGCGCCGCGATGCGGTCTCGATACCGAGCGACGAGCGCGAGGGCGACCACCGCGACGACTCCGACGACCAGTTCGACGAGACGCGAGAGAAGCGCGAGCAGGGCATCGATGAGCGCCTCTAGCCCGTCTCGCTCGCCCGGCGTCTCGTTCGACCCCGAAGATTGGTCGCGCTGGGCGTCCGAACTGTCTGTCGAACTGTCGGACGTGGAGTCGTCGTCACCGTCGTCAGGACCGCTCGCGCTAGACTGTCCCGACTGCGACGACTGCTCGCCGCCGTGTTCCTGCTGGCTCGGGTTGTCCGTCAGCGTCTGGTATTCGCGCTTGATGTCGTTGGCGTCGCCCTTGTCGAGCGGGAGCGAGGAGTAATCGAGGTCGATCGCCTCGCTCGGCGAGGAGTCGACCGCCGATTCGAGGGACCCGGCCGCCGACCCGACGGCGAACAGACACACGAGAGCCAGTCCGAGCGTGACGAGCGCGTCACTGTCCATCCGACCGACCTCCGCGGGTGTCGAGGCGTATCACGATGGGTGTAGACCCGCCCCCGCTCATACTAATTATCCGCCCGGTAAGCCGCCACTACGTGGTCGATAATAACGGTGGGTGGCCGTGATGTCTCGTTCGAGTTCGAGATGGATATCCCATCCAAGACACTGAAACGTGCGAGTATCGCCCTCCTCGTCGCGCTCTTGATGACGACAGCGGGTTGTTCGTCATTCGCGGGCGGCGACACGGGGGACACGACCGCGGCGAACGAAACCGCCGAAACGACGGAGATGACGGATTCAGACGTCGAGGGAACCGCGAACGACACGGCGTCTTCGGACGACGCGACGGCCGCGGAGACGACGGCCGCGGACGCGACGAACGAGTCGTCGGATTCCGACTCCGACTCCGACACCGACCACGACTCACACAGCCACGACTCGGCGGCGAACACCAGTGACGAGTCGTCGGTCGACGCGGCGTACGCCGGGCAGATGGCCGTCGTGGTCACCGGCGAGCGCGTGAGTCTCACGGAGGACCTCGACGAGGACGCGCCGGTCCACATGAGCGACGTCGACTCGTGGCACACCAACGAGAGCACGACGCTCGCGGCGGCGCTCGACGCGGCCGACGTCGACGCCACCGAGTCGACGCTGTCCTACGACGGCGAGACCTTCGAGGAGTCCACCAACGGTACGAAACTCATCTACCGCGTCGACAGCCACGAGGTCGACCCCGAGGAGTACACGCTCGAATCGGACGACAAGGTGTGGGTGCTCGTCGTGACCGACGACTCGAACGTCACCACTCCCGGCGAGTACATCCCGCCGGAACAGCTCCACGTCCACGGAACTATCGACTTCACCGTCGACGGTGAACGGCTCGACTTCAGCCGCGACAAGTACCAGCAGGCGGGTCACAACGACCACTTCCACTTCGAAGGCGGTCACGCGAACCCGTGGCACGCGCACTCGGCGCACGTCACGCTCGCCTACGGCATGTCGACGCTCGACGGCATCAACATGACCGACGAGGGCGTCACCTACAACGGAACGACCTACGCGTACGACGGTGACGGTGACAACGCGACTGCGAACGTCACCGTCAACGGCGAGTCCGTCGACCCGACCGACTACTACCTCAAGAACGGCGACTCGGTCTCTATCGAGATAGCGTCTTCCGACTAATCTCCCGCGTTCGTTTATTTATGTACACGAATCACCGAACAGCAGGTGGTCCGCGGCCGATACGACGTTGGTCCCCGCGCGTCGCGCCGGCGAGGAAGCCCGGCGAGAGCGACGCCGACGGGTGGTGTGAATGAAGCGGAACATGGTCACCGCGTTCCTCTCCATCTTCGGGGGGCGCATCTTCATCGTGCTGTCCTCGGTGGTGCTCACGCCGCTTCTCATCACGACGCTCGGGTTCGAACTGTACGGTCGCTACGGCACGCTCACCGCGGTCTTCGGCATCTCGACTATCTTGATGAGTTCCGGCATCAACAGCGGTGCCCGGAAGTTCCTCGCCGAAGACCGCTCGATTTCGGACTGGCAGACGCACGTGTTCGGCTACTACTTCCGCCTCGGGACGGTCCTCGCGGTGCTGACCGCGCTCGCCTTCGCCGCCGCCGCGCGGTTCGGCGTGGTCACCCGATTCCTCGGCCCGGAGTACGTCGTCGGCTTCTACGGTCTCGCCGGGCTCACCATCGCGACGCAGTTCCGCGAGTACGCCCGTCGGTCCCTGATGGGGCTCAAACAGGAGCACCTCTCGGAGCCGCTTCGGGTGTTCAACAAGGTCGGAACCCGGCTCGCGCTCATCGGCATCGCCTACCTCGGGTACGAAATCGGGGGGCTGATGGTCGGCCTCATCGTCGTCAACAGCCTCGTCGCGCTCCTCGCGCTGTGGTGGGTCCGCAAGAACGTCTCGCTTCGCGGCATCTTCAGCACGACGCCGCGGGAATTCCCGACGAAGGAGCTGTTCAGTTTCAACCACCTCTCGGTGGTCTACATGCTGTTTCTCACGTCGATGTACCACGTCGACGTGCTGATGCTGGCGTCCCACGTCACGGAGACGCGCGTCGGTTACTACAAGTCCGCGCTGGTCATCAGCCAGTTCCTCTGGGTCATTCCCCGGTCGATTCAGTCGATGCTCGTGCAGTCCGTCTCGGACCTGTGGGCGGACGAACGAATCGACCAGATAAACGAAATCGCCTCCCGCGTCACCCGATACGGGATGCTCGTCATCGTCCTCCTGTCGCTCGGGCTGGCAGCGCTCGCGAAGGACTTCGTCCCGCTGTACCTCGGTTCGGGGTCGATGCCCGTCGTCACGCCGCTTCTCATCCTGCTCCCGGGGACTATCGGCTTCGCGGTCGTTCGGCCCATCCTCGCAATCAGCCACGCGAAGGCCGACATGAAGCCGCTCATCGCGGCGACCGGCGCCGCGGCGGTTCTGAACATCATCTTGAACGTGGTTCTCATCCCGCGTCACGGCATTCTCGGGGCCGCCGTGGCGACGACCATCGGGTACTCCTCGCTCCCGGTGTTCAATCTCGCCAGCGCGCGCTACCTCGGGTTCAAGCCGTTTTCCGACGCTCGACTCGTGCGAGTGCTCGCGACGGGGTTCATCTCCGGGGTGCCGATCTTCCTGCTCTCGATGACCATCGAGAGCAGTCTCCTCGCGCTGGTCGTCGTCCCGGCCGTCGGCTTCCTCGTCTTCGTGACGGTGGCGTTCGTGGTCGGGGCCGTGGACGCCGACGAGGCGCTGGACCTGCTGAGTTCGCTTCCCGACCCGGTCGGTTCCCGCGCCACCGCGATACGCGCCCGTCGCGGCGGCGCCAGCGGCGACGCCGGGAGTCCCGCGTGGGGCGACGAGTCCTGGACCGACCGGCACAAAAACACGCTGCAACGCGTCCTTCTCGTCGCCGGTATCCTGCTTTCGCTCTCCGGCGTCGCGCTGGCCGTCGGCGTCCCGAGCGTCGGCATCGCTCCCTCGGTCGACGGCGACTCGCCGGTGCCGCAGGTGAACAACACCACCCCGGTCACCGACACGCCGATGCCGACGACCGACACGCCGGTGACGACGACGGCGACCGAGACTGCCACGCAGACGACCGAGACGGCGACGACGACGAACACGACCAGTCCGCCGTCGAACACGACGACGACCGAGTCGGACGACGGCGGCGGCTGGCTCTGGGGCGGTGACGACGACGATGACGACGACGGCGATGACAGCGACGACCAGACGACGACCGCGTCGCCGACGGCGACCGAGACGCCGACGAACAACACGACGACGGCGACGACGACCACCTCGTCACCGACGACGACCGAGACGCCGACGAACAACACGACGACAACGACCACCTCGACGTCGACGGCGACGGAGACACCGTCGAACAACACGACGACAACGACGATGACGACTTCGTCACCGACGACGACGGACACCACCACGACGGCCGAGACAACGACAACGACTGACACGGAAACGACGACCACAGACGCGACGACTACGACGACCGACACGGCCACGACAACGACAGAGACGACCGATACCGCGACGACAACCACGACGGAGATGACGACAGACACGACGACAACTACGACCACGAACACCACGACAACTTCCACGGACACCGAGACCACGGCCGACACGACAACGACGACTGACACGACCACGACCGATACCGCGACGACGACCGACACGACCGAGACCACGACGACGTCGAACACGACCGACAGCGGGTCGACGCTCCTGATGGCGCAACCGCTTTCGGCGGCCGAGTGGCTCGATTTGCAGTCGTCTCCGCTCGGCGGGTCGCCGTGGTTCTACTCGGTTCTGTTCGTCGGAATCGTGGCGCTCACCGGTCGAAGCGCGCGCTAACGGACCGTTTCGATTTTCTTTCGACGCCGACCGTCGGGCCCCGAGTGCTACGCGGGTCGTCAACCGAATAGAAACAGATAGCGGGACCCGGCTCTCGCTTCGTCGCCTTACTGCGCGGCGGTAACCGTCTGTCGCTCGGCCTCGGATTCGGCCTCGTCGAGGACTTCGACGTAGAGGTCGGCGATGTCCTCGCAGACGTTCTCCCACGTGAACTCGTTCGCGTACGCCTGAATGGCGTCCGCGTCCCACGGCCCGCGGAGGGCATCGACGACGGCGTCGGCGAGTTCGTCGTGCGACTCCGGTCCCTCGACGAGGGTGCCGTAGTCGTCGCTCGTGACGACCTCTTCGCTTCCGCCGTTTTTGGTCGCGACGACGGGCGTCCCGCAGGCCATCGCCTCCAGTTGGACGACGCCGAAGCTCTCGCTGTAGCTCGGGAGGACGAACACGTCGGCCGCGTTCATCCAGTCGTTGAGCGTCTCCGAGTCGACGTAGCCGAGCAGGTCGGTCCGGTCGTCGATGCCGAGTTCGCCCGCGAGCGATTCGAGTTCGTCGCGCATGCCGCCCTGCCCGCCGATGACGAGCCGCGCCTCCGGTTCGGACTCGTGAACCCGCGTCATCGCTCGCAGCAGGTGTTGGAAGCCCTTCCGCGGTTTCAGCGTCCCGAGCGCGAACACGACGGGCGCGTCGTCGTCGACGCCGAGTCGCTCGCGGGCCGCGGCGGTGGAGACGCGCTCGAACGCGTCGGTGTCGTAGCCGTTCGGAATGTGGACCACGTCGCCGTTGTAGGGGTCCAGTTTCGAGCGGTCGCGTCGGTTGACGCGAACGAGTCGGTCGGCGTCGGTCCACGCCCGCTTCAGCCGGGCGTTGTCGGAGGCGAGCTGCGTTTCGAACCAGTCGCGGTTGGCGTGGACGGTGAGGACGTACGGGATACCGAGTTCCTCCTTCAGGCGCGCGCCCACGTACCCCGAGGTCCACGTCATGTGGCAGTGAATCAGGTCGAACGAGACGGGGTGGTCCGCCAGTTTCTTGCGGACTTTCCGGGCGTGTTGCTGTCCGAGGAGGTGCTCGCGCTGCGCGTCGACCGGGAGGTACAAAAGCGGCGTCTCGATGACGTGCACGTTGTCCGGCACGTTCGTCGTGGCGATTTTGGCGTCCTTTCCGAACCCCTCGCCGCCGCTCACGGGGAGGCGAGACGCCACGTCGGCGAACCAGTTGTACCTGACGCAGACGGTGACGGAATCGAAGTACTCCGCGAGCACGTCGACCTGCGACTTGACGAAGTGTTTGTAGCCGTGTGAGACGACGAGGAGGTCCTTGTCGGCCAGTCGGTCGTGGTCCATGCGTTACCCGCAGTTGCGTACCGACCCCCATGATTATCGGGTCGGTAAGCTCTCGTTCGTCTCAGACGGGTGGCAGTTCGGTGTTGTCGACGACGAACCCCTCCGCGCCGCCGTCGATGTAGCCGCCGTAGAGCACCGAGTCCATGACGACCACGTCGGTCCCCTGTGAGTACAGTTTCATGGCTTGCCGCCCGCTGAGGGACCGCGCGGTGATGCCGTCGAAGCGCGTCCGGTTGCCCTTGTTGATGAAGGGGTGGTGCGTCGCCTCGTAGGTCCCGCCGACGAACAGGGCGTCGTCCGCGAGAATCTCGGCGCAGCGTCGGTAGCTCTCGCCGGGTTGGTGGACGGTCAGGTTCTCGAACCGGGCGTTCGCGCGCTCGACGCGAATCGCCTCGCGCTGGCCGTCGCCGGGTGCCGAACCGGTGATGGTGACGTTCTTGACGAGCACCATCGGGTCCTCCGGGGCGTTGTCACCCTGGAGGTAAATGGCGAAGTTCGACCCGTGGATGTCGATGGTCGTGTCGAGGACTTCGAGGCGGCCCGCGCCGGGAGTCACCTGAATGCCGCGCGCACAGCCCTCGTCGTCGTTGAGGACGATGCTGCAGTTCTCGATGACCGAGGTCTGTGCGTCGTCGAGGATGCGAATGGCGTTCTCCGCGGAGCCCGTGACCTCGATGGTGGTGTCTTCGATGCGGAGGTCGGCCCCGTCGTCGAGGCGGATGCCGCGCTGGCTGATGCCGGGGACGAGTTCGTCGATGACGACCGTCGCGCCGCGGATACTGCTGCCGTACCCCTTGAGCCGAATCGAGGAGACGGTGCTGTTCTTGTACGTCCCGCCCTCCACGTGGACGACGCCCTTCGACCCCGAGACGTACAGCCCGTTGTCCGGGAACCGACCGAGTTCGCAGTCGACGAAGCGGAGCGTCCCCGCGCTGTTCGGGTCGATGAGTATCCCGGTGGGGCCGAGGGTGATGTCGCCGATGGTGTCTTTCGTGAACGCCGCGCCGTCGGGCGCGCTGAACCGCTCGACGGTGCCGGTCCCGCCGGCGGTGGTCACGCTGAACAGCGCCGGGCCGAGAGTTCCGGTGTCGTGTTCGCCCGCGATGGTGATGTCGCGGACTTCGAGCCCGTCCGTGACGTAGGCCTCGACGGCCCGAATCCCGGTCTGCGGGGCGGTGAAATCGAACGTGAACCCCTCGAAGAGGAGGTCCTTGCCGGGGGCGTAGATGACGCCGAGCCGGAAGAACCGGGCCGCACCGGTAAACTCGCCTTCGGTGACGACGTTGCTGTCGATGGCGTCGATTCGGCCGTGCGTGAGCGTCGCGTTCGGCCCGTAGAACCCGAGGTTCTCGAACCCGGTCTTTCGGAGTTGCCTGTGCATCAGGTATCGACCCTCCGGGAAGACGAGGAGCGTGTCGTCCGCGACGTGCCGCGAGAGCACGTCGTCGATGGGTTCGATGCCCTTCGGGTCGGCCCCCGCATCGACGACGTTGACGACGTTCGAGAACCGGTCGAGGTACGCCTGCGGAACGTCGACGCTCATCGCGTTCGCCTCGACGCTGTTGACGGGGTGCGACAGGTAGCTTCCGACCGCGAGGGTGCCGACGGCTCCGAGGAGATACGAGCGCCGCGTGAACTTCGGGCCGCGGGAGTCATTCGCGTCGGTATCGTCAGATTGCGTGAATCTCATACAACCAAGAACGTCGTATACTCACGAACGTTCCCGGCTTCACATGTTCAGCCTTTAAGTGTGCCCGCGGATTTCGGCGGCCTTCGGCCCCCGATTCCATCCGGGTTACTCGCTCGGAACCTCGGTCTCGTAGGTGTCGTCGTCGACCCGAATCTCGAGCGCTTCGTTGTCGTCGTGGTCGAGGACCGTGCCGAAAAGCAGGAACGTGATTCCGAAGAGGAGACCGATCGCCCAGCTGCCGAGGCCGCGTGAGTCGCCGTCACCGCCACCCGTCAGCCCCGAGCCGATGAGGCCGATGGCCGCGACGCCCGCGATGACGGTTCCGAGGTAGTAGAACGCCGCGAGCGGGTGGAAGTCGCGGAGCATGTACTTGTTTTTCAGCCGCCAGAAGTAGTTCCGGAGCAGCATGCCCGAGACGCGGGGGACGTACTCGCCGTAGTTGATGTGGCTCTTCCAGTCGTCGTCGTAGAGGTACTCCGCGGAGCAGGCGATGTCCGCGACGCGGAGGTTCTCGGCGTTGAGTTTGACGAGCAGGTCGTTGCAGTAGCCGTAGTACTCGTACATGTTCTCGATGTCGGCCTGCCGCAGCGCCTCGTGGGAAATCGCGGTGTAGCCGTTCTGCGGGTCCATCGTCTTCCAGTAGCCGCTGGCGAACTTCGTCAGGTACGAGAGGATGGAGTTGCCGACGAGTCGATAGCCCGGCATGGCGTCGAGGTCCGACTGCTCCATGAACCGGTTGCCCTTCGCGTAGTCGGCGTCGCCCTCCGCGATGGGGTCGAGGTACTTCGCCAGCTCGTCGGGGTTCATCTGCCCGTCGCCGCCGAGGACGGCCGTGATGTCGACTTCGTCTTCCAGCGCGTGGAGGTAGCCCGTCTTGAGCGCGCCGCCGACCCCGCGGTTCTCCTCGTGTTGAATCGGGACGACCACGTCGTCGTACGCCGTCGCTTCGGGGGTGTGGTCCTCGTTGAACGCGTCGGCGTGCGTCACGATTTCGTCCCACGTCCCGTCTGTCGACCCGTCGTCGACGACGTAGGCCAGGTCGACGAACGAGGGGAGGGTGTCGATGACGTCCCCGACGTAGCCCGCTTCGTTGTAGGCCGGCACGACGACGGCGATTGAGTTGTCTTTGTACATTGTAGTCGGAGTCCTACCGAACTGTGGACGTTTCGGTGTCGTTATTATGGGCATCGTAGTTGCTCACAACCCGCCGACAGGTACGGGAGCGAATCCGCTGAGACGCGGCCACAGACGCTTATCATCCGCATAATAACCCGTTCCGATTATCGAACAACAGGCGATGCACGAGGACCGCAGGGGCGACGACGCTCGACCGATATACTTGGAGATAACGCTCGAGGACCCGAGGCTGATTCTCTCGTCGTTCGTCACGGGACACCGGGGGCCGGTCGAACTCGAATTTCAACCGACCGAGGGCTTCGGCTGGGACTGCGCGTTCGTCGTCGTCGAACAGGGTCCCGTCGATTCAGTCGGGGCGTCCCTCGTCGTCGACCCGACCGTGATAGAGGCGGATTTCCTCGGCTCCGTCGGCTCCGACCGCCGGTTTCGCGTCCTCTTCGGGAGCGGCGTCCGCCTGATTCCCCCGTCCTCGACCGAGATGGGCGTTCGAGTCATCTCCGTTCGACACGAGGACGGCAGGTGGTCCATCCAGATGCACCTCCCCGCTCACTCGACGCTGCACCGCGTCCAAGAACACTACCACGACAACGACATCTCCTTCCGGGTAAAGCGCCTCCACGTCGCCCGCGACACCGACGTGGGCTCCGAGACGGCGCTCCTCCCGGGACAGCGCGAGGCGCTTCTCGTCGCCCACGAACACGGCTATTTCGAGGTTCCGCGGCGGTCCTCGCAGGGCGAACTCGCAGCCATCCTCGGCATCTCCAAGTCGGGGGTCTCACAGCGGATTCGTCGGGCCATCTCGCGACTCATCGAGGCGACCCTGTCGCCGTGACTCCGTCCGGGCGAGCGGTGAGAAGGTAGCCGCGCCCGCCGCGACGCGGAGTCGACTCGGGACCGACCGTCGCGGCTCAGAACCAGTTTCCGTCGTACGCGACGTCGACGTCGCCGTACTCCCAGACGCCGTTGTGAATCACCGACTCGGCGACGTCGACGCCGGTCGAGCCGTCGATGACTTTCATTCCCTCGTAGTCGTCGTGCGATTCGGAGGTGATGCCGCGGAACGTCGTCCCGTCGGCGTCGTTGACCAGCGGAATGTGGCTCGTGTCGTAGTCACCCCAGACGAACGTGCTGCCGTCGCCGAGTACCTTGACCGCGCGCCGGTAGTCGCCGCCGGTCTGCTCGACGTCGAAGCGGTCGAGCGTGCAGTTCCCCCGTTCGAGTCGGACCGCGTGCCGACCGCTCGACCCGTCGCCGGAGCCGCCGACGCTCGACTTGAGAACGTAGACCGGGTCCGCGTCGGCGCTGCTCGGTCCGCCCACGACGAGCGCGTGACCGCTGGTGTTGAACTCGATATCGGTGTTGATGATATCGATTCTCCCGGCCCCCGGCGAGACGGTGACCGCTTTCGTCGGCACGTCTCCGTTGACGATGACGCTCGAGTTCTGAATCCGCGCCCACTCGACGTCGTTCTGGACGCTGATGGCGCGCCCGTTCGGCTCGTCGATTCGGACGACGGTGTCGTCTATCCAGTTGTACGCGCCGCCGTCGAGTCGGATGCCCCGCTGGTTCGTGTCGTCGGTGCGGCGGTCGTCCACGATGACGGTCGCGCCGTGAATCGAGCTGTAATCGCCCGAGAGCCGGATGTTGGAGATGTTGCTGTTCTTGAACACGCCCCCGTCGACGACGACGCGACCGCCCTCGGTCGAACAGTAGAGGCCGTTGTCGGGCCAGGCGCCGACCTCGCAGTCGCGCACCCAGAGCTTGCCGTCGTGGTACGGCGACACGATGATTCCCGTGGGCCCCACGTCGATGTCGCCCGGCGTGTTGTCCGAGAACTCGCCGCCGTCGGGAATCCTGATGTTCTGGACGGTGCCGATACCCGACGCGTCGGTGACGTCGAACGCGAACGGGCCGTACTTCCCGCTGTCGTGCTGGCCGACGACGGAGAGGTCCCTCGCGAGGAG
Source organism: Haloferax sp. Atlit-6N (assembly GCF_003383195.1). Lineage (NCBI taxonomy): Archaea > Methanobacteriati > Methanobacteriota > Halobacteria > Halobacteriales > Haloferacaceae > Haloferax > Haloferax sp. Atlit-6N. The sequence continues at coordinate 34,872 of NZ_QEQJ01000005.1, read as the reverse complement.
GTCGTCTCTGACCTGCGCTTGGACGACGCGAAGCCCCGTGTCGTCGGCGGTAAAGTCGAACTCGAAGCCCTCGACGACCAGGTCTTCCCCCGGTTGCTCGAACGTTCCTAACTTGAACAACCACCTGCCGTCGTAGTCGGCGGCCGGGACGATAGTCGCGTTATCCCCCCGCAGTTCGAACCCCCGAAAATCGACGTGACGGAACGCGTCGTCCATGAGATACTCGCCTTCCGGGAAATACAGAACCGTGCCGTCGTCGCACTGAATGTCGTCTAAGACCGGGCTGATAGACTCCCCGCCGGTCGGGTCGGCCCCCTCGTCGACGACGTTGTACCAGTCGTCGTCGCCGTCGGCCGATGCCGTCCCGGCGAACGAAACGGCCGCGGCCGCCCCGCCGATGCCCTTCAGTAGCTGTCTCCGAGAGACTGTCCTCCTGCGCTCTTCTGCGCGCTGATTCCGCATCGAGAGAACGTCTCTGCCTCTGTGTAATGAGTATTTTTAGCGTTTATCGTATTATTCAAACAGAATGTCCCTTTACGGCGTTGATTAGGGATGCAACTGTTGCTCAGGGTCGCTTTTGTCAAATTATATTCTCGTCATCCGTTACAAGACGGACCGCGAATCAGCGGCGCAGGTCGGCGGCGCGGCGGGCCCACCGAAGCCCCGGCGTTCCGTCGAGCACCCACAGCAGGACGACCGCCCCGAAGACGGCCGCGTAACCGACGACGAGCCCCGTGTTCTCGGGGCTCAGCATCTGATAGAGGAACGTCTGGAAGTACTCTGCGAACCGCTGGACGAAGCCGAGGTCGTTCGAGTACGGCTCCCGCGGCGCGACCGGCCAGAGCACCCGCCCGACGTTGGGCCCGTTCGCCCGGAGCGCGAGCACGTCGCCGACGAGGTGCGACCCGTACCCGGCGACCGCGGCGACCGCGAGCTTCGCCCTGTTCCGCGTCCAGAGCGCCCCCGCGAGGAGTCCGACGAGCGGTGCGCCGACGAGGAGCGAGTGCGCCGGGCCGTACCCCGTCGCGACGACGCCGAGCGTCCACGACAGCGGCTTGTCCACGAGGTCGGGAACCTGCGTCATCAGCGCGAGGGTGACGCCGGCCGCGTCACCCATTGGCGGGCCCCACGCGGCGCGGTTCGCGAGGGAGTACAGCACGTAGCCGAAGACGAGATGCTCCCACGGCCACATCAGGCCGAGGCCCCCCCAATCGAATCCGGCCGACCGAGTTGCGCGGTGTTGTCACCGCCGCCACCGTCACTGACCGAAACGACCAGTTGGACGGTCCGATACGAGTTCTCGCGGTTCGCATCGTCCGGAGCGTCACCTTTGTAGACGTGATAGACGAGTCGGAGCGACTCGCCGGACATCGTCGGTCGAACGTCCTGTTGGACGTAGGCGGTCTCGTTGTCCCCGACCGACGCTCGCGTTCGGTCGAGTTCGCGTTCTTCGACCACTCGCGTCCCGTTCGGCGTCCTGTCGAGCCGCTGCAGCTCCGTGACGACCGTGTACGTCGTCGACTCGTGTTCGTGGTTCTCCAGCGCCAGCGTCACCGGGACCGACTCCCCCGGACTGAGCTGCTGGGGGTAGCCGCTGGCCTCGTAGTCCGACCCGTTTTGGGTCACGAGGTACGCTTCGGTGAAGTCCGACTCGGGTGCCTGCGTCTCGACCATCGCGAACCCGACGCTGCTGAGGAACGCGACGACGCTCACGACCACGAGGAGGTTGACGGCGAGCGAGACGGGCGAACTCCGCGACTCGGAGGAAAGCGGGGACGTGACCGCTCCGGCGGTCGACGCCACGCTCCCGAGGACGGTACTGAGCGGCGGGGCTCCGGCCCGCACGTCCGGGGGCAGCAGCATGCGCCGGGCGACGGCGACCGCGGTGAACAACATCGTCACGCCGAACACGCCGAGCGCGACGATGCTCGCGTCGAACCCCTGTCCGACGAGGTTGGTGACGAGCGCGACCGCGGCGACGAGCGCGAGGCTCAACGCCGCCGAGAGGACCAGTCGAACGGAGTAGAGCAGTCCGGCGGTGTGACGCGTCGGTCGCGTCAGCGCCGACTCGTCGCCCAAGGTGTCGGACTCGACGTCCGACCGCCGTTCCGGGAACACCGCGGCGAGGAGCGCGTATCCCGGGTAGAGGACGATGAGCGGCACGACGAACAGACTCCGGACGACGGACCCGGAGAGACCGAGCATGACCACCGCGAGCGCGGCGATAGACCCCGCGACGACGAGGAGTACGTCGAGTGTCCAAAGACGGGTAGACGACTTCATCACCCGCGCCTTGACAGGCCGTGTTGAAAAATGGCCGCGACCGTTCACGCTCGAAATCGGGCGAAAGAGCGGCTTAGCGGTCTGATAAGGGCGGATAGCTGACTGCGTCGACGGCGGCGCTCCGGGGGTGACGCTCCGAAAAATCGAGGAATTCCGACGCCGGTTGGTGAGCGTTCGCACGGCCGGAACGACTCGTTTCCCGCCGTCTCGGGGCGTCTGCGGGCTTATCGTCCCGATAATAATGGCCGCTTCGCGTGACCTCCGTTTCGAATCGCGGGCCACACGGTCCGCGGCGTGACCAACACATGCGCACCAAAACCAAACTCCTCGCGGCGCTCGTCGCACTGTTCGTGCTCGCAACCACCCTCCGGTCGGACGGCGACGGGTCGCCCTCCGGCGAGGCCGAGACGACCGCCGATTCGGCTCAGACATGAACCTGTACGTCACGGGCTCAAACTGCGAGATAGACGACGACGTCACCCTCGGGTACCCGGCCGGCGACGACTCACAGCAGACGATCGTCGGCGACGACGCCCGAATCCGCTCGGGGACCATCGTCTACAGCGACGTGACCATCGGCGACGGCTTCGTCACCGGTCACGACGCGCTCGTCCGCGAAGACACCCGAATCGGCGACAACGTCGTCGTCGGCACCGACACCGTCATCGACGGCACCACGACCATCGGGTCGAACGTGAGTCTCCAGACCCGCGTTTACGTTCCGACTCACACGCACATCGGCGACGACGTGTTCGTCGGGCCGGGCGCGGTGCTCACGAACGACCCGTATCCGGTCCGGCAGGACGTCGAGATGACCGGGCCAACGCTCGAAGACGGCGTCTCGGTCGGCGGGAACGCGACCATCCTCCCCGGCGTGACCGTCGGCGAGAACGCGTTCGTCGCCGCCGGCGCGACCGTCACCGAGGACGTTCCGCCGGAGACGCTCGCGGTCGGAACGCCCGCCGAACACCGCCCACTCCCGGCGAAGCTTCAGGGAGCGAACACCATATGAGCACGCAATCTTCAGTCACGACCATCTACGGCTCCGAACGCTCCGAAGACGAACAGATAGCCGCGCTCACGTCCGGCGACGTGCCGGTCGGCGTCTACGGCCTCGGCAAGATGGGGCTTCCCCTCGCCTCCGTCTACGCCGAGACCACCGGCAACGTCACCGGCGCGGACATCGACACCGACGTCGTCCGCGAGATAAACGCCGGACGGAACCACATCGTCGGCGAACCCGGGCTCGACGACCTCGTCGAGGAACTCGTCGAGGACGGCGCGCTCGTCGCCAACACGGAACCGCGCGAGGTCGCCGCCGAGGCGAGCATTCACGTGGTCATCGTCCCGACGCTCGTCGACGAGGCGGGCCGGCCGGACCTCTCGGTCATCGAGGCGGTCGCCAGAGACATCGGGAAGGGTCTCGACGAGGGCGACCTCGTCGTCTTCGAATCGACGCTCCCGCCGCGCTCCTGTCGCGACGCGCTCCTCCCGCTTCTCGAATCCGAGAGCGGCCTCTCGCTCGGCGAGTTCGGCCTCGCGTTCTGCCCCGAGCGGACCGCCTCCGGGCGCGCGCTGAAGGACATTCGCGGGGCGTACCCGAAGGTCGTCGGCGGCGCCGACGACGAGAGCGCCCGCGCCGCGTCGCTCGTCTACGACCAGATATCCTCGAACGAGGTCATCACCGTCTCGGACACGACGACCGCGGAGGCGGTCAAGGTGTTCGAGGGCGTCTACCGCGACGTGAACATCGCGCTCGCCAACGAACTCGCGACCCACGCGGGCGAGTTCGAAATCGACGTGACCGAGGCCATCGACGTGGCCAACACCCAACCGTTCTGCGAGATTCACACGCCCGGCGCGGGCGTCGGCGGCCACTGCATCCCGTACTACCCGCAGTTCCTCATCAACGAGTTCGAGACGGGGTCGCCGCTCATGGAGACGGCTCGCGCCGTCAACGACGAGATGCCGCACGTCACCGCGCAGGCGGCGCTCGACCGACTGGCGGCGCAGGGCGTCGCCCCCGAGGACGCGACCGTTCTCGTCCTCGGTCTCACGTACCGCGCCGGCGTCGAGGAGATTCGCAAGACGCCGGCGCTCCCCGTCGTCGAACACCTCGACGAAGCGGGCGCGGACGTGGTCGCCACTGACCCCATCCTCGACGACACCGCCGTCTTCGAGGAGGCCGGCGCGACGGTCATGCGCGGCGTGACGAGCGACGACCTGTCCGCGGACGCCATCGTCCTCGTGACGGCCCACGAGTCGTTCGACCACCTCGACGTTCCCGCCTTCGCCGCCGACGACCGCCCGGTCGTCTTCGTCGACGGCCGGCAGGCCGCGACGGAGTACCGCGACCACGAACGAGTCGACTACGAGGGAATCGGTCTCCATGACTGACACCGTCTGCGTCGTCGGCCTCGGCTACGTCGGCCTGCCGCTGGCCATCGAGTTCGACCGCGCCGGGAAGTCGGTCATCGGCTACGACGTCGACCCCGACAAGGTCTCGACGCTCTCGGCGGGGACGGACCCCACCGGCGACGTGACCGACGAGGGCGTCGCGGCCTCCGACGTGCTGTTCACGACGGACGCGACACACATCTCGGACGCGGACTTCGTCATCGTGACGGTCCCGACCCCGGTCGACAGCATGGAGAATCCCGACCTCAAGTTCGTCGAATCCGCGGCCGAGACTATCGGTCGGCACGTCTCTCCGGGGACGACCGTCGTCCTCGAATCCACCGTCTATCCGGGGGCGACCGAGTCCGTCCTCGTGCCCGCGCTCGAATCCGAGTCCGACCTCGCCGTCGGCGAGGACGTGTTCGTCGGCTACTCGCCGGAGCGCGCGTCCCCCGGCGACACCGGGCGGAGCGTCAAGGACGTGGTCAAGGTGGTCGGTGCCGACTCCGAGGCGGTCCGCGAGCGCCTCGCCGACCTCTACGGGAGCATCGTCGACGCCGGCATCCACCGCGCGCCCGACATCGAGACGGCGGAGGCGTCGAAGGTCATCGAGAACGTCCAGCGCGACATGAACATCGCGCTCGTCAACGAGCTGGCCGTCGCGTGCGACCACATGGGGCTCACGACCAAGGACGTACTGGAGGCCGCGGGGACGAAGTGGAACTTCCACGACGGCTACTCCCCCGGATTCGTCGGCGGCCACTGCATCCCCGTCGACCCGTTCTATCTCACCTACCGCTCCAAGCGCGAGGGCTTCTCGCCGAAACTCGTGTTGCAGGCGCGCGAAATCAACGAGTACGTCCCGGTTCACGCCGCCCGCAAGGCGGTCAAGACCATCAACGAGTCGGGCCGCGTCCTCCAGGACACGCGGCTGCTCGTCCTCGGACTCGCCTACAAGCCGGGGGTCGGCGACATCCGCAGCTCCGACGTGAGCACGATGATAGAGAAACTCGACGAGTTCCACGTCGACTGCGTCGGCTACGACCCCCACGCCGACCCCGACGAGTCGCGGGCGGTCTTCGACATCGACGTGGTCGAGTCGGTCGACTTCGAGGCGTACGACGGCGTCGTCGTGGCGACCGGCCACGAGGAGTTCGCCGACTACGACCTCGACGAGATGGCCGCCGCGCTCGGGTCGGACCCGGTCATGATAGACGTGGCCGACGTGTTCGACGCCGACGAGGCCGACGAGCGCGGCTTCCACTACGCGCAGCTCTGAGACACCGCCGATGGACATCCTCATCACGATTCAGCACCCCGCGCACGTTCACTTCTTCAAGCACGCCATCGACGAGTTCGAGGCCCGCGGCCACGAGGTCCACGTCCGCGCCCTCGACAAGGACGTCGCCGTGGACCTCCTCGACGAGTACGGAATCGACTACGAGGTCGTCGGCTCCCGCGGCGATTCGCTGGCCGGCGTCGCGCTCTCGACGCTCGGTATCGAGTACCGACTCTTCCGCGCCGCGCGGGATATCGACCCGGACGTCGTCGCCTCCATCGGCGGGTTCGAGGCCGCCCACGTCGCGAAACTCGTCGGCGCCGAGTGCGTCGTCTTCACCGACACGGAGCACGCGACGCTCTCGAACGCGCTGACGTTCCCCTTCGCCGACGAGGTCGCCACCCCGAAGTGCTACCGCGACGACGCCGGCTCGAACCACCACCGGTACCCGAGTTACCACGAACTCGCGTACCTCCACCCCGACCGGTTCGCCCCCGACCCGGCGGCGCTCGACGGCCTGCCGGTCGACGCCGACGACACGTACGCGGTCGTCCGGTTGGTCAGTTGGGGCGCGGCGCACGACATCGGCGACGAGGGCCTCGACGGCCTCACCGACCTCGTCGGTCGCCTCGAAGACGCGGGCGCGACGGTACTCATCTCCGCAGAGGACGACGCGCTCCCGCCCGAACTCGAAGGGTACGCCATCACCATCGACCCGCACCTCATCCACCACGTGCTCGCGTACGCCGACCTCTTCGTCGGCGAGAGCGGGACGATGGCCTCCGAGAGCGCCGTGCTCGGGACGCCGACCGTCTACGTCCACAGCGCGAACCCCGGGCTCATGCGCGACCTCGCCTCGTTCGACCTGCTGTTCGGCTACCACGGCGAGCACCGGAACGAACGCGCCGCGGACCGGGCGGTCGACATCCTGCGGTCGACCGACGCCGACTGGGAGGCCCGTCGGCAGCGGCTCCTCGAAGAGAACGTGGACGCGACGGACGTCATCGTCGAACGGGTTCTCGCGGCCGTCGAGTAGCGGCCGTCGAATCGCCTCTCGAACGCGCGTCTCTCGCTCGTTTACCGGCCGGGTCGTCCCCGGACGAACACGTCGATTTTCGACGGTTCACGCCTTTTATCTGCTATATAATAAGGGGCCGTTGGTGTCTGTCTCGTCTCGATGACACTGCTGGATACAGTCCGACCGTCGAGCCGGGACGGCGATGTGACCGTGCTGGTGACCGGTGCCGGTACCTTCGGCGCTTCGGGTATCATCAAGGCGATTCGCCGGGCCGACGCGTTCGACGCCCACATCGTCGGCGTCGATACGGACCCGGACGCCTACGGCTTCAGCCTCGTCGACACGGCGGAGACGGTCCCCGCCGGCGACGCCGACGCGTTCGTCTCCGAGCTGCGTTCGGTCGCGCGCCGCGAGAACGCCGACGTGATTTTCCCCCTCAACGCGGCGGAAGTCGAGGCCCTCTCCGAGGCGAAGCCCGCCTTCGAGAGCGAGGGTATCGAAGTGATGGCCGTCTCGCCCCAGTCGCTCTCGATTGCCAGAGACAAAGGGCGGCTGTACGACGAACTCGTCAAGCAGGCCCACCCGATGGCACCCGAGTTCTACCGCGTCTCCTCGTTCGACGAGTTTCTCGACGCGGTCCACGCGCTCGGCTACCCCGACCGCCGCGTCTGCTTCAAGCCCCCCGTCAGCAACGACAGGCGCTGCTTTCGCGTCCTCGACCCGGACATGGACCGGTTCAACGCGCTGTTGAACCAGAAACCGAACAGCACCGTGACGACGCTGGACGACGTGCTTCCCGTCCTCCAGGAGACAGTCCAGTTCCCCGAACTCATCGTGATGGAGCATCTCCCCGGCGAGGAGTACACCGTGGACGCCCTCGTCCGGGACGACGAGACGCCGGTTCTCGTCTCACGGTCGCACGCCGCGACCTGCGACGACACCTCGTTCGTCGGCACCGTCGAAAAGAACCCGGAGCTCCTCCGGGACACGCACGAGCTCTGTTCGCTCTTCGGGTTGGAGTACAACGCCACGTTCCGGTTCAAATACACCGCCGACGGGACGCCGAAACTCGTCGACGTCCACCCGCGAATCTCCCGGTCGGTCACCGCTTCGGTCGGTGCGGGAGCCAACATCCCCGCGCTCAGCGTGCAGTACGCGATGGACCGTGAGCTTCCCGAACTCGACATCGAGTGGGGAACCCACGTGACCCGCGACTGGCAGGACGTGTTTTACGGCCCCAATACGGACCCGACCACAATCTGACGGACTTCCTTCGACACAACTCTCAGCTCATACATGACGATGCTCTCATCGATATTCGACCGATTGCGACGAGTCGAGCTCGACGTGCTCGCGGCGGGCCTCGGGGTCGTGCTCGCGCTCGCGTTGTTCCCGCTGCGGTTCCTCTCGTCGCAGATTTTCATCGTGACGCTCCCGATACTCCTCGGCGTCGGCAGTCTCCTCTATCTCGCGGCCGCCCGCGGGAGGGGGACCACGGACGGCCTCCCGACGCTCGCGCCGTCGCTCGTGCGACTCATCTCGGCCGGCGTCTTCTTCGGCCTCGCCGTCATGGTCGTCCTCGCAGTCGTTCAGGGCGAACGAAGCGTCCTGTTCATGGACGTCGGCGGCGTCGTCGGCGCGCTCCTCCTCGGGCAGATACTGCTCGCCCCGGACGACGAACTGCGGCCGAGCGTCTTCCTCGCGGAGATTCTCGTGTACTCGTTCGTCGTCCGATTCGCCGCGCTCTACACCGCGCCGGGTTACATCGGAATCGACATCTGGTCGCACACGACGTTCGTCCAGATGATTCTTCGGGCGGACTCGCTGTCCGCCATCAACGACATCAAGTACTACGCGTCGCCGCTGTTCCACCTTCTCACGGCGGCGTCGACGCACCTCCTCGACCTGTCGCTTCGGAACGCGCTGTACCTCTCGGTCGGCGTCGCGATGCCGCTCGTCCCGATTTTAGTCTACGGAACCGCACGACTGCTCGTCCCGCTCCGGTGGGCGCTCGCCGCCGGCGCGCTGTACGCGATGGGCGACCAGGTCGTCCGCTGGGGCATCCACCTCATCCCGACGAGCCTCGGCCTGCTGTTTTTCCTCGCGTGTCTGTACTGCCTCGTGCGGATAACCCACGCCAGCGAGCGGTGGCGCGACTTCGGCCTGCTCGTCCTGTTCAGCACCGCCGTCATCCTCACCCACCAGGTGTCGTCGTTCATCATGTTGGTGCTCCTCTTCGCGGGGTTCGTCGCGCAGGTGTTGCTCCGGTTCGACTTCTTCACCGAGGACCCCGACCCGCTTTCGTTCTCGGGCGGCGGCTCCACCCCGGTGAACCTCGCGGGGCTCGTCGGGTTCAACCTCGGACTCATCGTCTTCACGTGGTCGCTGACGCCGTACCAGGGCGACACCTTCCTCGAAACGGTCATCAACTACCTCGTGTTGAACCTGTTCAACGCCGGGTTCCTCCAGGGCGTGGGCGGTAGCGGCGGGTCTGCCGGCGCGTCCGGTGCGGCCGGTTCGGCCGGTCAGACGTTCCTCTCGCAGCTCTCGACGTACGTCACCGAAGCCGGGTTCCTCATGCTCGTCTTCGCGGGTCTCATCGGGTGTCTCACGGTGCTCAACCGCTCGCGGGCGACGCAGACGACGTACACGTTCGTCGGCGCTATCGTGGCGATGCTGTTCGTCGTGCTCGGGCTGCCGCTCGTCGGTATCGAGAGCTTCGTCCCCGGTCGCTGGTTCGCGTACCTCTACGCCCTCCTCGCCATCATCGGCGTCCTCGGGTTCCGACACCTCGCGAACCGGACCTCGCTCAAGGTGGTCGGCGTCATCCTGCTCCTGTTCGTGCTCGTCTACCCGAACGTGATGCTCATGTCGAACGACGGCGCGATGGACAGCCCCGCGTTCCCGGACCAGCACGAACGGCTCTCGTACACCGAACAGGAACTCGCCGCCATCGACACGTACGAGTCGGCCCGCTCGTCGCAACGGGGCGGCGAACTCTACACCGACCTGCCGTACGGGACGGTCTGGGAGCGGACGAACGCGTATCCGGCCGAACCGTTACCGGCCGAAGAGGGCAGGCCGGTCCCGCAGGGGATAACGGCCTATCGGGAGTACCAATCGCAGAGCGCCTCGTACTTCCCGAACGAACGGGACGTGGCCACGAACCTCGACCCGTCGAAGACCGAGGTCTGTCCGCCGACGACCAACTACGTCTACGCGAACGGCGAGGTAACCATCTGTTCGCTCCCCGGCGCTAACTGACCGTCCGGATCGCCGTCGTTCTTTTTTGTCGCGGTGTTCGCGTCGGGTGTTCTCGTTGTGACGCGGGCGGTGAAGCGGTACGTCTCGGGATTTCGTGAAGAGCTGTTTTAGCGGCCTTGAAAAGGCTACACAGGTCGGTTGAACTTCTTCAGTGGGTGTTCTTGTCCTGTGCCGTCACGCGATTCGAGAGCACACAAAGCATACGGCGGAACGAGTAACATATCTATCAGAATGCGACGATTGTCCCTCCAGACGCTCGTGGCCGTGTGCCTCGTCGTCTTTGCCGGGTGTGCAACGACTGGGCAGACAACGACTACTGCATCGCCAACAGCTACGACACAGGCAGCGACAGCGACAACCACGGCAACCACGACAGCCCCGGCCACCACACAACCGACAACTGTCCCGCGAGCCGAACGCGTGCCGTTCGTCCTTGAGAACGAAGCTCATTCGAGCAAGAGCGTCCACCTCGTAATCAGCAACGAGTCGACCGTAGTCTACAACGACACGGTCGACCTCGATGCGGGGGCAAAGCGCCACGTGGCTACGCTGACCGGTCAGGAGAACACCTACGACGTCACGGCCACGATGAACGGGAGTTCCTTCGAGAGACCCGTTACTCTCAACGCCGGACTCCTCCAGAGCGGAATCACAATCAACGAATCCGAGGAGTTCGAATACAGCTACGTAATCAACTGATTCTCGCGGAAATCACTGGTGGTGGGCGTGCATCTCCGTCAACGAGCTATCTGCGTCTCACAGCGACCGGACGGCCTCACACCGAAAAATCGGACCGCGGCAGCGCCGGGAAGAACTAGAACGCGTCGTCGTCGTCCGACTCGGTCGTCTCGTTGGTTTCGAACGTCGTCGAACTGTTGTTCGCCGCGCCACTCTCGTTTCCGCCGGCCGACGACCCGAACGAGGTGCCGTTCTCAGTCGAGTTCCCGCCGAACGTGGAGTTGTTCTCGGTCGTCGTTCCGCCGAACGTCGACCCGCCGTTCGCGACCCGTTCGAGCTGTTCCCTCGTCGCTTCGGGGTCGACCGTCGGTGCCGTCACCCCGCCGTCGGAGGCGACTCGGGGGACGGTCGTGATGTCGAGTTCGGCCGCGCTGTCGGCGGACAGCTGGACGCTCTGGGCGTACGCGCGCGACCGAATCGCCCGCCGAATCTGGTCGATGCCGTTCGCGTCCGCCGCCTCGGCGAATCGGACGAGATTTTCGGTCGTCGCCCAGTCGCGACGCTCCTGCGGCTGGTTCGCGAAGACGTAGGAGAAGTACGTCCAGAACGACTCGGGGTCGATGTTCCAGACCGCGAGCCCGGCTTCGCTCGCACGGGGCGCGTCCGGCCCGAGGTACGGCTCGCCGTCCATGTACGCCACGTTCCGGAACTCGATGGAGAGGTCGCCGGTCGCGACGAAGTCCTCGACCAACCCGCCGAACTGCCGTCGCACGAACTCCTGGGTGTACGGGCACTTCCAGCTCCCGTAAACGGTCACCGTCGTGTCGGCCGTTCCGATGGTCGGATACCGCGCGTCGGTCTGCAACGACGGGAGCGCGCCCGTCTGGAGCTCGAACGACGGGTCGGACACCGTCTTCGGACGCATCTCGACGGACGCGTTCGCGTCGGTCTCGTTGCCCGCGGCCGTCCGCGTCTCGGGCTGCGCGGTCGTCGTCTGCTGTTCCGGCTGCCCCGCCGGCGTGTCCGCCCCGCCGGTGTTCGCCTCCTTGGCGAAGCTCGCACAACCGCTCAGCGAGGCGATGGCCGCGACGCCGGATAGTTTGAGAATACTCCGTCTGTCTGTCTCTCGGTCAACCATACTCCACACCTGGGCGTGAACGGCATTATTATCGGCCGTGTAAGGCGTTCCGGCGCTCGCTCTGTGGCCTGTTCGGTGCCTAATTCGTCGTTCGACCCGCCGATGCCACGTTTCCGAGAAACCGCACGACAGCGACGCGCTTGCTTCGGTTGTGGAGTCGCCGCCGTCCCTTAGCGCGTCTATAGTAATGGCCGCTTCTCCGTATCGTGGTTTCACGGACAGCCCAAGCCGCTGACCCCACAAACCATGACACATCAGAAACAACATCGGGGGGAGTCGAACAGTTCCGCCCCGTCCGCCCTGAACCGACCACAGCCAACGACGACCGGGACCGCGCGTGTCTCGCAGTCCTCGGAGGGACGCTAACATGTGCGGAATCATCGCTCACGTCGGTGAGAAGCGGGCTATCAGCCCGCTCGTGACCGGACTCGAGAAACTGGAGTACCGCGGCTACGACTCCGCCGGTATCGCGGTGAAAAACGGCTCGGGACTCGACGTGTGGAAGTGCTCGGGGCAGGTTTCCGACCTCAAGGACACCATCGACGGGGTCGAATCGAGCGCGACCCTCGGTATCGGCCACACGCGATGGAGCACCCACGGGCCGCCGACCGACGAGAACGCGCACCCGCATACGAACCAGACGAATCAGGTCGCCGCGGTCCACAACGGCATCATCGAGAACTACGCGACGCTCAAAGAGTCCCTCGAAGCGGAGGGATTCGAGTTCACGAGCGACACCGACACCGAGGTCATTCCGAACCTCGTCAGCCACTACCTCGACCGCGGAAACGAGCCGCTGGCGGCGTTCGAGCGCGCGGTCGACGCGCTCGAAGGGAGCTACGCCATCGCGGTCGTCGTCGACGGCAACGACTCCATCTACGCCGCCCGCCAGGGGTCGCCGCTCGTCCTCGGCGTCGACGAGAACAGCTACTATCTCGCCAGCGACGTGCCCGCCTTCCTCGACCACACGCGAAACGTCGTCTACCTCGAAGACGGCGACACCGTCGAGGTCCGCGCCGACGGCGTCGACATCACCGACGAGGACGACGAGACGGTGCGGCGCGAAGTCGAGACGGTCGACTGGAACCCCGACGAGACCGGAAAGGGGCAGTTCGACCACTTCATGCTCAAGGAGATTCACACGCAACCGACCTCGCTCCAGAAGACGCTCGAAGGGCGTCTCGACCCGGAGGCGGGCGATATCGACCTCGACATCGAGACCGACCTCTCGGACGTCGACTCCGTCCAACTCGTCGGTTGTGGCACATCGTACCACGCCGCGCTGTTCGGTGCGAGCCTCCTGAACCGCTGTGACGTTCCGGCGCGCGCGATTCGCGCGAGCGAGTACGACCTGACGACGGGGTCGCTGACGGACAACACGCTGTTCATCGCGGTCACCCAGAGCGGCGAGACGGCGGACACGCTCAGCGCGCTTCGGCAGGTCAACGAGGAGGGCGTCGAGACGCTCGCGGTGACGAACGTCGTGCAGTCGACCGCCGCCCGCGAGGCCGACGAACCGATTTACATCCGCGCCGGCCCCGAAATCGGCGTGGCCGCCACGAAGACGTTCTCGTCGCAGGCGGCGGTGCTCACGCTTCTCAGCCAGCACCTCTCCGACATCGTCGACTCCGGCGTTCCCGCCGACAACCTCGACCGGCTCGTCTCCGATATGGCCGAACTCCCCGACGCCGTCGAACAGGTGCTCCAGACGAGCGACGCCAAGCGGCTCGCGCGCGAGTACCTCGACATGAACGCGTACTTCTTCATCGGCCGCGGGCTCGGCTGTTCGGTGGCCAAGGAGGGCGCGCTCAAGTTCAAGGAGATCACCTACGAGCACGCGGAGGGGTTCGCGTCCGGCGAACTCAAACACGGCCCGCTGGCGCTCGTCACCGACCGAACGCCCATCTTCGCGGTCTGTACTGACGGCAGCGGCAAGACGGTGACAAACGCCGAGGAGGCGAAGACCCGCGGTGCGCCCATCGTCGCCCTCGGTCCGTCGGACCATCAGATAATGGACACCGCGGACGAACAGCTCTACGTTCCCGACAGGCATCCCGTCTGTGCGAACCTCCTCGCGAACGTCCAGCTGCAGCTCCTGTCGTACTACTGCGCGACCGAGTTGGACCGCGAGATAGACAAGCCGCGAAACCTCGCGAAGAGTGTCACGGTCGAATAACCTCACGGAGACCAGCCACCCACAATGAACAAAGAACTGTTTGGCGTCCTCGACGACGACGGGGCCTTCGACGACCTCGCGTCTCGTTCGAGCTTCGACTGGGTCGCCGACGGCGAGCGCGCGACCGTCGCTATCCGCGACCCCGCACTCGGGTTCCCGGGACGCTCATCGACGTATCGAGACGAGCGAGGGAGCTGTATCGTCTGGGGCGAGGCGTTCTCCCCCGACGACGTTTCGACCCCGACCGCGGAGTACGCCTTCGAACGGTACGCCGCGGTCGGAGCCGACGCGTTCGGTGAACTCAACGGGTCGTTCCTCGTGTTCGTCGAACTCGACGGCGACGCGGTAGTCGCCTCGGACCCCGCCCGCACGTGGCAGTGTTTCTACACCGACACGCCCGACGGGCGGGTGTTCGGCACGAACCCACAGCGCGTCCTCTCGGCGGCAACCGGGCTGGAAGTCGACACCCGCGGCCTCCTCGAATACATCCACATGGGGGTCGTCGTCGACGAGCGGACGGTCTACAGCCGACTCAGCTGTATCCCGTTCGACGGCTACTTCACCGCCGACGAGTCGGGGACGCTCTCCCGGTTCGTCTACGACCCCGCCGACCCAGACGAGTTCGACTACGTCGACGAGCTCGCGGCGCGCCTCGAACGGGCGATAGCCCGCCGGTCGAACTTCCCCGGCAAACAGGGCGTGCTCCTGAGCGGCGGCTACGACTCGCGGGCAATCGTCGCCCAGCACCCCGACATCGACGTCTGTTACACGCTCGGCGCGGCCGACCACCCCGAAGTCGAAGTCGCCCGGAACATCGCGAACCAGTACGGTGCCGACCACGAGACGCTCGTCCCCGACGACGACTACATCAACGTCGACGAGGAGGTCATCGAGTACTCGCTCGGCACGCGCGAGTCGGTCCACGTCCACCACGCGGGCTGCGACGAAACGATGGACGCCGACACCGTCTTTCACGGACTGCTCTTCGACACGTTCCTCCGCGGACATTTCCTCCCACAGAACGTCGTCGAAGTGTTCGGTAATCGGTTCCCGTTGCAGGGTCTGGACCCCGACCCGGACCCCGCCGAGGTGCTGTCGTCGAAGTTCGGCTACCACCCGGCGTGCGACCACGTCTTCCCCGAGTGTTACGACGAGTTCGACACGAGCATGGAGTTCATCGACGACGTCGTCGACGAGCAACTCGACAAGTGGTCGGACCGATACGACAACGTCTACGACAGCATCGAACTCATCGGAATCCAAAACCAGCCGTCGGTCCCGTTCCACTTCGAGCTATCGGACAACTACATCGAGTCGTTCGTCGCCGCCGACGCCGAACTCATCGACTGGCACCTGAAGACCCCGCCCGAAAAGCGCAACACGAACACGATGATGGCGGCGATGCGGAAACTCAACCCGGATATCTTCCGCCACCGGCCGCCGGACAGACCGCACAACTCGTTCAGGAAGAACCAAATCGAGAAGTTCGTCCGCCGGAAAGTCCCCGGTATCGAGCCGTTCAGTTCGCCGTGGCCCGACATGGAGGCGCAGTACGACCGGAACGAACTCGACCGCAAACTGTTCCCCGGCTACCCGAGCATCCACGAGCTTCCGGTCAGGGTCAAGCTCCGAATCAACGACATCACCACGTGGATGAACGCCGCGGACGACGACAGCGTCCTCACCCCCAACGACGTGCTGTGTCCGCCGGTGCGGATGCTCACCGACTCCTGAACTCCGCAGCTCTTCTTCCCGTCAGTCCGTCTCGACGACGCGCCCGCCGGCCCCGCAGTCGCCCCATCCAGACATCGACACCTGCGGGTGTCGGTGTCGGTGTCGGTGCCGGCATCGACAGCGCGTGACCTACGGGAGTAAACGAGCGGAAAAAGAGCGACCCGTCGCGTTATCGGTCGGTCGACACGGTCTCGCCGGGCATGGTACGAGCGCCTTCGGAGAGTTTCACCCCGGCGTTGAGCGCCGTGTTGATGCCGGTCTTCGCGTCGTCGCCGACGACCGCGCCGAACTTTCGGCGGCCGGTCGAGACACGTTCGCCTTTGACCGTCACGGAGACGGCCTCGCCGTCGTGGCGGAGGTTGGCGACGTTCGTCCCCGCGCCGAGGTTGACGCGGCGGCCGACGACGCTGTCGCCGACGTACGAGAGGTGGCCGACGCTCGTCTCCGCGAGGAGGACGCTGTTTTTGATTTCGACGGCGTGGCCGACGTGGACGTCGGGTCCGACGAACGTGCACCCGCGAACGTACGCGTTCGGTCCGACCGTCGCGCCCGCCGAGATGTAGGCGGGTCCCTCAACGACGGAGCCGTCTCTGACGGTCGCCCCCTCCTCGACGACCACGTCGCCTTGGACCGTGGCGTCGTCGCTCACGTCGCCGTCGACGCGGCGGTCGAACGTTCCGAGCTTCCACTCGTTGGCTTCGAGGAGCTCCCACGGGCGTCCAACGTCCATCCAGCGGTCGAGCGTCACCGGAGAGACGTTGAACCGGTCGATGACCCGGTCGAGAACGTCGGTGAGTTCGCGCTCGCCGCGCTCGCTCAGCGGGACGTCGAGCATGTCGCGGGCCTCGGCGGGAAACACGTACGCGCCGGCGTTGACGAGGTCGTTCTGCGGGGCGTCGGGTTTCTCGACGATTTCCGCCACCGCGCCGTCGCTGACGTTCAACACGCCGTAGTTGGAGGGGTTCGGGACGCGGACCGACGCGATGCTCGGTGCCGCGTCGAACAGGGCGTCGATTCCGGCGGGGTCGTAGAGGTTGTCGCCGTAGAGGACGGCGAACGCGCCGTCGATGTGCTCCTTGGCTGCGCGAACCGCGTCTGCGGTCCCCTGCTGTTCGTCCTGTTCGACGTACGAGACCGGGACGCCGCGGTAGGACGAGCCGAAGTGCTCGCGCACCGTCTCTTGGCCGTAACCGACGACCATGACGAGTTCGTCGGCACCGGCTTCGACCGCCGCCGCGGCGGTGTGGCCGACGATTGGCCGTCCGGCCACGGTCAGCATCGGTTTCGGAACCTCGTTCGACAGCGGGCGCATTCGCGTGCCGCGTCCGGCCGCCAGTAGAATCGCTTGCATACCCCGCCGTAGTCGAACGACGGGCGTTATTATACGCGAGATAAGCGGTCGTTGTCGGCGGTTTTCGGCGAGTTCGTCGCGTTAGGCGCGTCGTAGCCGGTCACCCGTGGTAGACGCCGTGTTGCCAGAGCAGGTCGCGGGCGACGGCGACTTCCCACGTTACGGCGTCTTCGAGGGTCGTCCCCTTGCGGGTCGTCTCGACGATGTAGCCGGGGAGGTGCAGGTCGCCGTACACCTTGTGGATGAAGAGCGGACGAGAGCCGTCGAGGGAGTTCCCGCAGTCGAAGTCGTAGTACGACGGGTACTCCGAGGGGTCGATGTACTGCTCGTTGACGTAGTCGCACGCGCTTGCGGCGTTCATCGGGGTCGCGCGAGTCGGGAAGACCGCCTGGCCGACTTTTCCGTCGTGCTTGTAGATGCCGCTGGAGCTGTGAAGGTCGACGACGACGTCGGGGTCGTGCGAGACGAGTTCGTCCCAGAGCGCCCGCGCGAGCCGGGACGTGGGTTCCGCTCCGGTGGGGAACTGTCGGTTCAGGTCGCCGTCTTCGGTGTACCGCGCCCCGATACTGATTGCGGGCGCGTTCGCGTAGGGGACGACGACGAGCTTGCCGCCGGTCGGGCGGAGATGCCTGAGTTGGTCCGCCGCGCGGTAGCCCTGCGGCTCCTCGCCGTGGATACCGCCGACGACGAACGCCGTCGGGCCGGGCTTTCCGGAGTCGATGACGTGGACGGGCGTCTCGTAGTTCGTTCCCGGAAGGAGCGAGTGGGTGCGTACCGACCCCGCGTTGACCCGGTCGAGACGGGTCCGAACCCAGCCGAGGATGTCGCCGTAGTTTCCGTCCTTGTGGTCTCGAAGCAGGCGAACTCGCGGCACGCCCGAGATGCCGTAGCGGCCGGCCTCGTCGGTCGCCGAGCGGACGAGGCTGTCGTAGCGGTCTTCGTAGGCGCGGTTGGCGATTTTCGTGATGTTTCGGACACCCGCGAGGTCCATGTAGGATTCCAACCGAGCGTGGGTGTACGTCTTGGTCGTGAAGTTCCAGAACATGAACTCGAAGAACCGCCAGAAGTTCTCCGGTTCGACGTCCCAGACGCCGTGGGCGGCGCGGGCGGCGCGGGCTTCGCCCTCGTCGTCGCCGACGAGGTAGGTGTCGATGGCGTCGGGCTTGTACGAGAGGAGTCGGACTTCGAGGTTGAGGTCGCCCGTCAGGACGTACTCGCGGACGACGTCTTCGAGGTTGTGCTGAACGAAGTACTGCGAGGAGCCCGACAGGAAGTTCACGTAGACGACGAGCGTCGGGTTCGAATCGTCGGTGCCCATCGTCGGGTAGAGTCGGTCACTGAGGTACGGTGCGGTTCCGACGACGCCCGGCGAGAACCCCGCTGCGGCGTTCCGAGTTCCGACAGTTCCGAGCAGCGCGAGTCCGCCGGCGGCGGTGAGGAAGGTGCGACGAGTAAATTCCGCGTTCATTTGTATCCAATTTACTGAACGTCATAAAACGGAGAAACACCGTGCCTTCACATATCCAGTCTTTTTATATCCATGCGGACAACTACCGCACTGAATTCGGCTGATTTGTGGGCGTGTCACCCATTCGCTGGCCACCCAATTTCGATACTCCAATTCTACGCGGGAGCGAAGTTGCCTCTCCGGTCGCGTCACTCGGTGGTGAACCTGAGCGTGTAACCGAAGTAGCGTTCGTCGTACCGGAGGAACCGACGTTCGAGGTCCGGGTCGACCCCCCGGTTCAGGTACGGACGGGGCCGATTCGAGACTCGACGAGCGCCAGCGCCTCGTCGAACAGCCGGTCGGTCGCCGCTTCCGTCCGACCTTCGGCGGTGACTCGCACGAGCGGTTGCGTTCCGCTCGCCCGGACGAGGAACCACCCGTCGTCGGTCTCGACGCGGAGCCCGTCGCGGTCGTCGATGTCGTCGTACTCCTCGCGCACCGCCGCTTCGACGCGTTCGAGGACGCCCGCTTTGTCGCTCGTCTCGACGCTCTCGCGGCGAAGCGGGTAGGCGTCGATATCGTCCACGAGGTCGGCCAACGGGCCGCGCCGCGAGACGAACTCGACGAGTTTGCACGCCGCGAGCGGGCCGTCGGGACAGGGCGTCTCGTCGGCCCAAATCCACGCCCCGGAGGGCTCGCCGCCGAAGACGACGCCCGGCTCGGCGCACCGCTCGGCGACGAACACGTCGCCCACGCGCGTCCGGACCACGTCCGCGCCGACGGTCGCGACCGCGTCGTCGACGGCGAGGCTCGTGTTCACCGGAACGGCGATTCGGTCGCCTTCTGACGCGGCCTCGCGCCCGAACAGGGCGAGGAGCGCGTCGCCGTCGACGAAGTTCCCGTCGCCGTCGACGGCCATCATCCGGTCTGCGTCCCCGTCGTGGGCGATACCGAGGTCCGCGTCGGTCGCGGCGACGTGGGACTTGAGCCCGCGAAGCGTCTCGTCGGTCGGTTCGCTCGGGCGGGCGGGGAATCGACCGTCGCGCTGGCCGTTGAGCGTCGACACCGTACAGCCGAGGTCCGAGAGCGCGTCCGCCGTGAGCCGTCCCGTTCCGTTGCCGATGTCGACGACGACCGAACAGGGGTTTTCGAGGTCGACGCTCGATTTGAGCGCGTCGCGGTGGCGGTTTTCGATGCTTCGGTGTCGCTCGGTTCCGACGCCGTCCCACGCGGCGAGTTCGTAGTCCTCGTCATCGATACGGCGCTCGATGGCGGCGCGCTGGGCCGAATCGAACGCCCGGCCGGACGCGGTCCAGAGCTTCACGCCGTTGTCGGTCGGCGGGTTGTGCGAGGCGGTGATGACGGCACCGGCGTCGGCGTCGAACCACTCGACGGCGCGGGCGATAGACGGCGTCGGCAGGGTTCCGAGTCGGAGTACGTCGATTCCGCACTCCAGAAGCCCGGCGACGAGTGCGTGTTCGAGCATCGTTCCGCTTTCGCGCGCGTCGCGACCGACGACGACGCGCCCGGAGACCTCGCTACCGAGCGCCCTTCCGATACAGAGCGCCACTTCAGCCGTCACGTCTTCGCCGACGGCACCGCGAACGCCGCTCGTTCCAAACATACTCCGCACGTGGGCGGCGGGGTTCCTTACTATGGGATGAGTAAGGAACCGCTGGGTCGGGGCGTTCGCTCCCGAGAGGGCGCAGTTGGCGGGTCGGCTATCGCCCGGCGTCCGCTGGTCGGCAGTCGCGGAACGATGGCGCGTTCGTCCGGGTCCGCGTGGTTTCGCGCGTTCGAGCGGTCGGAGCGACCCCCGTTTATGATGTGTCTATTCGCGCGGTCGCCGTCGGTGCTGAGAGCGAACTCCGAGAAACGACCGTTTCACACGTTCTAGGGGTTCTTTAGAACCACAACTATCTCCGAAGTTCATGTAGGGTGCGCCCGTGGCATCCCCTATGTGCGTACACGAATTAACCGCGATTCAACGCGATTTGCTGTTCGTTGTGCGAGGAATGAGCGACTCCTCTGGACAGACCATCAAGACCGAACTCGAAAAGACGCAGGGGCGCGACCTGCTCACGGGCCGCGTGTACACGAACCTGAACGAACTCGTCGACAAAGACCTCGTCCACAAAGGGAGCAAGAACGGACGGACCAACGAGTACTCGCTGACCGACGAGGGCCGCGAAGCGGTCGAGACGCGCCGCCGCTGGGAGAAGCGGTATCTCAAGCAGACCGCGTGAACGGCGGTTTAGCGGCACGATACGCCCGTCACTCGTAGCCCGCCTTTCCACGCGAGTAAGGGTGCACAGCGCTTACTCTGTATATAATAAACCACTACTGGTCAGTACGGATGGGTGATGACAGAACGACAGTCGAGCCGCAGACGGTTCCTTCAGTTGACCGGTGCAGCGACGATTGCCGGGCTCGCGGGCTGTTCGAGCGGGTCCCCCGAATCGACGCCGTCCACGTCGACCCAGACGACCACCGCGAACGCGACGCAGACGACGACGCAAACGACGACGGCCGCGCCCGAAGACCGGATGCGAGGACCCCGCGAGGGCGACGACCTACCGCAAGACCCCAAACCTTCGGACGGCTACCCGCCTGAGTTCGACACCGTGCCGGAAGAGCGGTCTATCGACACGAGCTCCTACGATACGCTCACGCGAGAGGTGCACGACGTGACCGTCGAAGTTCCGCTCGTTCCCATCGAGGACGCGTACTACTGGTACGCGCGCGGGGAGGCGCGCTTCGTCGACGCCCGCAGCGAGACCGGATACGAGGTCTCCCACGTCTTCGGCTCCGTGCTCAGCCCCGCACCGGACGGGCGGACGCTCGACCCCACGGACGACTGGAACGAGGCGGACCGCGTGGTGACCTACTGCCACTGCCCGCACCACCTGTCGTCGCTCCGGGCGGCGATGCTGCTCGCGACCGGCTTCGAGAACGTGTACGCCATCGACGAGGGATACCAGGCGTGGCTCGACCGCAACTACCCGCTTGCGGGGTCCGACACGAGCCGGGATTACACGGTTCGGACTATCGAAGGCGAGACGAGCCGCCTCGACGCCGGTGAGACGGCGTGGGCGTTCCACCCGCAGACCGACCAGGTCGAAGCGACCGAAATCGAATCCGACGGCTCGTACACGCTCGAACTGAAGTTCGTACAGGTCGACGCCCAGAGCACGATTCAGGTCGAGACGCCGAGCTATGCCATTCAGGCCCCGCTGGGCGAGCTGACGAGCGGAACTGTCACGGCAGACACGGGAACGCCGGCCGAGCAGACGAAGGCCACTTCGAACTCCACGAACGGGACGACGAACGGTACTGCCACGAACGATACCGCGACGAACGACTCGTTCTCGCTGAACTGGCGAATCTGACCGGTCAGCTACCGGGAGAACATCGAACACCGACCCCTCGCTGATTCTGTGAGCTCCGATTTCGAGTGAGAGACGAGAAGTATCCGAAAATTGTCTATATTTGTTGCGTCGTTGTCGGCAGGAGACAACGAGGATTAGCAATTTGTCGGTTATTCTCTGAGAGTAGAGGATAAACCATATGGCGCGATACAAAATTCATCATTCGCGGCTCGACCTCTAGGCAGTCTACGACGACGTGTTCCCATGTGGCTCGAAGGGCGGCACGCGGCGAGTGAGATGCCAGAGCGCACACCCAAGACTATCCCTCTCGTCGTGGAACGAATCACTCATGCAACCGTATCCACCGACGCCTCATCTCGGAGACGCCGCCGACGAGTTGCTGTCGAGCGGTCACCTGTGGCTCCGCGAGTACGTCGTTGGTCCCCGGTTGCGGTTTCAGATGGAACCGTCGGGGCGTCTACTGTTCGGCGACCGAGACCGAGTCTTCGACGACGTGCCTCCGCCGTACGAATCCGCCGTTCGGCACGTTCGAGAGCGGTTCGACCGCGACGCGTTCCACGACGCGGTCGACGAGCCGGGAGCGTACGTCTTCTTCGGCGTGGCACCGTGCAATGTCGGTATCGACTACGACTGGGAGCGAATCCCGGCATTTCTCGGCTGGACCATCTGGAACGGGACCAAAGAGCGACTGTTCCCCATCGACAAAGCCGAGCAGGTGTTCGAGCGCTTGGGTCTGACGCCGCTGAACACCTTCCAGAAGGAACTGAACGTCCGGGATTTCCACCCGGAACGGCTCGACATCCACGAATCCGCGTGGTACGCCGGACCCGCCGCAGGTGTCGTCATCGAGAATCGGCGCGGTGGACGCGCACTCGTCCGAGAGAGCGCCGTCGACGAGATAAGCGACCACGAGCCGATACGAGGTGAGCCAGCGGAACTCGCCGACGAACTCGTCACCGACGCGCGAGTCGGCCGCGCCGTCGAAGCCATCGAAACGTCCCAAAAACCGCCCACGACCGCCGAGGTTCACGCACGCGTGTTCGAGAGTATCGTCCGTGAGGAGTACGTTCGACTCGACAAAGGCCGCGTCGATTGGGAGACGTTGCGGTCCGCAGTCGGGTCGGTCGTCGCCGAGAAACGCGGTAAGTTGGCCGACAACTGAGTCGCCAGTTTCCTCGTTCCGAACCAGTCTTCTCTCGATGGTCGGGGAAAGCGGGCCTCACTCGCAACGTGAAGCGTTGCTCACTGGTTCAACTCTACTGAGCTATGAGGCTGACCTCGTGGGTCGCGCCGAGCCGAGACTCGGCGCTCAGGAGTTGAGGTCAGCAAAACCATAGCGGGAGGTAGATTTGAACTACCGATCTCCGGGTTATGAGCCCGGCGGAATCTCCTGGCTATCCCATCCCGCTACTACATCGAACTCGGTTGCTAGTGGTAAGGCTTCTGTTTCGGACGCAGAGTATCAATATATTATCATTTAGGGGCTGGTACCTGCGGGAGGCCTCGGTACTCGCATTCTTTTTCTTTTTGCGCCCGGACCAGAGGCGCGGCGGTCGCACCGCAACTCGTTGAAAGAGAGCTATATATCGGCCGATTTTGAAGTACACTAACGGTGACACATCCAGACGAGAACGAGTCCGTCGCAGCGTGGACCGCGGGGATGGCTGGCCTTCGAGAACTCCCGTGGCGTGTCGCGTTCAACGGCGTTGATTTCGGTCGCGTGTCGTGGTGGGGCGTGTTCGCCGTCGCCCCCGCTGCCCTGCTGACTTTCGGCGCGCTCGCCGGTGACCGCGCCCCGTTCGTGTACAGTATGTACTGCGCGGTGATACTGACGGCAGTCCTCCAGAGCTCGGAACGGTTCATCGGTATGAGCGTCGCGCTCGACGATGACGCCGGCGAGCTCGAAAGCACCTACCACATGGGTGACCCCTCGCTGTTTCGGAGCGACGAGGACGTGACGACCTCACTCGCGGACGTTGAAACTGCCCGGTTCGTGACCATCGGGGACCGGACTGTAGTCCGATTGTACTACGAACAGTCGTTCGTCAACAAGCCCTCGATGTTTCTCGTTCCGGACGAGTTCGAACCCCGGTTCCGGGAGACGCTCCGTCAGTACAACGTGTCGATTCGAGTGGACTCGACGCTGAAGTCGGCCGACCGGGTGTGGGGGCGGTTCGCCGTGACCGCTCTCTTTCTGGGTGCGATTCCGCTCGGCACCGTCTTCGTCTGGCCCGCCGGTTCGGTGCCGTTTCTGCTCGCCGTGTTCGGACACGCCGCGTTCGTACTGCGGCAGGGTTGGTGACGCCGTGGGTCGCTCACAGTCGGTCGACCCGGGGACGAACTCACGGCAGAAGCGACAGCGCGTCAAGGAGCGCCTGTTTCACTCGCTCGTTCGACACCGCGTGGCCGACCGCGAACATGAGACTGACCACGACTCCGACCGCGACCGACGCGATGACGCTCGAGTCGGAGGGGCCGAACACGGAGACCACTCCCGCCGCGACGATACCACTCAGCACGACGAACAGCCAGTTTCGCCGCGGCGTCCACCGACTCGTCTCCATTCGCCCGCTCTGTCGGTTGTCAGGAACAAAACGTTTGTCATCGGAGCGGTCGTCCGCTCCCGGTGACACCGACGTCACCTGCTTTCGGTCACGTCGCCGAGAAGGTATATAGATTCGATGCGTAGGTGCGTGCGTAATGAAAGTCGGCTCCGAGACGAAGCTCTACAAGGCGGAGCGAACCGACGTCTCCCAGAACCAGGGGAAGTTCCGGACCCACTTCAACTTCCCCGGTCGCGCCCTCCCGGACCACGGGGACCACGGCTACGGCCCGCTCGCGACCATCGTCGAGTCATTCATGGACCCCGACACCCACATCGCGATGCACCCCCACCGCGACGAGGAAATCATCTCGTGGGTGCCCGCCGGCGTGATGCGTCACGGCGACCAAGACGGCAACGACCTCGTCACCGACGCCGACCACCTGATGGTGATGAACGCGGGCGAGACGTTCTGGCACGAGGAGTTCACCCGCGCGGACGACCCGCCGCTGCGGATGCTTCAGATGTTCGTCCGGCCCCACAGCCTCGGACTGGGGCCGAACATCCAACACGAACCCATCGACGCCCCCGTCGAGGGTGAGTGGCGGCACCTGTTCGGGCCCGAGGGCTCCCACGCGCCGCTTTTCGTCCGCAACGAGGTCGACCTCTTCGACCTCCGTCTCGACGCCGGGTCGAGCGCTGACCTCCCCGCTATCAAGGGACGAGACGCGTACTTCTACGTGTTCGACGGCGCGGTCGAGGCCGCGGACACGCGCTTCGGGAAAACCGAAAGCGGCCTGCTCGTCGATGACGCCCGTCTGACGCTCACCGCCGACGAGGACGCCACCGTCGTCGCGTTCCTGATCGACCCCGACGCTCCCGTCACCCGACAGGGAACCATCGGTCGCTGACGCGGTATCGCCGCCGACACGTCTCCGCCGCCGCACCGTCGCCGCCACACTACCACTCTCCAACACACCCCGCCCAACTCGATGCTCACAGACACCGCCGGAATCCACCACGTCACGGGAATCGTCCGCGACGCGCAGGCGAACGTCGACTTCTACGCGACGACGCTCGGTCTGCGCCTCGTCAAGCAGACGGTGAACTTCAACGAGAAGTTCACGCGCCACCTGTTCTACGGCGACGAGACCGGCTCGCCCGGAACGGCCCTGACGTTCTTCCCGTATCCGGCCGAGGAGCCGGGACGCCCCGGCACGCCCCAGATTCGAACCGCGTCGCTGGTGATTCCCCCCGACGCCGTCGACTACTGGCTCGACCGCCTCGCCGACCGCGGCGTCGAAGTCGACGGCCCGTTCGAGCGGTTCGGCGAGACCGTCCTCCGGTTTTCGGACCCCGACGGGACCGACCTCGAACTCGTCACCGGCGGGTCGTCGGTCGAACCGTGGTTCGACGGCCCGGTTCCCGCCGAGCGCGCGATTCGGGGCATCCACGGCGTCACGCTCCACTCGACGAACCCCTTCGTGACCGCCAGCGTGCTCGATACGCTCGGGTTCGACCTCGTCGAACAGGAGGGCGACCGCGTCCGCTACCGAGCGCCGGGCGACCGCGCGACCGTCGTGGACCTCCTCGATAGGGACGGCGAGTTCGGCCGCGAGGGCGCGGGGAGCATCCACCACGTCGCGGTCCGCGTCGAGGACGAAGCCCAGCTGTACGAGTGGCACGACCTGTTCCGCGAGCGCGGCTACGACGTGTCGCGGGTGAAAGACAGACACGTGTTCCACTCGCTGTACGTCCGCGAACCGGGCGGTATCCTGTTCGAACTCGCGACCGACGGCCCCGGTCTCACGTTCGACGCTGACCCGGAGACGCTCGGTCAGTCGCTGTACCTCCCGCCGTGGCTGGAGGAGGACCGCGAGATGATAGAAAGCCAACTGCGCCCGCTCGACCTCCCGGTTGGCGTCGGAGGCGACGAGGCCGCTGGAGGCGCTGAGGACAACGGCGGCGTCGGACCCAGTCGCGACGACGGACTGAACTGATGTCCCGCCGCCCAACAGCGCCCCGGTCCGCGACCGACCCCCACGAGGGGCAGGAGATTGCGACCGCGGGAGCGCCCCCGCAGGTCGCCGACGCGGCGGTGGTCCTGCTCCACGGCCGCGGGTCGAAGGCGCGGCACGTCCTCACCCTCGTCGACGAGTTCCTCCACCGGGGCGTGATGTACCTCGCGCCGCAGGCCGCCGGGAGTTCGTGGTATCCGGCACCGGCCATCAGTCCCATCGAGCGAAACGAACCGTGGCTCACCTCCGCGCTCGGTCGGGTGTCGGCCGCGCTCGACATCGCCGCCGACGCCGGGATTCCGCCCGAACGAGTCGTCTTCTTCGGGTTCTCGCAGGGCGCGTGTCTCGCAGCCGAGTTCGCGGTTCGAAACCCACGTCGGTACGGCGGTCTCGTCGCGCTCTCGGGGAGTCTCCTCGGTCCCGACCTCGGGAATCGGACCCACGACGGCTACGACGACGGCGACCAGAACGGTCACAGCAGCGATGACGACCTCGACGGTACGCCGGCCTTCTTCGGGAGCGGTCGCGACGACCCTCGCGTCGACCCTGAGCGAGTCGAGGCGTCGGCCCGAGTCCTCGCGGCACTCGGGGCCGACGCGACGAGCCGGCTGTACGAGGGGCTGGGACACGCCATCAACGACGACGAGATTCGGGTCATCGACTCGTTCATCGAGCGACTCGGCTAGCGAGACAGGCGAGTCTCCGGAGTCTCGGCGAAGAAAAAACGAGAACGCGAAGTCGCGAAGTCGCAGTCGGAAAGTACGACCGCGGGGTTGCGATTAGACGTCGTCGATGAGGGAGCCGTAGACGGACTCGGCGTCGGCGGGCACGTCGAAGTCGTGGTAGTGCTCGCCCTTCTCTTTCGAGAGGATGTTGAGGGCGGCGGCCGCGCCGTCGCCGGCGGAGATGACGGCCTGCCACTCCTCGGCGCGGACCATCGCGCCCGTGGCGTAGGCGTCCTCGACGCTCGTCTCCATCGTCACGCCCACGTCGACGAGGTCGTCGTCGAACGCACAGCCGAGCGACTCCGCGAGGTCGCGGTTCGCGCCCGTGGCGAGCACGACGTAGTCGGCCTCGTACTCGCCGTCGTCGGTCGTGACCACGAAGCCGTCGTCGCTCTCGCTCACGTCGGTGACTTCCTCGCCCTGGTGGCGCTCCGCGTCGAAGTGGTCGACCTGCGTGCGGAGCGTCTCCATGTAGTCCGAACCGTCGATGGAGCCGATTCCGGGGTAGTTGAACAGATGCGCCTTGTGCATCCACGTCTTGTCGGTGTCGAAGACCGTCGTGGAGAGCCCGTTCTTCGCGGCGAAGAGGGAGGTTGTCAGACCAGCGGGACCGCCGCCGATGACGATTACGTCTGCCATGTTCCATGCACTAGCGTACTGGATAAAGAACCCCAGCAAAGCGGATATTTTGTAGTACTCTCGATTACGCGCTATCGCGGTTCATTCGTCTAACTGCGACTCGGCGAACGAGACGGCGAACTGGTCGCGCATCTCTCGGCGGAGCATCTCGCTCATCACCTCGTAGACGACCGGTTGCGGGTATTTCTCCAGCAACCCGGCGAGTTCGACGGCGCAGTCGGACTTCAGGGCGGCAAATTCGGCAGTCCACGGTGGATTACTATTACTCATTAACCGCACATTCTTTCCCGCGTAGTTATGAATTTTGCTTGAAACAAACGAGAACGGTCGATGGTGTTAGTCGCACCGCTCGCCGGAACACGTGCTGGACGGTCGGTAGAAGGGTGCCGGTCTGGCGGGACGAACTCGCCCCGCCGGATGCCCTGTGTTGGGCACCCTTTCACGGTAACCCGTGGTGGTCGCGCGGGAAACGGTGGGTTCGTTCTGTTACGCTACGTTACTCGAAGAGTTCGACGGCTTGGTCGTAGCGGGCGGCGGGCTCGTCCCAGTCGACGACCTCGAAGAACGCGGAGACGAAGTCGCCGCGGGCCGGGCCGTAGTCGTGGTAGTAGGAGTGTTCCCAGACGTCCAGCGCGAGGATGGGGTGGGAGCCCCAGAGCGCGCCCTGGTCGTGCTTGTCGACGACGACGTTCCGAAGCTGGTTCGAGAACGAGTCGTAGACGAGAAGCGCCCAGCCGCCGGCCGCGCCGGCCGCCGCTTCGAATTCGCCCTTCCAGGCTTCGTAGGAGCCGAAGTCCTCCGCGATGCGCTCTGCGAGCGCACCCTCGGGCTCGTCGCCGCCTTCCGGCGACATGTTCTGCCAGAACAGGTCGTGCAGGATGTGTCCCGAGCCGTTGTGGGTGACGTTACGAAGCGCGCCGGCAGACGAGCCGAACTCGCCTGCTTCGCGGTTCTCGGCGAGGGTCTCCTCGGCCGCGTTCCAGCCGTTGACGTAGCCCTGATGGTGGGTGTCGTGATGCCACGTCAGCACCTGCTCGGAGATGTGGGGCTCAAGTGCGTCGTACTCGTACGGGAGGGGGTCAAGTTCGTAGTCTGACATTGGTGTTCGCAGCTAGACCGAGGGACCGAACACACATGTACTTTCGCTGAACGCGATTTACGTAGTGGATGTGATAGTTCGCGCTCGCACCTCGACCCACGATTTACTAGCTCTTGGGGGAGTGTCTGCGGGCCGACGAGTAGGACGCTTTCAAACAGACGAATCCGAGTCGTTCGTCTGGTTCGAGATTTGGGAAGACGCACTCTGCGGGCGGAATAAAACCGTGGTTTCGCGGAGTTGTCGTTCGTGTTTGGTAGCCAACAATTTATTATAGTAGACCGCCGTCACGAACTGACGTGCTCGAAGAGTTCAACTATTCGTCATTACAATCTGATGGAGCGGTTCCTCCCTCTGAACCGGGCCCTATCGCACTCTCGGTGTCAGACCTCCACAAGCAGTACGAGGGTAGCGATGGTCGGGTCACGGCAGTCGAGCAAGTGGACTTCGACATCGAGCGGGGCACCGCCGTCGGGTTGCTCGGACCCAATGGTGCCGGGAAGACGACCACGATTAAATCGTTGCTCGGCCTCATCGTTCCCACAAACGGAACGGTCCAGATTCACGGGACTGACGTACATGACGAACCGGAGCGCGCGTACCAACACATCGGGGCGATGCTGGAGGGCGCTCGGAACGTCTACTGGCGGTTGACGGTTCGGGAGAATATGCGGTTTTTCGCGGCACTCGCCGGAGAGTCGACGGGGCAAACAGAGCGACGTCAACAGGAACTGCTCGAGAAGTTTGGGCTCACAGACAAAGCTGACTCGACCGTCAGAGAACTCTCACGGGGCGAAAAGCAGAAAGTCTCGCTCGCCTGCACGCTCGCGAGGGACGCCGACGTCGTTCTGCTGGACGAGCCGACGCTCGGACTCGATGTCGAGAGTTCGCTCGAGCTGCGCAAGGAGCTTCGTCGTCTGGTCACGGACCAAGGAACGACGCTTCTCCTGTCGAGCCATGACATGGACGTCATCGAGGACATCTGCGATCGAGTTGTGGTGATGAATGACGGTGAGGTCGTCACTGACCAGAGCGTCTCGGACCTCCTCGATGTGTTCGACATACAGTCGTATCGTATCGTAGTCGATGGGACGCTCTCACAGCGGGTCCGTCAGTACCTCTCAGCTCAGTTCGACGCGGACTCGTTCGAGACGAGAGGTGATTCGACCCAGTTTTCGGTCCGCGTCAGCGGCGACGAGTTCTACCGACTCGTCGACGGACTGCGCGAGGTCGGGTGCGAAGTCGAGTCGTTCACTTCGGTCGAACCAGACCTCGAGGAGATATTCATCCAACTGACAAACCAGTCTTCGGAGGGCTCACTCGGATCTGGCCGCCCACCACAAATGGACACACAGACATGAGTTCGGAGCCAGCGCACTCGACTAGCCTCGGTGGGACGAGGACACTCGTCGGCCTTGGTCGCCTCCTCTGGGAGGTCATCAGAAAACAGTTCACCGTGATGTTCCGGTACCGCGTGAACTTCGCCATCAACGTGGCGACGATGTACGTGTTCTTCGCCATCGTCTTCTTCGGCGGACAAGCGGTGGTGGGCGGAATCGGTGGGTCGCCACAATCGCTCGATTCGACGCTCAACGGCGTCATCGTCGGTTGGTTCCTCTGGACGATGGCGCAAGGCGCGTACTCCGGTCTCTCGGGGAACATCACACAGGAGTCCCAGTGGGGAACCCTCGAACAGCTATACATGTCTCCGTTCGGATTCGGCCGCGTCATGCTCCTGAAAGCGGCCTCGAACGTGATTCAGAGTATGGCTATCGGCGGAGTTATCCTCGTGCTCATGCTGGTGACTACGGGACGGACGCTCTCGGTCGACCTGCTCACTATCGCCCCCGTGGTAATCGCTTCGCTACTTTCGGTCGTCGGAATCGGGTTTGTGTTCGCGGGCCTCGCGCTTATCTACAAGCGAATCGGAGCGGTTTCGAACCTCATGCAGTTCGCGATGGTCGGTCTCGTGGGAGCCCCAACGGCAGACGTACCGGCCCTTCGGCTACTGCCGCTCGTCCAGGGGTCCGCGCTCCTCCAGCAATCGATGCGCCGCGGGATTCGGCTGTGGGAGTTCTCGGCCGAAGAACTGTCCGTCCTCCTCGGGGTCGGTGTCGGTTATCTCGTCTGCGGATACGTCGTCTTCAAGTACTGCTCGCGGGTCGCTCGTCGCCGCGGTGTCATGGGACACTACTGAGTGACACCCACCGACGGGGTATCGGCCAACTCTCCCCAGTGACGACACGAGCTGAATTTATAACTAATTGCCATTAGTTTTATAACATGTCGTTTAGATATACAATTTGATGTCAGTTGCATTGGACATCGGCATTGCACGTACTGTTGACAAATCACACTACGACGGCCTCTTCGGGTCGATCATCTCCGATAAGTTCGAGATGTCCCACGACAGCACCGGGACGGCGTCGTGCTACCTCCCGTGCCACACGGCCTCGAAGCTCCCCTGCTGCGACACCACCAACTGAGGTGTTCCCGAAGCTTCTCCGCGTCGCTCGACCGCGGAGAAGCCCATCGGTTTTTCTGACGGCTCGCAGGCGCTTTCCGATTCACTCCGTAGCGTACCGATTCACATCCACTATGACGACATCGACAGCTGACGAGATGGTGTTCACACAACAACAACGTCGCGAAATCGCCGGTCGCGCCCGGACGCTCCACGAGCGTCTCGAAGGTCCCTCCAATGACTCCGGCCCCGACCCCGAGATATCTCCGACGACGATTCTGGACGAGTGGGAGGGACTTTTCGCCGACGAAGAACAGTTCACCGAGCGGTTGGCGGCCGACGGAATCCAGCGGGCAGATGCCGAAGCCCAGTTGGCGGCCACGAAGTGGCCAAGCGACGTGCCGCTCCCGGCGTGGATCGAGACGATCGAAGAACTAATCCAGTACCTCCGGGCTTCCGACCCGACGCGCTACTCGAGTACGCCGGACGACGTCCCGTTCCGGGAGCTTTTGACCGGGTTCAGCGAGTTCGCGCGCGGTCGGCTCGGTACGCTCTCCGTTCCGGACGAGTCGGTCGAGCCGCTGGTCGAAGGGCTGACCAGACGGTTCCACGCGCTCTGTGTCCGGCCGCTGTACGTCGAATTCAAGAGCTTCGTAGAGCACTTCGACCCCGAACTGGCTGCGGCCGACCCCGACGAGTTCGACGATCCGCCGACCGAGTACTACGAGGAGTTCATCGACGCAATGTTCGCACACGGGATATCTAACCTCTGCGTCGAGTACCCTGTTCTCGCCCGACAAATTGCCGTCATTATCGACAACTGGGTCGACGCGATTTCCGAACTCTGCCAGCGGATTCGAGACGACGCTCCCTCGCTCAGGGAGCGGTTCGGCATCGACGGTTCGGTGACCTCGCTCGAACCGCTCTCGACGGACGCGCACGCCAAGGGCCGAATTCCGGTCCGCGTTTCGTTCGGTTCGACGGACGTCATCTACAAACCGAGAGGCGTCGACGGGGGTGTGGCCCTGTACGAAGTGCTCGAACGAGTAAGCGAACGCACGTCCGTCACGACCTTTCGGTCGCCGGAATACCTCCCCAGAGACAGCTACGGGTGGATGGAGCCGATAGCGTACGACGACTTAGCCGATACCGACGCAGTACGGCGGTACTACGAGCAAGCGGGCGTCCTCACTTGCGTCGCGTACGCGCTCAACATGACCGACTGCCAGTACGAGAACCTGCTCGTCGACGGTGAGAGCCCGATGGTCGTCGACGGCGAGACGGTTTTCCACCCCTACGTTGATCCGGCGGCCATGCCGACGCCCACGGAAGTGTCCACGGTCGCCCACAGTACGATACTCTCTACGCTCTTGGCACCGTGGTCGGTCGGCGACCCGCGCACCCCGAGCGACGACGATGCAGGCGTTCCCCACGCCGGTTTCGGTAGTTCGAGTGAGCGGGCGTTCAAAGACGTCTCCAAACCCGGTATCGAAGCGGCGAACACGGACGTCATGACGGTAGAGGAGGTCCGGCCAGAGGTCAACCTGACCACGAACACCGCGAGTACTACAGACGGTGACCACCCGCCGGTTTCGTACACCGAGGCGCTTGGCGAGGGATTCACCGAAGCGTACGACGCCATCCGCTCGTTACACGAAAACGGCGCGTTCTTCGGCGAGGTGTTGCCTTCCAGCCTCGTCGACGGCATTGAGAACCGGTTGGTGTACCGGGCGACGGCTCGATACGGCTCGATTCTCCGGTCGGCGGCCGCCCGCGACCCGCTCCGAGACGGGGCCCGTCTCTCGGTCGAGTACGAGAAGCTCGCTGTTCCCTTCTTCGACGGTCGAATCGACGCCGACCAGTACTGGCCGCTGTACGCGGCCGAGCGGAGGGCGCTCCGCCGCCGCGACTTCCCGCGGTTCGCGTCGTCGCCGACGAGCAGCACAGTCGTTCACGATGGGAAGGAGTTACCCGTTGACGTCGATACGCCCGGCTTTCACCGATGTCGACAGCGGGTCGACTCGATGAACGACGACGACCGCGACCGGCAGGCGTGGCTGCTCCAGTACGCGTTCGGGCCGCAAGTACCGGGTCCCGCACCCGAGCCCGACGTCTCCGCCAATACGTTCGAGGCGACCGCGAGGACCCTGTTCGAGGAGGTTCTGGACGCCGGTATTGAGACGCCAGACGGCGACGCTTGGGTGTCGATCTCGCCGACGGAGACGGGAATCGACCTCTATCCGACGGACTTCTCGCTGTACCACGGGCGCGGTGGTATCGCGCTGGCGGCCGCAGCGCTCTTCGAGACTACGGGCGAGACGCGCTATCGAACCGTGGCGGAAGAAATCTTATCACCCATACTCGACGCCATCGAAGACGGTGGCCCGCCGCCGAACCTGGGTGGGATGCTCGGCGTCGGGTCGGTCGTATACACGCTTACGGTCATCTCGGAGCTTCTCGACGCCGACGAATACCGCCGCGCCGCGCGGTCCGCCGCGGACGTCGTCACGGAGTCCCACGTAATGAACGACGAAACGTTCGACGTACTGGAGGGGGTTGGTGGGACCGTTCTTGGCCTCCTCGCGTACTACGACCGGCACGGCGACGAGTCCGTTCTCGACCGGGCAGTCGCGTGCGGAGAGCGCCTCCTTGATGGCCGCGTGCTGGAAGACGGCTACCGAGTGTGGCGAACTGCCGAGGACGAGCCGCCACTCACGGGGTTCTCACACGGCGCGTGCGGAATCGGCTACGCGCTCGCCCGCCTCGCCGAGGCGACAGGGGACGAACGGTTCTTGGACGCAACGCGCGAGGCACTCGCCTTCGAATCGGCGCTGTACGACCCGAACCGGAACAACTGGGCGAAATCGCACGAGGACACGAGCTATGATGATAAGTGGTGCCACGGTCGGTCGGGGATGGCACTCGCTCGGCTCGGCATCGCAGACGCACTCGACGACAGCGACCTCCACAACGCCGCGATTGACGCGCTCTCGGAGACCGCGCGAGCCGAGCCGTCGAACATGGACCACGTCTGCTGCGGGAACTTCGGGCGGGTCGAAGCGCTTCTCGTCGGTGCGCGCCGCGGGACCCTCGACGGATCACACGCAATCGGACTGGCCCGCCGGTGTCTCACTCGGAGAGACGCCCACGGCGAGTTTTCGATGACTGGACACACGGCGACCTTTCCGAACCCGATGTTCTTCCACGGTCTCTCCGGCGTCGTCTACTCGCTAT